>CAWAGI010000005.1:0-792443 GCA_963781615.1 uncultured Actinomycetes bacterium | reverse complement strand
GTAGACCGGCTCCCCCTCGATGACTTCGAGAAGCTTCTTCGCCCACGCCTGGGTCTCGGGTCGCTCGTTGTTGCGAGCGGCTTCCTCGACGGCAGACACGTCGGGGTCGACAGCGGCGAACTCGGCGATGATCAGGAACTGGCCGGGGTCTCACGATCAGCGAGCACGTGGGTCCCGATGTACCCCATGACGTCCGTTTCGGCTTGGTTCCGGTCCCAGTCGGCGAGCAGCTGCACAATGGCGTCCGGTTGGTCGGAGCGGACGGAGATGATCTGGGTGAAGTTCACGAGCTCTCCTGGTCGCGCCGTTCACGTTCGTCCGCGATTCGTTGCTGCCGCTCCGACATGCCGGCTCGCTCGAAGGTGCCCGCCGATCCACTCCTGAGCGCATCGGGTGACTTCTCCGGCATACCGAGCAGCGTCCGCACCTCACTCACCTGCCGGTCCGCCAGCTCGTGGTAATCGACCTCGAAGAGGTCGGTGCGGTAGGTCTCGCTCACGATCTTGCCCCTTCGGATGGCGTCGCCGACCCGGAAGTGCATGCCGGGAGCCTGGATGTTGCGTTCCCGAACGTCGCGCTCGAAGAAGCCGGTGTCGGCGATGTATCCGGTCTCGAAGAGTCCAATCAAGGTCGCGAGCCAGGCAAACCCCTTGGGGTCAGGGTCGGCGCGTCCGATGAGCGCGAACACCTCCAACTCGCCTTTCAGATTGGTCCCGTAGTCCGCGAGCACATGGACGAAGTCGTGCTGCGCGAGGTAGGCGGAGGCGCCAGTCGCCGTCCCGGGCAGCGCGAAGCCGCGGCTGTCGTACAGCTCCCACACGGCCCGGCCGAGCGATCCCGGAGGCAGCTCGCGGAAGGAGGCCCAGCGCCCTTCGAGCTCGGGGTCGACCGCGGCCGCGGCGAAGGGGTCAGCCACCTCGACCCTCGTCCGGAGCTGGCCCATGTCGGCCCGGCGGACGTGCTCGGCGAACCCGCTGCGCCGCAAATCCATCCATGCCAGGCCGTACGCCCCCTGCGCGTAGCGGCGGGCGACCCGCACGAAGCGGTCGTTGACCCCGAGTGCCTGCGCATATTTCGCCACGCGCGACGCCACCTCGGTCGGAAGCGGCCGCAGGACCAGCTCACCGAGGACCATGTGGTGGACGATGCGTTGACGGAAGCTCTGGTCGCGGCGTTCGAGGACTCTGGCCAGCTCCTCTGGGCCCAGCGGCTCCAGATGGCGGTAGTCGACCTCGATTCGGGTGAGGGCGCTGGCGATCGCCTGGAGCAGCGCAGCCTGCACGTCGGTCAGGCCGCCGCCCGGGGCGACTGCGGTCGCGATGCCCCGCGCGACCTGCATGACCTCTTCGGCCTCGTGCTCGTCGGAGCCGAAGCGCTCGTTCGACGGCGAGCGAGCTGAAGGTGCTCCCATACGCGTCACTTCACGAACGCGTTGGCGAGTACGCAACGCATGCACCGCTCACTGCGTTTCGTACCGTTTGAGCAAAGCGTCGAGCACTCACCGAACGTCCTTCCGCACCGGGCACGCCGTACCGAATCTCGGGCCGCATGATAGGAGGTCTCCTTGTCGCGGCACCGCACGCGGCCGCACGCGCCTCATAGGCTTCCCGGTCGACCCCGGGGAGTCGCGATGAAGGACAACCTCTCCCGCTGATCGGCGACAACGAGACTTCATGACCGCTTCCGCCCGCGGTCCCGTCGCCGACGAGCATGTCCGGTACGGGACTGCGCGTGGCCGCTGGGTGATCCTCGCGGCCGTGCTCGGATCGGGCATGGCGTTCCTCGATTCGACGGTGGTGAACGTCGCGCTGCCCGAGATCGGCGACGACCTCGGCGGCGGGCTGTCCGGGCTGCAGTGGACGCTCGACGGCTACTTGTTGACGCTGAGCTCGCTGCTCCTCCTCGGAGGCGCGCTCGGCGACCAGTACGGCCGCAAGCGCATGTTCGTTCTCGGCTTGATCTGGTTCACCGTCGCCTCGGTGCTGTGCGGTGTCGCGCCGAGCATCGGCACGCTGATCGCGGCGCGCGCTCTCCAGGGAGTCGGAGGCGCGCTGCTGGTGCCGGGGAGCCTGGCGCTCATCTCGGCCAGCTTCCAGTCCCAGGATCGCGGCGCCGCCGTGGGCGCGTGGGCGGGCCTCAGCGGGCTGTCCACTGCGCTCGGCCCGTTCCTCGGCGGCTGGCTCGTCGACGCGGTGTCCTGGCGACTCGTGTTCCTCATCAACGCACCGCTGGCGGTGGTGGCGTTGTGGGTGACGCTCCGCCATGTCCCAGAGAGCCGCAATCCCGAGGCGGGTAAACGCCCCGACTACGCCGGCGCGCTCACGGCGACGGTCGGCTTCGCCGGGGTCGTGTTCGCGTTGATCCAAGGCTCCGCGCACGGTTGGTCGCCAGGCGTCGTCGCGGCCGGTGTGATCGGCACGACGGCGCTCGTCGCGTTCCCGTTCGTGGAACACCGGGTGGAGTCACCGCTCGTGCCGCTCGAGATCTTCAGGTCGCGCCAGTTCAGCGGGGCCAACGGCACGACGCTGGTCGTGTATGCGGGCCTGAACGCGGCGTTGTTCCTGGTCGTCGTCGAGCTGCAGACGGCACTCGGATACTCGGCCCTGGCGGCGGGGGCAGCGACGCTCCCCATCACGGTCCTTCTGCTCTTGCTGTCACCGCAGGCGGGACGGCTGTCGCAGCGCATCGGGCCCCGGGCCCCGATGACGATCGGTCCTCTGATCGTCGCGGCAGGCTTGTTCATGCTCGCAGGCATCGATCCGGAGACGACATACCTCACCGGCATCTTCCCGGGGCTGGCTGTGTTCGGCCTCGGCCTTGCGATCACGGTGGCACCGCTCACGGCCGCGGTGATGGCCGCAGTCGAAGAGCGCCGCGTCGGGGTCGGATCCGGCGTCAACAACGCAGTCGCACGCGTCGCGGGCCTGCTGGCGGTGGCCGTGCTGCCGGCGCTCGCCGGGCTCGAGACGGCGAGCACCGGACGCGCGTTCACCGACGGTGTCGGCCGCGCCCTCTACATATCCGCCGCTCTCGCCGTCTCGGGCGCGCTCATCTCGTGGGTGACGATCCGGAACGCGGCGCGTGTTCTCACTCCGCCGCAGCCTGCCGTCACTCACGGGTGCCTGGACCCCTGCATACGCGAACGGGAGGTGGACGAGGCGGCCTGATCGCATCGCTCGGCCGCCGACGACGACGCGGTCACGTCCCGGCGAGCCGCGAGCGCCGTGACCTTCGCACTTCGGTGGTGCGTGGCGCCCGGAACCGGCAATCCGCACGCCGGGCCGGGAGAGAGTTGGTCGTGGCCTAGACGTCGCGGGCGTACTCTTCTTTTCGTGGTCTATGTGGTGATGCCCGACCTTTTCGCCCCCTGCTGGTGTGTAGACGTTGAGCCAGCGTCGCGAGCGTCGGTGGCCGGTCGACTTGCTCTCGTATTACATCTCAAGGTGTCGCCGCGTTCACTCTCGCCACAGCCTGTGAAACGGGCTTCGCCCGACTTCGACGAGCGTGAGTACCGGGCTCTTGACGGGACCATCCGGAGCCGGTCGGTCACCCGCGCTGGCCCATCCGCCCGCGCCAGACGCAAACACCTGCGTCTCTGACACCGGGCTCCTGCGTGCCCTGTGTGTGCGCCCGTTGTGGTGCGTGGCGCCTATTACGGACGGGTTGGAGGGCCCTCTCGTCTCCGGGTGTCGGAGATGCCGGAGCGGACGACGCGATTCGAACCCGCGACCCTCACCTTGGCAAGGTGATGCCGACTTCCGCTGGAGACCGCTCCAACCGCTGGAGTCGACGTCAGCGCGCCGGGCTTTCCGCTGGAGACCGCTGGAACCGCTGGAGGCCGCTGCATTGGAGTAGCAGATGGAGTAGCAGGATCGCTGTGAGGGCGATCCGGGGCAGACCATGGATGACCGGATGCCGCGTCTACGCTGATTGGCATGGCTTGGCCAGTCAAGGACCGTGGGCCGGTGATCCGGGTAACCGCGGAGCCTCGCGAAGCTGACCGCGAGCTCCGGGACTGGTGGGAGGCATGGGACCGGACCGAGCCAGTTGAACGTGTCGTGCCCGCCGCCGTTGTATTGGCAGAGTTGCGCAACGAGCCATAGCACGTGCCCTCTCGCTACGTGCTGGACGCCTCCGCTGGCGTCGAGATCCTGCAGCGCACCCGGGCAGGACAGTCCCTCGGTAGTCGTCTTCGCCGCGAGCCCGGCGAGCTATGGACCGCTGAACACTTCCACGTCGAGGTAGCGAAGGTCTTTCGCCGCGACGTACTCAAGGCCGTGCTCTCCGAGACTCGAGCCCAAGCCCTCATCGACGAGCTCGTCGCCTGGCCACTGTTTGTCGCTTCGGTCGGCCCACTCTTGCCTGAGGCCTGGACCCTGCGACATAACGTGACAGTTCACGACGCCCTCTACGTAGTGCTCACTCGCCAGCTCGACGACGCGGTGCTCGTGACTGCGGACGAGAACCTGGTCCTGCTCCCGGTCTAGGCATCGACATCATCCATCCGGACGAGATGTGAACTCCCTCTCGGACTGTCAGAGTGGCTTAGCGGCATCAGTAGCGCCAAGGTGAAGGCGCGGGTCGGGCTCCGTCACGTGGGCAACGGGCTCGCCAGGCCTCGACACGGTCCGTCACCCTCGATACGCGGGATTGTTGCGAGGATCCGGCGCTGGCATGCCCCGAACCGAGCCTGTAATGGCGAGCGGCGCGAAGCGGATGAAGGCTGACTCGTGATGGAAGTCTTTGCGGCGCTGCTTCGTGATCGCACGCGGGTGCCCGGCGTGCGGATCTCCGTACGCGTAGGAGGCAGCGGCTTCATCGCTGCTCCACAGCGAGACAGTTGCCATGAACGGAAGACGCGACGCCGCCGTCCCCCACGCGAAACCGGCGGCAGCGACCGCTGATCGCTCCGCGGGTCGGCTGGCTCGGAAGAACCGACCTGCTTGTGTCAATCGGAGACGTCCGAGAGTCGTCACGAGAACAGGACCGTCATACACGGCATCCCGCGTCCGCGGAAGGTCTTCGGGCAGACCGGGCCAGGTGCCAAAGGCACGGAGCGGACGGAGAACGGCACGGAAGCCGTTGCCGGTGTAGCGCTGTCCGAAGGGATGATCCTCGGCGAAGGCGACGGCTGCCTCTTCGTCGTCCCAGAACGCGATCATCACGGAGCGCCGAAACCCCGGGGGGCGTTTGCTGGCGAGCGGAACGGCGATCGCGGTATCGAGCCATCGCAGCCCCGGGACGTTCGCGGGTGCTGGTCGGTGCCACAGGGAGCGCAGCGTGCGTCGGACGCCGAGGTCGGCGACGTTGACGGTTGCGATCATCGAACAGGTGCCTCCTCGCCGTTGGATCCTTCGAGTTCTGCCCGCAGTGCCTCCAACGTGTGTCTCATCTGGGGTCGCATGTCGTGATGCTGGGGGAAGAGTCGTCCGTAGAGCCACTTCATCGGACGAATTGGCCATTTCGTAATGCGGTACGCGTGCGTGACATGAGTCCCCGTTCCTGCGGGCACGAGCAGATAGCTCCAGGTCGTCGAATCAGCGCGCGAGGGATTGAAGCGCTCGGGCACGGTCCGGAACGAGAACTTTCGGCCGGGGTCGGCTTCGAGCACCTCACAGACCCTGGACCATCGTGCCAGGCCGCTGCGATTGCGGCCTCGGAAGCGCGCCCCCACTGTGCCGGGTGTTACGCCCGGAAGCCACTCACATGATCGACATTCGATGCTCCGGCTTCCCGCTGTCGTGACGTCCGCGATTCGCGCGTAGATCGCGACCGCGTCACTGCCTATAACGCACTCAACTGACCCTTCGTCTCGCCAGGCCCGCGCCATTCGCAATCCCTCCCCAGACACGCGACCGGATCGGACACGCAGCACACACATTGCCTGGCGCGTACGCCTCTGGCCAACACGCCGAGGAGACGGAGAACACTCACGAGAGAGGGCCGGCGCAGTCGCACCGGCTCTGACCTGTATCTTCCGTGGAGCAGGGGCAGGATCTGAACCCGCGACCTTCGGGTTGACGACCGAGCGTCCCTCGTCCATCTGGTGACCCGGCGAGACCCCGCCTCGACACCGCGGCGCATCAAGTTGTCCGCGGAGCTTGGTAGCGCGGTCGACGCCGAGGTCGACGCGCAGTTCCCAGCTGCCGCTCGCCCGTTGACGCATCGATCCACCCACCAGGATGCGGTCATCGTCGCGTGTCGACCCGTCTTGGTGGGCAAGTGATGGGCGGAGGATCGGCAACGCACACGACTGTGATTCGGTCGACCGCCCTACACGCCTTGCCTCACAACGCTGTCTTGGAGCGGACGACGGGATTCGAACCCGCGACCCTCACCTTGGCAAGGTGATGCTCTACCAACTGAGCCACGTCCGCGAGGCTGACGAGTCTATCGGCGGATGCGTAGGTAGTAGAAGGGGAAGCGCCGCCTCCTCCTGACGTGCTGGTCGCCGCGTCGGGGCTGGTCCGGGCGTCGTGGCAGCAGCTATGCGCCGGCCGACGGCGGCGAATCGTCGAACTCGTCGTGACGGCGGAACCAGAAAGAAAACGGCGCCTGCGGCCAGCCCTCGGGCACGTCCTCGTCGTCGGACTGGGCGCCGTACGGCGTGAGCGACATCATGCTCCACACGCTGCCGATGCTCTGCACCATCTCGCCATGTTGGAGAAAGTATGTGCGGTACACCTCGTCGCCGTCGCGTAAGAAGACGTTGAAGCCGAACCACTCGTCCACGCCGAAGTCGGCGGAGAAGCGCTCCGTGCAGATCGTGTACCAGGGCACGTCAGTCCAACCCATTCGCTCGGCGTAGCGACGGAGGTTCGCCTGGGGTGCGGGTGATGCCATGGCGAAGGTGATGTCGCGAGCATGCAGGAGGCCGAGTTCGGGAATGCCGTCGGCGACCGACGAGCAGCCGGGACACCCGGCGTCGGGCCAGCCGTCGACACCCTCCTCGAAGAAGAACCGGTAGAGGATGAGCTGGCTGCGACCGTCGAACAGCTCGGGCAGCGACTGCCGCCCGGCGGGACCCTCGAACTCGTAGTCGCGCTCGACCCGCACCATCGGCATTCGCTTCCGCGCCGCGGCGAGTTCGTGCATCGCGGTGGCGACCGTCTCTTCGCGCTCTGTGATGGCAGCCAGCGCCGTCAGCCCACTCGGCCTCGCCGACGACAGGCGGACGAGCGGGAGCCATCGACCTTGTCTACCCCGACCCCGCGGGCCCAAGCGACTCAGATCACGGCGCGCCAGATTGTCCGTTGGTGCGAGTGAAGCGCCCTCCCCTGGCGCGCCCGAGGGCTGGATAGCCTGCGCCGCATGCGCATCGGGATCTTCGGCGGCGAAGTTGCCGGACACGGCGGCATCGACGAGGTGGTCGAGTCAGCCCGGCGAGCGGCCGACGAAGGATTCGCGTCGTACTGGATGCCGCAGATCTTCGGACCCGACGCGCTGACGGCGCTGGCGGTGGTCGGACGCGAGGTCCCCGACATCGAGCTCGGCACTGCAGTGGTTCCCACCTACCCGCGCCACCCGATGGTGCTGGCGGCGCAGGCATTGACCACCCAGGCCATCAGCGGTGGCCGGCTGACCCTCGGCATCGGGCTCTCGCACCAGCTGGTGATCGAGGGGATGTTCGGTCATTCGTTCGAGAAGCCGATCCGTCACATGCGGGAGTACCTCTCGATCCTGATGCCCCTCGTCCACGAGGAGTCGGTGTCGTTCCAGGGCGAGACGATGAGCGCGAACGGAACGCTCAACATCGCCGGCGCAACGCCCATCCCGGTACTCATCGCCGCGCTCGGTCCGCAGATGCTCGAGCTCGCCGGGACGGTGGCCGACGGCACCATCACGTGGATGACCGGGCCGGGAACCCTCGCGAGCCACACCGTTCCTGCCATCACGAAGGCGGCGGAGCAGGCGGGACGGCCCCCGCCGAGGGTGTGCGTCGGGCTCCCGGTGTGCGTGACGGATGACCCCGACGGCGCGCGCGAGCGCGCCCAACGCGTGTTCGCGGTGTACGACTCACTTCCGTCGTACAAGGCGATGCTCGATCGTGAAGGTGCCACCGGACCAGCTGACGTGGCCATCGTCGGCGACGAGTCCACGGTTGCTTCGGCGGTTCGTCGGCTTGCAGAGAGCGGCGCCACGGAGTTCGCCGCCGTGGAGTACGGCTCGGTCTCGAAGGGCGACCGCGAGAGAACGCGCGAGCTGCTGCGTTCCCTGCTCTGAACCTGTGAACGAGAGCTCGGAATCGCCGCTGAAGGCAATGCAGGCGCTGGCGGCCCAGGAAGTCGAGGTCACCGAGCGGTTGCGTCACGTCGAGGTCTACACGCTCGGCGGTCTGCTCACGATGCTCTGGCACGGCGATCCCGAAGCGCAGCACGTCGTGCTCGCGTGCGGCGGCGCGATGGGCGGGCTCCTCGGGCCGGCCGACGGCCTGTACCACGACCTCGGCGTCCGCTTCGGCGAGCAAGGCATCGGGCTGGTGCGCATCGGGTACCGGAAGCCCAACGACCTCGGCGCGTGCGTGCACGACCTGGTGGCCGTGGCCGAGCTCGCGGCCCGCCGTGGCGCCCGCCGCTTCGTCACGATGGGCCACTCGTTCGGCGGCGCGGTCGCGATCCGCGCCGCGATCGTGCTCGGCGACGACGCCGCAGGCGTGGTGACGCTCGCGACTCAGTCCGCCGGCTGCGAAGAGGCAGAGCGGTTGGCGGAGACGCCCGTCCTGCTGTTCCACGGCACGAAGGACGAGATCCTCCCGCCCCAGGCGAGCGAGCTCGTGCAGATGCTCACCGGGGGCGAGCTCGTCGTGTTCCCGGGCACCGGCCACCTGTTCACCGACGTCGGGGACGAGCTGCGCGAGCGCCTCGGGAGCTGGATCCCCGAGCGATTCACCTAGGGCAGCGGCGCGCCGAGCAGCGCGGCGACGATGCCGACGGCCCCGGCGATGAGCAGCGTCGTCACGACACCACGGCGCAACGCGAACAGCGCGACGGCGGCGCCGGCGAGGACGACGACCTGCCACCACTCGTCGAGCGCGAACGCGAGGGGGACCGCGACGCCGACGATCGCGCCGATGGCCGCAGGTCCGGCGCCGCCGAGAAAGGCTCGCACCCGCTCGTTGTTGCGGAGCGCATCGAAGCGCCGCGCGCCCAGTAGGACGAACGAGAACGACGGGAGGAAGGCGACCAGCGCCGCCAGCACGCCCCCACCGATGCCGTAGGCGGCGTAGCCCACGACGGCGACGGTGTGCACCACCGGTCCCGGTGTGATCTGACCGAGTGCCACCGCGTTCAGGAACTCGGTGTTGGTCATCCAGTGGTACGTGTCGACGGCGTCGGCCTGCATCAGCGGGATGATCACGAAGCCGCCGCCGTACGCGAGCGCACCCACCTTGAACGCCACCCAGACCAGCGCGAGAAGACCGCCGGTCGCGGCTACGCCGGCCGTCGCGAGCGGCCAGACGTGCGCGCCCGCACCGCGCGGGCCCTCCGGAAGCCGCCAGAAGACTTCGACGACGCCGCACCCGAGCAGCACGAAGACCAGCCACGGGCCGGCCGTCGCGGCAGCGATTCCGCCGAGCACGGCGTACACGATCCACCTCCACCGCGTGGCGGCACGCCGCCAGCTCTCCGGGACGAGCCCGATCCCGGCGCGAACGGCAACGACCGCGACCGCGGCGCCGGCACCTGCCCCTGCACCACGCACCCAATCCGGTGGCGAGCCGGCGAGGAACACCGCAGCGAGGGCGAGGATCGCGACAAGACCGGGCACGATGAAGGCGGCGCCGCCCGCGATCGCCCCGAGCGGCCCGGCGACTCGCCAGGCGCAGAAGATCGCCAGCTGCGTCGACGCCGGGCCGGGGAGCAGGTTGCAGGCGGCGACCGCGTCCTCGAACTCATGCGCAGTCAGCCAGCTTCTCCGGTCGACGCACAGCTCCCGGAGCAACGCGATGTGCGCGGGCGGTCCTCCGAAACCTGTAACACCGATGCGTCCCCACTGCGCGACGACATCGCCCAGGCGGACCGACGGCATCGCGCCTTCGTCGCTCATCACTCCACGATCGGCGCGACACCCGTAGCCTGACTCGCATGCGCTCGTTCGACCGCGGCGCCGTGCAGCTGCACGTGCTCCATCACGCCGCTCAAGGCGAGGTCCACGGCGCCTGGATCACCGAGGAGCTTGCGCGGCACGGTCATCGCATCAGTCCCGGCACCCTGTACCCCACGCTGCACCGGATGGAGGGGGAAGGCCTCCTGCGTTCGCGCCCGAAGACCGTGGGTGGCAGGAGGCGGCGCGTCTACACCGCGACGCCTCGGGGACGACGAGCTCTGGAGCAGGCACGCCGCACCCTCCGTGAACTGGCCGACGAGCTATTGGGATGATATCGTATTCCGATATCGACTTCCGAGTGAATCGTCTGCGGAAGGAAGGCCCATGAGCACCGTGAACGTCCGCTACATGGTCGACGACGTCGACGAGGCGGTTGCCTTCTACACGAACCACCTGGGCTTCACGCTCCTGTCGAGCGCGGCCCCCGCGTTCGCCGACGTCAGCCGGGGTGAGCTTCGGCTCCTCCTGAGCGGCCCGGCCAGCTCGGCGGGACGACCGATGCCGGACGGCCGCCGCCCCTCCCCCGGTGGCTGGAACCGCATCGAGTTCGTCGTGGACGACATCGCCGCCGAGGTCGATCGCCTCCGCGGCGCGGGACTGCGCTTCCGCAACGACATCGTCACCGGTCCCGGCGGCCAACAGATCGTCTTCGACGATCCCTCCGGAAATCCGATCGAGCTCTTCCAGCCCGCTCAGAGCTAGTTCCGGTCGGGTTCAGCCCTTCAAACGCTGCACGATCAGATCGGCGGCGGCGCGCTCGAGTCGCTTCGCCTCCTCGTCCGACACCGGGTGCAGGTCGTTGCCCGAGACACCCACGGTCATGATCCTGTCGCCGACGCGGAGCTCGAGGAACGGCACCTCTGCAGTTCCTTGGATGTTGTAGTACGCGCCGTCGCCGAGCCCGCGCACGGTCTCCGGGTTCTTCGCGTGCTTCCGGCTGTCGAAGCTGTCACGCCGCTCGTCGGTGCTCGCCTCGTCGACGAACACCGCGTACTCGGGGTTCTCCTGCTCCTCACCGACGTAGTCCTTCGAGGTCCAGTCGCAGTAGGTCCCGGGAATCGTCCGGTCGGTGTCCTGCTCGCCGGGGTACATGGGAGTTCCCATGAAGGCGGTGACCTCACTCGTCGTGAGCAGGTCACACGCGCTCTCGATGCTCGATCCGCCATCTCCCCCTCCGCACGCAGCCACGCCGAGGCCGGCCGCGACGGCGCTTGCGATCGCGATGCGACGCATGCGCATCGTCAGGTCCCGGCGAGGCGGGCTACGACCGGGGCGAACGCCTCGTACTGGTCGTCACCGAGGACGACGTACGAGACGCCCCACTCCTCGCGGCGTTGCACGAGGAGGTCACAGCACTCGTCGACAGTGCCGACGAGCGCGACGCCCGACTCGAGGGCGACGTCCGGCTCGA
Organism: uncultured Actinomycetes bacterium; assembly: GCA_963781615.1. Lineage (GTDB taxonomy): Bacteria > Actinomycetota > Acidimicrobiia > IMCC26256 > JACDBD01 > JALZAA01. The sequence continues at coordinate 780,925 of CAWAGI010000005.1, read as the reverse complement.
GGCCGAACCCGGGCGCGATCGCATCGGCCAGCGCTCGTCGGTCCTCGGTGATGGATGTCATGAAGTAGCGGATCTGGAGCTCGAGATCGTCGAACCGGTCGCCCGCTCCTTCGCGTACCCACTCGATCTTCTGCTTGGTCATCTCCGCGATCGAGTCGTGCACGGCGTCCGGGCTGATCTCTCCCGCGCGCAGATTCGGGTTGATGCCGACGATGTCGGCCTCGCGGCCGGCGAGGCGCAGCAGCCTGGGCCCTCCCCCGCCGACCAGGATGGGCGGCCGGGGCTCCTGTGCCGGCTTCGGGATCCCGTCGTAGTCGCGGATCGTGTAGTGCCGACCCTCGAGAGAGAACGGGCCGCTGCCCCACGCCCCTTTCAATATCGCCAGCGCCTCACTCAGGCGTTCGATGCGGGTGCCGGGCGAGTCGTACGGGAAGCCGAGCGCGTCGTAGTCGGACTTCATCCATCCGGCACCGAGGCCCGCTTCGACGCGGCCGTCCGACAGCACGTCGAGCGTCGCGAACTCCTTGGCGAGCACCGCCGGGTGCTTGTAGTCGTTGCCGAGCACGAGCGTTCCGACGCGGAGTGTGTCCGTCGCTTCGGCGGCCATGGCGATGCCGACGATGGGGGCGAACGGCGTGTCGATGAAGTGGTCCGGCATGTACAGGGTCGAGTACCCCAGAGCCTCGATCTTTCGCGCCTTCTCCGCCCACTCCTGCGCCGACGTTGCTCCCCCGGTTTGCACCCCGAACCGGAACGCGCGGTCGTGCGCCATCACGTGCCCGCCAGCTTCGCTACCGCCGGTGCGAACTGCTCCATCACGTCGACCCCCACGACCACGTAGCTCATGTCCCATCGCTCCCGCCGCGCCTGCACGTCGTCGATCATCTGCTCGAGCGTCCCGGCGAGCACGACCGGTGTCTCCAACGCCTCGGCGGGCGAGACGCCGAACGCGCCCGCCATCATCTCGGCCAGAGAGGCGCGATCGTCGGTGAAGTTCGTGAACCCGACGAAGGACTGGATCTCGAGATCGTCGAACCCGTCGCCGGCGGCCTCGCGCAACATCGCGATCTTCTCGTCGGTGGCGGCGCCGGTCATCGAGCGCGCCGCGTCCTCGCTGATCGCGACGCCACCGCGCAGGTTGGCGTTGACGCCGACGATCGCCGCCTCACGGGCGGCGACGCCGAGGATCTTCGGCGCGCCGCCACCGATGATGAACGGAGGATGCGGCCGCTGCACCGGCTTCGGCTCCCCGTCGAGACCCGTCACCGTGTAGTGCTTGCCGTGGAAGGTGAAGGGTCCGTCGGCCATCAGCCCCTTGACGATCTTCACCGACTCCTCGAGGCGGTCGATGCGCACGCCGGGGCGGCTCGAGCTCCAGGCCGGCCTTCTCGTAGTCCGCGGTCATCCACCCGGCGCCGAGGCCCAGCTCGAGCCGGCCGTCGGACAGCAGATCGAGAGTGGCCGCCTCGCGGGCGAGCACGACCGGGTGCTTGTAGTCGTTGCCGAGCACGAGCGACCCGACCCGCAGCGTCTCGGTGACGGCGGCGGCTACCGCCATCGCCGGCATGGGCGCGAGCGGATGGTCGATGAAGTGGTCGGGTACGAACAATGTGGAGTACCCGAGCGCCTCCGCCTGCCGAGCCTTCTCGCGAAAGTCGTCCGCCGAGGCCGCGTGCGAGCACATGACCCCGAAACGAAACTTCCGGTCCCGCCGCATCGGCCGGGAGGCTATCCGACGATCGCTCAGCTCCCCGTCGAGCCGAAACCGAACGTGTTGCGTTCGGTGCTACCGAGATCGTCGACCTCGACCCATTCGATCATCTCGACGTCGAGCAGCACGAGCTGCGCGATCCGATCGCCGCGCTGCACGTCGTACGCGCGACTCGGGTCGGTGTTGACGAGCAGCACCTTGACCTCGCCGCGGTAGAGGGGATCGATGAGCCCCGGCGTGTTCAGACAGGTGACACCGTGGTTCAGAGCAAGGCCCGAGCGAGGGAGCACGAAACCCGCGCACCCTGGAGGCACCGCGATGGCGATGCCCGTGGGCACGAGCGCGCGTCCGCCGCCGGGCTCGATGTGCACGTCGACGGCTGCATGGAGGTCGTACCCGGCGTCGTCAGGGTGCTGGGCGGCGGGAAGCGGTAGATCGCCGTCGAGCCGCCGGATGCGAACATGCACGAGCGGGAGAGTAGAGGGCGGCGACGTTGTCACGAGAAAGCGCCCAGGGAGCGCGATGTTCGTGACAACGGTGGAAGCACCAGCCGATACCTAGCCGCGGCTTGTCGCGCCCTCTCCCAGCTCCTGGCGGAGCGCCGTCTCGAACTCGGCCACGGCGGGGCCGGCGTGCTGCTCCCGCAGCGCTGCCAGCTTCGGGTAGCCGGCATCGCGCTCGGCGTCCCACTCGTCGGCGAAGCGCCCAGAGGCGATGTCGTCGACGAGACGCCGCATAGTCGTGGCCAGGTCGAGGTGGTCGTACTCGCCGCGGCGTGTGAGCTGGCCGTACTGGCTCGTCGGCGAGTGGTACCCGAACTGCGCCGCGTACCCGGATTCGCGCACGAGCCTCATCGTGCGCTCGACCTCGCCCGAGAGCACCAGCTCGGTGAGCACGGCCTCGAGCGGGATGCCCTGATCCAGCATCACCTGGACGAACGTGGTGTGCACGGACGTGAGCGCGGGCGACAGCGCCTGCTCGACAGCGAGGTCGAGGACCGCCTCCTGCCGGGGCGTGAGCCAGACGGCGCCCTGGCGCAAACCGCCGACGGCCTTCGCCAGCGCGAGCGTGCGCTCCCGTGCGTGCCCGGTGACGTCGTGATGCACGCCGATGGCGGTGATGAAGCCGATTCCCTCCTCGTAGCAGCGGCGCACCTCGGGCCCGAGCATGCGCGGTGCGACCATGCCGACGTCGCCCGGCGGATCGAAGCGATCGAACGCGAGCGTGTACCCGCTGGCGACGATCGTGAGGCCGTCGTCGGGACGGCGCAGCGGCAGCGACGGGATCACGTCGTCGGGAACGAGCACGCACGCGATGTCCGCGTTCGACGCGTCGGCCACGTCGCCGGCATCGAAGCCGTCTGAGACCGCCTGATCGCGTGACGCGTCGGCGCGCACGCATACCGACACGTCGAGGCCGGAGTCGCGCAGGTTCAGCGCCCACGACCGGCCCTGGTTCCCGTAGCCGACGACGGCGACGCTCGACGCGGCCAGCGCGCCGAGGTCGGCGTCCTCGTCGTGGAAGATCGTGGTCACTTCGGTGGGGCGTACGTGCTCCCGCCCGCCTTCTGCATCGCCTGCTGCGCCTCGGCCGTGGTCATGAGCGGCGTCGTCTTGAACGCCTTCACGCCGCCCTTCGACCCCACCGACATGGAGAACGCCGCCGCGCTCACGTTGTCGGGGAACTCGACAATGGCGGCGAGGTCGTAGTCACCGAACGAGATGTAGCCGGCGTCGATGCGTCCGCCGAGGGCTTCGATCGAGGGTCGGACGGCGTCGATGCGGTCCTGCGGGCTCTTGATCATCTTCGCCCATGATTCCGGCGTATAGGCGGTCTGGACCAGGTAGTACGGCATGGTTGCCTCCTCATCGCCGATTGCGATGCGGTTCGATTCTTCACCCTTGCTGCCGCGCGAGCCAGGCCTCCCGGAGCTTGGGCTTGCGCACCTTGCCGTTCGGGTCGCGCGGCAGTTCGCCGACGAACTCCACGACGCGCGGGCGCTTGTAGTCGGCGAGCTTGTCGCGACACCACGAGATCACGCCGTCGGCGTCGAGCGACGAGCCCGCGCGCGCTTGTACGACCGCGTAGAGAATCTCGCCCCAGCGGTCGTCGGGAACGCCCAGCACGGCGCAGTCCACGACGTCGGGGTGCTGGAACAGTGCGTCCTCGAGCTCGCGCGGGTAGATGTTCACGCCTCCCGAGATCACCATGTCGCTCTTGCGGTCCGTGAGGTAGAGGTAGCCGTCGTCGTCGAGGTAGCCGGCGTCGCCGACCGTGAACCAGTTGCCCCGGTGGGACGACGCTGTCTTCTCGGGGTCGTTGTGGTACTCGAAGCTCGACGCCGCCGGCTTGGCGTAGATCGTGCCGACCTCTCCCGCCGGCAGCGGGTTGCCGTCGTCGTCGAGGATCTCGAACTCGTTCCCGGGGAAGGGCTTCCCCACACTGCCGGGGTGCTCGAGCCACTCCTGCGGGCTGATCACGGTGCCGCCGCCCTCGGACGCACCGAAGTACTCCCACACCTTGTCGGTCCCGACGAAGTCCATGAACGCGCGCTTGAGCGGCACCGGGCACGGCGCGGCCGCGTGCACGATGATCTTGAGAGACGAGAGGTCGTGGCCGTTGCGTGCTTCCTCCGGGAGCTCGAGGATCCGGGTGAAGTTGGCCGGCACCATGTGCGTGTTCGTCACGCGTCGGCTCTCGATGAGCTCGAGCGCGCCCCGCGGGTCCCACTTCCGCATGATCACCACCGACCCGCCGAAGGCGAGATGCATCTGCGCCCAGAAGAGCGGGCCCATGTGGTACGAGGGACCGACGAGCAGGTGCACGTCGTCGGTGCCGAACCCCCACCGGTCCTTCGACGCGGCCACGCCGACGGCGCGACGGCGGAAGTCGTCCTCGCCGATGGCGACGCCCTTCGGCCGGCCGGTCGTGCCCGAGGTATACGCCATGATCGTCGGCCACCCGTCGCCGACGACCTCGGGCGGCTCCACCTCGCCGTGCTCCGGCGCGCGCGCGAGCGTGGCCTCGTAGTCGCCGCCCGGCCCGACGACCAGCCGGGGCACATCCGGCACCCCGGCCAGGGCGGACTGCAGATCCTCGGCGACAACGATGGCGGCGGCGCCGGAGTCGTTCACGATCCAGCCCGCCTCGTCCGCCTTGAAGTGGATGTTCACCGGGACGACGACCGCTCCGAGGCGGCCGGCGCCGTGCACCGCCTCGAAGAACTCGAACGAGTTCGGGATCATCACCGCGACACGGTCCCCGCGTCGCACACCGAGCGCCGCCAGCGCGTGCGCCGCCCGCCGCGCCCGGTCGTCGAGCTCGGCGTAGGTCCGGGTCTCGTCCCCTTCACGCAGTGCGACGTGCTCCGGCCGGACGCGGGCGTGTGCGAGCACACCCGCATCGTCCCGGGCTTGGGTCTGGTTGCCGGTCTCTGACATGTCCGTCATCATGCCGCGTGGCCGCCGAGGGGAGAGATGCCATGGGGGACGCCGACAAGGTGGAGCTGGGTGACATCGGGAGCAAGCTGCTGTTCGAGGACGACGAGATCCGCATCTGGGAGCTGCGCCTCGCACCGGGCGAGGTGTCGGCTCCTCACCGGCACACGTGCGACTACGTGATCGTGGACGTGGCCGGCGACAAGATCGCCGCCAAGGCCGTCCCGGGCTACCCGATGGAGTACGGCGACTACATCGAGGCACCGGTCGAGCAGGGTCACGCGATCTTCCTGCAGCAGGGCAGCGTCGAGACGGCGGTGAACGTCGGCGAGGAGCCGTACCGGAACGTGCTCGTGGAGTTCAAGGCCACCGCGCGCAGCTGATGGCGCTCCTCGTCGGGAACGTGCTGCGTCACGCGGCGCGGTACACGCCCGCACCGGCTCGCGGCGACGCTCGGTGACGAGGAGGTCACGTTCGGCGAGCTGGACGACCAGGCGAACCGCATCGCGCACACCCTGGAGGGGATGGGCGTCGGCCACGCCGACCGTGTCGCGTGGTGGGGCGACACCTCGCTCGAGGCGTTGCCCATCTTCTTCGCGCTGGCGCGGCTCGGTGCCGTGTTCGCGCCCGTGAACGCAAGGCTCGGCCCGGAGGAGGCAGCCGAGGTCGTCGGCTACGCGCGTCCGCGTCTGGTGGTCGTCGACGACGCGCACGCTCCGCTCGTCCAGGAGATCGACGACGCCGTCGCCACGCATGCTCACCTGGCAGATGCGGCAACGCACGCGAGTGCCGACGAGGTCGACTCGGCCGGACTCGACGAGCGGGATCCCCACGTCATCTTCTTCACCAGCGGGAGCACGGGCCGCCCGAAGGGCGTCGTGCTCTCACACCGCGCGAGCTGCCTGCGCGGCTACCCGCCCCTCGCTGCCGACAGCGACGGCGGCACGGTGTGCATGTTCCCCTTGTTCCACATGGCGGGCTGGTCCCTGGCGCTCGGATGCTGGCAGAGCCGCCGCCCGATCCACTTCGTAGGGACCCCCGACGCGGAGACGCTCCTGCGCGCGGTCGAACGACGGCGCGCGACCCGCATCTACCTGATCCCTGCCGTGTGGTCCCGCGTGCTCGACCACGGCGTCAAGGCGTACGACGTGTCGTCCCTCGCCGAGGCCGACACCGGCACGTCGGCGACCCCGCCCGAGCTCATCGCGGCTGTCCGCGACGCGCTGCCCAGCACTGTCACGCGCGTGTTCTACGGGTCGACCGAAGCCGGCCCGGGCACGGTGCTCGCTCACGCCGACCTTGCCCGCAAGCCCGGGAGCGTCGGTCTCCCGCAGCCCGGCGTCGACGTCCGCCTCGAGGACGGCGAGGTGTGCATCAAGAGCGAGCTCCTCATGGACGGATACTTCGACCAGCCCGACGTCACCGCCGAGGCGCTGCGCGGCGGCTGGTACCACACGGGCGACCTCGGATCGCTCGACGACGAGGGCTACCTGTCGATCGTCGGCCGGGCCCGCGACGTGATCCGCACCGGCGGCGAGACCGTCGCGCCGGGCGAGGTGGAGGCCGCGCTCGTGACACATCCAGAGGTCCGTGAGGTCGCGGTCGTGGGGCTCCCCGACCCGCAATGGGGCGAGATCGTGTGCGCCGTCGTCGTCCCCGAACCCGGCACGGCCGACGGGCTCGACCTCGACGACCTCCGCGCCCATACCAATGGGCGGCTCGCCCCGTTCAAGCAACCGCGGCGACTGCAGATCGTCGACGAGCTGCCGCGTACGCCGGCGACCGGCCAGGTGCAGCGGCCGCTCCTCGTCGAGCGCATCGGCAGCGGCGGCTGACCCAAACCATTCTCGGCAGCAAAACCGTCGCATAGCGACCGTTTCCCTTCCGAGAACGTGGCTGGGTGTTACCTCCGTCCGCCCGTCTCGGCGCGCAGGCGGTCGCGCAGGGCGAACTTCTGGATCTTGCCCGACGGGGTGCGCGGGAACTCCTCGATCCCCCGCACCTCCTCGGGCCACTTCTGCCGGGCCAGGCCGGCCTCGTCGAGATGGGTGCGGACGGCGTCGAGCGTCGGCACCTCGGCGTCGGGGAGCGGCCGCACGAACGCGCAGGCGTGCTCGCCGAGGCGCGGATCGGGCGCGGCCACGACCGCGACCTCGGCCACGCCCGGGATGCGCAGGACGAGCTCCTCGACCTCGAGGGCGGAGACGTTCTCGCCGCCGCGGATGATGATGTCCTTCTTGCGGTCGACGATCTGGAGGTAGCCGTCGTCGTCGAGCACGCCGACGTCGCCGGTCGTGTACCAGCCGTCGTCGTCGAAGCACTCCTTCGTGAGATCGGGGTCGGTGTAGCCGGGGAAGCAGTCGGGGCCGCGGCTGTGGATCTCGCCCGGCACGCCCGCGCCCACCTCCTTGCCGTCGTCGTCGAGCAGCCTGATCTCGACGCCCGGCAGGGGCCGGCCGTCCGTGTACAGCCGCTTGTCGCGAGGCTCCTCGTGGCGGGAGCCCGTGATCGACGGATGCTCGGTCGACCCGTACATGCGCACGATCGAGATGTCCATGGCGTCGGCCCGGTCGGTCACCGCCGCGGGGACGGACGAGCCGCCCAGCCCGACGTGGCGCATCAGCGCGCGGTGCTCGTCCGTGAAGTCGGGATGATCGAGCAAGCTGGTGAGGAAGAACGTCGCGCCCGCGCCGCTGTACACGTGGTCTTCGAGCATTGCGGCGAGCACGGTCGCCGGGTCCCAGACGTCGATCAGGTGGATCGGGTCCCGCCGGAAGACGGGGATGAGCAGCGCGGCGAGCATGCCGATGCCGTGGCCGACGGGCGCCCCCGTCAGGGCGGGGACGCCGCCGCCGGCCTGCATTGCGCCGAGCTGGCGGATCTCGAAGCCGATCGTGCGGTGCGCATGCACGACACCCTTCGGGTCGGCCGTCGTGCCCGACGTGTACGCGACGAGCGCCGGCGCGGACGGGTCGACGCGCGCCGGCGCGTCGACGACGTCGGCGTCCGCCAGTGCCGGGAACGACAGGAGCCCGGGCGGGACGTCGCCGTCGGAGACGACCGCGACGAGCTCGAGCGCGGGGACGTCGGGGCGGATCGCGTCGAGGTTGGCGAGGTAGTCGAGGTGGCCGAAGCGGTCGGCAGTGACGAGCACGCGCGCGCCGGACTGACGCAGGATGAAGCCGACCTCCTTCAGCCCGTAGAAGTGCACGATGGGGACGGGAACGGCGCCGAGAAACGCGGTGGCCCAGAAGGTGGCGGCTGCCTCCACCCAGTTCGGCAGCTGGAACGCCACGAGATCGCCCGGGCCGACGCCCCGCGCTCGGAGACCGCCGGCGACTCGGCGGGCGAGATCGGCGACGTCGCCGAGCGTGCCGGAGTACGGCCGGAGACGGGATCGGACCTTGAACGCGAGCTCGGGGCCCTCGGCCAGGCCGGTGGCGAGGATCTCACCCAGCGTGTCGTCGTTCCACGAGCCGTCGGCGACGTAGCGGCCGGTCAGGTCGGCGGGCGGCGTCCGGAGCTGCCAGTCGGGCACAGTGCCTCATTCTGTCGCCGTCGCGAGCTCCGGCTCCTGCGGCGACGGTCGGCAAAGCCGCCGTCGCCGCGCCGACGGACCGTAGCTGCGACCGACTTCCCCCTGCTCCCCGGTCTGGAATAGCATTCTGCCGATGCAGAACGTCGTTCCCGAGGCCGCGGCCGATACCGGGGCCGGGAGGCCCGTGGCGGAGCGGGTGGCGTCGAGGACGCTCGCAATCCGCTCGGAGGCGTACGCCGACGAAGTGCGGCGCCTCGTGGCCGCCGGGTACGCGGTGATGCGCCGCACGGGCACGCTCGATCCGCGCGTCAACGACATCGTGCGGGAGGCGGGGCTCTCGAACCAGGCCTTCTACCGGCACTTCCGCGGCAAGGACGAGCTGCTCGTCGCCATCCTCGACGACGGACAGCGTCAGCTCCTCACCTATCTCGAGCACCGCATGGCCGGCGCCGAACCGGGCGCGGCTCGGGTGCGCGCGTGGGTCGCCGGCGTGATGGAGCAGGCGCGCAACCCGGACGCCGCCGACAACACGAGGCCGTTCGCGATCAACAACGCCCGCCTGGCTGACCGCTTCCCCGACGAGGTGGCGCGGTCGCGCGAGCTTCTCGTGCGACCCCTGCGCAACGCCGTCGCCGACGCCGGCGGTGATCCGCAACGCGACGCCGACGCGATCTACCACCTCGCCATCGGATGCATGAACGACGCGCTCGTCGCCCGGCGCCGCCCGACGAAAGGCAGACGTCGAGCACCTGCAGCAGTTCGTCCTGGGGGGACTGCGTGGAACGTGAGCTCCTGATCACAGGAATGGGAGGCCAAGGCGTGCAGCTCGCCGCTCAAGTGATCGCACGCGGCGCGACGCTCGAAGGCCTGCACGTGATGCTGTTCGGGGTCTACGGCGGCGCGATGCGCGGCATGAACACGGATGGGACGGTCGTCGTCGGCGACGCGCCGTTGCAGGCTCCTCCTCTCGTGTCACATACATGGTCCGCCGTCGCCATGCACGACAAGTTCTGGGCGCCGGTCGCGCCCAAGGTGCGGGTCGGCGGGCTCGTGCTCGTCAACGCGACGACCTTCGAGCAGCCACTCGACGAGGACCGCTACCGGGTGTTCCGGGTTCCCGCCACCGACATCGCGTCCGGGCTCGGAAACGAGCTGGGCGGGTCGATGGTGATGACGGGCGCCTACATCGGGATCACCGGCCTCGTTGGTCTCGACGCAACGGTGGACGCGATGCGCCGGTCGATCCCGCCGTACCGCCGCCAGCACATCGCCGCCAACGAAGAGGCGATCCTGGCCGGCTTCGACTCCGTGGACCACCTCGCGTTCCCGGCGTGGGAACAGGAGCAGGAGCCGGCGCGGACATGACGACCGTCAAGAGCCGGGGCACGGTCACGATCGACGTCGACACGTGCAAGGGGTGTGAGCTCTGCATCACCGCATGTCCGCCGCGCGTGCTGTCGATGAGCGCCGACTCGAACCACCTGGGGTACAGCTACCCTCAGCTGCATCCCGGCTGCACGGGGTGCGCGGCGTGCCTCATGGTGTGCCCGGACTTCTGCTTCGAGGTGTTCCGCTTCGACGAGCCCGTGTTGACCGAGGTGGTCGCCGGCGCCGAGGAGCCGTCGTGACGGCCGTCGCCACCACCGACCGGCGCCTCATGGAGGGCTCCGAGGCGATGGCCGAGGCCGCGATCGCCGCCGGCTGCCGGTTCTTCGCCGGGTATCCGATGACGCCGTTCACCGAGCTGTTGGAGCACCTCGCCCGGAAGCTGCCCGAGGTGGGTGGGGTGTGCATCAACGCCGAGAGCGAGCTCGAGGCCGTCGGCATGGCGTGGGGCGCGCTGGCCACGGGCGCCCGCGCCGCCACCGGATCGACGGGCCAGGGCCTGTCGCTCATGCAGGAGTCCTTCAGCGAGATCACGCTGGCCGAGCTGCCGCTGGTCGTGTTCAACATGGCGCGCGGCCAGCAGGACTACTTCCAGGCGACGCGCGGTGGCGGCCACGGCGACTACCGCCACATCGTGCTGGCCCCGCTCGACATCACCGAGGCCGTCGAGCTCACGCAGCTCGCGTTCCATCTCGCCGACAAGTGGCGCAACCCCGTCCTGGTCTACGGCGACTACCTGCTCGCGCACACCCACGAGGCGGTCTCGGTCGAGCCCGTCGAGCTCCCGTCGCTCCCGGCCAAGGGCTGGGCCGTCGACGGGTCGGGCGGCGGCACCGGCGACTCGCGGCTGATCACCCCGCTCGGGCTCGGCAAGCACGGGCACGAGGCGCCGGGCATCGAACGCCACCTGCGCAACGTCACGGCGAAGCTCGCAGAGATCGAGCGCGAGGAGCAACGTGTCGAAACGGCGTTCTGCGACGACGCCGAGACGGTCGTGGTCGCGTTCGGGACCCCGGCGAAGTTCGTTCGCTACGTGGTCGCACAGCTGCGCGCCGAAGGCGAGAAGGTCGGGGTCGTGCGGCCGATCAGCCTGTGGCCGTACCCGTCCGCGGCGGTGGCGGACGCGACCGTCGGCGCGGCGACGGTGGCCGTGTTCGAGCTGTGCGCCGGGCAGATGATCGACGACGTGCGCCTCGCCGTGCTCGGGCGCGCCCCGATCGTCGGCATCGGCGGCATCTCGACCGACGGCTCCGGCTTCGGCGTCGGCCCGTTGCTCGACGCCGAGATCATCCGAGAGCGCGTGCTCGCCGTCCACCGCGGTGGCGCCGGCGCCGAGCTGCCACCCCTTCCGGTGAACGAGCGAGGGTAGAGAGGAGCAGGAATGCCCACCGAGCCTGTCGGACCGGTGCTCGACACCAGCGCGGCGCCCGACCACGCCAAGAAAGTCGCCGATCTCAAGCCGGACCTGCTGCTCACCCAGGAGCACCACATGTGCCCGGGCTGCGGCGAGCCGCTCGCGCTGCGCGTCTACCTCGAGGCGCTCCAAGAGGTGGGAGCCACCGAGCGGTCGATCATGGTGGCCGGGATCGGCTGCTACACCGCGTTCACGAGCACGGTCGACGTCGACCTCGTGCAGGCGCTGCACGGCCGTGCTCCGTCGGTGGCGACCGGTGCGAAGCGGATGCGCCCGGACGCCGTCGTGTTCACGCTCCAGGGTGACGGCGACATGGTGAACGAGGGGCTGCAAGAGGTGCTGCATACCGCGGCGCGGGGCGAGAAGGTCACGTGCATCCTGCTGAACAACGGGGTTTTCGGCGAGACGGGCGGCCACATGACGGCGACCAGCGTCCTCGGGCAGCGGACGAAGAACTCGCTCGACGGTCGCGACGCCGAGTACCACGGCTACCCCATCCTGATCGGCGACCTGATCGCCCGGCTTCAGGGCGCCGCATACGTGGCGCGCGGCTCGGTGCACAACGCGGGTGCCGTCGCCCGGACGAAGAAGATGTTCCGCCGGGCGTTCGAGTCACAGCTGCGCGGTGAGGGCTTCTCGTTCGTCGAGGTGCTGACGATGTGCCCCACCGGGTGGTTCATCCCGACCGGTGAGGGCCCCGACTACATGCACGAGACCCTGGGCGAGGTCCACATCATGGGGGAGCTCAAAGTCGGCGGCGTGGTGAAGACGACCGAGGAGCTGCGCGACGAGAACGTCGCCCGCCAGCGGGAGGTCGAGGGCGCGCTCGAGCGGGGCGGGCTCGACCGGTAGCGCGGCTTCGCGCTCGGGCGGGAGCTACGTCTTGGGGCAGGCCTTGGCCTCGACCTTGCCCGGCCCGGTGGGATCGGCGGCCGGCGTCCACCGGCCCGTATCGACCCAGCGTGCGTTGCCGCGCTGACCCGCGCAGATCGACCAGAAGGTGTAAGGCGACGACACCCGATCGCCGGCAGCGTCGAGCTCGACGGTGCCCGTGACCCCCTTCGTGCCGTTCGCTGTGGACACGAAGGCGCTGCGCAGCGTGGCGGGGTCAGTCAGCGTGTCGGGATCCGTGTTCGCCAGCGTGCGCACGGCGACGTTGAACGCGTCGTACGCCTCCATGGTGAACGCGTCCGCCCGGTTCCCGGCCCTCTTGGAGATCTCCGCAAGCAGCTTGGCGTCGCGTTTCACGCGGTCGGCGGGGAGGGCGACGAGTGGGCTCGGATACCCCTTCACGCCCGTGCTCGTCGCGAACGTCGCCGGGCCGCGGGCAACGAGGGACTTGGCCTGGGCCGAGCCGTCACCGCCGTACCAGCGCACCGCGTCGAGACCCGAGACGGATTGCGCCGCGTTGAAGACCTCGGCGACCTCCTCGAACCCGGCGAGGTACACCGCGACCTTGCCGGCACCTGCCGTGGCCACCGCCGACTGGACCTGCGTGCTGAGGTCGGCGAGCGCGGGACCGAAGTCGGTCGTGCCCGGCTCGTAGACGACGCCGTCCGTGACCGTCATGCCCGAAGCGGTGGCGGCGGCGCGTACCGACTCCGAGAGCCCGGTGTTGCCGCGGTCGTTTCGCCACATCGGGACGATCGTGGTCGCGCCGTTCTTCTTCATGAGATCCACGCTCGCGCGGCCTTCGACGCGGTCCGTCGGGACGAATCGGAAGACGTTGTCGTCCGGCTGGGCCAGAGACGACGCCGTACTCCCCTGCGACACGACGAGCACTCCTCGGGCCGCGGCCGTGTCCGCGATGGCGGCCACCTCGGAGCTCGACTGGGGGCCGATCACGATCGGCACGTCCTTGTCGGCCAGGCGAGTCAACCCCGCCAACGCCTGATCGGGCTCGAGGTTCGTGTTCTCGATGTCGAGCAGGACCTTCACCCGCTGGCCCTCGGGCGTGGCGTTCCATCGTTTCGCCGCGATCTCCAAGGCGGCTTTGGTCGTGGTGCCGAGAGTCGCCCCATCACCAGTCAACGAGAGGAGCGCGCCGACGTGGACCTCACGCGTCGTACTGCCGGCGCCGGATGGAGCCGAGGTCGCTACGAGCGACGAGACGGCGACCACCATCACCACCGCAGCCGCCCACCATCGACGTGTGCACTTCATCAGTTCGCTACCTGCCCGTCTTGCCGTGCACGCCAATCTACACGGGACCGCGCGCGACTCCCGTTCGCCGGAGCACGGACTCTGCGTACGCGTGCGTACGGAATCGGAGGATCGGATCGTCCGAGAGCTCGATGCCGTCGGTGACGCGGGTGGGGTCGAAGACGAGCACGTCGTCGCCTTGCTCACGGTCGTGCGCGAGCCCGGTGACGTCGAGCCGGCCCAACGCCACCCGCGCCCGCTCTTCGGGCCACGGGACGGTCGGGTCGTCGACGGGGTCGCCGTCCTCGGCGATCTGGGCCCAGAGGGTGAACGCGGCCGGGCCGGCGGCGAGGCGGGTCGCGAGGTCGTCCTGCAGGTAGTCGGGCCCGAGGGCTTCGGCCTGCTCGATGGTGATGTTCGCCTCGCCCGCCTCGGGCTCCCACCGGTAGCGGGCGTAGCGGTTGCCGCCGGCATCGTCGACGAACCGGAACGCGTGCAACGCGTTGTACGCGCAGCGCAGGTAGCTCTCGGGCGGCGTCGCCGCGAGGACGGCCGCACCCGCGGTCAGGGCTTCCGGATGTTGCTCGAGGAACGCACCGATCGCCTCGGGAGCGGGCTCGCCGGTCGCGGGATCGGGGACCCGCGCCCCGCAGAAGTCGAGAAACCCGTCGACGGTGTTGACGAAGAACGCCGGCAGGCTGATCGCCACGACATCCGTCGTCGTGCCGTCCGGCAGGTAGAACTTCGTCGCCATGCCGCGACCCTCGCGGGGCTCGAAGTCGGGCGCGTCCGGGTTGCCGCTGCCGTTCGAGAACCGGACGTGTGCGCGCACGGAACCCCCGCGGAAGTGCTCGGCGCGGCTCAGGCGCGAGGCCTCGGGCGTCGGCGTGAACGTCGCCCCGCACAGCGTCCCCTTGGCGTGAACGGCGCGGAAGCCCGGATGGGTACCGCTGATCGCGCAGATCGCGTCGATCGCCTGCGGTGCACGGTCGTCAACGCCCATCGCCATCCCCCCGTTTACGATGACCGACACATGGACTTTACGTATCCAGCGGAGGCAGAGGCGTTCCGCAAGGAGTTCCGGGCCTGGCTCGAGCACCACCTGGCCGACGAGCTCCGCGAGCTGGCCGAGCATCCCGTCGGCGACGACCCCGGACGCATCGAGCGGTTGCGGGAGTGGAACCGCACGCTCGCCGACGACCGTTACGCGGCCATCGCCTGGCCCGCCGAGTACGGCGGACGGGGCGCGTCGCTCATGGAGCAGGTCGTCTACGCGGAGGAGATGCACCGCGCCGGTGCGCCCGGGACGGTGAACATCATCGGGTTGTCGAACATCGCGCCGGCGATCATGGAGCACGGCACCGAGGAACAGAAACGCACGCTGCTCCCCCGCATGCTGCGCGGCGACGACATCTGGTGTCAGGGGTTCTCCGAGCCCGACGCGGGGTCGGACCTGGCGTCGCTGTCGACCTCCGCGGTCGTGGACGGGGACGACTTCGTGGTGAACGGGCAGAAGACGTGGAACACGCTCGGCGCGTTCGCCAACCGGTGCGAGCTGCTGGTCCGGACCAACCGCGACGCGCCGAAGCACCGGGGCATCTCGTGCCTGCTCGTCGACATGGAGCTGCCCGGCATCGAGGTGCGACCGCTCGTGACGATCGCAGGCGAGCGGGAGTTCAGCGAGATCTTCTTCACCGACGTGCGCGTGCCACGTGACGCGCTCCTCGGACCATTGAACGAGGGATGGCGGGTGGCGATGACGACGCTCGCCTACGAGCGGGGCACCGTCGCCAACCTTCACCTCGGCGTGCGCAAGAGGATCGGCGACCTGCTGGAGACCGCGAAGGAGACGGGCGCGGCGCGGGACCCCGTCGTGCGCCAGAAGCTGGCGCGCGTCTATCTCGAAGGAGAGCTGCTCAAGCTCGTGTCGCAACGGGCGATCTCGGGCGCGCTGCACGGGCGGGAGATGGGGCCGGAGTCGAGCATCGCCAAGCTCGTGTGGAGCGAGGCAGAACAGCACTTGGGCGAGGTCGCCGGCGACGTGCTCGGCCCCGACGCCAACACCGGCCGGTGGGGACGCAATCGCGTCGCCATGCGCTCGTACACGATCGCGGGTGGCACCACGCAGGTGAACAAGAACATCATCGCCCAGCGCGTGCTGGGATTGCCGCGCGAGTAGCGGGAGGGCCGGGTTGCTACCGGCCGTTCGGTGAGATGTTGGCGTTCATCCGGAAGACGTTCGTCGGGTCGTACTTCGCCTTCAGGCTCACCAGACGATCCCATTGCTCAGGGTTGTACGCGCCGGTGCGCACGCGATCGGTGCTGTCCTCGTTGGTGAAGTTGACGTAGACGCCCTTGCTGTACGGCTCGAGCGCCCCGAAGAACCTCCGGACCCACTCGACGTGACGGTCCGGCTCGGCGTCGTCGGGCGACCACGAGGCCACGATGTTGATGTCGTGGGCGGCGTCGCGGTTCGGGAACGCCGTCGCGCCCTCGGGGACGCGAGCGACCGCGCCGCCCAGCGTGAAGATGGGGATCGTGCCCGCCGGCGACGTGATCTGCGCCGCGTGCTCGGCGATGACGTCGATGACGTCGTCCGTCAGCGCGCCCATCGTGTGCGACTTCCAGTAGTAGTGCTGACCGTGCGGCACCGAGGGGTCGAACATCTTCTGGTGCGTGACGTACGGCTTGGGGACGAGCGTGTCGATCGCCGGGGTGCCCAACTCGTCGCGGATCACCTTGAGTGCGCGCTCGCCGTCCTCCACGGTGCCCGCGTAGGTGGCCACGAGGGCGACGATCGGCTCCCCGTGGAGCTCCTCGGGGACGAACGGCATGGGCGGCGCCAGGCGGAGGGCCCCCATGATCCCGACCTCGTCCGGCGCGTCGGCGGCGAACTCGCGCAGGAACCGAAGCACGCGTGGCGCGTCGTCCATCGGCCATGCGACCAGTCCCGCCAGCACGTTCGGACCGAGCGGGTGGAGCTGGAACTCGAACGAGGTGACGATGCCGAAGTTGCCGCCCCCGCCGCGGAGGCCCCAGAACAGATCGGGGTTCTCCTGCTCGCTCGCGACCACGAACTCGCCGTCGGCCGTGACGACGTCGCACGAGCGCAGATTGTCGATCGTGAGGCCGTACTTCCGCATCAGGTGGCCGATGCCACCGCCGAGCGTCAGCCCTGCGATGCCGGTGTGGCTGACGATCCCACCGGTGACGGCGAGGCCGAACACCTGGGTCTCTCGGTCGACGTGGTCGTTGAGGCAGCCGCCCTCGACGCGGATGGTCCGGGCGAGCGGGTCGACGCGCGTGCCCGTCATGAGCGACAAGTCGATCAGGATGCCGTCGTCGCAGACCGAGTACCCGGCCACCGCGTGCCCGCCGCCCCGCACCGCGGTGAGCAGATCGCGCTCGCGCGCGAAGCGGACTGCCGTGATCACGTCGGCGACGCCCCGGCACCGGGCGATCAGCGCCGGGCGTCGGTCGATGTTCCCGTTCCAGATCTTGCGGACGTCGTCGTACGCGGTGTCGCCCGGCCGGACCAGCTCGCCGAGGAAGTTGGTCTCGAGTGTGGCCAGGGCTTCGGCGTCGAGCGCGGTCATGTCTGCCCTCCTTCTGTCTGGGACCAGCGTGCCGGACGGCGGCGGCGAGCGCCAGTGCGGCACTCCGGTTACAGCGGCGTCGTCCTCGACAGCTCGGCGGCCTTTTGCATCATGTCGAGGACGATGGGGCCGAAGGCTTCCATCTTGGGGTTGTCGGCGCCGCCGTCGACGTACCGCGCGTATCCGCCCTCGAGCACGATCGCGATCTTGAAGCGGGCGAGGATCTCGTAGTAGTCGATCTCGTCGACGGAGCGACCGCTCTCGTTCGCGTAGTAGTCGAGCAGCTCGTCACGCGTCGGCAGGCCCGTGTAGTCGACGTACCCCATCGACGGCTCTTCGCCTTCCCGCGGCCAGCCCATGATCACCCAGCCGAGATCGAGCAGCGGGTCGCCGACGGTGGCCATCTCCCAGTCGACGATCGCCGCCAGCCGCGCCGGCGCGCCGTTCGCGAACATCACGTTGGCGAACTGGTAGTCGCCGTGGATGATCCCCGGCTCGTAGACGCTCGGCTTGTGGTGTCGCAGCCAGTCCGCCGCCTCGTCGATGCCGGGCAGTTCGCGGAACTGGAACCGCGACAGGTGCGAGAGCCAGCGGTCGACCTGCCGCTCGTTGAACCCGTCCGGCTTCCCGAAGCCCTCGAGCCCCCGGGCCCGCCAGTCGACCTTCGACAGCTTGGCGATCCCGTCGACGAGCTGAAAGCCGAGCCCGCGCCGCGCCTCGACGTCCGTGTCGAACGGCGCCGGCCAGGTCGAGCCCATGCTCATCGGCGACCAGCCGTCGATGTGGCCCATCAGGTAGAAGGTGGCACCGAGCACGCCGGTGTCGTCGCACACCGCGATCGCCTCGGGGTGGGGCACGTCCGTCCCGTTCAACGCCTCGAGCACCCGGTACTCGCGCAGCATCGTCTCGTTCCGGCCCGCGGGCACCTCCCGGGGCGGCCGGCGCAGCACGATCCGCTGGTCGCCCCGCGAGAACTCGAAGATCTCGTTCGACGCGCCTCCGCTGACGACGTGGGTCTCGATCGGCTCGCCTGCTCCCGGCAACCCCCGCTCGTCCATCCATCGCGCCAGCGCGTCGGTGTCGACGAGGCCCTCCGTCCTGGCCTCGTCGTCCGCCGACTGGAACAACGCGTCCGTCACAGGTTCCCCACCTCCAGGTCGAGCAGGTGCGCGAACTTCGCCCGCGCCTCGGCTCGCCGCTCGGGCAAGTGCGACGGCGGGAACAGCCCCTCGTACGGCTGGTACCGCTTCAGCACCTGCCGGGCGATCGTCACCTTGTGCACCTCGGTCGGCCCGTCGGCGATGCCCATGATCGGCGCCGCCAACCACATGCCCGCGAACGGCATCTCGTTCGACACGCCGAGCGCGCCGTGGATGTGCATCGCGCGGTACACGACGTCGTGCATCACCTTCGGCGTCGCCACCTTCACGCCCGCGATCTCGGTGCGCGACTTGTGCCCCCCGACCTGATCGATGGTCCACGCCGCGTGCAGCACCTGGAGCCGGAACTGCAACAGCTGGATCCACGACTCGGCGATCGCGTCCTGCACCATCTGCTTCTTCGCGAGCACCTCGCCCTGGGTCTGCCGGCTGAGCGCCCGCTCGCACATCATGTCGAACGCGCGCTGGGCCACCCCGATCGACCGCATGGCGTGGTGGATGCGCCCGCCGCCGAGGCGTGTCTGCGCGATCACGAACGCCTGCCCCTCGCCGCCGAGCAGGTTGTCGGTCGGGACGCGCACGTCCTCGTACCGGACGTACGCGTGCGCACCATCGCCCTCGCTCTCGCCGCCGAGCCCGACGTTCCGGACGATGTTGACGCCGGGCGTGTCCGTCGGCACGAGGAACATCGACGTGCCCTGGTACACGGGCACGTCCGGGTCAGAGATCGCCATGACGATCGCGAACTTCGCGTAGCGGAGGTTCGACGAGAACCACTTCTCGCCGTTGATCACCCACTCGTCACCGTCGCGCTCGGCGCGGCAGCGGAACTGCTGCGGGTCGGACCCTGCCTGCGGCTCCGTCATCGAGTAGCAGGACGAGATGCGGCCGTCGAGCAGCGGCTGGAGGTACTCCTCCTTCTGCTCCTCGGTCCCGTAGTGGGCGATGATCTCGGCGTTGCCCGAGTCGGGCGCCTGACTGCCGAACACGCTCGGCGCCCAGTTCGACCGCCCCAGGATCTCGTTCATCAATCCGAGCTTCAGCTGCCCGTATCCCTTGCCCCCGAGCTCCGGACCGAGGTGGCACGCCCACAGGTCACGCGCCTTCACCTCGTCCTGGAGCGGCCGAACCACCTTCTCGTGGACGGGGTGGTCCTTGTCGTAGACGAGGTGCGAGCTGAACGCGAGGTCGAGCGGCTCGATCTCCGTCTGCACGAACTCGGCCATCCAGTCGAGCTTCTCTTGGAACTCGGGGTCGGTCGCGAAATCCCAGGCCATCGGCTCACACCCTCCGCTTCGTCGGCGCCGTCACAGCGTCGCCACGTTCACAGTCTGCTTGCCCGCCGCCGTCTCCGTCTCGGTGGGGTTCAACGTCACCTTGCGTCCCACCAACTCGTCGCGCTCGATCGCCCCGAGCATGTCACCGTCGAGGACCTTGCCGTACGCACGATCGCCCTCGGGCACATCGCACACGACGACGCCCCACTCGGGACCGCCGTCACGACCGTGCACCACGGAGTACGCCGCCACCGTCGCCGCACCGTCGTACACGTCGCGGATCTCGCGCTTGCCGTCGGTGTCGAGGTTCGCCTGCACGCCGTCCCGGTCCGGCGGCGCAACCGGTCCCGGATCGGTCGAGTACAGGCCGTACACATGTTTCGTCATGTGCATGCCAACTCCGCTCACCAGCCCGTACGAACCGGGATCCCGGCGCAACACGTCGGCCATCGTCGCGATCGAGTGCGTCATGTAGTCGCTGCCGGCGCCGCCGTGGTACGGCAGGCCGCCGGTCACGGTGAGCGCGCGCGCATCGCCGTTCCCTAGGCCCAACGCGTCCCTCGCGAAGTTCACCGAGCTGCTGAAGCAGCTGTACACGTCGAGGTGGGCGACGTCGTCGACGCCGACACCGCCGGCGCGCAACGCCTCCTCGGCCGCGGCGGCCATCGCCGGCGACCGCCACATCTCGTCGTGCTCGGCCACGTAGATCGGGTCGGTGGCGTAGCACCAGCCCCGGAGATAGACCCGCCGCTCCGCCGGCACCCCGAGCGCGTCCGCCGCCTCGTGGCTGGCCAGCATCACGGCCGCCGCCATGTCGACGTCCATGATCGACACCATGTACTTCGTGTACGGGTAGCCGACCATGCGGTTCTCGGGCGTCGCCGTGATGATCTCGTCCGCCGACCGGGCCACGGGGAACCACGCGTTCGGGTTCTTCGCCGCCAGCTCCGTGAAGGGTTCGAGCAGCTCCCCCAACTCGTGCCGGTACTCGTCGAGCCCGACGCCCAGATGGCCGCGCCGGGCGTTGTCGAAGATCGCGAACGTCAACCACGCCTGGAAGACCTCGTGCGCGACTTCGGCGGGATGGAACGGCGCCTCCCACGGGAACGGCCGACGCTCCTCCGGCTTGAACCGGTACGGGTACCGCTCGCCCCGCCGCTTGTACCGGCGCTGGGTCGCGAGCGCCTCGGCTCCGCACACGAGCGCGACGTCCAGCTCCCCGGCGAGGATCCGCTCGGCGGCGCCGTTCACCAGAACCTGCGGCGTCGTCCCGCCGATCCCCGAGTAGTAGGAGTGGCGGGGCGAGATCCTGAGCTCGGCGGCGAGCCGTGCCGGAGGGTCGTCGTACTGCCACGTCTGGCAGTACACGATCTGGAGGCTGTCCAGACGATCGAGCGCCGCCGTCGCGGCACCCGTGTCGTCGGCGGCACGCCGCACGACCTCGTCCCACATCGACAGCGGCTCGGGCGCGCCCTCGTCCCCCACTTCGTCCGGGTGCCAGGTGCGCTGCCCGACGCCGATCAGGCAGGGTGCGCGCGGGTCGACGGGCGCCACGGCTACTTCCCCTGCCAGTTCGGCGCGCGCTTCTCCCGGAACGCCTTCGGACCCTCCTTGGCGTCCTCGGTCTGGAAGATCATCGAGCTGAGCGCGCTCTCGTTCTTGTACGCGTCGCGCAGGCTCATGCCGAGACCCTCCCACACGCTCTGCTTCGTCGCCTGCACGGCGAGCGGCGCATTGGCCGTGATCCGGTGGGCGTACTCGTACGCCTTGTCGAGCAGCTGATCGCGGGGGACGATCGCGTTCAGCAGCCCCATCTCGAGCGCGCGTTGCGCCGGGATGAGGTCCGCACAGAGCAGGAACTCCATCGCCTGCGGGAACGGGATCTGGCGCGGCAGGCGGACCGTCGTGCCGCCGCCCGCGAACAACCCGCGCTTTGGCTCCATCACCGAGAATTGCGCCTCCGGGCACGCGACCCGGATGTCGACGCCTCCGAGCATCTCCATCCCGCCCGCGGTACAGAAGCCGTTGACGGCGGCGATGATCGGCTTCCAGATCTTCGCCCCCCGCAGCACCGCCTTCGTACCGTCGTCGAGGCGGTACCCGTCGACCTCGCTCAGCCCTTCGTTCTGGATGCGCTCGGCGACCTTGGTGATCTCGGGGACGTACGTCTTGAGGTCGGCGCCGGTGAAGAAGGCATCCCCGACGCCCGTGATGATCGCGACCCACGCGTCGGTGTCCTCGTCGAAGCGCTCCCACGCCATCCGGAGCTGCTTGAAGTGCTCCATGTCCGCCGAGTTCCGGCCCTCGGGCCGGTCGATCGTGATGCGGACGACATGCTCGTCGTCCGGCTCGTAGTGGATCGGCATCCCTACCTTCCCGCGCCTTCCTGCCGGCCTCGCGAACCTGACACGATAGTCAGGGAATGGCGAGGGGTCGCCGTAGCCGAACCGAGGGGGCGCCGTGCGCGAACACCGCTACTCGTTCGATGTACCGCACTCGGCGGCGCGCTTTTGGGCACTGATCCAGGACTACGACCGGTGGACGGACTACGCGCCGATGGTGAAGCGGGTCGACGTCCTCTGGCCCGGCGACGACGACCACAACGGCCGGCTCCGGCGCGTCATCTACCAGATGCCGTTCGGGCGCGAAGGATCCGCGCTGGAGCTCGTCACCGACGTCGAGCCCGAGCGCGGCTACACGTACACGATGATCTCGAGGGACGCCGGCAACGACCAGACGGGCAAGGTCCGTCTCGAGCCGATCGGGCCCAACCGCACCCGGTTCTCGTTCGAGGAGCGGTACCACCTCCAGAAGGCGCCGTGGAAGTGGTTCGAAGGACCGATCTACGGGTTCATCAACAAGAAGAACGAAGAGAGCATGCGGCGGGCGGCGGAGTGGCTCAGCGCGCACGCCGAGTACCGTGCCGACCTCGTGGAACCCGAGACGCAGGCACAGCAACAGACGAGCGGAAGCTGACGTGGCCGACCGAGCCAAGGCGCTGGTCACGGCGCCGTTCCGCGGCGAGGGGCTCGACAAGCTCCGGCGCCTCGCCGACGTGGTGTACGACCCGTGGATCGAGCAGCACCCGCTCCGCATCTACAACTCGGAGCAGCTGGCCGCAGCGCGTCGGCAACGAGGGTGCGAACGTCGTCATCGTCGAGAGCGACTCGGTGAAGGGGCCCGTCCTCGACCTGCCGCTCGTCGCCGTCGGGTCGTGTCGCGGCGATCCCAACAACGTCGACGTCCCCGCCGCTACCGCTCGCGGCATCCCCGTCCTGCGGGCGCCGGGCCGCAATGCCGATGCCGTCGCCGAGCTCACCGTGGCGCTGGTGCTCGCGGTCAACCGCGGAGTCGTGCGCGCCGACCACGACGTCCGCGAAGGCGAGATCTACCGCGACGGGACGATCCCCTACCAGCGCTTCCGCGCCTGGCAGCTGGCGGGCCGTACCGCCGGCCTCGTCGGCCTCGGCGCGGTCGGCCGTGCCACGAAGTGGCGCTTCGAAGGCCTCGGGATGCGCGTGATCGCGCACGATCCCTATGCCGACGACGCGACCCACTCGCTCGACGACCTGCTCGCGGAGTCGGACGTCGTCTCCATGCACGCCATGGTCACGCCCGAGACCCAGGGGATGATCGGCGCCGACCAGTTCGCCCGCATGAAGGACGGCGCGATCTACGTCAACAGCGCCCGCGCCATGCTGCACGACACCGACGCGCTGGTCGCCGCGCTCGAATCGGGCACGCTCGCCGGCGCCGCCCTCGACCACTTCGAGGGCGAGCACCTGCCCACCGACCATCCGCTCGTCGGGATGGCGAACGTGGTGCTGACGCCGCACATCGGCGGCGCCACGTACGACACCGAGGCGAACCACTCGAAGCTCATCGCCGACGGTCTCGAGCAGCTCCTCGGCGGGGGCAAGCCCGACAACCTCGTGAACCCGGAGGTCCTCTCGTGAGCCCCGAGACGAAGCTGACCGCGCAGGAGACGAAGGAGCAGGTCCTCTGGGCGGCCAAGGAGATGCTCGAGACCAACCTGGTCGAGGGCACGGCCGGCAACCTCGGCGCGCGCCTCCCCGACGGGAACGCGGTCCTGACGCCCTCGTCGCTCGACTACACGGAGATGACCCTCGACGACCTCGTCGTCACCGACCTCGACGGCAACGTTCTCGAGGGCGAGCGGGGTCCCACGACCGAGAAGGCGCTGCACCTGTCGGCGCTGCGGCAGCACGACGACATCAACGCCACCATGCACTGCCACGCGCGGTACGCCACGATGTTCGCCCTCACCCGGCAGTCGATCCCCGCCGTCATCGAGGAGTTCGTCGTGTTCGTCGGCGGCGACGTCGAGGTCGCCGACTACAAGACGACCGGCACCGACGAGCTGGCCGACGAGGTCGCCAAGCGAGTCGGCGACCGGTCGGCGGTGCTCATGGCGAACCACGGGCTGTTCGCGGTCGGGAAGGATCCCAAGCATGTCCTCCACGTCGCGCATCTCGTCGAGCGCACGGCCGAGATCATCTGGGGCGCGCGGCAGCTGGGCGAGATCGTCCCCATCCCCGACGAGGTGAACCGGACGTTCGCCGGCTACTACCGGTTCGGCCGCACCGGGAAGTTCTGAGCCTCTGCTTTTGGCGTCAACGAGGTGCCGTGGAGGCATGCTATTGACGCCAAAACGATCGCCTACGCGATCGCGGCCAGGAACGGCTCGTTGAAGTCTGCGGTGCTCACGGTCGTCGCCTCGAGCTCGTAGTGCTCGCCGCTCGGCGCGTGGTCGAACACCACCTTCGTCGCGAGCTTGCCCGGCGTCGTCTCGACCTTGAGGTCCGACCGGTTCCACACGCCGAGCTGCTCCTGGATCTTCCAGTCCCGCCCCTTCTGCTTGCACGAGAACGCGTAGAGCTTGTCGGCGGTCACCGCGAGCAGCGCCGTCTTCGTGCCCTTCCAGGACGTCTTGGCCAGGCCGCCCGCGTCCTTGTTGACCTTCCTGCGCCTGAACATCGACGCGACGCCACTCACCTGGTCGAGCCCGAACGTCCCCCACGTGCCCGCCGGCTGGAGAATGCCCGCCGCCACGACCGGCTCCGCCACGTGCTCCTGCGCCTTCGCGTTCACCTTCGCAACCCAGTCGGTCGCCACCTGCTGCTCCCTCGTCTCGGCAGTCGATCGGACCGTTCCAGGAGACCACGAACCGAGATGCCGGCCCTGAGTAGCGCCTACTCAAAATTCGCTGCACGGCTACCGTGCCGCGCATGAGCGGCAGGGAACGTCGCTACTTCTCGCCCGAGATCGAGACGATGCCCCGCGAGGACATCGAACGGGTTCGGGAAGAACGCCTCCTCGGCGACCTGCTGCCGTGGGCGTACCAGCGGTCGGCGCTGATCCGCGAGGCGTGGGACGCGGCCGGGGTCACGCCGGACGACGTCCAGTCGATGGACGAATTCCGCGAACGGGTCCCCTTCGTCGACAAGAACGCGATCCGTGCGTTCCGGGACCGTCACCGCGACCCGTACGGCGGCATGCTGTGCCTCGACCCGAAGATGACCGAGGTGTTCAGTGCCATCTTCTCGACCTCGGGTACGACGGGCGATCCGACGCCGGCGCCGTACGCGGGGCGCGGCCCGAGCATGCTCGTGCGCGAGTTCTGGGAGCTCGGCAGCCGGCCGGGTGACTACTTCACCTACTGCCTCTTCACGTTCCGCGGCCCCGGCATCCACGACACGATCCGCGGGATCGGTGCCACGCCGCTCTTCCTCGACCACATGCCAGGCGACGTGCCGCAGCTGATCCGCTTCAGCCGCGAGCTCCGCCCGACCGCCTGGTACAACCTCTCCGGCCCGTCTGGTGCTCGCGATCGAGCAGTACGCGGCGCAGGCCGACGTCGACCTCGCCGAGGCGTTCTCGAGCTATCGGGGCGTCACGTTCGCGGGCGAGCCGATCGGCCCTCGTGCGCGCCGGCGCGTCGAGGACGGGTGGGGCCTCGAGCTGTTCATGCACACGGGTGTGGGCGACGTCGGCGCCGCCACCGAATGCCGCGAGCACGACGGCTACCACTTCTGGGAGGACACGTGCTTCCTCGAGTCGCTCGACCCCGACGGCACCGAGGCCGTCGGCGACGGCGAGCGCGGTGAGCTGGTCTCGACGACGCTGCTCGACAAGATCGCGCCGCTCGTGCGTTACCGGTCGGACGACCTTGTCCGCATCACGCACGAACGGTGCGCGTGCGGACGAACCCACGGGCGGGTGTGGCCGCTCGGCCGCAAGGGCGACGAGGTGGTCGTGGACGGTCGCTCCGTGCTCCCGGGCGACCTGTGGGCGGCGATCGAGGCGGTGCCCGAGACGGCCGCGGGCTTGTTCCAGGTCATCCGCACCCGACGCGAGGTCGACCGGCTCCGGCTACGGGTGGGATACGCGACCGACAGCGCGCGCGGTGCACCTGATCTCCGGACGCGCGTGACCGAGTCTGTGCACGAGGCCGTCGGCATCGAGCCGGACGTCGAGCTCGTCGCCAACGAGGTACTCCTCCGCCAAGGCCCGCCGCACAAGATCCCCCGGGTTGCAAGGCAATGACATGGTGACGTTCGCCAAGCACTACGAGGATCCGCCGGACGTCTGGGGTGTCGGCCGGATCGTCGTCGGCGGGGCGGTCACGCCGTGGCCGGTCGCGCAGCGCGACATCGACGACGAGGCCGAGTCGCTCGCGCCCCGGCTCGCCGCTCTGGGTCTCGAGTCGGGCGGGCTCGTGCTCGTCGTGGCGATGCTGTCGCAGGCCGTGCACGCGGTCCCGCTCGAGCGGGCTGCGGGCAAGGTGGGCGCGTTGTACTCGTCGGCTGATGCGACGCCTTTCGACGCGTTCCGGGTCGCCGCGCTCACGCGGCAGCTCGAGCCGCAGGTCGTCTTCGGGATCACCGGTGACGTGCTCGACGGGCTGGTCGAAGCGGAGCGCGATCCCGCCGACGTGTTCGGATCGGTGCCGGCGGTCGTGGCCGCGGACGACGACGCCCACGCCCGGCTGCGCAGCGCGGGGCTCGCGCCCCGGCGGGCGGTGCAGCTCGGCCCGACGACGGCCGTCGAGAGCCGCGACGAGAGTGGGCCGGTCTACGACGCCGCCCGCTGGGCCGTCGAAGAAGTCGACGGCGAGCTCCTCGTCAGCAACGTCGCGCCCCGGTTGACCGAGGCGAAGCGGCTCCGCACCGGTGTTCGCGGACGGGTCGTGGCAGAAGGGCGCGTCAGCGTTTCCGGATCAGAGTGAGCCCGTCGCCGAGGGTGAGGATGGTGCTCTCGACGCGGTCGTCGGACGCCACCATGTCGTTGAACGCAAGGATCGCTTTGGTGTTGTCGTCTGTCGCCTTCGCGTCGGCGACCGCTCCGCCCCAGAGCGTGTTGTCGACGAGGATCACGCCGTTGCGTCGCACCCGCGTGAGCACCTCTTCGTAGTAGTGGGGGTAGTTCCCCTTGTCGGCGTCGATGAACCCGAGGTCGAACTGCTCCCCCGGCGGCAGCGCTCGCAGCGTGTCGACCGCCGGCGCGAGACGCAGCTCGATCTTCCCGTCCACGCCCGCCCGCTCCCAGTACTTCCGCGCCATGGCGGTCCACTCCTCGTTGACGTCGCAGCAGAGCAGCGTGCCGTCGTCGGGCAGGCCGCGGGCGATGCTGATCGACGAGTACCCGGTGAACGTGCCGACCTCGACCGCGTGCCGGGCACCGATCAACCGCGTCAGCAGGGTCATGAACGCGCCCTGCTCGGGCGCGATCTGCATCATCGAGATGCCGCCCAGCTTCTCGGTCTCGGTGATGAGCTCCCGCTGCAGGTCGTCGAGCGGCGGCGCGTGCGCGACGAGGTAGTCGTGCACGGGCTTGGTGAGGAAGAACGATTTCGGCGTGTCGGCCATCTTGCTCCTCTGGTCGCCGTCGCGAGGCTACGCGAGCCGGAACCGGGGCAATCCCACGTCGTCGGTCAGCTTGTCGCACGCGAGCGTGACCCTGCTCCCGACGTGGAGGGTCTCCTCGCTCGCGTCGACGACGTTGCTGGCGATCCGGACCGGCTCGTCCGAGGCGCCGTCCACCTCGACGACGCTGACGTTGTAGGGGACGACCGACTCGACGGCCGGATGCAACGGCTGCACGACCCACGTGTAGGTGAAGACGGTGCCCGTCCCCGGCAACGTGTCCCAGTCCCAGTCGAGCGACCCGCACCGGTAGCAGCCCTCGGTCGGCGGGTGTCGATGTGCACCGCACTCGCGACACCGCTGCACGTCCAGCCGGCCTTGCGCCGCCGCCTTCCAGAACCCGGCGTTCGTGGTGGTGACGGGCGGGAGAGGCAAGTCCGCCGGCAGGTACGGCTCGCCGTCGCGGAGCGCGGTCACGTGCCGGCCCCGATCGGCGCCTCGAGGCCGTACAGCTGGGCGGTCGTCTCGTAGGTGATGCGCCGCCGCTCATCGGCATCGACGGTCGCGAAGATCCGCTCGAGCGTCTCCTGCGTGTGCGGCCAGGTTCCCTCCGGATGCGGGTAGTCGGACGCCCAGAGCAGCGGGTCGACACCGGTGAAGTCGCGGTTCACGACGCCGGCGGCGTCGTTGCCGAACGTCACGTGCCCCTGCCGGCGCACGTAGAAGCTCGGGGGCTCGGCCAGCTTCGGCTTCACCCACTGCTCGTGCTCCTCGAAGGCCTCGTCCATCCGCTCGAGCAGCCACGAGAGCCAGCCCGCGCCGCATTCGACCATCACGACGTGCAGGTCGGGGAAACGCTCGAGGACACCGGACGTCGCCAGGTACGCGAGCGTCCGCTGCGCACCGAGGCCCAACCTCGACGTAGTTGATGACCGCGCCGCCCGGGCCGCGCTCGGTCACCGGGTTCGCGCCGGTGCCGACGTGGAAGCTGACGGGCATCCCGTGCGCCTGCGCGGCGGCCCACACCGGCTCGTACCGATCGCTGTTGTACGGCCCTTCGGCGGGCGCCTGCATCGGCAGCATCACCGACCGCAAACCGAGTCCTGCGACGCGCTCGATCTCGCGCACGGCCTCGTCCGGTTCCTGCACCGGGATCAGCGCCGCTCCGGCGAACCGCGTCGACGCGGCCGCGAACGTCTCGGCCAGCCAGTCGTTGTACGCGCGCGCCGTCGCCCAGCGGAGCTCCGGATCGGGGATCACGAACCCGAACAGCGCGATCGTCGGGTAGAGCACCTCGCCCCAGACGCCGTCCTCGTCGAGGTCCTTCGCCCGCAGGTCCGGGTCGGAGCCGCCCGCCCGGAACCCGGTCTCCTTCGACTTCTCTGCCTCGTCCCTCGGCTGGCCCATGCGCCGCGGCGGGGTGCCCTCGACGAGGAACAGCCAGCGGCCGTCGACCTCCTCGATGCGCGGTGCCCGGGCCCGGAGGTGCTCCGGCAGCCGGTGCACCCAGAGGTCGAGCGGCTCGACGACGTGCGAGTCGGCGCTGTTCACGAGCGTGGTCACGGTGTCACTTCCTCAGGATCATCGAGCCGGACGGCGTCGGGCCGGCGCCGGCGACGACGAGCGCGACCTCGGTTCCGGCGATCTGGTTGGCGGCCGTGCCCCGGAGCTGACGCACCGCTTCGAGCACGTGGGTCACGCCGTGCAGGTACACCTCGGCGAGGTTGCCGCCGTGCGTGTTGACCGGCAGCGCACCCTCGCGGCGGATGCTGCCGTCGGCGACGAAGGGACCGCTCTCACCCGGCTTGCAGAAGCCGAAGTCCTCGAGGCCCATCAGCACGAGCGGGGTGAAGTGGTCATAGATCTCCGCCACGTCGATGTCGTCGGGACCGACGCCGGCGAGGCGGTACGCCTCCTCGGCGGTGGCGCGCTGCCCCGCCGTCGGGTAGTCGTTCTCGGGCATGTTGTGGCCCGACAGCATCCCCTCGCCCCACCGGTAGCTGCCGGCCATCGACGCCGACCGCACGTACACCGGCGTCCGGCGCAGATCGCGGGCGCGTTCGGGCGTCGTGAGGATCATTGCTCCGGCGCCGTCGCTCTCCATGCAGATGTCGAGGAGCCGCAACGGGTCGGCGATCATCCGCGAGTTGTGATGGTCCTCGAGCGTGATCTCGCTGCGGAAGAGCGCGTCGGGGTTGGTCGCCGCGTTGCGTCGTGCGTTGATCGACACCTCGGCGAAGTGATCGGGCGTCGTGCCGTACACGGCCATGTGCCGGCGCGCCGGCAACGCGAACATCTGCGCCGGCGACATCAGCCCGAACGGCAGCGCGTAGCCGAACGGCGCCGGCAGCTGACCCTGCAGTCCGGCCAGTGATCGCCCGAAACGCTGCTTCCCCTGGCTGATCGCGCGCACGACGACGACGTATTCGGCGACGCCGCCGGCGACGGCCATGGCCGCGTTCACGAACGCGCCGCCCATGCCGGCGCCGCCGCCACCCCACACCATCCCCGCGTACCGGACGCGAGGCGTTCCCAAGCGCCATCTGCAGCGTCGACGGGTGGGCGGCGTCGTCCGAATAGGAGGAGAAGCCGTCGACTGCCTTCGGGTCGAGCCCGGCGTCGCGACACGCGTCGTGGATGGCCTGGAGCGCGAGGCGCAACGTGCCCTCTGACTCGAGCGCACCCCGCCTCCCGTACGCAGAGCGTCCGATGCCGACGATGCACGCCTTGTCGCGCAGCAGGTCGTCGTCGCTCACTCGTCGCTCCGCAGCGTGGACAGCGCGAAGCGCGTGGCAAGGGCGACGGCGCGGTCGCGTCCCAGGTTGCCCGTGCCGAGGATCTTGTCGGTCATGAGGCCCGAGCACAGGTGATGGATCGCAAGCGCATCCCGCTCGGGCTCGGCGACGGGGAACGCCCCCGACGACCGCCCGGCCGCGATGGCGCTCTCGAGCGGCGCGAGCTGGAGGCGGATACAGCCGCGCCACCTCGTCGGGGAACTCCGACGCGATGACCTGGCGCTCGACGAGGAACACGCGCGTGCGACGAGCGAGGCGGGCGTCGTACGCGAGCGCCAGCGTCGCGGCGACCCACTCCTCGACCTGCTCCTCCGGCGAGCCCGCGTCCGCCACCTTGCTGCTCAGCCGCTCGCCGGCGAGCACCGCTTCGCGGTCGAACATGGCGAGGAACAGCTCGGACTTGCCCCGGAAGTGGCGGTAGAAGGCCCGGGTCGAGAGCCCGGCCTCCTCGAGGACGTCGTCGACGCGCAGTCCTTCGTACCCGCCCCGGGCCAGCACCGCTTCCGCTGCCGTCAGCAGCTCTTCCAACTCGTCGACGGACCCCTGTCCTACCGACGAGACCGAGTGGCCGCTCGGACTGTCCATCGCCGTTCGCCCCGCCACTGAAAACCAGGTTTTCACGCCGACCCGAGTGGGGTCAAGCCATCAGAGGACCTCGTCTGCGATTCGGCGTTGCGAGTTCAGCTCTCACTCGGGAGACGGCTGAGGATCTCGCGCATCTCGTCACCGTCCCACGCGCGCAACGTCGTCGTGCGCAGGTTGCCCAGGCGCGCCACCGCCAGCGTGTAGGCGACCATGGCTTCCTCGTCGGGAGCGTGAATGACGCTCACCATGTCGTGGGTGCCTTGGGTCCACCACTCGTGCTCGATCTCGCAACCGAACGTCTCGCCAAGCTTCGCTCCTCGCTCGAGACGCTCGACGGTTCGGTCGACCGCCTGCACACCCTGGTCGGTCCAGTCGACGAGCAATACGTACCTCGGCATCCCTGTCTCCCTGTCGATCAGCCGAACGTGAAGACGAGCGCCTCCACGCCCGGGTCGAGGAACTCGATCTCGAAGAGTCGATCGGCGAAGGGCTCCGGTTGCCGGACGAGCTGGTACAGCCCCAGTCCGGTCACATTGCCCCGGCCCTGGTCGTCGGTGTCGAGCCCGTGAGCCCCATCCGGCCCCTGTCCGTCGATGAGCACGCGAAAGCGAATGGGCGTTCCTCGCACGCCCGGTCGCATCGCGAGGTGAACGTCTCGGGCGTGGAAGCGGTACACGATCCTTCCGCCGGGCCCGTTCGAGACCGCCGCTTGTTGCTCGATCGTCCAGTCACCGGCGAGGGCCCAATCATTGAGGTGCAATTGCGCCGGGGCGGTATAGCTCTGGCGTTCGTTCAACTCCGTACGACCAACAGACGCAAACCTCTCCCCCCGTTCGTACCCGACATACGTCTCCGGAGACTGCAGGCTGGCCCAGTCGGCAGCCGCTTCGATCCCCTGACCATCGACGGAAACGACGTCGGTCTCGACGTTGTCTGCTCCTGCTTCGGTCAGCATCTGCTGCAGGACTCGTTCGGACTGCTCGTAGCCGCCCTCACCGAATTGGTGATGCCGGATGCGTCCCTGTGCGTCGATGAAATAGAGGGCGGGCCAGTAGCGGTTGTCGAACGCATTCCAGATCGAGTAGTCGTTGTCGATCGCAATCGGGAAGTCGACGCGTAGGTCCGTCATCGCTCGGCGCACGTCCTCGACGTTGTGCTCGACCTGGAACTCGGGCGTCTGCACCACGACGACGACGAGTCCTGGCGCACGGTACCGATCCGCCCACGCGCGTACATGCGGAAGCGTGCGAAGCCAGTTGATGCAGGTAAACGTCCCGAACTCGACGAGAACGACGCGACCGCGGAGCCCGGCCGGGTTCAACGGCTCCGAATTGAGCCATTCCGTCGCACCGTCGAGCGAAGGAAACTCACCATCGACCATGCGCGGTGAGGCTAGGGCGGGGCGCCGGGGAGAGCGAGGAAGAGGGTGATCAGCGCGTCTGTGCTAACCGGTGAAGCGGGCGACCGCTTGCACCGCTACCGCCGCCGCGCCCGCGGTCGGCGTGACACCCGGGGTCGGGGGCGGGGGCGTCGGGCAGGTGTCGGTCGCCGGGTCGAAGGTGATCGTCACCTGACCGTCGCCGGTACGACTGCTCGCCGACGACGCGACGTTGGTGGCACCGGCTGCCAGGAACGAAGAGCCCCCGGCAGCACCTTCGAAGTCGCCGCCGGCACCCCCGCCGCCGCCGTAACCGCCGCCACCACCTGCACCGGCCTCGATGCCGCCGCCACCGCCGCCGAAGCCCAGGCCACCGCCGCCTCCGCCGCCATTGTTCTCCTGTGGGGCGGTGCCGGCAGGACCGCCGTTGCCGCCCGTGCTGTTCCCGGCACCGGCGGCGGTGGCGCCCGTCCCCCCGAGCCCGGTACCGGTACCACCCGGTCCGCCCGCGCCACCGGCGACGGCGTTGATTCCCGACCCGCCGCCACCACCGCCGACTCCGTTGTTGCCCGTACCACCGGCGCCCGCGTTCGCCCCGCCGGCCGCCCCTGCGCCCGTCACACCGCCCCCGCCGCCGCCCTGAGCCCCGCCGACGTTGCCGCCGGTCCCGCCGGTCCCGGCGGGCGTCCCACCGGTCGCGGGGGTCTCATCGTTGATGAATCCGCCCGAGCCGCCGTTCTCCCCGAGGAGGCCGCCCGCGCCCCCGGGTCGGGCGCTGCCTCCGCCACCGCCCCCGGCGACGACGAGCAGCGTCCCGGTGGTGGTCGCCACCGCCGAGGCGCCACCGCCACCGCCGCCGAACGGGTTGGTGGGACCGCCCGCGGGGCCGCTCGCGCCGCCTCCTCCGCTGCCGCCGGCTCCCTCATCGTCTCCGGCTCCGGCCACGTGCACCGACAAGGTCGACCCCGGCGTCACGTCGACCCGCCCGCTCACGCCGGCTCCGGCACCACCGGGCCCTTCCGTGTTGAGGCCGGTCGCGCCGTGGCCGCCGTCGGCGGTGATCGTCACGAAGCAGATGCCGGGCGGCACGGTCGCCGCGCCGGCCTGGAACCCGGGCGTGCTCGACGAGAACAGGGTCATGGGCGCCGCGCCCACGGGGGTGGCACCGAACGCCAGCGCACCACCGGCCGTCATGATCGTTGCAGCCGCAGCAGCCGCCAGACGCCGCATCGTCACCCCCGGCTCTCCGCAACAGGAGGAATGCACCACAGGTCGGCGCGGACGCTACGACCGACCTTCATGCGACGCAATTCCCCCCATGGGCGTCGGGAGCCCCGCGTCCCGGGTACGACCGTCGTGTAGCAGTCTCGTGGCAGGGCAGACGAGCGAAGGAGGCGACCGATGACTGAAGCGCCTCAGTCGACAGCCCTCGCTCACGCCGAGCCGACCGACCCCTGGATCGAGGAGACCCGCCGAGCCGAACACGATCTTGTTCGCTGGATCGTGATCGGGATCGCCGTCGCCGTTCCCGTGTGCGTCGGGATGTTCATGGCGAGCATCTGGTTCGACGTGAGCTACGAGTCCGCCCCGGTCGGGGGACCACTCGCCATGGCAGCGGCGGTGGGGGTCCTGGCCGGCCTGTTCTTCGGAGCGTGGGTGGCGTTCGTGTTCAAGGGCCACGCGTTCGACGAGCTCGACCGCAAGGCCAATGTTCACGAGGAGCGCCCGCCCTCAGAACCGGCTCGCAACGCCTGAGCCTGCACAACCGAACGTCCGCGGCGGCCGGTGGATCAGCCGGTGAAGCGGGGCACCGCCGACCACCGCGGAGAGCCGACCATCACGACGGCGACGACCTGCCCCTCACCCCGAACCCTCCGTCGCCGGACTCGCACCACCCAGCACGTCGAGGAAGTCGACGACCTCGCCGGCAGGCGGTTCCTTCACGCTCACGCCGGCTCCCAGGTCGAAGTACTCGAAGGCGACCGTACCCTTCGCCGTCGACGCCGAAGCGGCGATGCGCAGCCGCATCTTGCGGAGGCGACCCTTGCCGTCGACCCACACGTCGGCGGGAATCGTGTCGGCGCCGAGCGCGGCGACGCTGCTCCGCACCGCGTCGCGTTGGTCCTC
Source organism: uncultured Actinomycetes bacterium (assembly GCA_963781615.1). GTDB lineage: Bacteria > Actinomycetota > Acidimicrobiia > IMCC26256 > JACDBD01 > JALZAA01. The sequence goes on along the minus strand of CAWAGI010000005.1, from coordinate 746,493 downwards.
GGGTGCGTTCTGCGCCGCCTGCTCGGAGTCGATCGTCACCCGATACCGCGTCGTGCGGGTGCCGCGCACGTCCTCGGTGCCGACGCGCTTGACCTCGCCTTTGACGCCCCGCAGCGCGTCGAGGCTGGTCTTGGGATCGCTCTGACCGATCTCGCCCCCGCCACCGAACAGCTTCGGATCGAGCTTGAGCCACTTCTTGCCTGCGAGCGCGGGGGACGACGACGGATCGCCGCCGTCCAACGCGTTGAGGCTCAGGTACATCACGCCCCCGACCAGGAGGACGCGCACCTTGCCGCTCCCCTGGAGCCCGATCGCCGCGACGTCGACCGAGTACTCACCGGCGCCGCTCTTGAAGTCGAACCCGCCGTCGAAGGTGACCTTGGAGGCGTCGCCGCCGCCGGCGACGGTGGTCGTCCCCCGGAACTTCGCGCTGCCCGACTTGGCGAGCTCCTCACCGGACTTCGCGATGCGCTCGAGATCGCCGCCCGAGTTGCCTGCGGCGGCCACGCCCGTCGACGCCATCGTCAGCATGGTTGTCGCCACGACGAGCGTCATGAGGACGACAGAGAAACTGCGCCTGAGTGTCATCGGTCCTCCAGAACCCCACCGCTCGACCGGGGCTCACTGGGTCGGCGCCGCCGGGTGCGCACGACCTCGACCAGCGCGTCGGCGGCGAGCAACGCGACGGCGAGCCAGCCGAGCACGTGGACGCGGTCGAAGAACGTCGGCCATTCGAACACCGGCGGATATTCGTTGAGCGTCTGCTCCAGGAGCACGTACAGCCCGGCGAGGCCGAGCGCGACCGGTGCGCCGATCGCGAGCGCGACGCGCCAACGCGGCCGGACCAGCGCGGCCAGCACGAGCAGCCCGACGAGCAATCCGGGCAACGGCTTGATCAGCACCGCCGCGACGAGCCCGGCCCCGACGGTGGTGGCCGCGACGACCAGACGGCGCGGCCGCGTGCCCGCCGCCGTGAACGGCCACCGGAACGCTGGCGGCTCGTCGATTTCCTCAGTCGCCGCCGCCGACTGCGCCGCCAGGGCGCGGCGGCGCCTCTGCAGGAGACCCAACGCCAGCGCCGTGCACAGGAGCATCGTGACGCCAGAGATCGCGAACGCGATCCAGACCGTGCGCTGCGGCGTCCAGGTGAGCGTGACGTCGATGGTGCGCGCGTCCTTCGGATCGACGCGCCAACCGTTGGCGTAGCCGTTGACGAGCTTGCCCTCCCCCAGGTCGTGCCCGTCGACGGAGGCGACCCAGCCGCGGTTGTGGCTCTCCCCGAGTACAAGCCAGAACGGCGCATCGGCCCCGGTGACGCGCAGCTTCATGCTCGTGCGTCCCGACGACACCGTCTCGACCTTGGGCGCGCCGCTGCCGCCGGCCGCTTCTGCAGGAGGCACGGCGCCGCCCGCGCCGAGCGCCAGCGGCGCCCCGCCGGCTTCGGAGCCCAGCACGATGCCGTCGAGATCGAGGCCGGTGTCGACGCCGAGCGCTGTACGCAGGACGTGCTGCCCGCGATCGAGCGGGAGCGGTGACGACGTGGAATCACCGGAGGCCGGATCGCACCGCTCGGCAGTCAGGGGACGGCCGGCCGACGCGTCGGCGACGGACCCGGTCACGCGGACGGGGACCGGCGCGCCATCGACGGTGAGCAGGTCGTCACGGCACGCGCCCACGAGCGATTCGCCGAGCGGCGGCCGCTGCACGCCCGGGATGCCGAGCTCGGCCAACGCCACCGGCATCACGATCGGCGTGTTCGAGTAGTACTCGCGCGTCTTCACCTCGCGCACGGACTCGACGGTGACGCGCACATCCCGCGCCGTCACGGGATCGAACGGCACGGTGACGGGCGTGGTGGCGTTGTCACCCGACTGATCGGCGATCGCGGGGAGGTCGACCGTGCGGGTCTGCCCGTCGGCGTCGATGCGCAGGCGCGTCGGCACGGAGTGGCGCCCGTCCGCCACGACCTGGAGGTCGAGGTGGTCGAACGTGACCGGCTGCCCGGCATCGACGTCGACCCACTGCCCGACAGGGGTCGCGAACGGCGTGGTCCATGCGGTGGACGGGTCGCCGTCGATCGCGGATGACGCCCGGGCCTGCAGGTCGCCGGGAAGGCGGGCGGACGAGCGCGCGGTGACGCCGCCGGCGTCCGCGCCCGGAACGCCGACGAGCTGGTCGACGAGCTCGTCGGGCGCCGCGGTCGAGATCCGGGCCGTGCCGGCGAGGCCGAACTCCCGCGCCGCCGGCACGTCGAAGGCGCGCGTCAGGTTCCGCTCGTCCTCCGAGTAGCGCGGCGGGACGAGGATCGTGCGCGACCGGTTCATCGAGAAGACGAGCCGGTGGGCGAGCGAGTCACGGCCGGCGTCGTGCGTGAGGTCGACCGGCATGCGGGTGACCTCCTCGACGCGCACGTCCTGCGCGTCCGGGGCCTGGTCCCGAACGCGGATCTCGGCGAAGCCGACGCCGCTCACGCCGCTGTAGCTCGCCCGTTTCCCGACGTTCGTCGCGTCGACGGTGATGTCGAACGACTTCACGGTGCGGCGGGGGAATTTCACGGTCTGACCGGCGTCCGTGCGCGACGCGTCGTCCAGGTTCGTCTTGAGCTCGTGCCCGTCGCCGAAGCGCAGCGTGGCCTCGGTGATCCAGCGGTTGCGGTCGCCGTACAGCGGCTGCACGAGGTTGATGTGGTCGGTCGTGACGGGCCGGTCGAGCGTGACGCGGATGTGCTCTCCCTCGACGGCACCGAAGTCGCCCACCTTCCACGCCGTGCGGAGATCACCGTCCATCGCGCGCGCCGGACGGTCCTCGGGCGTGTACGAGATGTTGTTGCCGTACGCCGACGCCTCCACCGTCGCCCCCCGCTGCTCGGTCACGGTGTAGGCGTCGTCCCCCGCCCCGGGGAACACGTCGAGGCGGGCGTCGGACGGGTCGTGCACGAGCGGCTTCTCACCCGGCCGCTCCGTGTACCCCACGTTCTCGCGCACGGTGCTCCACCGCCGGGCGCGGCGCCGGTTCGAGTCCGTCACGACGAGCACGGCACCGTCGGTGCCGGCCTCCTTGCGGAGCTCGGCGGGATGGCCGGCGTACGACGCCGAGTACTGCACGATGCTGTTCCCGTCGAGCATGCCCAGGCCTGCGATGTCGACGAGGCCGTCACCGCCGCCGGCGACGACCAGAGGCGCGCCCGCCGGCTGAGCGCGCACGATCGAGGGCGTGCCGTCGACGGGATACACGGCCACCGGAGGCGGGTCGGCCGTCCCCGCCGGAAGCGCGAGCGTCTTCTCGTCGAGCAACGGGTAGTCGAGCGGCGGGCCGAGGCTCGTCCCGTAGCCGGTTGGCGGCCCGATTCCCGCGGGCTGCGGGTTGAGCAGCAGCTCCATCTGCTTCGGGCGCACGAGGTTGTAGCGGTCGACTTGGAGGTCGTTGCGCACGAGGATGTCGCCCGCGCTCATCAGCCGCGCGATGGGCGCGATCGCGTTCGGGTCGAGCAGCCCCTCCTGCATCCGCCCGTCGAGCGCGTTGAGGAGGTCGTTCGTCTCGGGTGTGCCGTACGGGATCAGCTCCCTGGCGACGTAGGGCCGGTCCGTCAGCCCCGGTGTGATGGGGTCGACCGTGTTCCCCCACCGGTACGACGCGAAGTCGGAGCCCGGGACCTCGAGCACCCGCGTGTCGTGCGGGCCGGCGTCGACGGCGGCGATCGCCTTCTTCCAGTAGGTCGGGATCTCCTCGGGTCGCTGCAGGTTCTTGCCGTAGTAGTCGCCGTTCCACAACGCCGGCAGCGCCGCGATCACGATCACGCCGACGAGCCCGACGGTCGCGAGCGCGTACCGGTGCAAGTTGCGCCGATCGAGCCAGCGCACGAAGCGCCGAAACACCTGCGCCGAGCAGGACGGCGGCGCCCAGCGCGACGAGCGGCACCGCCCGCCCGACGCTGCGCAGCGCGAGGCCGGCGTTCGAGCTGTCGGCGAACGCCTTCAGCAGCGCGCCGAACGGTGACGGGTCGTCGAACGGGTGGGCGCCGACCGCGATGGCGACGCCGATCACCATGAGGACGGCGAAATAGAACCGGTGCCGCCAGCGGATGAATGCGGCGGCGAGGAGCGCCAGCGTCGGCACCGCGTAGCTGGCGACGATGAGCGGGCGGCTTTGCGTGTAGTGGACGCTGGCTTCGATCCAGTTGCCGAGCTTGTCGCCGCCGTAGAAGAACCAGTAGCCGAGGCCGCGGAGCACCTCGGGCGCCACGCCTGCCGTGGCGACCGTCTTCACGGTCTCGGTGTACTTCAGGATGTCGATGCCGTAGCTGCCCTGCGCCCACAGCCCGGAGATCCACCACAGCGACGCGCCGAGCGTCAGCACGCCGATGCGAGCGAGCGTGAGCGCCGCCCGCCGCCAGTCCACCTCCCGGGAGATCCACACCGCGTACGGCACCCACAGCAGCGGCGCGATGCAGCGCGAACACGAGCGCGGTCGCGTTCACGCTGCCGACGATCTGCACGACGATCGCGAACACGGCGGGATACCGCCACCCACCCTTGCGCAGACGCGCGCACCATCAGGGCGAGCATCCACCCGAGCCCGGCCCACGGCAGCAGGATCACCGAGATCCGGGCCGCGTAATGGAGTGAGTACGGGCTGAGCATGTACGCCAGCGCGGCGACGACGGCGCCGGGGCCGCGCATGTCGATCGTCCGGAGCAGGTACAGGACGCCGAGACCGGCGAAGAGCACGATGCTGCCCAGCCAGATGCGCTGCGCGACCCAGCTCGGGAACCCGACGTTCTCCATGACCCAGTAGTAGGGCCCCATCGGGAACACGTAACCGATGTTCTGGTGTGTGACCGTGCCCAGACCGATGTTCGGGTCCCACATCGACGGCGCCCGCTCGAGCAGGCGCGTCGGGTCCAGATACAAGTACTGCTTGGTGTCGGCGGCGACCTTCCCCCACGCCGTCAGGAGCGGCGGGATGTACGCGAGCGCGGCGAGGAGCGTGTACCCGAGGACCCGCTGTCCGCGCGTCGACGCCGGAGATGGCGCCGGCGCCTCCGTGGTGGTTGGCGCCGGCCTTCGGGCAACGGTCGTCACGGCCGTCCTCGGCGGCGGACGGCGTCGGCCGCGAGGACCTCGAGCGTCCCGCGGGCCGTCGCCGCCCAGGTGAACCGCGGACGCGTGCTCGATCGCGCCGCGGCTCAGTCGCTCGCGAAGCTCGGTGTCGCGCAGCATGCGGTCGAGCGCGGCGACGAAGTCCTCGCGTCGGTCGACGAGCAGTCCGCTGTGCTCGTGCACGATCGCATCCGTGTGGCCGGCGATGCGGGTCGCGACCGCTGGGGTGCCGCTCGCGGCCGCCTCGGTGATCGTCATGCCCCACCCCTCGCGCGCCGCCGCGCTCGCCACGACCCACGCCCGCCGGTACAGGTCGAGGAGCTCCTCGTCGCTCACGTGACCGGCCAGCCGGATCCAGCGGTCGGCGCCGGTCTCGCGCAGCTGGGCCTCGAGGTCGTCACGGCGGTAGCCCTCGCCCACGATGACCGCCTCGAGGTTCGGCTGCCGTTCCTTGACCCGGATGAGGACCTCGATGAGCTCCTCGAACCGCTTGACCGGCACGAGCCGTCCCGCGGCGACGACGAGCGGCGTCGGCGACTTCGCGTCGCCCGGGCGAGAAGCGGGGGTCGACGCCCGGCGGCACGACGGTGACGCGATCGGGCTTGAACCGGAGCTCGCCGACCAGCTCGCGCTTCGACGACTCCGACAGCGTCACGATCGGCGTACGCCGGTAGAAGTGTGGTGCGATCCGCGACTCGAGCGTGCTCCCCATCGCGGCCAACCGCGGCGGCAGCGTCATCTGCCACATCTCGGCGTGCACGTGGTGGAGCCAGACGATGCGAGGCCCCTTCCCCCAGACCGGCGAGAAGAACGGCATGCCGTTCCAGATCTCGACGAGGCCGTCGCGTGACCCGTGCCACCCCATCATCTCGCTGAACGCGGCACGCGGGAACACCATGTAGCGCCCGGCCTTGCGGATCACCCGGTACCCGTCGCGCCAGCTCACCTGCGGATGCCCGGCCGCGTACGACGTCCTCATGGTGACCTCGATGCCGGCCTGTCCCCACAGCGACGCCACGGTGGAGGCGTGCACCTCCGATCCACCGGCCTCGGGGTCGTCGAGGTCGCGCCAGGCGAGCATGCAGACGCGTCGGATCCCGGATTCGGCGGCGAGGTCGCCGATCTTGGCCATCTCCTCGGCCGGGTCGGGGACGCGCCGGGACGTCGGGGACGCAGGGGAGTCCATGAGTCGGGGGGAAATGCTAGGTGAGCGGGCGGCCCGGGGCCGTTCGGGGCCGGAGTACCCCGGGCTCGTGGGCCCCTCCCCGTACCATGGTTGCCCGGTGGCACGGACGCTGATCATCGTTCCCGCACTGAACGAAGAGGAGAGCCTTCCCGCCACGCTCAAGGAGTTGCGGGAGGTCGCCGACGGGCACGATGTCGTGGTCATCGACGACGGCTCGACGGACGCGACCGCCGACATCGCCCGAAGGGCTGGTGCGGTCGCGACCCAGCTGCCCTTCACGCTCGGCGTGGGCGGAGCCGTGCGTGTGGGCATGCACTATGCCCAACGCAACGGTTACGACCGTGCGGTCGTGATCGACGCCGACGGCCAGCACGACCCGGCCGGGATCACCGCCCTCCTCGATGCACTCGACGCCGGCGCGGACATGGCCGTGGGGAGCCGGTTCGCGGACTCGACCGGACGAGTTCCGGGTCGGCCGCACCCGCCGGCAGGCCATGAGGTTTCTTGCGTTGATCGTCCGCGGCGCTCACCGGCCAGCGCTATACCGACGTCACGTCGGGGTTCCGTGCGTACGACCGCCCGGTCATCGAGCTCCTCGCGCGCGAGTACCCGGTCGAGTACCTCGCCGACACGGTCGAGGCGCTCCTCATCGTTCGCTATGCCGGGTTCCGCGTCGACGAGGTGGCGATCACGATGCGGCCCCGTGCCGCCGGCGTGCCGTCGACGCGGCGCGTGAAGCTCGTCATCAGCTACCTCCGGCTCCTCGTCGGCATCGTCAGCTCGGCGTCGCGCCGAACCCGCCTCAGAGACAGGTGAGCAGTGTCGCTCGAGGCCCACCACTGCGATCCGACGGCCGCTGCCTCGTAGGCTGCCGACCTGTGAAGCTCACCGGCGAACGCCCGATGGAGGGCGCGACGCCCGACTCCCTGCTCGCGTTCCACGACGCCGGCTATCGCGAGATGGCGGCGCGGCTCGGGCCGGGCACGGTGCTCGACATCGGTTGCGGCGTCGGCGACGAGACCGCGCGCCTGGTGCAGCCCGATCGTTTCGTGATCGGAGTCGACTACGACGCCGACACCGCGGTGTCGGCGGCCGCCGATTGGGCACCAATGGGCCGGCGCGGGAGCGCAGTGCGGTTCGCGGGCATGGACGGTGCCGGACTCGGCCTGCGCGCCGGCAGCGTCGATTGGGCGTGTTCGTCGCACATCATCGAGCACTTCACGGCGCCGGAGTTGCACGTCGCCGAGCTCGCGCGTGTGATTGCCGACGGGGGCACCGCGTACGTCATCACACCGAATCGACCTGCCGACTTCGAGAACCCGTTCCACGTCTATCTGTTCGAAGCGCCCGAGCTGGCGAGCCTGCTGAAACTGTTCTTCCGCGACGTCGAGGTGTGGGGACTCGAGGGGTCGGAGGAGCTCAAGGCCGACTTCGCCGCCCGACGCGCGCGCGGCGAGAAGATCCTCAAGCTCGACGTACTCGGCCTTCGGCACCGCATGCCGCGCCGTTGGTACGTGTGGTCCTATGAGCGGGCACTGCCGCTCGTCTACAAGGCGCTCGGGAGCCGGGGATCGGGCATCGGGTCCGGCCTCGACCAGTCCCATTTCCACGTGGCGCGCGAGATCACCGACACCACGCCCGGCCTGTTCGCGATCGCCCGGTCGCCACGCCGCGCTCTGGCAGCGGCCCGCACCCGATGAGCCCGGAGGCCGTCGGCGGCCTCGGGAGCGCGGCGGGGCCCGTCGACTCGCCGAAACGAATTCGTTTCCCGTGCTTCGACGGTTTCCGCGCGGTCGCGGCGATCAGTGTGCTCGTCACCCACGTCGCGTACCTGAGCGGTCTCAACACGCGATCCGCGCTGGGCGCGTTCACCGCCCGCATGGACGTCGGTGTCGCTGTGTTCTTCCTGATCTCCGGGTTCCTGTTGTATCGACCGTTCGTCGCGGCTCGGTACGACGACCAGCCGCAGGAGCGAACCGGCGCGTACTTCTGGCGTCGTGGACTGCGGATCTTCCCCGCGTACTGGCTCGCGCTCACCGTCACGATCTTCGTGCTTCAGGTGCCAGGTGACATTCCCAGCGCGAAGGATCTGCTCCTGTACTACTCGCTCACGCATCTCTACAGCCTGGGGAACATCTTCGGCCCCATCCTGTCGTCGTACACCCTGGTCACCGAAGTCGCGTTCTACGTCTTCCTCCCTCTCTTCGTGTTCGCGCTGAGCCGGGTGCGGGGGCCTGCCGAGCGCCGCATGCGCTTCGACCTGCTCGCGCTCGCCGTCCTGTTCGTGTTCGGTGTCACGTACCGCGTCGCAGTCGCAGCGGGGTCCTTCGGCCTCACCCGCCAGGGTCAGCTCGAGAACGTTCTTCCCGGGTTGGATCGACGTGTTCGCCGTCGGGATGGCCCTGGCCGTTGTGAGCGCATGGCTCGCTCACCGCAACGCCCCCCAACCCACCTGGGCGAGGCTGCGCGTGCTTCCCGGCAGCGAGTTGGGGCGTCGCAGCCGTGTTCTTCGTGGTGCTGTCGCTCTGGATCGGCCGCCCGCCGAGCGGCAGCCCGAGCTACACGTTCTGGCAGGACATGGGGATCCACTACTTCTATCTGGCGATCGGGTTCTTCTTCCTGCTCCCCGGCATCTTCGGCCCGCAACGGTCGGGTGGGGTGCGGCGATTCCTGCAGCACCCGGCGGTGCAGTGGCTCGGGCTCGTCTCCTACGGCCTCTACCTCTGGAACGAGACATGGCTCGAGAAGTACGTGGAGTGGACGGGCCGAGCGAACGGTGTGTTCCCAGAGCCGTCGCCGTTCTGGACGATGTTCCTGGCGGTGTTCGCTCTCAGTGTCGCCGCCGCCGCGGTGAGCTACTACCTCGTCGAGCGGCCGGTCCTGCGCCTCAAGTCGCGGGTCCCGGGCTGGCGATCCGTCCCCGCGCGCAGCAAGTAAGCGGCGCCACGCGGGGGACGCGTCAGCCCTCCGCCGCCACCGGCCCGACGAACACCGCCGCCGGGAGACCCAGGTCCGCCATCTGACCGAGCCGGTCGCGAGCACGCTCCGGGACACGCGGGTCGAGGCTCGCTCCGAAGACGTTGCCGTCGACCGACGGCACCAGGTCGGTGCGGCCGGCGGCCTCCAACTCCGCGATGACCTCCGACCGCAGGCGGTCGTACCGGGCGCGCTCGGCCCGAGTGCGCGGGTCGTGATACGCGACCTCCACCACATCGGGCTTCGCACGCCACTCACGGATGTTGTCGCCTCCGATGCTGAGATGCACCAGCGCCGTGGCCTCTGCAGGCTTGATGGTGCGGTGCGGCGTCACGGCCGGCCCGAACGGCGCGAGCGCCTTCACGTCGTACCCGGCGCGCTCGAGCTCATTCATGAACCCGAAGCCGGGGGCGTGGATGTTGACGGGATCGAACCAGGTGACGAGGTAGCGGCCATCCGGGCCGGTGCCCTGGATCGACCCGCGGGCGAGTGCCCTCGTCGTCGGCGGGACGACCGCACCGAGCGTCCGAGACAGCCGGGGCGCCTGGACCTCGGCGGACGTGGCATCGAACGTGAACAGCGTGGCGAAGAGAACGGTGGCGGCGACCAGGGCCGTCGCACCCGCGGCAGCCCATCGACGCGGTGACCGGACGCGCCCCTTGACGAGCGCGGCCGCCGTCCATCCGACCGCCAGGACGAGCAGGGCCGTGAGCCCCCACGCCCAGAGCACCAGGTAGAACCACACGAAGCCGAAGATGCGGCTGATCGAGAACAGCGCGAGCACGAGCGCGGCACCGAGCACGACGTCGAGTCGCAGCAGCGCCCGGTGCCGCATCCGCCACGCGGCGAACACGCTTCCTGCCCAGACGACCAGCATCCCGAGCCCGGGCAGCGTGGAGCCGGACGCCGCCTCGCTCTGGCCCGTGATGAGCTGGCGGTTGGCGAGGTCCTTCGTGACGATCGACCACGGGTTGAGGTGCACGAGCAGCACGTCGACGCCATCGCGCAGCCCCAGCGGCGACTCGGGCGGGTTGCGGAAGTAGTCGTAGAGGACGGACAGATTCCCGGGCGAGTTCGTCAGCTGGTCGACGACGGGTGGTATCCAGACGAGCACCGCGATGGCGGCGCTGATGCTCACCCACGCTCCGAAGCGACGCAGCGCGGCCCGGTGGCGGCGCCTGCGGTACGCGCGAACCGATGCGTACGCGAGCACGCCCACGCCGAGCGCGACCGTCGTGCCGAGATAGGGCACGTGCGTCTGCGCGCAGAACGAACCGGCGAGCGCAGCGATCGGCAGCATGGGAAGGTCGTCGCACACGACCGACCAGACGGCGAGGATGAACACGAGGAACCACAGCACGGGCATGTACGGGTTCCACGGCTGCGTGAGGATGACGGTCCCGTACGCACGGGTCAGCACGGCGAGGACCGCCGCCACCGCCAGCACGAGCCGGACGCCGCCCCGTCGGTAGCTGATCCACAGCATGGCACCCATGGCGAGCACGTTGAGCGAGACCGCCGCCGCCTCCAACGCGAACGACGCCGCCCCGAACAGTTGGTAGAAGGGCCAGAGCGCGTAGAAGCTCAGCGGGCCGGGATGACTCCCCTGACTTCCCAGCTGACCGATCCTGCCGGTCAGGCCGATCAGCGGCGGGTGGCTGCTGAAGACGTCCCGCACGCGCATCTCGGTCCACGCGAAGTCCAGCACGGGATACCAGTGCGTGCCGTGCAACACCGCCAGGGCGACCGCGAGCGGAACAGTGAGCACGACGAGCAGGCCGACGATCACGACCGTGGGGCGGACGCGCGATCCCTCGCGAAAGATCAACCGACGCACCGAGTCGCGGCGAGGCGTTCGCTGCGTGCTCGGCGCGCCATCTTCGTCGAGAGTCTCAGCGACGTCATCGACCGACGAGCTGGGCGCGCGGCCGGGATTCACCGAACCGGGAGTATAGGAAGGCCGCACACCGATGCCCCTGCGCCCATTCGCGCGTGTCCCGGAGCTCGCCAGCTACCCGCCGTAGCATGGGTTGCCCGTCGTTCGCGCGCTGAACGTCGCGTCGAGCCCGTCTCCGAAGGGAAGCACCATGATCGACCTGCCGAGGGGGTCGCTCAGTGGTCAGGCCCACGTCCTGATCATCGTCGCGACGCTGCTGACCGCGTTCGTCATCTTCCGACTCGTTCGCGCCCGTCAACTGCGGAGCAAGTACGCGTTGCTCTGGGCCGTGGTCGGGTCGATGCTCCTGGTGTTGGCGGCATTTCCCGGCGTGCTCAACACCGTGTCGGACCGGCTCGACGTCGCCTACTCGCCGACCATCTTCCTCCTCCTCGCGGTGTTCTTCCTGTTCCTGATCGTCATCCACTTCTCGTGGGAGCTGTCCCGGCTCGAGAACCGGACGCGTACGCTCGCCGAGGAGCTCGCGTTGCTGAAGGCGCAGCTCGACGTGGAAGACGGCGTCGATTCGGCCCGCCCGACCGGAGCCGGATAGCGAAGCGCTACGGCGGCGCGAAAGAGAGCTCGAACAGCCGACTGTTACAGTGCGCTCTCCATGCGCGGCGCCGGTGAGTAGAACCCCGATGAAGTCGCATCACTATGAGCGCGCAACTGGCTGACCAGCGCACCGCCGACGACCACGTCGGCACCGGTCCTCGACGGCGCGTGCGTCTCACGACCCGTCAGCGCAACTTCGTTGTCTTCGGGATCATCGCGCTTGCCTTCCTGATCCCGCTCCGCGGGCTCCTCCGGGCGCAGGGTCCGTCGATGGAGGAAGGCTTCATGCTGGTCTTCCCCGAACGCGTCCTCCACGGCGACCTCCCGAACCGCGACTTCCTCCACCTCTATGGCCCCGGCGGCCTGTGGGTACTCGCCGGCGTGTTCAAGACGTTCGGGGTGTCTCTGACGGCGGAGCGGCTCGTCGGGCTGCTGCAGCAGGTCGGCATCGTGCTCGGCGTGTACGCGCTCGCCCGGCACTGGGGACGGACAATCGGGCTCGCGTGCGCGCTGATCTCGCTCGTGATCATCGTCCCACCGGTCGGGCTCACGGCCCTCGGCTGGGTCGGCGGCGTCGCTCTCGGGCTGCTCGGCCTCGCGCTCGCGCTCGAGAGCAGACGGGTCCCCGACGGGCGACGCGCGCGCCGAGTCGCGTTCCTCGGCGGGGTGCTGCTCGGCTTCGCGCTGCTCTACCGGATCGACCTCGTCCTCGCCGTCGGGCTCGCGACGATCGTGATGCTGCGCGGCGCAGGGCGGCCCCGATCGAAGTGGTTGCTCGGCGGTGTCGCGGCGGGCGCGTCGCCCTACGTGATCCAGCTCGCCACCGCGGGGGTGGGAACGACCTTCCGCGGGATGATCCTCGACCCGGTCGTGTACCTCCGCGGCGGACGCCGGCTGCCCATCCCACCGCCGTGGGACCACCTCGACGGCTTCCTCCAGAAGGTCGGGGCGATCCAGCCGCTCTCGTGGCCCGTTCCATCGTTCTCGACCGCGCAACAGCTCACGATCTGGTTCTTCTTTCTCCTCGCTTCGGTCGCGTTCCTGCTCTTCGTCGCGTTCTGGCGGCTTCGACAGGACCGAACCTCGTTCACGGCGCGCGTGCTCGCGACGGTGGCGGTCTTCAGCGCCGGGCTGCTGCCCCAGGCAATCCAGCGAGTCGACTCGGCGCACTTCGCGTGGGTCAGCTGCGTGCCGATCGCGTTCCTCCCCGTCGCTGTCAGCGAAGTGCTGAAGGTGAAGGCGCCGCGTCTCCGGGTGCGAGTACGGCTCGCGCTCGCCGGCGCCTCCGTTCTCGTGTTCGTCCTTGCCCTCCTGCCGTACTTCACGGCTCGCACCTACGTCGACTTCTCGCTCCAGAGCGTCGGCGTCCACCGCATCGCGTACAAGATCGAGAACCGGGGCCGGATCTTCTATCACGGGCGTCCCGAGGCGGCGCGGGCCGCGAACGAGCTCCTCCCGGTGGTCGACCGCATCTCGAAGCCCGGCGACCGTTTGTTCGTCGGGCCCACCGATCTCCGGAAGACGCCGTACAGCGACGCGTTTCTCTATTACATGCTCCCGGACCTGGTCCCCGCGACGTACTACATCGAGATGGACCCGGGCGTGGCCAATGCTCCCGACTCCGGGCTCGCCGACGACCTCCGCTCCGCCGACATCGCGATCCTGTCGTCGGTCTGGAACGACTGGGACGAGCCCAACGACGCCCGTAAGTTCGGATCGAACAAGCCCAACGAGATCCTCGAGAAGGACTTCTGCCTCGTCGACTCGTTCGGGCGCGGCGGCGTCTACGAGCTATACCGGCGCTGCGACAAGTAGCAGGTAGTTTGCGAGGCGTGCGCACGCTCGTCATCACGCCGACGTACCTCGAGGCCGAGAACATCGGTGAGTTCCTCCGCCGGGCCCGCGCGGCTGTGCCGGACGCCGACATCCTGGTCGTCGACGACAACAGTCCCGACGGCACCGCCGATCTCGCCGAGAAGGCCGCCGTCGAGCTGGGAAACATCGACGTGCTGCGGCGCCCGGCGAAGACGGGCCTCGGCAGTGCGTACCGCGCCGGCTTCGCGATCGGGCTCGAAAAGGGCTACGACACGCTCGTGCAGATCGACGCCGACCTGTCCCACGATCCCGCCGTGCTCCCGGAGCTGTTGGGCGCGATCGAGTCGGGCGCGGATCTGGCGATCGGCTCGCGGTACGTGCCCGGAGGCGAGATTCCACACTGGCCTTGGTTCCGGCGGGCGCTCTCGCGCTACGGCAACCGGTACGGGTCCTGGGTGCTGGGGACGGGCGTGAAGGACGGTACTGCCGGCTATCGCGCGTATCGGGCCGACACGTTGAAGTCGATCGACTACGCGACCACTCGCGCGAAGGGCTACGGATTCCAGATCGAGACGGCGTATCGCGTGCACCGATGGGGCGGCCGCGTCGCCGAAGTGCCGATCGTCTTCACCGACCGCGTGCGCGGCCATTCGAAGATGACGTGGGGGGTCGCCGCCGAGGAGATGACGCTCGTTACGTGGTGGGGGATCCGCGATCGGACTCGCCGACTCTTGAAGCGCCCGCGTCAGCGGTAGCTGCCCCCTCCCCCTCCGCGTCCTCCGACTTTTCCTCGTGGTACTCGGCCTCGACGTTGACGTTCCAGACGTCGTGGTTCGCTCCGAAGATGTTGTCGACCGACAGCATGGCCGTGTACATGGAGTGATCCTGGTTGTTGTACTTGTGCATCCCGTTCCGTCCGACCGGGAAGACGTTCGGTGCGTTGGCGTCGAGCCACTTCCGCATCGTCTCGACGTTGGCCTTGTAGGTGTCGTCGTACATCGGGTACGCCTTCGGCATCCGAACGACATATCCGACCTCGATCTGTGACGGGTCATCGAGCAGGCCGATCTCGCACAGCTCGCGTTTACCTTGCTCGATCAGATCCAGATCGGCCTTCGTCCACATGTCATCGCCCTCGTTCACGAAGTATTCGAGGCCGAGACACGTGCGCCCGTCCTTGACGAGGTACGGCGACCAGCGACCGAAGTTCTGGATGCGGCCGACGGCGACGCTGGCGTCGTTGATGTAGATCCAGTTGTCGGGAAAGCCCTTCTCCTCCGGCAACACCAAAGCGACCGTGATGAAGTCGCGGTAGCGGAGGCCGTCGGCGGCGGCCTGCACCTCCGGGGGCACCGCTGGGTCGATCGCCCGGAGGAGCGAGCTGATCGGCATCGACGAGATCACGTGGGTGCACTCGTAACGGGTCGGCGCGCCATCGGTCGCGGCAGTCACCGCCACCGCCTTTCCGTCCCGTACTTCGATCTTGCTCACCGCCGAGTCGAAGACGACCTTCGTGCCCCGGGCGGTGACGAGCTCGGTGGCGCGTTCCCACATCATCCCCGGGCCGTACTTCGGGTAATTGAACTCCTCGATCAGGCTCGTCACCTGCTTCGACTTGTCCTTCGAGCGCCGGAGCCGCTTCGGCTTGAGCGCCTCCCACACGGCGCGGAACAGCGAGAGGTTCTTGATGCGCTGGGCGCCCCAGTCGGCCTGGATCTCGGTGCAGGGCACGCCCCAGACCTTCTCGCTCTGGGTCTTGAAGAAGTGCCGGTACAGGCGCCAACCGAACCGCGATGCGACGAAGCCTTCGAGCGTGGTCTTGTCCTTCGGCGGATGGATGCGCACCCAGAGGTACGACGCGACGCATCGAGCAGCTTCGATGGGGCCGAGGTTGCGGAGCGCGTTCATCGCCGAGATCGGGTAGTCGTAGAACTTGCCCCGGTAGTAGACGCGGCTCTGCCGCGGCCGGCGGAGGAAGTCGTCGGGCCCGAGGATCTCGAACCAGAGGTCCTCCACCGGCTGCACCTTGGTGAAGAACCGGTGGCCGCCGATGTCGAAGCGCCACCCGTCGCGCTCGGCGGTCCGGCTGATGCCACCGACCACCGTGTCGGCCTCCAGGACGGTCGACGTCACTCCGCGCTTGGTCAGGACGTAGGCGGCGGTGAGGCCGGCGGGGCCGGCGCCGATGATGACGACGTTGGGCGATTCCGTCGATTCGGTCGTCACGAAGGCCGCTCCTCTACTGACGCCATCGCAAGCTCCGGCTTTGCGGCGACGGTCGGCAAAGCCGCCGCCGCGGTCGCAGCTGGTTGGTGCGGGTCGCCGCCGAGGGCGCACTCGGGGCCCGAGCACGACAGTGTACGAGCCTCGGCCGAGGGACTCCCGAACCCACCCGCTGGGCTCACGGCACGTAGACGCCGAGGAAGCCCAGGACGCTGTACCCGACGAGCCCGGCGGCCGATGCCACCAGCACCGGTCGTTCCACGTCGGGGCGGTCCGTGACGAGCGCGACGGCGAGCACGAGCGGGAAGGCGCTCATCGCGTAGCGCTCGAACGAGTCGAGGTTCCGCGCCGAGAGGTTCACGACGATGATCACCGCCGCGTACCAGCCGTACGACGACGGGAGCCGCTGCAGCAGCACGACGATCAGCACGACGAAGACGGCCAACCACAGGATGTGCAACCCCGACCCGAAGCGGTCGCCGTGGACCAGGTCGCTGATCCCGTCGAACGTGCGCGTGAACGGGTCGACGAAGCCGCCGCGGTGGGCGCGGTTGTTCTGGATGCTGAGCGGGAGCCAGGCGTCGTCGTAGGCGTACCGGACCCAAAGGAGGTAGAGGCCGCTTCCGACCGCTCCCGCGACGACGGCACCGATTCGTGTGACGCGGTCTCGAAGCGATGCGGCGCGCCACGTCCGGGCGGCTTCGATCGCGGCCGGCACTGCGAGCAGCAGGCCGATCGGTCTGGTCAGGCCCGCGAGCACACCGAGCGGGATCGCCCACGCGAACCGGCGCGTTCGCAGGGCGAGGAACATCGCCACGGACAGCAACATGAAGGTCGCTTCCGCGTAGCCGAGGACGAGCGCCATCGCCGGCGGGAAGATGGCGGCGAACCAGGCTGCTCGCGTCGCCGTGTGCGGGTTGCCGGTTTCCCGGCGCGTCAGCCGGTAGACCAGCCCGCCGAAGAGGAGGGCCGAGCCGTTCGCGACGACGAGCAGCGCGGCGGCGTCGTTCCCGAGGAACACGACACCGAGCCAGCGGGACAGCAACGGCACGAGCGGGAAGAACCGCAGCGCTTCCGAATGCACCGAGCCGTAGCCGTGCTCGGCGATGTCCCGGTAGAAGGCGGCATCCCAGGCGAACAGGCCCTGGCCGAGCTGTACCGGGCGCGTCGCGTTCTCGAGGTGATCCACCGCGAAGCGAGCCAGCGCCAGCGACCCGATCACGAGCACGCGAGCGAGCGCCCACGGCACGACCGCAGCCCGCAGGTCGCGCCGGACGAACTCCCGAACGGCTTCGATCACCGGGGCGGATACTCGAACAGGGCAAAGAACTCGTTGTACTTGTCCTGCGCCTGCACGAGCTGTCGTCCGGGTCGGGCGGCACCGAGCGACCGGCCGATGGCGTCACACCGGCCTTCGTTGCCGCCGCGGTACTGAACCGCGACCACGTACCAGATCGTGCTGTCGGCGCCGGCGCGGTCGAGCACGCCCTGCGTGAACGTGTTGGTGTTCACGCGGCTGCGCCGCTCCTTGTAGTCGACCCAGTCGACCAGCTCGGGCGGGTTCCCGGCAGGGAACGTGAGCTGCTGCAGGCGGGGCTCGCCTTCGAGCAGGCGGCTCACACTCGGTCCCAACTGGTCGGGGCAGTACAGGACGACGTCGCCGGGCTTCGCGCCCGACCGGATCGCGTCGGCGACGGGGCGGGCCTCGGTGCGGTCGTCGAGGACGACCCGCAACCCGCTGCCGAGCCCGAAGATCACCACGACGGCGAGGAGGATCGCCTGGACCCGTTTGTCGGCGAACACGGTGATCCCGTATACGAGGACCAGGACGAACAGCGGGTAGAGGACCGACGCGTAGCGGCCGGCGAACGTGCCCCGAGTGACCCAGGCCGCGGTTCCCCCGACCAACAGCGTCGCGATCCAGACGAACGTCTCGGTCCGGACGCCGGGACGCGTGCGCACGTCGAGCTCGATGCGGTACCGGTCGAGCGCACGTCCGAAGACGGCGACGATGATCAAGGTGATGAGGACGACCAGGAAGGCGTACGCCTCCGAGTGCTCGCCGCCGGCGAAGTCGCGGAGGGCGAACGCGAACGACGCGGTCAAGAAGATCGGGTCCCCCCACGGGGTCCCGGTGTGGTCCGACTGGTAGAGGAACGTCGGGATCCACGGCAGGAACGTGATGGCCCCGGCGACGAGCGCGACGAGTGCCGACCGGGCCGCGTGCCGGCGGTCGGGGTCCGACCCGCGCCACGCCTGCCAGACGAGCATCGCACCAACCACTGCGAGCAGGTAGAGCGACCAGTAATGCGTGTACAGGAGCAGGGCGGTGATGAGCGCGACGACGGCCTGGCGCCCGAGCGACGGGTGCTCGAGGAGCCGGCGGACGGCGAGGTACCCGCACGTCACCAGGAGCATCACGAGCGAGTACATGCGCGTCTCGGTGCCGAACGTGATCGCGAACGGCGAGGACGCCAGGATCAGCACCGCGATCCAGCCGCCGGTCCGGCCCGCGATCCGGCGGCCGGCGAACCACATCGGCACCAAGGTGGCCACCGACACGATCCCCGAGAGCGAGCGGACGGCGACGTTGCCGGTGCCGAACACGTCCGTCCAGACGTGAAGCATGAAGTAGTAGAGCGGCGGTGCGCCGTCGTGGCGGAGCCAGTCGGGGATGTCCCCGAGGGGCAGGCGGGCGATGTTGACCGACAGCGCCTCGTCGAGCCACAGCTCGCTGAGGGCGACGAACCGCATCACGATCCCCGCCGCGATCACGAGCACCGCGGCGACGACGATCCATCGGGCGGGCGAGCCCCGGTCGGGTCCGGCGCCGTCGGGCGGGCTGGTGGCGCGCGCGGGTACCTCGGAGGCCACGCTCATCGAACGAACGCTAACAGCCGCGACCGGATCAGGCGGGTTCGTCCCGTTTCTTGAAGTCCCACCACTGGATCTCGACCATCATCGGGAGCAGGTACCGCACGTAGAAGCTCGTGATCGCGAGCATTCCGTGGTCGGTGACCTCCCGATCGACGATGTCGACGCGGTCGTCGTGCGTACGGAACGCCTTGGCGCGGGCGAGCATGTCGTCGAGCTCCTCCTCGGTGTCGACGGACAACCCGAAGTGGTCGAGGCGCGGGCACGCCATCGGCGGATCGTCGGCGATGAGGAAGACGAACTGCTCGTAGGTGTACGCCGAGAGGACGAGCTTCTTGCCGTCGACCGTCTCGGTCGGCAGCTCCTTCCACCCGAAGACGTCGTCGTAGAAGCGAACGAGGTCACGCCGGCCGTCCTCGCCCAGCAGCTCGCCCGGGACGCTCATGGCCACGTGGTTGAACCGCGGCGTGCGGGTCGGGGTCGTCATCGTGAGCCTCCGTTTCCGCTGTTCGGCGCGATGAGCACCTTCGCGGGAAGGTCGCCCGCGACCAGTCGCTCGACGGCGTCGTACAGGCCCTCGAGCGGCACGTCCTCGGCTTCGAGGAGCACGTCGGTCGGGAAGGTCGGCGAGGCGAGCAACTCGAGCGCGCGCGGGAACCCGTCCGGGTCGTAGACGAACGCGCCGGTGATCACCAGCTCGTTGAGCAGGATGCGGTTGTTGTCGAACCGGGGCCAGGTCATGCCGGCGCCTACGAGGACGAGCATGCCGCCCCGCTTGAGCTGCGACAGCGCGCTCTCCATCGCCACGCCGTGGCCGGAGCACTCGAGCGCGGCGTCGAACGGCTCGTCGACGAGGTCGAAGGGCATGTCGGGCTTGGGGAGGTCGTCGGGCGTGACGACGGTGGCGCCGAGGCGCTCGGCCAGCGCCTGACGGGTCGGATGCGGCTCGCTGGCGACGATGTCGGTCACGCCGCGCGCCCGGGCGGCGGCGATGCTCAGCGCGCCGATCGGCCCGCATCCGGTCACGAGGATCCGCTGACCCGCTTCGACGCCGCCGCGCGTCAGACCGTGCAGCGCGACGGCGAGGGGCTCGGCCAATGCCGGCGGCGCGCATCGACACACCGGGCGGGACGCGCAGGATCTCGGCTTCGTGGACGCGCACGAAGTTGGCGAACGCGCCCTGGAACTCGCCCACGCCGGGACTGCTGCGGCCGGTGCACAATTGCGGCCGCCCGGCGAGGCAGTACTCGCACTCGCCGCACCGTTGGCGAAGGTCCGCCGACGACCTCGTCCCCGGCTGACCAGTCGCGCACGTCGTCCCCCACCGCGACGACGCGGCCCGAATACTCGTGCCCGCCGATCGAGCCCGGCGCGCCCCACCCGTCGACGAACACGTGCAGGTCGCTCCCGCAGACCCCGCAGTGACTGACCTCGAGGAGCACGTCGTGCGGCCCGAGCTCGGGGACCGGCCGATCCTCCACCACGACGTCGCGCGGCCCCCGGTACACCGCCGCGAGCATCGTCGCGGGCACGGCTTCCCCCCTGTTCCCTGACACGAATGTCAGAGCGTAATAGGGTCACGAGCCGGGGGGAATCGTGCGCAAGCTGCTCGTGGTGCTCGTCGCGGCCGTGCTCGTCTCGGCCGCGGCGCCCGTGGTCACGGCCGGGGCCGGCAGCGCGCCCCGGGTCGCGCCGAAGGACGACCTGCGCATCGTCACCATGAACGTCCTCCACGGCGTCCTCTGCCCGAACGCCCCCGACGACTGCCGGGGCGACGATCGGATCGCGCTGCTCGGCCAGCAGCTCCAGGCGGCGAAGTGCCCACCGGTGGTGGCGCTGGAGGAGATCGCACCGCGTACGTACGACCGCATCGTCGCCGCACCGTGGGTGAAGCAGTGCAAGTACCAGATCGTGTGGCACAACATGCCGCTCATCGACCGCGAGCTCGTCCTGACGACGCTGCCCGTCACGAGCCAGAAGCTCACCATCCTCGCCGGCGGCTTCCGCAGCGCGTACCGGGTCGAGATGCGCTCGAAGCTCGGGCCGCTCGTCCTCGTCGTGAGCCACCAGGACGGCGATCCCGACCCGGGCGATCCGAAGCCGTGCACCCCGGACGAGTGCCCACCGCCGTGCACGACGGCCGACACGATCCCAACGTGCCAGACCATCCAGGCCAAGGCGATCGCGTCCGAAGGTGGCAACAGCAAGACGATCCGCGTCCTCACGGGCGACTTCAACGTCACCTCGGCGTCGGCTCGTTACCAGTCGATCGTCGCCGACGGCTGGGTGGATTCGCACCTCGCAGCCGGCAACCCCGAGTGCGATCCCGCCACCGGAGCGCAGTGCACCAGCGGCCGTGAGGACATGAGCACCGCCGACCTCGAGAACCCCGCCAGCCGCGAGAGCGAGCGCATCGACTTCCTGTTCGTGAAGGCGCCGCGCAGTTGCAAGGTCCGGTTCGACACGCCCAAGGACAGGGACAAGGACGGCCTCGGCACGGGGCTGTTCGCCGACCAGCCGGCGGCGAACGGGCCCGGCGGCCTGGTCTACTTGTCGGACCACACCGGAGTCGGGGCAGACTTGTCCTGTCGAAAGGGCTGATACATGAGCGCAGACCTGATCATCCGCGGCGGCACCGTGATCGACGGCTCCGGCGCCCCCGGCCGCCGTGCCGACGTCGCCGTCACCGGCGACCGCATCACGGGAGTCGGCGACGACCTCGAGGGCAAGCGCACCCTCGACGCCACCGGGCACGTCGTGGCGCCCGGGTTCATCGACATCCACACGCACTACGACGCCCAGGTGTTCTGGGACCCGGCGCTCACGCCGTCGTCGTGGCACGGCGTGACCAGCGTCGTCGCCGGCAACTGCGGGTTCTCGATCGCGCCGTGCCGGCCCGACCATCGCGACCTGATGGTCCACACGCTCGAGCACGTGGAGGACATGAGCCCGGCCACCCTGAAGGCGGGCGTCCCGTGGGACTTCGAGACGTTCCCCGAGTACCTCGACTCGGTCGAGCGCCGGGGCACGGTCATCAACTACTCCGCGTACGTCGGTCACACCGCGCTCCGGCTCTGGGTGATGGGCGACGACGGATACGAGCGCGAGGCCACCGAGGACGAGCTGCTCCGCATGCAGGCCGTCCTCCGCGAGGCCGTCGAGGCGGGTGCGGCGGGGTTCGCGTCCAGCTCGTCGGCCACGCACTCGGGCGACGGCGGCCGGCCGGTCCCATCCCGGATCGCGGACGTGCACGAGCTCGAGGTGATCATGACCGCGCTGGATCAAGCCGGCCGGGGCGTCGTGGAGCTGCTCCCGGGCGAGAAGATCAAGCACAAGGACGTCTACTCGCTCCAGCGCACGATCGGCCGTCCGTTCACGTGGACCGCGCTCCTCACGATCAAGGGCTACCCGTGGCACGAGGGCATGGCCGAGCTGAACAGCAAGGAGCGCGCCACCGGCGCGGACGTGTGGCCGCAGGTGTCGGTGCGCCCGCTCGTGTTCTCGATGAACATGGCCGAACCGTTCACGTTCAACATGAACCCGATCTTCGCGGCGCTCATGGACAAGTCCGTCGACGAGAAGCTCGCCGCCTTCCGCGACCCCGAGTGGCGCAAGAAGGCCCAGGCGGAGCTGGACGAGTCCCGGTTCTTCAAGCCCAACTGGGAGAAGCTCTCCGTCAGCGAGACGACCAAGTACCCGGAGCTGATCGGCAAGCCCGTCGCGACGATCGCCGCCGAGCGCGGTGTACCACCGCTCGAGGCGGTCCTCGATCTCGCGTGCGGCGAGAACCTCGAGACGCGCTTCCGTAGCATCCTCGCCAACGACGACGACGAGGCGATCGGCTGGCTGCTCCAGCAGGACGGCATGCTCATCGGCCTGTCCGACGCCGGCGCGCACGTGAGCCAGTTGTGTGACGCGTGCATGGCGACCGACCTGCTCGGCCAGTGGGTACGCGACCGGGGTGCACTCCCGCTGGAGGCGGGCGTCCGCAAGCTGACAGGCGAGCCGGCCGACGTGTACGACCTCCGCGACCGCGGCTACGTGCGCGAAGGCTTGGCCGCCGACCTGGCCGTCTTCGATCCCGACACGGTCGGCCCCGGGCCCCTCCGCCGCGTGCGGGACTTCCCGGCCGACGGAGAACGGCTCGTCGCCGACGCGCCAGAAGGCATGGCGCACGTGGTCGTGAACGGGACGCCCATCCGCGTCGACGGCGAGCCCGTGCCGGACGCGGTCGACTCGAAGCCGGGGCGTCTACTGCGCGACTGAGGCGCTCGCCGAACTCGGCGCGCGCACGGGCTCGAGCTCGTAGAGGAGCTGGTACGCGCAGACCGTCGGGCGGACCCGCGTCCCGACCCGGTCCACGCTCTTGAACGCGTGGAGCACCTTCGTCCCGAGGCCCGCGGGAGGCTCCGCGTCACCGCCTCGGTAGGCGACTTCCACCGGAAGTGTCAGGAACTCGCGCCGGCGAACTGTGTACCCGGACTGCTCGACCATTCCCTCGAAGCTGTCGCGAGTGAAGAAGCGGAGGTGACCCCGGTCGAGGATGCCGCGCCGGTCGTAGTCGAACCGCCCGAGCGTCGACCGGAGTCGCGGGTACCAGTGCCCGAAGTTCGGCACGCACGCGACGATCGAGCCGCCGGGCGCGAGCCGGTCGGCGAGGCCTCCCAGGAGCCGGTCGGGCTCGACCACGTGCTCCAGCACGTCGGCCGCGACGATGACGTCGTATGCGTCGCCGACCTCGTCGGGCACACCGTCGTCGAGGTCCGCCCGCACGAACGAGTCGACCCGCTCCCGCACCCCCGCGTGCTCCTCGATGTCGACGCCGGTCACCCCGTGTCCGTGCGCGCGGAGGTCGGCGCCCAGGGCACCGTCCGAGCACCCGAGGTCGAGCACGCGGCTCGACGGCCGGTCGGCCAGCCAGGCCGCGACCCGTCCGTGTGACGACTCGGGATCCAGCTTCGACTCGTACGCGCGACTCGCGAATGCCATCTCTCCGGAGCCGAATCCCATCTTGTGGGCCCGGTAGCGCAGCACCTTGCGCGAGACGTCCTTGGCGTACTTCACCCCGTCCACGTAGCAGATCTCGTCGCCGTAGTACGTCGGGATCGGGATCTCGGCGATCCGTTTCCCGGCCTCGAGGAGCTCGAGGATGATCTCGGTGTCGAAGTCGAAGCCGTCCGAGTTCTGCTCGAAGGGGACGGCGCGCAGCGCGTCGACGCTGTAGGCGCGGTACCCGCTGTGCCACTCGCTGAGGTCGGCCCCGGCCACGGCGTTCTCGAACCGCGTCAGGATGCGGTTCCCGACGTACTTGTACAGCGGCATCCCCCCGTCGCGGGCGGCGCCCTGCTCCATCATGCGGGAACCGAACACGGCGTCCGCCTGGTCGAGCTCGAGCGGCTCGACGATGTCGGGCAGGATCTCCGGCGTGTACTGCCCGTCACCGTGAAGCAGCACGACGATGTCGAGACCGTTCTCGATCGCCCAGCGGTAGCACGCCTTCTGGTTCCCGCCGTAGCCGAGGTTGCGCGGATGGCGGACCACGGTGAGCGGCAGGTCCCCCGCCTGCTGCTGGTACCCGAGCCCGATCAGGTACGTGGAGTCCTGGCTGCAGTCGTCGCCCACCAGGATCTGGTCGATGCGGGGCACGAAGTCGCGCGGGATCCGGTCAAGAACCTGGGCCAACGTGGATGCCGCGTTGTACGCGACGACCAGGATCCCGATCCGCTTCACAACCCTCCTTGTCGCCGTCGCAGGCTCCGGCTTTGCGGTGGCGGTCGGCAAAGCCGCCGCCTCCGCGGCCCAGGCTACTGAAGCGTCACGACTGGGACGAAGGCCGCGTCTTGCCGATCCGGCGGTAGGCCTCCTCGGGCGTCTCGGCGACGTCCTTGTAGATGTGGTGGACACACGGCTCGCCCTTGCGCTCGGGCGGATGCTCGATGCTGGTCGGGGCGCCGCCCCATTCGACCGGCTGCATCTCGTTGTTCACCGAGCAGTGGGCGCAGTACACGGGCAGCTCGTCACGCATGAACGTCCGGCCGCTCTTGTCCCGCAGCGTGAGGTAGGCGTGCTCGCCTTCGTACTTGCCATCGTCGATCAGCCGGCCACCGGTCCCACACCGGAACGACAGCACGATCTTCTCGTCGTCCTCTTCGACGTCGACCGTGCCCATGTTGCTCACCATCGCCCGGGCGATGACCTTGGCCCGCGCCGAGGCGGGCAGCGAGCCCCAGTCGGTGCCCGTGTCGCGTCGCGGGCGCACGAACTCGTCGCCCGTCTTGCGCAACGCCTGCTCGACGGCCTCCTCCCCCATTTCCTCGCCGATGAACGTGAGCAACGACGTGATCCAGTTGATCGAGTAGTCCTTCAACGACCGCCACTGGTCGACGGCCTTGTCGATCAGCTCGGATCCGTCGTCCGTCCGGCCCGCGGCGAAGGCCTCACGGGCTTGCTCCCACAGCGGCGTCCGCATGCGGTCGATGTCGGCGTCGGACAGCATCGGGTCGGCCATGGCCCGCCCCCTCGCAGCTCGCGGATGTGACTCGCTCTCGCGGCGACTATCTCGGTAGACCGAGCACGCGCTCGGCGATGATGTTCCGCTGGATCTCGCTCGTGCCGCCCGGGATCGTCCCCGAGAACGACCGCAGCCACTGCGTCGCCCACGACCCTTCGCGCCACATCGACGGGCCGAGAACACGCGTGTCGAGCGCGTCGGGCCCCTGCGCCTCGGCGCCCGCGGCGAGGCATTTCTGGAGCGTCTCGCTGCCGTAGAGCTTCAGCAACGAGTGCTCCGGCGACGCGCGCCCGCGCATGAACTTCGAGAAGCCGCGATACCCGAGCAACAGCAGCGCCTGTGAGTCGATGTAGAACCCCGCGACCTGGTCGCGGAAGCGCGGGTCGTCGCGCAGCAGGCGACCCTCGGGGCTCTCGCGGTCACCGAGCTCGATCATGGACTGGACACCCCGGTCGACCAGATAGGCGTAGTCGATCCAGAGCATCGCCCGTTCGTGCGCGAGTGATCCCTGCGTGATCGGCCAGCCCTGGTGCAGCTCCCCGAGCAACGCTTCGCGCGGGACCGCGACGTCGGTGAAGAAGACCTCGTTGAAGTCGTAGTAGTCGGGCTCAGAGAGCTCCGGGAACGGCCGGCACTCGATCCCGGGCGTCTTCATGTCGATGATCAGGGCGCTGATGCCCTTGTGCTTGGGTGCTTCCGGGTCGGTGCGCACGAAGCACAGGCACCAGTCGGCGTCGTGCGCGCCCGAGGTCCAGACCTTCTGCCCGTTGACGACGAAGTGGTCGCCGTCCAGCACGGCGCGCGTCGACAGCGAAGCGAGGTCGCTCCCGGCGCCGGGCTCGCTCATGCCGAGGCACCAGGCGATCTCGGCCCGCAGCGTGGGACCCAGGAACCGCTCCCGCTGCTCGGCCGTGCCGTAGTCCTTGATCGACGGAGCGACGATGCCGAGACCCTGAGGGTTGAGGCTGCGGTGGATGTCGCGCTTCGAGAGCTCCTCGAAGTAGATCATCTGCTCGGCCGGGCTCGCGTTCCGCCCCCCGAGCTCCGGCGGCCAACCGGGAACGAGCCATCCGTGTTCAAACAGCGTTCGCTGCCATTCCCGCGCCCACTCCGGCAGGTCCGCGCTCGACCGCTTCCGCTCGTGCATGACCTCGTCCGGGGGCGTGTGCTCGTCAAGCCACGCGATCAAGTCCCGACGAAACTGCTCTTCAGCTTCCCCGTAGCGCAGTCGCACGGTCGCGACGGTACTCGTTACAGTCCGACCCCTTGGACTTCGAGTTCAGCGAGGATCAGGAGCTGTTGCGCGCCACGGTGCAGCGGTTCCTCGCCGAACAGGCCCCGATCGCGTACGTGCGCGAGATGCTGGACGACCAGCGTGGGACGACCGACACGGTGTGGGCGGGTCTCGCCGCGCTCGGTGTGATCGGGTTGCTCGTACCCGAAGCACACGGCGGCGCGGGTATGGGCATGGTCGACATGGCCGTCGTGCTCGAGGAGATGGGGCGGGCCGTGCACCCGGGCCCGTTCGCGTCGAGCGCCGTCGGCGCGGTGAGCGTGGTCGCTCTCGCCGGCTCCGCGGACGACCGCGGTGAGCTCCTGCCGGCGCTCGCATCCGGCGAGACGACCGGCACCGTCGCGCTCGACAGGCCGGCGGCGGTCCGAGCCGTTCGGGGGAACGGCGGGTGGCAGCTGGCCGGCGAGAAGGTGCACGTGCCCGACGCGGTCGCAGCCGACGCGATCGTCGTCACGGCCATGACGGCGGACGGGGAGCTCGGCGCCTTCGTCGTGGCGCGCGACGCCCCCGGCGTCGCGGTCGATGCGACGCCGACGGTCGACGGCACGCGCAAGTTCGCGACCGTCACACTCGCCGACACGCCCGCGCACCGTCTCGGTGACGGTGACGCGACAGCAGCGGTGGCCGAGACTGTCGACCGCCTCGAGATCGCCGCGGTCGTCGACGGCACCGGCGCCGCGTCACGCGCGCTCGAGATGGCTGTCGAGTACGCCAAAGAGCGACGCCAGTTCGACCGCCCCATCGGGTCGTTCCAGGCCGTCCAGCACCTCTGCGCCGACATGCTCCGCGCCGTCGAGCTCGCCCGGGCCGGCGCGTACTACGCGTGCTGGGCCGCCGACGCCGCCGACCCGGCCGAGCGCCATCGCGCCGCCACGATGGCGCAGGCGTTCGCGGCCGACGAGCTGTACGGGGTCGGCGCCTCGCTCATCCAGGTGCACGGCGGCATCGGCTTCACCTGGGAGCACGACGCGCACCTCTATTACAAGCGCCTCCTCACCCTCAGGGAGGTCGCCGGCGGATCGCGGGGCCGGCTCGAGGAGCTGGCGTCCCTGATCCTCGACTCCGGCTGACGACCGGGGCCGGCTGGACAGGTGACCATATGGTCACCTATTCTGAGGCCGTGGACGAAGTGTTCAGGGCCCTCGCCGACCCGACCCGACGGAGCCTGCTCGACGAGCTGTTCCGGGAGGACGGCCAGACGTTGACCGCGCTCGAGGACCACTTCTCGATGACGCGCTTCGGCGTCATGAAGCACCTCCGGCAGCTCGAGGAGGCCGGACTCGTGGTCACCCGGCGGCGAGGTCGCGAGAAGCTCCACTTCCTGAACCCCGTCCCCATCCAGCTCGTCCACGACCGGTGGGTGAGCAAATACGCCGAGCCCTGGGCCGCCGGGCTGAGCGGGCTCAAGCGCCGACTGGAGGGCGACATGGAAAAGGTTTTCGAGATCTACATCAAGACCACCCCCGAACGCGTGTGGGAGGCGATCACCGACCCCGACATCCGCGCCAAGTACAACTTCGGCGCGGCTGTCGTCTCGGAGTGGACGCCCGGCTCGCGTCTCGACATGAGCGCGGGCGGCGGGAGCATCGCCCTCGGCGAGGGCGAAGTGCTCGAGGCCGACCCGCCCCGCCGGCTCGTGCACACGATGACCGCGTTGTGGAGCGACGAGGTGAAGAACGAGGGCAGCTCGCGGGTCACGTGGGAGATCGAGCCGGTCGGCGACTCGTGCCGTCTCACCCTCACGCACGACCAGCTGCGCGACGGCGCGAACGCCGAGCTCTACGGCGGCTGGCCCCAGATCCTGTCCGGGCTCAAGACGCTCCTCGAGACCGGTGAACTTCTCACGACGCCGGGCTCGCTGATGTACACGCAGGGATCGGGCGCGGCATGAGCTGAGCCGAAGCTGCCCGACACCAGAAGGAGCAAGCGATGCGCAAAGTCGTCGTGATCGAACACGTGACGCTCGACGGGGTGATGCAGTCCCCGGGCCGTGCCGACGAGGACGAGCGAGGCGGGTTCGATCACGGCGGCTGGGGCCACGCGGGAAGCGACGAGGTCATGGGCCGGAAGATGGGTGAGGGGATGGCCAAGGAGGGTTCGCTGCTCCTCGGGCGACGCACCTACGAGGACTTCTTCTCGTTCTGGCCCAACCAGACGGACAACCCGTACACGGAGGTACTCGACAACACCGAGAAGCTCGTGGCTTCCAACACGCTGCACGAGCCGCTCCCGTGGCGGAACTCGAAGGTGCTCTCCGGTGACGCCGCCCAAGCCGTCGCCGACCTCAAGCAGCAACCGGGCGGTGACCTCGGAGTGCTCGGGAGCGGCATGCTCGCCCGGTCGCTGATGGGCCGCGGCCTCGTCGACGAGCTCGTCCTCATGACTCACCCGCTGATCCTCGGAAGCGGCCAGCGCCTCTTCCCCGACCGCGGACCGCTTGCCGAGCTCCGACTCGTCGACAGCGTGACGACGACGACGGGCGTCGTCATCGCGACCTACCAGGTGTCCACCGGGCCAGGTCCTTGACGAAGCCGCGTAGGGCGCGAAACTGGTGCTACGTCCCGAGCGGGGACGAATCGCCGTCGCCGCTCGGGCACCGAGGAAGGTGGGAGACCAGATAGGACCGGGGTCTCCCGCCTTCCCGCGTCCCTAGGATCAGCTCGCGCCGGCCGGCCGCTTCCTCCGCGCGGGCCAGTCGCGCGACACGACGGCCGCGATCGAAACCGCCGCCAGCACGACCACGGTCGGCTCGGCCGGGACGCGGAACCGCGTCTGCCCGTAGGTGAGCGCGGACGCGATCGTCACGATCAACACCGGGACGAGCAGCGGCCACGACCGGCGTCGGCGCCGCCGCATGACGACCCACCCTGCGACGGCGGCGATGAGCAGCGGGTAGTACGCGATCAACCCGAGGATCGTGACCCAACCCTCGCGACCCTCGCCCTTGTTGTAGGTGACCATGTCCCAGGGCCGGAACAGACTCCAGGTTCGCCCGACGCGCGCGAACGACACGACCACGAACCGCTCCTTGTGCGTGTCGATGTAGTCGAACGCGCGGTCGCGGAAGATCTTGCTGTCGACCGACTGGTCGCCGCGCGGGTTCCGGCCGAGGCACGTGAGGTCGGTGAGCCCGATGCCGTCCCCGTAGTACACGGAGTCGCAGTTGGAGCCGATCAACGCGATCCCGTCGTTCGTCGACAGATAGGTCGGCTCCTCGAACCGCCAAAGGTTGTACGCGACCCACGGCACGACCACGACGGCGGCCGCGAGCACCGCCGCCACCGCGAGCTTCCACCGCTGTGCCATCGCGACTGATCGGGCGACGAGCACCGCCGGCACTGCGAGCAGCGGGACGAGCAGGAGGAGCTCGGCGCGCGTCATCGCCGCCAGCCCGCACAACGCGCCGACGAGGAGCGCGAGCCACAGCTTGGGCCCGCGAATCAACCGATACGCATAGAGCAACGCGAGGGCGACGACGAGCGCGGCCAGCGTCTCGGACATGATGAGCCCGTCGTTCACCCACAGGTTCGGGTAGACGGCGGCGATCCCGGCCGCGATCCAGCCCGCACGGTCGCCGGCGATCTGGCGCGCGAGGAGCCCGATCACGCCGACGACGACCGCTCCGAGCAGCGACATCGTCAGACGTTTGGCGATCTCGCTGTGGTCCGTCAGGAACGAGACGGGGGTGAGCACGACGACTGTCAGCGGCGGGTGGTCGGCCGCGGGGTCGTGCCCCTTCCGCACCTGCCCGCGGATGAGGGCCTGCGGGTCGAACGGCTCGACGAAGCCGTCGCCGTCGGCGAGGCGGTCCGACTCGGAGTTGTAGAAGAGCTGGTCCCCGCGGATCGACTCGTTCCGCTTCTCGAGGACGACATAGCCCACGCGCAGCGCCAGCGCCCCCAACACGATCAGGAGGAGGATCCGCCAGAACCGCCGGTCGTCGCGCGTCGCCGCAGGCGCCGGTTCCGACATGGCCGGGCAGCCTAGGGGTGCGTCAACGGCGTCGGGTCAGCAGCAGCGAGCCGGCGAGCGGGCCGCCGCCCGCCGCGGCCACGCCGATCTCGGGATCGCCCGGCACCTGCCGCTCCCCCGCCTCGCCCCACAGCTGCACGCACGCCTCGTGCAGGAACCCGTAGCCGTGCAGCCGGCCGGCCGAGAGCTGGCCGCCGTGCGTATTGAGCGCGAGCTCGCCGTCGCGTGCGATGCGCTGCCCGCCCTCGACGTACGGGCCCGACTCGCCTTTGCCGCAGAAGCGCATCGCCTCGAGCCACGCCATCGTGATGAAGCTGAACCCGTCGTACATCTCGGCCAGCTGCACGTCGGACGGCTTGATGTCGGTGCGGGTCCACATCTGGGCGGCGGCGTCGCGGCACGCCATCGTGGTGAGGTCGTCGAACTGGTCCCACGACGGCCGCCCGTACAGCGCGGTCCCGACCGCCTCCACCTGGATCGGCGGCTTGCGCAGGTCGGCGACGGCATCGGCGCTCGACACGATGACGGCCGTGCCGCCGTCGCAGGGAACGTCGCAGTCGTACAGGCAGAACGGCGACGAGATCATGCGGGCGGCGAAGTAGTCGTCCATCGACATCGGGTCGCGGTAGATGGCGTTCGGGTTCACCTCCGCGTTCTTGCGGGCGTTGAGCGCGATCTGCGCCAGCTGCTCGCGCGTCGTGCCGAACTCGTGGAAGTGGCGCTGGGCGAACATCGCGATCCAGATCGCCGCCGACGGCGCCGCGAACGGCAGCTCCCACTGCATGAAGCCGGACGCGCGGAACCCCCCGCCGCCGCCACCACCGCCGAAACCGGGCGTCACCGCCGAGCGGCCCTGCTTGCCCTGGGCGCTGCCTTCGTAGACGCTGCGGAAGCACAGCACGTGCGTCGCCAGCCCGGCCGCCACGGCCATGCACGCGTCGATCACCGACCCCAGCTGGCCCGGCAGCTCGATCCCGCCCGTGTACCAGCCGATCTCGAGGCGCAGCGCGTCCTGCACCTCGACGAGCCCGGCGCCCGAGAAGCCCGGCGGCGTGTCCATCGGGCCCGGGTACGTGGCGATGCCGTCGATGTCGTGCGTCGTGAGGCCGGCGTCCTCGATGGCGGCCATGCACGCGTCGAGCGTGAGGTCGAGCGGGTCGCGGAACAGGCGCCGGCCGATCTCCGACTGTCCCGCGCCGCTGATGACGGAGCGTCGTTCGATCGGGTCGACGGCCATCAGGGAACCGGCTCGAACAGCGGGAGGTACACCGACTCGTCACCGTCGTCGTGCCGCTCGAAGACCACTTGGACCGGCATGCCGATCCGCACGTCGTCGGGCGCGCAGTTCACGATGTTGGTCGTGAGGCGCAGCGCGTCCTGCTCGGGCAGCTCGACGATCGCGACGACGTACGGGGGCTCGGGGCCCGGCATCCACTGCTGCACGTTGATCGAGAACGTGTGCACGGTGGCGCGACCCGACACCGCCTCGACGGCGAGGTTCTTGCCCTGGCACTTCGGGCAGCGCGGCGCCGGCGGGTGCACGTAGGTGCCGTCGTCCTGGCAGCGCAGGAACCGCAGCTCGCCCTCGGCCCCGCCGGTCCAGAAGTGCCGGTTCCGGTCCGAGATGCGGGGCAGGATGCGAAACGGGACGTCGTCGCTCACACGTCCTCTTCGGGCTCGGGGGCGGCGTCGAAGCCGGCGCGGGCATGGGGAATCGCCTCGACCGCGGGCAGCAGCCCGAAGCCCGGCAGCGTGAGCATGATCGAGCCGAGGACCTCGTCCCAGCTCGCGCCCACCTCCTTCGCCAGCATCGCGTGGCGGCGAACGCCGGCCGGGTTGCGCAGGACGACCGTGCAGACCATGCGGATGAGCTCGTGCGTCTTGCGGTCGGGCGCCTTGAGCGAGTCGATCTGGCTCATCCACGCGTTCTGCGCCGCGTGCAACGACGGGAACACCTCGTCGAGGGGCTCCTCGAACGGGAAGTTCCAGCCGGTCTGGTCGTCGGCCACGGCGATGACGATAGCTACGCCGCTCCCCGTTCTGCGCGCCGGGCATCCCTGGGCCGGAACACCGGGATCGTCACGTCCTCCGAGATCTCCCGGAAGAGAACTTCGAGCGGCATGCCGATCTCGAGCGCGTCGAACTCGCAGTCGACGACGTTCGTCATCATGCGCGGGCCCTCGTCGAGGTCGACGACGGCCGCCACGTACGGCACCCGCTCGCGGAACGGCGGCAGGTCGTTCCGCCGCACGACCGACCACGTGTAGAGCGTCGCCCCGCCGCCGGCCTCCGCCCAGTCGACGTTGGTGCTCCAGCACACCGGGCAGAACGGACGGGGATAGAAGTGGAAGCGGCCGCAGTCTCCGCAACGTCGGATGAGGAGCGTCCCCGCCCGCGCCGCGTCCCAGAAGGGCTGGGTCTCGGGGTCGGGCGCCGGCAGGTCGAAGCGCGGGCCCGCCGCGGCCATCAGCCGCGGGTCGGGAGCGCGGCGACGGCCACGCCGCTGATCTTCGCCTCGCCGCCCTCGTTCACGACCTCGCAGTGGAGGTCGACCCGGTGCTCGCCGTGCTCCTCGTACTTCTTCTGCACGGTGACCCTGGTCGTGAGCGTCTCGCCCGGCCAGGTCTGCTTGGTGAAGCGCACCTTGTACTGACGCAGGTTGCCGACGCCGACGAAATCGGTGAGCGCCTTGCCCAGGATCCCGGCCGTGAACATGCCGTGCCCGAACACGCTCGGCAGCCCCGACTCCTTCGCCTTCACCTCGTCGGTGTGCATCGGGTTGAAGTCCCCCGACGCCCCCGCGTACATCACCAGGTCGGTCCGGGTGAGCTCGTGGGAGAACTCCGGCCCCGTGTCGCCCTCTTTGATGTCGTCGAAGAACAGCTTCTGCTCTGCCATAAGTATTGAGTTACCCGTTCCCTGACATGGGTGTCAACTTGGTCACGGAGACGCCTGCGGCCGCGCCGTGGCATGCACCGTGATGGTGAACGCGTCGCCGGGTGCGGCGATCTGCAGGAGCGAGAAGTCGACGGAGCCGGCGACGACGACGCTCACCTCGTCCTCGGTCGCCTCGACCCGCGCGTCGCGGAGCGCGCGCCGGTCCAGCTGGTCGGCGAGCGATGCCTGCGCTCGGCGGCGGGCGTCCGCAGGCTCCAGCCGGACTGCACCACTGCCTCGGTACGCGGCCTCGTCCAGAGCGGACGCTCCCGCGATGGCCGCCGCGTCGGCAGTGGCTGCGAGCGATCGGCGCTCCGAGAAAGCCCGCCAGAGGTCGAGGCTGATCCCTCCGAGGAGGAACAACATCAGGCAGAGTCCGAGCATCCACAGCGTCGTGGTACCTGACTCCCGGCGCCTCTCGGGACGCGTCATTCGAAGCTCCGGTACTGGTCGATCGGCTCGCTGTGGTGTGCAGTCCAGCTCCAGGCGCCCACGCTGCCGATGCCGGGAACTGAGACCGCGGGAACCGCGACCGTCACCGAAGCCCGCACGCTGCCTCCTCGGGGGAGGCGCTCACCGGCAGCGCAGTCGAGCTGCACATCGACGTCGGCCGGCGGGAGCCCGAGGTTCCGGGCCATGTCGTGACCGGCATCCGCGGCACGTCCGCGATCGCACACTCCGGCGACGGCGACGACCCGCGACACCTCCCGGGCGATGGAACGAGCCGTTGTCTGACGCTCGGACCAGGTCGGCAGCGTCAACACGAGCAACGCGACAGGGAACACGAGCAGGCCTATGCCGATCGCGAGCTCCGCCGCGACGTACCCACCTTCAGCAGACCGGCCGTTTCCGAGCGATCTCATGGATGCTCCTTCACCGACCTCGCGTCGAGCGTGAACGTCCAATCGGGAACCAGGCCCGGCAGCCACCCGTGCAATGTGACATGGACGATCGCGTGCATCTCGTCCTCGCTCGTGGTCTCGCACCTGACGTGGACGTCGCTCCCGAGGCGTCCGGCCAGCAGTCGCCGAGGACGTCGCGAGCGCGCGAATCGCATTCGGTGGTCGTGGCGCCGAATCGACTCCCGGCGCGCGCGCCCTCGTCGACGGCGGCCCGAACAACCCCGCGCGTAGAGAAACACGATGAAGTTCGCCATCATCACGAAGACGATCAGCGAGAACGCAGTTGCCGCGACGTACTGCACGGTCGTCATGCCGTCCTCGCCGGATGGCTCGGCGCCGTGCGGCACGCTCAGACCCCCAGCTGCCCCCGGATCCAGTTCACGACGTCGAGACCGAGGGCCTGCAGTACGGCCCAGATCGCCACCAGCGCCGCGATGCCCAGCGCGGCGTTCCCGAGCAGCTCGGCCGTTGTCATCCCGTCCTCCGACCCGGTGACCCCGCTCATCCGGGCTGTCAGACCGATCCACCACGACTTCGGACCCACCCGTCATCTCCCTTCATGTGTGCGTGCACGTGCGTCGAACCGTCAGCGGTTCCCGAAGATCACCGAGGGAAGAGGAGCTGCGATGAACAGGAGCATGATCGGAGCGAGGATCGCGATCGTCGGCACGAGCATCGCGGCGCGGCGCTTTGTCGCGATGCGTCGCAGATCCTCGCGACGAGCATCGCGGAGGTCCTCGCTCAGCGCGCGCAACGCGCCGGCGAGATCGACGCCTCGCTCCGCTCCGGCGGCGAACAGCTTGTAGGTCCGCGCAACGCTCGGCTCGGGCGTGAGCTCGGCGGCGCGCCGGAACGCGTCGGGCTCCGATACTCCGCTGCGCACCCAGGTCAACACCGCATCGAGCTCCTCGACCATGGCGCCGCTCCCGCGGTCGACGATCCGCTGCGTCGCCTGGACCGGACCCGCTCCGGTGCGCAGATGGATCGCGAGCAGTTGGTTCACGGTGTAGAGCTCGAGCCGGAGACGATCACGACGATCCTCGATGGCGCGGTCGATGCGACCCTTCCAGCGAGTGGAGCCGTACACGAGCCCACACAACGTGAGCAGAATCGTCAGCAGAGGTGACCGAATCGCGATCCCGATACTGGCGCCTGCGGCCGTGAACAGGGTCGCCTGCCCGAGGGCCCGAATGCGATATTCCTCGGGCGTCAGGTCGTGGAAACCCGCCTGGCGGAGTTTGAGGCGTAAGTGCTCGTCGCTGCGGGATTCGACCAGCCGGCCCAACCGGGCCGCGAGGGCGCGCAGCGGTGGCCAGAAGAGCCGGCCGACGATCCCGCCGTGCGCCGGTGCAAGGGGCTGCGCGACGCCGAGGACGTCGGCGCTGCGCCCGAGCTCGGCGCGGGCCACGATGGTGTAGGGACGAACCCGACCAGCGAGACGCGGCGTCGGTTTGACGATGAGGCCGGCGATCCCGGCGCAGAGGAGGGCCGCTGACATCCCACCGAGCACGATGACCGCCGTGCTCACGCCCGGTCCCTGATCGCCAAGGTCGCACTGGAACCGAACACGCGTTGCTCCGCGCGCGTGCGCGCGAGGCGCGCGATGAGGAGCCCGCCGACGACACTCAGGACGCCGGCGACGAAGACGACGACAAGTCCGCCCGCAGACCGGTAGAAGTCGCGAAACGGGCCATCCCGAATTGTCAGCGCGACGAGCACCAGCCAGGGGAGCACGAGAACAGCTCGCGCATTGATCTTCATCTCGAGACCCTCGGTCTCGACTTCCTCCAGCAGCTTGAGGTCACGAGTCGTCGCTGCCACAAGATCCTCGAGGATGTCGCGCACGATCTGACCGCCACGTTCGTGCGCGAGCACGAGCACTTCGATCACGCGATCGCTGGAGGGATCGGCGAGCTCCTCCTTGATGACTTCGAGAGCAGGGACCGTGCCCAACATGCGAGACAGGATGGGGAACCGCGCGAACGCCTCCTGCAGCGGCGCCGGTCCGGATGCGGCGAGCGAGTTGAGCGCCTGTGGCAGCGAACGCCCGGCTGTGATCGAGGCAATGACGTCGCGGAGACCGTCGGGCCAGGCCGCCTGCACACGCTGAAGATGCGCAGCTCGCCGGCGGGCGAAGTACGCGCGAGGAAGTGCTGCGACCCCGGCGGCTGGGACGAGCGCGACCAGCGGTGCGCCCGTCAG
Source organism: uncultured Actinomycetes bacterium (assembly GCA_963781615.1). Taxonomy (GTDB): domain Bacteria; phylum Actinomycetota; class Acidimicrobiia; order IMCC26256; family JACDBD01; genus JALZAA01. Next base: position 710,011 of record CAWAGI010000005.1, on the reverse strand, counting down.
GAGAGCGATGACGAAGAACGCGCACGCGCCGACGGCGACGGAGCCGGCGACGAATTGACGGGGCGTGACCGCCACGCCGGCCTGATTCAGCCAGAGCTGCCGGTTGCTGATCTGCGTCCGGCGCCGGAAGCGACGGATCTTGATGTCGGGCGTGTATCCGGTCACGTATCCGACGAGGAAGTAGACGAAGACGCCGACGGCAAGACCCGCGAGGAGCGTCATCTCGGCACCTCGGCGCCCTCGACGATCGACCGCAAGCTCAGGCCCCGGGGCAACGACCGGTCGACCCGGGTCTCGAGACGGGCGGGGAGAACGCCCGTCCAGACGAGGGGGCGTCCCAGAGCCTCCCGGACGAAGATCGGTTCGACGGTGAAGTCCTCGCTGAGCGCGGGGACGACGGCGACGACCTCCATGACCTGACGACGGATGCCGTCGGTGTCGTTCGGCGGGATGTCGTCGCGGTCGAGGTGGACGACCAGGTCGAGCGACTGCGAGAAGACCTTCCGCACGATGCGCTCGGTGACGTTCTCTCCTGCCATCAACGCCGCGTTCACGAGCGCATGGAGCGCCTCCGCAGCGTTGTTGGCGTGGATCGTGCAGAGGAAACCGCAGCCGGCGTTCACGGCCCGGCTCAGCTCGAAGGCCTCCGCCCCGCGCACTTCGCCGACGACGATGCGGTCGGGACGCATCGCCAGCACGAACTTCACGAGGTCGCGCAGACTGATCTCACCGGTGCCGTCGAGTGCCGACGGGCGAACCTCGTAATACGACCCGTGCGTGACCGGCACCGCGATCTCTCGGATCTCCTCGCAGCAGCGAACGCAGTGGCTCGCCGGCTCAGATGCGATGAGCGCCGCGGCCATCGTGGTCTTACCTGCTCCCGGCTCCCCTGAGATCGCGACTCTGCTGCGCACCTGCATCACCGCCCAGAGGAAGTCGGCCGCCTCGCGACTGATCGAGTCCAGGGCGACCAGGCTTCCGAGCGTCACGTTGCGCACCGTGTACCGCCGAAGCGTGGCCGAGAGGCGGTCGCTGACGGGCGGGATCGCTGCGGTGAGTCGCGCACTTCCCTGCAACACCCGCGCCTGCACGATCGGGTGTTTCGTGTTGAGCTGCCGATCCGTCGGCCCCAGCAGTCGCTCGACGATCTGGCGGTTCTCGCCCTCCCCCGTGGGCGCCGTGAGGCCGCGCAGCCGTCCCGAGGAGTCCAGATACGAAACGCGCGGACCTTCGAAGAAGATCTCCTCGACATCGGGTCGCGCGATGAGCTCCGTCAACGGACCGAAGTCGGTGATCGACCGCAGGACCCGGCCGACCATCTCGCCCGGGTCGCTCAGCGGAATCTCGTCCCCGAGGTGGGCGCGGCGCTGATACTCGTCGACGGCGTGGTGCACCTCCGACTGCACTTCGTCGAGGTCTCCTTCCGGGCGCAGCCGACGCCGCTCGATGCGCACGAGCGCATCGCGGCGGATGCCTTCATACGCATCGGCGCGTACCGTCATCGCGCCATGACCGGTGCCGGTCCCCGACCCCGTGCAAAGCCGCGCCGTGTCCGCTTGACCGTCGCAAGCTGCGGCGCCACCCGCGCCGCGAGCTCAGCGACGGCCTTCGCGTACGGCCCGTACGCGACGAGGGTGCCAGACCAGGTAGCCGCCTCGACCCGCGGGTCGTGCGGTAGGAACACCAGGCTCTCGGGTTCGAACGTCCGCCCGATCTCCTGAGCGAGCTCCGCCTTCCGGAACGCGTCACGGGGCGCTCGATTGACGACGAGATGAACCGGCGCGTCGGTGTTCAGCGCACGCACCTCGGTGATCCAGCCGAGCAACCGGGTGACGCCGACCGGACTGGCGGGCGCCACGCCGATGACGGCGGAGGCGTCGGACAAGACCGCCCGGCTGATGCCGTAGCGACTGCGTCCGCCGCGGCCGACGTCCTCCAAGCGGCTCGCGACGTTGGCGATCACCGATGGCCGGACGCGACCGAGCGACTCGATGACGTCGAGCACCTCACTCGGGCGGACCTGCGACCATGCGCCGACGTTGGGCAGGCCGACGACAACGTCCAACTCGCGAGCCGCGCGAACGATCGCCGCGTCGACGTCGCCCATGCCGTACTCGACGGACTCGATCGCGCTGCGAAGGTTGGGCTCGATCGGCAGACCCAGGCGCTGCGCGATGGACGGGACCACCTCGTCGGCATCGACGAGGACGGCGCGTTCCTGTTGTGCGCGAAACGCTGCGGTGAGCGCGATCGCCAGCTCGGTGGCTCCTGCACCGGGTGTCCCGCCGACGGCAAGCAGGCGCCACGGGCGGGCGCCATCCACTTCGCCGGGCTGCGTGCGGAATGGATGCCCGCCGACAGCCTTTTCGAGCGCGGCGACGGAGGGCGTCGACCGTCGGAGCTCGGGCTCGAGCGCATTGAAGACGTCGACGAACTCTGCCATCGAGGCGTCGGACGGAAGCACGCGGTCCACGCCCAACGACACGAGGAACTCTCGACCCGCGGGCTCCTCGGGATCGAACACACCGAGAAGGCAGCGGTGGCGCCGGCGCACCGATTCGACGAACGTTCGCGTCAAGCCCGGCCAGCGATGGCTCACGACGAGTGTGCCGTACTCCTCGTCGAACGCAAGCGAGGGGTCGACGATGACTTGGCGAACTCGCGCGCCACCGTGGTCCGTGAGGTGCCGGTGCAGGCCCTCGACCCACGCTTCGGGCGAGAAGACGAGGGCGACCTCCGGCTCGGGCACGGCTACCGTCCGCCGGCGCCGGCGGACGCGTCGACCGCCAATGGAGGTGTCGCCTCTGCGGGACGGGATCCGGTCGTCCTTGTGATCACGATGTCGCCGCCGGCGATCCCCGCCGCAACGAGCTGTGATTCGCGCGCGTCGACGGCAACGGTCACCGTGAACTTGTCGTCGACCCCTCCGAAAGCTCCACCGCGATCCGGCCGGCCGACGCTCAGGACCTCGGCGTCGGCGACGATGATCGAGACCTCGTGACTGCCGGCGAGGATCACGTCGACCCGGTCACCCGCCTCGAGCTCGCCGTTGACGGCACGCGCCGGATCGATCGCCACGCTCATCGCTCGTTTTCCTGCCGGCGCCGCTGCAGGCCTCAGCGCATGTCGATGCACCAGCTCCCCTGCGGCGATCGGATACGCGGCGACGGAGTCGCGCAACCGCTTGACGTCGTCGGGCTGCAACACTGTGCCCAGGAGCGAGCCGTCCATCTTCACCCGCTCGTAGCGGACGGCCGACTCGGTGAGCACGGTGCCGGGCGAGAGGTCCCGAGCCGCGACCGCGACCGCTTGGCGCTCGTCAGCTCGGCGAAGGACCGCCACCGTGAGCAGGAAACCGACCAACCCGGCGACGATCATCACCAGATGACCCGTCGAGACCCGGCTCATCAGGCTCCGGGGCGGGGAGATCGCGGACTTCGGGACGGCGTCCGGGCGCTGCGGTCTCGGCGCCACCACCTCCGCCATCCACCCCTCCGCCGTCGTCACCTGTCAGGTGAACGATTCGCCAATAGTGCAGAACTCGCCCATATACCGTCAAGCGGCACAATCAGTAGAGCGGTGAGGATGCCTCAGAATGCCTGAGCCTGTCAAGAGTCCCTATCGGGAAGCACCGGAACGGGTAAAATCCGGTCGTGCCCCCCGCCGATCCCGCTCCCGGAGCGGACTTCCCGAGCGTCCTCACGACCGCGGACGCCGCCGAGCTCCTGCAAGTGCACGTCGAGTACCTCCGCAAGCTGGTGCGCGATGGCAAGGTCCCGTGCCACCGCTTCCCGGGCGGGCGCGAGATGCGCTTCGATCGCGACGAGCTCCTGGAGTGGCTGCGTTCCCTCCCGGGTCACGATCAATCGACCTCGACGAAGCGCGGGGCCAGAGGCCGCTAACAGCTCCACTCGCGCCAGGGCTTCACCCAGGCGATGGAAGGTAGGGGCACGTAGGCGTCGCCACCATCACGATCGTGCACGACGACGTGGTCGCGCCCGACGATCAGGCAACCACGAAGTTCGTCACGCGTGATGACCGAACCGACGATCGCTTCGATCTCGTCCGCGTCGTACTCGAGGAGTCGCGCGCGAAACGTCGCCGCGTCCGCCTCGGCCCGCCGTCCACCTTCCCGAGCACGACTGATGACGCGCACGAGCACCGGGAGCGGCTCGCGGTCGGTGGCCGACGTGGAGAGCGCGATGTCGACGCGTCCGCCGTCGGTGCGAAGTTGCACGTAGTCGCGGCCGATCGCGTCGATCACGCCCACGAACGCGACGTCCCCCGCTTGGATCGAGACTGGTGTCGCCGCGATGTTGGAGCTCGCGGACGACATCGAGCAGGTCACGATGGCGTGCCCACTGACGCACGGCGGCCCTCGTGTACTCCTCCTCTTCGGCGCGCCGCTCCTCGCGGGCGGCGCCGAAGATGGGCTCGAGGTCGTCGAACGCGTCGTCCGCCGTCACGCGCAGCGCCTCCGGGAGCCGGTGGGGCGCACCGTAACTCCCGGAGGCGTCGCTGTCCCCCGTCTCGGGGAGGTTCAGTCCTGCTTGACGGCCTCGATCTCGAAGTCGAGCTTGGCCTTCTTGCCGACGAGGACGCCGCCCGTCTCGAGGGCCACGTTCCAGGTCAGCCCGAACTCCTCCCGGTCCACCTCGGTCGTGGCCGAGAAGCCGGCCCGGCGGCCGCCCCACGGGTCGGTCGTCCAGCCGAGGTACTCGACGTCCAGCGTGACCGGCCTGGTCACGCCGTGGACGGTGAGGTCACCCTCGAGGCGGAAGCCACCCGGGTGCCCTCCCTCCAGCCTGGTGCTGCGGAAGGCGATCTCCGGGTACCGCTCGACGTCGAGGAAGTCGGGCGAGCGCAGGTGCTCGTCCCGCTTCGCGTCGCCGGTCTCCACGCTCGCCGGGTCGACCTTCACCTCGGCCCACGAGCCCAGCGGGTCCTCGGAGATGTGGATCTTGCCCGAGACGCCCTGGAACTGGCCCCGTACCTTGCTCACCATGAGGTGGCGGGCCGTGAAGCTGACGCTCGTGTGCGCCGGGTCGATCTGCCAGTCGCCCGGCTCGGGGATCTCGATGCCCTGAATGCTGCGGACCTCTGTCTGGCTCATCGTCGTTCCTCCTTCCGAGACCTCGGGAATCTCCTTTGTCGCCGCAACGGTTGTATAAGCAACAGTATTCCCAGCAACCAAATCTGTCGGTAAGGTGACCTGATGGCCCGCTCCCCGAAGCCCGAGCTCAACGACCAGCAGCTCGACGCCTGGCGCTCGTTTCTTCGCGCCCATTCCGAGGTGATCCGTACCCTCGACCGGGAGCTCGAGGCGGAGCAGGGCTTCCCGATCACCTTCTTCGACGTGCTCGCCCAGCTCAGCCAAGCCGGCGGGCGCCTGCGCATGAGCGACCTGGCCGACGCCGTCCTCCTCTCGCGAAGCGGCGTGACCCGGCTCGTGGACCGGATGGAGCGGGACGGCCTCGTCAAGCGGGAGCACTGCCCCACCGACCGGCGGGCGATGTACGCCACGATCACCCCGGCCGGGAAGCGGGCGCTGGCGAAGGCACGCCCCGTCCACCTGCGGGGCGTCGCCGAGCACTTCTCCCGCCACCTCAGCGACGAGGAGGCGAAGACGCTCGCCGCCGCCCTCGGCCGCATGGTGCCCGACGGCGCCGACGGAGACACGCTGCTAAGGGATCCGCCAGACTCTCGGCGTGGCTCGGGACCCCCTCCAGGCACTGCGCAAGATCTGCCTGTCGCTGCCGGAGACGACGGAACGGCTGAGCCACGGCGAACCGACGTGGTTCGTGCGGGGCAAGAAGACGTTCGTCTCGTACGCCGACCATCACCACGACGACCGGCTGGCGTTCGTGTGCGCGGCTCCGCCGGGCGCGCAGCAGGCGATGGTGGCGTCGAACTCCGAGCGGTTCTTCGTGCCTGCATACGTCGGCGGGCGCGGCTGGCTCGGCGTGTACCTCGATCTCGATGTGCCGATCGACTGGGACGAGGTCGCTGAGCTCGTCGAGGACGCCTACCGGATGGTGGCGCCCAAGAAGCTGGTCGAGGAGCTAGATTAGACCGGGCTTGACGGCGAACGTATGTTCGCTATACTGAGGTCGCTTCCCTGACGCTTCCCCCAGCCGGTCTGCTGTGCGGGAGGAAGCGTGTTCGAGAAGGTTCGCTGCGCTGTCGATGCCTTGAAGGCGGCGGCGCGCGACCTCGACCCGCTCCGGGTGGACGGTCACGGAGCAGCCGAGCTCTTCGAGGCTGTGAGCGAGGGCGAGCGCGTGTGTGGCGCGATGAAGGCGCTGCTCGCGCGCCGCGTCGACGAGACGAACGTGTGGCGCGAGAGCGGTCACCGCAGTGCAGCGCACTGGGTCGCGGACGCGGCCGGTGAAACGGTTGGTGCCGCGGCACGCACGCTCGCCACTGCACGGGCGCTCGACGCGCTGCCCGACACCGAGGCCGCGTTCCGATCCGGACGACTCTCGGACACGCAGGCCGCCGAGATCACGAACGCGGCGTGCAGCGATCCGGATGCCGAAGCTGCGCTCTTGGCCAGCGCGGCGGAAACGAGCGTGAAGGGTCTCCGCGACCGCTGCCGGGAGGTGCGAGCGGGAGCGGAAGCCGACGATGCGGCGTGGGCCCGGCGCTTGCACGTTGCCCGGCGGGCTCACGAGTGGACGGATCCCGACGGCACCTATCGCATGGAAGCGCGTCTGGCTCCCGACGCCGGTGCACGCTTCAGCGCGGCGTGGAGGGCGCACACCGATCGGGTCTTTCGCGACGCCCGTCGCGCCGGCCGCCGTGAGCCGCGCGCGGCGTACGCGGCCGACGCGCTCGTCGCGCTCGGCGAGCGAAGGGCCGTGCAAGCCCGTCCAGGTGAGCGCCGTCGTCGACAGCGCGGCGCTGGCGCGGGGGCACACGGAGCCCGGCGAACGCTGCGAGATCGCCGGGGTCGGGCCCGTCCCGGTCACGACCGCTCGGGCGCTCCTGGACGACGCCGTGGTGTCGGTGCTCGTGCGCGACGGCGACGACATCACCGCCGTGTCACGGCCCACGCGCACGATCCCCACCAAGCTTCGTCGCGCCTTGGAGACCCGCTACCCCACCTGCGCTGTACACGGCTGCGCCAACGACCAGTTCCTCGAGATCGACCACGTCGTCCCCATCGAGGACCGCGGTCCCACCGAGATCTCGAACCTGTGGCGGCTCTGCTCGCATCACCACGCGCTCAAGACGCACGCAGGCTGGCGGGTGGTCGGCGCGAACGGCGATCGTGATCTCGTACCGCCGTGACGTCCCGTGCTGACGCCTTCCGTGCGCGGAGAAGGATCGTCAGCCGATGACGCCGGCGGCGCGGAGCTCGGCGAGCTCTGCGTCGGCGAGACCGAGCTCCTTGTGCAGAACCTCGTCGGTGTGCTCCCCGACCCAGGGGACGCGGGTCTCGGGACCGTCGGCCATCTTCGACAGCTTCACCGGGTTGCCGGGGATGAGCACCGGGTCCTCGACGCCGTCGGTGCGCGGCATCTCGACGAGCATGTTGCGCGCCTCGACGTGCGGGTCGTCGATGACGTCGGCGGCGGTGTTGCTCGGGCCGGCGGCCACGCCGGCGGCGCTCAGCTCGTGGCAGGCGTCGAGCTTCGTCCTCGTCGACGCCCACTCCTCCACCGCCGGCCGGATCACGTCCTCGAGGTGCTCCCGCCAGCCCTGGCGGGTCGCGAAGCGCGAGTCGTCGACCCACTCGGGATGTCCGACGAGCGCGGCGAGGCGCTCGAACTGGTGCTCGCGGCCGACCTGCATGATGAACCAACCGTCGGAGGCGCGGAAGCCGTCCATGATCAGCAGCGGGCCGGGGCCGCCGGGGCGGAGGCCCATCGACCAGAAGTTCGTGACGAGGTCGGTCATCGAGACCATGGCGTCGAACATGGAGACGTCGACGTATTGACCCTCTCCGGTTTGGTCGCGATGGCGGAGCGCGGCGAGGACGCCGATGACACCGAACATGGAGGTGCCGATGTCACCGAGCGCGCCGGCGGGCGCGGGAACGGGAGGGGCGTCCTCGGGCCGCTTGTACTCGTAGATGCCGGACATCGCCTCGACGATCGGCGCGTACGCGGGCCAGTCGTACGGCGTCTCGACCGTGTTGCCGAAGCCCGAGATCGACAGGTAGATGATCCGCGGGTCCACCTTGGCGACGTCCTCGTACCCGAGGCCCAGACGAGCCATCGCACCGGCCTTGAAGTTCTCGGCCACGACGTCGAAGTGGGGGACGAGCTCGAGGAACAGCTCGCGGCCCCGATCGGTCTTGATGTCGAGGCCGACGCTGCGCTTGTTGAGGTTGTTGCGCAGGAACGTCGCACCGACGCGCCGGCCGTGCGGGTCCTCCATCGCGGGCAGCGCGCCGCGGCCCGACTCGCCGTGGACGGGATGCTCGATCTTCACGACCTCGGCCCCGAGGCGGGTCATCAGCTGGGTCCCGAACGGCAGCGCCTGCATCTGCTCGGCGGCCAGCACCCGCACGCCGTCCAGCGGCTTGCCGTAGCGCTGAGCGTCGGCATTCGCGACGTCCCCGAGCTTCATCGGAGATCCCCGAGCTTCATCGGAGTGCGCCCGCCTTCATGGGTGCAGCCTAGGTGCCGCCTACAATCCGAGCCGTGCGAGGCATCATCAGCGCCGGCGGGTACGTGCCGTACCGGCGGCTCGACCGGTCCGAGATCGCCGCCTTCTTCGGCAGCGGCGGCGGACGCGGAACCCGCTCGGTCGCCGCCTACGACGAGGACACCACGACGATGGGCGTCGAGGCCGCTCGCTTCGCACTCCGCAGCGCGGGAGACGGCGCCGAGCCCGACGCGCTCTGGTTCGCCACCGCGAACCCCGCGTACCTCGAGAAGACCAACGCGACCGCGATCCACGCCGCGCTGCGAATCGATCAGCTGACCCCGGCGGTCGACACCGGCGGCGCCGTCCGGTCCGGCGTCGGGTCATTGCGCGCCGCGCTCGACGGCCGGGGATCCGTGCTCGTCGTGACGGCGGACACGCGCGGCGGCCTTCCGACCAGCACCGACGAAGCGGCCGGCGGCGACGGCGCCGCCGCACTGCTGGTGGACGACGACGACGAGGACGCGCCGGTCATCGCGGAGCTGGTCGGCGCGGCGTCGGCGACCGAGGAGTTCGTCGACCGGTGGCGGACGCCGGGCGACCCGACGGTGAAGCAATGGGAGGAACGCTTCGGCGAGACGAAATACGTGCCCCTCGGCGAGCAGGCCTGGAACGCGGCGCTCAAGGCCGCCGAGCTGACGCCGGAGCAAGTCGACCGACTGATCATCACCGGCACGCACGCGCGCGCCATCCGGTCGCTGACCCGCCGGCTGGGCGTCGCCCAGGAAGCCGTCGTCGACGACCTCGCCGCCACCGTCGGGAACACCGGCACCGCACACTTCGGGTTGCTGCTCGCGAGCGCGCTCGAGACCGCCGAGCCGGGCCAGGTCATCGCCGTCGTCTCGCTCGTGGACGGTGCCGACGTGCTCGTGTTCCGGACCACCGACGCCGTCGCGTCGTACACGCCGGCGCGTCCGGTCGCGGCGCAGATCGAGAACGGCGGCGCGCTCCCCTACGCCCGGTTCCTGTCGTGGCGGAAGATCGTCACCGTGGAGCCGCCGCGCCGGCCCGAGCCCGACCGCATCTCCGCTGCGGTCGCCGGGCGCACCCACGACTGGAAGTTCGCGTTCATCGGCTCGCGCGACGAGTCGACCGGCGCGCTGCACCTTCCGCCGGCGCGCGTCTCCCGCGAAGGCGGCGCCGTCGACGAGATGGAGCGGGCGCCCATGAGCGACGTGGCCGGGACGGTCGCGACGTTCACGATCGACCGCATCGCGTACTCGCCGAGCCCGCCGATCGTGTTCGCGGTGGTCGACTTCGACGGAGGCGGCCGGCTCCCGATCGAGCTCACCGACGTCGAGGCCGACGACCTCGCGATCGGCGACCGGGTCGAGATGACCTTCCGTCGCCTGTTCTCGGCCGACGGCATCCACAATTACTTTTGGAAGGCAAGGCCCATCCGAGCGCAGCGCGGCTGACCGCAGAGTGAGGAAATGGAATAGACATGGCATCGCACGGCATCAAGGACCAGGTCGCGATCGTCGGGATGGGCTGCACCCGTTTCGGCGAGCACTGGGACAAGGGCGCCGACGAGCTGCTCGTCGACGCCTCCGAGGAGACCTTCGCGTCGGCGGGAGTCGAGAAGGGCGACATCGACGCGTACTGGCTCGGCACCGCGATGTCGGGCATGTCGGGCATGGCCCTGGCGCGGCCGCTCCAGCTCCAGAACAAGCCCGTCACCCACGTCGAGAACTTCTGCGCCACCGGCTCCGAGGCGCTGCGCAACGCCGCCTACGCGGTCGCGAGCGGCGCGTACGACAGCGCGATGGCGATCGGCGTCGAGAAGGTGAAGGACAGCGGCTACCAGGGGCTCGTCGGCGCCGGCAAGACACCCACCGACGGCACCGGTCGCACCCTCACGGCGGCAGCCATGTTCGCGATGTGCGTTCCGGCGTACGCGAAGAAGTACGGCGTCGACCCCGAGGAGATGCGCGAGGTCCTCGCGCACGTCTCGGCCAAGAATCACTACAACGGGGCGCGCAACCCGCGGGCGCAGTTCCGCCGCGAGGTGAGCACGGAGACGATCTGCGCCTCGCCGCTCATGGCCGGCGACCTGCGTGTCTACGACTGCTCGGGCGTGGCGGACGGGAGCGCGGCGGCGATCGTCGTGCGGGCCGAGGACGCGCACAAGTACACGGACTCGCCGCTGTACATCAAGGCGTTGTCGTTCGTGGCCGGGAACTGCAGCGGCAACGCGGACCCCGATTACGACTACACGTCGTTCCCCGAGATCGAGGCTGCGGCGACCGACGCCTACGCGCAGGCCGGCGTCAACGACCCCCGCGGCCAGATCGCGATGGCCGAGGTGCACGACTGCTTCACGCCCGCCGAGCTGCTGATCATGGAGGACCTCGGGTTCGCCGAGCGCGGCACGGCGTGGAAGGAGGTGCTCGCCGGCACGTACGACCTGCACGGCGAGCTGCCCGTGAACCCGGACGGCGGCCTCAAGAGCTTCGGTCACCCCGTCGGCGCGTCGGGCTTGCGGATGATGTTCGAGGCCTGGCTCCAGCTCCGGCACCAGGCGCCCGAGGAGCGGCAGATCACCACCGACCGCACGATCGGCCTGACCCACAACCTCGGCGGCTACCCGGGCGAGATGGTCTCGTTCATCGGCCTCGTGAGCCCCGAGCTCGGCTGAGCATGACGGCAGCCGTTCTCGGGTAGGCGAAGGGCGATGCTCATCGCAGAGTTCGGCTCGCCCGAGGATGCCCGCGCCGCCATCGAGGCGCTGGAGCACCATGGGATCGACGGCGTCGAGATCGAGGTCCAGTCGTCCGGAGGCTCGGGCCGCCAGAGGGCGGACCGGCGCACACTGGTGCACGTGAGCGGTCGCGTCGGGAAGGGGATTCTCGTGGGCGCGCTCATCGGAGCCGCGATCCTCGCCGTGGTCGGGGTCGTGCTCCTGGTCGTCGGATTGCCCGTCGCCGCCATCGCCGCGCTCGCCCTCACCGGCGCCGCGATCGGGGGCACGGCGGGCGCGTTCATCGGCGTCGAACGCGGCGTCGGAATGTCCGAAGGGTGGGAGGAGACCTTCCACGAGCCGCGCGCGAGCGCGGTGACGATCGAGGTCTTTGCCGGCTCCGCCGCTGAGGGGACGACCGCGCGCCGGGTGCTCGAGGACCACCGACCTGTCTCTCTCCGAGAGGCTGCCCCCACGCCGGGACGGAGTGGGAGGCACGGATGACCGACCCGGACCGTCACGAAGCCGACCGAAAGAAGGAAGGCAAGGACCAGGAGCACGTGCCTCAGGTCAGCGAGGAAGAGGCCGAAGAGCTCGAAGAGGAAGCCGAAGAGCGGAATCCTGATCCTCAGACCCGGCGCGAGGCGCTCGAGCTCGAGCTGATGGAAGAGGACCGGTCCGAGGCCGGCGAGGACGTCGGCGACGAGATCGATTAGCGAGAAGAGCTCTCGAGGAACGCCAGCACCGTGCGGAGGAAGTCCTCCGTGCGCTCGAACATCAAGCCGTGACTCGCCCCGGTGCCCGTCATCAGCTCGAACCTCGCCCCGGGGATCCGCTCTGCGACCTGCCGTCCGTGGCGCGGCGGGGTCACGATGTCCTGCTCACCGGTGAGCGCGAGCGTGGGCGCCGTGACACGTCCGAGGCGGTCGAGGCTGTCGAAGTCGAGGTCGGCTTGCCATTGCTCGGCGACCGTGCCGATCTGCTCCGGCGTCGACGGCGCGAGCGGCGCCGTCCACGCGAGAAACGTCTCGAACTCGGGCGACGCCAGGAACTCCGGCGAGTAGACGACGCCGAGCGTCGCGAGCGCGGTCGCGAGGTCGCCCGTTTCCCACGGATGCTTCAGCGCGGTCATCAGCGACGTCATGACGCCGTCGGCGCGGGCCCAGGTCCCATACAGCACGAGGCTCGCCACCCGCTCGGGATCAGCGAGCGCCAGCTCCTGAGCCGCGATGCTGCCGAGCGACCAGCCGAGCACGTGCGCGTGTGAGATCGACAGCGCGTCCAGCAGGGCACACGCATCCTGGGCGAGCCTCGCCGCCGTGATCGGGCCGTCCCCGCGCTCGGAGGTGCCCAGCCCGCGGTAGTCGAAGCTGACGACGTCGAAGCGATCGGCGAGCGCCGACTCCACGGGCATCCACATCCCGAGTGACGCCGCCGTGCCCATGACCAGCAGGAGCGGCACGCCGGCGCCGACGCGCCGGTAGTGCAGGCGTGCGCCGGTCTCCAGTTCGATCAACTCGTCGACCATCGCCTCAGTTCGCGGCGGCGGCGAGAAGCTCGTCGATCTCGGCGAGGTCGGTGTCGGACAGCCGCCAGTCCACTGCGGCGACGTTCGCGGCCACCTGCTCGGGAGTCGTCGCCCCGGCAATGACCGAGGACATCGCCGGCTGCGCGGCCAGCCACGCGAACGCGAGCTCGAGGATCGTGTGGTCGCGCTCGGCGGCGAACGCACTCAGGCGGTCGACCTGGTCGAAGTTCCCGTCGGACATCACGCGTGCGGCGCGATCCTCGGGCAGCTGTGACAGACGCGTGCCTTCGGGCGCGGGCTCGCCGCGCCGGTACTTCCCCGTGAGCAGGCCGCTCGCGAGCGGGAAGTACGGCAGCACGCCGAGGCTGTGCTGCACGCATGCGGGGACGACGTCCTGCAGTGGTTCGCGGTGCAACAGATTGAAGTGGTTCTGCGCGCTGACGAATCGCGCGACCCGGTCCCGCTGCGAGACCGACTCCGCCTCGCCGATCTGCTCGCCCGAGAAGTTCGAGTTGCCGATCTCGCGCACCTTGCCGTCGCGCACGAGGCGGTCGAGCGCCGTGATCGTCTCCTCGATCGGAACACTCGGGTCGGGGCCGTGCTGTTGGTACAGGTCGATGCGGTCGGTGCCGAGGCGCCGCAAGCTGCCCTCGACCGCTTCGGCCACCCAGCGGGCACTGGCGCCGGCGTGGCTCGGGTCGTCGTCGATGGGCGCGACGAACTTCGTCGCGATGATCACGTCGTCGCGCCGGCTGCCCAGCGCCCGGCCGAGGTACTGCTCCGATCGCGTGCGGCCGTACACGTCGGCGGTGTCGAAGAGGTTGATGCCGGCGTCGAGGGCGGCGTGCACGACGGCGGCGCTGCGCTCCTCGTCGATGCGCATCCCGAAGTTGTTGCACCCGAGCCCGACGAGCGAGACCTCGAGCGATCCCACCTTTCGCGTCTCCATGTTCGGGAGCATACGCAGTGGACAGATGCTGAACGCCGGGTCAGGATCTGACCGCGCCCGCGGAACCGGGCAGCAGGGGTCTGACTGCGTAGCGGGGTACTCACGGCAGCGCAGGAACGGCGATCGGGGGCTCGTGCCGGCATTGAAGGAGACGCGGCGGACGCACAGGGAGACGCGGCGGACGCAAGCGGAACGGCGGGCGGCGTCCGAGGAGCGGCTCCTCGAAGCCGCCGCGACACTCGTCGCCACGCGCGGGACCGCCCGGGCCAGCCTGGGTGACATCGCCGCCGCCGCCGGCTGCAGCCGCGGGCTCCCCACGTATCTCTTCGGCTCGAAGGAGGGCCTGCTCCTCGCGCTGGCGGACTACCTCGTCGAGCGGTTCCGGACGCGGCTGTTCGAGCCCGCGCTCGAGCAGCGTCGAGGGTTGCCGGCACTCCTGACCTGGATTCGGGTCTACGTCGACAGCCTGCGCGGCCCCGAGCTCCAGGTGCGGGCGGCATGCGTGCTCCTGGGCGAGGCCCTCGGATCGGAGCCGGCATTCCTGCCCGCGGTCAACCGGGTGCACCGGAACGTCCGCTCGATGGTCGAGCACTACCTCCGCGAAGGCATCGAGCGGGGCGAGGTCCGTCGCGACATCGATCCTGTGGCCCACGCCGCTCTCCTCATCGGCACGCTCCGCGGGATCTCGCTGCTCGCGGTGACCGATCCCGACTCGCTCGATCTCGACGCGCTGGCGTCCGAGCTCGTCAGCTCAACGGAGAGGGCTCTTCATGCCTGACATGGTTCGGTCCTTCGACGGGACGCACATCGCGTACACGGCGCGCGGCGACGGTCCCACCGTGCTGCTGTTGCACGGGTTCGGCGCCGACCACGTGCTCAACTGGGCGAGGCCCGGAGTGATCGACGCGCTCGTCGACCACGGCAGGCGCGTCATCGCGACGGACGCCCGGGGCCACGGCGCCTCGGACAAGCCGCACGACCCCGAGCGCTATGCCGGCGACACGATGGTCCGCGACGCGAAGGCGGTGCTCGACCATCTCGGCGTCGAGAGCGTCGACGTCGTCGGCTACTCGATGGGCTCGATGGTGGCCGCCCGGCTCGTGCCCGAGGAACCGCGCACCCGCTCCCTCGTGCTCGGCGGGGTCGGCGAACGGATCGTCCCGCCCCGCTCGGGCGGCCGCAACCCCGAGGCCGTCGCCGCCGCGCTGCTTGCCGACGACGCGTCGACGGCAGACAGCGCGACGGCCCGAGCGTTCCGTCAGTTCGCAGACGCGACCGGCGCCGACCGCCGGGCGCTGGCGGCGTTGAGCCGGTCCACGTCGCTGCGGTACTCGGTCGACTTCGACGCGATCACCGTCCCGACGCTCGTCATCGCGGGCACGGACGACACCCTGATCCGCTCGCCCGACGCGCTCGCCGCCCGATTGCCGTCCGCCCGACTGCTGATGGTGAAGGGCGATCACCTCGGGGCGCCGTACCACGCGGAGTTCAAAAGCGCGATCGTCGAGTTCCTCGAGGAGGCCCACTGATGGTGTCGAAAGCGCGGAAGCTCGTCCTTGTCTTCGCCGTGGTAGTGCTCGCCCTGGCGACCGTCGCGCCGGCCGCGAGTGCGGGCAACGGCAGCCAGAAGGTCGACGTGAAGTTCGACCGGATCCCGGGCTTCACCGCGCCGGGGACGCCGGCCAAGTACAACAAGGTCGGGATCCTCAAGACCGGGCCGAGCGACGCGAAGAACATCCTCGTCCTCGTGCCCGGCACGTCGGCGAGCGCCGCCTACTTCGAGCCGCTCGCGAAGGACATCGTCCGCACGTCGAAGGGCTGGCAGGTCTGGGCGGTCGAGCGGCGGGAGAACATCCTCGAGGACCAGTCCGTGCTCAACCAGGCCAAGAAAGGCAAGGCCACCCCGAAGGAGATGTTCGACTACTACCTCGGTTTCGTCACGGACCCGACCATCACGAAGCACTTCCAGTTCATCCCCGACTCCGATGTCGCCTTCGCACGTGACTGGGGCATGAACGTCGCGGTGCAGGACATCCGGCGGGTGGTCGAGCAAGCCAAGAAGCAGGGCGGCAAGGTCGTGCTCGGAGGCCACTCCCTCGGGGGGTCGATCACCACCGCGTACGCGACGTGGGACTTCAACGGGAAGTCGGGCGCCGAGGACCTCTCCGGTCTCGTCTTCATCGACGGCGGCAGCAGCCCCGCGCCCGTGAGCCCCGAGCAGGCCACGATGCAGTTGCAGGCGCTGCAGAACGGCACCCCGTGGCTCACGTTCGGCGGCATCCCTGCGCCCTACACCGGCTTGTTCAACTCGACGGGATCGACCGGGGTGAAGATCGCGCCCGATGACGCCGTCGCTCGGGTACGCGTGGCCGGCGCTGCCGGCCAACCTGAAGCCGCCGGTCCCGCCCACGAACGCCGGGCAGTACGGCTACGCGCTCGACGTCAAGACGTCACCCATGGGCCTGCGCGCGGCGCAGGCACACCTCGGCCAACTGAAGGAGAGCGGTGATCCCCGGGGCTGGGACGGCACCGGCGCGCTCACGCCCATCCAGCGCTACGCCGAGATGTTCTCGGGATGGGGCCTGCAGAGCCTCGACGGCACCGCGTGGTACCACCCCCAACGTCTGACCCTCGATTCGGGCGCGGTGGCGGCGGGGAATGCCAACGACACGCAGGCGATCCTCGACGTGCACGCCACGCACGGCCACGATCTCCCGAAGAGCCTGCGGATGTACGCGTTCGGCGCCGCCCTCGGCGGGCAGCGCGTGCTCGACGGGACGACGATCCTCGCCGACCAGTCGGGCATCCCGCACGACCAGCTGGTCCTGGTCGACGGCGAGGCGAAGTACGCGCACAACGACCCTGCCGGCGCGAGCCCGAACAACGAGTTCCTTCAGAACCTGACGCCGTTCCTGAACAAGGTCGGCTAGGGCGCCGGGTCTACTCCGGTTCTCGGGACGGGATGGCGGCGAGCTCCGCATCGAGCTGTCCGATGAGAGCTTGCCGTCGACCGTACGCGCGAGCGCTCGAGAGCACATTCGACGCGCGGTCGGCGAAGGAGCGGCAGTGCCGGCGATCCCAGCCGGCGAAGCCGACGGCGGGCCATGCGTAGAGGTTCAGCACCCCGATCTGTTCACCGTGCGCGACGAGCGGGAGGGCCGCGCATGCGATCAGCCCGACGTCGCGGGCGGACGGTCCAAACCTCGGCCACCGCTCGTCGGATGTGACGGGCTCCAGGTCATGGCGCTCGCCGTCGCGCAGGCACTCGACGCACGGGCCGTCATCGAGCTCGTCCTGGAGGGCGTCGAGGTCGAAGCTGCGGGCGTCCGTCGTCCGGCGAGCGCCGATTCCGCCATCGTCGAGCACCTGGATGCCGACGCCGTCGCATTGACCGAGCGAGTCGCGAGCGAGATCGACGACATCCTGGGCGGTGCCGGCGAGGGGCTGTTCGAACACGAGGATCTCGGAGAGCCGGGCGAGGCCCTCCGCATCCTCGGACATCACCCTCCGAGAATAACTTCTGGAGACTCCACCACGGACTGGGCGAGGTCGCGCAGCTTGATGTTGCGGTGTTGGGAGAGCTCGCGGAGACGTTCGAACGCTTCGTCGGGACCGCAGTGCTCGCGTACCTGGATGATGCCCTTGGCCTGGCCGATCACGTCGCGCGACTGAAGGGCCTCTTGCAGCTGCTCGATGACCGCGTGCGCCTTCGCGAAGGCTCGTGCGTTGGCGACCGCGACCGATGCCGGAGGCATGAACCGGCGGCCGATCACCTCATCAGTTTCCTCAAAGGGACGGGTCTGGGAGTACAGGTTCAGCACCCCGCCGGTTCCGTGGTTGCCGATGACCAACGGGAGCGACAGACAGCTCACGACACCTTCGTCGAGTGTCGGTCCACGAAACTTCGGCCAACGCGTGTCGTCTGCGAGCGACGGGCTCCGTCGGATCTCGCCCGTCCGCAGGCTTTCGAGGCATGGGCCCTCGTCGGTTGCGTACTGGTGGTTGTCCACCCGCTGCACCAGCGGTCCCGACGCCGCTGCCGTGGTCACCTGATCGTGCTCGAAGATGGTGACGCCGG
Organism: uncultured Actinomycetes bacterium; assembly: GCA_963781615.1. Lineage (GTDB taxonomy): Bacteria > Actinomycetota > Acidimicrobiia > IMCC26256 > JACDBD01 > JALZAA01. The sequence continues at coordinate 692,121 of CAWAGI010000005.1, read as the reverse complement.
CGGCATCGCACGCCGGGATGGCCCGCACCGCGATGGCGGCGACGTGGCCGAGCATCGTCTCGAGCGATTCGTCGGTCTGCAGCAGCCCGGCGAGGTCTGACAACTCTTCTTCGAGGGGTTCGAAGGCTTCGAGGGGTTCGAGGGCTTCGAGGGGTTCGCGCGGTTCCACGAGCGCCTCCTTCCAAGGAGGGGCGCTGAACCGCTGGGGGAACCCAGATCCGAGCGTGTCAGCAGCGGAACGGCGAAGGAATCGGTGCGGCGAAGTTGCCTGCTCAACCAGCCGTTCAAAACCTTCGTACGCAACCGTACACCCGTTTCGTACGGGAGCGTACATTTCCCTGGGCCGCTTGCCGGGGCTGCGATTCAGGGCAGGAGGCGGTCGTAGACCTCCCGGGTCACGGCGTAGCACTCGCAGGCCGCACCCTCGAGACCGGCCCGGTCGACGACTTCCACCCGCCCCCGCGAGAACTCGACGAAGCCGGCCCGCTGCAGGGCTCCGGCGGTCACGGTCACCGACGCACGCCGGACGCCGAGCATCTGGGCGAGGAACTCGTGGGTCATCGGGAACTCGTCGGTTCCCACCCGGTCGTGGGTCAGCAACAGCCAGCGGGCGCAGCGTTGCTGGACCGAATGGAGCCCGTTGCACGCCACCTGCTGGGACACCTGGCTGAAGAACGCGAGCGTGTAGCGCTCGACCAATGACGCGAGTGCGCCCTGCCGCTGCAGCTCGGCTCGGAAGTCGCCGGCGTCCATGCTCACGACCTCACCCGGGGCCTGCACCGTCGCCACCTCCCGGGGGTTCATCGCGTCGCCTCCCCACGCGACGGTCAAGCCCACCACGCCCTCGTTGCCGATCGTGGCGATCTCCACGCTCGGGCCTTCGTCCATGCGAGTCAGGATCGACACGACCGCGTCGACGGGAAAGTGAACTTCGGTGATCCGCTCCCCCGACTCTCCCAGGCCCTGCCTCTGCTGCATTTCGCGATGCCGAAGCTGCCCGTCGAGGCGCTTGTAGTCCTCTCTGGGGAGCGCGTTCAGCAATCGGTTGGATCGCCCTTCATCATCGTGCGACAACTGCCCCTCCTGGCTGCTGCCCTACGACTCGGACGGCTGCATGCTCAACCGTGCACAATGTACCCGGACGGTGAGCCGTCGGACGTCGTGAACGGGCCCCTCCCCATCTGGTCGCGCACCGTCGTCACCGGGGGATTCGTGAGGGTGCGGCGCTGCCAGTTCGCGCCGTCGACGACGAGCGTGTGACCGGAGATGAAGCGACCGTACGGCGAGGCGAGGAACGTGGCCGCCCATCCGAGCTCCTGCCGGCGGCCCACGCGCATCGCCGGCTGAGTGGCGTCCTTGTCGCTCGTGCGGTCGAGGTTGCCGCGGATGTCGTCGGTCATGTCCTCGTGCGGGAAGAGCCCGGGGACGAGCGCGTTGACCTGGATTCCGTACGGGCCCCACTCGACGGCGAGCGACTCGGTGAGGTTCTTCACGCCCGCCTTGGCCGCCGCCGAATGGACGAAGCCCGGCCCACCCGTCCATGCGTAGGACGCGCCGACGTTGACGATGGAGCCGGGGGTTCCCGCGGCGAGATGCCGGCGGGCGAACTCGCGTGAGCACAGGAACGTCCCGTTGAGCGTGATGTCGACGACGGTGCGCCATGCGTTCGGCGACATGTCCTCGGCGGGCACCGGAAAGTTGGCGGCCGCGTTGTTGATCAGCACTCCCGGCACCCCGAGCTCGGATTCGGCGGCGTCGAAGGCGGCCTCGATCTCCTCGGGCTGACGGATGTCGCATTGCACGGTGAGCACGTTGGCACCGATCGACTCCATGGCGGCGCGCCCGGCGGCGAGGTGCTCCTCCTTCCGGCTCGCGATCACGATCGACCCGCCGAGCCGGGCGAACTCGGCCGCGATGGCCTTCCCGAGACCCGTGCCGCCGCCGGTGACCAGCACGCTCACGCCGTCGAACGTGCCGGGCGGAAGTGCGGACCCACCGACCGGCGGCGGTTCGGGCAGGCCGATCAGCTCGCTCACGTCAGCTCCCCGTGTACCGCGGTGCGCGATCTTCAGTTCGCGCGGCGCGCAGCTCGGCGATGTCGTCGCTCTTGTTGACGAACGTCTGGTAGATCATCTCGTCCGCCATCGAGGAGCGGATCGCGGGGACCGCCAGGTGCCGGATGACCTCCCTCGCCATCTTCACCGTGACGGCCGGGAGCCCGGCGATGTGCTCCGCCACCTCGCGCACCACGGTGTCGAGCTCGTCCTCGGCCACGACGCGGCTCACGACGCCGTGCGTGAGCGCCTCGTCCGCAGTGAGCACCCGGCTCGTCAGCACGAGGTCGCTCACGAGGCCGGCGCCGGCCATCTCGAACAGGGCACCCACGCCTCCCGTGTCGGGGATCACGCCGTACGTCAGCTCGGGAAGACGGAAGCGCGCGCCTTCGCTCGCGATGCGCATGTCGCACAGCAGCGCGCGCTGGAACGACGCCCCCATCACCCATCCCTTGCACGCGACGATCACGGGTGCGTCGAGGTCCCACAGCTGCTGGATGCCGCGGTGGCCCCGGCGCATCAGCTCGTGGTGTGACAGCGGAACGTCGTGCGAACCGATCGCGCTCACGTCACGGCCGGACGAGAATGACTTCCCTTCGCCGCGCCAGATGACGACTCGGATCTCCGGACGGCTCCGCAACTCGCCGAGAATCTCGAAGAGGCGAGAGTCCATGTCGTCGTCGAACGCGTTGTGCTTCTCGGGATTGTCGTTCGTGATGATCGCGACGGCACTCTCGAGGTCGAGGCGCACCCGGTCGGTCACGGATCGAAACCCTAGACAACCGCGCAGCGGGGCCCCAGAGAGGCGGCGGCGGGAATCGAACCCGCGTACAAGGTTTTGCAGACCTCTGCCTGTGCCACTCGGCTACGCCGCCGGAGACGCCGAGGTTACCGGCTCGTCTTCAGGGGGTCGCGGGCATCCGTCGTCGACCCGGCGCGAGGATGACCGCCTTGGAAAGACCGGGAAGGGGCAAGAGCACGGCCATCGCGTCGACCACGTTCGTCGTGGTCGGCGCCTTCCTCGCTGCGGTGGTCGTCCGACCGGCGGCGGCCGGAGAAGGTCGATCGCGTCGAGCGACGCCGATCGGCACGTACGCCGTGGGACGCCTCGAGCGGACATTCGTCGACAACACGCGACCGACCAAGGCGCACGCGGACTTCCCGGGCGCCTCGGCCCGCACGCTCCACACGACGGTCTATTACCCGGCGCGCGGAGCACCTGGTGACGCAGTGACGGCCGATGCCGGGCCCGATCGCGAGCACGGCCCGTACCCCATGATCCTGTTCAGCCACGGCAACAACTCCTTCGGCGCCGAATACGAGCGGCTCCTGCGCCAGTGGGCGTCGGCGGGCTACGTGATCGCAGCGCCGGACTACCCGCTGTCGAACCAGAACGGGCCCGGCGACGCCGATCCGTCAGACGTGGAGAACCAACCCGCCGATGCCCGCTTCGTGATCGACCGCATGCTGGCGTCGAGCGCGAAGCGCTCCGGATCGCTCTCGCACCTCGTCGACGCGAAGCGCATCGGCGCGTCGGGCCACTCCCTCGGCGCGATCACGACGTACCGCCTCGCGTACCAGACGTGCTGCCGCGACAAGCGCGTCAAGGCAGCCGCGCCGATGTCGGGTTTGGCGGGCGACCCGCCCGAGTACTTCGCCGGCATCTCCACGCCGCTGCTCGCGGAGCACGGCGACGCCGACGGGACGCTCCCGTACTCGGGTGGAGTCAGCGCATACGCGAAGGCGGGTCCACCGAAGTTCTTCCTCACGCTCGTCGGCGGGGGTCATACCCCGCCCTACCGCGGTGCCCCCGACACGCAACCAACCGTGGTTGCGCACGTTACGCTGGACTTCTTCGACCGCTATCTGAAGAACGACCAGCGCGCGCTCGAACGCCTTCGCCACGAGGCAAACCGGCCCGGCGTCGCGACACTCCAAGAACAAACATGAGGAGACTGATGAGGGAGGTCCGGATGCCGCGCCGGTGGCGCGCCCGCCTGGCCGCGATGACCGTTGCAGTCGGGTTGTTCACGGCGGTCGCCGGCGTCACCGCGCCCGCGGTCACGGCGACGGCACCGACCAAGGCCCCGGCGCCGAAGGTCGCCGACGTCGGCAAGTACGCGGTTGGTGTCGTGAACAAGACGTTCGTCGACGACAGCCGGCCGACCGATCCCAACGGCGACGTCCCCGCCCGGCCGAACCGCACCTTGCCGACCGCGATCTACTATCCCGCGACGGGCACGGCAGGTGCGCAGGCGGTCGACAACGCGCCGCCGGACACGAAGAACGGGCCGTACCCGCTGATCCTGTTCAGTCATGGCCTCGGCGCGCGCGGTGTGTACTACCAGGACGTCCTCAAAGCTTGGGCCTCGGCAGGTTATGTGGTCGCGGCGCCCGACTATCCGCTCTCGAACGCCCAGGCACTGGGAGGCGCGAACTTCGGGCGCGCCGTCGCCGACACGAAGAATCAGCCTGCGGACGCGAGCTTCGTCATCGACCGAGTTCTCGCGCTCGACAAGAAGAAGCAGCAACCGCTCGGCGGCATGATCGACCCCAAGCGGATCGGGGCGTCGGGCCACTCGCTCGGCGGCATCACGACGTACGGGCTCGCGGTCAGCTCGTGCTGCCGCGACAAGCGCATCTCGGTTGCGATTCCGATGTCGGGCATCGTGGGGGTCGTCGAGCCTCCGGAGCGGTACTTCCAGGGCCCGGCCATTCCCCTGCTCAGCTTGCACGGCAACGCCGACCCCGTCCTGCCCTACTCCGCCGACATGAACGGCTTCAGTCGGGCGAAGGCGCCCAAGTACTTCGTGACGTTCCTCGGCGCCGGGCACATCTCGCCGTTCATCGGCGGGAACGACACGTCGGCCCAGACCTTGAAGCAGTCCACGACGGACTTCTTCGACCGCTACCTCAAGGGCGACAAGGCCGCCCTGGAGAAGCTGCGCCAGCAGGCCAACGTGCCGGGGCGGTCGACCCTCGAGGAGCACCCGGGGAGCGCGGCGACGGCCCGCACGCCGACGAGCACGACCAAGAAGGCGACTAGCCCGAGTAGCTGACTTCACGCCCGTCAGCCACGCAACGGATCCTCGAGCACGCGCGACCACTTGGAACCGGCGGGGCGCGGACTTAGCATCACGCCGCTGTCAGATGGCGATGAAGGTGGGGCCGTGGGGGGCCGGACCGCGAGACGTGCGTTGACGTGTGTCGCGGTCGCCGCCGGCATCGTGTCGGCGAGCACGCCGGTCGCGGCGGAGACCAGAGCGCCGTCGAAGCCGATCAGCCGCTGCGACTGGCCCATGTGGGGCCAACGGGTGGAGCACCCGTTCTCGTACCCGTGCCCGACCGAGCTGAGCCCGCAAACCGCGAAGGATCTCAAGCAGCTCTGGTTCTTCAACGCAAAGGACACTGTGACCGCGACGCCCGCCGTGGTCGACGGGATCGCGTACGTGGGCGACTGGTCGGGCAACTTCTACGCGATCGACGTCAAGACCGGAAAGCCGCGCTGGACGTACCGGGCGCACGTCCACGGCCAGGTGTACGCGGGTCAGATCGTGTCCTCCGCCTCCGTCGCCGACGTCAAGGGTGTGCGGACGGTGTTCTTCGGCGGCGGGAAGACGCTGTACGCGCTCCGGGCCGACGACGGCAGCGAGCGCTGGAAGCACGAGGTGGGCCGGCGCGGCGACGACAGCGACCCGAGCGAGATCGAGTCGTCCCCGGTCGTCGCCGACGGCGTGGTCGTCTTCGGGACGGACGTCCACAACAGCGCGAACGGCGAGTCGTCCGCCGTCATCGCGGTGGACGCGGCGACGGGGAAGGAGCAGTGGACGACCGTGACGGCGCCGACCGCGGGTGAAGGCGCGACCGGTCCCGGGTGCGGCGACGTCTGGGGCTCCCCGACCGTCGACCCGACCACGAACGTCGTCTTCGTCGGGACGGGAAACTGCACCAGCAGCCCCGAGGGGTACGGACGCTTCGCGGAGGCGATCGTCGCCCTCGACCTCGGCACCGGGCAGGTGCGCTGGACGTTCCAGCCCCACCAGCCCAACCGCGACGACCTCGACTTCGCCGGCGCGCCCAACCTGTTCGACGCCGGAGGCCGCGCCCTCGTCGGGCTCGGCAACAAGGACGCCGCCTACTACGCCGTCGACCGGTCCACCGGCGAGCTCGTCTGGCGCACGCAGGTCACCGAGCCCGGCATCCCGCGGCCGGACGCCAACTACTCGACCGGCGGATTCATCGGCGCGACGGCGGTTGCGGACGGGGTGGTCGTCGGCGGCACCGCCGTCGGCGGGACCCCGGCGCTGCACGGGCTCGACGCCGCCACCGGGGCGATCAAGTGGCAGCAGCCCGAGGCCGCGGACACGTACGCCTCCGCCGCGATCGCGAACGGCGTCGTGTTCCTCGGCAGTACGACCGACTTCACGTTCCGGGCCCTCGACCTGCAGTCGGGCGAGGTCCTGTGGTCGAAGGCGTTGCGGGGCGGCGTGGCCGGCGGGGCCGCGATCGTCGGCGACGACGTGATCGCCGTGGCCGGCATCCGAGAGCCGGGTGTCGGCAACCGGAACCGCAACAGCGGCGTCTACCGCTTCTCGCTGCGTGGCAAGCCCGTGGCGTCGGCGCCGAGCACGACGAAGCCGCCGCCCCCGACGCCACCGAACCCGCAGGCCGCGGCGCAGGTGTGCGTGGCCTCGCCGTGCAACCTCAACTTCGACCTCACCAAGGACCGCGTCGGGGACAACACGGGCGCGGGCACGGTGCAGGTCGCACTCGACCCGTTCCGTGCCGTGGTGGAAGCGGACGGTCTCGGCGATCCCAACCGGTGGCTCCGCCCCGGCAGCGCGGCGCAGAAGGCGGGCGCGACGAGATTCGCGGTGTACATGTCGCAAGGGACCGACAACCCGGCCGGTGGGTTGATCTGCACCCTGGACGCGAACGACGACTGCACCGCGACCAAGCTGCCGGGCCGACGCGGCGCCACGTACGACCGCATCAGCATCCTCGCGGTGAAGGATCCGAAGAAGCTGCCTTCAATCGCCGAGGGCTTCGACCGGCTCGTCACGACGAACGCGCTCGAAATCCCGATCACACCGGAGGCGAGGAAGTGATGATGCGACGACGTCGAATCGGTCCCATGCTCGTGGGAGCTCTCGCCGCGGTGGCTCTGCTGGCGGCGTGGGCCGCGCCCGGCGGGACGTCCCGGGCCGCGCAGGCCTCGTCGAAAGGGGTCATCGTCTTCAACGGCGAGGGGAACAACCTCAACGCGTACACCGCTGACCCGCCGTTCACGAAGCAGACCGTGATCCGCAACCACGACGACGACCCGAACGGCCTCGACATCAATGCCCAGATCTGCTTCTTCCCCGGCGGCTCGAATCGGTTCATCGCCGGCGAGGACACCGGCCAGCCCAACCCGCCGCAGGGCTGGGGGATCTTCCAGCTGCGCGGCGACAGCGTCGGCAAGCTGTCGGCGAAGAAGATCGGCAAGCTCACCCCGACGTACCAGCCGAGCAACGACAACGCCGAGAACTACGGCTGCGGCTTCCTCCACGACGGCCGCGTCCTCACCACCGACATCGGCAACCAGGCCGGCGGCCCCGAGGACGGACAGCTCATCGTGTGGTTCCCGCCCTTCAACCGCACGAAGGTCCGGTACTGCAAGCTCGACGTCGGTATCGCGACCGCGGGTGGCATCTACGTCGACGCCAAGGACCGCGTCTATGTCCCGTCGGGGAGGCCGCCGACGGGAGGCGTCCTCCGCTACCGCGGCCCGTTCCCGACCTCCGACACGGCCAAGGGCGGTTGCAGCGCGAAGGACGCGACGGGCGCGCCGATGGCGCCGTCCGTGAAGAAGGACGAGTTCATCAGCCTCGGGAACGGTCTGGTGGCACCGATCGCGATCGTGCGCGCGCCGAAGAACGACTTCTACGTGTCCAGCGTGATCAGCGGCGTCATCAACGAGTACGACGCCAATGGCGGCTATGTGCGCACCGTGCTCCAGCCGCCGCCCGACGAGACCCTTGGTGAGCGGACGTTCTCGACCGGCACGCCGCTCGGGCTCGGCGTCGGCCCCGACGGGACGCTGTACTACGCCGACATCGGGATCACGATCACGAGTGAGGGCATCGGTCCGGGCCCGGAAGGGACGGTGCGCCGCATCCGGTTCGTCGACGGCGCGCCACAGCCACCCGAGATCATGGGTGGCGGACTCCAGTTCCCTGACGGCATCGGCGTGTACGCGCCCAAGAAGAAGTGAGCGCCTGAGCCGGCGTGGGCGGCTCGGACTGCGAACGCATCGGTCAGGGGCTGCTCGCGCAGCCGGCGAACACCCTGTCGAGCCTGGCGTACGTGCTCGCGGGCGGGCTGCTGCTGTGGCGTGCACTCATAGGCCGCCCGAATGCACGCGCCGCGCCCGCCGTCTACGCGGTGACGGTGGTCGGCGTCGGTGTCGGGAGCGCGGTGTTCCACGGCCCGATGCCGCCGTGGGGACGCTTCGCGCACGACTTCTCGATCGCCGCCGTGCTCGCCTTCGTCGTCGGCTACGACGTGGCGTCGAGACGCGACGCGCCCGTCCGGATCGCAGTCGCGGTCTCCGCCGGGCTCGCACTCGCGTGCGGTGTGGTGCTGGCGATCTGGCCGGACGCGAGCAACCCGCTCGATGCCGTGCTCGTCACAGGAGCGGTGGTGGCGGAGATCGGCGCCGCCCGCACCCCCGCCGGGCGCGCCACGACCGACGCTCGAGTCTGGATCCTCGGCATCGGGGCGCTCACGATCGGCGCGCTCCTCAACGCGCTCGGTCGCACGGATGCGCCGCTGTGCGACGCCGATTCACCCGTGCAGCTGCACGCGGTCTGGCACGTGGTGACGGCGTTCGTCCTGTGGCTCTACGGCATCGCTGTCTTGGAGCCGCGCGAGCAGGCCCGGCCTAAGATTCGGGCGTGACTTCCCCCGTCCGGATCCTGGCCGTGGGCGCGGCCGCGCCTGCACGGCGCCTGGGCGCCGCCGACGTCGCCGCCGCCTGGGGCCGCAGCGGCGGGCGCGGGCAGGTCGGGGTGTGCGCGCCCGACGAGGACGTGCTCACGCTCTCCGCCGAGGCCGCCTCCCGCGCGGTCGCCGCCTCCGGACTCGAGAACGACATCGTCGACGGGCTGTGGTGGGGCACGACGCGCCCGCCGTTCGCCGAAGGGCCGAGCCATGCCGTGCTGGCGTCCGCGCTGGGGCTGTCCGCGCACTCCGGGGGAACGCTGTGCGCAGGGTCGCCGCACGCGGGCATGGACGCGCTGCTCGGTGCGTACGACGCCATCGCCGCGGGGAGCGCGCGCGTGGCGCTCGTCGTCGCGGCCGACGCGCTCGTACCGGGCCCAGGCACCTCGTTCGAGGAGCGGGCGGGGGCGGGCGCAGCTGCCGTCGTGCTCGTGTCGGACGGTGGTCACGCATCGCTCCCCGCCCGCGTCACCCGTACGCACCCGTTCCTGGATCGCTACCGGTCCGACGCCGACAGCGGGACTCGGGATCTGTACGACGCGCGGCTGTTCCGCGAGGAGATCTTCCTGCCCATCGTGAAGGAGGTCGGCGAGCAGCTCGCCGCGCTCGAGGTCGACGAGTGGTCGCTCCCCGACCCCGACGGCCGACTGGGTGCGGCGGCGGCCCGCAAGCTCGGCGGCGGTGGGCCTGCTTCGGCGAGCGTCTACGCCGCGATCGGCGACACGGGCGCGGCCGCCCCCCTGCTCGGTGCGCTCGGATCGCTGGACGCCGCCCGGACCGTCGCCATCGTCGGCTTCGGCGGTGGACGCGCGACAGGCGTCGTGATCAACGCCGACGCTCCCGTGCGCGGGGCGGCGGCGGTCGGCGACGCGTGGGCCGGCGGTCAGCCGACCTCGTACGCCGAGGCGCTGCGCGCACGTGGACAGCTCCAAGCCGCCGGCGAGACCATCCCGATGGGGGTACCGCCCGAGAGCGCACTGTTCGTGCGCGGCGCCGAGGAGATGCTCGGACTGCTCGGCGCGCGGTGCGTCGACTGCGGGACGATCAACACGCCCCCGACGATCCACCCGTACTGCATCAGCTGCGGGAGCACGAAGTTCATGCTGGTATCGCTGGCCCGCCGGGGCGTCGTGCACACCTTCGTCGTCAACCACACGATGCCGCCGCCATTCGAAGCACCGCTGCCGCTGGCGGTCATCGACCTCGCCGACGGCGCGCGGGTGATGCTGCAGGTGATCGGGGATGGCAGCGACATGCAGATCGGCGCCGAGGTCGAGCTCGTCCTGCGCCGGTACGCATTCGAGCGGGGCGTGCCGGTCTACGGGTTCAAGGCGCGGACGGTGGCCGGCGCGCCGACGACAACGCCGAGCGAGGAGTAGCGGAGCACGCCATGGGTTGGAATCGCGTCGCGGTCGCCGGAGCCGGGCTCATCAAGTTCGGCGAGCTGTTCGAGCAGAGCTACGAGCAGATGGCGGCGGGAGCGTTCCAAGCCGCGGTCGGCAACGTCGATCGGGGCATCGAGCCGGGCCAGATCGACGCCGTCTTCGTCGCCACCCAGCGCGGCACGCTCTGGGGCCAGGAGGGGATCGGCGGCAACACGGTGCCGACTGCGATCGGCCTCGCGGGTGTTCCCTGCACGCGCATCGAGAACGCCTGCCCGTCCGGTTCGGACGCCTTCCGCGTCGGCGCCATGGCCGTCGCCAGCGGCGTGCACGACGTCGTGCTCGTCATCGGAGTCGAGAAGATGCGCGACAAGTCGACCGAGGAGGGCCTGCTCTCACGAGCCGCGGGCGGCCATCCCATCCTGACCCGGGGCGAGACCGCACCGGTGCTGTTCGCACCGTTCGCCACGCGCCACATGAACGACTACGGCACGACGCGCGAGATGCTGGCCTCCGTCGCGGTGAAGAACCACCACAACGGTGCCCGGGACCCGTTCGCGCACTTCCAGAACGAGATCACGGTCGACGACGTGCTGAAGTCGCCCCCGGTCTGTCACCCGCTCCACCTGCTGGACTGCTGCCCGCAGACCGACGGCGCGGCGGCCACGATCCTGGTGAACGCCGAGCGCGCGTCCGAGTTCACGGACAAGCCCGTGTACGTCGCCGGGTTCGGCGTGGCCACCGACCATCCCTACCTGCACGAGAAGCAGAGCTTCACCGGCCTCAAGGCCACGGCGATCGCCAGCGAGCGGGCGTACCGGATGGCGGGCGTCGAGCCGGACCGGATCGACTGCGCCGAGGTCCACGACTGCTTCACCATCACCGAGATCCTCGACATCGAGGACCTCGGATTCGTCGACAAGGGCAAGGGCGGGATCGCGTCGCTCGACGGCGAGACGGCGCTCACCGGCCGCATCCCGATCAACACGTCGGGCGGGCTCCTCGCCAAGGGGCACCCGATCGGCGCCACCGGGGTCGCCCAGCTCACCGAGTGCTGGTGGCAACTGCGGGACGAGGCGGGCGAACGGCAGGTCGAGATGCGCAACGGGTACGCGCTCCAGCACAACGTCGGCGGCCGCGGCTCGGGTGTGTCGGTCGTCAACATCCTCACGACCAGCCGGTAGGCGCCTGATGCTGCGCGTCGAGACCGGCGCCGACCACGTGTGCCGCGTCACGCTCGACCGCGCCGAGGCGAAGAACGCCCTCACCGTCGAGATGCGCGACCAGCTCGTCGACGCCGTCCGCGCCGCACGCGGCGACGCCGACGTACGCGCGTTGCTGATCACGGGGACCGGCGACGCCTTCTGTGCCGGCATGGATCTCGGCGCGTCCACCGTCGCCCAGGCCGGCCGCGAGGGCTTCGACACGCGCGCCACCGCCGAGGCGTTGCGCGTCGGCGTTCAGGCGTTCATCCGCGAGCTGTGGGAGCTCGACAAGCCGACGGTGGCGGCGGTGAACGGGGTCGCCGTCGGCCCCGGCGCCCACCTCGCACTGGCGTGCGACTTCGTCCTCGTGCACCACGCCACCCGGTTCCTGTGGTCGTTCCACCGCTGGGGGCTCGTGGTGGACGCCGGCGGCGCGTACCTGCTCCCCCGCCTCGTCGGGCTCCCCCGCGCCAAGGCGATGGTGATGCTCGGCGAAGGATGCACCGGCGCCGAGGCGGTCGATCTCGGGCTCGCATACCGGAGCGTCGAGCCCGACGAGCTCGACGGCGAGGCGTCGGCGCTGGCGGCGCGCCTCGCGGCGGGGCCGACGCGCGCGCTCGGTCTCTCGAAGCGCCTGCTGAACGAGAGCTTCGAGACCGACCTCGCGGACTCGCTCGACCGCGAGGCCGCGTCCCAATCGCTCGCGACGACCTCGGGCGACCTCGTCGAGGGCTTGGCCGCGTTCAAGGAACGCCGCGACCCGCGGTTCACGGGGCGATAGGCGTGCAGCTCGCGTGGGGCCCCGAGGAAGAGGCGTTCCGAGCCGAGCTCACCGCGTTTCTCGACGAGCGCGTGCCGCACGAGGCGGACGCAGGCTTCGACTACGCGGACCCGGGCGAGCACGACGACGATGACCTCATCCCGGCGTGGTCGCGCGCGTGGCAGGCGACGCTGTTCGACCACGGGTGGATGATCCCCGCCTACCCGCCCGAGCTCGGCGGACGGAACTGCACGCCGGTGCAGACACTCATCTATCTCGAGGAGATGGCGCGTCGCAGGGTCCCCCGATCGCTGCATTTCCCCGGATACGCGATCGTCGCCCCGAGCCTCCTCGAGTTCGGGAGCGAGCAGCAGCGCGAGCTCGTCCCGGCCGCCATCCGCGGCGACACGATCTGGTGCATCGGCATGAGCGAGCCGAACGCGGGCTCCGACCTCGCCGGCTTGACCACCCGGGCCGACGTCCACGACGACGGCTTCGTCGTGAACGGCCAGAAGGTGTGGACGAGCTACGCGATGACCGCGCAGAAGTGCTTCTGCTACGTGCGGACCGACCCGAGCGTACCCAAGCACAAGGGCATCAGCCTGCTCATCATCGACATGGACACGCCGGGCATCGACATCCGGCCGCTCCGCCACATCAGCGGCGCCGCCAACTTCGCCGAGGTGTTCTTCAGCGACGTCGTCGTGCCGCGCGAGAACCTCGTCGGGACGCTCAACGACGGCTGGCGGATCACGCAGGGCTCGCTCGCGCACGAACGCGCCGGGCTCTGGGTCGAAGGCGTGTCCCGCCTCGAGACGACGATCCAGGGCCTCGTCGCCCTGGCGACCCGCCGCGGCCTGATCGACGATCCGATCGTGCGGCGCCGACTCGCCGAGCTGTACGAACGCGCCGCCAGTCTGCGCTCCCTCGGCTACAAGGGGTTCTCGAGCTTCGCCCAGGGCAGCTCGGCGCCCGAGCACTCCTACATGAAGATGGCGACGTCGGAGCTCGGCAAGGAGTGCTGGGAGTACGGGATGGAGCTCCAGGGCGCGTACGGCGCCGTCGCCGACCCCGACCGCGGCGAGGAACACGGCCGCTGGGTGATGGGCTTCTTCATGAGCTTCGCCAACACGATCGCCGGCGGATCGTCGGAGATCCAGCGCAACATCATCGCCCAGCGCGTGCTCGGGCTCCCGAGGGCGAGGTAGCCGTGGACTTCACGCTGTCTGCGGACCAGGAGCTCCTGCGCGACACCGCGCGGCAACTCCTCGACCGTGAGTGCCCGACGACCCTGCTTCGCGCCCACATCGACGACCCCGCCGCCTCCGATCCATTGTGGCGGCACCTCAGCGATTTCGCCGCCCTCGGCGACGGCCCGCTGACGGATCTCTGCGTGTTCGTCGAGGAGACGGGGTACGTCGCCGCGCCGGGCCCGTTCTTCCCGACGGCGGCGCTGTTCACGCCGCTGCTGGCGGCGCTCGGCCACGAGTTGCTCGCCCCCGCGCTCGCCGGCGAGGTCACCGGAACGGTCGGCGTCGCGGGCGCGGACGGGGTCTGGCAGGTGAACGACGAGCGCGTGAAGACGTTCGTGCCCGAAGCCGACCGCGTCGACTGGGTCGCGGTCGTGTCGAGCGGCCCCGCAGTGACGCTCGTGCAGTCACCGCCGTCGCGGCTCGTGACCGCCGTCGACTTCTCTCGCCGCTTCTTCGAAGTGGAGGCCGGCTCCGCTGCGGAGCCGGCGCAGTCGATCGATCCCGAGGCGTTCGAGGCCGTTCTCGAACGGGCGACGATCGCGCTCGCATCCGAGATGGTGGGCACGGCCCGCCGTCTGTTCGACATGTCCCTCGCCTACGCGAAGGAGCGGGTGCAGTTCGACGTGCCCATCGGATCGTTCCAGGCGATCCAGCACAAGCTCGCCGACATGGCTCTCGATCTCGAGCGGGCGACGAGCGCAGTCGCGTACGCGGCGATGACGGTCGACGCGAAGGACGCAGACCGCCACCGCGCCGCCCACGTGGCGAAAGCCGCTGCCGGCGCGGCGGTCACACGCGCGGCCAAGGACGGCATCCAGATCCACGGCGGCATCGGGTACACGTGGGAGCACGACCTGCACCTCTTCATCCGCCACGCCTACGGCTGCGAGGCATGGATGGGGACGAGCAACTGGCACCACGACCGCCTCGCCGAGCTGCTCTTCTGAGCCGAGTCGTCAGACCTTCACTCGCGCCAGCGCGTCGGCGACGAAGGGATAGGCGGCGTCCGCCCACACCGTGTGGCCGGCGCCGTTGGGGTGGAAGAGGTCGGGACTGAACACGTCGGCGCGCCGGAACTGCGCGTTGGTGAGCTGGGCGACCGGGACCTTCACAACGTGATCGTGCCGGGCGGCGACCCGGGCGTGGGCCCGGTCGAACACGCAGCTCCGTCGGGACGCCAAAGCCTTCAACGGGTGCACGAGCCGCGGGATGTTGCCGAGGTCGCCGATACCCGCGAGCACGACCTCGGTCGCGGCCTCCTCGAACGCCTCGACGACGGCGTCGAGGTCGGCTTCGAACCGACGCAGGCGAGTCCCGTGCATCGCATCGTTCGCGCCGGCGGAGACGATGACGACGTCAGGTCGCAGCGCTTGCGCCTCCGGCACCTGCTTCACGAGCACGTCGCGGACCCGTGACCCGCCGGCGGCGACGCTGACGAGCCGGATGCGCACGTCGTTCGCGAGTCGCCGCGCGACCTGACGGCACCAGAGGTCGTCCCGGGTCTCGAGGCCGGGTCCCGTGACGGTGGAGTCGCCGAGGAGCACCAGCCGGACCTCGGGCGCCGAGTCGGGCCCGAAGACGCCGTCGGGGTCGAGGTCGGTGAAGCTCGGCAGCGGGCGATGGGCGACGTACCAGAACTGCGCCGCGAGCGTGCCCACGGCCGCCATCGCCGCCATCGGGACACCGGCGGCGCCGGCCACCCCGACCACTCCCAGTCGCGCCCGCGCGATCGACACAGAGGCATTCTCCGACGCCGAGCGTGCGAATCGGCGGATTTTCGTCAGCCGCGTGCCCGACTGAACCCTTCGAGCAGGCGCCGGGCAGCCCTCGAGTCGCCGTCGGTCGTGATCAGCTTCCGAGCGCGTGGAGCCCGCGGATCGAGGTCGCGGTCCACGATGGCCGCGAGCGTCTCGGCGTCCATCGTGATGATGGCGTCGGGGCTCGCCGCCGGTCCGAGGAGCGGTTGCAGATGGCCCGCGTGGGCCCGGATGTGGAACACCCCGTCGTCGAGGCGAAGCTCGTATGTGGCGTCTGCATCCGACGGCGCCGGAGTCGTCACGGCGAGGCCGAGGACCAACCAGGCGCCCCGCACCTCGTCGGTCCTCCGCGGCCGGCCAAGCATCGTCATGCCCCACTCGGCCATGGCGGCCATCACGCCGGCCAGACCTCGCGCGTCGTCGGTGAGCTCGTAGACGGTCGACGCGGCCGGCGGCGGCAGGTCCCGCTTGGCCACGAGGCTCGCCTGCTCGAGATCCCGGAGCCGGGCGGCGAGCACGTTGGCGCTCACGCCCGGGAGCCCGGCCATGAGGTCCGTGAAGCGCCGCGGACCGAGCAGGAGCTCCCGGACGACGAGCAAGGTCCAGCGCTCCCCCACGACCTCGAGGGCGCGGGCGACGGGACAGTACTGCTGGTAGCTGCGGTTCATCGATCAGACGGTAGCTGCCACTCCCGTCACAGGAGCGGAGGGTTGTCTTTTTATAGTGACTGATTAGAATATCGTACTATGACCCGACGAACCTCGACCATTGCCACCGGGATCGTCGCCGCGCTGCTGCTCGGCGGGGCCGCAACCAGCGCAACGGGCGCCGGCGCCGAGGGCCCGAGGTCGCGTGGCGACGGCGGATACCGCGACCGCTTCGTCCAGCGAGGGCCGTATCGCCTGCACGTGCGCGAACAGGCGGGCGCCGAGCCCGCGATCGTCCTCATGCACGGCTTCCCCGACAATCACCATCTGTACGACCGGCTCGTCCCCTACCTCCGGGATCGCCACGTCGTCGTGTTCGATTTCCTCGGCTGGGGTGAGTCGGACAAGCCGCACGACTACGACTACACGTTCGCGAATCAGGAGGGCGACCTCGACGCCGTCGTCTCCGGTCTGGGCCTCGAGCGTGTCGTCCTTGTCCCCCACGACGCGTCGGGCCCGACTGGGATCAACTGGGCGCTCGATCATCCCGATCGGGTCGCGGCCATCGTGGCGCTGAACACCTTCTACAGCGTCCTCACCGACGCGCCCCCGAATCCCCCGGAAGCGATCCGTCTCTTCTCCGACCCTGCGTTTGCTCGGCTCACCGAGCATTTCGCCGAGTCGCCTCGGGAGTTCCGGTGGCTCTACGACTTCCAGGTCGGCGGCTTCATCAGGAATGCGGACGTTCGCAAGAAGTTCGTCCCTCTGCTGTACCGGCAATTCGAGGCTCGGCCCAGCACACTGCGGCCGTTCCTCGCATTGAATGCGGACCTGCTCTCCGCGGTCGCCGCGAACACGCAACGGACCCCAGAGCTCCAGTCGTTTCCCGCGCCCGTCCGCACCGCGTTCGGCGAAGGTGACACGTACCTCTCGCCTGCGCAGGGACGCAGCCTGGCCCGACTGTTCCCGCGCTCCGAGGCGGTCGCCGTGCCAGGCGCGAACCACTTCCCCCAGCTCGACGCGCCCGCCGAGGTCGCCAGGCTGATCCTCACTGTCCCGCGGTGAATGGACGAGAACGGGCGCCCAGCCCAGGCGGTCGCTACCCGCGGAGCGCGCCGGGCTCGTCGAGCCAGCGGTTGAGGGCCGCGGTCCGGGCGTTGCGGCAGATCAAGACGTGCTCGACCACTCGGCGGATGCGGCGCTGCTGTCCCGCTGTGAGTGCGACCTGCCGCAAGAGGTAGTCGGCCTCGCGGCCGTGGTCCTCCTCGGCGTAGGCATGGACCTTGAAGTTCTCGACCTCGATGCCGTAGTGGTCGCGCAAGCCCTCGTACATCATCACCGCATAGTTCGTCGACGCCGCGAACCGCTCTCCGGCCCAGCCGAAGGCGGCCAGCCCCTCCTCGTACGAGCGGCGCATGTAGAAGAGCGTCGTGAACACGGAGCCGATCGACTCGGGCATTGCGCGGTAGGAGATCAGCTCCTCGTCGGAGATCCCGAGCTGCCGGGCCCAGTCGATCTTCATGTCGACGTGGTTGCGATCCCCGGCGAACCCCATCTCGTCGGCAAGGTTCTGCGCCCAGTGGACGTAGTGCTCGCTCGTGCCGAGATCGAGGGCGTCCACGTCGGGCGCGTTCGACACGATCGAACCGAACTCGCTCGTGTACCACTTGCCGAGGAAGTAGTACTCCTTGCACAAACGCTTGAGGAGGTCCTCGGAGAGGGTTCCGTCGGCGACTCGCTCCCACACGAGGTTCTTCTCGGTCGCGACCTCGGCTTGAAGCGCCTCGAGGGAGGCCATGAACTCGTCGACCGGCAGCGCGGGCGCGCTCTCGGCGCCGGACCCGCGGATGTCCCTGAATTCGCGGTGCTCGGACATGGTCCTCCTCTGTCTCCGCCTGACGTACGAAGGCTAGGATAAGGGTGACACGGGTGTCAGATTCCTCGTCATCCGTTCGGTGCCGGCCACGAGGGGGACGGAGCATGAACGTCGATCTGGTCCAGCTCGCCGGCCATCGTGGACGCCTGCACGAGCGCCCCACCGTCGACCAGGTGACGGCCGAGGTCATCCGGGGCGCGATGGAGACCATCTGCTTCGAGATGGCGACCTACGTGTCGCGCACGGCGACGACGCCGATCCTCAACCAGAGCAACGAGCGCAACGCGACGATCCTCGACGCCAAGGGCCGGCTCGCCGCCCTGTCGGTCGGCATCCCGCAGTTCATGCTCACCTCGACGCTGCCGGTGCGCTTCGCGCTCGAGTACCTGGGCATCGACGAGTTCCGCGAGGGCGACGTGTTCGCGGCCAACGATCCGTACCACGGCGGTGGCCACCTCCCCGACTACAACGTGTTCGCGCCGATCTTCGGCGACGACCCCAACACCGGCGAGCGCCGCATGGTGCTCATCGCGAGCATCCAGTGCCATCACGGCGACACAGGTGGCAACGTGCCCGGGGGTTACAACGTCACCGCCAACGACATCTGGGGCGAGGGCGCGCGCTGGCCGGTGGTCAAGGTGATCGACCGCGGCGTCGAGCGGCGCGACGTGCTCTACGCGATGGCGGCGAACAACCGCCTGCCCGACTACATCGGCGACCTGCGCGCGCAGATCGGCGCCGCCCAGCTCGCCGCCGATCGTCTCGGCGACATCATCGACCGTTCCGGCGTCGACACCGTCGAGCAGTCGGTCGACTTCATGATCGACTACGCGGCACGCCGGTTCCGCGAGGAGGTCACAGCGTGGCCGGATGGCGTCTACGAAGCCGACGCCTTCGTCGACCACGATCCGCTCGGCCACCCCGACATCAAGCTTCACGTCAAGATCACCGTCGACGGCGACGACCTGAAGATCGACTACACGGGGAGCGACACGCGCCAGGAGATCCAGGCGTGGTCGACGTTCGGGAACACGCGCGGGTACACGGTCGGCCAGATCGCGTCGATGATGGACCCGGAGATCCCGAAGAACGAGGGGTTCTTCGACCAGATCAAGCTCACCGTGCCGCAGGGGTGCGTGCTCAACCCGCACCCGAGCAAGCCGGTGAGCGCAGGCACGCACCATCCGGGCGCCGATGTCGGCGAGGTCATCGCCGTCGCCATGCAGCACGTCCTGCCGGACAAGGCCGTCCCGCAGACGTACAAGACCGGCATCCCGACGATCATCGTCGGCGTCGACCCCCGCACCGGTCAGTCGTTCACCGACCATTCGGCCGAGGTGTACGCCGGCTGGTGCAACGCCGGGAAGGGCATGGACGCCTGGGGCGCGCAGAACGCGTCGTTCGGCAACCTCTGGAAGGCGACGGCCGAGATCAACGAGAGCCTGTACCCGCACGTGCAGTGGAGCCGCGACTACCGCACCGACTCCGGTGGACCGGGCCAGTGGCGGGGGCTGTGCGGCAGCCACTACGAGAAGGAAGTGCTCGTCGACGCCAAGGTGTACACGTACGTCGTCGGCATGAAATACCCGATGCCCGGCATCTGCGGCGGCGAGCCGGGTGCGCCCAACAAGATGGTCATCCGATACGGCACCGACGACCCGTTCGTCGTGCAGCACACCGCGGAGTGGGTGCCCATCGAGGCATCGCAGCGGGTCATGTACGACTACGGCGGCGGGGGCGGCTGGGGCGACCCGCTCGACCGCGATCCGCAGGCCGTGCTCGACGACGTCCTCGACGAGTACGTGAGCGCCGACGCTGCCGAGCGGGACTACGGCGTCGTGCTCATCGGCTCGCTCGACGACCTCACGCTCGCGATCGACGAGGAGGCGACGGCAGGCCTTCGCGCGCAACGTCGCGGCTGACATGGGCTACCGGGTGGGCGTGGACGTCGGGGGGACGTTCACCGACCTCATCTGCGTGACGCCCGATGGCGACGTCGTGCTCGACAAGACCCCGACGACCCCCGACGACCAGTCGGTCGGAGTGATGAACGGCCTCCAGGAGCTCGCCGAGGGGTTCGACCGCCCGCTCTCGGAGCTCTGCGGCGAGATCGACATCCTCGTGCACGGCACGACCACCGCCGACAACACGATGATCGAGATGAACGGCGCGCCCACCGGGCTGCTCGTGACCGAGGGGCACCGCGACGAGATCGAGATGCGCCGCGTCCACAAAGAGGAGATCTGGGACCCGACCTACCCGGCGCCGGCGCCGATCGCCCGCCGGCGGGCACGCATCCCCGTCCCCGAACGCATGAACTTCCGGGGCGAGGTCCTCGCACCGCTGGACGAGGACGCAGTTCGGCGTGGCGTACGGCGCCTGAAGCAGCTGGGTGTGCAGTCGGTGGCGGTGATGTTCCTGTTCAGCTTCGTGAACCCCGAGCACGAGCGGCGCGCGGCGGAGATCATCCGCGAGGAGTTCCCCGACGTCGACCACGTGTCCCTCTCCCACGAGGTGATGGCGCGGGGACCGGAGTTCGAACGCGTGTCGACCACGCTCGTGAACGCCTACGTCGCGCCCAAGATCGCGGCGTACGTCGGCCGCCTCCAGGAGAAGCTGCGGGCCGCCGGGTACGGCGGCCCACTGCTGATCATGCAGTCGACCGGCGGCGTCATGCCCCCCGATTACGTCGCCCGGCGGGCCGTGTCGGTGCTGGCATCGGGCCCGACCGGCGGCGTGATGGGCGCGGCGCTGGCGGCGGGCAAGGCCGGGGTCGAAGACTTCATCGCCGTCGACATGGGCGGCACGAGCTTCGACGTGTGCCTCGTGCGCGACGGGCAGCCCGAGATCAAGACCGATTGGAACTGGCGCTACCGGTACTACATCGGCTTGCCCATGGTCGACGTGCAGAGCGTCGGTGCCGGCGGTGGTTCGATCGCACGCGTGCGCCAGGGTGCGTTGCTCGTCGGCCCGGAGAGCGCGGGCTCGGCGCCCGGGCCTGTCTGCTACGGGCGGGGCGGCGCGCAGCCGACGGTCACCGACGCCGACGCGGTCCTCGGTTACCTCCCGCTCGACGGCTTCGCCGGCGGCCGCATGACGCTCGACGTCGACGGCGCACGCGACGCGATCCGGCGCGACGTCGCCGAACCGCTCGGCCTCGACGTCGTCGAAGCCGCCTGGGGCATCGAGCGCATCGTCAACGCCAACATGGCGAACGCGACCCGCCGGGTGCTCGCGTCGCACGGTGCCGATGCTCGCGAGCTCGCGCTGATCGCGTACGGCGGAAACGGGGCCGTGCACGCGTGGGCGATCGCCACCGAGCTCGGGATCGACCGCATCCTCGTCCCGAAGACCGCGCCGGCGTTCTCGGCGCTCGGTGTGCTCGTCGCCGACTACGTCGTCGACCTGGTGCGCGCGTACGTCGTCCCGCTGTCGCAGGTCGATCTCGGACGCGTGCACACGCTCATGTCCGAGCTCCGCGACGAAGCCCGCAAGGAGCTCGACCCCACGGGCCTCGCCGACCAGCAGGTCGACGTCGGCCTGTTCGCGCAGATGTGCTACCCGGGCCAGAACTTCGACATGAGCGTGCCCCTCCCGGAGGGCGACGCGCTCGACGAGCCCGGGCTCCTCGATCTCACCGAGCGGTTCCACGACCAGCACGAGACCGATCGGGGCTTCTGCTTCCGCAACCAGCAGCCGCTGCTGCGCGGTGTGCGGCTGGTCGCTCGCGGCCGCACGCCCAAGCCGGAGCGTCTGGCGGCGCTCGGCACCGTGGCGGACGCGAAGGCGGCGCGGCGGGGCGCCCGGCGGGTGTACTTCGGGCCCGAGTTCATGGGGTCGGGGTTCGTGGACGCGCCCGTCTACGACGGCTCGGTACTCGGCGCCGGCGTCGAGGTGCGCGGGCCCGCGCTCGTCGAGGAGCCGTTCACCGTGGTCGTGCTGCCGCCGGGCGCCACGGCACGCCTCGACGAGCTGGGCAACTACGAGCTGACGGTCTCGTAGCTCTCGCAATTGCCCATCTATTTCGATCCCGGCTCGTACGCCGTCGTCGAAGCGGCGTGCGAGCGCCTGATCCCCGCGACCGCCGGGCACCCCGGCGCCACCGCCCTCGGCGTCGCGGACTACGTCGACGGGCTGCTCGGGGCGTTCTCCGTCGACCCGCCGCGGATCTGGGCGGGCGGTCCGTTCTCGGGGCGCCACGGCGGCGCGGCCTCCTTCGGGAGGTTCCTGCCTCTCTCACGCCTCGAGGAGCTCGCCTGGCGCACGCGCATCGAGGGCTCGCACGGCATCGCCGAGCGCGAGCACAACGGCGCCGTGAAGGGCTGGCAGCAGGAGTACCGCGACGGCATCGCCGCCCTCGGCCCCGGCTTCGTCGAGCTGTCGCCCGAGGAGCAGGACGCGCGCCTCGAGGCCGTGCCGGAGTTCAAGGAGCTGCTGTACGGCCACGCCTGCGAGGGCGCGTACGGCGCGCCCGAGTACGGCGGCAACCGCGACCTCGCCGGCTGGCAGGCGATCGGGTTCCCGGGCGACGTCCAACCCCGGGGCTACTCCGACGAGCGAGGTCCGCGGTCGTGACTGACCTCGACTGCGACGCCGTCGTCGTCGGCAGCGGCCCCGGCGGGGCGACGGCGGCGGACGTGCTGACGGCGGCCGGGTGGTCGGTGATCGTCCTCGAGAAGGGCCGCAACCACCTGTTGCGCCTCGAGCCGCCGTACGCGCCGACCGGCGAGATCAGCAGCGACGAGATCAAGTTCCTGCAGCGCCACTTCCTCGGCCCCGACCCGCTCCTCGAGCCGCGCACGTTCCGGCGCTCGGCCGACGACGGCGACAGGATGTTCACCGGCGACGTGAACAACCTGCCGTCGACGGTCGGCGGCGGCGGGTTCCATGCCGACGGGAAGTTGCCGCGCTTTCGCGAGGTCGACTTCCGGGCTCGCTCCGAGCTGGGCCCGGTCGACGGGGCCGACGTCGTCGACTGGCCGCTCGACTACGCCGAGCTCGAGCCGTACTACACCGACGCCGAGCTCGCAGTCGGCGTGGCCGGCGACCACACCGCCAACCCGTTCGCGGCGTGGCGATCGGGCCCGTACCCGATGCCGCCCGGGCCCGACATGTTCTGCGCCGTGCTCACGAGCGAGGCGGCGACGCGGCTCGGTTACCACCCGTACCGGGCGCCGACCGGCGTGAACAGCGTCGAGTACGACGGCAGGCCGGCATGCAACAACTGCGGCTTCTGCGGATTCTTCGGATGCCCGATCGACGCCAAGGGCGACCCGGTGGCACCTCTGCGGCGCGCCCTCCGCACGGGCCGGTGCGAGATCCGCCCCGAGTCCTACGTGCGCGACGTCGCTCCTCGGCCGCACCGGCCGCCGGGCGCGTGGCGTGCGCTATCTCGACGGCTACGCTGCTCGAGCACGAAGTGAGCGCCCGGTACGTGGTGCTCGCCGGCGGCGCGTTCGAGACACCGCGGCTGCTGCTCCGGAGTGGTGTCGGCAATCCCGACGTCGTCGGCCGCTTCCTCATGTTCCACTTCCAGACGCTCGTGCTCGGCATCTTCCCGTTCCGTCTGCACGCGCACCGCGGACGGGCGGTGACGCACCTGATGGACGACCCGATGGTCCCGGACGCGGCCGCGGCCAGCGCGGCCCGGGACGCCGGTCTCCCGTACTTCCGCGGCGGGATCGTCGAGCACGGCGGCGCCGGCCAGCCGATCACGGAGGCGATCCACCTGCCGGCAGGCGAGCTGCACTCGCAGCTGATGGTGGAATCGACGACGCGCGACTGCATGGGCGTGTTCACGATGCAGGGCGAAGACCTTCCGCAGGCGACGAACCGCGTCGACCTCGATCCCTCGGTGCGCGATGTGTGGGGATCTCCGGCCGGGCGCGTCACGTACTCGCCGCACCGTCACGAGGTGGCGTGCGCCGACCACTGGGCGCCCCGCCTCGAGGACGTGATGCGCGATGCCGGCGCGCACACCGCCTTCTGGGTGACCTCGCCGCCGCGCCCCGGCAGCGAGTTCGACGCGCTGAACCCGACCCCGATCTCACGTCATGTCATGGGCACGGCTCGCATGGGCGACGACCCCCGCACGAGCGTGTTCGACCGGTGGCAGCGACTCCACGACGTCGACAACGTGCTGTGCACGGACTCGTCGGTGTTCCCCACGTCGACCGGCTACGGGCCGACGCTCACGATCGTGGCGCTCGCGATGAGAGCGTGCCGCGCCCTGACGGGCGTCGAACCGTCGAAGCCTGACTAGACCGACACGGGCTCGCGCGGCTTCTCGTCCTCGCTCACCGGTACCGGCGCGAGCTGTGGCTTCCGCGCCCGCGGCGGCGGCTGGCGAAGATCGTGGGCGATGCCGACGAACTGCAACACCTTCAGCATGTAGTAGACGACGTCGATCTCCCACCAGAAGAATCCCTGCCGCGCCGACGACTGGTAGTGGTGGTGGTTGTTGTGCCATCCCTCGCCGCCGGTGAGCAGGGCGACGAGAAGCGAGTTCCGGCTCGTGTCCGGTGTGTCGTAGCGCCGCCGCCCGAACACGTGGGCCAGCGAGTTCACCGTGAACGTCGAATGCCACAGCAGCACGTTCGACAGGAAGAACCCGATGATCAGCCCGCTCCACCCGCCGATCAGGAAGCACGTCACGCCCAACGTCCACATCGGGATCCAGTCGTGCCGGTCGAGGAATCGCAACTCGGGGTACCGCGCGAAATCCTTGATCGCATCCGTATCGGTCGCCGAGTACTTGTCGCAGAGGATCCACCCGACGTGGCTCCACCAGAAACCCTTCCGCGGCGAGTGGAGATCGCGCTCGGTGTCGGCGAACTGGTGATGACGCCGGTGGTGGCCGGCCCACCACAGCACACCCTTCTGGCAGGCCGTGCCGCCGCCGAACGCCATCACGAACTGTGCGACGCGTCCGAGCTTGTAGCTGCGGTGGCTGAAGTACCGGTGGTATCCGGCGGTGATGAAGAACATTCGCCCGAAGAAGGTGACGGCCAGCAGGACGAGGGCCGTGGTCGTCACGCCGGTGATGAACGCGAGGAGCGGAAGCAGCTGGAGCAGGAAGAAGGGGATCGACGAGCGGACGTTCACCCGCTCGCTGGAGTCTCGGGCGAGGGTGTGTTCCATGGGACCTCCCGCAACTCCGCCTGCGGGAGTGGCGCTCAGAGGCGGCCCGCTGCTGGACCTACCTACCGGTAGGTAGACAATAACCCCGCTCGGCCTCCTCCGCTCGTCATCCCTCCCGGCGGCGCACGTCGAACCTGGCAAGCTCCCGGCATGGGCGCCTACGAGCACGAGGGTCTCCGAGTCGACATCGACGAAGGCGTCGCCTTCGTGGCCATCGATCACCCGCCGGTCAACCTGCTCGACGCGGTGCTCATCGGCTCTCTCTGGGAGCTCGCCGGTGAGCTCGCCGACGACCGCGACGTCCACGCCGTCGTGGTCCGCAGCGCCGATCCGGAGTTCTTCATCGCGCACGCGGACCTCGCGCTCATCCAGGCCCTTCCCCGCGATCGCCGCGACCGGCCGAGCCGGCTCGAGTTCATCCACGTCTTCATGGAGCGGTGGCGGACGCTCCCGCAGGTGACGATCGCGCAGCTGGAAGGGCGGGCCAGGGGCGGCGGGAGCGAGTTCGTCCTGTCGCTCGATCTGCGGTTCGGCGCCCTCGGCCGGGCCATCCTCGGCCAGCCCGAGGTCGCGATCGGCATCCTCCCGGGCGGCAGCGGCACCCAACGGCTCCCGCGCCTCGTGGGCCGGGGTCGGGCGCTCGAGATCGTGCTCGGCTGCGACGACTTCGACGCCGAGCTCGCCGAGCGGTACGGCTACATCAACCGTGCCCTCCCCGCCGCCGAGCTCGGACCGTTCGTCGAACGACTGGCGCGCCGGATCGCAGCCTTCCCGCCGGACGCGGTGCGGCTGGCGAAGCGCGCCGTCGACGCCGCCGCCGGCACCTTGCAGGACGGACTCCTGGACGAGGCGCACTGCTTCAATCTCACGCTCGCCGACCCCGACCTCGACGCCCGCATGGACGGGGCCCTGGCGGCGGGTGCCCAGACCCGTGAGGGCGAGCTCGACCTCCCGGGGCTGATCGAGGCGTCGTTGCGGCCCGGTTCGCCGGGCTGACACCGCTTGTTCACCCGGCGTCCGGGGGGCGACGCAACTCCCAGGGCGCTCTCAGGTAGAACGAAGAAGGTTCCAAGGCGGCTGTGATCGTGTCAGACGCCGCGCCCGCGATCCGGGAGGTCGAGATGGCCGACGACGCCGCGCCCGGTACCGAACCATCGGCGTCGGCGGAGCTCGAGCGTGCGCTGTTCGAGGTGAAGCGGGTCATCGTCGGCCAGGACCGCATGGTGGAGCGCATCCTCGTGTGCCTGCTCGCAGAGGGTCACTGCCTCGTGGAGGGCGTACCGGGCCTCGCCAAGACGCTCACCGTCGAGACCTTCGCGAACACGATCGGCGGGAGCTTCGTCCGACTGCAGTTCACACCCGACCTGGTTCCGTCTGACCTCGTCGGCACCCGCATCTACCGGCCCTCACGTGAGACGTTCGACGTCGAGCTCGGTCCCGTGTTCGCGAACTTCGTCCTCGCCGACGAGATCAACCGGGCTCCGGCCAAAGTGCAGTCGGCGTTGCTCGAGGTGATGGCGGAGCGTCACGTCTCCATCGGCGGGACCACGTACTCGGTCCCGCGCCCGTTCCTCGTGCTCGCCACGCAGAACCCGATCGAGTCCGAGGGCGTCTACCCGCTGCCGGAGGCGCAGCGCGACCGCTTCCTCATGAAGATCCTCGTGGACTACCCGACACCACTCGAGGAGCGCGAGATCGTGCGGCGCATGGGCACGAGCCCACCGTCCGCCGAGCAGGTGATCTCAGCCGACACGTTGCACGCGGTGCAACGGCTCGTCGAAGAGGTCTTCGTGCACAATGCGGTGCTCGACTACGCGGTCCAGGTCGTGCACGCCACCCGGGTGCCCGACAAGTACAACCTTCCACACGTCGCGGCGCGCGTGGCGTACGGCGCGAGCCCACGGGCGAGCCTCGGGCTCGTCGCCGCCGGCCGCGCCCTGGCGCTGCTCCGGGGCCGGAACTACGTGCTGCCACAGGACGTGCTGGCGATCGCACCCGAGGTGCTGCGCCATCGCGTCGTGCTGTCCTACGAGGCGCTCGCCGAAGGGATCGACGCCGACCGGGTGGTCGAGGAGGTGTTGAAAGCGATCCCCGTGCCTCAGATCGCGCCGAGCCAGGACCGCATCGCGCTCCCGGCGGAGGACACCGCGTGACCCCTGAGGCGGCACCGCTCTCGACCACCCGACGCGCCGACGCGGTGCTGCGACAGCTCGAGCTGCTGGTGACGCGCCGCCTCGATGGCCTGCTCCAGGGTGACTTCCAGGGCCTCGTCCCGGGAGCCGGCAGCGAGGCGGGCGATGGCCGCGTGTACCGACCCGGCGACGACGTGCGGCGCATGGACTGGAACCTCACCGCGCGCACGACGGTGCCGCACGTCCGTCAAACGATCATCGACCGCGAGCTCGAGACCTGGTTGCTCGTCGACGGGTCGGCCAGCCTCGACTTCGGAACGGCCGACTGCGAGAAACGTGACCTCGCCCTCTACTCCGCTGCCGCCATCGGTTTCCTGACCGCACGGCAGGGGAACCGGCTCGGCACGATGCTCGCGACCCCGACCGACACGATCACGCGTCCGCCCCGATCGGGGCGCGCACCCCTGATGGCGCGATTGCACGAGCTCGCCGCGTACCGCGCGCCGGACGTGACCGACGTGGGCGCGTCCCCGGCCGATCTCCCGGCCGCGATGGACGCGCTCCGCCGCGTCGCCCGGCGCCGCGGTCTCGTCGTCGTAGTGTCGGACTTCC
Organism: uncultured Actinomycetes bacterium; assembly: GCA_963781615.1. Lineage (GTDB taxonomy): Bacteria > Actinomycetota > Acidimicrobiia > IMCC26256 > JACDBD01 > JALZAA01. The sequence continues at coordinate 664,319 of CAWAGI010000005.1, read as the reverse complement.
TCGAGCAGCGCGACTGGGAGCGCCCGTTCCGGAGCCTCGCCGCGTTCCACGACGTGCTCGCGGTGGAGGTCGTCGATCCGCGCGAGCTGGAGCTCCCACCGGTCGGCCTGCTCATGCTCGTCGACCCCGAGACGGGCCGCCGGGTCGAGGTCCAGACGAGGAGCGCGAAGCTCCGAGCCCGGTACGCGGCCGCCGCGGCCGATCAACGCAGCGCGATCGCGGGCGCGATCCGGCGGGCGGGCGTCGAGCACGTCCAGCTCCGCACCGACCGTGACTGGCTGCAGGACATCGTCCGCTTCGTCGTCACCCGCCGCCGGCGCCGCGCCGGCCGACCGCTGCCGGCTCGATGAACTTCCTCGCCCCCGGCCGGCTGTGGCTCCTCGTCGTCGTGGTCGTGCTGGCGGCTGCGTACGTGCTCATCCAGCGCCGGCGCCGCCACTACGCGGCCCGGTTCACGAACCTGGACCTGCTCGCGTCCGTGGCGCCGAAACGGCCGGGCTGGCGCCGCCACGTCGCCGCCGCCGCGATGCTCGCAGCGCTCGTCGTGCTCGTGGCGGCGTGGGCACGCCCGACGCGTCCCGAACGCGTCCCGCGCGAGCGGGCAACGGTGATGCTGGCGATCGACACGTCGGTCTCGATGCGGGCGACGGACGTCGAGCCGTCACGTCTGGAAGCCGCCAAGGCGGCTGGATCGGCGTTCGTGAACGAGCTTCCGAAGCGGTTCCGGCTCGGCCTGGTCGCGTTCAACGGCGACGCCCGGCAGGTGGTCGCACCCACCCAGGAGCACGGGCAAGTCGGTGACGCGCTGGATCGGCTTCGGCTCGACGAGCAGACGGCCATCGGCGAGGCGATCTACACGTCGCTCGATTCGCTCCACGACGTCCCGTCGCGCTCGTCGCGCCGCCCACTCGCACACATCGTCCTGATGTCGGACGGCTCGACGAACACGGGGCGGAGCAACGAGTCCGCCGCCGAAGCGGCGAGGAGAGCGCGGGTTCCCGTGACGACGATCGCGTTCGGCACCGACGACGGCACGATCGTGACCGGCGGCGAGGAGTACCCGGTGCCCGTCGACCGCGACGCGTTGCGCGAGATCGCTGACACGACACGAGGCCGCTTCTACGAAGCGCAGAGCGCCGAGCAGCTCCGCAGCGTCTACGGCGACATCGGCTCCTCGGTGGGCTTCCGCACCGAGCAGCGGGAGGCGACGGCGTGGTTCGTCGGGATCGCGCTGGCGTTCGCGATTGCAGGTGCGGGCGCGTCGCTGGTCTGGACGTCGCGGCTTCCCTGAGCCGCCTGCTATTGCGCCCCGGTCGACCGCTGATACGTGCCGGTCAGCTTCCCCTGAGCCACGACGTTGCCCTTCATCGCGGCACGAAGGTCGTCGGCCGACGCCCCGGGCGCGAGCGTGATCTTCTTCGACACCGCGTAGACGTCGAACACGTAGTGATGCGCGTCCGAGCCCGCCGGCGGGCACGGGCCGTTGTACGCCTCCCTGCCGAACGTGTTCTTCCCCTGGACGACCTGCGCGGGCAGGGTCTCCTCCGGCACTCCGCCGCGGGGCAGATTCCACGCCACCCAGTGCACGAACGTGCCGCTCGGCGCGTCCGGGTCGGTCATGATCAGCGCGCGGTCCTTCGTGGCCTTGGGGACCTTCCCGAGCTTCAGCGGCGGGGACGAATTCGGGCCGTCGCACGTGAAGCCGCTGGGGATCGGCTTGTTGTTGGCGAACGCGGCGCTCGCCACGGTGAGCTTCTGGATCTTCGCCGGGGCGGATGATGCGGCCGGCGCCGACCAGACGTGGGCGGCGGGCAGCATCACCGCCACCGCCGGGACGAACCACCAGCGAACCCGCACGGGCGCAGACCCTACCGCTGCCGCGGTGTCGTCACGCCGACGTAGAAGAGGAAGATGCCGCCGACACCCGCGAGGTACGCGATTCCCCAGAACGGGAACGGCGGGCCTTCGACGCCGTTCCAACCGAACCGGAGAGCGACGCACAGGACGATCAGCACGAGCCCGCTGAGAATCGCGCCCGTGCGACGGAGATACCACGGCTTCGCCGAGGTGGACGGCGTCGGACGTTGGGCGGACATGCTCACCTTCCTGACGGTGCCGGACCGTCCGAGAGAACCACGTCGAATGCCCGACGAGCCTGAGTACCCGGTACTCATTTCGACATCCGCCGGGCATCCCCTTTGGCACAATCGTGGGCATGCCCGACGATTCCTCCCCGGCCGGCGTGCTGCTCGACTACTACGGCACGCTGGCGCACGCCACGCGCTGGATCTCGGCCGACGACGTGTTGGCCGAGCACGGCTACGAGCTCCCTCCCGAAACCCGCGATCGGTGGTTCAACGACGGCATCGACGGCATCGAGCACCTCGAGCACTCGCAGAGCCGCGACCACTACATGGCTTGGCAACGAGACCGGATCCTCGGCATGCTCGCCGAGACCGACGTCCACCCGGGCGAGTACGAGATGATCCTCGAGAAGCTGCGTGAAGGCGCCGCGTCACGCGTGCTCGAGGCGTACCCCGAAGTGCCCGGCGTGCTCGCCGAGCTCCGGTCGCGCGGGCTCCGCCTCGCGATCTGTTCCAACTGGGACTGGGACCTCACGCAAGCCGTCGACGAGGTGGGGCTCGCCGATCTGGTCGACGTGCAGGTGTCATCGGCATGGGCGGGCGCCCGCAAGCCGCACCCACGGATCTACGAGCACACGCTGGCGAAGCTCGGCGTGGAGCCCGGCGCGTGCGTGTTCGTCGGCGACACGTGGGGGCCCGACGTCGCCGGTCCGCGCGCGATGGGCATGACGCCGGTGTACCTGGATCGGGACGGCCACTGGCCCGATCCCACCTCGCCGCACGACATCGCGAGCGAGCGCGTCGTGGTCGCCGAGGACCTCGGCGGCGTGCTCGATCTCGTCTGAACGAGATCGGACGTACACGAGTACCCGCCGTACGAGAAGCGTCAAGGAGCGACTCATCCGCCGGTTCCTCTAAGGTTCAGCTTCATTCGGCCCGACCCCGGGGGGTTCGATGACCACGATCGCACCGCTGGACTTCGTCGACTCGGACGGCCACGTCCTCGAACACCCTGACGGCATGCTCGAGTACGCACCGAGGGATCTCGTCGACCGGATCTGGCACATCGAGACCGACGCCGACGGTACGGAGTGGTGCATCTACGACCGCCAGCGGTTGCCCGCCAACGGGCTCGCACTCGCCGGGACGGCCGGGATGACGCTCGAAGAACGCGAGCGGGCCCAACGGGGTGAGCTGCGCTACACGGAGGTCCGGCCGGCTGCCTACAACGCCCGCGCCCGTCTCGCCGACATGGACACCGACGGCATCGGACAAGCCATCGTCTACCCCACGATGCTGCTCGGCATCGGCGGTCTACGCGACGGCGAGTTCGCCGACGCCCAGTGCCGCGCCTACAACGACTGGCTCTCCGACCACGTGCAAGACGGAGACGGGCGCCTGTACGGCGTCGCGATCGTCCCCCAGCAGGACATCGGGCGCGCCGCGGCCGAGATCCGCCGCGTGGGGTCGAAGCCGGGCATCGTCGGCGTGATGCTGCGGCCGAACCCGAGCGACGACTGGAAGCCCCTCAACCACGAGGTCTACAACCCGCTGTGGCAGGCGGCGTCCGACGCCGGCCTCGCCGTCGGGTTCCATCCGTTCCTGACCGCGGACCTTCCCGGCGCGTGCCTGGGCCTCAGGATCAACCGCCTCGGAGGCGGCTCGCTCCCGGCGAGCGACGACACGATCAACATCGACAACGTGTACTTCACGCAGGCGATCTCGAACCCGTTCGACATGATGAACACTGCCGCGTTCCTCCTCGCAGGAGGCGTGTGCGAGCGCTTCCCCGAGCTCCGCATCGTCTTCCTCGAGGCGAACGGCGGCTGGATCGTGCCCTGGCTCGAGCGGCTCGACCACCATCGCGAGATCTTCACGTGGGACGTCCCGTGGCTGCAGCACGATCCGTCGGAGTATTTCCGACGTCAGTGCTGGATCAGCTTCGATCCCGACGAGTCGGCACTGGCGTTCACGGCGAACTCGCCGTTGGTGGGCGCCGATCGCATCGTGTGGGCGAGTGACTACCCCCACCCCGACGCGAAGTTCCCCGGCGTGACCGACGAGCTGCGCGAGGCGATGACGGGCCTGACCTCCGAGCAGCAGGCCACGATCGCGGGTGAGAGCTGCCGGACCCTGTACGCGATCTAGGCGTGGCGTCCGACTGGGTCGCCGATCCCGACGAGCACCTGGCGAACGGCTGGGAGCGCGATCTCCCGAGTGACGACTCGCTCCTACGGAGCTACACCGACGCCTTCGCCGAGATGGTGGTCGCGATCGCCCGAGCCGCCGGCGGACGCACCCTCGAAGACGACGAGCTCGTGGCTGCCGACGCCGCCACGCCCAGCGCGTACACGAACGCGGCCGTGCTGCTCGGTCCCCTCGGTGACAGCCGCGCCGCCGACGTCGTGTCCCGGGTCGGGTCGTTCTTCGACGGGGCGCGGGGCGGACCGTGGCTGCTGTTCAGCCCGCTGCCCACCCCCGACCTGAAGCCTCACGGTCTGGGGCCGGTCGGGCATCCGCCGCTGATGTACCGGCCGCAGGGAGGAGAGCGGCGGCCGCCGCCGCCGGAGCTGGAGATCGTCCACGTCACCGACGCGGCTGCGCTGGAGACGTTCGAGCGCACCGCGATCGAGGCCTACCCGCTTCCCGAGCTCGCCGGGCAGGTCGCCGGTGCCTTCATGCCCCGCTCACTCCTCGACGACGACAGCTTCCGGTTCTTCCTCGGGCTGGTGGCGGGCGAGCCGGTCGGCACGTCCATGGCGCACCTCGGCGCGTCGATGTCGCACGTCGAGTACGTCTCCGCGATGGCGGGCGTGCGCGGCCGGGGGTACGGCGAGGCGATGACGTGGCCGGCGACGCTCGCCGACGCCAAGGCGCCGTCGATGCTGATCGCGAGCGACCTCGGTCGCCCCACGTACGAACGGATGGGCTACCTGACGATGACGCGCTTCACCGTGTGGTCCGGCGTGCGCGCCGAACGAGAAGGTTGAGCGTGTGGGTCAGACGATCCGGACGTTCTGCGCTTCTTCGCCCTTCTTGCCCGGGCCGACATCGAACTCTACGCGCTGACCCTCTTCGAGGGTGCGGTAGCCAGGCATCTGGATTGCCGAGTAGTGGACGAACACGTCAGGACCGTCTTCGCGTGAGATGAAGCCGTAGCCCTTCTCCGCGTTGAACCACTTCACCATGCCTGCAGCCAAGGGACCGAACTCCTTGCTAGCTGTTTGCGTAGTGCCCGGATTTTCGAGCACCTGACTTACCCACTTCTCGAGTACGTACCTCTGGTGCCCACTTCTTGAGCGGTGCGCCGAGTGGACTCAAGGGAGCCACAGCCGCGTTCGCACGGTACCAGCCCATGCCGGAGACATCGACCCTTCCCCGGGATTCAGGGGTAGTAGCGCAGCTCCACCGTGTTCCCGTCGGGATCGAGCACGTAGAGGCTGGTGCCGTCGCCCCGGGCGCCGAACCGCCGGGCCGGGCCGGCGACGACCTCGAAGCGGCCCGATGCCTTGAGCGCTTCGAGGTCGGTCGGCTCGACCACGAGGCAGACGTGATCCACGTTCGTCCCGCTGCGGTCGGCCGGCAGGATGTCGATGATCGTCCCCTCGTCGACGCGCACCGACGGGAACAGCACCTCGCCGCGGCGCCACTCCTCCACGCGCATGGCCTCGAGGCCGAGCTCGTCCCGGTACCACGCGACGCTCCGCTCGACGTCCGCCACGTTGAGCACGAGGTGGTCGATCCCCACTGCCTTCACCATCAGCTCCGGACCCCCTCGCGCGGCAAGCCGAGCAACCGCTCCCCGATGATCGTGCGCTGCACCTCGGACGTGCCACCGGCGATCGACGCCGCCTTGCTCCACAGCCACTGGCGCTGCCACGCGCCCCCGCCGGGGTTCGCCTCCGCACCCCACCAGAGCGGTGCGGCCGGGCCGACCACGCCGAGCGCGCCGTCGGACAGGTGCTGGGTCATGTCGGTCCAGGCCAGCTTCACCCAGCTGGACTCCGGACCCGGTTCGACGCCGCGCGCGAGGCGCGAGCAGTGTGCGCCAGTTGTGGAGCCGGAGTATGCGCAGCTCCACGAACGCCTGCGTGAGCGCGTCGGCGACGTCCGGATCGTCGAGCTCGCTCCGCTCGGCGGCGAGCGCGAACAGGTCGTCGAGGAACACTTCGTGCACGACCTGTTCCTTGAAAGGGAACGACGTGCCCCGCTCGTGCGCGAGCGTCGTGTTCGCGACCGCCCAACCGTTGTCGAGCTCGCCGACGAGATGGTCGCGCGGCACGAACACGTCGTCGAAGAACACCTCGTTGAACTCGGCCTCCCCCGTGATCTGCACGAGCGGGCGGACGTCGATGCCGGGCGCGTCCATGTCGACGACCAGGTACGAGATCCCCCGGTGGCGTGGCGCGTCCGCGTTCGTGCGTGCCAGGCAGATCCCCCATCGCGCGTGGCGCGCGTAGCTCGTCCACACCTTCTGGCCGCCGAGAAGCCAGCCGTCGTCGACCGCGACGGCACGGGTGGTGAGCGACGCGAGGTCGCTTCCCGCGCCCGGCTCGCTGAACAGCTGGCACCAGATCTCCTCGGCGCTGAGGATCCGCGGGAGCCATCGGTGCCGCTGCTCGTCCGTGCCGTGCGCCAGAAGGGTCGGACCAGCAAGGTTGATGCCGACCCGGTTGACCGGCTGCGCGGCGCGTGAGCGCGCGTACTCCATGTTGAAGATCGCGACCTGCACCGGCGACGCGCCCCGCCCTCCGTACTCGACGGGCCAGTGGATGCCGACCCAACGACCGGAGGCGAGCTTCGCCTGCCACTGCCGCCCCCACGCCACCTCCTCGTCGACCGACCCGAACGGGGGCGGGTGCTCGACGTTGCCGGCCAGCCACTCGCGCACCTCGGCGGCGAACGCGCGCTCCTCGTCGGTGAAGCTGAGGTCCACTACAGATCCCAGAAGCGTTCGCGCTTGTACCGCACGAAGGACGCGCGCAGCTCGCGCTCGTCGTCGGGAGTGAAGGTGCGGTATGCGGGGTCGCCTCGCCCGCGCACGTACACGGAGTCGCCCGCGACCTGGTCGGCGCGCCATTTCTGGTGCACGAGCGCGCGCTTGACGATCTTGTTCGTCCCCGTCGTCGGCGGGTCACGCACGATGCGCACATAGCGCGGACGCCACTTCGGTCCGATGCCCTCCTGGGCGTCGACCCACGCCGCGAAGGCCGCCGGGTCGAACGTCGCTCCGTCCCGGAGCACCAGCCCCGCCATGACCTGGTCACCGGCCTGGTCGTCGGGAACGCCGTACACGGCGGCGAGCACGACGTCGGCGTGGTGGCTGAGGGTCGCCTCGATGGGCCCGGCGGGGAAGTTCTCGCCGTCGACGCGCAGCCAGTCGGCGTTGCGCCCCGCGAAGTACAAGTAGCGGTCGGCGTCGAGGTAGCCGAGGTCGCCGGTCCAGTACCAGCCGAATCGGAGCGTCGCCTCGTTCGCCTCCCGGTTGTTGTAGTACCCCTCGAACGGCCCCGCCCCGGCCGTGTTGACGATCTCGCCCACGCACTCGTCGGCGTTGAGCAGCCGGCCGTCGGCGCCGAAACGGGCGCGCGGCCGCTCGTTGCCGTCGTCGTCGACGACCTTCACCGCCTCGCCGACCTTTCCGAGCGCGCCGGCGCGCTCCTCGGCGTCGCGGTCGACAGCGACGCCTCCCTCGGTTGCGCCGTACGCGTCGATGACGTCGACGCCGAAGCGACGGGAGAAGGCCTCGACGACCTCGGGTGAGCCCTCGTTGCCGAAGGCCACGCGCAGCGGGTTGTCGACGTCGTCGGCGCGCTCCGGCGTGGCGAGCAGGTATGCGAGCGGCTTGCCCGTGTAGTTGAAGTACGTCGAGCCGTAGCGACGTACGTCGGCGAGCCATCGGGAGGCGCTGAACCGGCGGCCGAGGCCCACGGACGCGCCGTACACGATCGACGGCGCCCACCCGACCATGAGCGCATTCGAATGGAAGAGCGGCATGCACACGTACCCGACGTCGTCGGGGCCGAGGTCCATGATCATCCCCATCCGGTTGCCCGTGACCATGAAACGGCGTTGCGTGCAGATGACCGCCTTGGGCGCGGCGGAGGTCCCCGACGTGAAGATGAGACCCCACAGGGTGTCGGGATCGGGGTCCAGGCCGGGATCCTCCGCCGACGCTCCGGCCAGGGCGTCGTCGAGCGGCTTGCCCAGGCTCGGCGCCGGGTCGTCGCCGTCGGTGAACCGCGTGGAGACGAGCAGGTTGTCGGCTTCGGTCGGCAGGCGCCCCGCGATCGGCTCGAGCAGCGGCGCGTGCCGCGGCTCGGTCACGATCAGACCGACGTGGGTGTGCTCGATGTCGCGCAGGAGATGATCGTCGCGGCGCGTGTGATTCAAGCCGACGACCGCCGCGCCCGCGAACGCGGCGCCACCGAGCGCGAAGAGATAGTCGGGCGTGTTGTCCAGCAGCACGCCGACATGCAGCGCGCGCGTCGGCGGGCGCACGGGCGAGGAACAGCTGTGCCCAACGCGAGGCCTCGTCGACGTACTCGCCGTGCGTCCACACGCGATCGCCGAACTTCACCGCCGGTCGGTCGCGAATGGCCGGGTCCGTCGCGTTGCGGCGCAGCAGCGCCGCCGCGTTCGGCGCCGGCATCGGCGCCTGCCCCGGGGGCGGTGCCGCCCGCCGCGTCACGAACACCTCCCGTTTCCTGACATGCGAGTCACGTTACCGTGGGGCCGTTCCGTTCTCGACCTGCTTGGAGGCTTGATGCCCACGCACCCTGACCACACGTACCGAGTGACCGAGGTCGTCGGGACGTCGACCGACAGCCTCCAACAGGCGGTGCGCAACGGGGTCTCGCCGCGAGCGAGACGTTGCGCAATCTCGACTGGTTCGAGGTGACGGAGATTCGGGGTTGGATCGACAACGGTGAGGTCGGCCACTTCCAGGTGTCGATGAAGATCGGCTTCCGTCTCGACGACTGAGCCTGAAATCCGCCGCCTAGGATCCGCGTCGTGGAGGACCGCATCACTCCGGGTTTGTATCTCGAGATGACCGATGCCGGGGAGGACGTCTACGCGCGCACGCGAGTGAACGAGGTGATCGGGCACGGCGGCGTCGAGCGGGCCACCTGGTGGGAGAACGCGTGCCGGGACCGCACCGATTTGCCGCGCAAGCTGCCCGAGTTCTCGCTGCTCGCCGCGTACGAGATCGACGGCGGGTTCACGGCGCCATCGACGCCCGACGGCGTCACGGGCCACCACTTCCGTCGGACGCCGCGTCCCGGCCAGGGACGACTCACCGGGCGCCCCACCGTCGGGCTCATGCTCGTGCTCATCAGCCCCCGCCGACCGGAACAGGCACAGGCGCTCCGGGACTGGGCCGACTTCGTTCACATCCGCCACATCGCCGAGGTCGGCGTCCCCGGCTACTCCATGATCACGCCGTACGAGAACGTGACCGGCGGCGACCCTCGATTCATGCACTTCTACGAGATGGACACCGACGATCCCGAAGACGCCTTCCGGACCATGACGCCGCTCGTCTCCGAACGCATCGGGCAACCGGGGACCCCGGCGTGGGACGCCTGGGCGAACACGCCGGAGCTGCGCATCATGTACGTGAACACGTTCCGGCGGCTGGGCGAGCGTTCCGCGTGACCGAAGCACCCGGCTTCTTCTCGGTCGTCCGGACACAGCGCGCGCACCGTGCCTTCACCGCCGAGGACGTGCCCGACGAGCTCGTCGAGCGCGTGCTCGAGACGGCGACGTTCGCACCTAGCGCCGAGAACACGCAGCCGTGGGTGTTCATCGTCGTGCGCGACCCGGAGGCGCGCGCCGTGATCGGGGAGCTCAACCGCCGCGCCTGGGAGGGCGGCGGGCGCGAGTTCTCGCGTCCGCGGCTGAGCCCGGAGGTGTTCGCGAAGGTCGAGGAGGGCGCGACGGGAGGGATCGCGAACGCGCCCGTCCTCGTCGTGGTCTGTGGCGACACGTCCCATTGCGTCGAGACCGTCCTCGAGTCGTCGGTGTGGCCGGCGGTGCAGAACCTGCTCCTCGGCGCGCACAGCGCTCGGGCTCGGGTCGGCGCTCACCACGATCACGACCGTCTTCGGCGACGAGCTGCGCTCCTTGCTGGCCCTCCCCGACCACGTGCGCCCGCTCGCGGTCGTCCCGCTGGGCTGGCCGGCCAAGCAGCTCGGGCAGTCGCGTCGCGCACCCGTAGCCGAGAAGACGTTCCGCGAGCGCTACGACACGCCCTGGGCCTGACGACGGTCTGGAGACGGCAGCGGGTCAGACCCGGGTCCGGTAATGGAGGTGCACCACGCCGGCCTCGAACCGGCGTTGGGCGATCAGCTCGAGCGCCACCCGCACCTTCTCGGGAAGGGCCTTCGTGCCCCCTCCCACGATGATCGGGTTCAGGAAGAGGTGGCATTCGTCGACCAGGCCGGCGGCGAACGCCTGCGCTGCAAGGTCGGGACCTCCTACGGAGAGATCGCGCTCGGTCGACGCCTTCATCCGCCGGACCGTCTCGGGATCGAAGTCCCGTTCGAGGCGCGTCCGCGCGCTCGACACGTCCTCGAGCGTGCTCGAGTACACGACTTTGTCCGTCTCCCGCCAGAGTGCGGCGAAGTCCGCCATGACGGACGGCTGACCGTCCATGTCCATCGTCTCCCAGGCGACGAGGACCTCGTACATCCGACGCCCGAGGAGCATCGTCCCGGTCTGCTGTTGCAGGAGGTTGGCTGCAGCGTGCACCTCCTCGTCCGGCGCGGCCCAGTCGAAGTTTCCCTGCTCGTCCGCGACATAGCCGTCGAGCGACGCGATGGCCGAGTAGATCAGCCGCGCCACGCCCTAGTACCCCTCGTCGGCGTCGACGACGTGCAGGACCGGCTCGCCGGCGGCGTAACGGGTGAGGTTGTCCACGAAGATCTCGAGCGTGCGCGCCATGCCGGCAGGTGACGCCCACGACACGTGGGCGCTGAGGCGCACCTTCGGATGCGAGTACAGCCAGTGGCCTCCGGGCAGAGGCTCGGGATCGACGGTGTCGAGCGTCGCCATCGCGACGCGCCCGTCGTCGAGCGCCACGCGCAACGCGTCCTGATCGACGAGCGCGCCGCGAGCGATGTTGACGATGTGCACGCCCGGCTTGACGAGCTGGAACGTCTCGGCGTTGAGCAGTTGGCGGGTACGAGGTGTCGACGGCGCCGCGAGGACGAGGTGATCGGTCTCGGGCAGGAGCTCCTCGAGTGACCCGACCACCTCCACTCCCTCGATCGGGCTCGGTTCCGGGCGGCGCCGCAGCGCCCGGACGCGCATCCCGAACGGCAGCGCCCGCTCGGCCACGGCGACGCCGATGCCGCCCAGTCCCACGAGGCCGAGCGTTCGCGTGTTCAGCCAGCCCAGCGGGGCGAAGTTCCAGTGCTCCGGCGGCTCGTGGAGCCAGGTCTCGGGGAGCTGCTTCTCGAAGGCGAGCATCGCGGCCAGCACGAACTCCGAGATCGGGATCGCCGACGCGCCGCGGGCGCACGTGACCGTCCGGCCGTCGAAGAGCTCGTTCGGGAACGCATCGATGCCGGTTCCGGCGAGGTGCACCCACTCGACGCGCTGCGCGTAGTCGAGCGAGTGCGGTCCCCAGCCGCCGAACAGCACGTCGGCGCGCAGGTCCGCTGCGGCGGGTCGGCGCCGGCGTCGATGATTTCGACGTCCGGCACGGCCGCCTTCATCGCCTCGGCCGCCTTCGCTCCGAGCTGATTGATCACGCGCACCGTCACGACGGCAACCTACGTCAGAACGCGCGCGTCACCGCGCGGGTCGGGCCGAAGCTGTGCAGCGCGAGGGCGTGGAGGTTGCCGAGACCGCCGCACACCATGACCAGCATGTGCCCGGGTCCCTGGACGAGGTGCACGAGACCGTCGTCGTCGACGCGGCCGTTCTCGGCCGCCTTCTCGCGGTGCGGCTCGGGCCACCGGTCGACGGGTAACGATGCGTGCGCCCAGAGCCGCTCCTGCACGTCGTCGATCGCGGGGTACGTCTTGGCGATCAGGTCGGCCCACGGCGGCGGGAGGCAGACGAGGATCTCGGCATCGTGGTGGCCGCCGATGAAGGCGTTGGTGCCCGGGAACGCCAGCGACGTGCCGATGACCTCGAGGAGGTCGCGGCCGTTGTCGGCGACGATGTCGGCGACGTCGATCGTGCCCGTGCAGCCGTGCACCGTGACCGCGTCACCGGTGACACCCCGCCGCTCGGCCAACGCCGCCCACGGTGACCGCTCCTCCCACTCGCCGACCACGATCCCAGCCACCCGGCCGGGCTGGCCGAAGACGCTCTTGGAGCTGACGCCAACGACCTGACCGGCGACGTTGCGCATCAGCAGCCGGACCGCGCGCCCGATCGCGGGCGCCGGGCCGGCGGCGCCGCCGAAGCACCCGGCGTCGAACGGAATCGAGAGCGTGTGCCGAGCCGGTCCGTTCACGAACATGCCGGGCACGACGCACGAGGTCGTCGTGTTCAGCGCGAAGAGATTGAACTGAGGGTCGGCCATCGCCTCGACGGATGCGCACAGCAACGGCATCGTGTCGGCGGGGGCGCCGGCCATCACCGCGTTCACCGCCACCTTCTCGACCGTGCAGCGGCCGTTGCGGGGCGGAAGCTCGGCCAGGCACTCGTCGGGGAACCGGCCGGAGACGACGAGAAACTCGCGCACGCGCTCCTCGGTCGGCGGGATCAGCGGCAGCCCGTCACCCCACCCGGCGTCCGTGGCGAGCTTCTGGAACGCGACGGCATCGTCGTCGACCTCGAGCCGCGTGCTCGCCAGCCAGTCGAGCTCGCACCCCTCGGGACCGCAGTCGACTCGTCCGGCGATCTCGCTGTGCTCGTTGCTCACCGACCTACGCCTCCACTCCGAGCGTGCCGAGCAGGCGGGGCCAGTGCTCGCGGGCGATCTCCCGCACCTCGGCCTCCGGGCGCGACTCGAGCGGGTACGGCAGCACGTGGACGCGCAGTCCTGCCCGCCCTGCATTGGCGGCCATGGTGTGCGCCAGATGCTCGAACTCTGCTGTCACGACGACGACCGCCGTCTTCCCCCGGGAGGCCACCGCGACGGTGTCGTGCACGCTCCAGGAGGTGCAGGATCCTCAGTTACCGAGCCCGATGACGGCGATGTCGACATCGGTCGCGAAGTCGTCCAGCTCGGCAAAGGTGCGGACGCCGTCGTCACCGATGCGATTGCCGGCGAGCCACGGGCGCACCTGCGCGCCGGCGGCGGTCAGCTCGCGTGTCCACTCGTCGAGGACCCATTCGAACGACGGCCATGTCCGATCCGAACGGACGCCGACGACGCGGCCGGTGAGGCTGCCGGCGTCGGGCCCGGGGTCGGGATCGACCTCGGGTGGCGCCGCGGTCGGGTCGAGGACCGTGATACGTGTCACTGCCCACCTCCTCTCGTTGCGGGCGATCGTACGCGAGTTCCCGTATACGCACGTCAGGCAAGGCGCATACGCTCCGCCGCATGCGCGCCGAGGTCGTCACCGACGGGATCGTGTTCGGCGAGGGTCCGGTCTGGGTTCCCGAGGGAACGCCCGGCGGGCCGAGCCTGGTCGTGACGAGCGTCGCCGCCGGCGCGCTGTTCCGCATCCGGTCGGGCAACTCGCGCGCCGAGCCGCTCGCCGACACCGGCGGCGGCGCCAACGGCGCCGCGCTGGCGGCGGACGGCAGCATCCTCGTCACCCAGAACGGCGGCATGGACTTCTCGAAGCTGCCCCTCGACGTCGACTACCCGTACAACCCCTCGACGCCGGGGCTGCAGCTCGCGACCGTCGACGGCGCGGTCACGCTACCTCGCCGACCAGGACCTCCAAGCCCCGAACGACCTCGTCGTCGCGTCAGACGGCACCGTCTACTTCACGGACCCGCCGCACTTCCCGCTGCCGCCCGAGCCCGTAGGTCGCGTGATGGCGTACGCGCCCGACGGCGAGGTGCGGGTCGTCGCCGAGCCCTTCATGTACTGCAACGGCATCGCGCTCGACCGCAACGGGACACTCGTCGTGGTCGAAGGACGCGGGCTCCAACGCCTCCTGCCCGACGGCGGCCGCGAGTGGGTCGCCGAGACACTCGGACGCGGCGGTGGCGACGGCTTCTGCCTCGACGTCGAGGGCAACTACTACGTCGCCGCCACAGTCGACCACGGTGTGCGGGTGGTCGATCCCACCGGCAACGAGCTCGATTTCCTGGCGATCGACGGCGAGGGCGTCACGACGAACTGCTGCTTCGGTGGCGTCGACGGTCGCACGCTGTTCGCGACCGACGCCGTCCCGGGCCGCGTCGTCGTCTGGGAAGGTCTCCCGCATCCCGGCCTCCCCCTGCACACCTGGCCCGGGACCGGCCTGATCGGTTCGGCCCCGCCGACGTCTACAACATCGTGCGCACGACGGCGGCGAGGTCCCGTGCCCAGGCGCGGGGGTCGGCGAGCGGCCAGCCCAGGTCGGGGAGGTCGAAGTACTCGACGCTGAGACGCCCGCCGTACCCGCTCTCGTCGAGCCGGCTCACGACGGCGGCGAAGTCGACGACGCCCGAGGGATCGTCGATGTGGACCTGCGTCGCGCCGGGGCGGCCCTGGCGGAGCTGGACGTGGTCCGCGTGCGGCAGCAGCTCGAGCGGATCGCCGCCCCAGTCGGCCACGTGACCGGTGTCGACCAGGAGGCGCAGTCCCGGTACGTCGGCGATCATCGCCTTGCACGCGTCGTTCGAGTTGACCACCGCCCCCGCCCATGGCTCGAGCAGCGCGCCCGGCGCGGCGCGGAACCACTCGACCGTGCGTTCCCACATGCCGGGCCCGGCGGGCGGCGCCGGCGTCGAGCACCAGCCCGGGCGCGGCTTCGGGAACGCGGTCGGGCAACCGACCGGCAACGGGAGCGTGGCGGGATCGACGTCGACCAGGACGTCGATGTGCTCGAACCCGTCGGCGACGGCGAGCTCGGCGCGCTCCTCGTCGGGCCGCGGGGCGTAGACGATGTCGACGACGCCGAGCGGTATCGCCACGCGGGCTACTTCTGCTCGCCGAACTCCATGCCGCGCGGCATGACCATCCCGACGTGCTGGAGGTGCTGACCGAGGACCTGGTCGAACTGGTCTGCGACCTGGTCCGCCTCCCAGCCGCCGTCGCGCCACATCCAGGCGATCTGCTTCGGGTGCTGGAAGATCGTGTACGCGTAGTCGGTGCGACCGAGGATCTGCCCGTTGACGTGGCTTGCCCGCTCGGACGCCAGGTACGCGACGAGCGGCGCGTTGAGCGCAGGGCTCTGCTCCGGCGGTGGCTCCTCGCCGGTCCGCTCGAACAGCCCGGCGGTCATGCGGGTGGCGCCGGCGGGTGCCACCGCGTTGACCGTGATGCCGTACTTGCCGAGCTCGAGCGCCCAGATGAACGTCATGCCCATCAAGCCCGCCTTCGCCGCGCCGTAGTTCGTCTGCCCGAAGTTCCCGCGCAGTCCGGCTGATGACGTGATGTTGATGATCCGCCCGTAGCCGGCGTCCTTCATCACGGACGCCGCGTGGTGCGCACAGTTGAAAGAGCCCTTCAAGTGCACGCCGATGACGGCATCGAAGTCGTCCTCACCCATCTTCAACAGTGAGCGGTCACGCACGATGCCGGCGTTGTTGACCAAGATGTCGAGCTGTCCGAACGCGTCGACGGCGGTGCCGACGATCTTGGCGGCGCCGTCGAAGTCGGACACGGAGTCGTAGTTCGGCGTCGCCTGGCCGCCGAGCGCCTCGATCTCCTTGCACACCTGCGCCGCCGGATCCTCGTCGGTTCCTCTCCCGTCGAGGCTGACGCCGACGTCGTTCACGACGAGCCGGGCACCCTCTCGGGCCATGCACAGCGCGAACTCGCGCCCGATGCCTCGTCCCGAGCCGGTGACGACTGCGACTCGCCCGTCGAGAAGACCCACCGCGATCAGCCCCGCCTCGGCACGGCCGCCGTCGCCGTGCCCGTGAGCTTCGCCTCGCCGTCCTGGTTCACGACCTGGCACTCGACGTCGACGAGTCCGAGGTCCCTCTCCTCGGCGTCGCGAAGGCCCGTGACCGTGGCCGTGCACGTGAGCGTCTCGCCCGGCCACACCTGCTTGGAGAACCGCACCTGATAGCGGCGCAGCGCCGCCGGTCCGAACCAGTCCTTGAGCACTCGCGCCATGAGCCCCGCCGTCAACATCCCGTGCCCGAACACCGACGGGTTGCCCACCGAGGTTGCGATCGTGTCGTCGTGGTGCATGGGGTTGAAGTCACCCGACGCGCCGGCGTACCGCACGAAATGCGTGCGCGAGAGGTCCTCGACGACCAGTGCGGGCGCTTCGTCCCCGACCGACAGGTCCTCGAAAGTGGGCGCGGTCACGGAGCTCATCGGCTGTCTTCCTCCTGGTCACGGGGGCTTCCGGAGCGTACCCGGCACGCTGACGAAAGGTGACACGCGTGTCGGGTACGCATACCCTGAGGCGGTGCCGCGGTCCCGGAACGTCAACCGAACTCGTCCGACCGCGACGCGTCGCACCACCAAGTCCGGTCGCCGCAGCGGGTCCGGCGACGGGGTGGGCCACTCGGCCACGCTCCCGATGGGCACGCCCGCCCAGGGCCGTGAGCTGCGGGCGCGCGGCCGGCGGACGATGCGCAAGCTCCTCGATGCCGGCGTCGAGATCTTCGCCCAGCGCGGCTTCCACGCGGCGCGGGTCGACGACATCGTCAAGCTCGCCAAGACCTCGCACGGCACCTTCTACCTGTACTTCTCCAACAAGGAGGAGCTGTTCCGCGCGCTGGCGCACGAGGTCGCCGAGGAGATGATCTCGCTCGCCGACTCGCTGCCGCCCATCGACCCCGGGCCCGAGGGTCGCGCCGAGCTACGCGAATGGCTCGCCCGCTTCGTCGAGATGTACGAGCGCTACGGCCCGGTCATCCGCGCCTGGACGGAAGCCGAGATCGGCGGGAGCGAGTTCGGACGCCTCGGGACCGACGTCCTCACCGAGTTCTCGCGCGTGCTGACCGGGCGAATCCGTCGCTCGTCGTCGGCGGACGTCAACCCGCAGATCGCCGCGCTTGCGGTCATCGCGATGATCGAGCGGTTCAACTACTACGTGTTGTCCCGCCAGGTAGACGTGAGCCGGGACGAGATGCTCGACACGCTGGCGACCGTCACCCACGCGGGGCTGTTCGGCGGGAGCCCGAGCCGTTACTGACCGTTCGGTGACGGGACTCGCGACGACTCGCCCGTCGGCAGCAGCCACTCGCTGAGATCGCCCATCTCCGCGACCGGCCCGTCGAAGGTGACGCGGCCCTTCACGAGCACGGCGACGTCGTCGGCGATCGCCAG
Organism: uncultured Actinomycetes bacterium; assembly: GCA_963781615.1. Classification (GTDB taxonomy): domain Bacteria; phylum Actinomycetota; class Acidimicrobiia; order IMCC26256; family JACDBD01; genus JALZAA01. Next base: position 646,883 of record CAWAGI010000005.1, on the reverse strand, counting down.
GGCGTGAGCGACGTGCTGCTCGACGATCAGAAGTGTCGTGCCGGCGTCGCGGATGGTCCGGAGCGTCCGGTACACCTCGTCGACGATGATCGGCGCGAGGCCGAGCGACAGCTCGTCGCAGACGAGCAGCCGGGGCGGCTTCGCGAGCACCCGCGCCAACGCGAGCATCCGCTGCTCGCCGCCCGAGAGCGTCCCCGCGATCTGCCTCCGGCGCTTTCCCAGCGGCGGGAACATCTCGTAGGCCCGGGCGAGCCCGCCCGACGCCCCCGACCGCCCCAGCGTGCGCCGCAGCGTGAGCAGAAGGTTCTCCTCGACCGTCAGCGACGCGAACACGGACCGACCTTCCGGAGCCTGGGCGATCCCGGCGCGCGCCAAGCGGTACGCGCGCTCCTTGGTGACGTCCTTCCCGTCGAACAGGAACTTGCCCGCCGTCGGCTTGATGAGGCCCGAGCACACCCGCGCCACGGTCGTCTTCCCGGCGCCGTTCGAACCGAGCAGGGCGAGCACCGACCCTTCGCGCACCAAGAGCGACACGCCGAACAGGGCGCGGAACGGGCCGTATCCCGCTTGCACGTCCCGCAGCTCGAGCAGCGGCGCCGCGCCCGGTGACGGCTCGGCCGCGCTCACACCAGCTCTCCCAAGTACGCCTTGCGGACGGCCTCGTCGTCCATCACCTCGGCGGTGGGGCCCGACGCGATCACGATCCCGAAGTCGAGCACGTACAACCGAGAAGCGAAGGCCTGCACCATCTCGACGTCGTGCTCGACGAGCAGGATTGCGGTCCCCCGCTCGCGCTGCACGGTCTGCAGGGTTCCGACCAGTTCCATCGTCTCGCTCTGGTCGAGCCCCGACGACGGCTCGTCGAGCAGCAGCAACAGCGGCTCGGTCATCAACGCGCGGCCCATCTCGACGAGACGGGCCCGGCCCAGGCTCAACGACTCGATGGGCTCGTCGGCGACGTCGAGCAGGCCGAGCAGCTCGAGCGTCGCGTCGGCGCGGGCCCGCTCGTCGGACGTCGGGCCGGCGAGGTTCAGGAGATCCTTCCAGAGCCGCCCGGTGCCGAGCCGCGACCGCTCGGCGACGAGCAGGTGGTCTCGCACGGTCATCCCCGTGAACAGCTCCACGCGCTGGAACGTGCGGCCGAAGCCCAGGCGCGCCCGCTTGTACACCGGCATGCGCGTGATGTCGCGCCCGTTGAAGGCGACACGGCCCCGCTCGGGTCGCAGGATGCCGAGCAGGCAGTTGAAGAACGTCGTCTTGCCGGCGCCGTTCGGGCCGATCAATCCCACCGGCTCGCCTTGCTCGACGGTGACCGACACGTCGTCGAGCGCGGTGATTCCAGAGAACCGCTTACACACTCCGGCAGACTGGAGCAGGCTCATGATTCCGCCCCGGTGTTCCCCACCCGTGCTGTCGCCACTGTCGCGGGCGCGGGCCGGGGCGCGACGACCGACTCACCGTGCTCGCCGGGCGGAGGCGTTCTCCCGCGTGTGAGGAAGCGCTGCACGGCGTCCAGTGAACGTCGCTTGTTGTACTCGACGATGCCTTCGGGATGGCGCGCGTACGTGATCGCGCCCAGACCGAACAGGATGAACTGGTAGGCGGGCGAGAGGCCGAGCGCCTTGAGGATCTCGGGCACGAACGCGAACGCGAACCCGGCCTGCACGGCCCCTTCGACCGTGCGCGCGCCCAGGGTCACGACGATCACGAGCCACAAGAAGCCGAACAGCGGGGCGTAGTTCCCCGCGAAGTTCGCCTGATTCTCCTGAAGGGTCAGAAGGCCACCGCCGAGTCCTGCGATCCCGGCCGAGAGCGCGAAGGCGACGACCCGGGCTCGTGCCGGGTTGATCCCGATGGCAGTGGCGGCCGTCTCGCTGCCGCGCAGCGCGTCGAGATACCTGCCGGTCGTGCCCTTCCGGACGAGGATCACGCCGATGGCGACGACCGTCAGCACCCCGACCGCGAAGAACAAGAAGGCTCGATCGCCTTCGAAGATGGTCGGGACGCGCCACCTTCGTCGGCAGTACACCGCCGCTCACCCAATCGAGGGGCACGAAGATGCTGTCGAACATGAACGCGAACGCCAGCGTGGCGAGTGCGAGGAAGATGCCGCCCAGCCGCAGCGCCGGGATCGCAAGCAGCCCGCCGACGGCGGCGGCCATGACCGCGCCGATCACCATCGTCAGGAGTACCGGAAGGCCGAAGCTGCTGGCGAGCTGGGCGGTGCCGGCCGCGCCGACGGCCGCGAACGACGCCTGGCACAGCGAGATCTGACCCGCCATGCCGGTGATGACCGTGATCGAAAGGAAGATCAGCGAGAAGATCACGGCCTTGGTGATGATCAGCAGCCAGAAGCTGCTCACCACGAACAGCGCGACGTACAGGCCGACGACGACGACGACGGCACCCAGCGCCCACGTGGCGTACGTGAGCGCGCGCATCCGCCGGGCGGCGGCGAGCCCCGGCGGCGGGGGATCGACACCCGAAAGCGGGTCGACGATCTCGCTGCGCTGGCGCAGCCCGGGCCAGAACAGCAGCAGGAGGAACAGCACCACGAACGGCAGCGACGGACGCAGCCCGTTGGCCAGGATGCTGTCGCTCGGCAGATAGCCACCCAGGACGCCCTGGGCGACACCGAGCAGGATGCCCCCCAAGAACGCCATCGGAATGCTCGTGAGCCGGCCGAAGGCGGCGGCCGCGATCGCCGCGATCAACAGAATCGTGAAGTTCGGCGCCGCGAGCTGGGCGAACAGCGGCGCCAGCAGCACGCCCGCCAGCCCGGCGAACGTGCTCGACAGCATCCACGAGAAGGCGCTGACGCGATCGGCGTTGATCCCGGCGAGCTCGGTCATGCGCGGGCTCTCGACCACGGCGCGCATCTGGAGCCCGATCGTCGTCCAACGGAATAGCGCCGACAGGAACAGCACGGCCGCGACGGTCGAGATGATCGTCGCGACCTGGTTGCCGTCGAGCACATAGTCGCCGAAGTGGTAGTACCCGAACGGGTTCGGCCAGATCGTCGGCGGGTTGAACACCGAGCTCTGGAGAAAGTCGAAGTCGGGCAGGAGCTTCACGATCTCCGGGATCGCGATGAGCAAACCGAGCGACGTGACCAGCTTTGCGATCGCGGGTGCGGTCCGGAGATACCTGAACAGGGCGCGCTCGAGAATGAGGCCCACGAGCGGCGCCACGATGAACACCGAGACGATGAACGCCGGCAAGAGCGGCCAGTCGTGATTCGTGACCGTGTTGTAGAAGACGGCGGCCGACACGAACGCCTGCGCGCCGAACGCGAGGTTGAAGACACCGGACGTCTTGTACGTCAGGACGAGCCCGACGGCGACGAGCGCGAACACGCATCCGAAGGGAACCCCGAGGATGACGTAGTTGAGGAAGTCGCTCACTCGGGCGGGCTCCCGTTCGGGCTCGGCTCAGCCGAGCCCACCGTCACGCCTTGACGGTGGGCTGCGACTGCAACTTATCGGGCAACGGGTTCAGCTGGAGGCAGACGAACGGCTTCCCCGGCTGGCCGAACGACGGCACGAACTTCCCGTTGTCGATCTTCGAGATGACGTTGCACCCCTCGGGCTGCTCCGCCTGGTGCGAGACGCTCCAGTCGATCCCGGCGAGAAGCCCGTGGGCAGTGAAGTCCTTCTCCGCGTTGATCGCGTCGACGACCTTCTGCCGGGTGAAGTCGGGACCCGCCTCCTGCAGGCCGGTCACGAACTGGTCGGCGTTGATCCAGCCCGCCATCGAGTTCTCGTTCTGCTCGAAGCCGTTCTTCTTCATCCACTTCTGGAAGTCCTTGAGGCCCTTGGGCTTCTGCTTCACCTCGAACGGTGTGAAGAACGTCAGCGCGTACGAGCCCTGGAAGAACGGGGCGTTCTCCTCGATGAACTTCTGGTTGTACGCGTTCGGCAGGTACTGCTTCGCGTTCAGGCCTTGCTTCTTCATCTCCTTGGCGAGCGTGAGCGTCCCGTTGTTGTCCATACAGGTCGTCACGAAGTCGACGCCCTTGTCCTTCATCTGTGAGACGTCGTTACTGAGGTCGGTGACGCCGAAGGCGAGGCTCGTGTCGAGGAACTCGATCTTCGCCGACGGGTACTTGTCGAACGACGCCTGAAGGCCCTTCGCGCAGTCGGCCGACTGCGGAACCTGGTAGGCCAGCACGCCGATCTTCTTCGCCTTCACCTTCTGGGCGAGCCATGGCACCAATTGGCTCGGGCACGTGAAGCACAGGTAGGAGCCCTTCTCGCCGAAGAGGTTCGGCGGCCCCGGCGCCTGCTCCGATCCCCACTCGGCGTTGATGTTCCAGCCGAAGGTCGGGACGCCGGACTGGCCGAGGACATCGGCCCCCGTGAAGAGGAGCACCGACACGGGCAGGACCGCGAACACGTTGTCCTCCGAGATCAGGCCCTGGACCTCCTGCTGGTTCTGGCTCACCTGGTCGTCCCGCTCGGCGCTCAGGTTGAGCTTGCGACCGTAGATGCCCTTGTCCTTCGACGAGTTGACCATGTCGAAGTACGCCTTCACGCCGTTGAACGCCGACACGTAGTCGCCGCCCAGCGGGTTCGTCTTCGAGGCCACTCCGCCGACGTTGATCTCGGTCTGGGTGACTCCCGGCTGGTTGACGGGCGGGAACTGCTGGGTGGGTGTGCCCTCTGCCGAGGCCGGCAGCGTCGCGGCGGCGAGCAGCCCGGCGGTCACCCCCACGCTCACGAGTACCGCCATCACGCGACGACCAAGCATCGGCAACCCCCCAGAGCACCAAGCCGAATCGGAAGTTTCCTAACTCTAACGTCAGGTTACGCGGGCGACCACCGGCTGTCCCGGCGGGTGCGGGGCTGCGCGAGGATTCTCCCGTGCCACACACGCTCGTGACCTTCCACGCCCACCCCGACGACGAAGCGATCGCCACCGCCGGGGTCACGGCCAAGGCGGCCTCGGAAGGGCATCGCGTGATCCTCGTCGTCGCCACTCGAGGCGAGCACGCCGGCTTCGGCCACGAGATGCTCGCGCCGGGCGAGACGATGTCGGAGCGCCGGGTGCGGGAGACACAGCGTGCGGCCGAGATCCTGGGCGTCGCGCGAGTGGAGTTCCTCGGCTACGTCGACTCCGGGATGATGGGGACGCCGGAGAACGACGCCGTGGACTCGTTCTGGAGTGCGGACGTCGACGACGCTGCCAAGCGTCTGGCGAGGATCCTCGAGGAAGAGCACGCTGACGTGCTGACGATCTACGACGACCATGGCGGGTACGGGCATCCCGACCACATCCAGGTCCACCGCGTCGGCGTGCGCGCTGCCGAGTTGGCGGGAACCCCGCTCGTGTACGAATCGACGATCAATCGGGACCACATCCGCCGGCTCCTGGAACAGCAGATCCGCGACGGGAACACAGAGCTGCCCGGAGGCCTCGACCCCGACGACCTCCCCGATCCGGACGACACCAACTTCGGATCACCCGAGTCGGTCATCACGACAGAGGTGGACGTCCGCGACTTCGTCGACCGCAAACGCGCCGCGATGGTCGCCCACGAGAGCCAGATCGCGGAGTCACATTTCTTCCTCAAGATGCCACCGGACATCTTCCGCGAGGGGTTCGGCGTCGAGTTCTTCATCCGCCGCGGCGCTCCCGACGGCGCCCACGACAAGGACCTGTTCGCGCCGCTCAGGTGAGGCCTAGCGATTGTGCGCGGCCTTGAGGAGCTCGGCCAGTGCGTCGGGCACCGCTGCCGCGATCGCGCCGATGTCCGGGACGATCTCGCGGCAGCCGATCAGCCCGAAGCCCACCGAGTCGAGATAGCTCAGCACCGTGATGTTGAGCCCGGTCCCGGCGAGGAGCGGACCCAGTGGGAACAGGCTCACGAGGCGCGCGCCCGCGCAGTAGAGCGGGAACGTCGGGCCCGGGACGTTCGAGACGATCAGGTTGATGATCGGAGGATGGCGGCCCTCGAGGAGGCGCTCGTACAGGCGCATGCCGCGGGAGAACAGCATCGGCGCGGCAGCCTCGGCCCATTCGTGCAGCGTGTTTCCGCCGATGTCCTCGTGGACCTGCTTGGCTCCGCTCATGACGTCCCGGGCCGCGAACAGGCGATCGACGGGATCGTCGAGCTGGGTGGCGAGCGTCGCGAACATCGCCGACACCCGGTTGCCCATGACGCCCTGCTCGTCCGGCGTGCGCACCGATGCCGGAATGGCCGCGAGAAGCGCCTTGTCCGGCACTCGCCCGCGCATGTCGAGGTAGCGACGCAGCGCGCCCGCGCAGACGGCCAGGACGACGTCGTTCACGGTGACGCCGAATGCCTGCTTGACCTCCTTCACTTCGGCGAGGGGCACCGACGTGAACGCCACGCGCCGGTGGGGTGTCAGCACCCCGTTGAGCGGCGTCGGCGGGGCAGTCAAAGGAACGCCGGCGGACACCGGCTGGGACCGAAGCCGTTGTACGACGCGCGCGGCGGACTGCGTGAGGTTGCGGGCGGCACGGAACGCAAGGAGCGGCTGTCGCGCGACCGAGGTCACGGCTCCCACGAGCAACTCGAGGTCGGACGGCACCCGCTCGGGCTCGGGCACGCGCTCGGGCGGTGGCTTCGGAGGTGGATCGCGTTCGAGGTCGAAGATCTCGGTCATCAGGTCCACGCCCAGCACGCCGTCGATCGCGGCGTGGTGCATCTTGGCGATGACCGCGACGTGGCCGTGCTCGAGACCCTCGACGACCCAGAGCTCCCACAGCGGCCGGCGCCGGTCGAGCGGACGTCCGGCGATCTCGGCCGTGAGCTCGGCGAGCTCGTCGAGGCCGCCGGGGTCCGGCAGGGCGGCCCGCCGGACGTGGTACTCGAGGTCGAAATCGGGATCATCGATCCAGACCGGGTGATCCAGGCCGAACGGGACCTCCACGACGCGCCGGCGGAACGGCTCGAGGCGCGGCAGTCGCTCGGCGATGAGGTTCCGCATCGACTCGACGGTGAAGCCCCCATCGACGTCGGTCGGGTCGAGGACCATCGTCGCCATGACGTGCATGTGCGTCGACGGTGTCTCGAGGGCGAGGAACGCGGCGTCGAGGCCGGTCAGCCGCTGCATACGCGTCTCGTTGCACGATCACCCGTCGAGGGCACCGACCCGGCAGAATGGACGCATGGGTTGGGCATTCCTGGCCGTGAGCCTCGTCGGCGCATGGTTCACCGTCAATGCCTATCGCCCGTCCCGGCGATGGCAGCTCCTCACACTGAGCTTCTTCGCGGGCTGGTTCACCTCCGAGCTCGCCTTGTTCCACATCGTCTGGCAGGTGGCGGCGACGGTGGTGTTCGTGTGGCTGGGCGCGCTCGAGTCGTGGGCGGGCATCGCGGGGCTGGTCATCACGCTCGTGTCGTGGGCGGGGCTCGTCCGGCTGCAGCTCGGCTCGAGCCGGTCGGCCGCGGTCGTGGAGCAGGCACTGCAGGACGGGCTCGGACAGGGCTACCGCGCCGTCATCGGGCCGGGCGTCGACGAGCGCGTGGCGCGGCGTACCACTCGACGACATCTGGCCTTCCCGTTCTATCTGCGCGATCGGCGCGTCGAACGCGTCAAGAACATCCAGTACGCGCCGGGAGCGGGCCGGCGACACCGTCTGGACGTGTGGAGGCCGAAGAGCGGCGCGCGCCGCGCGCCGGTACTGCTCCAGTTGCACGGCGGCGCGTGGATGGTGGGCGACAAGGGTCAGCAGGCCCTCCCGCTCATGCTGCACCTCGCCGCCGAAGGCTGGGTGTGTGTCGCTGCCAACTATCGGCTCAGCCCGCGTGTGAAGTTCCCCGATCACCTCGTGGACTGCAAACTCGCGTTGCGCTGGATCCGTGAGCACATCGCCGAGTACGGGGGCGACCCCGACTTCGTCGTCGTCACCGGTGGCTCTGCCGGCGGGCACCTCGCTGCGTTGCTCGCGCTCACGCCCAACGACCCGGAGTTCCAGACCGGCTTCGAGGACGCCGACACCTCCGTGGCCGCGTGTGTGCCGTTGTACGGCGTGTACGACCTCGTCGCCGAGTTCGACCCGCAGGACCGCGCCGGTGCTCGCGGCGAGCGCGTCGGCCAGTGGTTCGCTCGCAGGATCGCGGGCGCGACCGTCGAGGAGGACCGGGACCGGTTCGTGCAGTCGTCGCCCATCGCGCACGTCGGGCCGGATGCTCCTCCGTTCTTCGTGATCCACGGCAACAGCGACAACCTCGTGCCCGTTGAGCAGGCTCGCGGGTTCGTCGCCGCCCTTCGCGCGGTGTCGCGCAATCCGGTGCTGTACGCAGAGATCCCGGGCGCGTCCCACGCCTTCGAGGTGTTCCATTCGGTACGCACGGAGAACGTGGTGAACGGCGTCGATCGCTTCGTTGCCTGGCTCCACAGCGCGCACCGGGCGCGCCGCCCCGACGTCCCCGCCGACCCTGTCGATGAGAGGTCAGGCGTGACGGCGGCGGCCCCGGCGCACGATCGGCGGTAGCGGCACTCGCCGGAGAGATCGGTCTGAAGACCACATCGCGTACGGAGCCATCACCAGGCCGGCCAGCCCCACCAGCACCGTGTCGTAATTCACTCGCCAGCCGTTGAAGTCGATCCACGCCTGGTCGAGGTCCGACTTCAGCGGCACGCCGGCGTCGGCGAGCTGCCGGCAGGCGTCGTCGAACTCCTCCCGGGCGATGCTCGTCCCGTCCGTCTGCTGCGGGTCCGGGTCGTACGGGATGCCGAAGAAGTCGGCGATGGCGCGTAACGCCGAATAGCCGCCTCGTACACACAAGGCCGCGTAGGGCGATGGTGGGATGTCGATGGTGGAGTTCGCGAACGACGCTGCATCGAGCACCACGCCCGCGGCAGTGATCCACGAGCGGTCATGGCGCGGCGAGCGGAAGAAGGGGAGCGATGCCTGCGAGGTGTGTGTCTCCTCGACCTCGGCGAACCAGTCCTGCCATTGCAGCCAGACGGTGTCGAGCTTGCCGAGCTCGTCGATGCGGTTGACTCGGACGAGGAAGTCGATCGACGACTGCGGCGTCCCGGCGCGGGCGGAGAGCTTGGCGACGAGGACCTCGCGGTGTGAGAACGCGTTGTAGATGTTCGGCAGATACGCAATGAAGAGCGCGAGGACGCCAAGGCCGATTGCAGCCTCCGTGAACGCGAGCGCAGTGGTGGGCAGGTCACGCGGGTGCACGAAGCCGAGAGTGAACAACGACGAGCCACTCTCGCTGAACGCCGAGCGCCAGCTCGAGACACCGAGCGCGTGGAACATCATCATGGAGCCGGCCAACACCATCGCCAGCCAGATCGCCGGCTGCGCGAGCAGGGTCAGCGGCGCGTACAGCGCCATGACCCGATCGCGACCTTCGTACGTCTTCGGCAGGGTCGCGATCAGGTTGAACGACACGCCGAATGCTCACCCAGATGATCCGAGTGAGCGTGACGACCGATCCGCGGGGCAGCACGAGCGAACGGACCGCGGCGTCGAGCACCCAGAACACCAGCGCGGCCCCAAAGGCGAACCACACGACCTTGACCACGACCTCCACTCCCGGTCAGTCCTCGAGCCCGGGCCGCATGCGCCGCTGCCGCTTGAGATCGCCACGCCGCCGCTTGGCGTCCAGACGGCGCCGGCGCCCGGCCGCACTCGGTGCCGTCGGCCGGCGGGCGCGCGGGGTGCGGAGGGCGGCGGCGAGTCGATCGCGCAGCCGTGACAACGCCAGCTCCCGGTTGCGGGCCTGCGATCGCGTGTCGGCCGCGACCACCCGCACCACCGGTCCGACCCGCTCCAACAACCGGGCCCTCTCCGGCGGCGTGAGCGAGGGCGACGACGCGACGTCGAATCGCACCTCGACCCGGGTATTGGACGTGTTCGCGTGCTGCCCTCCGGGCCCACCGGGACCGGAGAAGCGCCATTCCAGCTCGTCGAGCGGGATCGCGCACGTGCCCGTCACCCGGAGCCACCGCATGTGTCTCCTCCTCGCCGCCGCTCCGCGGACGACGGTCGGCCACGCCGCCGTCGCCGGGGGCACGGTACCCGTCGCATCGCGCGCACCGGCCTGAATCACCACGTCAGACGGCTGTCAGCACCGCGGACCGTGCTCCGGCCGCGGTTGACATCGGTCCGGTTGCACCTAGAGTGGCGGCCGTCACACTGGACTGGCTGGTCAAGATGTCTCGGGACGGGGGCATTCTCCCCCGCCTCGGCGGAATGGGGGGAAAGACCAGTGTTCGATTCACGCCAGCACGGAACCCGGTCCCGTTGGCTGCGAGCGGTGGCCGTCGGCGCGGCCGTGGCGATCACGGGCGGGCTTCTCGCCATCGGGAGCGCCGGAGCGAGCGCGCCCGAGCAGAACGGCGGGGGGAAGCCGAAGACGGGCGGGTCGATCACGTACGGTCTCGAGGCACCGACGACGAACTTCTGCCTCCCGAACGCCCAACTGGCCATCTCCGGCATCGTGGTCACCACCGCCGTGTACGACACGCTCGTGGTTCCCGATAAGGACGGCAAGTACGTCCCGTACCTCGCCCAGTCGGTCGACCACAGTCCCGACTACATGTCCTGGACGATCAAGCTCCGGCCGAACATCACGTTCCAGAACGGCCAGCCCCTCGACGCCGACGCGGTGAAGCTGAATCTCGACGCGTACTCCGGCAAGAACTCGGCGGTCAGCGCGCCGCTGTTCGGCTTCGTCCTCTCGAACGTGGACTCCACCCAGGTCGTCGACCCGATGACCGTCCAGGTCAACATGAAGTCGCCCTGGGTCGAGTTCGACCAGCACCTCTGGTCGACCGGCCGGCTCGGCATGGCCGCACCGGAGCAGCTCAACAGCGCGAACTGCCAGAGCAACATGATCGGCACGGGTCCGTTCAAGCTCCAGAGCTTCGACCCCGTGACCGGGAACGTCGACGTGGTGAAGAACCCGAACTACTGGCGATCGGGTCTCCCCTACCTCGACGAGATCAAGTTCGTCCCGGTCGTCGACGGATCGCAGCGGGTCACGCAGTTCAAGGGCGGCGCGCTCGATGTCACCCACGACTCCGTCGGTCGCGACCTCACGCAGTACGAGAAGCTCGGCGGCGAAGCGAAGATCACGAAGCAACCGAACGGGCGCATGGAGATCACCCACACGCTGGTCAACGTCAACCGGCCGCCGTTCGACGACCCGAACGCACGCAAGGCCGTGGCGGAAGGCATCGACCGCAACGCCTTCAACGAACTGGTCAACGACGGCAAGGCCAGGCTGGCGAACGGGGTGTTCGACTCCAAGGTGGAGGGCTACGTGTCCAACGCCGGGGTCCCGAAGTACAACCCCAATGACGCCAAGAAGCTCGTCAAGCAGTACAAGGACGCGCACGGGGGCCAGTTCGAGTTCTCGTACCAGTCGACGACCGACCAGCTCGGGATCGACTCGGCCCGGTTCCTCAAGTCGCAACTCCAGAAGGTCGGGATCACGGTCAACCTGCCGCAGCCCGTCGACCAACCGACGATCATCAACCAAGCCATCGGCGGACAGGTCGACGCCTTCGGCTGGCGCAACTACCCCGGTCTCGTCGGCGACACCATGTACGTGTGGTTCTACGGCACGAGCGGCGGCGGTGCCTCGCCGAACCCGGTGAACTTCAACCACATCAACGACCCGCAGCTGAACCAGGACCTCGACCAGGCCCGGGCGCAGCCTGATGCGGCGCAGCGCAAGACCATCTACGAGGACTACAACAAGCGCCTGACGTCGCGAGTTCGCCCCTTCTGGGGTTGGTACACGCCGTGGTTCGTCGTCAACAAGCCGAACGTCCACGGCATCCTGGGACCGAACCTGCCCGACGCCGACGGGAAGACGGGCTCCGACCCGCCGAGCCAGGTGCTCGCCGGGTACCACCAGATGCTCGGAATCTGGAAGGGGTGACAAGCTCGGGAGAGGATCGAGCTCGTTGCCGGACGGCTCATCGCGGGGTACAACCCCGCGATGAGCGCCGGTGCATCGGTTGGGGTACGACGGAGCTGACGAGGGGCCTGCGTGCGCACGGTCGTCACGAAGCTGTTGCGCTTCATCATCGTCATCATCGCGGTCACGTTCTTCTCGTTCTCGCTGATCAAGCTGGTGCCGGGTGACCCGGTCAACTACATCATCCCGTTCGGCAGCGGCGCGATTAAGGCGCAGCTGCGCCACGATCTGCACCTCGATGACTCCTTCTTCGTCCAGTACTGGCACTGGCTGACGAACTTCTTCACCGGCGACATGGGCCGCTACTACGGCACCTCGTTCGGTGGTGGCGAGTCCGTGAGCAATCAGCTGTGGAAGGCGCTGCCGTTCTCGTTGGTGCTGATCCTCTACGCCCAGGTGCTCGCGCTCGCCATCGCCATCCCGCTCGGCGTGGTCACCGCGTACCGGGCCGGCACGAAGTTCGACGGCGCCTCGAACGCCGTTGCGTTCGGCTTCCTTGCGCTGCCGAGCTACGTGCTCTCCTTCTTCCTGGCGATCTGGGTGGCGGTGAAATGGGGCTGGCTCCCGGTCTCGGCGGCCGGAAAGGAGATCTCGCCGGTCAGCGACTGGCAGTACATGATCCTCCCGACCATCAGCCTTGCCGCGGCGCAGGTCGCGGTGTACATGCGCCTCTTACGATCCGACGTGATCGCGACGCTCCGAGAGGACTTCATCACCACGGCGCAGGCCAAGGGCATCCCCAACCGGCGCATCCTCTTCCGCCACGCGCTCCGCCCGTCGAGCCTGACCCTGCTCACGGTGGCCGGATTGAACGTCGGCGCTCTCATCGGCGGGGCCGTCGTCGTCGAGGTGATCTTCGAGCTGCCGGGCATGGGCTACGCCCTGTTCCAGGCCATCGGCGCCAAGCAGTACGTTGCAATGCAGAGCTACATCGCGGTGATCGCGATCGTGTACGTCGTGATCAACTTCGTGGTGGACATCCTGTACTCCGTCCTCGACCCCAGGATTCGCCATGCCCGAGCCGCTGCCTAGCCCGGCCGAAGAGCTTGCGAGGGAGGAGGCCACCGAAGGCCTCCCGGTCGACGCGGGCACGCAGGAGATCGCGGCGGTCGTCGCGGTGCCGGGTGTCACCGCGGCGCGAAGGAGGAAGAAGCCGTTCGGTGTCGGCGCGTGGCTCGCGCTCGGCTGGCTCACCTTCGTGATCGCGATCGCCTTGCTGGCGCCGATCCTCCCGTTGAAGGACCCCATCAACTTCTCGGACCCGGCCCTGAAGCTCCAGGGACCGCAGTGGGGCCACATCCTCGGCCTCGATCAGGGCGGGCACGACATGTTGTCGCTCCTGGTCTGGGGCGCGCGCCCGTCGCTCGAGATCGGGTTCGGGTCGATCGCGATCGGCTTCGTCGTCGGCGGGATCCTCGGCCTCATCGCCGGCTACTTCAGAGGCTTCGTCGGCGAGCTGCTCGGCGGCCTCTTCGACATCATGCTCGCGATCCCCGCGGTCATCCTCGCGCTCGCCATCGTCGCGGCCACCAGCGCATCCGTCACCGAGAACACGGGAAGTCACGTCACGAACGTCACGATCGCGTTGGCGATCGTCTCGGTACCCATTCTCGGCCGCATCACCCGCGCGAGCGCGCTCTCCTGGTCGGACCGCGAGTTCGTGCTGGCGGCGCGCGCCCAGGGAGCGTCGCATTTCCGGATCCTGTCGCGGGAGATCCTTCCGAACGTGCTTCCGGCCATGTTCTCGATCGCCGTGCTCGGCATCGCCGTCGCGATCGTGGCCGAAGGAGCCCTCGCCATCCTCGGGGCCGGAGTGAACGCGGCGTCGACGCCCTCGTGGGGCAACATCATCGTCGGCGGGCAGAGCAGCCTGTCGGACGCATCGCACATCGTCATCGAGGCGTCGATCGCGATCTTCCTGACGGTCCTTTCCCTCAACCATCTCGGCGACGCGATCCGAGCGCGCTTCGACGTCCAAGAGGCGCGTATCTGATGTGGTTCGGCCGCCACAAGCGCCAAACGCTCGACGACGCCGACCGCTTCCCGTCCGTCCCTCCCGACGTACCGCTGCTCGAGGTCGCCGACGCCCGTACCCACTTCGAGACGGACAGAGGGCCGGTCCGCGCGGTCGATGGTGTGACGTTCTCGCTCGATCGAGGCAGGACACTCGGCATCGTGGGCGAGTCGGGGTGCGGCAAGACGGTGCTCTCCCGCTCGATCATGGGCCTGCTCCCGAAGCACAACGTCATTCGGTCGGGCAGCGTGAAGTTCGAAGGCCAGGAGATCGGCAACTGGGGACCGGACCAGATGCGACCGCTCTGGGGCACGCAGATGGCGATGGTGTTCCAAGACCCGATGACGTCGCTGAACCCCGTGATGAGCATCGGGAACCAGATCACCGAGCCGCTCCTGTACCACTTCGACATCGGGAGCGGCTACGCACGGGAGCTGGCGGTTGCTCTGCTCCACTCGGTCGGCATCCCCGAGCCCGAACGCCGACTGAAGCAGTTCCCGCACGAGCTCTCGGGTGGCATGCGTCAGCGCGTGATGATCGCGATCGCGATGGCGTGCGGGCCGAAGCTCCTGTTCGCGGACGAACCGACCACCGCGCTCGACGTCACGGTGCAGGCGCAGATCCTCGATCTGCTCCAGACGCAGCAGCGCGAGCGGTACATGGCGATGGCGCTCGTCACGCACGACCTCGGGGTCGTGGCCGGCCGAACCGACGACATCGCCGTGATGTACGCGGGAAAGCTCGTCGAGAAGGCGCCGACGCGGGTCCTGTTCTCCAAGCCGCGCATGCCCTACACCGAAGCGCTGATGGCGTCGATCCCCAAGCTCGGCGATGCGTCGCACACCCGCCTCGCGACAATCCCGGGCCGCCCACCGAACCTCGTGAACCCCCCGCAAGGGTGCAAGTTCAGCCCCCGATGCGCCTACGTCCAGGACAAGTGCCGCGTCGAGGAGCCACCATTGCGTCCGGACGCCGACGGCAAGCACGAGTTCGCGTGTTGGTTCCCGGTCGGCACGCCCGAGGGACGCGCCGCCTTCGAGAGCAACAAGCAGGCGGGTCTGGCGGCGGTCGAAGCCCGCCTCGGTGCCGAGACCGTGCCGGCGGAGGGCATCACCTGATGGCCGGGAGCGGCACCGCGCACCTCCGGCCCCGGGACGAATCGCTCCTCCGCCTGGAGAACCTGGTCGTGGAGTTCCCGACGCGTGGTGGCGGGAAGGTGCATGCCGTCACCGACGTCAGCCTCGACATCAAGCGGGGGGAGACACTCGGCCTCGTGGGTGAGTCGGGGTGCGGCAAGTCGACGACCGGCCGTGCCGTGATGCAGCTCCCGCGCCCGACAGCCGGGCACGTGTGGTTCGACGGGACCGATCTCACGACGCTGCGCGGCTCGTCGCTGCGCAGGGCGCGTCCGCAGCTGCAGATGATCTTCCAGGATCCGATCTCGTCCCTGAATCCCCGCCGGAGGGTCAAGGACATCGTGGCCGAGGGCCTGGACATCTGGAAGGTCACCGACAAGGGGAACCGCACCGGGAAGGTACGAACCCTCCTGGACGAGGTCGGCATCGACGCCGACGCCGCCTTCGATCGTCACCCGCACGAGTTCTCGGGCGGTCAGTGCCAGCGCATCTCGATCGCACGAGCGATCGCGATGGACCCGAAGCTCATCATCTGTGACGAGCCCGTGTCCGCGCTCGACGTGTCTGTGCAGGCGCAGATCATCAACCTTCTCGACGAGCTCAAGGCGCGTTACGGCCTGACGATGATCTTCATCGCACACGACCTCGCGGTCGTGAAGAACGTGAGTGACATCGTCGCGGTGATGTACCTGGGCAAGCTGTGCGAGATCGGCTCGCCCGACGAGCTGTTCCAGTCGCCGACCCACCCGTACACAGCCGCGCTCCTCTCGGCGATCCCGGTGCCCGACCCGGAAACGAAGCCTGAGGAGCTGCCCGGCGTCGGCGGTGAGGTTCCCTCACCGTTGAACCCACCGTCGGGATGCCGGTTCCGGACCCGCTGTCCGCGTGCGGCCCAGCGGTGCACCGAAGAAGAGCCCAAGATTCGGGAGATCCGTCCCGGCCACTATGTCGCGTGCCACTTCCCCCTCGAGGTCCAGGACGTAGCGGTGACCGCACCTTCGTCGGACGGCGCGGGTAGCTGATTTATCGCTCGCGCCTCACGTTGCGCAACGAGTTCGATCGCCCTCGGCGACGCGTGACGCGACGGGTCGGCGTGGTCGGCATCACGCTCGCATTGTGCGCCGTCGCGTGTGGAAACCCAGGCGATCGCACGGGGCAGTCGGCCGGGCCCGACGGGAAGGGCTCGTCACCGGTCGAGGGGGGCTCCATCATCTATGGAATCGAGGCGGAGACCCTTGGCGGTTGGTGTCTGCCGAACGCGCAGCTCGCTGCCGGCGGCACCGAGGTCGTGCAAGCCGTCTACGACACGCTGACGGTCCCGAACGCCAAGGGGCAGTTCGTTCCCTACTTGGCGAGGACCGTCGACCACAACCCGGACTACACGCAGTGGACGATCGAGCTGCGCGAGGGCATCACCTTCCAGAACGGTGAGCCGCTGAACGCTTCCGCCGTCGTCCAGAACCTCGACGCGTACCGCGCCGGACCGCTGTGGGGCAGCGTGTTCGCCGATATCTCCGGCGTCGGCGCCGTGAACAGCCTCACTGTGCGCGTCACCACGAGGGTGCCGTGGGTCGCCTTCCCTGCCTTCCTCTGGGGTACCGGCCGCGTCGGAATCGCAGCGCCGGCGCAGCTCGATGACGCCGCGACGTGCGCGACGAATCCGATTGGAACAGGTCCGTTCTCGTTCAAGAGCTGGTCGCCGAACGACAGCCTCGTCGTCACCAAGAACAGCCGCTTCTGGCAGCGAGACAGATCCGGCAACGCCCTCCCCTACCTCGACGAGATCACCTTCCGACCACAAGAGGACTCGTCACAGCGTGTGAACGGCCTCAAGGGCGGCGACCTCGACGTGATCCAGGTTTCCGACGGTCAACAAGTCGCCGGGCTCCGAGATGACGAGCAGTCAGGGCTGGTCAAGCTGCTCGAGAGCAGTCGAGCCGCGGAGGTCGAGCACACGATGCTCAATGCCGGCAAGGCACCCTTCGATCACCGCGCGTGCCGCCTCGCGGTGGCGTACGCCACCGACACCGACGCACTGAGCGAGCGCACCGGCGGGGTGACGCCGATCGCCACCCAGCCGTTCGCGCCCAGGACAGCTGGATATCAACGACACCCGGGATATCCGAGTTACGACCCCGATGAAGCTGAACAGTTCCTCAACCAATGCAAGAGTGAGCTCGGTGTCGACGAGTTGCGATTCACCTTGGATTCGACGCCCGACCCGCCTGTGCAGGCCCTCGCAAACGCAATCAGAGATCAGATGGCGAAGGTCGGTATCCGCGTCGAGCTGGCGCCGCCGACGACACAGAGCCGGTACATCGACCTCGCGGTCGCGGGTGAGTTCCAGGCCATCTTGTGGCGCAACTTTCCGAGCACGGATCCCGACACGCTCTACCCCTGGTGGCACAGCACCGTCGTACAGCCCGGCACCGGTGCGATGGTCCGCAACCCTGTGAACTTCAGCGCGATCGGTGATCCGGTCATCGACCGGAGCCTCGAGCTCGCAAGGTCGGATGCCGACCCGGCGCGGCGTAGGCGCCTCTACCAGGCCATCGGACGGCAGTTCGCCAAGGAGGCCTACAACCTCTGGGCCTGGTACATCGATTGGGCGTTCGCGGCGAGGCCGAGAGTGAACGGGCTCCAGGGTGTCGACCTGCCCAACGGCGATCGCCGCGGCTTGCCGATCACGAGCGTGCAGCCGGTGCTCGGCCTCTGGGTACGCCAGTAGGCCAGAGCACCGGCGTGCGCCGAGGCCTCGGTCCCGCGGCGGCTACTTGCCTTCGAGCTGGTCCTCGATCGCGTTCACGAGCGCGGGGTCCTCCGGCGTCGTCAGCGGACGGAAGCGCCGCACGACGTCGCCGTCGGCGGAGACGAGGAACTTCTCGAAGTTCCATTGGATGTCGCCGGCCTCGCCCTCGTCGTCGGCGTACGCGGTGAGTTGCTCGTAGAGCTCGTGACGACCGTCGCCGTTCACCTCGATCTTGGCGAACATCGGGAACGTCACCCCGTAGTTGGTCTCGCAGAACGCGGCGATCTCGTCCGCCGTGCCCGGCTCCTGGGCGCCGAACTGGTTGCAGGGGAAGCCGAGGACCGCAAAGCCCCGGTCGGCGTACTGCTCGTGGAGCTCCTGGAGCCCCGAGTACTGGGGCGTGAGCCCGCACTGCGACGCCACGTTCACGATCAGCAGCGCCTTGCCCCGGTAGTCACCGAGCTCGGCCGCGCCGCCGTCGAGTGCGGCGACGTCCGCGTCGTAGATCGCCATTGCTCCTCCTCGTCGGGTGGACGATCAGTATGGCCGACGAGCGGGGCCGGCCGTCACGCGTCGTCGGGCCTGGCCATCTTCTCGGGGCGGACGAGGCGGTCGAACTCCTCGTGCGTCAGGTGGCCGAGCTCGACGGCCGCCTCCCGGAGCGTCTTGCGGTGCTTGTGCGCATGTTTGGCGATCTCGGCGGCGTTGTCGTAGCCGATGTGCGGCGTCAGCGCGGTCACGAGCATCAGCGAGCTGTCGAGGTTCTCGGCGATGCGCTCGAGGTTCGCCTCCACGCCTTCGACGGCGAACTCGCGGAACGTTCGGCAGACATCGGTGAGGAGATCGACCGAGTGCAGGAAGTTGAAGATCATGCACGGGCTTGAACACGTTGAGCTCGAGGTTGCCCTGCGACCCGGCGAACCCGATGGTGGCGTCGTTGCCGATCACTTGCGCCCCGACCATCGTCATCGCTTCACTCTGCGTCGGGTTGACCTTACCGGGCATGATCGACGAGCCCGGCTCGTTCTCCGGCAGGATCAGCTCGCCCAGCCCCGACCGCGGACCGGACGCCAGCCAGCGGATGTCGTTGGCGATCTTGATCAGCGACACCGCGAGCGTCTTGAGCGCGCCGCTGGCGAACACGAGCTCGTCGTGCGCGGCGAGGGCGGCGAACTTGTTGGGCGCCGGCACGAAGGGCAGACCGGTCAGCTCGGCGATCTTGGCCGTGCACCGGTCGTCGAACCCGGGTGGCGCGTTGAGCCCCGTTCCCACCGCCGTTCCGCCGATGGCGAGCTGGTACAGGCCGGGGAGCGCGAGCCGGATGCGGTCGAGATCGGCGTCGAGCTGGGCGACGTAGCCGCCGAACTCCTGACCCAGCGTCAGCGGCACCGCGTCCTGGAGGTGTGTACGCCCCGTCTTCACGATGTCGCGGAACTCCTCGGCCTTCACCGCCAGGGCGTCGCGTAGGGCGGTGACGGAGGGGATCAGACGGCGCACGACCTCCTCGGCGGCGGCGACGTGCATCGCGGTCGGAAAGGTGTCATTCGACGACTGCGACTTGTTGACGTCGTCGTTGGGGTGGATCGGAGTCTTGCTACCGCGCTCGCCGCCGGCGAGCTCGATGGCCCGGTTCGAGATCACCTCGTTCGCGTTCATGTTCGTCTGGGTACCGCTGCCGGTTTGCCAGACGTAGAGCGGGAATTCGTCGTCGTGCTGCCCGTCGATGATCTCGTCGGCCGCCTGGACGATCAGCTTCGCCTCTTCGGCCGGGAGCGTGCCGAGATCCTGGTTGGTGAGGGCGGCGGCCTTCTTCAGGATGGCCATGCCGCGGATGACCGCCTTGGGCATGCGGTCGTCACCGATGGAGAAGTGATGCAGCGACCGCTGGGTCTGCGCCCCCCAGTAGCGGTCGGCCGGCACCTCGACCTCGCCGAGACTGTCGGTCTCGCGACGGGTCGGCTGCTTGCTCATACCGCGACGGTACCGCTGCGCGCCCGCCGCTTTCCGCATGGAGTAGACAATGCGCGCATGTCGGAGATCTA
Organism: uncultured Actinomycetes bacterium; assembly: GCA_963781615.1. Classification (GTDB taxonomy): domain Bacteria; phylum Actinomycetota; class Acidimicrobiia; order IMCC26256; family JACDBD01; genus JALZAA01. The sequence goes on along the minus strand of CAWAGI010000005.1, from coordinate 627,025 downwards.
CGACCTGTCCGACGAGTTCGTCGATCGCTTCGCCGCACTCGACCCCGTGTCCGCCACCCTCGAGGGGCTCGCCGGCCACGATCACGAGATGACGGACTTCTCGCCCGACGGCTACGAGGAACGGGACGAGCACAACCGGGCCGCGCTGCGTGCGCTGGCGGCGGCCGCGTCGGAGGGCGACCGCGACCGCATCGCCGCCGACGTCCTGCGGGAAGCCCTGGAGACCAATATCGAGCTGTACGACGCCGGCGAGCACCTGCGCGACCTGAACGTCATCGCCAGCCCGATCCAAGCGGTGCGCATGTGCTTCGACATGATGCCCACCGAGACGGAGGCGGATTGGGACGTGATCGCGGCGCGCATGGCCCTCGTACCGGAGGGTCTCTCCTCGTACCAGGACGGCCTCACGGAGGGGGCGCGCCAAGGGCTCGTCGTGGCGCGGCGCCAGGCGGTCGAGTGCATGCATCAAGCCGAGACGTGGAGCGGGTCGGACGGCGAGACGCGCCCGTTCTTCCTCGGGCTCGTCGACCGCTTCGACCAGGCGGGAGTCGAGAACCAGGTGCTGCGCGACACGCTCGTCGAACGTGCCGACCGGGCCGGAGAGGCGTACGCCTCGCTCGCGAGGTTCCTCGCCGACGAGTACGGCCCCCATGCCGCGGAACAGGACGCCGTCGGCGCCGAACGGTACGGGCGCCTCGCACGCGTCTTCAACGGGATGGAGCTCGACCTCGCCGAGGCCTACGCCTGGGGATGGGAGGAGCTGCACCGCATCGAGCGCGCGATGGGCGCGGTGGCCGAGCGCGTCCTCCCCGGCGAGCCGCTCGACGCCGTGATCGACTACCTCGAGACCGACCCCGACCGCGCGATCGACGGCGTCGACGAGTTCCGCGCCTGGCTGCAGGATCTGCTCGACACCACCATCGCCGAGCTCGACGGCGTCCACTTCGACATCCCCGGCCCGGTGAAGCAGGTCGAGGCGATGATCGCCCCGCCCGGCGGGGCGGCGGCGATGTACTACTCCGGACCGTCGGAGGACTTCAGCCGCCCCGGGCGGACCTGGTACCCGACGCTCGGCAAGACGCGCTTCCCGCTGTGGGGCGAGGTGTCGATCTGCTACCACGAGGGCGTCCCCGGTCATCACCTCCAGATCGCGCAGGTCCGCTACCTGGCCGGGGAGCTGAGCCGGTTCCAGCGCACGCTGGCCGGCTGGTCGGGGCACGCCGAAGGGTGGGCGCTGTACGCCGAGCGCCTCATGGGTGAGCTCGGCTACCTCGACGATCCCGCGTACGAGCTCGGGATGCTGCGGGCGCAGGCGCTGCGCGCGACGCGGGTCGTCGTCGACATCGGGCTCCACCTCGAGCTGCCGATCCCGGACGACGAGCGGTACCACCCGGGCGAGACGTGGACGCCCGACCTTGCGCTGCCGTTCGCGATGGAGCGCAGTGGGCGCATGCCCGAGGACTTCATGCGCAGCGAGGTCGACCGGTATCTCGGCTGGCCGGGCCAGGCCATCAGCTACAAGATCGGCGAGCGCGTCTGGCTGACCGCGCGCGACGACGCCCGACGGCGCGCCGGCGACGCGTTCGACCTCAAGCGCTTTCATGCCCGCGCACTGAACCTCGGCCCTATGGGGCTCGAACAGCTCCGCCGTGAGCTCGCCGCCACGTAGCACCATGGACGTCTCGTGCGCGTTCCCGCCCGGCCGTGAAGTGATCGAGCACATCGAGGTCGCGGAGTCGCTCGGCTACGAGCGGGCGTGGCTGTACGATTCGCCCGCTCTCTACCCGGACGTGTGGGCCACGTTGGCGCTCGCCGCCGAGCGCACCGACCACATCGGCCTCGGTCCGGCGGTCCTGATCCCCAGCCTCCGGCACGTCCTCGCGCAAGCCACGGCGATCGCGACGCTCGAAAGCTGGGCGCGCGCGCTGGAAGCGGCCGGCCCCGCGCTCACTGTCGTGTACCACGGCATGTACGAGGCCGACCCGGCTGCGGTCGACTCATTCCCCGGCGGCCCGCAATGGCGGACGATCGTCGAGGACGTTCCGCCGAACGTCCGCCACCTCACCGTGCACGAGGACCACCTCGTGCGGGTCACCGAGCGCGACGAGCCGCTCCTCGACGGCCACACGCTCGCCGCGTTCACGTGGACGGGATCCTCACGGCAACTGCGGGGGCGGCTCGACGAGCTCGAGGCCGCGGGCGCGACCGAGATCCTCTACGCGCCGATGGGCCCGGACGTCCCGCGCGAGCTCGAAGCGTTCGCGGCGATGGCCGGCAAGCGCTAGGGGTTCAACGGGCGGTTCGTCCAGCCGCCCCGTTCGGTGCGGTACCAACCTCCGGCGGCGAGGCTCCCGCCGTCGGCGTGGACGGTGGTCCCGGTCACGAATGCCGACAGGTCCGACGCCAGGAACAAGGCGACGCCTGCGATGTCGTCAGGCGTCCCGAACCGGCCGACCGGCACCCACCGTGGGATGAGGTGCTGCTGCTCCTCGGGGATCCACCGCTCGTACGGCACTTGGATCGTCCGAGTCAGGTCCGGGCGCGATCGCGTTGACGCGGATGCCCTCACCGCCGAGATCGAGGGCGAGGCTCTTCGTGAACTGCACCACGCCCGCCTTGAACGCCGAGTAGACGACCTGGGTCGGGATGCCGCGGAACGCTTCGATCGTCGAGACGTTGACGATGCTGCCCCCGGCGCCTTGTTCGATCATGCGAGGAGCAAACGCCTTGGTGCACAGGAACATGTGCCGGAGGTTCACGGCGTAGAGCGAGTCCCAGTGCTCCTCGTCGGTGTCGAGGAACCGCAGGCCGCGGTAGAGGTAGTGGCCCACGTTGTTGACGAGGACGTCGACGCGGCCGTACTCCGCGATCGTCGCGTCCGCCAGAGAGACCACCTCGTCACGCTGGCGGACGTCGACCGGCTGCGCGAGCGCGTCACCACCGCCGGCACGGATCGCGGCGACGGTCTCGGCGGCCCGGTCGGCGTCGATCTCGGCGACGACGACCTTCGCGCCGTGCGCGGCGAACGTCTCGGAGATCGCCCGCCCGATGCCGCCGCCGCCTCCCGTCACGACCGCGACCTTGCGCGCGAGCAGGGCGGCGTCGGGGACGGGCACGGCGGCTCGGCGCCGGCCTTACGACGGCACGCGGCCGGCTTCCACCGCCGCGGCCTCGGCCGTCTCCAGCTGCTGCTCGACGATGGCGAGACCGCCGTCCCAGAACCCGGGGTCGGCGAGATCCACGCCGACGATCCGACCGAGCTCGTCGGGCGTGCGCGACCCGCCGCTGCGCAGGAGCTCGAGGTACTGCGGCACGAACCCGGCGCCGCGTTCCTCGTACGCCCGGTACACCGAGAGCGCCAGAAGCTGACCGTACGCGTAGGCGTACACGTAGCCGGGCGTGCCGATGAAGTGCGGAATGTAGGACCACCACGTGCGATACCCGTCGGTGATCTCGACGCTGTCGCCGAGCATCTCGGCCTGGGTCTCGTGCCACAGCTCGCCGAACCGCTCGACGCTGAGCTCTCCGACGTCGCGCCGCTCGGTGTGGACGCGGTCCTCGAAGCGGTTCATCGCCGTCTGGCGGAAGACGGTCGCGATCTGACCTTCGACGCTCTCGGCGACGAGCGCGAATCGGGCGGACGGGTCGGTGGTCGCGTCGAGGAGCCGCCCGAACGTCACGGTCTCGCCGAACACCGAGGCCGTCTCGGCCAGCGTGAGCGGCGTGGTCTGTTGGAAGATGCCCTGATCGCGCGCCAGGTACGCGTGCAGTCCGTGGCCGAGCTCGTGGGCCAGGGTGAGCACGTCGCGGCGGCGGCCGGTCCAGTTCAGAAGCAGGTACGGATGCTGCGACGGGACGGTGTACGCACAGAAGGCGCCCGGCCGTTTCCCGGGCCGCACCGGGGCGTCGATCCACGCTTCGTCGAAGAACCGGTGCGCGGCGCCTTCGAGCTCCGAGGAGAACGAGCCGTAGGCGTCGAGCACGAGCTCACGCGCCTCGCGCCATCCGAATTCCGACTCCTCGTCCGCCACCGACGCGATGCGGTCGTAGTCGGCGATCCGGTCGAGACCGAGCACTCGTGCCTTGAGCGTGTACCAGCGCTGAGGGATGTCGTACCGGGCCTGCACCGCCGCGACCAGCGCCCGCACCGACTCGTCGCTCGCCTCGTTCGCGAGGTTCATGCTCGCGATCCAGTCCGGGTACTTGCGCAGTCGGTCGTCGACGGCCTTGTCGGCGAGCAGCGTGTTGAACACGAACGCCCGCGTCCGGAGTCCGGGCTCGAGCGCCTCCGTGACCGCGTCGGCCGCGGCACGACGCGCACTGCGGTCGGGGGAACCGAGACGGGACAGTGCCTCCTCCAGGCTGACCTGCCCGCCGTCGAGGTCGACGTCGATCGTGGATGTGAGCTCGCTGAACAAGCGGCTCCATGCGCTCCGCCCCGTGACCGCCTTCTCGGTCATCACGAGCTCTTCCGGCTCGGTGAGCAGGTGGGGCCGGTAGCGGCGCGCCGCCGCGAGATAGTGCCGACAGAACGTCAGCTCGTCGTCGGCGAGGAGCGCCGCCGCCCGGTCGTCGGGCAGCCCGGCCCATTCGAGCTCGAAGAACAGGATCCTCGTGTTGATCGCGGTACCGCGCTCCTCGACGTGTTGGAGGAGCGCGCCGCGCGCCGGGTCCGTGGTGTCGGCCGCGAATCGCAGGTGGGCGTACGACGCCGCCCGTCCGACCATCTCGGCGATCGACGCCAGCTCGCGCATGACTGCAGCGAGCCCGGATGCGTCGAGATCGGCGATCGTCCCGCGCCGCTCCGCGACCGCCGCCGCCACCCGGTCGGCGTCGTCGAGCAGCCCGTCGACGCCGGTCTCGCCCCTGCCGTCGACGAGCGGCTCGAGGTCCCAGGCGACGTCGGCGGCGGTCAGGTCGGAGTCGGTCGTCGTGGCCACGACGCGGAGCCTACGAGGCCGCCGCGGGTTGCAGCGCCTCCGGCAGCGGCGCGGCGTGGGCGACGGTCAGCGTCTGGGTGGCGCGCGTGAGCGCGGTATAGAGCAGCCGGAGGCCGGGGGCGCCGGGGGCCACGAGCCGGGACGGCTCGACGACGATCACGTGATCGAACTCGAGCCCCTTCGCGTCGGACGCATCGACCACCGTGACCGGCGCGTCGATGGCGTCGACAGACCCGCCCACGGCGCCGAGGTCGGCGAGCAGCGCGACGAGGTCCTCGTGCAGGTCACGCGGAGCGATCACGGCCGTCGTGCCGCGATCTCCGCCGCCGTTCCGGGCGGCATCGGCGGCCACGGCCACGAGGTCCGATGCGTCCGCGGCGGTGACGAATCGAGGCTGCGCCCCTGTGCTGCGTACGGATCGGGCCGGCTCGATCTCGGGGGCTGCCGCAGCCACGACGCGGCCGGCCAGAGTCATGATCTCGGCCGGCGTGCGGTAGTTCACGGTGAGCGTGACGACTCGTGCCGGCTTGTCGCCCGGAAGCTGTGCTCGCACCGCTTCCCAGTCGTGGAGCGCCCCCGGCTTGCTCGACTGCCCGAAGTCGCCGACGAGCGTCATCGAACCCGACGGGCAGCGCCGGCCCACCATTCGCCACTGCATCGCGGTCAGATCCTGCGCCTCGTCGACGAGCACGTGCCCGAACGTGCGGGGCTCACCCACGCCGTCCTCACTCGGCGCCGCTCCACCGCCGTAGCGCTCGACGACCTCAGCAGCCGTCGTGTAGCTCCCCAACCCGAGCTCCTCGACGACGCGCTGGGCATCCTCGAGAGCGCGGTCGGATGCGCCTCGTCGCCGGCGCCGGCGGCGCGGGCGCCCCGCCTCCGGCGGACCGAGCAACGCGTCCGCCTCGTCGACCAGAGCGACGTCGGCCGGGGTCCAGGCGACCTCGCGCACGCTCGAGGAGCGGGGCCGGGCGAGCTGCTCGTGCTCGTCCCGCGAGAGGATGCCGTTCGCTGCCGAGCGGATGAGCCCGGGGAAGCTGAACAGGTCATGCACGAGCTCGGCGCCCGAGAGCACCGGCCACATGCGCTCGAGCGCAGCGCGGACTTCCGGCGTGCGCCGGAGACGCGCCAACAGCTCCGCGTCCCAGTCGTCCGGCGCCCGCTCACCCCGGGCCAACGCCGCCGCGACGGGCACGTCCAGCAGCTCGTCTTCGTCCGTCGGCGACAGCGGAAGCGTCTGCGTCCGGATCGATGCGTTGGATGTCGCGCTCGTACGCCGCCACGAGCGACCGGCGGTACCGCTCCCGCAATTGGTCCAGCACCATGCGCGTCACGGCCGGGCGACGCTCGTTGTGCGTGCCCCGCCGGCGGCGGACGCGCTCGACGATCCGAGCCGAGTCGGACCGCCGCAGCCGGAGCACGTGGCCGTCGAGCATGACGACGAGGTCGTCTCGCAGAGGACGCTCGCGGTCGCGCAACGCCCGCGCGATCACCTGCGCCATGCGGGGGTCGCCCTTCAGCGCGGCGAGCCCAGTCGGCTCGGATGCCCGGGCGCGCAGCTGGGGCTTCAGCCCCGCGGTCGTCGTGAGCTGCACGTCCTCCTCGCCCAGCGACGGGAGCACCTCGTCGATGTAGCGGAGGAAGAGCGGGCTCGGCCCGACGAGCAGCACGCCGCGGGACGCCAGCCGCTGACGGTGCGTATACAACAGGTACGCGGCCCGGTGCAGCGCGACCGCGGTCTTGCCCGTGCCGGGGCCGCCGGCGACCACGAGGATGCCGGCCAGCGGGGCGCGCACCGCCTCGTCCTGTTCGGCTTGGATCGTGGCGACGATGTCGCCCATCCGCCCCGTGCGATGACGGTCCAGTGCCGCGAGCAGCGCCGCCTCCCCCACGATCGTGAAGCCGGCCTCGTCGGCGGCGGCGGCGTCGAAGACCTCGTCGTCGATGCCGATCAGCTCCCGGCCATGGGTCTGGAAGTGCCGCCGCCGCACGACCCCCATGGGCTCGACGCCGGTGGCGCGGTAGAAGGGCTCGGCGACGGGCGCCCGCCAGTCGACGATCAGCGGCGTCTGGTCGGCCTCGGTGACGGAGGTGCGCCCGATGTAGAAGCGGTCGTCCTCGGCGCGATCCTCACCGTCCTCGCCGGGTTGGGGCTCCAGGTCGATGCGCCCGAAGCAGAGGGGCGCGTTCCCGATGTTCAGAGCGGCGAGCCGCCGGCGGGTGTGGGCAGCAGCGGCGTCGCGCTCGAGGCGGGCCTGGTGCGTGCCGCCCCGCCCGACCTCGCCATAGCCCTCGGCGACCCGGGTGGCGGCCTTGCGCATCTCGTCGAGCCGTCCGTAGGCCCGGTCCAGGTACCGCTGCTCGGAGGCGAGCTCGGGGTGGGCGCGGCGTTCTCGGACGCCGCCATCGGACTGGTCAGGCACGCGCGGCTCCTGCGGGGGGACCCGCCAGTCTACTTCGTCGCGTCCTTGGGGCTGACTGGGTCCTGCTCCGACGGACCGCGCGGGACGGTCACCTCGTCGGGCTCGAGCAGTACCACGCGATCACCGAGCGACAGGTCCGTGGGGGATTCGGCGTGCAGCCAGCGTCCGCCCAGGTTGGGCAGCCGCTCGGGGTTCGCCCCGAGCGAGCGCTCGATCGTGCGAACGACACCGCCGTGGGTGACGACGAGCACGTCACCCTCGCTTCCCTCGACCGCCGCCGCCAACCCGGCACGGGCGCGCGCGAGCAGTGCCTCGTCGCCCTCGAAGTCGGGAGGTGAGCGTCGCGCCGCGAGGTAGCCGGGCCAGCGAGCTTCGATCTCGTCCCGGGTCAGGCCGCTCCACGCGCCGACGTCCCGCTCACGGAGACGCGGTTCCTCGCGCACGCGTCCGAGGCCGAGGTGCTTCGCGATCAGCTCGCCGGTGCGGCGGGCCCGGACGAGGTCCGACGTCCATACCGCGGTGATCGTCGTGACCTCTGCCAGTCGCACGGCGGCGTCCTCGGCCTGGCGCTCGCCGAAGGGCGACAGCGGCGGGTCGGCCTGCCCTTGCCAGCGCGACAGCGCATTCCACGTCGACTCTCCGTGGCGAACGAGGAGCAGGTCGGTGCGCGTCACGGGCGACGACGCTACCGGCCTAGGCTCGCCAGCCGTGGCGGGTCGACCCAACATCCTCCTCGTGGTGTCGGACCAGGAGCGACAGCGCGGGTGGATCCCACCGGGCCTCACCCTCCCGCACCGCCAGCGCCTCATCGACGGCGGCCTCGAGTTCACTCGTCACTACACGCACTCGTCACCATGCTCGCCGTCGCGGGCGAGCCTCCTGACGGGAAGGTACGTCCCGCAGCACGGCGTGACCGACAACGTGATCTTCCCGGCAAATCGTGAGCTCGACCCCACGATCCCCACGCTCGGGTCGATCCTCCGCGCCGGCGGCTACCGCACCTCGTACGTCGGGAAATGGCACCTCTCGCACGCGGTCGAGCCGGACCTCGAGTCCTACGGCTTCTCCGACTGGCGGGGCAACGACCGCCACTTCATGGGCTGGGCGGGCACGGGCTGGCAGTACGACCCGATCATCGCCGACCAAGGCGCCGGGTGGCTGCATGACAACGCGGGCGCGACCGATCGGCCGTGGTTCCTCGTCGTCGCGCTCGTCAACCCCCACGACGTGATGTGGTTCCCGATCGACCAGCCGTCGTACCAAGAGGAGCACCGCGAGGAGTTCGCGCTGACCCGATCCTTCCTCGAGGCGGCGGCGTGGAAAGAGGACGAACCTATCCCCGCGTTCGCCGAGGAGTACGACGAGGTGTTCGACGAGCTCCCGGCGAACTTCGACGACGACCTGTTCACCAAGCCCGCCGTCCACCGGCAATGGATGCACGAGCAGCAGTACACGCTGTACGGGCGGATCGACCGGGACGACAAGCGCAGCTGGCTCCGCCACCTCGACTACTACTGGCGCCTCCACCAGGAGGGGGACAAGAACCTCGGCATGATCCTCGACGCGCTCGACTCTTCGGGGCGCGCCGACGACACCGCCGTCATCTTCACGTCGGACCACGGCGACATGTGCGGGTCCCACGGGCTGCGGAGCAAGGGCCCCTTCGTGTACGAGGAGATCATGCGCGTGCCGCTGTACGTGCGCGCTCCCGGGATCACGACCCCCGGGTCCACGACCGACGCCCTGAGCACGCACGTCGACCTGGCCCGGACCGTCGCGTCCCTCGCCGGCGTCGAAGATCCCTCCCTGGTGGGTGAGGACCTGCTGCCCGCTCTGCGCGACCCGTCGGCGCCGGCGCGTGATGCGGTGCTGATGGCGCAGGACTCCGCCTGGTACGACAGCTGCATCCCGCTGCGGTACGCGATGCGCGGGATGTTCGACGGTCGCCACAAGTACGCCCGGTACTACGGCGTGGGCGGGAGCTTCGACCGCTTCGGCCGCCCCTCGAAGCATCCGAAGCAGGTCGACGTGGACGCCGACTTCGAGGACCACGACCACGAGCTCTACGACCTGCAGGAGGACCCGCACGAGCTCGTCAACCTCGCCAACGACCGGGGGCGGCGGCGCGAGGTGCGGGAGTGGTTCGATCGCCTTCGCGACGAAGAGGCGCGCGAGCTGCAGGTGTAGGTAGCTTCGGCACGACCAACGAGGGGGACGCCATGAGAGCAGCCGTCTACGTCGAGCAGGATCAGCCTCTGATCATCGAGGAGATGACGCCGCTCGACCCCGGGCCGGGCGACGTCGTCGTCGAGATCGGCGCCAGCGGCGTGTGCCACTCGGACCTGTCGGCCACCAACGGCACGCTCCCGCTCCCGCCACCGACGATCCTCGGCCACGAGGGTGTGGGCACCGTCGACTGGGTCGGGTCCGAGGTCAGCCAGGTGAAGAAGGGCGATCGGGTGATCGGCACGTTCATCCCGTCGTGCGGCGCGTGCTGGTACTGCGTCCACGGCCACACGAACCTGTGCGAGCAGACCGGCGCCGTGATGATGGTCCCGCGGGCGAAACGGGCCGACGGCACGCCCATTCCCGGCTTCACCGGCCTCGGGACGTTCTCGGACGCGATGACCATCGCCGAGTCGCAGGCAGTCAAGGTCGAGACCGACGTTCCCGACGACCAGTTGGCGCTCCTGGGTTGCGGCGTCACCACCGGCGTCGGCGCCGCGCTCAACACGGCGGAGATCGAGCCCGGGTCGAGCGTGGCGGTGATCGGCTGCGGTGGGGTCGGCCAGTCCGTGATCCAGGGCGCGAGGATCGCCGGTGCGGCGAAGATCATCGCCGTCGACCCCGTCGAGATGAAGCGCAAGGCGGCGAGGCAGTTCGGCGCCACCGACACCGTCGACCCGGCCAAGGGCGACCCGGTCGCGCAGGTGCACATGCTCACCGGCGGTCGTGGCGCCGACTACGCGTTCGAGGTCATCGGGCTCCCCGAGACGATCACGCAGGCGTTCTCGTCGGCGCGTCGGGGAGGCACGGCCGTGGTCGTCGGCATGCCGCGCATGGACTCGATGGTGACGTTCCCCGGCTTCGCCATGTTCTACGAGGAGAAGCGGCTGCTCGGGTGTGTGTACGGCTCGGCGCAGGTCCGGCGGGACTTCCCCCGGTTCATCAGCCTCGTCGAGCACGGCCGCCTCGACCTCGGCTCGATGGTGTCGCGCCGCATCAAGCTGGACGAGGTGAACGACGCCTTCACGGCCATGAAGGCCGGCGAGGTGATCCGGAGCGTGATCGTCTGACCGCGGGCTGAGCCGCCGCGCTCAGCCGGCGCTGTCGATCGCGAAGAAGCCCTCGGCCAGCCGGTCGTCGGCGAGCCCGGCTTCCTGCGCGACGAGCGTGCCCCAACCCCGCATGCGCTCGTCCAGTTTGCCGTCGGCGTCGGTGTGCTGGCTCACGTGGTTGCGCAGCGCCTCGAGCTTGCGCGGGAGCATGTCGGTGACGTCGACCCAGCGGTTCCGGACCGGCGCCGCCATCATCCAGACCTCGAGGGCGGCCCACGGCTCGTAGCCCTCGTCGAGCAGCTCAGGGTGCGCGAACGGGTTGCGCGCATCGGGGTACACCGCCGCCAGCGCCGCCTCACCGGCGGCGAGGTGGTCGGGGTGACTGGCGAAGATGCGCTGCCAGTTGCGCTCGGGGGACGGGCACAGGACGCGTCGCGGGCGCACGCGCCGGATCTCGCGTGCGAGGTCACGCCGCAGCTCGAGTGTCACGACGAGCCGGCCGTCCGGGTAACCGAGGAACGTCAGGTCGTCGACGCCAACCGCTTTGGCCGCCGCCGTCTGCTCGGCGCGACGGATGCCCGGGATCTCCGCGCGCGGCACGCTCGGGTCGAACCCGCCGGCGTCGCCGTCCGTGACGATGCAATACGCGACTTGGATGCCCGCGTCGGCCCACGTCGCCACGGTCCCGGCGGCGGCGAAGTCGACGTCGTCGGGATGCGCACAGATCACGAGCGCCCGCTGCACCTCGTCGTCGTTCAGCACGCGCAGAACGCTATCGAGGTGCCCGACGGCACATTGCGCCCGGACACCCCACCCGGGACAATCGCGGGACCATGGTCGAGTCGCCGCACGGCTTGCCGCCGGTCAATCCCGACACCGAGCGCGAGCTCGTCGCCTTCCTCGAACACCTCGGGCTCGCGCCCGACGCCATCGCCGAGGGCATCCGCGAGCGTGCCCTCTGGGAGCTGACGACCGAGTTCCTGCTCGCCCCGCCCGACGAGGTCACTCCCGAGGAGCTGGCACAGCGCGCCAACCTCACCCCGGAGCAGCTCGCCCGCGTGCTTCGAGCTGTCGGCATGCGCGACGGCCCGTGGTCGACCGAGGACGTCCTGATCGCCACGACCGGGACCGAGATGTTCAAGCTCTTCCAAGACGAGGAGCGGGGTTTACGGCTCCTCCGCGTCGTCGGGAGCTCGATCCGGCGCGTGGCCGAGGCTTCTGTCGCCGCCTACATCGCCGACGTCGAGAAGCCGCTCGTCGACGAGGAAGCGACCATCCTCGTCCACGCGCAGTCGCAGACCCTCGCGATCGAGAGCGTGCGCGCCGCCTGGCCGATGTCTTCCCGCTCTTGTTCGCCCGCCACCTGCGCGACGTCATCAGCCGGGGCCGCGCGGCGCGGTTGCACACCAGCGACTACACGACTGCGCGGCTCGCCGTCGGTTTCGTCGACCTCGTCGGTTTCACGTCGCTCACCCAGGAGCTCACGCCGGCGGGATTGTGGCAGCTCCTCGACGAGTTCGAGGATCGCTCGTACGAGACCATCGCCGAGCACGGCGGGCAGCTCGTGAAGCACATCGGCGACGAGATCATGTTCGTCGTGCTCGAGCCCGGCGCCGCCTGTGAGATCGCGCTGGCGCTCGTCGACGCCTTCCGCGACCCGGATACCACCGTCACTCCGCGGGGAGGTCTCGCCACCGGTGATCTGCTCACACGCGAGGGCGACTACTACGGCGTCGAGGTGAACCTCGCCGCCCGCCTGGCCGACATCGCCGTCCCTCAGGAGATCCTCGTCTCGGCGGACACGAAGAGACTCGCCGAGAAGGACGACGACGCCGGCGCGCTCGTGTTCGAGCCCGCCGGCCGCCGCGCTCTCAAGGGCTTCGCCGTCCCCGTCGAGGTCTTCTCACTCAGCCGCGCCTGACGCGCCGCGCTACGAGCACCCGCTGGTGGTGCCGCAGCTGGGGCAGGCGTAGCAGCTGCCTGCCCGCTGCATGATGTCGCCGCAGATGTGGCAGATGACGGTCTCGCCCTCGATCGTCGACGACATCGTGCTTGCGGCCTCCACCGGCTGCGCCGCTTCCGGCGCCGCCTGGTCCTCGACCGGCAGCGTGTCGAGCCCGGGATGGTTCTCCGTGCTCGCCTCCTCGACGCCGGGCAACGTGGGCTGCACCCGCTCGTCGACGGTCAGCACGCCGATCTCCCGACGCTCGTCGACGGGCAGGTACTCCACCGCCAGGCGCCGGAAGATGTAGTCGAGCAGGCTGGTGGCGAACCGGAGCTCGCGGTCGTCGGTCATCCCCGCCGGCTCGAAGCGGACGTTCGTGAACTTCTCGACGAACGTCCGCAGCGGCACGCCGAACTGCAGACCCAGTGACACCGCGATCGCGAACCCGTCCATGATCCCGGCCAGCGTCGAGCCCTGCTTGGCGACCTTCAGGAACAGCTCGCCGGGACTCCCGTCCTCGAACTCCCCCACCGTGACGTACCCGTGGCAGTCCGCGACCCGGAAGGAGAAGGTCTGGGAGGTGCGCTTCTTCGGCAGCTTGCGCCGGACGGGCTTCTCGACCGTGATCACGTGCTCGACGACCCGCTCGGCCTCCTCCGCCAAGGCGTTGTCGCCGTCACTCGCATCGGCCTTCTTCTGCGTCGCCAGCGGCTGGGCGACCTTGCAGTTGTCGCGGTAGATCGCGATCGCCTTGATCCCCAGGTGCCAGGCGTCGATGTGCACCTGCTCGAGCTCGTCGACGGTCGTCTCTTCGGGAACGTTGCAGGTCTTGCTGATCGCGCCGCTGATGAACGGCTGCACTGCACCCATCATCGTGATGTGACCCATGTAGTGGATCGTGTTGTCGCCCATCGAGCAGGCGAACACCGGCAGGTGCTCGGGATTGAAGCCGGGCGCGCCGACGATGGATTTGTGCTCGTTGACGTAGGCGACGATCTGGTCGACCTGCTCGCTCGAGTACCCGAGGCGCCGGAGGGCGCGGGGCACCGTCTGGTTGACGATGAGCATCGTGCCCCCGCCGACCAGCTTCTTCGCCTTGGTGAGCGCCAGGTCGGGCTCGATGCCGGTCGTGTCGCAGTCGAGCGCGAGCGCGATGGTGCCGGTCGGCGCCAGAACGCTGGCCTGCGAGTTGCGCACCCCGTGGCTCTCGCCGAGCGACGTCGCTTCGTCCCAGGCGCGGCGCGCCGCCGTGAGCAGGCCGTTCGGCACGAGCGCGCCGTCGATCTCGCCCGCCTTCTCACGGTGCATGCGCAGCACGTTCAGCATGGCGTCGGCGTTGTCGGCGTAGCCGGCGAACGGGCCCATGCGGGCGGCGGTGCGTGCGCTCGTCGCGTAGGCGTGGCCCGTCATCAGCGACGTGATCGCACCCGCCCACGCCCGGCCCTCGGGCGAGTCGTAGGGCAGTCCCCGGGCCATGAGCAGGGCACCGAGGTTGGCGTACCCGAGGCCGAGCTGGCGGAAGGCCCGGCTCGTCTCGGCGATCTTCTCGGTCGGGTAGTCGGCGTTGCCGACGAGGATCTCCTGGGCGGTGAACACCACCTCGACGGTGTGCTGGAACGCCTCGACGTCGAACTCGTCGCTGTCGTCCAGGTATCGCAGCAGGTTGATGCTGGCGAGGTTGCAGGCCGAGTTGTCAAGGTGCATGTACTCCGAGCACGGGTTGCTCGCGTTGATCCGCCCCGTGTTCGGCGCCGTGTGCCACCGGTTGATCGTCGTGTCGAACTGCATGCCGGGGTCGGCGCACTCCCAGGTTGCCTCGGAGATCTGACGCATGAGATCACGGGCCTTGACCGTGCGGGCGACCTCGCCCGTCGTGACCGACTGCAGCTGCCAGTCGCGGTCGTCGAGGACGGCCTGCATGAACTCGTCGGTGACGCGGACGGAGTTGTTCGCGTTCTGGTACTGGATCGAGTGGCTGTCCTTGCCGTCGAGGTCCATGTCGAAGCCGGCCTCGCCGAGGGCGCGCGCCTTGCGCTCCTCGATCGCCTTGCACCAGATGAACTCCTCGATGTCGGGGTGGTCGGCGTTGAGGATCACCATCTTGGCGGCGCGGCGCGTCTTGCCGCCCGACTTGATCGTCCCGGCCGACGCGTCGGCGCCGCGCATGAAGCTCACGGGGCCGCTGGCGGTGCCGCCGCCCTGGAGGCCCTCGCTCGACGACCGCAGCCCGGACAGGTTGATCCCCGACCCGGACCCGCCCTTGAAGATGGTCCCCTCTTCCCGGTACCAGTTGAGGATCGCGTCCATGCGGTCTTCGACGGCGAGGATGAAGCACGCGCTCGCCTGCTGCGGGACGCCCTGGACGCCGATGTTGAACCACACGGGCGAGTTGAACGCGGCGCGCTGGTGCACGAGGACGTACTTGAGCTCGTCGCGGAAGATCTCGGCTTCCTCGTCGTCGACGAAATACCCGTCGCGGACGCCCCAGTCGGTGATGGTGTCGGCGATCCGGTCGATCACCTGGCGCAGCGACGACTCGCGCTCAGGGGTACCGAGCGTGCCCCGGAAGTACTTCTGGGCGACGATGTTCGTCGCGTTCTGCGACCAGCTGACGGGGAACTCGACGTCGGGTTGGAAGAAGGCGTCGGTGCCGTCGCGATAGTTGGGGATGCGGGCTTCGCGGTGCTCCCACTCGAGTGTGTCGTACGGATGCGTGCCCGCCTCGGTGAAGTGCCTGCGGATCCCGATCCCCATCTGCTCCGGCGCCATGGCCATGGACCGACTCCCCCTTCTGTGGTGTCTGCGGTGGTGAGGTCCCTTCAGACCCCAAGATATTGCGGTCGATCTGCCGTCGACCACGACATGCGGAGGCTCATTACACCACCGTAATTACAGCCCGTCAACGCTCACCGGGCCCTCGGGGCCGGCGTCGGGGCAGGTCAGGCGGGGGTCGCGAAGATTCTGCTGGTGAATTCGCGCACAAGCTCCGAACCGGATCACCGGGACCGGGCCGGATGCCGCTTGGGCTCGGTCGACTTCTGGAGCACGGCGACCTCGCGTTCGAAGTCGGTGACGTCCTCGAAGCCCTTGTAGACGGACGCGAACCGCAGGTACGAGACGGGATCGAGGACCCGGAGCCGTTCGAGCACCGCCAGCCCCACCCGCTCGCTGGTGACCTCGGCTCCCTCCGCCCGCAGCTCCTCCTCGATCTCGGCCGCGATCTCGGCCACCGATCCGTCGGGAACGGGGCGGTGCGTCACCGCCCGCTGGATGCCGGCCTCGACTTTGGCCCGCTCGAAGGGCTCCTTCATCCCTCCCCGCTTCACGACCATCAACGGGAGCTCCTCGAGCCGCTCGTAGGTCGTGAAGCGCCGTCCGCAGGCGAGACACTCGCGCCGCCGCCGGATCGCCCCCCCGTCGTCCGCTGGGCGCGAGTCGACGACCTTGTCCTCGGCCGTCTGGCAGTACGGGCAGCGCACCGTGCCACGGTACCCAGCCATTCCGTCGCTCGGGCGGCGTCACTGCGGCCGCGTGATGACCTCGCCGGGGACGAGCGGCGCGCCGCCGCGGTCGGCCGCCAGCGCGTCGACGACGGGGCGCGGGTCGTGGCCCGGCTCCAGGCGTGCCGCGATCGACCACAGCGAGTCGCCCGGTTGCACCACGTAGGGCGTGGTGGCCGGGCGGCGCTCGGGGACTGCGAGGGGTGAGCCCCCGAGCGCGGCACCCGCCTTCCCCGCCATGACCAGCGCCGCCAGCCCGATCGCGACGGCGACGGTGCGCCGGCGCCAGTAGGTGGCGGCCGAGGGTCGATGCCCGCGCCGGGCGACGGAGCGGGGCGCGACCCGCCGGACCGTGGGCGTCACGGCGGGCTCTTCGATCCTCGGGGTGGTCACGACGGCGGCCATGTGACGAGCCTCCTTCTCTCTCCGCCTCTTCGCTCTCTTTGATCGGTCTCTCTGATCGGTCTCTCTGATCGGTCTCTCTGATCGGTCTCTTTGATCGGTCTCTTTGATCGGTCTGTTTGTTCCGTCTCCCCGTAGCGAACCACGGGGGTATGACAGTGACGCCTGGGACGCCTGCTCTCCTGACAACTGCGCCGGGGAGCGGACCAGCCCCCGGCGTGGCTCGACCCACCCGGGAGATCCACTCGGTGGGCCGAACGCCTGTTCGCATCCAACCACGAACGGGTGTTCCCGTCAACACGAAAGCCGAACAGATGTTTGCCCCGAACGCCTGATCGTGTTACCGTGCGTCTGGACGCCTCAGATGGCGTCCGAAACGCGACTCCTGCGATGCAAACCGGAGGGCACGAACAATGACCGACCTGACCACCCGGCAGCGCCAGGTGCTCGAGTTCATCGACGCCGAGGTCCGCCGCCGCGGCTACCCACCGAGCGTGCGGGAGATCGGCGAGGCGGTCGGCCTCTCGTCCAGCTCGACCGTGCACGCCCACCTCGCCGCCCTCCAGGACAAGGGCTATCTGGTCCGCGACCCCACCAAGCCCCGGGCGATCGAAGTGCGCTTCGAGCCCGGCTCGGGGGCGGCGGTCGAGCGCCGGCCCGTCCGCAACATCCCGCTCGTCGGCGACGTCGCCGCCGGGACCGGCGTCCTGGCGGCTGAGAACGTCGAGGAGACTCTCCCCCTCCCCGAGGACTTCACCGGCCGCGGGCAGCTGTTCATGGTCCGGGTGCGGGGCGACTCCATGATCGACGCCGGCATCTTCGACGGCGACCACATCGTCGTGCGCCAGCAGAGCACGGCCGAGCCGGGCGAGATCGTCGTCGCCGGCATCCCCGGCGAGGAGGCGACCGTCAAGACGTTCTCGCGTCGCCGGGGCAAGGTCGTCCTCAAGCCCGCCAACGAGGACATGGACGAGCTCGTCTTCAACGCCGACGAGGTCGTCATCTACGGCAAGGTCGTGACCGTCCTCCGCAAGGTCTGAGGACTTCGTCGCTCAGGCGGCGACCCCGAGGAAGCGGCTCAGGGCTGCGTAGCACTGCTCGACGGACGCGCGCGTGACGCGTTCGTCGGCCGTGTGCGCCACGTCGGGGTCGCCGGGCCCGAAGTTCACTGCCGGGACGCCCCGGGATGCGAACCGGGCGACGTCGGTCCAGCCCAGCTTCGGCTCGACGTCGAGGCCGATCGTCTCGATGAACTCCGCCACGAACGGATGACCGAGGTCGGGCGGCGCGGCCGGGGACGCGTTGATCACTTCGATCCGGTCCGCGCCGGAGAGGAGCTTCTCCACCTGCGCCCGGGCCTCGTCGACCGAGGAAGCGGGCGCGAAGCGCCGGTTCACGACCAGCGTGCAGGAGTCGGGGACGACGTTGTTCGCGACGCCCCCCTCGATGCGGACGACCTGGAGCGACTCCCGGTACGGCAGCCCGTCGACCATCACGGTGTCCGACTCGTGCGCGGCGAGCCGGTGGAGGACGTCGGCGGCGGCGTGGATGGCATTGCTGCCCTGCCAAGGACGGGCCGAGTGGGCCCGCTCGCCGTCGAAGTGCGCCCGGAGGTGCAGGGTGCCCTGGCAACCGGCCTCGACGTGCCCGCCGGTGGGCTCGAGGAGCACGGCGAAGTCTCCCGCCAGCAGGTCAGGCTGCTCGGCGAACACGTGTCCGAGCCCGTTGAACTCGTCGGCGATCTCCTCGCCCTCGTAAAAGAACATCGTGCAGTCGACACGCGGCTCATGGCCGGCGGCGATCTCCTCGGCGAGGCGGAGCAGCACGGCCAGGCCACCCTTCATGTCGGCCGACCCCAGTCCGTGCAGCACGTCGCCCTCGAGACGCGGGACGTCGTTGGCGTTGGCGGGCACGGTGTCGAGATGGCCGCCGAGCAGGACGCGCCGATCGCGCCCGAGGTCGGTACGGACGATGACGTTGTTCTCGACGCGGGCAAGCCCGAGGCCGGGCGCGCGCTCGGCGAGGCGCCGCTCGATCTGGTCGGCGAGGTCGCGCTCGTCACGGCTCACCGACGGCACCGCGACCAGCGACGCCGTCAGCGCGAGGAGGTCGTCAGCCGGCGCGGAGCGCAGGTCAGGAAGCGACGCCGTGCTCACGCAGGATCTCGTTGAGCTTTGCCTTGTCGGCGCGTTCGCCCGGCTCGAGGCGCCGCAGGATCAACGCGCACGGGAGGCCGAACTCCCCACCCGGGAACTCGCGCTTGCGTGTCGCCTGCACGACGATGCACCACGGCGGCACGACGCCGCGCCCGACTTCGTCGCCGGTCGCGGCATCGATGACGGGGATGGCGGGGTTCAAGATCACGCCCTCGCCGAGCACGCTCCCCTGCCCCACCCGCGCGCCCTGGGTGATCATCGATCGGCTGCCGACCATCGCGTCGTCCTCGACGACGACCGGCGCAGCCTGCGGCGGCTCGAGCACGCCGCCGATGCCGACCCCGCCCGAGAGGTGCACGCGCTCGCCGATCTGCCCGCACGAGCCGACGGTCGCCCACGTGTCGACCATCGTGTCGGCACCGACGCGGGCACCGATGTTGACGTACGAGGGCATGAGGATGACACCGGGCGCGAGGTACGAGCCCCACCGCGCCGAGCCACCCGGAACCACACGCACGCGCGCCGAGGCGTAGTCGTGCTTCAGCGGGAGCTTGTCGTGGTACTCGAACGGGCCGACCTCCATGACCGCGAGGTCCTCGAGCCGGAACAGCAGGAGGATCGCCTGCTTCAGCCATTCGTGCACCACGACGTCACCGTCGACGACCTCGGCGACACGCGCCTCGCCTCGATCGAGAAGATCGATCGCCTCGCGCACGACGGCGCGGGCCTCGGCGGGCGGCATCACGGCCGCGAGGTCGTTGCGTCCGTCCCAGAGGCGCGTGACCTGCTCGGCGAGGTCGCTCACACGGGCTCCCTCGCCGCCAGCCGGTCGAAGGCGACACGGAGGCGATCGTCGGGCTGGGTGAGCGAGAGCCGCACGTGGGTGGCGCCACCGGGCCCGTAGAGATCGCCGGGCGCGACCAGAAGGCCGCGTTCGGCGAGGCGGCGTGCGATCGCCCAACCGTCCTCGACCGAGTCCGCCGCCCGGAGCCACAAGTAGAAGGTGGACGGCCCGCCGTCGTGGACGAGGCCCCAGGGCTGCAGCGCGTCCAGCGCGTCCGTCCGGCGGCGCGAGTAGCGGGCCCGCTGCTCGTCGACGTGGACGTCGTCACCGAGGGCGGCGGTGGCCGCGGCCTGCACCGGAGCCGGGGTCATCAGGCCTGCGTGCTTGCGGACCTCGCCCAGGTAGCTGACGAGCGCCGGATCGCCGGCCACGAACCCGGCGCGCAGACCGGCCATGTTGGAGCGCTTGGAGAGCGAATGGACGGCGAGGGCGCGGTCCGAACCGTTCGCGAGGATCGTCGCCGGATCGGCGGGCGCACCGTCGGCGTCGTAAGTGAACTCGGCGTAGCACTCGTCACTGGCGACGACCGCGCCGCTGCTCCGCGCCCAGTCGGCGACGGCGCGGAGCACGCCGCCGCCCGACGACCCCGTGGGGTTTCCCGGCTCGTTCACCCAGACGAGCAGCGCGCGGGCAGCGTCCTGTTCGTCGACCCGGGACAGGTCGAGCAGCCAGCGCTCGTCGAGTGGGACGGGCACGGCGCGCAGCCCCGCGAGGCGGGCGCCCATCTCATAGGTCGGGTAGGCGATCTCGGGATACAGCACGGTGTCACGAGACGGGTCGCGCATCGAGAGGACCCGCGGCAGCGACGCGACGAGCTCCTTGGTACCCACGCACGCGACGACGGCTTCGGGGGCGACCTGGACGCCGAAGCGGCGGGCGATCCATGCCGACGCCGCTTCCCGGTACGCCGACGAACCGATGGCGGGCGGATACCCGGCTGCGGCTGCCGCGGCGTCGGCGAGCGCCCGCCGCGCCACGTCGGGCATCGGATCCACCGGCGTCCCGACGGAGCAGTCCACGATCCCGCCGGGAACGGCTTCCGCGACCGCCCGGAGCTCGCCTAGCCGGTCGTGCGGGTACGGCGGTGGGACGAACCCCGTCGCGGCCATGAGCGCAGGCTATCCGGGCCCGTTCGCGGAGCCCGTGGACATCCCGTCGGGCACGACGAACTCCCGGAAGCGGCTCACATCCGACTCGGGGATGCGGGCGCGGACGCGGGTCTCGCGATCTCCGTGCACCTCGACGAGCACGGCTCCTTCGCGATGCAACGCCGCAACGACGTCGCCCCGGTCGTACGGGACGGCGAGCTCGACGACAGGGTTGAGCGCGCGCATGCGGTCGGCGATGGCCTGCTCCAGCTTCTCCACTCCCTCGCCCGTCGCCGCCGACACGGCGATCGCCTCCTCGTGCGTCGACACCAACTCGTCAACGGCACTCGGGTCGGCGAGGTCCACCTTGTTCACCACGAGCAGCTCCGGTCGGCCGGCTGCACCGATCTCGCGCAGGACGGCGCGGACGGCCTCGACCTGTTGCTCGACGTCGGGAGCGCCGGCGTCGACGACGTGGACGAGCATGTCGACCTGGGCGACCTCCTCGAGCGTGGACTGGAACGCCTCGACGAGCTGGTGCGGCAGGCGGCGCACGAACCCGACTGTGTCGCTGAGGAGCGCGACCTCGCCCCCGGGAAGGCGCAGACGACGCGTCGTGGGGTCGAGCGTCGAGAAGAGACGGTCCTCGACGAGCGCGTCGGCGCGGGTGAGCCGATTGAGGAGGGTCGACTTGCCGGCGTTTGTGTAGCCGACGAGTGACACCGTCGGAAGCTCGCGGCGCCGGCGGGCCTTCCGCTGGGTGGCCCGGGTCTTCGCGAGACGGTCGAGCTCGGCCTCGAGCTTGTTCATGCGGCGCTGGATTCTCCGTGCGGTCGACCTCGAGCTGGGTCTCGCCCGGGCCCCGTGTGCCGATGCCGCCGGCCTGCTGGCTCAGCTCGATGCCGCGGCCGCGCAGCCGGGGCAGCCGGTAGCGCAGCTGCGCCAGCTCCACCTGGACCATGCCCTCCTGGCTGTGGGCGTGCTGGGCGAAGATGTCGAGGATCAGCGCCACGCGGTCGACGACGTCGCGCCCGAACTTCTTCTCGAGGTTGCGCTGCTGCGCGGGCGTCAGCTCGTCGTCGAACACGACCACGTCGACGTCGAGCGCGTCGGCGAGCGCGCGCAGCTCGTCCGCCTTGCCCGAACCGATGTACGTGGCGGGATCGGGCGACGGGCGCCGTTGGAGGACGGCCTCGACCGGATCCGCACCGGCGGTGTCGGTGAGCTGCCCGAGCTCCGACAGGCTCGCTTCGGCCTCGTCGAGCGACCGGGTGCCCGTGCCGGTGCCGATCAGGAGCGCGCGCTGCTTGACGACGCCGAGGTCGACCTCGGTGGCCGTGAGACGGCGGCGCTGGCGGCCTTCGCGGTCGCTCACGCGAGGCTCACCTCCGTATCGAAGACATGCGTGACCGGACCACGCAGCCGGACCGTCTCGCCCAGCTCGACCTCGTGCGTCCCGCCTCGTACGTGCACGGTGACGTTGTCGTTGACGAGGCCGCGGCGATGGGCGACGGCCGCCGACGCACACACCCCGGTGCCGCACGACAGCGTCTCGCCGACGCCGCGTTCCCAGACCCGCATGGCGAGCTCGTCGGTCCCGATGACGGCGACGAACTCGACGTTCGTGCGGTGCGGGAAGCGCGGGTCGGTTTCGAGATGGGGGCCGTGCTGGGTGACGCGTGTGGTCTCGGGGTCGTCGACGAGCAGGACGAGGTGTGGGTTGCCCATGCCGGCGGCGTCGCCGGAGTACGTGACGCCGTGGAACGTCACCTCGAGGTCGAGCGCGCTCGGCGCGTCGAGCGGGATCTCGGCAGGCTCGAAGGTCACCGGGCCCATGTCGACTGTGGTGCCGACCAGCTCGCCCGTCGCCCGGTTGACGTCGAGCTCGACCTCGCGACGACCGCCCCCCGTGTCGACGACGAGGCGCTTCCCGTCGCCGAGCCCCTCGCGGACCGCGACCCACGAGAGGCAGGCGATCCCGTTCCCGCTCATCTCAGCCAGGCTCCCGTCGGCGTTGCGCAGCTCCATGGTGCAGTCGGCGCCGTCCCGTCCCGGGAGCAGCGTGACGAGCCCGTCGGCGCCGATCCCGAGGTGCCGGTCACACAGGCGCGCCGCGAGGGTGGCGTCGGGGCCGCCCTGGTCCGCGGCGACGGTGACCAGGAAGTCGTTGCCGGCCCCGTGCAGCTTTGAGAGCCGAAGGCTGCGGACGCTCATGAGGTCCAGGTTGCCAGCAGTGTGGGCAGCACGGCGCACGGATTCTCGATCGCGCCCAGCCACGTGATGCGCGGGTCGCGCCGGAACCACATCCGCTGGCGGCGGGCGAAGGAGCGGGTGCGGCGGACGGCGGTCTCGATGGCATCGTCCACGGGTCCCCCGTCGGCGAGCGCGGCGATGACCTCCCGGTACCCGATCGCCTGCGCCGCCGTGCGCGAGAGCGTCGGCCCGTCGAGCAAGCGCTGCACCTCGTCGACGAAGCCGGCGTCGCGCATGACCGCGAACCGCGCCGCGATGCGGGCGTTCAGTACGTCGCGGGGCACCCACACGCCCACCATCCGCACGGGGAACGCCGTCGGACCGAACTGGTCGAGCCCGGGCCCGAAGGAGGAGAACGGCTTGCCGGTGAGACGGATCACCTCGAGAGCGCGGACGATGCGCCGAGCGTTGTGCGGGTCGATCTTCTCGGCCGCGTCCGGATCACGCCGGCCGAGCTCGTCGTAGGCGGCGGCGACGCCGCCCGGCTGGGCCGTCCACGCCTCGAGTGCGGCGCGCAGGTCGGGATCCTCGCCGGGGAAGCGCAGGTCGTCGACAACGGCCTGCACGTAGAGGCCGGTCCCGCCGACGAGAAGGGCGCGTCTGCCGTGCCCTTCGATGGCGGCGACGGCGGCGCGGGCGGCGGCTTGGTGGCGCGCAGCCGACCACTCCTCGGTGGGCTCGACGACGTCGATGACGTGGTGCGGTACCGCGGACTGCTCGGCCGCGGTCGGCTTGGCCGTGCCGATGTCGAGGCCGCGGTACACCTGCATCGAATCGAGCGAGACGATCTCGACGTCCCCGAGGGCGTGCGCGGCGCCCAGCGCAAGCGCCGACTTTCCCGATGCCGTGGGACCGACCAGGGCGAGGTGCGTGGCCGTGGCTAGACCACCGCCAGCGGGATCCGGGTACGGGGCGTGCGCGCCGGCGCGGCGACGCCGACCACGTCGGCCTGGAGCCAGTGCGGCGCCGCGTGCGTGATCCGCGCGTTGACCAGAGCGCCGGGACCTGTGGCGCCGCCCGACGCCGCAAAGTGGACGAGCTTGTTCTGACGGGTGCGACCCGACAGCACCGCCGGGTCCTTCTTCGAGGGTCCGTCGACGAGCACCTGCTCGACGCGGCCGACGCGCGCCTCGTGCCTGCGGAGGGCATGCCGCTCCACGACCTCCACCAGTTGGCGCATCCGCTCCTGTGCCACGTCCGGCGGGACGCGCTCGTCGGTCATCTCGGCTGCAGGTGTCCCCGGACGGGGCGAGAACACGAACGTGTACGCGGCGTCGTAGGCGGCCTCGTCGACGACCTCGAGCGTCCGGCGGAAGTCGTCATCCGTCTCCCCCGGGAACCCGACGATGAGGTCGGTCGTCACGGCGAGATCCGGAATCGCGTCCCGGGCGGCGGCGAGCTTCTGCAGGTAGCGCTCGGCCGTGTAGCCCCGGTGCATTCGGGCCAGGGTGCGGTCGCTGCCCGCCTGGAGAGGCAGGTGCAGGTGCTCGCACACGCTCTCGCACTCGGCCATGGCGGCGATCGTCTCGGGACGCAGGTCCTTCGGATGCGGCGACGTGTACCGGATGCGACGGATGCCGTCCACGGCGTCGACGGCCCGCAGCAGATCCGCGAAGCGTGGCGAGTACTGACCGGCGCCGAGGTCGCGCCCGTACGAGTTCACGTTCTGCCCGAGCAGCGTGATCTCGGTGACGCCGTCGGCGGCGAGCTCCTCGACCTCGTGCACGATGTCGCCCAGGCGCCGGCTGACCTCGCGGCCCCGCACGATCGGAACGATGCAGAACGTGCACGAGTTGTCGCAGCCGATCTGGATCGTGACCCAGGCCGAGTGCGCGACGTCGCGCCGGGCGGGCAGCGCCGAGGGGTACGCCTCGTGCTCCTCGAGGATCTCGACGATCGCTTCCTTCGGCCCGGGCCTGTCGAGGCGGGCCCGCTCCAGCAGCGCCGGCGCGTGGGACAGGTTGTGCGTCCCGAACACGACGTCGACGTGGCCCGCCCGCTCGACGATGAGCTCCCGGTCCTTCTGGGCCAGGCAGCCGCCGACGGCGATCTGAACCTCGGGCCGTCGCTCCTTCAGCGCCTTCACCCGACCGAGATGCCCGTAGAGCTTGTTGTCGGCGTTCTCGCGCACGCAGCACGTGTTGAACACCACCACGTCGGCTTGTTCGACGTCGTCGGTGTGCTGCATGCCCTCGGCGGCGAGCAGTCCGGCGATCCGTTCCGAGTCGTGCTCGTTCATCTGGCATCCGAACGTGCGGATGAAGAAGCGGCGGGGCTCGGCCATCCGGAACAGTCTACGGACGGCTCGATAGCCTCGGACGGTGCGCGCCCCGTCGGAGCTTCGTACGGCCCGACTCCTGCTGCGCCCGTGGCGGGACGACGATCGGGTGCCGTTCGCCGCCCTCAACGCCGACACAGTCGTGATGGAGCACTTCCCCACGCCCCTGCGCCGCGACGAGAGCGACGAGCTCGTCGACCGGATCGAGACGGGGCTCCGGCTGCGCGGGTGGGGCCTGTGGGCGGTCGAGGTCCCTGGGACCGCC
The DNA here is from genome assembly GCA_963781615.1 of uncultured Actinomycetes bacterium. Lineage (GTDB taxonomy): Bacteria > Actinomycetota > Acidimicrobiia > IMCC26256 > JACDBD01 > JALZAA01. Next base: position 601,653 of record CAWAGI010000005.1, on the reverse strand, counting down.
TCGTTCGTCGGGTTCGTCGGCCTCAACCCGGCGACGTTCGACGCGCCGTTCACGCCCGCGGTCGAAGTCGGTTGGCGTCTGGCCCGTGAGCACTGGGGTCACGGCTACGCGACCGAAGGCGCCGAGGCGGCCCTCGCGTACGGCTTCGACGCCCTCGCGCTCGACGAGATCGTGTCGTTCACCACCCACGGCAACACGCGCTCGCGTCGGGTGATGGAGCGCCTCGGCATGCGGCGCGATCCCGACGACGACTTCGACCACCCCGGCGTCGCCGAAGGCGATCGGGTTCGGCATCACGTCCTCTACCGACTCGATCGCGAGCACTGGCAGCGAGGCGCGGCGCGAGCGGCGCCGTAGCGCATCGTGCACGTCTCGTTCGCGGAGTTCATGCTCCTCGCGCTCGTCGCCGCGGCCGGCGGGGCGGTGCAGGGCTCGATCGGGTTCGGACAGAACCTCGTGCTCGTCCCCGTCGTCGCATTGGTGGTGCCGGAGGCGGTGCCGGGCGCGCTCGTCACGCTCGGTATCCCGCTGACGGTGACCATGGCGATCCGTGAATGGCACGGCGTCGACTGGCCCGGCCTGACCTGGATCGTCGTCGGCCGGGTGCCCGGCACCGTCGTCGGCGTCGTGATCGTGGCCCTCGTCTCCGGGGACCTGCTCGCCACCCTCGCCGGGTCGGCGGTGCTGGCCGGCGTCCTCTTGAGCTTGTTCGCCGGCCACGTGCGCGTGAACCGGGAGACCGCGACGAGCGCCGGCGCAACCGCCGGCGTCCTCGGCACCACCGCCGCGATCGACGGACCGCCTCTGGCGCTCCTCTACCAGCGTCACCCCGGGCACATGATCCGCGCCACGCTGGCGTGCGCGTTCCTGGTCGGTGCGGTCATGTCGTTCACTGCCCTGCTGATCGCGGGCGAGATCCACGGGTGGCAGCTGCTGCTCGCGCTCGCCCTCATGCCCGCCCTCCTCCTCGGGCTCGCGTGCAGCACGCTCGTGACCCGCCTCGCCGGCGAACGCAGCCTGCGTCCGGCGGTCCTGACCCTGGTCACGATCGCAGGCGTCGCCGCCATCCTGCGGGGCGTGCTCTAGATGTGTTGAGCTCGAGGTGACGTGGGAGGCGGCCCGTTGCGAACCGCCCCCCACGCATGCCTCCGGCGTCCCTGTCCTTTAGCTGTCGATCCCGAGGGTCTCCGCAGGCGCCCCAGCGCGCTTGCCGTTGCTCGACTTGCCGGTCTCCTTGCCCTTCCCGTTGCCGTTGGGCGACTCGCCATCGTCCTCCGGCGGTTCGGGCTCGGGTTCCTCGGCCGACGTCGGGTCGATGCCGACCGCGTCCTTGATCTTCTCGCTGATCTCGAACATCAGGTCGAGGTTCTCGGTCAGGAACTGCTTGGCCTTCTCGCGGCCCTGGCCGAGCTGCTCGCCCTCGTAGGTGAACCACGCGCCGGACTTCTTGACGATGCCGAGATCGATGCCGACGTCGAGCAGCGAGCCTTCACGGCTGATGCCCTTGCCGTACATGATGTCGAACTCGGCCATCTTGAACGGCGGCGCCACCTTGTTCTTCGCCACCTTGACCCGGGCCCGGTTCCCGATGATCTCCGTACCGTCCTTGATCGACTCCACCCGCCGGATGTCGAGCCGCACCGACGAGTAGAACTTCAACGCCCGCCCGCCCGGCGTGGTCTCCGGGCTGCCGAACATCACGCCGATCTTCTCCCGCAGCTGGTTGATGAAGATGCAGATCGTGCGGGAGCGGTTGAGGTTGTGGGTGAGCTTGCGGAGCGCCTGGCTCATGAGCCGGGCCTGGAGGCCCACGTGCGTGTCGCCCATCTCGCCCTCGATCTCGGCGCGTGGCACGAGCGCGGCGACCGAGTCGATCACGACGACGTCGAGCGCGCCGGAGCGGATGAGCATGTCGGCGATCTCGAGCGCCTGCTCACCGGTGTCGGGCTGACTGATCAGCAGCTCGTCGACATTGACGCCGATGGCCGACGCGTACACCGGGTCCATGGCGTGCTCGGCGTCGACGTACGCGCACACGCCACCGTTGCGCTGCGCCTCCGCCACCACGTGCATGGCGAGCGTGGACTTCCCCGACGCCTCGGGGCCGAACACCTCGACCACCCGGCCCCGGGGCAGGCCGCCGATGCCGAGCGCGATGTCGAGGGCGAGCGCGCCGGTGGGGATGGCGGCGACGCCGACGTTGCCGTGCTCCCCCAGCCGCATGATCGAGCCCTTGCCGAACTGCTTCTCGATCTGGCCGACGGCCATCTCGAGGGCGTTGTCGTCGCGTTCCACGATGGAACCCTCCTTGCGATCTTCGTGCGGTTGGGGGAGTGCCGTGAGGAGCAACCTACGGCTGGGGTATGACAGCTACCCCTTTGGTTCGCCCTGTTGGTTCGCCTCTGGTTCGCCCGGTGCCTCGGTGCGAGACCCGAACGACACGCGTGTAACTTAGCCCGAACACCCGTTCGGTGCAAGGCTTTCGACGGATCCGCCTACCCGAGCGGGAAGCGCGCCTTCGGCGTGTACTCGGAGCCACCGCGCCCCGGCTTGCTCCGGAACAGCACGACCTCCTCGGCCGTCCACGCCCTTCCGACCGGCCCCGACCCGAGCGCGGCGACGACCGGCCGGAGATCGGCGGGCGCCTTGAGCCGGGCGAGGGTGAGGTGGGCGTGGTACGGGCGCGCCTCGGGCGGGTAGCCGACCGGCTCGAGCAGCGCGCCCACCGCCGCCGCCAGCTGCACGAGGAGCGCATCGCCCTCGCTCACGCCGAGCCACAGCACCCGGCCCCGCCGCTCTGTCGGGAACGCGCCGGCGGCACCGAGCTGCACCGCCCCGCCCCGCACCGCGAGCGGCCCGAGGGCGGCGGCGACGGCGGCGAAGTCGACCCGGTTGCCGAGGAACTGCAGGGTCAGGTGCCACTGCGGCCGCCTGGTGCGACGGGCGGTCGACGGGACCTCGATCGAAGACGCAGCCGCGTCGACCGCATCGAGGACGTCGTCGGGCGGGACCACGGCCACGAAGGCCCGGCCCACCTCGGGCTCGGTCATTCCATCGAAAGCAGCTTCATGCGCAGCAGGTTCAGGAGGGAGATCGTGGCGAACTGCCGCACCATCTCGCGCTGACCGGGCAGTTGCGTGCCCATCGCCTCGACCGGCCCGTCGCCGACGGCGAGGCCGAAGAACACGGTGCCGGCCGGCTGGCCGTCCTGCTCGTCGGGCCCGGCGACGCCGGTCACGCCGAGCCCCACGTCGGCGTCGAACACGCGCCGCGCCGCCTCGGCCAGTTGCCGCGCGCACTCGCTGCTGACGACGTGCTCGGCCGTCACGCCGAGGAGCGTGCGCTTGGCGTCCGTCATGTAGGCGACGACGCCGCCCTTCAACACGTCGCTCGTGCCGGGCACGCTCACGAGACGCGACGCGACCAGACCGCCGGTGATCGACTCCGCGAGCCCGAGCGTCAGGCCGCGCTTGCGGAGCAGGTCGAGGACGACCGTCTCCATCGTCTCGTTGTCGACCGCGAACACGAGATCCCCGAGGATCTCCCGCAACACCTTCTCCTCGGGCTCGATGAGAGCGCGCGCCTCCTCCGCTGTCGACGCCTTGGCGGTCATCCGGACCACGAGCCCTTCGATCCCCCGGGCAAGGAACGCGATCGTCGGGTTCGTCTGCGCGTCGACGCGGTGGGCGATCATCTCGGCCAAGCCCGACTCGGACGCCCCCCACGTCTTGAGCGATCGCGACACGATCGCCGCCTGCTGACCGGAGCGCGCGAGCAGGTCGGGCAGGACGTGCTCGCTCATCATGAGCTGCATCTCGTACGGGACGCCCGGCACCGCGTACACGACCTTGTCGCCGACCGGCGCCTTGATGCCCGGGGCCGTGCCGACGGAGTTCGAGATCGGCTCCGCGCCAATGGGGACGTCACACTGGCGCAGGTTGTTCTCGGGCATGTCGCGCCCGCGCGACGTGAACAACGCCGAGACCCACTCCACGAGGTCCTCTCGGCGCTCGAGGTCGACGCCCATCACCTCCGCGATCGCCTGGCGGGTCATGTCGTCGGGCGTCGGGCCGAGCCCGCCGCAGACGATGACGGCCTCGCTCCCGTCGAGCAGCTCGCGCAGCGCCTCGACCATCCGCCCGAGGTTGTCCCCGACCTGCCGGTGCTCGTAGCTGTCGATCCCCGCGTCGGCGAGCTGCTCACCGATCCACGCGCTGTTGGTGTCGACGATCTGGCCCAGCAGCAGCTCGGTCCCGATCGCGAGCACCTCGCATCTCACGTGCGGCTCTCCTGCCACCCCCGGCGCAACATGTCGAACGCCGACAGCAGGGTGAGCGCCACGGCAACCCAGAGCACCGTCTGCTGCAGCCAGACCATGTCCTCGACGGGCGGGAAGAGGAACGCACCGACGGCGGCGAACTGCAAGGTCGTCTTCCACTTGCCGAGCTGGCGGGCGGGGAGCGAGATGCCACGCCGCCCGGCCAGCGACCGGTAGACCTGGATCCCCGCCTCCCGTCCGACGACGAGCACGATCGGGATCCAGCTGATGTCGCCGCGCACCCCGAGGGCGAGGAACCCGCCGATCACGAGGATCTTGTCGGCCAGCGGATCGAGGAACGCGCCCGAGCGGGTCGTGCCGTCGCGCCGCGCCACCCAGCCGTCCACACCGTCGGTGCACGCGAGGACCAGCCAGAGCACGACCGCGAGCCACGACGCACCACTCTGTGCGATCAGGACGAGCGTCGGGACGGCCAGCAGGACGCGCGCGACCGTGATCGCGTTCGCCGGCGTCGCGACTGCTCCTTCGCCGAAGCGCCGCAACGGCGCAGTGGCGCGCGCCGTGGCGGGCATCGGCTTGCGGGCTGTGTTCATGCCGGCTCCGCGACCAGGTCGGGGCCGCACGCCGACGTCACCGTCGGCGCGGACCCGGGCGCCGGGGCGAGCGAAGGCGCCGGCGACACGGATCATGCCGTCGATCTCCGGGGCCTCGCGGTGGCTGCGCCCGACGGGCTCACCGCTGTCGTCGTCCGTCCCGTCGACGAGCACCTCGACGTCGGAGCCGACGAGAGCATCGCGCGCCGCCTGCGTGATCGGGTCCTGCACCTCGGCGCATTCGCGGAGCCGTTCGTGCATCAGCTCGTCCGGCACGACGCCGTCCATCGCCGCGGCCGGCGTGCCGTCCTCGCGCGAGAAGGGGAAGAAGCCGGCCCAGTCGAGCTCGGCCGCGGTCAGGAACGCGAGGAGCTCGTCGTGATCGTGCTCGGTCTCACCCGGGAATCCCACGATGAACGACGACCGGAACGCGGCGTCCGGCTCGCGGTCGCGGATGCCGTCGACGAGCGCAATGAATCGCTCACCGCTCCCCCACCGCTTCATGCGGCGCAACAGCGGCGCCGACCGCGTGCTGGAGCGAAAGGTCGAAGTACGGGACGACCGTCGGCAGCTCGAGCATCGTCGACACCAGCGGTTCGCGCACCTCGCTCGGATAGAGATAGAGGAGCCGGATGCGCGCCAGCCCCTCGGTCGCGAGCGCGTCCAGCCGCCGCAGCAGCGGTGACAGCGAGCCGGGCTCGCCCGCGTCGCGTCCGTACCAGGCGAGGTCCTGGGCGACGAGCACCAGCTCGGCGGCGCCGCGTTCGACGAGGTCGCGGGCCTCCGCTTCGATCGCCTCGGGTGCCCGCGAACGCTGCTTCCCCCGGAAGGACGGAATCGCGCAGAAGGCACACGCCCGATCGCACCCCTCGGCGACCTTCACGTACGCCCACGGAGCGGCGGGCGCCGGGCGCGGCAGCTCGAGCAGGTCGCGCACACCGGCCGGCTTGCGCTTCAGGACGACCTCGGCGAGGGCACCTTCGGCGCCGAAGCCGACCACGGCGTCGGCCTCCGGGAGCGCAGCAGCGAGCTCGTCGCCGTACCGCTCGGCGAGGCAGCCGGTCACGACGAGCTTGGCACCCGGCTTGCGGGCCTCGGCGAGGGCGAGGGTCACGTCGATGGACTCCTGGCGGGCGGCCTCGACGAAGGCGCACGTGTTGACCACCACGAGCTCGGCGTCCTCGGGCGAGGTCGCCGGGAGGAGGCCATCCGCCGTGAGCGAAGCCGCCACCTTGTCGGAGTCGACGGCGTTCTTGGGGCAGCCGAGCGTCTCGACGTAGAAGCGCGCCGGAGTCTCGGGCTCGGGCACCAGGGTCACGCCAGAAGCCTACAAGCGACGTCCCTAGACTGACTGGGCCGTGAACCCCGACGTGAGCTCTTCGAGCACCGAGATGGTCGAGCTCGGAGGGTGGACCGAGCCGGCCTTCGAGCCCGTCGTCGGGGCGTTCGTCGAGAACTTCGAGAAGCGCCGCGATGTCGGCGCCGCCTGCTCGGTCTACGTCGACGGGCAACCGGTGGTCGACATCTGGGGCGGCGTGGCGGATCTCGCGGGTGGGACGCCGTGGTCGCCCGACACGCTGTCGGTCGTGTTCTCGACGACCAAGGGCGCGACCGGCGATCTGCGCGCACATGCTCGTGCAGCGGGGGACACTCGACGTCGACGCGCCCGTGGCGCGCTACTGGCCCGAGTTCGCCGCCGGAGGAAAGGGACGGATCACCGTCCGTCAGGTGCTCGGACACCGGGCCGGTCTCGCGCACGTCGACGGCGAGCTCACCCTCGAGGAGGTTCTGGCGTGGGACCCGGTCGTCGAGGCGATCGCGGCCCAGAAGCCCAACTGGGAGCCGGGGACCGCGCACGGTTACCACATGCGTTCGTTCGGTTGGATCGTCGGCGAGATCATCCGGCGAGTCGACGGTCGCTCTCCGGGACGTTTCTTCGCCGACGAGGTCGCGGCGCCACTAGGTCTCGACTTCTGGATCGGGCTTCCCGAATCGGAGGAACCGAGGGTCGCACGCATCGTCCCGCCCGACACCTCCCGAGGATCCCGAAGCCCGCGCGCTCGTCGAGGAGCTGACCGGTCCCGACACGTTCCTCGGCAAGGTCATGGCCGGGCCATCCGGTTTGTTCGCCTACGACGACATGTGGAACACGCGTCGCATTGCACGCGGCCGAGCTGCCGTCGTCGAACGGCATCGCCGACGCCCGCTCGGTGGCGCGCATGTACGCGGCCACGACCGGCTACATCGACGGCGTGCGCCTGCTGGAGCCAAACACCGTTGCGACCGCGTGCGAGGTGCAGTCCGACGGGCCCGACAAGGTGATCATGTACCCGATGCGCTTCGGCCTCGGGTTCATCCTGCCTCCGGGGCTCGGCCCCACCGGACCGCGCGCGTTCGGCCATGCGGGCGCGGGCGGCTCCCTCGGCTTCGCAGACCCGGACCTCAAGCTCGGCTTCGGCTACGTGATGAACCAGATGGAGCTGGGGCCGAACGCGCCCGAGCGAGCCTCGGCGCTCGTCGAGGCCGTGTACGACTGCCTCGTCTGATTCGCGTCACCTTCTTCCCGTCATCTGAGTCGTACGCCACGGAGGGCGAAGAGCCTTCCGGTCACCTTGGAGGTGGCAGATGTACGACTTCGCGATCGTTGCCCTGCTTGCGCTGGGCACCGTGAAGGTTGTCGACTTCCTCGCCGACAGCGTCTCGCCGTTGCGGGCCTGGAAGTCGCTCGTCACGTTCATCGCCGCGGTCGGTGTAGTGGTCGCTCTCGACTACTCGCTCTTCCGTGGCTTCGGCATCACCGTGCGCAACGACACGCTCGGCGTCTGGATCACGGGCTTCATGGTCGCGGGAGTGACCGTGGGCTGGCGGGCCATCTTCGGCTACCTGACCCACGACCGCGCGACCAGGGACGAGACCCTCGGCGAGCACCGACCGTTGCGCCGGGCCGCCTAACGGCTCACCTACCGAATCTCCGCGGCGCGACCGCCAACGACGCCGGTCGTCCACGAGTAGCGGATCGGGGCGCCCTTCAGGGCGCCCCGATCGCGTGCAGCTACCCGCCCGGCGGCGCCTGGCTCACCGCGATCTCGCCCACCTCGAGCTGCGGTGGCGCGCTGAACCGTCCCGTGATCTCGCCCGATCGCGCATCGACGCGCGTGATCAGCTGCTCGAGCGTGTTCGAGCTCCCGACGCGCACCCGGATCCAGAGCACGTCGGTGCCGGCGATGATCGTCGCCGGGGAGCGGAACTGCGTATCTCCCCCCGTGAGCGCGACGTCTTGTCGCACGCGGCCGGAGTCCGGCTCGATGCCGAGCAGCGCGCCGCTCTCCGCGTCGTAGCTCCAGAGGGTGTCACCGGCGAAGGCGCCGCCGTGCAGCTGTACGGGCGCGCCGCTCTGCACGGAGAAGCTCCGGCGAACGGTGAGCGTGACGGCGTCGAGGGCGACCACGGCTCGACGACCCACGATCCAGAGCGTGCCGTCACCCAACGCGACGGCCTGGGGGTCGAGCCGCTCGCCCTCGACGCGCTCGGGGAGCGCGGCGCGCGCGGCGATGCTCCCGTCGTCGGCGACCCTGGCCGCGGCCGGGAGAGACGGGTTCCCCGTCACGCCGAGGTCGTACACGGCCCAGGCGGAATCGTCGTCGGCGACGACACGCGTCGCTCCCGGCGCCGGCGGTCCGCCGGCGGCCGCCTCCGAGACGACATCGGTGGGCAACGTGACGTCGGTCGTGCCCCCGGTGGCGAGCTCGTCACGCGTGAGACGCCCGGGCCCGGTCACGAGCCAGAGTGCGCCGCCGCTGGGCGGCGAGGAGGGGGGCGACGTCGGCCGACGCACCGCCGTGGACGGCGACGTTGGTCTGACCGGCGAGCTGGTTGCGGGTGGCGTCGATGACGCCGAGGCGACCGGTCTCCGGATCGTAGAGGTACACCGTCCCGTCGCCGCCGAGCACGGCGCCGAAGCCGCGGAACCCGACATCCCGCGGGTCGGACAATGTGACCGGGTCGAGCCGCACGGTCGTCGCGCCGAACAGCCACAGCCCGGCCGGGCTCTGCGGCCCCGGCCGCGCCGGGCGGACCCGGATCGGGCGCGGCCCGCCGCCGTCGTCGGAGCGCACCTCGCGCACGACGAGGCCGATCCCCGTGCCGACGGCCGCGCATGTGACGAGGATCCACAGCGTGGCGAGTGCACTCCGCGAGCGCCGGGCCCGACCTTCCATCCTGCGACCCAGCCTCTCACCTGTGTGGGGAGGTCAGACGCGCTCTTCGAGCTCCTCGAACTCCTCGACCGTCATCAGCACCGCTCGCGCCTTGGAGCCCTCGGAAGGTCCGACGACGCCCTTGCGCTCGAGCAGGTCCATGAGCCGGCCGGCGCGGGCGAACCCGACCCGCAGCTTGCGCTGCAGCATGCTCGTCGAGCCGAGCCCGCTCCGGACGACCAGCTCCATGGCCTCGGCGAGGAGGTCGTCGTCCTCGTCCACCTCGCCGGCGGCGCGCCCGCCTCCCCCCTCCTCGCCGGCGATGCCGTCGACGTAGTCGGGCTGCTGGGTGCTGGCGCCGCCAGTGAGCGACGAGCCGGTGGATGCACTCCTCGTCCACCCACGCGCCCTGGATACGGTGCGGGCGACTCGACGATGCGCTGACGAGAAGCATGTCGCCCTGGCCGATCAGCTTGTCGGCGCCGGCCTGGTCGAGGATCACCCGCGAGTCGGCGATGCTCGTCACAGAGAACGCGAGCCGGCTCGGGATGTTCGCCTTGATCACGCCGGTGATGACGTCGACGGACGGCCGCTGCGTCGCGATCACGAGGTGGATGCCGACGGCGCGTGCCATCTCCGCGATGCGACACACGCTCGCCTCGACATCCCGAGCCGCAACCATCATCAGGTCGTTGAGCTCGTCGACGACGACGAGGATGTACGGGAGGCGCTCGAACCCCCGGCCGGTCATCGGGTCGGGCTCGTCGGTGGTGGCGAGGTCGCCGCGGTCGAAGGCCGCGTTGTACCCGGCGATGTCGCGGACGCCGGCGTCGGCGAGGAGCTCGTAGCGCAGGTCCATCTCGCGCACGGCCCAGTCGAGCGCGTTGGCCGCCTTCTTCGGATTCGTCACGACGGGCGTGAGCAGGTGCGGCAGGTCGTTGTACGCGCCGAGCTCGACGCGCTTGGGGTCGACGAGGATCAGGCGCACCTGGTCGGGCGTGGCTCGCATCAGGATCGACGAGACGATCGAGTTGATGCAGCTCGACTTGCCGGCGCCGGTTGCGCCCGCGATCAGGAGGTGCGGCATGGCGGTGAGGTTGAGCATCACGGGCTGACCGGAGATGTCGCGGCCCAGCGCGACTTCGAGGGGTTGGGCGGCCTGCTTGGCGTCGTCGGTCGCGAGGAGGTCGCCGAGGGTCACGAGCTGGCGCTGCCGGTTCGGGACCTCGACGCCGATCGCGCTCCGACCCGGGATCGGGGCGAGGATGCGCACGTCGGGCGACGCCATCGCGTACGCAATGTCGTGGCTGAGGCCGGTCACCCGGTTCACCTTCACGCCCGAGCCGAGCTCGAGCTCGTACCGGGTGACCGTGGGCCCGACGGTCATGCCGGAGAGCTTGGCGACCACTCCGAACTCGGCCAGCGTCGCCTCGAGCACCTTGCCGCCCTCTTCGACGAAGCGCCGGTCGATCTCCTGCTTCGTGCCCCGCTTCAGCACGTTCGAGGGTGGGAGCTTCCAGGACCCGGGCCGGTACCCGGGGCCGAGGTCGATCGCGACCTGCCCGTCCGGCTCGACCGTCGTGCTCACGCCGGTGCGCGCCGGCGGTTCGAGGTCGGCCTCGGCGACCTCTTCGTCCGGCTCGGGCTCGGGCTCCTCGAGCAACTCGTCGACGTCGTCGTCCTGCTCGTCCGTCGCGTCGATCTCCACCTTCGACTCGGGCTCGTCGTCCGAGTCGTGGGTGCCGAGCTGGAACAACGCGCTGACCGCGCCGGCGGCCCAGCGCGCGCCGGCGACGATCGCATCGAAGACACGCCGCATGGGCACGCCGGGTGCGAGCAGAAGACCGAGCAGCCCGACGCCCACGAGGATCACGGCCGTGCCGACGGTGCCGGCGACGGCCGCGAGCGGCGACGCCACGGCCGCACCGAGCAGGCCGCCGGCGTTGCGCAGCTCGTCCGTCGAGTCGACCGGTGGGCTGCCGCCGGCGAGGTGGATCAGGCCGGCGACGGAGAGCAACACGAGCACGATCCCGAGACCGATGCGAAGCGGCGCCGGTGCCTGTGCCTCTTCGTCGTCCTCCTCGCCGGTGCCCTCGTCCTCGAGCTCGTCGGCTCCGAGGCCTTGGAAGCGGTAGCCGGCGAAGAGCAGCACGGCGAAGCCGAAGCACGCCGCCGGGAAGACGATCCGGCCCCGGCCGAGCATGGTTGCGCTCCCGTCGGCGAGGAAGCTCCCGACCGAGCCCGCGAGGTCCGATGCCAGGCCGAGCACCGTGAGCACGCCGATGATGACGAGCGCGACCGCGAGGGCGTCGGCGCCGTGGCCTTGCAATTGGTGGCCGGCCGCCTGCCGGGTGCGTTCCCAGGCGGTCGGTCGCGCCGGCGTGCGCCGGCGCGTGTTGCGGCGATGCTTCGCGGCGGGCTTCCGACGGCGCGTACGGGCAGGCGCAGCCATAGGGCTCGACAGTAACACCGGCCTCACCAGCCTCAGCTGGATACTCAGGCGACGGAGGAGCCCGGGACGTTGCCTACAGGGCCGGGAAGTAGCCGCCGTCGACCGGGTACACCTGCCCGGTGATCCACTCGGCGGCGTCGCTGCACAGCAGGACGGCGAGCGGCGCGGGATCGCTGACGCGCCCGATGCGACCGGCGGGGTACCCCTTCGCCAGGCGCTGCTCGAGCTCGGGTTGCCGCTCGATCGCCTCGGCGAGAAGGCCGTGCTTCATGGTCCCGAGCGACAGGCAGTTCACGGTCACGCCGTGTTGTCCGACCTCGGCGGCGAGGCCGCGCGAGAAGCCCATGGCTGCGGCCTTGGCCGCGCCGTACACGACCTGCTTGCGCTCGCCGCGCCGGCCGGCGTCGGAGACGATCGTCAGGACCCTCCCCCACCCCCGGTCGATCATCGCCGGAAGGTAGGCGCGCGTGACGCCGAGGACGGCGGCGAGGTTCAGGCGGATGAGCGGGTCCCACTCGTCGGGACCGGTGTCGACGAACGTCTTCACCGTGATGCCCTCGGGCGGGATGCCGGCGTTGTTGACGAGGATGTCGACGGGGCCGGTGGCGCGGACCATCCCGGGCACCGCCTCGCGGTCGGTCACGTCGGCGACGACGGGATGGGCGGTGCCGCCTTCCTCCTCGATCTCGCGCACGACCTTCTCGGCGCGGTCGCCGTACAGGTCGTTGACCCATACCTCGGCGCCGGCGCGGGCGAGCTGGATGCAGATGGCGCGGCCGACACCGCCTCCGCCTCCGGTCACGATCGCGACGCGCCCCGCGATGAAGTTCGACCAGTCGCGAATCGTGGCCACGGCCGGCCTCAGACCTCGATGACGACCGGGATGATGGCGGGACGCCGCTTGGTCCGCTCGTTGATGAACCGGCCGAGGGCGCGCCGCGCGTGCCGGCGGATGGTCTCGAAGTCGGTGGCGCCTTCGCCTGCTGCCTCGGCCAGCGACGCGACCACCGCCGCCTTCGCGTCTTCGAGGAGCTCGTCGGCCTCGGGCGCGTACACCCACCCTCGGGTCACGATCTCGGGCCCGCTCACGACCTCACCCGTGACGGCGTCGACCGTCACGATCACCACGACCACGCCTTCCTCGGCCAGGCTGCGGCGGTCGCGCAGGACGCCGTGGCCGACGTCGCCGACGATCCCGTCGACGTACAGGTATCCGGCCGGCACCGCCCGGCGCTCGACGTCGATGGCGTCGGCACCGAGGGTGAGCGCGTCGCCGTCCTCGCACACGATCACATGGTCTTCGGCGAGACCGACTTCGCGCGCCAGCTGGGCGTGATGGACCATGTGCCGGTACTCGCCGTGCACCGGCACGAACCACTCGGGCTGGGTCAGGTTCAGCATGAACTTGAGCTCTTCGCGAGACGCGTGGCCCGAGACGTGCACCGGCGCGGCCCCGCCGTGCACGACCTCGGCGCCGGTCCGATGGAACGCATCGATGACGCGTGAGACGTTGGCCTCGTTGCCGGGGATGGCGTGCGCCGAGATGACGACGATGTCATCCTCGCTGACCTTCACCCATTTGTGCTCGTGCGCAGCCATGAGCGAGAGCGCGCTCAGCGGCTCGCCCTGCGAGCCGGTGCAGATGATGCACAGCTCGCCCGGCGCGTACCGGGCGGCGTCCTCGATGTCGACGACGCGACCCGCGGGGACGTCGAGGAGCCCCATCTCGCGCGCCAGCGTCACGTTCTGGGCCATCGAACGGCCGAGGAACGCGATCTGCCGGCCCGACGCCAGCGCGGCGTGAGCGACCTGCTCGACGCGGTGAAGGTGCGACGCGAAACAGGCGACGATGAACCGCTGCCGCGGGTGGTCACGGAACAGGTCCCGCATGGCTTCCCCCACCGTCGACTCGGACGGCGTGAAGCCGGGCCGCTCGGCATTCGTGGAGTCCGACAGCAGGAGGCGCACCCCGCCTTCGCGCCGGGCGATCTCGCCGAGCAGCGCGAGGTCGGTCTTGCGACCGTCGACCGGGTTGAGGTCGAGCTTGAAGTCCCCGGTGTGGAGGATCGTCCCCGCGGGCGTGAAGTAGGCGGTGGCGAGCGAATGCGGTACCGAGTGGGTGACGGGCACGAACTGGCACTCGAACGGGCCGATGCGGCGTCGCTCACCGTCGAACACGGGCACGAACTCCGTGCGACCGAGCATCCCCGCCTCGTCGATACGGCCGCGGGCGAGGCCGAGCGACAGCTCCGTCCCGTAGATCGGGACCGAGACGTCACGGAGGAGATAGGCGAGCCCGCCGGCGTGGTCCTCGTGGGCGTGCGTCAGGACGACGCCTTCGACCCGTTCGGCGTTGTCGCGGAGATACGTGAAGTCCGGCAACACCAGGTCGACGCCCGGCATGTCCGGATCCGGGAACATCAGGCCGCAATCGACGACGAGGATGCGGTCCTCGACCTCGAGGCAGAAGCAGTTGCGGCCGATCTCGCCCAGCCCGCCGAGAAAGACGAGCCGCACTTCGTCGCTCACCGGGCTGATGCTACTGATCGCACCCGCCCGGCAAGCGGTTGGTGCTCACTTCGCGCGTCAGGCGCTCGCAGCTTCGCGGTCCTTCGCGACCTCGTCGAGGGTCGAGTACTCCTCGCCGGTGTCGGTCCAGTCCTCGAACTGAATCACACCCAGCTCGGTGAACCGCTGGCGGAGCCACCCGTCGCCGGCGTCGAGAAGACCGAGCTTCTTGCAGTTGGGCACGATCTTCGAGAACAGCAGCGACTGGAACACCTGGCGCTCCGGCGCCTGCATCACGAGCTTCACGACTTCCTTGACGTCGACGTCGAAGCGGTCCCAGACCTCCTGCTGGAGGAACCGGTCGCGCATGCGCACGGCGGCCTCGAAGGCGAACTCCTGGCGCTCGCGGATCTCGGGCCCGCTGAGCTCCTTGTAGTACTCCTGGAGCGAGATCACGCCGAACGCCACGTGACGGGCTTCGTCGCTCATCACGTAGCGGAGCAGCTGCTTGAGGAGCGGCTCGGTCGTCATCTGCTGGATGAACCCGAACGCGGCGAGCGCGAGACCCTCGACCATGATCTGCATGCCGAGGTAGGTCATGTCCCAGCGCGGGTCCTCGATGATGTCGTCGAGCAACAGCTTGAGGTGGGCGTTGATCGGATAGTGGCCGGACAGCTTCTCGTCGAGGTACTTCGCGAACACCTCGACGTGCCGGGCTTCGTCCATCACCTGTGTCGCCGCGTAGTACTTGGCGTCGATCCACGGAACGGTCTCGACGACCTTCGCCGTGCAGATGAGCGCGCCCTGCTCGCCGTGGAGGAACTGCGAGAGCGTCCAGTTCTGTGACTCCACGCCGAAGGCGAGCCACTCGTCGTCACCCCACGTCTCGAACGGCGTGCCCTTCGTGTCGAGCTCGGCACCGAAGGTCGTGTTGTTGGCCAGTGCGTTGGCGAGGACGACGTGCTCCTGGTCGACGTCGGTGTCCCAGGGCAGGTCGGTCTGCGCGTTCCACTGCGACTTCTTCGCCCGCTCGTACAGCTTGCCGAGCGCGGGACGACTGCGGTCGTAGTCCCAGGTGAAGATCGCATCGCCGTTCGACTGGACGAGGTGCTGGATCTCGTCGACGTCGGTGTTGGTGACGGCGAGGATCGCTTCGAGGTCGTCGACTTCGTGACGGCCCAGGATCTCGTGATTGCTGGCCATTGGACTGACCCCCTAAGGAGAGGATTCGGGACCGAGGAGACCGGGCAGCACCAGCTCGCGCACAAGGGCGCGGGCTGCAGCTTCGTCGGTCAGGTCGATCGGGCTTGTCGGTGAAAGAGCGTGGGTGAGCACGACGCGGGCGAGCCATTCGCCGGCGCGGTCGGCACGCTCGGCGGGGAGGAACCGGGTCAGCGCCGGCGCGACCGCGGATCCGGCGCCGACGAGGAACCGGTTGCCGGCGTCGAACGTGACGTGCGGGAGCACGAGCTCGGGCTCGAACGCAAAGAGGAACTGCAGCGCCTCGTGGTCGCGGAGCTCCTGCGCAGCGCGGACGAACATGGCAACCACCGCGTCCTCGAACGTCGGCTCGGCGTCCGCGGCGTCGCGGATGCTCGCGGCGATACGCGCAGCCTCGCGGGCGACGGCGATCTCGACGAGCTGCCGCTTGCCGCCGAAGTAGCGGTACAAGGTCGCCCGGGCGCAGCCGGCCTCGCGGGCGACGTCGTCGAAGGTGGTCTTGGCGAGCCCGTGGCGGGCGACGCAGGCGAGGGTGGCTCGGACCGCGCGCTCCTGGATCGAGGGGGAAAGGCTCGGAGCCTCGGCGGTCACGGTGGGGAGGGCCATCACGTTCAAGCTTCGCTGAGACAATAAGGCAGAAAACGTCTCACCGTCAATGTGTCGCAGGTCACTGTCGCGGGCATCAGACGAGGACGCCGCCCAGGAGCTCCTCGCGCACGAGCAGCCGAACCTGCTCCGGGTCGTTCATGTCCCAGCGCCCGGGCGAGCCGATGAGCGACAGCACGAGGCGAGCGACGTACTGCGCGGCCGCCTCGAGATCCACGCCGGGACGGACACGGCCGGCGCGCTCCTCCCGTTCCAGGTACGGGAGGAGGAACGCCGTGATGAAGTCGAGCACCCGGTGCTGCTCGACGGTGATCAGCGGCAGCAGACGCTCGGGCTCGGTCTCGAGCACCTTGCGGAGCACCTCGTGCTCCTGGATCGACCGGTGGGCGAACACCAGGCCTTCCTCGAGCAGGCTGGCGAAGTCGGGTGCGTCGTAGACGGCCTCCGCGAGCCGGGCGAAGAAGCGGTTCATCTCCCAGCCGACCGTCTCCCGCAACAGTTGATCCTTGCCGCCCGGGAACAGCCGGTAGATGGACGCGCGCGAGACACCCGACTCCTTGACGACGTCCTCGACGGTCGTCTTGCCCATGCCGAAGCGGGCGACGCACGCGTACGTGGCGGCGAGGACCCGCTGACGCGGCTCGACCTGCATGCTCACGGCTCCATCGTGACGCGAAGGAGGCCCGCCCCGGTGGAGGGCGGGCCCCTTCGGTGTCTTACAGCCGGACGGAAACGGTCACTTGGTGAACTTGACGTTCTTGCCCGCCTGCGAGGTGTAGTTGGTCTCGAGGATCTGCAACCCTTCCGGCTGGCCGACCGCGGCCTTCGCGATCGTGGAGTCGCGCGTCGGGTTACGGTCGCTCGCCGACTTCCCGTACTTGTAGTCGCCGGCCAGGCCGTCGAACTTCAGCGTGCCGACCTGATTCGACGCCTTCTTGATCCCCGCCTTGCTGAAGTCACCGTTCTTGGCGGCCTGCTCGAGGATCTGATCCATGGCCCACGCCTGGCCGTACCCGAATTGGAAGTACGTGTCCGGCTTCTGGTCGGGGGCGTATTGCTGCTGATCAGTGAGCATCTGCGCCATACCCGGGATGCTTTGGTCGCCCCAGGGCGCCCCGTAGCCGAGCCAGATGTAGTGCTCCTGATAGAACGGGCCGTTGTCGGTGGTCTCGAGGCCGCTCAGCCACGAGGGCGCGATCCCGAGGATCTGGGGCGTGAAGTTCCGCCCGACCATCTTCGTGACGATGGACCCGGTGTCGTTGGGCAGTGACACGAGCACCACGGCGTCGCAGTTGGCGTCGGCGAGCTCGCCGACCTGGGCGCTGGTGTCGGACCCCGTCGCGAACCGCACAGTCTTGGTGACCTTGACCTTCAGCGTCTTCGCGGCCTGCGTCAGCCCGTCGAGCCCAGAGGCGCCGTAGGCGTCGTCCTGGGCCATCGCGCAGACCTTCTTGCCCTGCCCGCCGTTCTTCAGGTACCAGTCGAGGCCGTTCGCGGCGAGCACCTGGTACGGCGTGCCGGTCGGCATGAGGGTCGGCTGCTTCACCCACACGCCCTCGAGCGAGGCCGGACCCCCGAAGCCGTTGTCCGCCTTCAGCCGTGTGTTGACGGACTTGACGATCTGGGTGCCGAGGATCTGCTGGAAGGCGACGACGTCACCCTTGATCGAGTCGTAGCTCTGGAGCGCGGTCTCCACCTGGTACTGGCTGTCCTCGATGGACAGGTCGACCTTGTACTTGCCGGCCACGCCGCCCTTGGCGTTCTTGGCCTCCCAGTACACCCGGTTGCCCTCGGTGAGCGGCTTGCCGACGACGCTGGCGATCCCGCTCTGGGGCGTGATGACTCCCAGCTTGATCGTCGAGCCGTTGAAGCCGGGAACGTCCGGCGGTGTCTTCCCCGAGTGCGCACCCCCGGCGAACGCGGCCGGGCTCGTCACACCGACGGCCAGGACCACGGCGGCGAGCACCCACAGGAGCCGCCCGAGCTTCTTCCCCCTCATCGTTACCCCCTTTGTGGCCGGTCAGTACGAGAACGGCCAGGTCCTGAAGTATGCCTGAATCCGTCGCCAGATCCCGGCCAGCCCTCGCGGCTCGAAGACCAGGAACACGATGATCAGCAAGGCGTAGATGACCGTGGCGAGCGCCCCTTTGCTGAAGCCGGTCGCCGACGCGTCGTTCGTGACGATGGGCCAACCCAGGATGGGCAGGTTCCAGTTGTCCGGTACGAACTCCTTGATGATCGTCGGGAGGGCCCCGATGAAGAGGGCGCCGAGGACCGACCCGTAGATCGTCCCGATGCCGCCGACCACGATCACGGCAAGGAACTGGATCGAGAGCACCAACCCGAGGGAGGTCTCATCGGGTGTCAGGTACCCGAGGTAGAGGCCGTACAAAACGCCGGCCAAGGCCGCGATCGCGCTGGAGATCGCGAACGCGCTGACCTTGTAGCGGAACAGGCTGACGCCGACGACCTCGGCGGCGAGGTCGCGGTCCCGGACGGCTTGGAGCGCGCGGCCGGGGCGGGTGCGGACGATGTTCTTCACCAGCAGCGCCGTCACGATGACGAGGCCCCATGCGAGGTACATGAGCCCTTGCTTGGATCCCAGCTCCTTGCCGAACACCGTCGGTTTCAGGAAGTCGATCGACCAGAACCCGAGGTTGAGGTCGGCCTTGACCGGCATGGCGCTGCCCTCGTTGCCGCCCGTGAACGTCGTCCACTTCTTCCAGACGTACAGCGCGACGAACACCAGCCCGAGGGTGACGATCACCAGGTAGTTCCCTCGCAGGCGAAGGGCGGGAAGGCCGATGAGGACACCGACCGCCCCGCCGGCGACGACGGCGATGAGCATGTACACGAACAGGTTGAGGTCGTACCCGATGCCGTCGGCGAACCGCCCGCCGCCGTAGTAGCCGGCCACGAACGCGCCCAGGCCGATGAAGGCGGCCGTGCCGAGCGACGGTTGCCCGGTGTACCCGGTCAGCAGGTTGAGCCCGATGGCGCCGATCGCGACGACACCGGCGAGGGACAGGACGCTCGCCCAGGTGTCGTTGATCAGGTACGGGACGAGCAGGTAGAGCGCGATGAGCAGCACGACGCCGACACGCTTGGCGGCGGTCGGGAACAGCCGGAGGTCGTCGGCGTAGTTGCGGATCATCGAGCGGTTGGCTCGCGCCATCAGACCCTCCGCACCTCGGGCGTCCCGAACAAGCCGAACGGTCGCACGAGCAGGATGAGCAGCATGACCAGGTACGGCACGATGTCACCGAACTCGGCGCCGAGGGCGGGGAACTGATCGGGGATGTACCCCTTCGCCATCACCTCGGCGACGCCGATGATCAGCCCGCCGACGACGGCCCCGACGGGCGAGTCGAGGCCCCCGAGGATGATGGCGGGGAACGCGCGCAGCGCGATCAGAGCCAGGCTCACGCTGAGACCGGGCGCCGGACCGGCCCCGCCGGCGAGCATTGTGCCGGCGACGACGGCGACGGCGCCTGCGATCGCCCACGACAGAGCGAAGATGCGACGCACGTTGATCCCCTGGGCGAGGGCGGCCTCCTGGTCGACCGCGGTCGCCCGCATCCCGACGCCGACCTTCGTGTACTGGAACAGCAGGAAGAACCCGCCCATCACCAGCGCGCCGAATACCACGGTCGCGATGTTGACCTGGAGGATGTTCACGTCGCCCAGGGACACCGTTTGGGTGCCCCACGGCGTCTGGATGCCGCCGGGCGGGTTGTGCCAGATCGTGGTCGTGATCGGCTCGACGAGCAGGAACAAGCCGATCGTGATGAGGATGACGGCGAAGATGGGTTGGCCGATCGTGCGCCGCAACACGAGCGACTCGAACGCGGCTCCGATCGCAGCCACGCACGCGATCGCGAACAGGGTGCTGGCGATGAAGCCCGGCCACGTCGAGCCGCCGCCGAACCAGTCCCAGGTGCTCTGGGCCTGGTACACGAGGAAGGCGCCGAAGACGGCCAGGCCGCCCTGGGCGAAGTTGATGACGCCGGTGGCGCGGAAGATGACGACGAAGCCGAGGGCGACGAGCGCGTAGACCGCGCCGAGCGCGAGCCCGTCAGCGAGAAGTGAGAAGAACTTCGTCATGCGGCGTACATCCTCTCGATGAGGTCGCTGAACTGGGCGGCGGCGATGCCGCGGCGCACCTTCTGCGTCGCCGTGAGGGCGCCCGTCTCCTCGAGGTCGACGGGGAGCAGCTCGAAGCCCTGGATCTGCTCCTCCTCATCGACCTGCCGGTTCACCTCGTTCACGGCGCTCTCGACGAGCTTCCGGACTTCGGGCTTCTCGATGAGATCCCGCTGGGTCGTGAACTGGAGGTTCTGCTGCTGCGCCCAGACCGAGACCATGCCGACGTCGATCCCGACCAGTGCGGCGAGATGCGGCCGGCGATCGCCGATGACCATCGCGTCCCGGACGAACGGTGAGAACTTCAGCAGGTTCTCGAGCTTGGCCGGCGAGATGTTGACGCCGGCGGCGGTCATGACGATGTCCTTCGTGCGCCCGGTGATCGCGAGGAACCCGTCCTCGTCGAGCTCACCGAGGTCGCCGGAACGCAACCATCCGTCGACGTACGCCCGTTCCGTACTCTCTTCGTCGCGGAGGTAGCCGAGGAAGTTCCCGGGGCCGCGGACGAGCACCTCACCGTCATCGGCGATGCGCAGCTCCACCCCGGGGAGTGGCTGTCCGACCCTGCCGATACGCACGCCGTCGGCGGGAGTCGCGGTTGCCAAGGCCGTGTTCTCGGTCTGGCCGTACACCTCGCGCACCGGCACGCCGAGCGACCACATGTACTCGAGCACGTCGGGCGCGATCGGGGCCGCGCCCGACAGGGCGACCCTGATGCGTGACATGCCGAGCTTCTTTCGAAGTGACCGGCCGAGGAAGAGCCACGCCAGGAATCCCGACACGACGCCCCGGTGCTGCCCGCGCATGCGAGCGGCGGCGACCTTCGCGCCTCGGCGTTGCCAAATGTTGTAGTTCCAGCGCTTGATGCGGCTCGCGTTCGCGATCCGGAACTGCACGCCCGCCGCCAGCCGCTCCCACACCCGCGGGACGCCAAGGAAGAACGTCGGCTGCACCTCGCGCAAGTCGTTCGGGAACGACTCGCCCCCTTCGCCGAAGTTCACGACGAACCCGGCCCGCACCGCTGCGATGACGGACACGAGTCGCTCGGCGACATGACACAAGGGAAGGTACGACAAGACTTCTTCGTCGGACCGGGCGCCGTAGAACTGGGTGGTGGTATCGGCGGCGGCGGCGAGGTTGGCGTGCGAGAGCATCACGCCCTGTGGTGGCCCGGCCGCGCCCGACGTGTAGACGACGATCGCGACGTCATGGCCGCCGGGGAGCGACGCAACCGAGTCACGCCATTCGCGCGGCGAGTTGCGGAACCGTTGATCGCCGATCGCCTCCAGCTCCTCGAAGCTGATCGTGTTCGGGTCCTCGAGTGAACGGATACCCCGCGTGTCGATCACGACGATCTTCTCGAGCTGCGGGAGCTGGTCGCGCACGAGCAGTGTCTTGTCGAGTTGCTCCTCGTCCTCCACGATCACGATCTTGGAGACGGAGTCGCCGAGCACGTGGGCGACCTCCGCTTCCGAGCTCGTCGGGTACACGCCCAGCGTGACGCCGCCGATGCCCTGCGTGCCGAGATCGGCGAAGAGCCATTCAGGACGATTGTCGGACAGCACCGCGACACGGTCGCCGGTTCCGATGCCGAGCTCGCGCAGGCCGAGCCCGACGCGCGTGGCGCGCCGCTCGTAGTCCGCCCACGTCATCTCCTCCCACCGGCCGAGCCGCTTGACCCGCAACGCCACCTGTTTCGCGTGGGCGTCCGAGTGCTGCACCAGCATCGCCGGCAGGGTCGCAGCCGCGCCCGATGTCGGGACGGTGGGGGCTTCGACCGCGGTGGTCATGCCGGTTGCCCCAGATACGCCTCGATGACGCGTGCGTCCTTCTGGATCTCCTCGGGCCGGCCGCTGGCGATGGGTCGGCCGAAGTCGAGCGCCAGCACACGGTCGGCGATGTCCATCACCAGCTGCATGTCGTGCTCGACGAGGATCATGGACAGCTCGAGCTCGGCCCTGACCTGCAAGATGTACCGGGCCATGTCCTCGGTCTCCTCGAGGTTCATGCCCGCGACCGGCTCGTCGAGCAGCAGCAGCTTCGGGTCCATCGCCAGCGCCCGACCGAGCTCGATGCGCTTCTGGATCCCGAACGGGAGCATCCCGACGGGCAGGTACCGGTACGGGCCGAGCTCGATGAGCTCGATGATCTCCTCCACGCGACGCCGGTTCTCGATCTCCTCGCGCTTGGCCCGCCCCCACCAGAGCGCGCCGGCGAGGAAGCCGGTCTTCATCAGGTGGTGGCGGCCGAGCATGAGGTTGTCGATGACGTTCAGGTTCACGAACAGCCCGAGGTTCTGGAACGTCCGCGCGATCCCGAGGTGGGCGGTCGTCGAGGGGCGCATGCCGACGACGCTCCTTGCCCTCGAAGCGGATCGTGCCCTCCTGCGGGTGGTACACGCCGTTGAGGCAGTTGAAGATCGAGGTCTTCCCGGCGCCGTTGGGGCCGATGATCGCGAACAGCTCGTTGTCCTTGACGTCGAACGTGACCTCCTGCAGCGCGGTCACGCCGCCGAAGCGGAGCGTCACGTCGCGAACGTCGAGCAGCGGTTGCCCTTCGGGAGCCGGGCGCTCCTCCCAGTGGATGCCGCTCACGCGGTCCACCTCTTCTTGCGCCGATAGCTCTTGAGGTCGCGGAAGGAGTGATGCCCGGCCTCTCCGACGCCGAGGTAGAACTCCTGGATGTCGGAGTCCGCGAGCATCGCCTGTCCGGCGCCGTCCTTGACGACCGCTCCGTTCTCCATCACGTAGCCGCGATCCGCGATCGAGAGCGCCATGGTCGCGTTCTGCTCGACGAGCAGGACGCTCGTGCCCTCCTTGTTGATCTCGACGATGAGATCGCGGATCTGTTGGACGATGAGCGGCGCCAGACCGAGAGACGGCTCGTCCAGCAACAGCAACTTCGGAGCGGCCATCATCGCCCGCGCCATCGCCACCATCTGTTGCTCGCCTCCCGAGAGGTACCCGGCAGTCTGGCGGTGGCGCTCCTTCAGAACCGGGAACAGCTCGAGGACATTGTCGTAGGACTCCTTGACCCCCGAGCGGTCACGCCGCGAGTACGCGCCGGCGCGCAGGTTCTCGTCCACGGTGAGCTCGGGGAAGATCCGCCTGCCTTCCATGACCTGGGCCATGCCGTGGCGAACGATGGCGGCGGCATCGAGGCGATCGATGCGCTGACCGTAGAACTCGACCGTTCCGCGGGGAATCGAGCCACGGTGGAACCGGAGCAGACCGGACACCGCGCGCAGTAACGACGTCTTCCCGGCGCCGTTGGCTCCGAGCAGCGTGACGATCTGGCCCTGCTGCACCTCGAGGCTGACGCCGCGCAACACCTGAATTGCCGCGCCGTACACGACTTCGAGGTTTCGCACAGCGAGGATCGGCCCGCTCCCATCCCCCGAGGTCATGTCTCCCCTTGTCGCCGTCGCAAGCTCTGGCTCTGCGGCGAGGGTCGGCAAAGCCGCCGTCCTCCTCGACGGACACTAACGACCGCGGTTGATCCGCTCAAGGGCGCGGGAATCGTGGCTCTAGAGGTCGAGCAGTGCGTCGAGGCCCGTGGTGAGGCCCGGCTGCTCACGCACGCGGCGGATCGCGAGCAGGACGCCGGGCATGTACGACGTGCGGTCGTACGAATCGTGACGGATGGTCAGCGACTGACCGGTCGTGCCGAATACGACCTCGTGGTGAGCGACGAGGCCGCGGATGCGCAGCGAATGCACCCGGATCCCTCCCGGGCCGATACCGCCCCGCGCTCCCTCGGCGACGACGGTTCGCGTCGGGTCGGCGGCCCACTCGTTCGACGAGTCCGCAATGCGCTGAACCGTCATCATCGCCGTCCCCGACGGCGCGTCGACCTTGTTGTCGTGGTGGAGCTCGATCACCTCCGCCGTGTCGAAGAAGGGCGCGGCGAGCTCTGCCAGTCGCATCATCAACACCGCGCCGATGGCGAAGTTCGGTGCGATGACCGCATTGGCACCGGTGTCGGCGAAGCGCTTGCGCAGCACCTCGAGGTCGGCGGCGGTGAAGCCCGTGGTCCCGACCACGGCGTGGACGCCGTGGTCGGCGCACCATTCGAGGTTGCTGCGGGCGGCATCGAGGACCGTGAAGTCGACCGCGACCTCGGCCCCGGCGTCGGCGAGCGCCGCCGGCCCCGCTGCGATCTGGAGGCCGGTGCCGTGGAGGCCGATCTGGTCGAGGTCGATCCCGGCGTGCTGGGGATCGACCGCGGCGACGAGCTCCAACTCCGCGTCGTCGATGACCGCCTGGCACACGTGCAGGCCCATCCGCCCACCGGCTCCGAACACACCCACTCGGATCATCAGGATGCAAGGGTAAGTCGCGCCGGTGGCGCTGGCGAGCAGATGGACACCCGTGTCATCCGAGGGCGTTGACCGCGGCTTCGTCGACCGGTCCGACGACTGCGAGCGTGCGCGGGCCGGACGAGAACATCCGGGTGACGACGCGAGCGACGTCGTCGGTCGTCACCGCGTCGATACGCGCGACGATCTCGTCGAGGGACAAGGCCTCGCCCAACATCAGCTCGCTACTGCCGAGTCGGTGCATGCGGCTGTTCGAGGTCTCGAGCGAGAGCGCCATCGACCCCTTGAGGTGGCCCTTGGCCGCGGTGAACTCGTCGTCTCCGATGCCGCCGTCTCGGATCACGCGATCGAGCTGGTCCCCGATGACGTCGACAGTCTCGGCGACCCGGCTCGGCGCCGTCCCCACGTACACACCGAACGCGCCCGTCTCCACGTATGCGATGCGATACGAGTACACGGCGTACGCCAGACCCCGCCGTTCGCGGACCTCCTGGAACAGCCGCGACGACATGCCGCCCCCGAGTGCCTGGTTGAGCACCGTCAGCGGATAGCGATCCGGGTCGTCCCGCCCGATCCCGCGGTTGCCCATGACCACGTGGACCTGTTCGGCCGGCTTGGTGAGGACCGCACGCTCGCGAGCCGGGCCGAGACCCTCGAGCGACCGTCCCAGGTCGACCGGGGGCGCCGAGCGCAGCGCCTCGTCATGCGTCGAGATCCTGTCGATCACCTGGTCGTGGTCGAGGTTGCCCGCCGCGGCCACGACGATCGACGACGATCCGTAGTTCCTGCGGTGAAAGAGTTCGATCGACTCGCGTGTCATGTCGTCGATCGACTCGCGTGTCCCGAGCACCTCGCGCCCCAACGGATGGCCGGGGAACATCGCTTCGGCGAACAGGTCGTGGACGAGATCGTCGGGGGCGTCGTCGCGCATCCGAATCTCTTCGAGGATCACGTTCCGCTCGGCGTCGACGTCAGCGACCCGCAGCGCGGGCTCCCAGATCACGTCGGCGAGGATGTCGAGGGCGAGACCGAGCTGCTCCTCGGGTACGCGCACGTAGAACGCGGTCATCTCCTGAGCCGTGAACGCGTTCATGTCGCCACCCACGGACTCGACCGCGTGCGCGATCTGTGACGCGCTTCGATCGGCCGTGCCCTTGAACAACAGATGCTCGAGGAAGTGACTGGCGCCGAACTCGCCGTCGCGCTCGTCGCGCGACCCGACGCCGACCCAGAAGCCCACGCTCACCGACCGCAACGCGGGGAGCGCCTCCGTGACGATCCGGAGTCCCGAGTCGAGTCGCGTTCGACGAATGTCCTGGCCCGCCGGTCCGGTGCCGGCCGGGCGCACCACCAGGCCTACCGACGGCCGCCTCGGCCACCCCGTCGCCGTCCGCCGCCGCTTCCACCGCGGCGTTCCGGCCGCCCGGCTTCGGCCGGGCCGAGGTCACCGAACTCGTCTTTGGCCTGGCTCTCCCAGTGCTGCTCGAAGGACACCGTTTCCCTCGCTCGCCCCGACCCTCCGGAGCGCGCCCGGTCGGACGTTCGATCCTGGTCGTTCCCGCGCCTGCTGCGAGCCGGCCCTGCCGACTCGCCGTCTCCCGCTCGATCGCCCGCTTGCCGCTCGCCCGATCCGCCATCGGACCGCGGTGATGGCCCACTCGCGTCGTCGCCCTCACCAACGAGGGACAGCGAGAGCTTGCCCTGATTGTCGATGTCCGAAACGCGCACCTCGACCTCGTCGCCGAGGTTGAGGACGTCTTCCACGCGGTCGATGCGCCGATCCCCGCCCAGCTTGGAGATGTGGAGCAGCCCGTCGCGGCCGGGGAGGATATTGACGAACGCCCCGAACTTGGTGATGTTCACGACCTTGCCGTCGTAGACGGCACCGATCTCGGCCATCGGCGGGTCGAGGATGAGATCGATCCGCCGGCGCGCCTCCTCCACCTGGGAGCCGTCCTTCGACCCGATCGTCACGGTGCCGACGACGCCGTCGTCGTTGACCGAGACGTCTGCGCCCGTCTCGAGGGTGATGGCGTTGATGACCTTCCCCTTGGGGCCGATCACCTCGCCGATCTTGTCGATCGGGATCTCGAAGCTCACGATCTTCGGCGCCCGCTCCCGGACGTCGGACCGCGGCTCGGGGATCGCCTCGTGGAGGACGCCGAGGATCTCGAGGCGCGCTTCCTTGGCCTGCCGGAGCGCCTCGGCGAGGACATCGGCCGGGAGCCCGTCGATCTTCGTGTCGAGCTGCAACGCCGTCACGAACTCGTTCGTGCCGGCGACCTTGAAGTCCATGTCGCCAAAGGCGTCCTCGGCGCCGAGGATGTCGGTCAGGGTCGTGTACTTGCCGTCGGCGTACACGAGCCCCATGGCGATGCCCGCGACGGGTGCCTTGATCGGGACGCCGGCGTCCATGAGCGACAGCGTGGAGCCGCAGACGGACGCCATCGACGTCGAGCCGTTCGACGAGAGCACGTCCGAGACGACGCGCATCGTGTACGGCCACTCCTCCGCGCTCGGCAGGACGGGCACGAGCGCGCGCTCCGCGAGCGCACCGTGGCCGATCTCACGCCGTTTCGGTGAGCCCACCCGTCCCACCTCTCCCGTCGAGAAGGGCGGGAAGTTGTAGTGGTGCATGTACCGCTTGCGCTCGTCGATGCCGATCGTGTCGAGGATCTGCTCCATGCGCGGCATCGCGAGCGTGGCGACGCTGAGCACCTGCGTCTCACCCCGCTGGAACAAGCCGGAGCCGTGTGAGGTCGAGATCACGCCGACGTCGGCCGAGAGCGGCCGGATGTCGGACGGGCCACGGCCGTCGATACGAGCGCCTTCGTTGACGATGCGCTTGCGCACGACGTCCTTCTGGAGCGATCGGAACGCCTTCTTGACCTGCCCGGCGCGATCGGCGAATTGCCCGGGCGACTCGGGCGTGCCGCACAGCTTCTCGACCACCCGCGCCTCGAGCTCGTGCGTGCGCTCCTCACGCGCCGTCTTGTCGGCGATCTTCATCGCCTCTTCGACGTCCGCACGGGCCGCATCGTCGACGGCCGCGTAGACGTCGTCGTCGTAGTCGGTGTGGACTTCGTACGTGATGGCCTCGATCGGACCGCGCGCTGCCTCGTAGGCCGCCCGCAACTCGCTCTGGAGCTCGATCGACGCGCCGATCCAGCGCTTCGACACCTCGAGGCCGTCGGCGAGGAGCTCTTCGGTGATCCTGGGCGCGCCCTGCTCGTACAGCTCGTACGTCGCCTCGGTGCCTCCCGCCTCGACCATCATGATCGCGATGTCGCCACCGTCGGTGCGGCGGCCGGCGACGACGAGCTCGAACGTCGACTCATCTCCTTCTTGGTACGTCGGGTGCGCGATCCACTGGCCGTTGTGGTGCGCAAGCCGCACGGCGCCGATCGGACCGTTGAACGGGATGCCCGAGACGGTCAGCGCCGCCGACGCGCCGTTGATCGACGCGATGTCATGCGGGTTCTCGAGGTCGGCGCCGAGGATCGTCGAGATGACCTGCACCTCGTTGCGGAAGCCCTCGGGGAACGACGGTCGCAACGGCCGGTCCGTCAGCCGGCACGTCAGGATCGCCTGCTCCCCGGGACGGCCCTCTCGGCGGAAGAACGAGCCCGGGATCTTGCCGGCGGCGTACATGCGCTCCTCGACGTCGACCGTCAGCGGGAAGAAGTCGATCCCTTCGCGCGGCTTGTCGGTGACGACGGTGGTGAGCAGGGTGGTGTCGCCGATCTTGACGACGGCGGCGCCGTCGGCCATGGGCGCCAGGCGCCCGGTCTCGAACGACATGGTCTTGCCGGCGTCGTTGACGACGCCTTCGACGCGAATCGCGCCATTCGCCTGAGTGTCAGGCATGGAACGTTCCTCTCTATCTCTTCGGAGAGGGCGTTCGGTTCTCAGTGGTCACGGCCCGGAGCTCGCCCCGGGCGGTGGCGACTGACAACCGACTACCCGTCTCTCTCGTTTGTCTCCGCTCAGCGGCGGAGGCCGAGCTTCGCGATGAGCGCCCGATACCGTTCGACGTCGTTGCGTCGCAGGTAGTCGAGCAGCCGACGCCGCCGACCGACGAGCACGAGCAGCCCCCGGCGCGAGTGATGGTCCTTGGCGTGGACCTTCAGGTGCTCGGTG
This sequence comes from uncultured Actinomycetes bacterium, assembly GCA_963781615.1. Classification (GTDB taxonomy): domain Bacteria; phylum Actinomycetota; class Acidimicrobiia; order IMCC26256; family JACDBD01; genus JALZAA01. The sequence continues at coordinate 573,197 of CAWAGI010000005.1, read as the reverse complement.
AGGTGGTTGATCCGCTCGGTGAGCAGCGCCACCTGCACCTCCGGTGAGCCGGTGTCGGTCTCGTGGAGGCGGTGCTCGGCGATCGTGGCCGTGGTGTCGGGCATACGGAAGCTTCGGTCTTCGTGCTGATGTGGGAGTGCGTCAGCACGTGCCGACGCGCTCTCAGGCTACCACGGCCCCTCAGATGGCCAGGATGCGGCGGGTCGTCTCGACGTCGGCGTTCATCCGCTCGACGAGCGCGTCGACGGAATCGAATCGCTCCTGGCCCCGGACCCACTCGCGGAACCGCACCTTCACCCGCTGCCCGTACAGGTCGCCGTCGAAATCGAGCACATAGGCCTCGACGAGGACGTCACCGTCCTCGTAGAACGTGGGGCGCGTGCCGACCGAGACCGCGGCCGGGCGCTCGATCCCGTCCTCGGCGACGAAGGTCCCTGCGTAGACGCCGTCGGCCGGGAGGCAGATCCGCTCCGGCACGGTGAGGTTGGCGGTCGGGACGCCGAGGTGCTCGCCCCGCTGGTCGCCTCGTTCCACGACACCCCGGACCTCGTGCGGCCGGCCGAGCAGGCGGGCCGCCTCCGTGACGTCGCCCTTTGCGAGCAGCTCGCGGATCCTCGTCGACGAGTAGGGCACGCCGGTCGTGTCGCCCTCGACGGCGACGAGGCCGAGGCCGAGGACCTCGAAGCCGAGCTCGGCGCCCATGCGCTCGAGCAAGGGCACGTTGCCGCCGCGGCGGTGCCCGAAGTGGAAGTCGGCGCCGACGACGACCAGTCGCGCGCCGATGCCCTCGACGAGCACCTCGCGTACAAAGTCCTCCGCCGCTTCCTTGCTACGCGCTTCGTCGAACGACAGAACCCAGCACAGATCGAGATCGTCGGTCGCCGCGAGGAGCTCGAGGCGCTGCTCGAGGGTCGTGAGCAACCGCGGCGCGGACTCCGGCCGGACGACTTCGGCAGGATGGCGGTCGAAGGTGACCAGCGCGGCTTCGAACCCGCGGGCAACGGCCAGCTCGCGCACGAGGCGGAGCACCGCCTGGTGACCGAGATGCACGCCGTCGTAGGCACCGATCGTCACCACCGCGCCCGCGGTTCGCACGGCGGCGCGGTCCGCGTCGTCGCTTCCGGTGACGACTCGCACGGGTCAGGTCGCCTCGACCGGCGCCAGGACCACAGCCGGCTTCACCCCGGCGCGGCGGCGTTCGTACACGGCGAGGAGCTCACCGTCGGGGCCGACGACCGCAAACGGGCCGGGTCCCGCGTTCGCGCCGGCGAACACGGCGGCCGGGAACGTCACGCCGTGCGAGACGGCGCGGGCCTGCTCGGCGTCGATGTGTACCTGTTCGAGGTCGCGCATCGCGGCGACGGGCGGCAGCACGACTGCGTCGGGTTCGGCTTCGATGGCGTCGAGCGTACGGCCCTCGTCGAGCGTGAACGAACCGATATGGAGCCGCCGGAGCTCACCGAGGTGCGCGACGCCGCCGAGGCGCGCGCCGAGGTCGGCGGCGAGCGACCGGACGTACGTGCCGCTGCTGCACTCGACGAGAACGGTGGCCGTCGGGTACGGGCCGGGATCGAAGGCTTCGATCTCCAGCCGGTCGATGCGAACACGACGAGGAGGGCGCTCGACTTCCTCACCTCGCCGGGCGAGCTCGTGGAGTCGGCGGCCGCCGATCTTCACGGCCGACACCATCGGCGGCAGCTGCTCGATCTCGCCCAGAAACGCGGGCAGCACCGCCTCGACCTCGGCGCGGTCGATCGGCATCGGGTTTCGATCGACGACCTCGCCCGACGCGTCCAGCGTCGTCGTCGACACACCGAACACGATGGTCGCCCGGTATCCCTTCCCGGTGTCCTGGAGGAAACGCAACAGCCGCGTCGCCCGTCCGAGGCCGACGAGGAGCACACCGGTCGCGTCGGGATCGAGCGTCCCGGCGTGACCGACGCGGCGCTGCCGGTAGACCTTGCGCAGCTTGGCGACGACGTCGTGCGAGGTCCACGCCGCGGGCTTGTCGACGACGATCACGCCGTGCGTCGTCATGAAGGGCCGGTCAGTGCGCAATCGGAAGCTTGCGCTCGATCCGCGCCACGACTTCGTCGATGCCGTCGTCGGAGCTGAAGCCGGCCGCGAACCGATGGCCGCCCCCGCCCTCCGACTCCGCGATGCTGCGGACGTCGACGTCGCCGAGCGACCGGAGGCTGACCCGGACGGTGCCGTCGGCCTCCTCCTTGATGACGCAGGTGACCTCGGCCTCGGCCGTGCGGCGCAGGATGTCGATGAGGCCCTCGACCTCTTCGATCGTCACCTGATGCTTCGCGAGGTCGTCCTGGGTGACCGCCGTCCACACGAAGCGTCGGTCGGGCACAAGGTGCGCGTGGCCGAGGGCGTCGCCGAGGAGCTTGAGGTACGCGAAACGGTGCTCCTCGAACAGCGTGCGACTCAACCGCGAGACGGGCACGTCGTGCTGCACGAGCTCGCGCGCCATGCTGAACACGGCGGGCGTGGTGGTGTCGTACTGGAACCGGCCGGTGTCGCAGACGAGCGCGGCGTACAAACACACGGCGGCATCGCGGTTGAGCGGGAGGCCGAGCGTGCGGACGAGCCGGTAGACGAGCGATCCACTCGCGGCGGCGTTCGGGTCGACCACGTTGATCGAGCCGTAGCGGTCATTCGAGATGTGGTGGTCGATGACGATCAGCTCGCCGGCCGCCTTGGCCGACTGTTCGAGGTCACCGAGCCGGCCGAGCGCGCCACAGTCGAAGGTGACCATGACCGCCGGCTCGCCGGGGAACTCGTGGGGCGGGGTGAGCCGGTCGAGGCCCGGGAGCTCGCGATAGTGCGGTGCGACGACGAACGGCGTCGGGAACGACGCCACGCACTTCGTGCCGGCGCCGCGCAGGACGTGGAACAGCCCCAGCATCGAACCGAGCGCGTCGCCGTCCGGGCTGACGTGGCAGGCGAGCGCGACGTCGGGCGCGTTGCGAATCGCGCGCACGGCTCGGTCGAGCGCCGTGTCCACCTCCGTCGCGCTGGACTGCGTCATTGCTCCTCCTGCCGGTGGAGCTCTCGAATGATGTCCTCGACTCGCTGGCCTGTCGTGATGGCAGGGTCTTCACGGAACGACAGCCGGGGCAGGTACTTGAGCCTGACCTGATGACCCAACACCGCTCGCAAGTGCGACCCGGCGTGGCGCAGCGCTTTGGAGGTCGCCTCGTGCTGCTCGGCAGGGCCGAGCACGGAATAGTAGACGGTGGCTTGTCGCAGGTCGGGGCTGACCTCCACGCCGGTGAGCGTGACGAACCCGAGCCGAGGGTCGGACAGCCGCTCGAGCTCCTCGGCGAGCGTCTCGAGGACGACCTCGTTGACGCGCGCCGTCCGTGGGTATCGACGGGGGGGTTGGCCGGGACGCGGCCACGTCAGCCGTCCTCGGGCTCGAGGTAGGCAGTCGAGACATCCAGGAGTTCGACATCGGGCGCCGCCGCAACGTAACGCTCGACCTGCTCGAGCACGTGCCGGAGCCCCCCGTCGCTCTCGGCGACGACGGCGACGGCGATCGCCGCCCGCTGCCACTGGTCCTGGTGGTCGACCTCCGCCACGGACAGCCGGTACCTGTGTCGGAGCCCGTCGACGATGGGACGGACCGCGCCCCGCTTGGCCTTCAGCGACCGGCTCTCGGGTACGTGGAGGTCGAAGCAGACCGCCGCAGCGTGCACGACTCCATTGTGGCGGGCCGGCGTCGAGATGTGCGCGTCGGAAAGGTGTGTCACGCCTCACGGTCGGGGACGAGCAGCCCCCGGACCTCTTGCACCCGGTAATCCTCGCTCGAGCGGAGCACCGCGACGCCCATCGGAGTCGGGCGGGGTGGGAGGCCGGGCCCGGCGAGGACGAAGTCGGCGCCCCAGCGGGCGGTGGCAACGATGCGGTACTCGCCTTTGGTCTCGTACACGTAGCGCGCGGCGGGGTCCGACTCGGAGCCGGCGCGGTCCGCCCTGGCGGTTCGACCCTCGCCCATCTCGAAGACGACGTCCTGGACCCGTGCGGTGCCGGTGACGGTCCACGGTCCGATGCTGGTGCTGACCTGGAGCTCCTCGGGGCCTTCGTACCAGAGCCAGGTCTCGAGGCCGGTGAGGCCGGTCGGGCGCGGGTTGAGGCCGATCTTGGGCGGTGGAATCTGACGGAGCGCGGCGCGCCAGATCTCGCCGATGCTCGGGACGGGAGGCACCGCCGGCGGCGCGGGAAGGGAGCCGTCGGGGTTGAGCGCGAGGCAGCGGACTTCTTGATTGACGATGGCGCCGGAGAGGTCGGTCACGACGAGCGTGTGCAGCCAGCCCGGCTGCCCGAACCCGGCGTCGCAGCTCGGACCGCGCCCGGCGAACACACCGCCGGGCACCCACGTGTACTTGTACGGCGGCGGCCCGTTCGGATCGCCGGCGCTGACGGTTCCCGCGCCGCCGCCCTGCCCCGGGGCGATGATGCCGACGAAGAAGCTGTCGCCGCTCGTGCCGCCGCCGGCCTGCGGGCGGCCCGCCATAAGTCTCGGCGAGCGCGCGGACTTGAAGCGAAGATCGAGCAATGCCGAACGGCAACGGATCATTCTCCTCACAGCTGACACCTCCGTTCCGTCCGCGCGACTTGAACCAGCAACGCGCCATTTCGAATCCAGCGCTCGGGCTGAGTAGTACTGCGACCGTTTCTGGCGATCCGATGAGGCTCGGATCTCACCTACCTGCGTTCCAGCCGAATCCACGAGTCGCTCATACGTCGAGATTGCTCGGTGACTCGTAGTGAGACCGCTTCGTCACGCGCGTCCATGACTCGACGCGAGAGAGTTGGTAGCCCTCGTCAGCCCACCGGTAGCCGTTCGTCGACCAGGTATTGATAGGCACGTAGCGCGCTGCGTCGTGCTGGGACGTCCCAGGAACGTACAACTCCGTAGGACGATCTGGGTTCGGATTCTCGGTTAGCCATCGAAATTTGGCTGTCAGCGATTTGAAGATCGCCACGTAGTCGGTCCCCGTGTTCTCGAGGGGCGGGCGGGGGGTGCCGTGGAGGGAGCCGCCGGGGATGGGTCGGCTCAGGTCGATGGTCGCCGGGGGTGCGCTGGTGGGCGCCGCCGTCGTCGGGGAAGAGGTGCGGTCGCCGCCACCGGAGCCGCCGCTGCACGCGACGAGGACACCCAGGACGGCGACAGCCAGCCACCTTGCGACAGATTGGGAAGAGCAGCCACCCATCGCCCTCTCCCTGTACCTGAGCGCCTACGCGTGACGATACCTGGATGTCCGCTTTGTGGCAAGAGGCGGGTCAGGCGGCGGTGAGCTCGAAGACCGTGAAGAGGGACGGCAACGGGATCTCCCGCTCGCACGGCGAACCCGGCCCCGGCGAACAACGCCCGGTACTCGGCGGCCGTCCGCTCCCGGCCCGAGCCGGTGAGGATGAGCATCTCGAGGTCCATCACCTTGGCGAAGCTGGGCGCCGGGCCCTCGGGAACGGGCATCTCGGTCACGAGCACCCTGGCCCCCGGCGCCATCGCCCGTCGGATGTTGCGCAGGATCGTCGTGCTCCGCTCGTCGTCCCAGTCGTGGACGATCGCGAACAGCGTGTACAGGTCGTGGCCCTCGGGCACCGCAGTGAAGAAATCGCCGGCCACGAACTCGCACCGGCCGTCGACGCCCCGCGCGGTGATCAGCTCGCGCGCCGGTCGGCCAGCTTCGGCAGGTCGAACACGACGCCGCGCAGCGCGGGATGCGTTGCGAGCAGGTCGCAGACGATGGCGCCGGTGCCGCCGCCGACGTCGCACACACTCCTCACGCCGCCGAAGTCGTAGGCGTCCACGACCAGCAAACCTTGCGCACGCGATCCTTCTGCCATCGCGCCGTTGAACGCCTCGCCGGCTTGCGGGTCGACGTCGTTCACGTAGTCGAAGAACTCGTGACCAGTTGCGGCCTTCGCCGCGCTCTCCCCCGTCACGAACGAATGCTTCGCTTCGTTCCACATCTTCCAGTGCCAGTCGCCACCGAAGAACAGCACCCAGTTGCGCGCCGACCACGGGTGGTCGCGGCGGAGTGCGTCGGACACTGCGTTGTTGCGGTAGCGGCCGTCCCTCGTCATCCCCAGCAGGCCGCGCGACACCAAGAATCGCAGCAGCCGGTTCACGGCGTCCGCATCGGCCTCGATCTCACGGGCGAGATCGTCGGCGTGCCGCGGCCCGCCGTGGAGGCGGTCGGGGATGTCCAGCTCGACGGCAACGGCCAGCGCCTTGTTGTCGATCATCCCCTGGAGATGCTCGAGCGTGACGATGAACGGCGGGGCGAGCCTTCGCAGTCCGAGCCCGAGTGCGTCGCGAACCCGCGAGACACCTCGGGCGAGCCATGACGGAGGGACGGGCATCCCCAGCACATCACGCGCCCGGGGCGTCGAGGACAAGGTCTACAGCCGCTTCTCGGCCCGCTTGGCCGCGTCGACCGTGCGGCGGATGAACTCTTTGCGGCCGAGCATGTTCGTGTCGAAGTTGTTGAAGTGCACGTCGAGGATGCGCCTGCCGGCGAGTACCTCGACCTCGCCTGCGAAGACGTAGAAAGCCTCGTTGCCCCCGATCTTCTTCAGCTCCAGCTCGTCGTGCTTGCCCTCCGCGATCTGCTTGTCGGACCGGAAGCAGGACTTGGCGTCGGGTGAGCAGTTCGACTGGACGGAGGCAACGAGCTGGAGCTGCGTACCGCCCAGGATGCCGGTCCCGGCTTGCCGGGTCTCCCACGTGCACGAGTCCCGGGTGCCCTGGCTCCCGGAGAGCTCCCGGCTCGACGGCGCTCCGTCGCCGACGGGTTGCCCGAGCGTCTTCGCCACCTCCTTGACGGTGAGTAGCTTGCAGACGTCGGGCGGAGCATCTGGCGCCTGGGCGCCGGCCCGAGCGACCACGCCGTCCACGGCGAGCGCGAGCACGACCGCAATCGCGAACACCGCCCCGCCCACGCCCCGCATGTCAGGTCCGGGCGATTTCCTTGAGCTCGTAGGTCTCGATGACGTCGCCCTGCTTGAGGTCCTGGAAGTCACTGAGGCCGATGCCGCACTCGAAGCCCTGCTGCACCTCGCGCGCGTCGTCCTTGAACCGCTTCAGCGACGTGATCGTCCCGTTCCAGATCACGACGCCTTCGCGCAGGAACCGGACTCGCGAGCCGCGGGTGATCGTCGCCGTTCTGCACGTAGCAGCCGGCGACCCTGCCGACGCGCGGGATCGAGAACACCTCGCGGACCTCGGCGTCGCCGGTGACGACCTCCTCGAACTCGGGCTTGAGCATGCCGACGAGTGCCTGCTGTACGTCTTCGAGCACCTGGTAGATGACCTCGTACAGGCGGAGATCGACGCCCTCGGCCTCGGCGAGCTCGCGCGCGCCGCGGTCGGGTCGCACGTTGAAGCCGATGACGGTGGCGTTCGAGACCGAGGCGAGGTTCACGTCGGACTCGGTGATGCCGCCGACGCCGCGGTGCACGAACGACAGCCGCACCTCCTCGTGCTCCTGGTCGATCTTGCGCAAAGCCTCGGTCACGGCCTCGAGCGAGCCCTGCACGTCCGACTTGAGGACGAGGTTGAGCGTGGCGATCTCGCCCCGCTGCACCATGGCGAAGATGTCCTCGAGGCGGGCGCCGCCCGCGAGGGTCATCGGGTGCGACAGGCCGGCCGCACGGCGGCGACGGGCGCGCGCCTCGGCGACGGTCCGCGCCGTCTTCTCGTCCGGCGCGACGCGCAGCTCGTCCCCGGCCAGCGGGACGTCATCGAGGCCGAGCACCTCGACCGGCGTCGACGGTCCGGCGTCGGCGACCTGCTTGCCGTTCTCGTCGAACATCGCCCGCACCTTGCCCCAGCCCCCGCCGGCGACCACCGGGTCGCTGACGTGGAGGATGCCCCGCTCGACGAGCACGGTGGCCACCGGGCCGCGGCCGGGATCGAGGTTGGCCTCGAGCACGAACGCGCGCGCCGGCGCCTTGGGGTTCGCCATGAGTGGCGGGTCCTGGACGTCGGCGACGAGCACGATGGCGTCGAGCAGTTCGGGGATGCCCGTGCCCTCGGTACCGGACACCTCGATGACGAGCGTGTCGCCGCCCCACTCCTCGGGCACGAGCTCCTGCTCGACGAGCTGCTGGCGCGTGCGCTGCGGGTCGGCGTCACCCTTGTCGACCTTGGTGATCGCCACGATGATCGACACCTCGGCGGCCTTGGCGTGGCTGATGGCCTCGACCGTCTGGGGCATCACGCCGTCGTCGGCGGCGACCACGAGCACCGCGATGTCGGTGGCCTGCGCGCCGCGTGCGCGCATCGCCGTGAACGCCTCGTGGCCGGGTGTGTCGATGAACGTGATCTCCCGGTCGTTCTTGACGACCTGGTACGCGCCGATGTGCTGGGTGATCCCACCCGCCTCACTGTCGACGACGTGCGCCTCCCGGATGCGGTCGAGCAGCGTGGTCTTGCCGTGGTCGACGTGGCCCATCACGGTCACGACGGGAGCGCGCGGCTCGAGGAGGCTCTCGTCCTCCTCTTCTTCCTCGTCGTCGCCCAGCAGCGCACGGAGCTCGAGCTCTTCCTCCTGGCCCGGCTCGACGAGCAGCACCTCGGCGCCGAGGGTCTCGGCGATGAGCTCGACCATCTCGTCGGCCAGCGACTGCGTGCCGGTGACCATCTCGCCGGCGTCGAACAACACGCGCACGAGGTCGGCGGAGGTGCGGTTCAGCTTGGGCGCGAGCTCCTGGATCGTGATGCCGCGCGGCACGACGATCTCGCCCTCGGGGACGGGAGCGTCGGTGGGCGTGAGCTGCGGATGCTCGGCGGGGCCGAGGTCCTCGAAGTTGCGGCGGCGCCGCTTCTTGCGCCGCGGCCGTTGACCCTGTGGGCCGGGACGACCACGGCCCTGGTACCCCCCGCGACCACCGGGCGGGCCGCCGGGCGGGCCGCCGGGACCGCTGCGGGGGAAGCCGCCACCGCGTCCTCCCCCGGGACCGCCGCGGGGCGCGCCGGAGGGAGCGCCGCCGGTGCGGGGCGCGCCGGTGCGGGGAGGACCGGAGGGCGTGAGCGGACGGGCGCCGGGAGGCGGCGGGATCGGGCGCCCACCGGGCGGGGGCGGGATCGGGCGACCCGAGGGACTCTGCGGCGGGGAGGGCGGCGCCGTGGGGGCTGCCGCCGTGTCGGACGCCGCCGCCGGCGCGTCCTCACGCCGTTCACCCGGGGTGGGAGTCGGCTCGCGCGCGGGCCGAGGCGCGAGCGGCGCCGGCTCGGGGAGCCCGCCCGTGGAGCGGACGACGCGGTGCGGCGGTGGCGGAGCGACCTCGGGCTCGGCCGGCTCGACGACGGGTGCAGGCGCCTTCTCCGCGACCGGCACCTTCTCGGGCTCGGGCTTCGGCGGCGGTTCGGGCTCGGGCTCGGGCTCCTCGACGACCGGCTCCTTGCGCAGGCCCTTCGAGTCGGCAAGGCGGCGGACGCGGTCGGCTGACGGGTCGTCGATGCTCGACGAGTGGCTCTTCACGCCGATCTTGAGCTCGTTGGCGAGATCGAGCACCACGGCGTTCTCGACGCCGAGCTCCCTCGCCAGCTCGTAGACCCTGATCTTCTTGGTGGCCATCTACTCTCGTTCGCCGCCGTCTTCGGACGTTTCCAACAGTTTCGCACGTAAGGCCGCGAGCTCATGGGCCGGTAACCGAGCCCGCAGCGCCTGCTCGAGCGCCCGGCGTTGCACCGCCTGCTCGAAGCACCGCTCCGTCGACGGGGGCCCGCACAGCCAGGCACCCCGTCCCGGCCCGGTCCCTACCGACACCTTTCGGTCCGGCCCCCGGACGATCCGCACGAGCTCCTGCGGATCGGCGACCCGGCGACAGCCGACACACGTTCGCCGGGGTCGTCGGGATTGGTCAGCTGCCGCCGTCCTCCCCCCGATTGGCCGTGGCCGCGTCGCCGCCGTCGGCAGGGACGGCGGCCGGCGCAGGCTCGCTCTCGCTCGCCTCCGACGCCGGCGGTGAGTCCTCCGCCGACTCACCCGACCCGGGCTGCGTCTCCGCAGAGGCCTTTGCGTCGCCGGACGGTGCGGCTTCGTCGCCCGCGGCGCCGTTGCCGTCACCTTCCTTGACGCCGACAATCGTCGGGTCGGGCGCGGCGTAGCCGGCTTCGGCGGCGGAGATCGTCTCGCCACCCTCCGCCGGTTGCCAGACGAGCTCGCCGCTGTCGTTCTTCACCCACTCGCCCTCGGCGTACTCGACGCCGCCGCCCGCCTCCTCTTCCTGGAGCTGCGTCTCGCTCTTGATGTCGACGCGCCAACCCGTGAGCCGGGCTGCGAGCCGAGCGTTCTGGCCTTCCTTGCCGATCGCCAGCGACAGCTGGAAGTCGGGGACGATCACCTCGGCGGTTCCCGTCTCGGTGTGGATGCGCACCTCGCGCACCCGCGCCGGCGCGAGGGCCTTCATGACGAAGTCCTCGGAGTTGTCGCTGTACGGGACGATGTCGACCTTCTCGCCGCGCAGCTCGTTGACGACCATCCGCACCCGCGAGCCTCGGGCACCGACGCAGGCGCCGACGGGGTCGACGTTGTTGTCGTTGGACGCCACCGCGATCTTCGTGCGGTGACCAGGCTCGCGAGCGATCGCCTTGATCTCGACGACGCCGTCGACGATCTCGGGGACCTCCAGCTCGAAGAGCCGCTTCACGAGGCCGGGGTGCGTGCGCGACACGACGATCTGGGGGCCCTTGGCGGTCTTGCGCACCTCGACGATGTAGGCCTTGAGCCGGGAGCCGTGCTCGTACCGCTCGTTCTGCACCTGCTCCGCCTGCGGCAGCAGCGCCTCGACCTTGCCCAGGTCGAGCAGCGTGTAGCGGGCGTCGGTCTGCTGGATGATCCCGGTGACGATGTCGCCCTCGCGGCCGGCGTACTCCTCGTACTTCATCTCGCGCTCGGCCTCACGGATCCGCTGGAGGATCACCTGCTTGGCCGTCTGCGCGGCGATGCGTCCGAAGTCCTCGGGTGTGTCGTCCCACTCGCGGGTGACGTTGCCCTCTTCGTCGAGCTCCTGGGCGATGACGCGGATGTCGCCGGTCTCGACGTCGATCTCGACCAGCGCCTCCTCCGCTGCGTTCGGGAGACGCTTGTACGCGGTCACGAGCGCGTTTGCCAGCGCCTCGAGCATGATCTCGACGGAGATGCCCTTCTCGCGCTCGATGTTCTCGAGCGCCTCCATCATCTCCGAGTTCATCGTGCAACTTCCTTCTTCTTCGCGCGCTTGCCCGGCTTCGCCGCCGTGCCCCACTCGAAGACGGTGCGCGCCTGGATGATCTCGTCGTAGTCGACACGCTCGGCGTCGACCGCTGATGCCGCGCTCGTCGGCGGCGAGCAGCTCACCCCGCACGCGGCGCGCCTCGCCGGCGGCCTCGCGGACCTTGACCGAGACGGTCTCGCCGACGGCCCGGCGGAAGTGGTCGGGCCGGTGGAGGGGACGCTCGAGACCGGGGCTGCTCACCTCGAGGGCGAAGGGCCCGAGATCGTCGAGCGCGTCGAGCGCGGGCTGGATGCGCTCGGATGCGACCGTGATCGCGTCGAGGTCGACGCCGCCGTCACGATCGACCATGACGCGCACGGTGCGGGCACGCCCCGAGCCGGTGAACTGGACGTCGAACAGCTCGAGACCGAGGGTCGCGAGCACCGGTTCGATCGCAGCAGCGACCGTCTCCTGTTCCGGCACCGGCGTTCACCTCCCCGTGCGCCTCGGTCTGTCCTCGACCGTCCTGGTCCTCGATCAGCCCTCCGCTGCCACCCGCCGACCAACAAAAAACGTGGGCTTGCGCCCACGTCCCGCCTGCCAGTGGGTGGTCGTCAGTCACGACCGAACCCCGTAAGTATAACGGGGTTTCGCCCGGTTGAACCGTACGGAAAGAAGGAGAGACGGGGTTACAAGCCGAAGATCTCGGCGAGCTCGTGGGGGACGGGCACCTCGAGCTGGTCGTAGGTGCACGAGCTCGGCGTCCGGTCCGTCCGCCAGCGCTGGAACCGGGCGGTGTGGCGGAAGCGGTCGCCCTGGAGGTGCTCGTAGGCGACCTCGGCGACGAGCTCGATCCGCAACGGCTCCCAGCGCATGTCCTTCTTCGCATTCCAGCGGCTGGGCGCGCCCGGCATGCGGCCCCCCGACTCCTGCGCCTGGGCGTCGGCCCACTCGCGCCAGGGATGACCCTCGAGCGCGTTCTTCCGGTACGGCTGGACCTCTTCGGCGAGCTTCTTCCGCAGCGGCGCCGCGAAGCTGCTCGCGACCCCGACGTGATGCAGGGTGCCCTCGTCGTCGTAGAGGCCGAGCAGGAGCGAGCCGACGCCGTCGCCGTCCTTGTGCGTGCGGAACCCGGCGACGACGCAGTCCGCCGTCCGCTGGTGCTTCACCTTGAACCAGGCCCGCTCGTTCTCGCGGTACTCCCCCGCGCCCGGCTTGGCGATCACGCCGTCGAGGCCGGCGCCTTCGAACTGCTCGAACCACTCGGCCGCCACCTTCGGGTCGGCGGTCACAGGGGTGATGTGGATGGGCGGCTCGGCGGAGCCCAGCACGCGCTCGAGGCGCTGTCGCCGCTCTGACATCGGATGGTTGCGGAGGTCGTCGCCGCCTTCGGCGAGGAGGTCGAAGGCCACGAAGCTGGACGGGGTCTCGGCCGCGAGCTTCGCCACCCGGCTCGCGGCCGGGTGGATACGCATCTGCAGCCGGTCGAAGTCGAGGCCCTCCTCGGTGGCGATCACGATCTCGCCGTCCACCACGGCGCGCTCGGGCAGCGCGCGGCGCAGGTTCTCGACGAGCTCGGGGAAGTAGCGGTTGAACGGACGCTCGTTGCGGCTGCCGAGCTCGATCTCGTCGCCGTCACGGAACACGACGCAGCGGAAGCCGTCCCACTTCGGCTCGTAGAGCATCCCCTCGGCGGTCGGGAGCTCGCGGACGAGCTTCGCGAGCATCGGCGACACCGGCGGGCGCACCGGGAGCTTCATGCCCGCCCCGCGACAACGGCCGCGACGACGTCGCCGGCGGCGAGCTCGTCTTCGTCGCCGGTCGCGCGGTCGCGGCGCTCGACCACGCCCCGTGCGAGCCCCCGGGCGCCGACGGTCAGGCGCACCGGCATACCGAGGAGGTCGGCATCCGCGAACTTGATCCCCGGGCTCGCGTCGCGATCGTCGTAGAGGACGTCGACGCCGGCGGAGGCGAGCTCGTCGTAGACGCGATCGGCGGCGGCGGCGACCTCGGCGGCCTGCTCGCCCTTGCCGGGGAGCGCGACCAGGTGCACGTCGTACGGTGCGATTGCGGCCGGCCACGCGAATCCGAGGTCGTCATGGTGCTCTTCGGCGACAGCGGCGACCGTGCGGGTGACGCCGATGCCGTAGCAACCCATCACCATCGGATGCTGCTCCCCGGCTTCGTCCGTGTACGTGCAGTCGAGCGCGTCGGCGTACTTGGTGCCGAGCTGGAAGACCTGTCCCACCTCGATGCCCCGGTCGACGGACAGCGTCTCGCCGCAGCGTGGGCACGGATCACCGGTGACGACCTGCGTGATGTCGGCCCACACGTCGACGTGGAAGTCACGGTCGAGGACCGCGCGACGGACGTGGTAGTCGGGCTCGTTCGCGCCGGTGACCCACGACGCGCCCGAACGCACGAAACGATCGCCCACCACGAGCGCGACACCAGGGAGGTGCGGGCCGATGTAGCCCTTGGGGAGCTCGGGGTGCCGTTCGAAGTCGGCGTCGTCGAAGAGCCTCGCTGTGCGCGGCGCGACGGCCTTTGCGAGAAGGTACGGATTCACTTCGCGATCGCCGGGCACCAACGCGAGCCCGACCTCGCCGTCGACGTCGAAGGCGATCGACTTGAGGAGCTCCCCGGCAGGGACACCGAGCTCGGCGGCGACACCGTCGATCCCGGGCAGATTGGGGGTGTGCACCTTCTCCATGACGGAGAGGTCGCCGGCCGGCGCCACGCCCCCGTCGGCGGGTGCGCCCCGCGTCGCCACTTGCGTGTTGGCGGCGTAGTCGCAGCTCTTGCACCAGACGAACGCGTCCTCGCCCACGGCGGCGACCGCCATGAACTCGTGGTTCACGTCGCCGCCCATCTGACCGGCCTCGCCCTCGACGGGGCGGAACGTGAGCCCGCACCGCGTGAAGACGCGCGTGTACGCGTCGAACATCTGCTGGTAGCTCCGCTTGAGGCCTTCCTCGTCGGCGTCGAACGAGTACGCGTCCTTCATCAGGAACTCGCGGCCGCGCAGGATCCCGAAGCGGGGGCGGAGCTCGTCGCGGTACTTCCAGTTGATCTGGTACAGGTTCACCGGCAGGTCGCGATAGCTCGAGTACTCGCTGGCGACGGTGGTGGTGACGACCTCCTCCGCCGTCGGCGACAGGCAGAAACCGGTCTCCTTGCGATCTTCGAGACGGAAGAGCTCGGGGCCGTAGGTGGCGTTGCGCCCGCTGCGCTCCCACAGCTCGAGCGGCTGGAGGATCGGCAGCGAGAGCTCCTGGGCGCCGGCGGCGTCCATCTCCTCCCGGACGATCTCGGCGACCTTGCGCACCACCCGCGAGCCGAGCGGCAGCCACGAGTAGATGCCGGTCGCGACCCTGCGGATGTACCCGGCTCGGACGAGCAGCCGGTGACTGTCGACCTCGGCGTCGGCCGGGTCGTCCCGCAGCGTGCGGAGGAACAGCTGCGACATCCGCATGGGCGGAGAATATCGACCCCTCCCTGGGCCTCCGAGGAAGCGCCCCGGCACGCGATTCACGACCCCGCCGCCCGGGAAATATTCCTGACCTGGACGGTGGTATTTCGAACCCGGACCCGCTAGCCTAAATCCGACCGCCGCACTCAGTTTTCCAGGATCCACCCCTTCCGGAGGACGACATGGCCATCGACGTGAGCACGCTGTCGACCCGGCCCCTCGACCCCGTCATCGACGAGGAGCTGGCCAAGTTCGAGGAGGGCGTCCACCAATACCTCGCCGGAGAGCTCGAGGAGGACGTGTTCCGCGTCTTCCGGCTGAACCAGGGCATCTACGGCCAGCGCCAGGGCGGCCACAACCAGATGGTGCGGGTCAAGGTCCCCCACGGCTCGCTCGTCCCCGAGCAGCTGGAGATGCTCGCCTATCTCGCCGACGAGTACTCGCGGGGTTGGGCGCACCTCACCACCCGCCAGAACGTGCAGATGCACTTCGTGCAGCTCGAGCAGACGCCCGAGGTGCTGCGCCACCTGGCGTCGGTCGACCTGACGACACGCGAGGCGTGCGGCGACACCGTCCGCAACGTCACCGGGTGCCATCTGGCGGGCGCGTGCCCGTTCGAGGTGCTCGACATCAGCCCGTGGGCGAAGGCCACCACCGACTTCTTCCTGCGCAATCCCTACGCGCAGCGCCTGCCCCGCAAGTTCAAGATCAACTTCTCCGGCTGCGTCACCGACTGCGGCCAGGCCATGTTCAACGACGTCGGCGTGATCGGCGTCAACCGGCCCAAGCCCGACGGAACGCTCGAGCCGGGCTTCAAGATCGTCATCGCCGGCGGTCTCGGCGCCAACCCGCACCCGGCGCAGGCGCTCGAGGAGTTCACGCCCCGCGAGCAGCTGATGCCGACGCTC
The DNA here is from genome assembly GCA_963781615.1 of uncultured Actinomycetes bacterium. Taxonomy (GTDB): domain Bacteria; phylum Actinomycetota; class Acidimicrobiia; order IMCC26256; family JACDBD01; genus JALZAA01. Next base: position 557,594 of record CAWAGI010000005.1, on the reverse strand, counting down.
GAGGCCATCGTCCGCGTGTTCGACCACTACGGCAACCGCGACAACAAGCTGCGGGCACGCATGAAGTGGCTCGTCGACACGATGGGCATGGAGGAGCTCCGCGAGCGCATCTTCAAGGAGCGCAAGTTCCTTCCCGCCGCCACGAGCTACCCGGGCGGGATCCCCGAGGCAGTGCAGGAGCACGGCGACGCCCCCGCCGGCGCGGGCACGGGCCCGGTGACCCAGGTCGGCGAGGCGCCGGTCGAGTTCCTCGGGCTCACCCAGTACGACCGCTGGGAAAAGGCCAACGTCGTGCGCGGCCGGGCGAACGGCACCGTCAGCGCCTACGCGTACGCACGCCTCGGCGACATCACGTCCGATCAGTTCCGTGCCTTGGCCGAGCTCCAGCGCGAATTCGGCTTCGAGGTGCGGGTCACGAACCGGCAGAACTTCGCGCTCCGGGGTCTCACCGAGGACCAGCTCCCCGACCTCCACGCCCGGCTCGCCGGACATCGGGATGGCCGAGCCCGGCGCCGAGCTCGCCCGCGACGTCGTGGCGTGCCCGGGCGCCGATACCTGCAACCTCGCGGTCACGCAGTCGCGCGGTTTGGCCGACGACATCGGCAGCGCGCTCGAGGCCGCCGGCCTCGCCGACGTCGGCGGCGTGCGCGTCAACATCTCGGGCTGCACGAACTCGTGCGGCCAGCACCACATCTCCGACATCGGCTTCGTCGGTATCGAGCGCCGCGCCCACGGTCGCGCCGCCCCCGGCTACCAGATGCTGCTCGGCGGGCAGGTCGGCCACATGGAGGTGGCGTTCGGGGAGAAGGCGGCGAAGCTCCCGGCCAAGCGGGCGTCGGAGGCCGTCGTGCGCGTCGTCGGCAAGTTCGCCGGCGAGCGCGAGGCGGGCGAGACCTTCGGCGAGTGGCTCGAACGGTCGGGCGGCGCCACCGCGGTCGGCACCCTCGTCAAGGACCTCGACCAGTTCCCGACACCCGAGGAAGCACCCGAGTTCTACGTCGACTTCGACGAGACCGGCCCGTACGAGAAGGACGTCGGCTCCGGGGAGTGCGCGGGCGTATGACCGCAACCGCTGCACCGATCCCCGACCTGGCCGAGCTGGCCGACGTCTCGGCCTCGTTGGAGTCCGCCCCCGCATCGGCGGTCGCCGACTGGGCGTGGAGCGAGTACGGCGACGACCTCGTGCTGGCGGCGTCGTTCCAGGACTGCGTGCTCATCGACGTCGTGGCGCAGGTGGCGCCCGAGATCGAGGTCGTGTTCCTCGACACGCAGTACCACTTCGCCGAGACGCTCTGGTACGTCGACCAGATCCGCCGCCGCTACGACCTCAACCTGACCGTCATGCTGCCCGAGACCCCACCGGACAACCGGTGGCAGGACGATCCCGACGGCTGCTGCGCGCTGCGGAAGGTCGAGCCCCTCGGGCGCACGCTCGAGGGCAAGGCGGCCTGGATGACGGGCCTGCGGCGAGCCGAGGCGCCTACCCGCGCCAACGCGCCGATCGTCTCGTACGACATCGGACGGGGCCTGGTGAAGGTGAACCCCCTGGCGACGTGGGGCGACGACGACGTCGAGGGCTACGTGCGTGACCGCGGTCTGCCGACGCACCCCCTGGCCGATCGCGGGTACCGGTCGATCGGTTGCTGGCCGTGCAGCCGTCCCGTCGGCGACGGCGAGGACGCCCGTGCCGGACGCTGGGCGGGCACCGACAAGATCGAGTGCGGCCTGCACACGTAGGCTGCCCTCGACGATGACCGCCCCCGATCCCACCCCGGTGGCGCACGCCGCCCACGGCGGCCGTGGACACCGTCAGCTCTCGCACGTCGACGCGCTCGAAGCGGAGTCGATCCACATCATCCGTGAGGTGGCGGCCGAGTTCGAGCGCCCGGTGCTGCTCTTCTCCGGCGGCAAGGACTCCGCCGTGATGCTGCGCCTCGCCGAGAAGGCGTTCGCGCCCGCCCCCATCCCGTTCCCCGTGATGCACGTCGACACCGGCCACAACTTTCCCGAGGCGCTCGACTTCCGCGACCGGCGGATCGCCGAGCTCAACGTCCGGCTCGTCGTGGCGTCGGTGCCGGATGCGATCGCGGCCGGGCGGGTGGTCGAGGAGCGCGCGGGCGCGTCGCGCAACCGCCTGCAGACAACGGTCCTGCTGGAGGCGATCGCCGAGCACCGCTTCGACGCTGTGTTCGGCGGCGGGCGCCGCGACGAGGAGAAGGCGCGGGCCAAGGAGCGCGTGTTCTCGCATCGCGACGAGTTCGGGCAGTGGGATCCGAAGAATCAGCGGCCCGAGCTCTGGAGCCTCTACAACGGGCGTCATCGCGCCGGCGAGCACCTGCGCGTGTTCCCCCTGTCGAACTGGACCGAGCTCGACGTGTGGCAGTACGTGGCCACCGACGGCGTCGAGCTCCCCTCGCTCTACTACGCGCACCGGCGTGAGGTGTTTCGCCGCGACGGCATGCTCATGGCCGTCGGGCCGTACCTCCCGACCCAGAACGGGGAAGATCCGTTCGAGGCCATGGTCCGCTTCCGCACCGTCGGCGACATGAGCTGCACCGCCGCCGTCGAGTCGAGCGCGGCCACCGCCGACGAGATCGTCGTCGAGGTCGCCGCGTCCAGGATCACGGAGCGGGGCGCGACGCGCGCCGACGACCGCTTCTCGGAGGCCGCGATGGAGGACCGGAAGCGCGAGGGGTACTTCTAGTGGAGATGCTGCGGCTGGCCACCGCCGGCTCCGTCGACGACGGTAAGAGCACGCTCATCGGCCGGCTCCTGTACGACTCGAAGCAGATCCTCGAGGACCAGCTCGAGGCGGTCGAGCGCACGAGCCGCGAGCGCGGCGACGAGTACACCGACCTCGCCCTGCTCACGGACGGGCTGCGGGCCGAGCGGGAACAGGGCATCACGATCGACGTCGCGTACCGCTACTTCGCCACGCCGAAGCGGAAGTTCATCATCGCCGACACCCCCGGGCACATCCAGTACACGCGCAACATGGTGACGGGCGCATCGACGGCGAACCTGGCTCTGATCCTCCTGGACGCGCGGAAAGGCATCCTCGAGCAGTCGAAGCGCCACTCGTTCATCGCGTCGCTGCTACGCATCCCCCACCTCGTCCTGTGCGTCAACAAGATGGATCTCGTCGACTACGACCGGACCGTCTTCGACGAGATCACGGACGAGTTCACCGACTGGGCGAGCCGGCTCGACATCACGGACCTGACGTTCATCCCGATCTCGGCCCTGCACGGCGACAACGTCGTCGACCGCTCCCTGAACATGGACTGGTACGACGGACCGTCACTCCTCCACCACCTCGAGCAGGTGTACATCGCCTCGGACCGTAACCTCATCGACTGCCGCTTCCCGGTGCAGTACGTGATCCGACCCAAGAGCAACGCCCACCACGACTACCGGGGCTACGCGGGGATGATCGCCGGCGGCGTATTCAAGCCCGGCGACGACGTCATCGTGCTGCCATCGGGGTTCACGTCGACGATCCAGTCGATCGACACCGGCGACGGGCCCGTCGACGAGGCGTTCCCACCCATGTCGGTCACGATGACGCTCGACGACGACGTCGACGTGAGCCGGGGTGACATGATCTGCCGGCCGAACAACCACGCGACGGTGGGCCAGGAGCTCGACGCCATGGTGTGCTGGCTCACCGACCGATCAGAGCTGCGGGCCGGAGCCAAGCTGGCGATCAAGCACACCACGCGTTCGGCGCGGGTGCTCGTCCGCGAGCTGCGCTACCGGCTCGACGTGAACGAGCTGCACCGCGACGAAGCCGCCGACGCGCTCAGCCTCAACGAGATCGGGCGGATCACGCTGCGCACGACCGCGCCGCTCTTCTTCGACGAGTACCGGCGGAACCGGACGACCGGCAGCTTCGTGCTGATCGACGAGACCACGAACAACACCGTCGGCGCGGGCATGATCCTGGGCGAGACCGACTGAGGGCGAGCATGCCCGCCCTCGGGCGGTAGCGCGGACAGAATGGGCCAGTGGCAGACGAGCACCGCCCCAAGCCGATCGATCGAATGCTCGGGATCGTTCCCGTCGACGCCGTGCTGCGGCAGGTCGACGTCCAGGCGGTCCTCGACCGGATCGACCTGCAAGCCCTCATCGACCGCGTCGACCTCAACGAGGTGCTGGCCAAGGTCGACATCGACCGGCTGGCTGCCGCGCCTCGATCTCGACTCATTGATCCAGCGCATCGACTTGAACGCGGTCGTCGACCGAGTGGACATCAACGCCGTCATCAATCGCGTCGACATCGAAGACCTCGTGGCCCGCACCGAGATCGGCCGGGTGATCATGTCGTCGACGACGAGCATCGCGCACGAGCACGCTCGACGCGGTCAGATCGACGGGTGTCGGCCTCGATCAGTTCGTGATCCGCTGGGTCGATCGGGTCCTGCGCCGCCCGCGCGGCGCCTCCTCGGGCGGGCCGGCCCGACTCGTGGCGTCACGATGACCCGGGCGAAGACGCGCGAGCCGGAGCCGCGGCTGACGGGCCATTACGCCGGCGTCGTCACGCGGCTCACGTCGTATGTGATCGACGCCTTCCTCGTCTCGGCGATCTTCTCGGTCGTCTCGGCGGGGCTGGTGTGGCTGGTCAATTTGATCGCCGGCGGCGACTACGACGCTTCCGACGTCGGCTCCCTGGCGGGCGGGATCATCTTCCTCGTCTGGCTCTTCCTCTATTTCTGGGCCCCGATGGCGGCGTGGGGACGGACGTTGGGGATGGCGATCATGGGGCTCGAGCTCGTCCGCCGCGACGGGAGCCGGGTCGGCGCGGGCCGGGTGGCGATTCGCGTGATCACGTTCCCGCTCTCGTTCCTGCTGCTCGGGCTCGGATTCATCGGGATCCTCATCGGCCGGGAGCATCGGGCGCTGCAGGACGTCTTCGCCGGTACCACGATCGTGTACGCCTGGGACGCGCGGGCGGCGCGACTGCGTTTCCTGGCGACCCACCGGAGCACGCCGTAACCCATCGAGCCTCGGGCACGGCCCCTGCGAAGATGGCGGGATGGCCGTCCACGAAGTCGCCGAGGAAGGCTTCGGTCGCGAGGCCGAGACGTACGAGCGGGTCCGCCCCTCGTACCCGGCCGACGCGGTGGCGTGGCTCACCGACAACCTCGAGATCGGTCCTGGCCGCACCGTGCTCGACCTTGCCGCCGGCACCGGGAAGTTCACGCGACTGCTCGTGCCGTTCCGGACGACGCTGTTCGCGGCCGAGCCGGTGGACGGGATGCGTCGCAGCTTCGTCGGCGCGGTACCGGGCGTGCCCATCGTCGCTGCGACCGCGGAGGCGCTCCCGGTGGCACCTGCCTCGTTGGACGTCGTCACCGTCGCCCAGGCGTTCCACTGGTTCGACGCCGATCGGGCTTTCGCCGAGTTCGATCGCGCGCTGCGCCCGCGCGGCCGGGTCGGTCTCATTTGGAACGCGCGCGACCGCTCCTCGGACTGGGTGAACGAGGTGTGGTCGATCATGGACCGGGTCGAGAAGCGCGCCCCGTGGCGGGACCACGAGCACTGGCGAGACTCGGCACTCGGTAGCCACCACGGTTTCGGTCCGCTCCACACCGAGACGTTCCGGCACGAGCAGTCGATCACGCCCGACGGGGTCGTCGCGCGGGTCGCATCGGTCAGCCACGTGGCGGTGCTGCCGCCGCAGGACCGCGAGCGTGTGCTCGACGAGGTCCGGAGCGTGCTCGCCACACACCCTGACACGAAGGGTCGCTCGGAGCTGCACATCCCGTACCGGGTCGACACGTACTGGTGCGAGCGACGATGAGCCGCCGCACGCTGCGGACGGGCGCCGCGATCGCAGCGGGGCGTGTCGCCGGATGGCTGTCGCGCGTCACCGGGCGCGGCCAGGGGGCGACGATCAGCGGGCGCGTCATCAACTCGCTGGCGCCGAACGCGCTCGCCCAGCTGGGGGTGGGCCAGCGCGTGGCACTCGTGTCGGCCACGAACGGCAAGACCACGACGACCCGGCTGCTCGCCGCGGCCGTCGCCCGCACGGGAGAGCCCGTCGTGAGCAACGCCACCGGCGCCAACCTCACCTCCGGCATCGCACCCATCCTGGCCAAGGCCGAGGCGCCGGGCTTCGCCGTGCTCGAGGTCGACGAGCGGGTTCTGCCCCGCGTCGTCGACCCGCTCGGCGTCGAGCTGCTCGTGCTCGGCAACCTCAGCCGGGACCAGCTCGACCGCTACGGCGAGGTGCACGCGGTCGGCGACCTGTGGCGGCACACCGCCGACACGCACCCGGACCTGCGGATCGTCGCCAACGCATCCGATCCGCACGTGGTGTGGGCGGCGGCGCCGGCCAAGACGACGTGGGTGGAGCTCGGCCTGGGCTGGCGCAACGACGCCGCCACGTGCCCCAACTGCGCCGCCCTCCTGAGCTGGAGCGCCGACCGGTTCGACTGCCCGTCGTGCGGCTTCGGACAGCCGGCGACACCGAACCGGCTCGACGGCGACACGCTCGTGCTCGACGGGACCCGCGTGCCGTTGCGGCTCGCGCTGCCGGGGCGCTGGAACCTCGCCAACGCCGCGCTCGCCGTCACCGCCGCCACTACCCACTTCGGCGTCGATCCCGACGACGCCGCCGCTGCGGCCGCCACCATCACCACGGTCGCCGGCCGGTACATGACCGTCGCCCTCCCCGACGGCCGGCGCGCCCGCGTCCTTCTCGCCAAGAACCCGGCGGGGTGGTCGGAGGTTCTGCACCACCTGTCGGAGCGCAACTGCTCGGTGGTCATCGCCGTGAACGCACGCGTCGCCGACGGCAAAGACCCGTCGTGGCTGTGGGACGTCCCCTACGAACTGCTGCGCGGGCAACCGGTCGCCGCCGCCGGCGAACGAGCATTCGATGTCGCAGTCCGGCTGCGGTACGCCGAGGTCGACCACATCGTCGAGCGCGACCCGCTGGAGGCGGCGGCCAAGCTCCCCGGCGACGACGTCAACATCGTGGCCTCGTACACCCAGTTCTCGGCCGTGTACCGGAGGTTCGGGTGAGCACTGCGCCCGACTCGACCGTACGCGTCGGCCTCGTGTATCCCGAGCTGCTCGGCACGTACGGCGACCGCGGCAACGCGGTCGTGCTCGTGCAGCGGCTCCGCTGGCGCGGTCACGCCGCCGAGCTCGTCGAGATCACCGCCGGCGCGCCCATACCGGAGTCTCTCGACGTCTACCTGTTCGGCGGCGGGGAAGACGACCCGCAGGTGATGGCGTCGGCGGGCATGCGGAGCTCGCGCGCCGCCATCGACCGGGCCCGCGCCGGCGGCGCGGCCGTCCTCGCGGTGTGCGCGGGCTTCCAGCTCATCGGCCACAGCTACGAGGCCGCCGACGGCACGATGATCGACGGCCTCGGGCTGGTCGACGCCGTCACCCGCGCCGGCCGGAACCGGCTCATCGGCGAGCTCGTCGTCGAGCCCGACCCGCCCCTTCCGACCCTCACCGGGTTCGAGAACCACGGCGGCCGCACCACGCTCGGGCCGTCCGAACGGCCGCTCGGGCGGGTGCTCGCCCGCACCGGCAGCGGCGGCGACACCGAGGGGCTACTCGGCGAACGCCTGATCGGCACGTACATGCACGGTCCGGTGCTCCCCCGAAACCCTGCCCTGGCCGACCACATCCTGTCGTGGGTCGTCGGCGATCTCGCGCCGCTCGATTCGACTCGTGAGGAGCAGTTGCGCGCCGCCCAGTTGCACGCGGGATCGGCGCGCGGCCTGCGGAAGTGGTGGCAGGAGCGCGTGCTCGCCCGCGGCTAGCGGGCGTCAGTCCGCGATGTCGCGGATCTTCTCGATCTTCTCGTCCGCCTGATTGGCGTCGGTTCCCTGGATCTGCAGGAGCTGCTCACGCGTGCGCTCGGCTTCGGCCTCGGCGCCCTCGTCGGCGGCGGCGAGCCGGGCATCGATGCCCTCGGCCATGATCCGCTCGCCTTCGTCCACCAGGGCGTCGACCATCTCGGCCTCGGGAACGACCCGCACGACCTTGCCCTTCACGAACAGGTGCCCCTTGCCGCGCCCGGCGGCGATGCCGAGGTCCGCCTCCCGCGCCTCCCCCGGCCCGTTCACGACACAGCCCATCACCGCGACCTGCAGCGGGATGCTGCGATCGGCCAACGCCGCCTGCGCGTCGTTCGCCACGCGGATCACGTCCACCTCGGCGCGCCCGCAACTCGGGCACGCGATCAGGTCGAGACCCTTGCGCTCGCGGAGGCCGAGCGTCTCGAGCAGCTGGCGCCCGGCCCGGGCCTCCTCGACCGGGTCGGCGGTCAACGAGAACCGGATCGTGTCGCCGATGCCCTCGGCGAGAAGCGTCCCGATGCCGACGGTCGACTTGACCAGCCCGCCGGGCAGCGGCCCGGCCTCCGTCACCCCGAGGTGCAGCGGGAAGTCCACGGTCTCGGAGAGCAGGCGATAGGCGTCGATCATCACGGGGACGTTCGACGACTTCACGGAGATCTTCACGTCGTCGAACCCGACGTCGGCGAAGTAGGCGAGCTCGCGTTGCGCCGAGGCGACGAGCGCCTCGGGGGTCGCACCGCCGTGCTGCTGTGCGATGTCGGGGTCGAGGCTGCCGGCGTTCACGCCGATGCGGATCGGGAGCCCGCGGTCCTTGGCCTCGCGCGCCACGGTCTTGATCTGCTCGGGCTTGCGGATGTTTCCGGGGTTCAGGCGAAGCGCCTGCACGCCCGCTTCGATCGCGGCCAGCGCCAGCTTGTACTGGAAGTGGATGTCGGCGATGAGCGGGACGGGCGAGCGGGGCACGATCTGGGCGAGGCCTTCGGCAGCCTCCTCCTCGTTGCAGGTGCAGCGGACGATGTCGGCGCCGGCGGCCGCGAGCGCGTAGACCTGGCTCAGCGTCCCGTCGACGTCGGCCGTCTTCGTGGTCGTCATCGACTGCACCGAGACGGGCGCGCCGCCCCCGACGGGCACGTCACCGACGCGGATCTGCCGGGTCGTCTTCCGTTCGTGCATACGGCCGTCCAGCCTACGGGCGCGCCACAGCGACGGCGAAGCGCCGGCGGGTGGAAATGGTCAGGATCCGGTGAAGATCTGGCGAATGTCGAGGAACATCGCCGAGAGCCCGAGCGTGAGGAACACGACCAGCACGAGCGCGGTCACGGGCACGAGCTTGCGGAAGTCCACGCGCACCACTCGGCCGCGGATCTTCGACGCCACCTGCTCGTAGATCACGACGGCGGCGTGCCCGCCGTCGAACGGCAGCAGCGGGATGAGGTTGAACAGCGCGACGATGAGGTTGATGGCGCCGAGGAGGAACAACAGGCTCCACACGTTTCCGCCGACGAGCTCGCCGCCGATGTCCACGATGCCGATGATCGAGCGGGGGCGGTCGTTCGACGCCGTCGTCCCTTGCTTCGGCGCGTCGCCGGTGAAGTTCTTGCTGTAGTTCTCGATGCCGGACGGCGAGAAGAGGCGCCCGATGCCGGCTCCTGTGTCGCGTGTGATCTGGCCCATCGTCGAGAACGACTCCGGAATCCCCTCGATGGGATTGAACGACTTGTACGTCGACACGCTCTGGGCGACGGACACGCCGATGATCCCGCTCTTGTCGCTGTTGCTCCGCTCCTTGGGGACCGCGGTGAGCGTCGTGGTGCCGCCGTCGCGCTCGACGACGATCGTCGTGGGTTGCCCGACCCGGTCACTCAGCGCTTCGCCGATGTCGCGATCGACGTCGAGGCGCTGGCCGTCGATGCTCACGATGCGGTCGCCGTTCTGCACGCCGGCCGCCGCCGCCGGGCTGTCGGGAAGCACGCGCTCGACCGAAGCCTGAAGGGTGTCGGGGAGACCGCGGCCGACCAGTGCGGCATAGATGAGGACGAAGGCGAGGATCAGGTTCACGCTCACGCCGGCGAGGATGACCGTGAGACGGTTGCCGAACGTGCCGTGCCGGAACGTGCGGCGCTCCTCGTCCGGTTCGATGTCTTCGAGGTTGCTCATCCCGACGATGCGGACGTACCCACCGGCCGGGATGGCCTTCACGCCGTATTCGGTCTCCCCGCGCCGGAACGACCACACCCGCGGCCCGAAACCGAGGAAGAACTCCGTCACCTTCATGCCCGCGCGCTTGGCCGTGTAGTAGTGGCCGGCCTCGTGGAGCATGATCAGCACCACGATGCCGAAGATGATCGCAAGAGTGTCGATCGTCGACGGGCGCAGGATGGCGAGCAGGACCAGGCCGAGCAGCACCAGGAGCAGCGAGATGCCCGCACCCCGGCGGGTGACCTCGGTGCTGGCCTCTTCGAGCGGGTCCTTCACGCGGCGCTTCTCCGTTCCACTGCTTCCCGGGCGCGCTCGCGCGCGACCCGGTCAGCTTCGAGAACGTCGGCGACCTCGTCGACGTTCCCGGTCCCCCGCTGGATGACTTCCTCGACCACGGCGGCGATGCCCAGCCACGGGATCCGCCCGCCGAGGAACGCCTCGACTGCGATCTCGTTGGCGGCGCTCAGGGTTGCCGGGGCGCCTCCGCCCGCCCGGCCCGCCGCGTAGGCCAGGCCCAGGCACGGGAACGCCTCGAGGTCCGGGGCCTCGAAGGTGAGCGACCCGAGGCGGGTCCAGTCGATGGCGCCGAACGGCTGGTCGAGACGGTCGGGAGCGCCGAGGGCCAGGCCGATCGGCAGGCGCATGTCGGGCTCCGAGAGCTGGGCGACGGTCGCGCCGTCGGTGAACTCGACCATGCCGTGGACGATGGACTGAGGATGCACGACGACGTCGACGTGATCGAAGTCGACGCCGAACAGCTCGTGCGCCTCGATGACCTCCAGGCCCTTGTTCATCAGCGTCGACGAGTCGATCGTGATCTTGGCGCCCATCGTCCAGGTCGGGTGTTGGAGCGCGTCGGCGACGGTGACGCGCTCGAGCTCGGCGCGTGACTTGCCGCGGAAGGGTCCGCCACTGGCAGTGAGGAGGATGCGGTGCACCTCCTGCGGAGCGCCGGCGCGCAGCGCCTGGTAGACGGCGGAGTGCTCCGAGTCGACGGGCACGATCTCGCCGCCGCCGTTCCCCCGCACCTTGGCGACGACCGGCCCGCCGGCGATCAGGCTCTCCTTGTTGGCCAGCGCGAGGCGCTTGCCGTGCTCCAGCGCCGCCATCGTGGCCGGCAGGCCGGCGAAGCCGACGACCGCGTTGAGCACGACGTCGGCTTCGGGCAGGGCGGCGAACGCCGCCAGTGCGTCGGCGGCATCGACGCCGAGGTGGACGCGGTCGGAAGCGACGCCGAAGTCGGTTGCCTGGCGCGACAGCAACTCCTCGTTGCGGCCGGCGGCCAGGGCGACGACGCGGTACCGGTCGCGATGCGACGCGATCACGTCCAGAGCCTGGGTCCCGATGGATCCCGTCGATCCGAGCAGGACGACGTTCGTCGTCCGGCTCATCCGATCTTGAGCTGAATGGCCAGGTAGTAGACGGCCGGGAGGCAGAACAGCATGGCGTCGAACCGGTCGAGGACGCCGCCGTGTCCGGGCAGGAGCGTGCCGAGGTCCTTGATCCCGAGATCACGCTTGATCATCGACTCGCAGAGGTCACCGATCGGGGCGACGATCGCGACGACGAGCCCGAGGGCGAGGCCGTGGGAGATCGAGTCGTTCCAGGGCGAGAGCACCGAGCCCACGATCCCACCGAGGACGATGGCGGCGACCATGCCGCCGAACAGGCCTTCCCAGGTCTTGTTCGGGGACAGGCGCGGTGACATCCGGCTCCGCCCGAACTGCGAGCCGATGAAATACCCGAACACGTCGTACCCGATCGCGCAGATCGCGAGGCCGAGGATGAACCCGATGCCGTCGGGCAAGCTGAGCAGAAGCCCCGCGAACGCGCCGAAGATCCCCACGTACGCGAAGCCGAACAGGGTGATCGCGATGTTGACGATCGGCCGGGCTTTGACGACCTCGAGCATGTACCAGAGCATCGTGAACGCGACCACGAGGATCGTGACGAGCGGAAACGCATCGAGCCCGTCGGTGTACGCGATGCCGACGATCGACACCGAGCCCAGGAGGCCGATGACGGTCGCGGGGTGATAGCCGGCGCGCCGGAACGCCTCGTACAGCTCGAACGCGGCGGCGCCCACGATGACCGCCACCATGAGCGTGGCCGGACCGCGCCCGAGCTTGAGCACGATGAGCGCCACGACCGCGATCGCGACCCCGGTGAGGACGCGGGTCCACAGGTCGGGCGGCGGTCCGTGATGCTCGACGGGAGCGGGCTCCTCCTCTTCGAGGGTCCCGGGTGGGCGCGTCCGCCGCGGCTGCCGGGATCGAGCGTCGCCGCCGCGCCGGCGGGCGGCGACCTCGGCTTCGAACGCCTCGTCGTCATCGTCGTCGACGGGGAGGTCGCGATCACGCAGCGCGCCGAGCGCCAGCGAGTCGTCCTTCAGGAGCTCTGGGTTCGAGAAGTCGCCTTCGGCCCAGTCGCTGTCCTCGACCCTGTAGCGCGGTGAACGCCCGCCGGCGGACTTCCATGCGTCGAGGTCGTCGTCGGGGCCCGTTGCGGCCTGCTCGCCGGAGACAACGGTCGGCACCTCGCCGGTAGGCGGCTCGGTCCAGTGCGGGAGGCGCGCCGGCCCACTGGCCTCGGGCGGGGGCTCCGGGCGACGGCGCGACTCCGGCGGTGGCGTGGCCGCGCGACGGGCGGCCGCCCGGCGCGCGCGCCGAGACGTGGGCTCCGACTCGGGCTCGGTCAGACCTTGCGACGACGCCGACCAGGTCGCGTCGTCGCCTTCGAGATCGAAGTCGGTCGCGCGCTCACCCCAGAACTCCTCGGAGTCGTCAACGCCACCCCGGCCGCGGCGCGGGGCCGGGCGCGGCGCGGGCCGCGTCGACTCGTCGTCAGGGCCCAGCACGCGCACACCTTCACTCTCGCCGCGCGGAGACGGTTCCTCGTCTTCGAAACCGAGCTGATCGCCCTCGTGGTCGTCGCGCCAATCGGACACGGCACCCCCTCCGGTCCGAAACCAGGCTAGACCCTGTCCCCGCCAGGGTCGTGAATGGTGGTGGCCGGGAGCCCGACGGGGCGGCCGACCGTCGGACGGCGCGGCTGCCGGCCGACCGGACGGCCGGCTACACCTCCAGGAGCTCGTGCTCCTTGTGCTCGAGCATCTGGTCGACCTCCTCGACCGTCGAGTGGGTGATCTTCTCGAGATCCTTCTCGGCGCGGTCCAGGTCGTTCTTCGAGATGTCGCCGTCCTTCTCGAGCGCCTCGAGGTCGTGGCGGGTCTGCCGCCGGATGTTGCGTACCGCGACCCGGCCCTCCTCGGCGCGGTTCCGCACAACCTTCACCAGGTCACGGCGGCGCTCCTCTGTCAGCGCCGGGAACACCAGCCGCACGACCTGCCCGTCGTTGGACGGGTTGATGCCGAGATCGCTGGCCTGGATGGCCTTCTCGATCGCCTTCATCGACCCCTTGTCGTACGGGGAGATGACGAGGACGCGCGGCTCCGGCACGGTGATGCCGGCGAGCTGTTGGAGCGGCACTTCGGCGCCGTAGGCGTCGACCTTGAGCTTCTCGACGAGGCTCGGAGTGGCGCGGCCGGTGCGGATCCCACCGAACTCCTCCTGGAGGTGTCCGACCGCCTTGCGCATCTTCTCGCGACATTCGTCGAACGCGAGCTTGCGCATCTCGTCACCGGTGTCACTCATCGCGCCTCCGCGCTCTCGGAGCTGACGAGCGTGCCGATCGGCTCGCCGACCAGCGCCCGGTGGATGTTCCCCGGCGCGCTGACGTCGAAGACGATGATCGGCAGCTGGTTGTCCATGCAGAACGTGATCGCGGTCGAGTCCATGACCTGGAGGCGCCGGTTCAGCACCTCGAAGTGGGTGACGTGCTCCAGCTTCACCGCCTCGGGGTCACGTCGGGGGTCGGCGCTGTAGACGCCGTCGACGCCTGAGTGCGTGCCCTTCAGAATGGCGGCGGCACCGATCTCCGCGGCGCGCAGGGCGGCGGTGGTGTCGGTGGTGAAGTAGGGGTTGCCCGTCCCGGCGGCGAACACCACGACCCGGCCCTTCTCGAGGTGACGGATGGCGCGCCGCGGGATGTACGGCTCGGCGATCTGCGCCATCGTGATGGCGGTCTGCACGCGGGTGGGTTGCCCGACCCCTTCGAGCGCGTCCTGCAATGCGAGCGCGTTGATCACGGTCGCGAGCATCCCCATGTAGTCGGCGCGGGCCCGGTCCATGCCCCGATCGGCGCCCGGCATGCCGCGGAAGATGTTGCCCCCGCCGACGACGACAGCGATCTCGACGCCCAGCTCGGAGTTGGCGGCCGCGACCTCTTCGGCGATGCGCTGGACCACGCCGGCGTCGATGCCAGTGCCCGTGGTGGTGTCCGCGAAGACCTCACCCGAGAGCTTCAGCACCACCCGGTCGTACTTCGACGCCTCCCCCACGCGTCTCCCTACGCTTCCTCGTCGCTGTCCGTGTGGTCGCCTACTCGGCGCCGACCTGGATCCGAACGAACCGGCGGACGGTCGCTTCCTTGCCGAGCTCGCCCAGAAGCTTGCCGACAGTGGTCTTGGGCTCACGGATGAACGGCTGCTCGACGAGGACGGTGCTCTTGTAGAACCCGTTGAGCCGGCCCTCGACGATCTTCGGGACGGCCTGCTCGGGCTTCCCCTCATTGCGGGTGAGCTCCTCGAGCACCGTCCGCTCCTTCTCCACGACGTCGGCGGGGACATCGGCGCGCGTGACGTACTGCGGTGCCGCCGACGCGACGTGGAGCGCGACGTCGTGCGCGACCTCTTGGGCTCGCGCGATCGGACGCGTCGACGCCGCCGACCTCAACGAGCACGCCGATGGTGCCGCGCTCGTTCTGGATGTGCTTGTACCCGTCGACGATCCCGTCGTGCGACTCCATGCGGGCGACGCGACCGATCGCGACGTTCTCGCCGAGCTTGGCACCGAGCTGCTTGACCGCGTCGCCGACCGTCCCGCCCTCGTACGACTTGTTCTCGAGGTCGTCGTCGCCCTGCTCGGCCACGAGCGCCGTGAGCGCGGCGACCGTGCTGCGGAAGTCCGCTCCCTTGGCCACGAAGTCGGTCTCGCAGTTCAGCTCGAGGATCGCGCCGACGCTGCCCTCGACGACGACGTCGACGGCACCGTCCTGGGCTTCCCGACCGGCGCGCTTCGCCGCGCCCGCCAGCCCCTGCGTGCGGAGCCAGTCCTTGGCTCCCTCGACGTCACCGCTGCACTCCTCGAGCGCCTTCTTGCAGTCGAGCATCCCCGCGCCGGTCTGCTTGCGCAGTGCGGCGATGTCCTTCGCGGAGATCTCAGCCATTGCTCGTTCCTCCGCCCTCGGCCGTGGTGACCTCGACCGCGGCGTCGGCATTCGGCGCGGTCTCGGGTGCGCCGTCGCCGGTGGTGTCCGGAGGCGGCGGAGGCTGCTTGCGCTTGGCGTCACGCAGACGCGCTTCGCGTTGCTCCTGCGCCTTGGCGGCCTCGCCCCGGGCGCGGCGCTGCTCATCGGCCTTGCGACGCTCCTCCTCGGGGTCGGGCGGCGGCGCCTCGGGCTCCTCGGACTTCGCCGGCCGCACACCCTTGCGCTGGGCGAGGACGCGACCTTCGTCGACGGCGTCGGCGACGACGCGGCTCATGAGCGCGGCGGAGCGGATGGCGTCGTCGTTGCCGGGGATCACGTAGTCGATGACGTCCGGATCACAATTGGTGTCGACGACGGCGATGACCGGGATCCCGAGCCGGTTGGCCTCCGTCACCGCGATGTGCTCCTTCTTCGTGTCGATCACGAAGATCGCGTTCGGCAGCTTCTCGAGGTTCCGGATGCCACCCAGGTTCCGCTGGAGCTTCGTGAGATCGCGCGTGATCTTCAGTGCTTCCTTCTTGGGCATCTGGGCCGTCTCACCCGACTGGACGAGACGCTCGAGCTCGCGCAGCTGCGAGACCCGCGAGTGGACGGTCTGGAAGTTCGTGAGCGATCCGCCCAGCCAGCGATAGTTCACGTACGGCATGGCGCTGCGTTGCGCCTGGTCCTGGATCGGCTCCTGAGCCTGCTTCTTGGTGCCCACGAACAGCACGGTTCCGCCGTCCTCGACGGTGCTGCGGATGAACCGGTAGGCGGCGTCGATCCGCTCCAGGGTCTGTTGCAGATCGATGATGTAGATGCCGTTGCGCTCGCCGAAGATGAAACGACGCATCTTCGGGTTCCAACGGCGCGTCTGGTGGCCGAAATGGACGCCGGCCTCCAGCAGCTGCTTCATGGTGACGACAGCCACGGGGTCTCTCCCTCGGTTGTGACCTCGGCCCGCCGCGCCCGTCCCTGAGGACGGAACGACCGTGGGTGGCGGGCGTGCGAATTCTCGGGCCGGGCCGAAGCCCTGCGCCGAGTGGGAATGAGTGTACCGGAGCCCTGTCAGGGCAGCGCCTCGGACTCGACCCGGTCCGGCCGGGCGAGCCGCACCGCGAAGACCAGACGTCCGGTGCTCGACTCCGATCCCGACCGGGAACCCCGCGGGGTCGACGCGTCGGAGCACTCGTCCCGATGCCCGGTCCAGGATCACGATCTTGCCGCCGTGCGTCCGGATGACGACGGCGTGGCGGGTGAGCACGACCCGGGTGTCCAGGATCGGCGCCCGAAGCGCCGTCTGCCACCTCAGCGTGCCAGCGCGGGTGTCGACGAGCGTGACGGTCCCGAAGTGGTCGGTGACGGCGACGTCGTCCCCGGCGGCGCCGGGTGTGACGCCGGACTCGAAGGACGCCGGCGCCGGTATGGACCACCGCTCGACGCCGGAGGTGACGTCGCGTGCGACGACGCGTGCCGAGAAGTTGCCGTCACCCTCGCCGAGAACGACCAGACCGTCGTGGATGACGGGCGCGGACGCGCCCGGCTCGACGGCGGACTCCCATCGCACGGTTCCGGTCGCGAGGTCGAAGACGCGCAAGTTGTCCTCGTCGCCGTCCGACAGCACGGCTCCGACAGCGCCGGTCGGGTCGGCGGCGGGAGCCGCCCAGATGTCGCCGGTCACCTGCATCGACCAGCGCGCGCGCCCGGTGCGGAGGTCGAGCGCGGCGACGACGCCGCGCTCCGTTGTCACGAGGGCGGCGGGATCGGTGCCGGCACGTGTGACCACGACGCCCCCGGCGTGCTCGCCGACCTGCGCCTCCCAGCGCCGCACCCCCGAGACGCGATCGAGGGCGACGAACCGGTCGTCCGCGCTCACGAGCACCGTCCGGCCGTCGATCACCGGCTCGTAGTGGGTCACCTGTGCGACGCCGGCGCGCCAGCGCTCGCGCCCGCCCGCGGTGTCGAAGGCGACGACCCGGTTGCCGCCGACCGTCACGACGGCGTCGTGTCCCTGCACCCCGAGCGAGAACGGCCAGTCGACCTCCTTCGACCACTCGTGAGCACTGGAAGCGCCGCGGCTGCCCGGGTGGGCGTGTATCTGCGCGCACCCCGCCCCGGCCAGGACCACGCCGGCCGCGGCGAGCACTCGCCGGGCCCTCATCGCGACACCACCGGCACGTCACCGAGCGCGTGCTCGACGCGTGTGATCAGCGTCGGCACCACGGCTCCGCGCAGCCCCTCGACCACGCCGACGCACGGCGGAGCACGACCTTCCAGCGCGGAGCGCACGACGCCGAGCGCGCCGGGGTCGCGCGGGATGTTCGCATGGTCGTCGAGCGGACCGCCCCCGACGTCGACGACCACCTTCGTCGCGTCGGGAACGTCGACCTGTGTCGCCGGGACGAGCACGTCGTCGGTCGCGCCGATCGTCGTGAAGTCGACGTGCTCGGGCAGCCGATCGTCCCAGAGCGTCGTGCACGAAGCGTGAGTGCTCATCGAGCTGACGGATCGACGGCGCGTCGACGGACGGGGCGGGCACACGGCCCTCCGCCGCGTCGATCACCGCCCGCCCCATCGGGCTGCGCCGCCAGTCGGCAGCCGCGGTCGCCAGCGGTGCGCCCTCGTGCGGCGAGGACAACGTGACGACCGTCCCGATGGGCGGGTACTCGGGATCGCCGGCGTCGTAGTAGTCCTGCAGGAAGACGTCGACGACGACGCCGCCCTGAGAGTGCGCGACGAGGTCGACCTCACGGCCCGGGTGCTGCCGCTGGGCCTGCTTGAGCTGCGCCGCGAGGCCCAGACCGGCGCGGCGGAGATCGCCGTGGGTCTGCGCGGCCGAGTACGCGCCTCCGCCGGGCGCGTACGAGAAGAACGTGACCTCGTCGTCGTGGTAGCCGAGGGCGCGCGTGTCGAGGCCGAACGTCGGGTCGTTCGGCGCGCCGGCAGTGTCGATGCCGCCCACCGCCATCAGGAGATGACCGGACCCTCCGGACCCGTCGGCCGGCGCGCTGGCGTCGGAGCACTCCCGGCGGTGGCGCCACCATTCGGCCGCGCCGCCGGCGACGTCCGTGGCGACCGACGCGGCGATTCCCCCCGGGGTGTGCGCGAGCGCGGCGCTCGCCACCGTCGCCAGCCGGCGCGCTCCCGCAAGGCCGACGCCCGCCAGCGCGCGGGCATCGCCGGCCGCCCCGCCTGCCGCCCCGCCCATCGCGTCCCACCCTCGACGCCCGGCATCGACCGCGGCCCCCGCCGCATCCCCGAGGGCGCCCGCGAGGTCCCCGGCGACGGCCGCGACGCCCGATCCGCCGGAGGTCAGCGATCCCCCCGCCGGCGAGCGCCGGGCGTCCCAGGGCTCGGCCGGCATCTCGTCCACCGGCACGAGCCGGACGAGCTGGGTGAGATCGCACACGTCGAAGAGGCGCTGGGGGTCGAGGTAGCGGTCTCCGAGGCGGACTCCGAAGTGCAGGCCGCCGGCCTCGTGCTCCGGGCCGGATGCCCCGGCGGCGCCGACGACCTGGCCGCGCGCCACCCGCTCCCCCTCGCGCACGGCGATGCCGGCGAGGAACGCGTAGGTCGTGCGCAGGTTGCCGTCGTGCGCGACGACGACGTGCAGGGATCCGGCAACCGAGCCTGCGAACGCGACGACGCCATCCGCCGAAGCCCGCACAGGGGTCCCCGGCGGCGCGGCGAAGTCGATACCGCGATGGCCGGGCCCGTACGCGAAGGCCGGGGCTTGGAACGCTCGCGTGACCTCGCCGTCGACCGGCGCCAGCCACATGCCACACCCGCCCGGCGCGGCGGGCGCGGCACCGGCGAGCCGCGTCTCGCGCGTGATCAAGAACGACGACGCGGCAAGACAGAGAACCAGGCACGCGACGACGTCGCGGCACGGGTGGTGGAGGTGCATGGGCGCTCCCGTGGGTCGAGCACGACACGGGGAACCGCCGGGGAAGCAGTCACGGAGCGAAGCTCGACGCGACGCTCGGGATCGTACCGGCCGGCTACGACAATGAAAAGGCCGGAGCCTCGACGGCGACGGTCAGGCGCCTCACCGCACCCGGCCGCTCTCCGGCTCGCTGAGCCGGGCACGGAGCTGGAGGATGCCCTTCGTGTGGATCTGGCAGACGCGGCTCTCGGTGACGCCGAGCACGTCGCCGATCTCGGACAGCGTGAGGCCCTCGTAGTAGTAGAGGGTGAGCACGAGCCGTTCGCGATCGGGAACGCGGTTGATCGCGTCGGCGAGCAGCACCTTCATCTCGTCGACCTCGAACGCCTCGACCGGGTCGTGGACGCGATCCGCCGTCGGGTCGCCCATCACGGCATGACCCGGGCGCTCCCCTCCGGAGGCCAGGATCTCGTCCAGGGCGACGAGGCCGACGAACGAGATCTGCGACAGCGCTCTCGTGAGTTCCGGCTCGGTCATCCCGAGCTCGTGGGCGAGCTCGTTGTCGTCAGGCGTGCGCAACAACTCGTTCTCGAGCTTCGAGTACGCACGCTCGATGGCGCGCGCCTTCGCCCGTACCGAGCGCGGCACCCAGTCGAAGGACCGGAGCTCGTCGATGATGGCGCCCTTCACACGCGAGATCGCGTATGTCTCGAACTTGAACCCGCGGGACGGGTCGAACTTGTCGATCGCGTCGATGAGACCGAAGATCCCGTAGCTCACGAGATCGGCTTGCTCGACGCTTTGCGGCAACCCGGACGCCACCCGCCCGGCCACGAACTTGACGAGCGGCGCGTAATGGAGGATCAGCCGCTCGCGTGCATCGGGTGTGTGACGCTGCTTGTATTCGCTCCACAGCTGGGCGACGGGATCTCCGCCGGCGTCCTCAGGCACGGGGGTGCGTCGCGTCGTAGACGGCGCGGAGACGCTCGCGCGTCAGGTGCGTGTAGATCTGCGTGGTCGCGAGGTCCGTGTGCCCCAGCAGCTCCTGGACGGCACGGAGATCGGCGCCCCGCTCGAGCAGATGGGTGGCGTAGGCGTGGCGGAGCGCGTGCGGATGGAGCGCCTGTCCGTCGGGCAGCGGATGGCGGGCGACGATGCGACGAGCGTCGCGGGTCGTGAGTCGCCGCCCGCGGGTGTTGAGGAACACCGCGTCCGGAGGTGTCCGATCCGTCACCAGCTCGGGGCGCCCATGCGCGAGGTAGCCGCGTATCGCTGCCTTCCCCGGCTCGCCGAGCGGAACGCGGCGTTCCTTCGCGCCCTTTCCGAGCACCGTGAGGAACCCTCGCTTCGTGTCGACCGACTCGACGGTGAGCCCGCAGCACTCGCTCACACGCAGCCCCGCGCCGTAGAGCACCTCCAGGACGGCGAGATCCCTCCACACCCCGGCGACGTCGGCGGGTTCGCCGTCCTCGGGCTCGGCGGCGGAAGCGGCGTCGAGCAGGGCCTCGGCTTCGCGCTGGCGGGGCACGCGGGGCAGGCGCGCCTCGCCCTTCGGCGCGCGCAGCGAACGTCCGGGATCGGTGGGGATGACGCCGCGGCGGTGGAGAAACCGCAAGTACGCCCGCAGCGAGGCGGCTTTCCGGGCGATCGACCGGCGGGCGAACTGCCGGGTCGTGAGATAGGCGAGGTACCGGCGCAGAGTGGCGCGGGCGACCTGGTCGGGTGACGGACAGCCGCCCCGCTCGGCCCAGTCGACGAACTGACGGATGTCGCCCTCGTAGGCGTCAACCGTGTGTGCGCTCGCCCCCGCCAGGGAAGCGACGAACTCGTCGACCGCCCAGCTCACACCACACCTCAGACTTCTCCCCACCCGAGAGGCACGTTACCAACCGTTCTGGTGTGGCACGCGCCACACGCGGTCCGGTGTAGTCGTCATACGTGAGCGGTACCGTGCCCCTGCCGTCGAGGTCGCCGCGGTATCGGCCCTCCCGCATCACGCTTCTCGGGAGGTCCGCCGTGCTCGCCTCGGTTCGCAGCGCCACGCTCACCGGTGTCGACGGTCGTGTCGTGACCGTCGAGGTCCACGTCTCGACGGGGTTGCCCAGCTACCACGTCGTCGGCTTGCCGGACGCCGCCGTGCGCGAGTCGCGTGAGCGGGTGCGGGCCGCGTTGCTCTCGTCGCAGCTCGAGTTCCCACAGCAGCGGATCACGGTCAACCTCGCGCCGGGCGGCGTTCGCAAGACGGGCGCCGGGTTCGAGCTCGCGGTCGCGCTCGGTCTGATCGTTGCGAACGGGCAGCTCGCCGACGGAGTGCTCGATGGCATCGGTGTGCTCGGCGAGCTGGGACTCGACGGCTCGGTCCGTCCGGTGCCGGGCGTCCTCGCACTCGTCGACGCGCTGCGCGCCGCCGGGACCAGGTGTGTGATCGTGCCGACGTCCGACGTCGCCGAGGCGTCGCTCGTAGAAGGACTGGAAGTTCGCCCCGCCCGAAGCGTGGCCGAGCTACGCGCGTGCCTGAAGGGCGAGGGTGAGTGGCCAGACCCGCCTCCGCCGGTCACCCGTGTGCCCGACGCGCCCGACCTCGACGACGAGCCCGTCGATCTCGCCGAGGTTCGCGGGCTGCCGCGAGCGCGGCGCGCGCTCGAGGTTGCCGCCGCCGGCGGGCATCACGTGCTGCTCACGGGCTCACCTGGTACGGGCAAGACGATGCTGGCGCGCCGGCTGCCGACCATCCTCTCGCCCCTCGAGCCCGACGAGGCGCTCGAGGTCACTCGCATCCACTCCGCCGCCGGTCATGCTCCACGGCACGGGCTGGCGCACCGGCGTCCGTTCCGCGCGCCGCACCACACGGCATCGACCGCCGCGCTCGTCGGAGGCGGCTCGTCCCGGCTGCGCCCAGGTGAGGTCACGCTCGCCCACCGGGGCGTGCTGTTCCTCGACGAGCTGGGCGAGTTCCCACCCCACGCGCTCGACGCGTTACGCCAACCCATCGAGGAGCACGTGGTGCGGATCTCCCGGCAGGCGATGGCGGTCGTGTTCCCGTCGGACTTCCTCCTGATCGCGTGCTCGAACCCGTGCCCATGTGGTCGGGGCGGGCCGAGCTGCGAGTGCAACGAGACGCAACGCGCCCGCTACCGCCGCCGGCTGTCGGCTCCGCTGCTCGACCGCTTCGACCTCCGACTCGAGGTGCACGCGCCCGAGTCGAGGGACGGTCCCGGTGAGCCCTCCGCAACCGTTCGCGCCCGTGTCGCCGAGGCTGTCGCCCGGCAGCAGCTGCGCTACGCGGGCCGGCAGTGGCGCCGGAACGCGCAGGTTCCCGCCGGCGCTCTCGCCGAGGTCATCCCGCTCTCCTCTGACGGCGAGGACGCCTGGAGGTGGGCGATGGCCCACGATGCGCTGACGGGCCGGGGCGCGGCGCGAGTGCGACGCGTGGCGCGCACGCTCGCCGATCTCGACGGGAGCCACGAGGTGGGCGAGAGCCAGGTCACGTTGGCGGCCGCGCTCCGGGAGGACGTGCCGTGAGCCCCACCCGTCCAGCGGGCGCCGAGCCGGAGGTCGCGGCGGCCACGCTGGTCTGCCTGCCCGAGATGGGGCCGCGCCGGCTGCGCGCGGTGCTCGATCGGTGGCCGGATCCGGGCGCCGCGCTCGCCGCCGTGCGCGCCGGCCGGGCCGGCGACGCGCTCGCGCACGACACCCGGCTGGTGCGTGCCGTCGACCGCGACACGCTCGTCCAGCACTGGGCGCGAGCGGCACGAGCGCTGGACCTTGCCCCGGAGCTGCTCCGCCGGGGTACCACCGTGGTGCGCGAGGGCCATGCGGGCTATCCGATCGGCGACGACGTCCCCGACCGGCCGGCTGTGTTGCTCTGCGAAGGCGACGCGCCGGGTGTCCTGGACCGGCCGCGGGTCGCCATCGTGGGGACGCGCTCGGCGTCAGTGCACGGTCTCGCGGACGCGCGCGAGCTCGGCACGTTTCTCGCCCGGCGTGGTGTCACCGTCGTGAGCGGCCTCGCGATCGGGATCGACGGCGCCGCGCACGCCGGCGCCCTCGATGCGGGGGGTGGGGTTGTCGGCGTGGTGGCGACCGGCCTCGACATCGTCTACCCGCGCCGGCACGTCGTGCTGTTCGAACGTGTACGCGGGGCAGGCGTCCTGATGAGCGAGGCAGGCTTCGGAGCGCGTGCCAACCGCTTCCGGTTCCCGGTCCGCAACCGAATCATCGCCGCGCTCGCCGACGTCGTCGTGGTCGTGGAGGCAACGCTGCGTGGCGGCGCGCGCATCACCGCCGACTACGGGCTCGAGTACGACCGGCCCGTCCTCGTCGTTCCGGGGTCGCGCCGCAACCCCTCTGCCGAGGGGTGCAACGCGTTGCTGGCCGACGGCGCCCAACCGCTCCTCGATCCGGACGACGTGCTCGTGGCCCTGGGCCTGACGCCCGGCTCACGGCGCGGGTGGGGCGCTCCTCCCCCTCGTGCGACGCCCGGCACGGACGGCGCCCGCATCCTCGAGGCGTGCGGCGGTGAAGCGGCCAGCGTCGACCAGCTCGTGAGCCGTACCGGGCTCACGCCCGAAGCCGTCGCGGTCGCGTTGCGCGCGCTCGAGCGACAGGGGTGGGCCGAGCACCGGCGCGGCTGGTGGTGGCCGCGATGAGCCGGTCGCTACTCGCCCGTGAACTTGGGCTCGCGCTTCTGGAGGAACGCGACCATCGCCTCGGCGGTGTCCTTCGACGCGAAGTTCATCGCCTGCGCCGTGTCCTCGAACTCGAGCGCCTCGGCCATCGACACGGAGAACGACTGGTTGAGGAGACGCTTCGAGAGCGCCAGTTGGACCGGGGGCAGGGCGGCGAGCCGCACCGCGAGCTCCCCCGAGACCTTGGCGAGGTCGTCGGCGGGCACGACCCGGTTCACGATGCCGATCCGTTCGGCCTCGGCGGCATCGATGATGTCGGCGAAGAAGACGAGCTCCTTCGCCTTGTGCAGGCCGACGAGTCGGGGCAGCAACCACGAGCCGCCGAAGTCGACGTTGAGCCCGCGCTTGGAGAAGATCTCCGAGAACCGGGCCCGCTCCGACGCGACGATCAGGTCGCAACCGAGCGCGAGGTTCAGGCCTGCGCCGGCCGCCACGCCGTTCACCGCCGCGATCGACGGCTGCGGGAGGTGGTGCAGGCGGAGCGCCGCCCGTCCGACGACGCGCATCTGCCGGAACGTCGAGCCGATGCCACCGTCCTGGGTGGAGAGGTCGGGGTTGTCCCCGGGCGCGAGGTCGGCGCCGGAGCAGAAGCCGTCGCCGGCGCCCGTGATGACGAGCACGCGGTCGCTGGGTGTGTCGGCGACCTCGTCGAACACGTCGATGAGCTCGCGCCACATCGGGCCGTTGATGGCGTTCTTCTTCTCGGGACGGTTGAGCGTGACGGTCACGATGCCGTCCGCCCGTTCGACGATGAGCGTTTCCATGCGGCCGCTACCGTAGCGCCGTGGGATTCAGCCCGTTCCGCAAACAGGTCCGGCGCTCGTCCGACATCGTCATCGTCGTCGCCGCCCTGGTCGTGGTGGCGGCCCTGCTGGTGTGGGCCGTGCTGCCGCGGTGATCGGGGAGAGCCTTCACTCCTCGAGGCGGGTCTCGCGCGCCAACGACGCGATCTCCCCCGCCACCTCGTGCAGCTCGCGATCCGGCGCCCGCTCGTCGGTGACGCGGGCCTCCTGCATGCGGTCGAGTCGGAACGACCGACCGCCGCCGCGCAGGCGGCACCACGCCATGAGATACCAGTGGTCCTGGCCGCCCGCGAGCCCGTACGGCTCGACCTGCCGGCGCTCCGTCCGTTGACCCGACCGGTCGACGTAGTCGAGCTCGAGCACCTTGCGATCGGCGACGGCGGTCTCGACCGCCCGCATCACCGGCGTCGTCTCGAGATGACCGCGTTGCTGCAGCAGACGGATGCGCGCCACGAGCTCGCGCGCACCCTCACGGTTGGCCGCCGACATGGCCGCGACGAGCTTGCGCAGCGCGGACCGCGCCGCGTCGCCGAACGGGATGGGACCGCTGGCGGCGAGCGCAACCGCCACCGCGGTCGCCTCGTCGGCGCTGAAGTTCAACGGCGGGAGGCTCATGGAAGGGTCGACGGAGTAGCCCCCGCCGGGGCCCGGCGTCGCCCAGATGGGCACGCCCGACTGCTGGAGCGCGGAGATGTCGCGTTCGATGGTGCGCACGCTCACCTCGAAGCGATCGGCGAGGTCCCGAGCCGCCCGGGCCCGGGGCGCTGTCGCCCGCAGCACCTCCACGATCGCGTAGAGCCGGTCGGTGCGGTTCACGCCGACAACCTGCCAGACGAGGTGCCAGGATGGAATCTCGTCCGCCATACGGGGTTGAACCAACCATGACTGAAGGTCACCGCATCACCGTCACGCCCGCCGATCTGCACGTGGAAGTCGCCGTCAACGGCGTCAAGGTCGCCGAGTCCGACACCCCTGTGCTCCTCGAGGAGACAGGGCTGCCGACCCGGTACTACCTCCCCCGGGAGCACGTCCGCGCCGACCTGCTCCGGTCGACGAACAGCGAGACGACGTGCCCGTTCAAGGGCCAGGCGTCGTACTGGTCCGTCGAGCTCGACGACGAGGTCCACGACGACCTGGTGTGGAGCTACGAGAGCGCCGATCCCGCAAGCCGAGGGCGTCAAGGGGCTGTTCTGCTTCTACAACGAGCGGGTCGACCTCGTCGTGAACGGCGAGGCGCTGGCCCGCCCGGAGACGCCGTACTCGCGGTAGTCGGTAACCGTCGCCGCGCGCTAGAACGCGCCTTCCACGACTTGGATGACGAGCTCGCCGTCGGCGGCGCGGGTCACCGACGCGACGTCGAAGCGCAGCGTGCGGCGGCGCGTGTCGTGTTCTGCGAGCCAAAGAGCGGCGAGCTTGCGAAGGCGCCTCTGCTTGGTCGTGGTCACGGCTTCCGCCGGCGTACCGAACCTCGAGCTGGCGCGCGTCTTCACCTCGCAGAAGACGAGGGTATCGCCGTGGTGGACAACCAGGTCGAGCTCGCCGTCACGGCAACGCCAGTTGCGGTCGAGCACGTCGTACCCGGCGCCGGCGTACCACCGCGCCACCGCGTCCTCACCGGCGATTCCGAGCCGGCGGCGGGGGTCGACCCGCCGGCGCGGGCCCGAGCCGGGCACCGCTACAGGTCCTTGCCCGCCAGCTCCTCGACGTTGACGTCCTTGAACGTCACGACGCGCACGTTGGCGACGAACCGCGGCAGGCCGGTACATGTCCCATACCCACGCGTCCTGGAGGTTCAGCTCGAAGTAGACGCGGCCCTGCTCGTTCTTCACGTCCATGCGGACGTCGTTCGTGAGATAGAAGCGGCGTTCCGTCTCGACGACGTACTGGAACATCGGGAGGACGTCGCGGTACTCCTTGTAGAGCTGGAGCTCGATCTCGGTCTCGTACCGCTCGAGGTCCTCGGAACTCACGAACCCTCCCCGATCGCCGTCAGGGGTCGCGGGCTCAGGCCCGGCGTTCCCGGATCTTGGCTGCCTTCCCGATCCGGTCGCGCAGGTAGTAGAGCTTCGCCCGGCGCACGTCGCCGCGGCTCACGACCTCGATCCGGGCGATGATCGGCGAGTGGACGGGGAAGGTGCGCTCGACGCCGACGCCGAAGCTCACCTTGCGGACGGTGAACGTCTCGCGGGCTCCACTGCCCTTGCGGCGGATCACGACCCCCTGGAACAACTGCGTGCGCTCGCGGTTGCCCTCCACCACGCGGACGTGCACCTTGAGGGTGTCGCCGGGCGCGAAGTCCGGAATGTCCTCACGAAGATTGGCGCGATCGACAAGATCGGTTGCGTTCATCGCTCGCCTTCTCGAGGGAGTCGTCTCGGTGGGCGGGGGTCCCGATGCTACCGGTCGGGTGGTCCCTCGGGGAACTCGTCCAGGAGGCTCCGCTCCTCGGCCGTCAGAGCGCGGGGGCCCAGCAGGTCGGGGCGGCGGTCGAGCGTCCTCCGCAGCGCCTGAGCCCGCCGCCATCGCGCGATCCGGGCGTGGTCGCCCGAGCTCAGCGCCTCCGGGACCGGCCAGCCGCGGAAGTCGGCCGGGCGCGTGTACTGCGGATACTCGAGCAGGTCGTCACCGAACGACTCGTCGGCGGCCGAGTCCGCGTTGCCCATCACGCCCGGGATCAGGCGGGCGACGGCCTCGACGACGACGAGTGCGCCGGCTTCGCCGCCGGCGAGGACGTAGTCGCCCACGGAGATCTCGTCGTCGCAGAGATGATCGGCGACCCGCTGGTCGACGCCCTCGTACCGGCCACACAGCAGGGAGAACCCCTTGCGCTGCGCGAGGCGCTCCGCCATCCGCTGGTCGAAGCGCGTCCCCGCCGCCGACAGCAGGAGGAGCGGACGGGGCGGGGCGACGGCCTCGACGGCGACGAACAGCGGCTCGGGCATCAGCACCATCCCCGCGCCGCCGCCGAACGGGGTGTCGTCCACGGTGTGATGGGCGTCGGTCGCGTGCTCCCGGGGATCGTGGACGCGCAGGTCCACCAACCCCCGTTCGCATGCTCGACCCAGCAGAGACGAGCGCAGCGGGCCCTCGAAGTACGCAGGGAAGATCGTGAACACGTCGACGCGCATGGTCGTGACTAGGAGGGATTGAGGTCGAGGAGCCCGTCGGGTGGATCGACGATCAACACACCGGGTTCCCGATCGACGACGAACACCATCGGGACGAGTACACCGCCGTCGAGGACGAGGATGTCGTGCGCCGGGTTGGCCTGGACCTCGGCAACGCGTCCGAGCGCGTTGCCGTCCACGTCGCGCACCTCGTCGCCGACGAGCTCGTGGACCCAGACCCGGCCTTCCCCGGGATCGTCGAGGGGCTCGCCGGCGAGCGTCGCGCCGCGCAGCTCCTCGGCGCCGTTGCGGTCGGTGACGCCCTCGAAGCGGACCAGCCACCGACCCTGATGGGGCCGGGCGCTCGCCACGACGAGCGTGCGGTCGCCGGCGTGGAGGACGGCGCCGGGCGTGGTGCGCTCGGGCCGGTCCGTGTGGAGCATCACGACCACCTCGCCCCGGACGCCGTGCGGACGACCGACCCGACCGAGCTCGAGGTCAGCCGCACCCAAGGGCCGGCTACTCCACGACGTCGACGTTGGCCTTGATGCCCTCGGCGGCGCCGGCGGCGCGCACGACCTGCCGGAGGGCCTGGATGACCCGACCGCGCTTGCCGATGAGGCGACCCATGTCGCTGGGGCTGGCGTGCACGAGGAGCTGCACGTCGTCGCGGCGTTCGGTCACGTCCACCTCGACCGCGTCCGGCTCCTCGGCGACGTTGCGGGTCACGTGCTCGACGACGGCGCGGGCGCGGGCACCGAGGATCCGGTTTCCCTCCGGCGCGATCTCGTCGTCGTACTCGTCCTCGTCGTCGAGCTCGTCGTCGAGCACCTGGTCGCGCTCGTCGTCGAAGGCGTCGTCACTCATCGCCCGACTCCTCCGTCCCCTCGTCGCTGCTCTCGTCGGCGGCGGCTTCGGCCGCGGGCTGCTCGGCGTCGGCGGCGGGCGCGGAGGGCTCTTCGGCCGGCTCGGCCGGCGCGGCTTGCTTCTTCGCCTTCTTCGCCGCGGCCTTGGGATCGCCGAGGCGGCGTCGGGCGAGCTTGGTGTCGACCGGTCCACCCTTCTCCGACTCGAACTGCGCCCACACGCCCGTGACCGTCAGCAGCTTCTGGACCTGCTCGGTCGGCTGCGCACCCTTCCGCAGCCACGCCAGCGCCTTCTCGCCGTCGATGTCGACGAGCGACGGGTCCTGTCGGGGGCCGTAGTGGCCGATGGTCTCGATGTTCCTGCCGTCGCGCGGTGAGCGCGAATCGGCGACGACCACCCGGTACGTCGGCTGCTTGGTCTTGCCCATCCGCATCAGGCGGATCTTCACGGACACTTCGAGGCGTTCCTCTCGAGCTCGGGTCCGGGCGTCGGGTGACGCCCGCAGGACGCTCCAGGGTAGCGAGTCAGCGGCCGGGCACCGGGAGCCGCGGCATCTTGCCCTTGGCCACGGACCGCATCATCTGCTGGACCATCTTGAACTGCTTGAGCATCCCGTTGACGTCCTGGGTGCTCGTACCGCTGCCCCGCGCGATCCGGAGACGGCGCGACCCGTTGATGAGGGCCGGGTTACGGCGCTCCTCGGGCGTCATCGACCGGATGATCGCCTCGATGCGCCCGAGCTGCGATTCGTCGACCTCCGCGTCGCGGGCCTCCTTCGGAAGGCCCGGCATCATGCCGACGAGGTTCTGGAGCGGGCCCATCTTGCGCACCTGCTGCATCTGCTCGAGGAAGTCCTCGAGGGTGAACTGGCCCTTGCGGAGCTTCTTCTCCGCCTTGGCCGCCTCCTCCTCGTCGAAGGCGGCTTCGGCCTTCTCGATCAGTGTGAGCACGTCGCCCATGCCGAGGATTCGGCTCGCCATCCGGTCGGGGTGGAACGGCTCGAAGTCGTCGAGCTTCTCGCCCGTGCCGGCGAAGAGGATCGGCTTGCCGACGACCTCCTTCACCGACAGCGCGGCGCCGCCTCGCGCGTCGCCGTCGATCTTCGTGAGGATGACGCCGTCGAGGCCGATCGCGTCGTCGAAGGTCTCCGCCACGTTCACGGCTTCCTGTCCCGTCATCGCGTCGACGACCAGCAGGGTGTCGTGCGTGTCGACCTTGGCGCGGATCCGCCGCAGTTCCCCCATGAGCGCGTCGTCGATCTGCAGCCGGCCCGCGGTGTCCAGGATCACGACGTTGCGACCCGTGCGGTCGGCGTCCTTGAGCGCGCCCCGCGCCACCTTCACCGGATCGCTCGGCTCGGAGAACACCGGCACGTCGATCCGTTCACCGAGCACGCGCAGCTGCTCGACCGCCGCCGGGCGCTGCAGGTCGGCGCCGACGAGAAGCGGCTTGCGCCCCTCGGCCACGAGATGGCGGGCGAGCTTGCCGGCGGCGGTGGTCTTCCCCGAGCCCTGCAGGCCGACGAGCATCACGACGGTCGGCGGCTTCGAGCTCGTCGTGAGCTTGCCCGTCTCGCCGCCGAGGGTCGTCACGAGCTCCTCGTGGACGATCTTGATGACTTGTTGTGCGGGGCTCAGGCTCTTGGCGACCTCGGCGCCGCGGGCACGCTCTTTGACGCGGTTGATGAACGACTTCACCACCGTGACGTTCACGTCGGCTTCGAGCAGCGCCACGCGGATCTCGCGTGCGACCTCGTCGACGTCCTTGTCGCTCAGACGCCCGCGGCCGCGCAACCGCTTGAAGATGCCGTCGAAGCGGTCGGCCAGGGAGTCGAACACGCAATAACGCTATGCGAACAGGGCGGCAGTGAAGTCGTCGGGGTCGAACGGGACGAGATCTTCGGGCGCCTCGCCCACGCCGATCAGCTTGACCGGAATGCCGAGGTCGGCCTCGATCGCCAGCACGATGCCGCCCTTGGCCGTGCCGTCGAGCTTCGTGAGGACGACCCCGGTCACGCCGACGGCATCCGTGAACTGACGCGCCTGCACCAACCCGTTCTGTCCGGTGGTGGCGTCGATCACGAGGAGAACCTCCTGCAGCGCGCCGGGCGTCCGCTCCGCGATCCGGCGGATCTTCTTGAGCTCTTCCATGAGGTTGACCTTCGTGTGCATGCGCCCGGCGGTGTCGACGAGCACGACACCGGCCCCTCGACCGCCTGCTGCATCGACGGCGTCGAACACGACCGATCCGGGATCGGCTCCTTCCTGGCCGCGCACCACGTCGGCGCCGACGCGCTCAGCCCAGTGCGTGAGTTGGTCTGCCGCCGCGGCCCGGAACGTGTCCGCCGCGGCCATGAGCGCCGGGCGGCCCTCGTCGATCTCGCGCTGAGCGAGCTTTGCGATCGTGGTCGTCTTGCCCGTCCCGTTCACGCCGACGAACAACCACACCGTCGCTCCGTCCGACGCGTGGTGCAGGGACCGGTCGACGCCGTCGAGGTCGTCGACGATCTGCTCCCGCAAGAGCACGACGAGCTGCTCCGGGTCCTCGACACGCGCCTCGGCCGCGCGCGCTCGAAGCTCGTCGATCAGGCGCGACGTCGTCGCCACGCCGACGTCGGCGACGAGCAGGGCCTCTTCGACGCTGTCCCACGCCTCGTCGTCGATGGCGCGGCGCCCGGTGAGCGCCCCGAGCGACCGGGTCAGCGCGGCTCGCGTCTTGCCCAGCCGGTCGCGCAAGCCCGGCGCAGGCGGGGCCGCCACCGCCGAAGGCTGATCCCCGTCGCGACTGGCCGCGGGTGCGGCCGGCGCCGGCGCGGCTTCCTCGTGCCGCCGGGCCCGGCGCGCCAAGCCGAGGCCGAGCCAGATGAGCGCGGCGGCGAGCAGGAAGATGCCGATGAGGAGCACAGCGGCGAGAGTCGGCGACATGGTTGGCCTGGGTGGGGAGAGCGGCGGGCGGAGCCTACCGGTCGCCCTCGGTGTCGCCGGGCGGGCGTTCGTCGGCAGCGGGCGGGGGATCGCCCCGCCGGTAGGTGATCGTCTCGTGCGGGGTCTCGATCCCGGCGTCGTCGAGGGCGGCCTTGATGCGCGCCCGGAGCTCCCGCGCGACGCGCCACTGCTCGAGCGGCAAAGTCTGGACCACCAAGCGGATCTTCATGCTCTGGGCGCCGAGCTCCTCGATTCCCCAGACGTCGGGTTCGGTGAGGATCGCTTCACTCCAACCGTCTTCGCGCCACATGGTGTCGGCGGTCCGCTTGATCGCCTCGATGGCATTCGAGATGTTGGTGTCGCGGTCGACTTCGATGTCGAGCAGCGCGCGCGACCACTGCTGCGACTTGTTGCCCACCCGTTTGATCTCACCGTTCGGGACGTGCCAGACGACTCCCTCGACGTCCCGCAATCGCGTCGTCCTGAGGCTCACACCTTCGACGGTGCCACTCACCCCGCCGCCGGCGCCGCCGACTGCCCCGCCGACGTCGATCACGTCACCCACGCCGAACTGGTCCTCGACGAGCATGAAGAACCCCGAGAGGAAGTCGCGCACGAGGCTCTGGGCGCCGAAGCCGAGCGCGATGCCGAGCACTCCGGCCCCGGCGATCAACGGCGCGAGGTTGATGCCGAGCTCGCCCAGGACGACCAGAATCGCGATTCCCCAGATGACGGCGTTCGCGAGCCGGCCGAGGACGTCGGCCATCGTCCTCGCCCGTTGCGCTCGACGCGCGCTCGCCACTCCGCCCGTGTCGATGAACCCGAACGGCGACTTCTTCTCCTTGTTGTCCTTGGGCTTCGGAGGCGTGGCCAGGATGCGTCGGATGATCCGACCCACGAGCTGGGTGACGATCCACGCCACGATGAGGATGAGCACGATGCGCAGCGGCTTCGCGAACGCGTCGACGATCTCGGAGGCGCGCTGGTTGTCGGTGACGCGGAACACCGTCGAGCACAACCACGACCGCTCACCGCGGGGCCCGCACGCTTCGGTCTCCGGGCTGACCTGGGACTGCACCGACACAGCCGCCGGCAACAGCGCGAGAGGTGACATGACCGCCCGAAGCTACCGCTGGTCGGCCGGTCGATCCGGGCCGGTCAGGCGGGCGCCGGCTCCGCGTTCCGGACGGCCTCCTCGACGCGCTGGCTGACGACCTTGCTCGAACCGCCCGGCGGCATCGAGACGCCGTAGAGGACGTCGCCCGCTTCCATCGTCCGCTTCTGGTGCGTGACGATCACGAGCTGCGCCTCGTTGCGGAACTCGTCGACGAGGTCGAGGAATCGGTGGAGGTTGACGTCGTCGAGCGCGGCCTCGACCTCGTCGAGCAGGTAGAAGGGCGACGGTCGGGCGCGGAACACCGAGAACAGGAACGCAAGCGCGGTCAGCGAGCGCTCACCTCCGGACAGCAGCGACAAGCGACGGACGTTCTTGCCCGACGGGCGAGCTTCGATCTCGATCCCGGTGTTGAGCACATCGTCGGGGTCGGTCAGGAAGACGCGCCCCGAGCCGCCGGGGAAGAGCGTGGCGAACAACGCGGTGAAGTGCTCGCTCACGTCCTCGAACGCGTTCTGGAACACGGTCACGATCTCGCGGTCGACCGCCCTGATCACCCGCATGAGCTCGCGCCGGCTCTCCTTGACGTCATCGAGCTGCTGCTGGAGAAACGCGTGCCGCTCGGCCAGGGCGTCGTGCTCCTGGAGCGCGAGCGGGTTGATCGGGCCGAGCATGCGCAGCTCGCGTTCGAGCTCACGGGCCCGGCCGGCGAGCGTCGTTCCCTCGGGCACCTCGGGCTGGGGCGCGTCGAGGGCGCCCGCCGGCTCGCAGTCGAAGTCGGCCCGGAGCTTCTCGATCGCGTTGTCCAGGCGCATCTGGGTCTCGGCCTCGTCGATCTCGGCGCGGTTGAGCTTCTCGCGCGTCTCGGCACTCTCCTGCTCGAGCGCGACTCGCTCCGCGCGCAGCGCGTCGAGGCGCTCGCCCGAAGATCGCGCCGCTTCCGACTGACGACGCCGGCGCTCGCGCAGGCGGTCGTGGACGGCGTCGACGGCCGACAGCGACGCCGTCAGCCGCCGCTCGACTTCGGCGAACGCGTGCTCGCGCGCGGAGAGCTCGGCCCGCCGCTGCTCGGCGGCGGCATGCTCGCCGGCGTCGCGGCTCGACAGCCGGGCGTCGACGCCTTCGAGCCGGCGGGTGAGCACGGCCCAACGTTCCGCGAGCGTGGCGACGCGGACTTCGAGGTCGCGCCGCATGGCTGCGACGTCGCCGGCTCGCCGGTCGATGTCGGCGGCGGCGGCGTCCCGCGCTGACCTTTGCGTCGCGTGCGCGTGCGCGGGCGGCGTCGAGGCGCGCCGCTGCCTCGGATCGGGCTGCTTCGGCTGTCGCGCGCGCCGTCTCGCCCGCCGCGGCGTCGGCTGCCGCCTCCTCCAGCGCGGCCTGAGTGACGGCCGGCACCGCCGCGCCGCCGAGCCGCCACGGACCGGAGCCGCCGAGGCGGTCACCGTCGCGGGTGACGACGACGACGTCGGGGTGCGCGAGCGCGACATCGAGAGCGGCCCGCCAATCCCCTTCGACGAGCACGATGCCCGCGAGCAGGCGCTCGACCACGCCGTCGAGGTCGGACCGGCGCGCATGCACACACTCGACGAGCGCACGCGCGCCGGGTGGGACCGACGGCGGTGCGCCCGCTCCGCGTGCGAGTGCACCGGCGACGAGCACGAGCGCGCGCGAGTCGCCGGCTTTGACGCGCTCGAGCGCGCGGCGGGCGGCGTCGCCGCCTTCGAGCACCACGGCTTGGAGGGCGTCGCCGAGGCCGACCGCGACCGCGGTCTCCGTGCCGCTCTCGAGCTCGACGTGGTCGGCGAGGGGACCGGCGACGCCGTCGAGGTCGGCCAGAGCTTCGGCGCCCGTCCCTGCGCGCGCTTCGCCGAGCGCGAGGTCGAGGGCATCGGCTCGGGCGCGCCGGCGCGCCGCTTCGGCTTCCGCCTCGCGCCAGCGTTCGTCGGCCTGCGCGAGCTGGGCCTCGGCGGCGGGCACTCCGTTCGTTCCGTCCCGCTCGCCGGCGGCCAAGCCGGCGCGCTCGGCTGCAACCTCCTGCTCGGCCGCTTCCACCTCCGCGAGCCTCGGCTCGAGCGACGAGGACTCGTCGTCGACTTCGGCGAGCTCGCGACGAAGTGCGTCGGCGTCGGCGACCAGCGAGTCGATCACGCCCTCGTCGGCGGCGGCGGTCAGCTCGCGCTCGAGCCCGCGCTGCTTCTCCGCGAGGAGCGCGCGCAGGCCTCGCCCACGCTCGCGCAGCGTCTCGGCGCGCACGAGCGCCTCGGCGGCGTCGTCGTGGCCGAGGGCGGTGAGCGAGTGCTCGATGTCGAGCACGCTTCGGTCCAGCTCGCGCAGACGCGCGCGCACGAGCCGCTCCTTCTCGGCGTTCTCGTTGCGGGTGTCGTGCAGGCGCTCGAGCCGGGCCTGCCGTCCCGCGATCTCGTGACCGGCCAGGTACAGACGGATCGCGCGCAGCTCGGCTTCGACGCCGCCGTAACGCCGCGCCGCGTCGGCCTGCTTCTCGAGCGGCCGGAGCTGACGGGCGACCTCACGGACGAGGTCGTTGAGGCGCAACAGATTGCCCTCGGTGGATTCGAGGCGCCGCTGGGCGCGTTCCCGGCGCTTGCGGAACTTGAGCACGCCGGCCGCTTCCTCGATGACGCCGCGGCGGTCGTCGGCGTGGGCGGTCAGCACCTCGTCGAGCTGGCCCTGGCCGACGATGACGTGCTGCTGGCGGCCGATCCCGGTGTCGGACAACAGCTCCTGGATGTCGAGCAGGCGGCACGTCACCCCGTTCAGCTGGTACTCGGAGTCGCCGTCCCGGAAGAGCGTGCGCGTGATCGTCACCTCCGAGAACTCGATCGGCAAGAGATGGGCGGTGTTGTCGATCGTCAGCGAAACCTCGGAGCGGCCGAGCGCCGAGCGCTCCGGGGTGCCGGCGAAGATGACGTCGTCCATGCGGCCACCGCGCACGGTGCGCGGGCCCTGCGCGCCGAGGACCCACGCGACGGCGTCGACGAGGTTCGACTTGCCCGACCCGTTCGGCCCCACGACCACCGTCACGCCGGGCTCGAACTCGAGCACCGTCTTGTCGGCGAACGACTTGAAGCCCCGCAGGGTCAGGGACTTGAGGAACACCCGGCCGGCTCTCCTTCGCAGCGCATCCGATGGGCGATCGGATCGTACCCACGAGGATCGCGCGCTTCGGGGACTTCCCTACCGCACGCGAAAGCCCTGCTCCCCGACCGGTGCCCCGTCCACCACGTCGACGCGATCGACGCGGGCCCGCCGCGGCCCCTGACGGCACCAGGCCACGACCTCGTCGACGGCGCCGGGAGGGCCCTCGAGCACGACCTCGACCCGGCCGTCGTCCAGGTTGCGGATCCATCCCGCGACCCCGGCTGCCAGCGCCTGGTCGCGGCACGACTCCCGGAACCACACCCCCTGGACCCGACCCGCGACGTGGACGCGACGGCGGATCACCTCCCTGCTCATGGCCGGGACGGCGACAGGTGCCGTCGGCGGGCCTCGGCCCGACCAACAACGTGGCTCAAACCTGGCAGGCCTCGCACAAGAAGGTGGAGCGGCCGCCGACGCGCTGGCGGACGATCGGCTTCCGGCACCGCCGGCACGCCTCGCCCTCCCGGGCGTACACCTTGTGGTGCAGCTGGTACTCGCCCGGCTTCCCGTTGAGGTCGACGTACTGCTCGTCGGCGAGCGACGAGCCGCGGTATTTCACGGCGTCCTGGAGGGTCTCGACCATGGACCGGTAGAGGCGGCGGATCTCCTCGGCGGAGAGGGAGTCGCTCATACGGTCCCAGCGCAGCCCGGCGCCGAAGAGGATCTCGTCGCTGTAGATGTTGCCGATACCGGCGAGGAACTTCTGGTCCATCAGGAGGCTCTTCAGCTTCATGTGCTTCGAAGCGACGAGACGACCGAACTGGTCCCACGACATCGCCTCCTCGAGCGGGTCGATGCCGAGGTGCGACAGCTCGGACACTTCCTTCTCGACGCCGTCGAGCTCGGTGACGAACATCTCGCCGAACGTGCGCGGGTCGATGAAGCGCAGCTGACCGCCCTGCGTGAACGTGATCACCACGTGTGTGTGCTTGGTCATCGTCTCGCGCGTCCCCTTGGCGCGGATGAGCTGCCCCGACATCCCGAGGTGGATCACGAGCACGTCGCCCCCGTCCAGCCGCACCAGGATGTACTTGCCCCTCCGTTCGATCCCGGTGATTCGCTTGCCGACGAGCCGGTTCGCGAACTGCTTGCGGTTGTGGTGCCGGCGGATCGAACGCATGCCGTCGGCTTCCACCGCCTTGACACGCTTGCCCACGATCTCGCGTTCGAGGTCGCGGCGAACCACCTCGACCTCAGGCAACTCCGGCATCGTCGTCCTCCGGTCGGGACTCGTCGGTCCCGGTAGTGACCGCGTGCGCCCCGTCGGGCGCGTCCGCGATCTCACGCTCGCGGAGATAGCGCCACGCGACGCGCGCCGCCGCCTGCTCCGCGTGCTTCTTGGATCGGCCCTCACCCGTCCCCCACGGCTCGCCGCGCAGCAGCACGGTGGCGAAGAAGCGCTTCGAGTGGTCGGGCCCTTCGTGGCGGACCTGGTAGCGCGGGAGCTGGTCGAATGTCTGCGTCGCCAGCTCCTGCAGGCGCGTCTTGTAGTCGTGGCCGCCTGGGCCTGACGCGCCCTCGATGATGCGCGGCGCGAGCACCCGCAGCACGAGTTTGCGAGCCGCGTCCCACCCGCCATCGAGGTACACGGCGGCGATGACCGCTTCCATAGCGTCGGCGAGGATGGACGGCTTGTCGCGCCCGCCCGTCGCCTCCTCGCCTTTGCCGAGCAGCAGCGAAGCACCGAGCTGCACCTCGCGTGCGACGTCGGCGAGCACCTCACTGTTGACGACCGAGGCGCGCAGCTTGGCCAGCTCGCCTTCGGGCATCTCGGGGTACTCGCCGAACATGTAGTCCGTCACGACGAGGCCGAGGACGGCATCGCCGAGGAACTCGAGCCGCTCGTTCGACAACGTGTCGGGATGCTCGGCGCAATAGGAGCGGTGCGCGAGCGCGCGGTCGATCAACTGCGCGTCACGGAACTTGAACCCGAGCGCGGCGTCGAGATCGCGCGACCGGGCGTCCTTCTTTCTCCTACGGCGTCCCGAGCGCACTGCTATTCCCCGAGGCGGGCCACGACGTAGTCCACCGCTTCCTGCACGGTGTGAAGATCGCCGAGGTCTTCGTCGTCGATGCTGAACCCGACCGTGCGCTCGCCGAGCTCTTCTTCCAGCGCCTCGACCAGCTCGATGAGCGCCAACGAGTCGGCGTCGAGATCCGCGGTGAAGTTCGAGTCGAGCTTGATGCGGTCCTCGTCGATCTCGAGGATCTCCGCCAGCCGCTCGCGCAGGATCCGGTACACCTCGTCGGGGCCGATGGGGCCCTGCGCGACGTGCGTCTCAGCCGGCATCGATCGCCTCCTTGAGCCGCTCGACCACGCCGGTCTCGACGCAGTCCTGCGCGACCCGCACGGCGTTGACGATGGCTCGGGCCGACGACGAGCCGTGCGAGATCACGCACACGCCGCCGACGCCGAGGAGCACCGCGCCGCCGGTGACGTCGGGGTCGAACACCGCTGCCGCGTCGAGGAGGAGGGGAGCGAGGACCTTGCCCGCCTCCTTCGCCTCCGGCGTGGAGTCGAGGACCCCGAAGACGAGCTCGACTGCGGCGCGGAGCGCGCCCTCGAGCGTCTTCAGGACGACATTGCCGGTGAAGCCGTCGGTGACGACGACGTCGACCGTCCCGTGCATGAGGTCGCGGCCCTCGACGTTGCCGTGGAACCCCGGCACCTTCTCGAGCAGCGCGAACGTCTCCTTGCGGAGCTCGTCACCCTTCCCGGGCTCCTCGCCGTTCGACAGCAGCCCGATCGTGGGCTCGTCGACTGCGAGCCGGCTGCGGGCGTACTCGCGGCCCATGCGGGCGAACTGGGCGAGCCATTCGGGGGTGCAGTCGACGGTCGACCCGCCGTCGATGAGCAACTGGTAGCGGGTGCCCTTCGGTACGGGGATGGGGATCGCGATGGCAGGACGGGCGATGCCCCGCACGCGCCCCATGCGGAGGAGCGCGGCAGCCATCGTGGCGCCCGTGTTCCCCGCGCCGACCATGGCGTCGGCGCGCCCCTCGCGGACCGCCTGGGCGCATTGGACGAGCGACGAGTCCTTCTTGCGGCGCGCCGCTGCGGCCGGGTCCTCGTTCATCGCGACGACCTCGCCCGCGTGCTGGACCTCGACGCCGGGCACGCGTCCGCCGTCAGGCAACAACGGCCGGACAGCGTTCTCCTGCCCGACGAGCAGCACGTCGACGCCGAGCTCGTCGACGGCGTCCAGCGCGCCGCGGACGATCTCGCCCGGGGCGTGATCGCCGCCCATGGCGTCGACCGCCACGGTGATGCGCTCGTTCGACACCAGCGCTACTCGACCTCGATGACTTGGCGGTCGCGGTACCAACCGCAGTTGTCGCACACGATGTGCGGCCGCTTCACGGCCCCGCAGTTCGCGCAGAGCGAGCGGGGCGGAGCCGCCAGGCGCCAGTTCGCGGCGCGGCGACTGCGGGTCTTGGCCCGGGGGGTCTTGCGCTTCGGGACAGCCATCGGTTGCCTTTCGGTCTCAGCTGAGGTCGAGCTCGGACAGGGCCGCCCAGCGCGGATCGGGCGGGGGTGGCTGGCGCTCGGGGACGACGTCGGGCGCGCAGGCGGCCCGGCCGGTCGCCTCGCACGTCGGGGCGAGC
The DNA here is from genome assembly GCA_963781615.1 of uncultured Actinomycetes bacterium. Classification (GTDB taxonomy): domain Bacteria; phylum Actinomycetota; class Acidimicrobiia; order IMCC26256; family JACDBD01; genus JALZAA01. The sequence continues at coordinate 518,111 of CAWAGI010000005.1, read as the reverse complement.
GGCAGCTCGAGGAGCACCACGTCGCGCACCAGCTGCTCGAGGTCGATCTCGTGCCCTTCGAGCGGGTACGTGTCGCCCTCGACCGGCTCGGGCTCGAACAGCTCACCCACCTCGGGAGCGAGCGTGTGCTCCAGGTCGGTCAGGCACACACCGCAGGTCCCCCGCCATATCGCCCGGACCGTGCCCCGGACGACGATCCCGTCCGGGACGCGCTCCAACACGAGGTCCAGGACGACAGGCTCGTCGTCGGGAACGCGGGCCGCCGAGCCCGCCAACGGGCCCACCGGCGCCTCGAGGTGCAGGGCACGGCGGGCAGCCGGGTGGGTCAGCAGGTCGGCGACGTCGATGCGGAGCGCCGGGTTGTGGGCCGTCATTTCGCGTGGGGCGGAGAGGAGGATCTGCGGCCCGGCGCCGCCCCGCAGGACGCCAAGCTGGGACAGGATACCAGGCGCCTGGATTTCCAGAATCTGTAAGGCGGTCCGGGACCCGCTGCTACCGCGAGTCCTGGTCGAAGAAGGACTCTTTCAGCTCGGCCTCGACCTCCAGAGCTTCCGGCAACTCGTCGATCTCGGGCTCGGCCTCGCGCTCGGGCTCGGGTTCGGGCTCGGGTTCGGGCTCGGGCTCGACGACGACCTGGAGGCGCTGACGCCCCTTCTCGACCGCGTGCATCGTCCGTTCCAGCACCACCTCGAAGGCGGCGAGCTTCTGGTCGACGTAGTCCTCCGCCTCGTGGCGGAGCTGCCGGGCCGAGGCGTCGGCGTCGTCGACGACGTTCTGGGCGACCCGGCGCGCCTCGCGCGCGATCTCGGTGCGCTCCACCATGCGCTCGGCGCGGACCCGACCCGCCTCGATGATGTCGTCGGCCTCGCGTCGTGACTGGCTCAGGAACTCGTCGCGCTCCTTGAGCAGCCAGCGCGACTGCCGCAGCTCCTGGGGCAGCGTCGCGATCGCCTCCTCGAGCAGCTCGAGGAACTCCTCCCGATTCACGAGCACCGACGCCGACATCGGCATCGAGCGTCCCGACTCCACCAGCTCCTTGAGCCGCAGCAGGATGCTCTCGACGTCGTACGCGGCCTGGTCGCTCACTCGTGCCCCTCGGCTCGCCCGGCGCGGTCCCCGAACCGCTCGCTCAGACGCTTGGCGACCGCGGGCGGCACCATGTTGGTCACATCCCCGCCGAACCGCGCGACTTCCCGCACGAGGCTCGACGACAGGAACGAGTACTGCGGGCTGGTGGAGATGAAGAACGTGTCGATGCCCGAGAGGCGCTCGTTCATCTGCGCCATCTGCAGCTCGTAGTCGAAATCGGACATCGCCCGCAGGCCCTTCACGATCGCCTGGGCGTCGTGCTCCCTGGCGTAGTCGACGAGCAGGCCCTTGAACGAGCCGATGCGGATGTTGGGGAGGTGCGCGGTGACCTCCCTGAGCATCTCCTGGCGCTCCTCGAGGGTGAACAGCGACTCGGATTTCTGCGGATTGCGGATCACGGCCACGATGACGTCGTCGAAGTGGCGCGCCGTCCGTTCGATGATGTCGAGATGGCCGTTCGTCACCGGGTCGAAAGACCCCGGGCACAGTGCTCTGGCCACGCCCCGTGACTCCCCTGCTTTGCGATGCACTCAACCGGTCGGCGTCGTGAGGACCGTGACGAGCGTATCGCCGTAGGCCCGTTCCCATGTGGTCTCCCACGGCTCCGGCGTGGCGACCGGAGCGGCTTCCGACGACCGCTCGAGCACCACCACGGCGCCGTCGGCCAGCCATCCCGACTCGTCCAGTCCGATCAGGACGCGTCCCGACGCGCCGGACGCGGCGGCGTAGGGCGGATCTACGAAGACGAGGTCGAAGGGCTGCTCTGCCGGCGGCTTTCCGGCGAGGAACGTCGCGACGGTGCTGTCCTGGACGCGGGCTCGGTCTCGCAGGCGGGTGGTCGTGAGATTGCGGCGGATGGCCGTGACGGCGGCGTGATCGCGCTCGACGAGCACGGCGCGGGCCGCGCCGCGCGAGATCGCTTCGATCGCGAGCGCGCCGCTGCCGGCGTAGAGGTCGAGCACGGAGGCGTCCACGAGCCGCTCCGGCCCGAGCGCACCGAACACGGACTCCTTGACCCGGTCGGTCGTCGGCCGCGCCACGCGGCCCTTCGGCGCGACGAGCGACAAGCCGCCGGCGCTCCCTGCGATCACGCGCAGGCCTCCATGTCGGGTGCGCGCCATCAGCTCTTGAACAGGAACTCGACCGCGTCGCCGAGCAGGTCCTCGACCTCCTCGCGCAGCTGGTCGTGCTCCGCCAACGCGGGATCCCCGTCGAGGATCTCCTCGGCGACGGCACGCGCTTCGAGGACGATCGGCTCGTCGCGCGGGATCCGTCCCAGCTTCAGGTCGCTGAAGCCCGCCTGGCGCTCGCCGAACACCTCGCCGGCGCCGCGGATCTCGAGGTCGCGCTCGGCGAGCAGGAAGCCGTCGGTCGATCCCGCGACGGCTTCCATGCGGGCGTCGGCTTCGGGTGTCGACGGATCGGCGAAGAGGAAGCACCACGACTCACCTCCGCCGCGCCCGATGCGGCCGCGCAGCTGGTGCAGCTGCGAGAGCCCGAAGCGGTCGGCGTCCTCGACGATCATCACGGTCGCGTTCGGGACATCGACGCCGACTTCCACGACCGTCGTCGCGACGAGGACGTCGACCTCGCCGGCTCGGAACGCGTCCATGACCGCTTCCTTCTCACGCGCCGGCAGCTGCCCGTGCAGGAGTCCGAGGCGGAGGCCGGCGAGCTCCTCCTCGCCGAGGCGGTCGAGCTCCTCGGTGGCAGCCTTCGCCTCGGTGCGCGGCGACCCCTCGACCAGCGGGCACACGACGTACGCCTGCCGGCCCGCCTCGACCTCGACACGCAGGCGCTGGTAGGCGGCGGTGCGCTCGAGCGGGCTGGGGCCGATGACCTGCGTCGTCACCGGCGTCCGCCCCGGGGGCATCTCGCGAAGCTCGGACTTGTCGAGGTCGCCGTAGACGAGCATGGCCGCCGTCCGGGGGATCGGCGTCGCCGTCATGACGAGCACGTCGGGCTCCTCTCCCTTCCCGCGCAGCAGCTCGCGTTGCTCGACGCCGAAGCGATGTTGCTCGTCGATCACGGCGACGCCGAGGCGCGGGAAGTCCACCTCGCCGTAGATCAACGCGTGGGTGCCGACCACGATGTCGACCTCACCCGCCTGTAGCCCGTCGACGATGCGGCGGCGGTCGGCGGCGCCGGTGCGGTTGGTGAGCAGCTCGACGCGCACCGGCCGCTCGCCCACGAGCGTCGCCTCCGACGGCACCGACAACTCCTCGAGCAGACGGCGCGACGTGAGGTGATGCTGCTCCGCGAGCACTTCGGTCGGAGCCATGAACGCGCCCTGGTAGCCGCCCTGCACGGCGACGAGGAGCGCGCTCAGCGCGACGACGGTCTTGCCCGATCCGACGTCGCCCTGCAGCAGCCGGTGCATCGGCGCCGGCGCGGCGAGGTCGCGGAGGATCTCGTCGATCGCCCGCTGCTGGTCGCCCGTCAGCCCGAACGGCAGGCCGGCGTGGAACGCCTCCACCAGCGGGCCGTCGAGCCGGTGCCGGATCCCCGTCTGCTCCTGCTCGAGGGCCCGCTTGCGTGCGACGAGGCCGACCTGCATGCGCACGAACTCGTCGAACTTCAGCCGCTCGGCGGCGCGGCGGTGATCGTCGTGGACCTCGGGACGATGGATCCCCCAGTACGCGCTCGACCGGTCGACGAGGCCGCGTTCGTCGAGCATGCGACCGTCGAGCGGCTCGGCGAACCCGCGCGGCTTGGTCTTCTGGAGGCAGGCGGCGAGCAGCTTGCGGAGCTGCCACGTGAAGACCTCGGCCTTCCCGGACTGCGGGTACACCGGGACGATGGCGCCCGTGTTCTCGCCGACGCGGTCGAGGATGTCGACGATCGGATTCGTCATCTGCATCCGGGAGCGCCGGTACTCCACCCGCCCGAAGAAGGCGGCTTCGGTGCCCTCCGGCAACTGCTTCTCGCGCCATCGCTGGTTGAAGAACACGACGCGTAGGTAGGACGACCCGTCGAACACCTCGGCCGTGACGACGGCGCGGCGTTGCCGTGTGAAGGCTCCCCGGATCTTCTTGACCTCGGCGAACACGGTCGCTTCGTCGCCGGCCTTGAGCTCTTCGATCTCGAGCTTCTTCGTGCGGTCGTGGTACCGGCGCGGGTAGTGCTGGAGCAGGTCGAGCGCGGTGCGGATGTCCATCTCCGCGAGCGACGCCTCGAGCTTCGGGCCCACTGCGCGGAGCTCGCCGACGGGGTGCGCGGCGAGATCGCGCAGCGTCAACCCTTCCTGCCGACCCACCGCCTACTCGACGCCGACCAGGTACGAGTACAGCGGCTGGTCGCCCTCGTGGACCTCGATCTCGAGTTGCGGGTACGCCGAGCGCGACGTGCTCCTCGAGGCGAGCGGTCTCGGCCGTCACCGCGTCGGCTCCCACGAGGACCGTGAGCAGCTCGCTGTCGTCGTCCACGAGGCGGTCGACGAGTCGGATGGCGGCGTCGGCCGCGGTCTTCTCGACGACCCAGACGCCGTCGCGGCTGACCGCGATCCAGTCGCCGGCTGCGATCGGGCCGGCGTCCCCCACGCCGTCCCGCACCGCCTGGGTGATCTCGCCCGTTCGCACCCGTCGGACGGCCTCCGTCATCGCCGCGGCGTTGGCCTCGACGCCGGCTTGCGGGTCGTAGGCGACCAGCGCGGCCAGCGCCTCCACGACGGCCTGCGTCGGCACCACCTCGACGTGACGTGTCGTCAGCTCGTGGACCTGCTCGGCTACCGGCACGATGTTCTTGTTGTTGGGCAGGACGATCACCGATTCGGCCGGGCAGCGGTCGATTGCCTCGAGGATCTGCGCCGTCGAGGGGTTCATGGACTGGCCGCCGGCGACGACGGCATGGACACCGAGGCTGTTCAGCAGGCGTCGCACCCCCTCGCCGACGCCGACCGCGACGACCGCGGTGGTGCACCGCTCGGTGGCAGTCGCAGGGTCGGCCGCGGGCTCGGCCCGCGGGCTCGTCGCCGTCTGCTCGCGCACCCACTGCTCCTCTTCGACCTGGTCGAGGAGGTCGGTGACGCGAATGCTGCGGGGGCGCCCGGCGTCGATCCCCGCTTCGATCGCGGCGCCGACGTCGTTCGTGTGCACGTGGCAGTTCCACATGCTGTCGCCGCCGACGACGACGATCGAATCGCCGAGCGCGGCCCACGTGTCCTTGAAGGCGGGGATCGTCGAGTCCTTCGCTTCGAGGAGGTACATGACCTCGTAGCGCAGCGACGCCGCGTCGTCGCCGTGCAGGTGGGCGTCGACCGCCGGCGGCGTCGCCACGACCTCCGGCTCCGGCAGCGGACGGCCGTCGACGACGGTCAGGAACGCGTCGATCATCAGCGCGAATCCCAGGCCGCCGGCGTCGACGACGCCGGCTTCCTTGAGCACGGGCAGGAGCTCGGGTGTGCGCTCGACGGCGTCGCGGGCGGCGGCGGCCGCCCGGTCGAGCAGCGCCGCGAGCGAGTCCTCGCCCGCCTCGTGCGCCGCCTCCACGGCCTCCGTCGCGGTGCGCACGACGGTCAGGATCGTGCCCTCGACCGGCCGCAGGACGGCTTGGTACGCGGCGTCGGTCGCCCGGCGCAGGCCGGCCACGAGATCGCGGCCCGACGCCTCGTCGAGCTCCGAGAACGTGTCGGCGAGCCCGCGCAGGATCTGCGAGAGGATCACGCCCGAGTTGCCGCGAGCGCCCATGAGCGACCCGTGCGAGACCGCCCGGCAGATCTCGGTCATCCCGTCGGCGGAGTCGAGCTCGCCCACGACCGACTCCAGCGTGAGCGCCATGTTCGTGCCCGTGTCACCGTCCGGGACCGGGTAGACGTTGAGCCGGTTCAGCTCGTCCTGATGGGAGCGCAGCGCATCGCGGTACGTGATGACGACGCGCCGCAGATCGGCAGGCGCCAGCTCCTCCAGCGCGGTCACGACGTGGATGTTACTGCCGTCACATTCGGGGACTCCCGGATCCCGTTGCTATCCTTGGCCGTTCCCGATCCCGCCCGAGGTGGTCCCGATGGCATCCGTGTGCGACGTGTGCGGCAAGAAGCCGCGGTTCGGCATGCGAATCAGCCACTCGCACCGGCGCACGAAGCGCCGCTGGAACCCCAACGTCCAGCGCGTCCGCGCCATCGTGGACGGGACCCCGAAGCGCATCCACGTCTGCACGTCCTGCCTGAAGGCGGGCAAGGTGCAGAAGCCCTAGAGAGCGGCGCGCCAGTGCAGGGAGTGATCCGGACGTACGACCCCGAGACCCGCGAGGGCGTGGTCATGCGCGACACCGATCGCGAGGAGTTCACGATCGCGCTCGACGCGCTCGACCGGTCCATCTTCCGGATGCTGCGCCAGGGGCAGCGTGTCGTGTTCGACCTCGACGACGCCGGCCTGGCGACCAGGGTGCGGATCGGCGCCGAGGTCGACATGGGTCTCCCTACCGCCGAGGTCTGATCCAGCTCGCGCGCTCAGACGCGCTGACGCGCCTCGCGCTGCCGGTACAGCTCCTCGATCGCGCTCGGGAGCGTCGTCTCGAAGTCGATCAACTTCGCCCACGTCGGGGTCACGACGATCCGGACCATGCCGTCGTAGAGCGAGCGCACCTCGGCCTCCCACTCGACCCGTTGCTCGGGTGTCATCTCGTAGGTGCTGTTCGCCTCGAGGTACTCGTCCGGGATGCCCTCGACGACGTCGAGCTCGGCTTGTCCGCGGATGAGCAGGATCTTGGGCGGGTGCGCCTCGGTGTCGATCGTCATCGCGACGGTCGGGTTGTGGCGCAGGGCCGAGAGCTTCGGGGCGTTCTTCGCGGTGCACATGACGGCCTCCGAGCCGTTCCACGTGAACGCGATCGGGATCGTCCGGGGTGTTCCGTCCTCGGCGACGTAGGCGAAGCGGGTCAAGTCGCTGCCCAGGAGCTCCTGGCTGATCGGACGGTTGAGGACCTCGGCGACCTCGCTCCGCTGCATGTCAGTCGCGTGTACCCGTGGGTGGCGGCACGAAAACTCATCGGCCCCCGGCAGCGTGCGGAAGCGCCCGGTGCGTCATCCGAACGATGAACGAGCGCGGAGGCCGCCAGACGTCGCGGTCCTCGAAAGCCCAGGCATAGGTCAGGGCTCCGTCCCGGACACAGTCGACCAGCTCGGGCGCTCCCAGCTCACGAGCCGACCACTCGTAGAGCTGCTGCAACCTCGGAACGATGACCCCGAAATCCAAGACTCGTCCGAAGCCGAGCTCGCCGTCGAGGATGGACCCGACGCTGTCGCGGAGGGGGTACTCGTCGGGCAGGATGCGGGACAACTGCAGGAAGATCCCGGCCATGCCGAGCCTCGGGTCACCGACGAACGGTGCCAGCGGGCGCAGCCATCCCAGCGAGATCCGGGGGGCGGCGACGAGCGCGTGTGCATAGAGCACACGGCAGAGCACGACGTTCATGAAGAAGCGCTCGGCTGCGTTCTCCGCCTCAGCCATGTCGCAGTGCTCGAGGTACGCAGCGACCACGCTCCCGTTGTGCGCCCGATACCAGGCAGGAGCCGTCGGGCGATCGACGAACGCCATCCAGTTGTCGACCGTGCCCGACGAGCTCGGACCCGGAAGGCTCCCGCTGAGCGCGACGGCTTCGCAGCCGTCCCGAATGATGCGCTCGTTGACGGCACGCCACCACGGACTCCCCGGACGCTCGGCGAACGACGGCCGCAGCACCCCTCGCCGGAGCTGCCAGCGCATGAACGACAGCGCCGCTCGGCGATAGGGAAGATGTCGGGGCGCTCTGCCGAACGGGCCGTGATAGCACCGCTCCATCAGGCTCAATCGACACGCGGGGTCGTCGCGAACGGACCCGACGATCTCCTCCGCCCACGATGCGGCGCTGGGCCCGACTCTCACCTCTTCGCAACGCGGCGTCAGGACGATCTGCGGTCGCGACCGCCGGTGATCGCGCCGTAGATGAAGAGGAGCAGCGTCGCCCCGACGAAGGCGACGAGCAGCGAATAGAGGCTGAACTCGTTGATGCCCTCGCCGCCGGCTGCCGAGAAGATGACGCCGCCGAGCAGGCCGCCGGCGATGCCGATGAGGATCGTGCCGATGCAGCCGGCGCCCTTCACGCCGGTCACGCCCTTCGCCAGCGCGCCGGCGATGAAGCCGACCACGATCCACGACAGCCAGCTCATGGAGTCCTCCCCCGAAAGCGTGAAGTGGACGTCAACCTATCCACCGATTGCATGCCTTCGTCGCTCGCCGGGTACACAGGGCAACGGTTCGGCCGGCTCGAGCGGTCGCCGGTAGGCTGTTCGGACCGTTTCCCCGCAAGGAGTCGGTGTCGTGGCCGTGACATTGAACGCCCCGCCCACCCGGAATCAGAAGCTGCTGCGGTGGGTGGAGGAGATGGTCGCCCTCTGCCAGCCGGACTCGGTCCACTGGTTCGACGGCTCCGAGGACGAGTACGAGCTGCTGTGCAAGCAGCTCGTCGAGGCGGGCACGCTCGTCGAGCTCGACCCGGCCAAGCGCCCCGGCTCCTTCTGGGCGGCATCCGACCCCGGCGACGTCGCCCGTGTCGAGGACCGGACCTTCATCTGCTCCGAGCGTGAGGGCGACGCCGGGCCGACGAACAACTGGGAGGACCCGTCGGCGATGCGGGGCCGGCTCCAGAAGCTGTTCGCCGGCTCGATGCGGGGCCGCACCATGTACGTAGTGCCGTTCAGCATGGGCCCGCTGGGCTCGCCCCTGTCGTACATCGGCGTCGAGGTCACCGATTCGCCCTACGTCGCCGTGAGCATGCGCACCATGACCCGGGCCGGGACGCCCGCCCTCGACGTCCTCGGCAACGGTGATTTCGTGCCGTGCATGCACTCCGTCGGCGCACCGCTCGAGGAGGGCGAGACCGACGTCTCCTGGCCGTGCAACAACGAGGAGAAGTGGATCGTCCACTTCCCCGAGACCCGCGAGATCTGGTCGTACGGCTCGGGCTACGGCGGGAACGCGCTCCTCGGCAAGAAGTGCTTCGCCCTGCGGATCGCGTCGGTGCTCGCCCGCGACGAGGGCTGGCTCGCCGAGCACATGCTCATCCTCAAGCTGACGAACCCCGAGGGCGTCAGCCGGTACATCGCAGCGGCGTTCCCGTCTGCGTGCGGGAAGACGAACCTCGCCATGATCATCCCGACGATCCCGGGGTGGGAGGCCGAGACGATCGGCGACGACATCGCGTGGATGAAGTTCGGCGACGACGGCCGCCTCTACGCGATCAACCCGGAGTTCGGCTTCTTCGGCGTCGCCCCCGGCACGAGCATGGACACGAACCCGAACGCCATGCTCACGTTGACCAAGAACACCGTGTTCACCAACACCGCGCTCACCGACGACGGCGACGTGTGGTGGGAGGGCATGACCAAGGATCCGCCCGACCACTGCACGGACTGGCAAAACAACGAGTGGACACCGCAGTCCGACACGCCCGCGGCCCACCCGAACTCCCGGTTCTGCGTGCCCGCGTCCCAGTGCCCTGTCATCGCGCCCGAGTGGGAGGATCCGAAGGGCGTGCCGATCTCGGCGTTCCTGTTCGGCGGGCGGCGCGCCACGACCGTCCCCCTCGTCTTCGAGGCACGCGACTGGCGACACGGCGTGTTCATCGGGGCGACGATGGGATCGGAGAAGACCGCGGCGGCCGTCGGCGGCCTCGGTCAGCTCCGCCGCGACCCGTTCGCGATGCTGCCGTTCTGCGGCTACCACATGGCGGACTACTTCGCCCATTGGCTCAGCATGAACGGCCGCACCGACGACTCGAAGCTGCCGCGCATCTACGGCGTCAACTGGTTCCGCAAGGACGCCGACGGGAAGTTCGTCTGGCCCGGGTTCGGCGAGAACTCGCGCGTGCTCCAGTGGGTGTTCGGGCGCTGCGACGGCACCGCCGGCGCCGAGGAGACGGCCATCGGCTTCGTGCCCGGCCCCGACGACCTCGACGTGGACGGGCTCGACGCCTCTCCCGATGCGATCCGGACGGCGGTCCGCGTCGACCCCGACGAATGGCGGGCGGAGGTGCCCCTCATCCGTGAGCACTTCGAGTCCCTCGGGGACAAGCTCCCGGCCCGCCTGTGGGACGAGCTGGCGGCGTTGGAGGCCCGGCTCGGCTAGAACGGTTCCCGCGTAGGAGGGAGCCGAGCATGCATGACCGCGTGATCCACGACGCCGACGCGCACCTCATGGAGCCGCCGGACCTCTTCACCGAGCACGCCGACCCGCACATGCGCGACCGGATCGCCGAGCTCACGGTGGGCTTCCGGATCGGCGAGGACGGCACCGACGAGAACGAGATCGTCGAGCACTTCCGCAAGGTGCAGATGGACCCTGAGTTCCGCGCGCAGGACGCGGAGCAGATCTGGCTGCGCAAGAACTTCGAGGCGACCGGCGGCTTCATCGCCGAGGACCGGCCCGCCGCCCTCGACATGCTCGGCGTCGCCAGCCAGCTCATCTTCAACACGTTCACCAACAAGACCCTCCAGCGCGTCGAGCACGGCGACGACTTGGATCTCGCGTACGCGCTCGCCCGGGCGCACAACCGCGCGCTGGTCGAGTTCTGCTCCGTCGACTCCCGGCTCCTCCCGACCGGGTACGTGCCCCTGGCCGACTTCGAACGGTCGGCCGCGGCCGCGGGAGAGGCGCTGGAGATGGGTTGCAAGGCGCTGCTCGTCGCGTCGGCGTGCCCGCAGACGCACTCGCCCAGCCACGTCGGCCTCGATCCGGTGTGGGCCCAGGCGCAGGACGCGGGCATCCCGATCGTGTTCCACGTCGGCGGGGGCGGGCGGCTCGTCGACCCGATGATCTTCGAGAACGGCCTGCCGCCGGTGCCGGACTTCCACGGCGGTGACGGCAACTTCCGTTCCGTCGACTACATCGCCATCCAGTACCCCGTGATGCAGGTGCTCGGCACGCTGATCATCGACGGCGTGCTGGACCGCTTCCCCACGCTCCGGTTCGGTGTCATCGAGCAGGGCGGGACATGGCTCCCGGGCCTCATGCGGACGCTCGACTCGGCCGCCGACGCCTTCCGGAGGAACGAGGAGCGCCTGCAGCGGCTGGAGCTGCGCCCGAGCGAGTACTTCGTGCGCCAGGTGCGGGTGACGCCGTACCCCCACGAGGACGCGGGGTGGATCATCGAACAGTCGGGCGACGACATCTGCATGTTCTCGTCCGACTACCCGCACGTCGAAGGCGGTCGCAACCCGCTCGGGCGCTTCGAACGGAGCCTGGAGCGGGTGTCGGAGCAGGCCAGGCAGCAGTTCTACTGCGACAACTTCGTCGACATGATGGGTGCCGGCCTCCCGGTTCTCGCGTAACCGGACGACCGCTACGATTCGCGCCGAGTCGCTGACAGGGGGTCTGCATGAACGTGACCGCGTACGTGCTCATCCAGACGGAGGTCGGGAAGGCCGTCAGCGTGGCGGAGCACGCCCGCAAGATCGCGGGTGTCTTGTCGGCTGACGACGTCACCGGGCCGTACGACGTGATCGTGAAGACCGAGGCGTCCAGTCTCGACGAGCTCGGCAAGATGGTCGTGTCGCAGATCCAGGCGGTCGAGGGCATCACCCGGACGTTCACCTGCCCAGTGGTGAACCTCTGAGCCTCTGAGCTCTGAGGCTCGGGTCGCGCCCGGTTATTCGTCGCGCTGGCGGCCGGCGCGCTTGGCCCGCTTCTCGTGGCGGGCGAAGGCCAGCTCGATGAGGCGGTCGAGCAGCTCGGGGTAGCTGACGCCGGACTCCTCCCACAGGCGCGGGTACTGCGACACCCCCGCGACGAAACCCGGGATCGTGTTCACCTCGTTCGCGAGGAAGCCCCGGCCCGGCGATCCGTCGACACGGGTCTCTTCGAGGAAGAAGTCGACGCGCGCCATCGCCTCGCACCTGCACGCCTCGAAGGCGCGAATCGCGAGCGCGCGCAGCTCGTCGGTCTGCTCGGGTGTGAGCGGCGCCGGGATCAGGAGCCGGGCGTCGTCGTGCTCGTACTTGTCGGCGTACGAATAGAACTCGTCGCCCGGCACGACCTCACCCGGCATCGACGCCTCGGGTGGGTCGTCGCCGAGGATCGAGACCTCGACCTCCCGGCCGGAGATCGCCTCCTCGGCGATCACCCACTCGTCGAAGCGCAGGGCCAGATCGAGGGCGGCGTCGAAGCTCGCGCGGTCCCGGGCCTTCGAGACGCCGACCGACGAGCCGAGGTTGGCCGGCTTCACGAAGCACGGATAGCCGAGATCGGCTTCGATTTGAGCGGCGAAGCCCACGCGGTCGTGCCCGTCCCGGAACGTCGCGTAGCGCGCGATCGGAAGCCCGCACGCCTCGAACGCGCGCTTCATCATCACCTTGTCCATCCCGACCGCCGAGCCGACGACGCCGGCGCCGACGTACGGCAGACCGGCCAGCTCGAGCAACCCCTGCACCGTCCCGTCCTCGCCGTAGGGACCGTGCAGGAGCGGGAACACCACGTCGGCGTGGAGGCTCGCCGACCCTCGCACACTCTCGACGTCCGCTCCGTGATCGCCGCGGGCGACCAGATCACCGAGCTCCGACACCGGCTCCCCGTCCACGGGCAGCGCGGCCGGGAGCGCTTTCGGTCCCTGCTCGATCATCCGTTGAGCGTGATCGGCGAACAGCCATCGCCCGTCGGTCGTGATCGCAACGGGGACGATCTCGTAGCGCGACGGGTCGAGCGCCTTGGCGACCGCGACCGCGGTGACACGCGACACGTCGTGCTCCGCGGACCGTCCGCCGAACAGCAACAGCACGCGAATGCGACGTGAAGGAGTCGAAGGGCTCATCAGACCACCTGGAACACTGCCCGGATCCCGAGACCCATGAGGAACAACCCGACGAGACCGTACAGCAGCTCGGTTCGCCCGCGCATCGCATCGCGGTACTGAAACGCGAGACCGACGGTGAGGAACACGAGGAACCCGTAGAAGTAGTGGACGTTGGGAGCCTTGAGCTTGAACCCGGCGACGAGGATCGTCCCGACGATCACGTCGAACATGAAGAGCGCCTCGGCGGCGATCGTCAGGATCCACACCCAACGACCCCGCCAGCGCGTCACGCGCCATACGACGAGGCAGACGATGCCCGCGATCCCGTTGGCGACCACCGCGACGAACCCGACGACGTTGTGCGTGTCGAGCAGGAACGTTTCGATCGCAGGCTCCCGAGGCCTCGAGCCCGGCGTCAGAGCGCGGAGTCGTCAGCCGGATCGGCCGAGAAGGAGAGGCGCGTCTCGTCGCCGCGCAGGAGGTTCTTGAGCACCTTGCCCGCCGGGTTGCGAGGGAGCGGCTCGTCCCGCAGCTCGATGTACTCGGGCACCTTGAAGTTCGCGAGCCGGGCGGCGCAGTGGGCACGGAGCTCCTCGACGGTGAGGGTCGACGCCGGCTTCAGCTGCACGACCGCCTTGACCTCTTCGCCGAGCACCTTGTGCGGGACCCCGACGACGGCAGCGTCGATCACGTCCGGATGCTCGAACAGCTCCTGCTCGACCTCGACGCAGTACACGTTCTCGCCGCCCCGGATGATCATGTCCTTCGCCCGGTCGACCAGGTAGAGGAACCCGTCCTCGTCGAACCGGCCGATGTCGCCGCTGCGGAACCACCCGTCCGGTGTGATCGCCTCGGCGGTCGCGTCGGGGCGGTTCCAGTACCCGCGGCGCATGATCGTGGGGCCCCGCAACGCGATCTCACCGGTCGCGCCGGTCGGGACGGGCGCGAGGTCGGGATCGACGACCTCGATCTCGACGGTCGGCGCGGGGCGCCCGACGGAATCGGGATGGCTGCCGTAGTCGTCACCCGCATTCGACGTCGCGACCGACGCGGTTTCGGTCAGGCCATAAGCGGTTGCGAGCGTCTTGCGCACTTTCGGGAACCGCTCGTGGATCCGCTGCACGAGCTCGGGCGCGGCCGGCGCCCCGCCGTAGCTGACGCGCTGGACGGTCGACAGGTCGTAGTCGTCGAAGGTCGGCGCCTCCACGATGCGCCACATGATCGTCGGCACTCCACCGAAGCTCGTGACCTTCTCGCGTTCGATCGTTGCCATGGTCGCATCAGGGTCGAAGCGCCCCGGGGGCATGAGCACGAGCTTGGCGCCCGACGCGTAGCACAGCATCATCGTCGACAGGCAACCGGTGACGTGGAAGAGCGGCACGACGAGCAGCGCCGCCGACTGCACGTCGCTCGACAGCTCGGGCGCAGCGTCGCCGCCGCGACTCGCGTTCGCGACGCCGAGACAGAAGATGTTCTGCAGGTTCGCCAGCGCTTGGCGGTGCGTGAGTGTGGCGCCCTTCGGCTTTCCCGTCGTACCCGACGTGTAGAGGATCGCGAACAGGTCGTCCTCGTCGACACCTGCGTCCGGCAGCGCGCCGGGATCGTCGCCGAGGAGCTCGGCGCCGGGTCGGGCCTGGCCGTCGGGCTGGTCGAGATCCTTCACGAAGACGTGCTCGAGGTCGGGAAGCTGCTCGACGCGATCGCGCACAGCGTCCCACCGCTTCGGGTCGCAGAACAGCAACTTCGCGCCCGAGTCGCGCAATCCGAACTCGAGCTCCTCCGTCTTCCACCACGCGTTCAGCGGTACGACCACTGCACCGATCGCGGCCGCCGCCCACCACAACACGACCCACTCGACGTTGTTCGCCGACAGGATGGCGACGCGGTCGCCGTGGCCGACGCCCAGCTCCACGAGCGACGCGGCGACGCGCCGCACCAGCGCGTTGTGCTCGTCGAACGTCAGCCGCCGGTCACCCTGGACGAGGAAGTCGACACCCGCGCGACCGTCGGCCATCGCGATGAGGTCGCCGAGGCTGTGCAGCCGGTTCTTGTACACCTGGAGCGGTACGCCCAGGACGTCCTCCGTCACGATCTCGAACGCGCCCCCGGGTCCCGTGAGCTCGGCGAGCACCGGGTCCGCGTGCGCCGTGACGCGATCGACGATCATCGCGCGTCAGGGGTGCCCGCGGGCGTGTCCTCGTGCTGGATCACGTCGAACGACCACAGCTCGCTCGCGGTCCCGACCGGGCCGCTGCTGCCGTGGGCCTTGTGGCCGTGCTGGAACGCGGGGCTGTTCACCCACGCCTGGAAGTCGTCCTCGGAGCTCCAGCGCGTGTAGACGAGATAGACGTCCCGGCCGTCCGTCGGGCGCATGAGCTCGAAGGTCTCGAAGCCGGGGGCTTTCGACACCTCCCCGGCGCGGGCGGCGAACCGGCGCTCGAACTCCTCGACCCGATCGGCCGGCACGGTGATGGCGTTGATGCGAACGACGCTCATGTCCTCTTTCTACCGTCTCGGCCGGGGGCCCGGATCCGGGGCCGGGGGCCCCGGGAGCGGCCCCGAGGGCGGGTCGGGCGAAATTGCTGATGGAAGGGTCTGGTAGGGCCGTCCGGTTCGTGGTTTACTCGTCCGTAGCGAGGGGAAATATCCCGATGCGCAACCGCTTCGGCGGAAGCGCGAAGATCGTGGCGGTCCCGGACCTTCGGCCCGGGAGCCCAGTTTGGTGAGTCGGCGGGCCGTCCCTGCCCCGGTCCGTCGACTCGCCTTTTTTTCTGCCCTTTTTCGTCTAGCCCTGCTCGCGCAGGAACCGTTCGATCTCCGACGCCAACTCGTCACCGGTCGGGATCTCACCCGAGCCTTCGGTGGCTTCGATGTTGCGAACCATCTCCGCGACGTCCGGTCGCTCGGAGACACCTTCCTCGACGCGCCGGAGATATTCGTCGGTCTGGTCGTCGAGCGCCGCGAGGTCGGTCTCCACGCCGGCGAGCTCACGCAGACGCGACAGCAGCGCGCTCGATGGCCGGTGGCGACGGAGTCGCCGACACGTAGTGCGGCACCTGCGCCCACAACCCGACACCGGGGATTCCGGCCTGACCGAGCGCCACCTGCACCGCCGTCTGCGCGCCGGTCGGTCCCGTGTAGTCGGCGCGCCACGCGCCGACCTCCTGTGCGAGCGAACGGCTCGTCGCGGTCGCAAGCACCGGCACAGGGCGCCGGTGCGAGACCAACGACGGCATGCCGCCGAGGGCGAGCATCATGCTCACCCCGAGCCGCTGCGACATCTGCACGATCTCCTCGCTGAACGCGCGCCAGCGCAGCGACGGCTCGGGGCCGCGGCAGAGCACGATGTCGCGCCCCGCCCGCCCCGCGATGAGATCGATCGACGGCCACGAGATCTCCCGGGTGGCGCCGTCGACGAGATGGACGGATGGACGCGTCTGTTGGAGGTCGACGAGGTCGGTGAGGTCCACGTGGCCGAACCCCGCCGCTGAGCCGAGTTTCTCGCTCAACACGGCGACGGCTCCGGCTCCGGCGAGGCCGGCGTCGACCCAACCCGACAACGCCACGACGAGCACCGGGTCGCGGAGATCCGGCCACCGATCGATGTCGAGCACGCCCATACTCTATTGCCGCCGTCGCAACTCCGGCTTTGCGGCAGCGGTCGGCAAAGCCGCCGCTGCCGCGCTATAGGCGTTCGCTCACGGGCGCGTCCGGCCGACCCGGTAGATTCCCGTTCCCATGCGCCTCCGCATCTTCACGGAGCCCCAGCAGGGTGCGACGTACGACGATCTCCTGGCGGTGGCCCGCACAGCCGAAGAGCTGGGCTTCGACGGGTTCTTCCGCTCCGACCACTACCTGCGCATGGGCGACGGCGATCCCGGACCCGGCCCCACGGACGCGTGGGTCACACTCGCCGGACTGGCGCGCGAGACGTCACGCGTGCGTCTCGGCACGCTCGTGACCGCAGGCACGTTCCGATTGCCGGGCCCGCTGGCGATCACCGTCGCACAAGTCGACGCGATGAGCAGCGGGCGCGTCGAGCTCGGGATCGGCGCGGGCTGGTTCGACGACGAGCATCGGGCGCACGGCATCCCGTTCCCGTCGACGCGGGAGCGCTTCGATCGGCTCGAGGAGCAGCTCACGATCATCACCGGCATGTGGACGACGCCGGTCGGCGAGACGTTCTCGTTCCACGGCCGGTACTACGAGCTCCACGATTCACCGGCGTTGCCGAAGCCCGTCCAGAAGCCGCATCCGCCGGTCATCATCGGCGGCTACGGCACCAAGCGGACGCCGGCGCTGGCGGCGCGCTTCGCCCAGGAGTTCAACCTGGCGTTCCCGCCCCTCGACATCTACGGGGAGTACGTGCAGCGCGTGAAGCAGGCGTGCACGGACTCGGGACGCGACCCGGCCACGCTCCGGACGACGGTCGCGCTCGTCGTCTGCTGCGGACGCGACGAAGCCGAGTTCCGGCGGCGCGCCGACGCCATCGGCCGGCAACCCGACGAGCTGCGCGAGCACGGCGCCGCCGGCCTCCCGAGCGAGGTCGTCGACAAGCTGCGCGCGTTCGAGGCAGCCGGTGCCGAGACCGCCTACCTCCAGGTCCTCGACGTGTCCGACCTCGGACACCTCGAGTTGCTTGCCGCAGAAGTCATGCCCGACGTCGGTGCAACGGCGGGCGCGGCGTGAAGTTCGGCGTCCACGCCGGGCTGCAGAACACGACCACCGACGAGCTGCGCGGCCTCTGGCGGCGCATCGAAGGCCACGGCTTCGACTGGATCTCGGTCTGGGACCACTTCTACGCAGCCGACGCCACCGGCGGCGCGGTCTGCCTCGAGGCCGTTGCCACGCATGCAGCGCTCGCGCTCGAGACGGAGCACGTCCGGTGCGGGAGCCTCGTGTACTCGGTCGGTTACCGGCACCCGGCCGTGCTCGCGAACGCCATGGCCACGCTCGACCACCTCGCCGGCGGCCGCGTCGTCCTCGGGCTCGGCGGCGGCTGGCACCAGGGCGAGTACGACGCGTACGGGATCCCGTTCCCGCCCGTGCCGGTGCGTCTCCGCATGCTCGACGAGGCGATCCAGTGCGTCCGCGCGCTGCTGACCGAAGACGGCGTCGACTTCGACGGCGAGTTCTTCGAGCTGCGCGACGCGAAGTGCGAGCCGAAGCCGGTCCAGGAGCGGCTCCCGCTGTGGGTCGGTGGCGCGGGCGAGAAGCTGACGCTGCGTACCGCGGCCCGACACGCCGACGGCTGGAACGTGCCCTTCCTGGACCCCGGCACCTACCGCCACAAGGTGCAGGTCCTTCATGACCATTGCGACGCCGTCGGGCGGGATCCGCAGACCATCACGAAGTCCGTGAACCTCGGGCTGGCGTGGCGGCAGGGCGACCTCGAGGCGCAGTTCGCCAACATCGCCGAGTTCGTGAAGCCGGGTGTGCTGATGGGCAGCGTCCAGGAGGTCGTCGACCGGATCGGCGAGTACACCGACGCCGGCGCCGAGTGGGTGATCCTCGCCATGCGGGCGCCGTTCGACGTCGAGGGCCTCGACCGTTTCGCGGCCGAGGTGCTGCCCGCGCTGCGCTGACGTGGACCCACGAGTCGCCGCGATCACCGAGCTGCTCGCCGGCGGCGCCCGTGACGCGCGCTGGTTCCGGGCCCCGGGGCGCGTCAACCTGATCGGCGACCACACCGACTACCACGACGGGTTCGTGCTCCCGCTCGCCATCGATCGCGAGTGCGTGATCGCCGCCCGGCCGCGGGACGACAGACGTGTGACGGTGCGGTCGGTCGAGCTCGTCGGGGAGGGAGCGGTCGACGTCGCAGCCGACGGCACCGACGCGCCGAGTGCGGTCGAGCCGGGGTGGGGCCGGTACGTCGCCGGCGTGCTGCGGACGCTTGCAGACGCCGGGCGGGCGCCGGTCGGCGTCGACGCGGTCGTGTCGTCCAGCGTGCCCGTGGGGTCGGGCCTGTCGTCGAGCGCCGCGCTGGAGGTCGCCGTCGCGCTGGCTCTGGCCGACGCGGGCGGACTGACGCTCCCGGCGGCGGAGCTCGCCCGCGCGTGCCAGCGCGGCGAGCAGCTCGCCACCGGCGTCCCGAGCGGTGTCATGGACCAGCTCGTGGCGCTCGTCGGACGGGCGCACCACGCGTTGCTCATCGACTGCCGCACGCTCGCAGCGGAGCCGATCGTGTTGCCGGACGAGCTGGCGGTGCTCGTCGTCCACTCCGGCCTCGCCCGGACGCTCGCCGGGAGCGCGTACGCCGATCGGCGCGCCGACGGCGAGCGTGTCGCCGCCCGTCTCGGCGTGGCCACGCTGCGTGAGGCGACGCTCGGCGACGTGCAACACGAGCCGCGGGCCCGACACGTCGTCACCGAGAACCAACGGGTGCTCGAGTTCGCCGACGCCCTCCGCAGACGCGACACCGCCACGCTCGGCTCGCTGCTGCTCGCGAGCCACACGAGCTTGCGCGACGACTACGAGGTCTCGACGCCGGAGCTCGACCTCGCCGTCGACCTGCTCGTGGAACACGGCGCGATCGGCGCCCGCCTCACCGGCGCCGGATTCGGCGGTTGTGTCGTCGCGCTCGTCGCCCGCGCGGGTCGGCGAGGTCGCAAGGGAGACCGTCGCCGCCTACCGGACCGCGACCGGCCTCGACGCTCATGCGTTCGAGGTGCGGGCGGTGGACGGGGCCGGTCCGCTCGCCGCGCCCATCGGGGCATGACGCTCCGCCTGACCCCCGCCGACCGTCCCCGTCCGGGCCCCGCGCCCGTGTCGCGCCATTCCGAGTTCGAGCCGGTGGCGGCGGCCCGCCCGCTCCCGTGGTCCGAGGGCGCCGCGGACGCCGCCCCCACCGGCAGCGGGCGCATCGAGGTGTCGCAGTCGGGGCGGTGGGAGAGGTGGGCGGACGTCGACGGCGACCCGTCCTTCCCCCTGCCGGGTGCTCGCGCCGCGCAGGGGCCCCCGACGGACGTGGCGTGGCGCAAGGTGGTCGTGCCCGAGAACTACGGCTTCGACGAGGAGCTGTCGCGCCAGTTCGCGCCGGTCTGGTACCGGCGCACGTTCGCCGATCCCCGGCACGGTGGGTTGCCGGATTCGCCGCAGCGGATGCGTCTCCGCTTCGCGGCTGTCGACTACCTCGCGGACGTGTGGCTCAACGGCGAGCACCTCGGGCACCACGAGGGCTACTTCGCGCCCTTCGGCTTCGACGTGACCGACCGGCTGGCGAAGAACAACACCCTCGTCGTGGCCGTGCAGGACCCGCTCGAGCCGCTGGACCCGTCGGCGCTGTTCTTCGACCACCGCAAACGCGTGATCAAGGGCACGCTCAAGTACCACGACAGCCGGCCCGGCGGGCTGCCCGGCCGAATGGTCGGCCCGCTCGTCACCGGCGGCGATCCCTGGGTGTGGACGCCCGAGTGGGGCCAGTCGATGACGACCGCCGGCATCGTCGGTCCCGTGACGCTCGACCGCACCGGCGACGCCTCCCTCGAGGCCTTGTTCGTGACCCCGCTGGATGCGCGCACGGTGCAAGTGGCGGCGATCGCAACGAACCACACGGACGGCGACCTCGCGACGCGGCTCGATCTCGAAGTCGGCGGCGAACGTGCGCGCCTCGACGTCGGGTGGCCGCCCGGCCCGGGACGAGTCGACGTGGTGATCGACCTCGCCGACCTTGTGCTCTCGGCCTGGGAGCCCGCGGGCTCCGAATCGGGCGGACCGAGCGTGCACGAGCTCCGAGCCGCGCTGGCGACGCCGGACGGGCAGGCGATCGATCGGCGTCGGGCCCGCTTCGGGCTCCGCACGACGCGCGTCGTCACCGATGACGACGGACACGCCCGATACCTCGAGGTGAACGGGCGGCCGGAGTTCGTGAAGGCCGTCAACTACATCCCTTGGCAGCACTTCGCAGAGGTGGGCCGAAGCTTCTACGACCGCGACATGCGCATGCTGATCGACGCGCACGGGAACTCGGTCGGCGTGCACGCGCACGTGCAGTCGCCGCATTGCTACGACGCTGCCGACGACGCGGGCGTCCTCGTGTTCCAGGACTTCGCGCTGCAGTGGTCGTACGACTCCGGCGAGGAGACCAATCCCGGATTCGTCGACACGGCTCGTCGGCAGATCGCGGAGATGTCGTACATGCTGCACAACCATCCGAGCGTCGTGTACTACGCGTGCCACAACGAGCCGGCTCGCATGTTCGACCCCCGCCGGGGCGACGACGGTCCGGAGTCCGACCGGGGCGAGGCACATCTCGATGCCGAGTTGGACGCGACGCTGCGTGTCGTCGACTCCGGCCGGCATGTGCACCGGGCGTCGGGCATCGGCGACGACGTGCATAACTACGCCGGGTCGCTAGGCGGCGGGAGCATCTACCGGGTGCGGGAGAGGCCGGCGTGGTTCGTCTCCGAATACGGCTTCTGGACCATCGGTCCGCAGGGCCACAGGTTCGGCGATCGGGGCTGGCCGCCGGATCCCGACCAGATGCGCGAATGGGTGAGCCGCCTCTCGTTCATCGGCTCGACGTGCGCCTTCACCGGGCTGCCGGCCCGCTACGCGTCGCGGGACGAATGGGCCGAGGCCACCCAGGCGTACGGCGCGGCGCTGGCGAAGTACCAGACGGAATGGTTCCGGGCCCACCGGCGCGATCCGTTCATGGGCTACCGCTGGCACTTCTGGGCCGACTGGTGGGGGTACGCCGGGGGCGGCCTGGTCGACGTGGAGCGCGTCCCGAAGGCGACCTACGCCGCGTTTCGCGACGCCAGCCGGCCCCGGCTGCTCGTCGGCCTGCACGACGCGTCCGTCGTCCCCGCCGGCGACGTGGCGGTGCCGATCGTCGCCGTGAACGACGGGCACGAGGCCTGGCGCGGCACCGCGTCCTGGGAGGTGGTCGACGCGACCTCGGCGGTGTTCGCGCCCGACTTCGACGGCGCCCGCATCGGCCTCCCGATGCCGCCCGACGCCGACGCGCGCGTTGCCGTCCCCCGCAGCCGTGGCACGCCTGTCACGCGCGGCGAGCTCGCGTTCGACGCCGCGCCGACGGCCGCGACACCCGCCGGCGACGTCACGGTGGCGCTCGCACCAGGACAGGCGCGCACCCTGGTCCTGCGGTGGAACGACACCCAGCTCGGCGACCAGGAGAACTTCGTGCACTTCCACTGTCCCGCGGACGGCGAGGTGCATGGTCCCGGGCTCACGAACGTCTGAGCGCCTCGCAGAGCCTCGCGACGGCATCGGGCGTCCGGATCCCCCACCAGAAGAGGTCGCGGCCGTCGACGAGCCGGACGTCGGCACCGGGGACGATCTCCTCGACCTCGTCGACATGGCGTGCCTTGAACGGGTACGGCTCGCCGGGGAGCACCACGAGGTCGGCGCCGCGCGCCGCGATCTCTTCCAGCGTCGTCTCGGGATAGCGCTTGCCGGCGCCGGCGAAGACGTTCTCGATGCCGAGCAGACCCAACAGCGACGAGCCGTAAGTGTCCGCGTTCGCCGTCATCCACGGCCGGCGCCAGACGAGAACCGCCGCGCGCCGTGCCACCCCCGGCGCCACCGCCTGCTCTTCGTCGAGCCACCGTTCCCACTCGTCGGGCACGAAGCGCGCGGGCGCGTCCACATCGACCGCATCGGCGAGCGCCACGACGGCCGGGCCCACGTCGGCCACCTTGCGGGGCGACATCGAATGCACGCGGAGCCCGGCGTCGACGAGAGCGTCGGCGTCCTCGATCCGGTTCTCCTCGTCGTTCACCACCACGAGGTCGGGCGAGAGCGCGACGATCGCCTCGACATCGGGATTCTTGGTCCCGCCGATCGCAGGCAGGTCCGGTTGCTCGCAGAAGCGCGTGCACGCCACGGGGTCGACTCCCAGCGCGCGCAGCGTCTCGGTGACGGAAGGAACGAGCGAGACGACGCGCGGAGTCGTGGTTACATCCGGTCGAGGAGCGCAGACTTCTTGGTCTCGTACTCCTCGGCGGTGATATGGCCCTTGTCGCGCAGGGAGGCGAGCTGCTCGATCTGCTCGGGAATGCTTGCCCCGCCGGCCGCGGCCGCCTCCGGCCGCGACCAGCTCGCCGTCTCACGCGCGTTCGTCTCCATCTGGCGGTAGATCTCCTGTTGCACGCCGTCCGGATGACGGACGTCCTCGAAGTGCGACTGGCCCTCGCGGCCCGCCGACTCGATGTCGAGGTCGCCGGCGCCGATGAGCCGCTCGAAGATCCGCTGGTCGAAGTTGATGTTGTTGATCCGCTCGAGCGGGATCTCGACTCCGTGCTTCGAGAGCAAGCCGGTGCGGAAGATCACCCGGTCGTCGGTGACCACGAAGTGGGTGTACTGCCATTGGACGTACTTGACCGCCAGCCAGCCTGCCCAGATGAGAGCGAGGATCGCCCACGCCCATCCCGCGACCGTCTGCACGCTGCCCGACAGTGCGAAGACGCCGATGAGCGCGATGAAGAGGGGGATGCCCGTGAGGATGTGCTTCGAGAAGTACCACCAGTGTGGATGAAGATCGAGCGCGACGGTCTCTCCCTCGTTGATCAGGTGCCGCGGGTAGGGCATGCGCGAAGACTACGACTACGGCGACGCGACGGGGCCGAGCACGCGATCGAGGTACGGGTTTCGGAACCGTCCGTCGGGGTCGAGGCGCGCGCGCACGGCCTGGAAGCGCGACCACTCGGGATACCGCGGCGCGAGGGTCTCGGCCCGTTGGTAGTGCATCTTCCCCCAGTGGGGCCGGCCGCCGACGTCGTCCATGATCGCCTCGACGCCCCGGAAGTACGGATCGAACGGCGTCCCCGCCGACAGGTGGACCGCCAGGTAGCCCGTCTCCCGACCCTGGGCCGTGGAGAGCGGGATGTCGTCGGCCGCCGCGACGCGGAGCTCGATGGGGAAGTTCACCGAGAGCCCCTCCCCCTCGATGAGGTCGCGCACGCGCAGCAGCGTCTTGCCCAGCTCGGCGCGAGGGATGGCGTACTCCATCTCCACGAACCGCACGAGACGCCGGCTGCACAACACCCGGTGGCTCACGTCCACGACTTCTGTCTTGCCGATCCCGCCGGCCACGAGGTTCATGAGCTTCGGGGTCATGTCAGGACGGCGCTGTCCGAGCTTGGCTGCGGCACCGAACGCGAAGTTCGCGAGCAGGATGTCGTCGCGCCACGCCTTCCACGACGACTTGGTGCGGATCGGCTCGTCCGTCCGGTTGGCGACCTTGACCGTTGCGACATCGGTGTGCGGGAACCAGTAGCAGTCGATGTGCTCGTTCCGGTCGATGATGTCGTCGAGGTCGTCGACGAGCGCGTCGAGCGGCCGCGGCTTCTCGATCGAGTGCAGCCGGAACGACGACTGGCACTGGAGCGTCACCTTCGTGACGACACCGAGCGCGCCGAGGCCGACGCGTGCGCACGCGAACACTTCCGGCTCCTCGTCCCGCGAGCAGCGCAGCAACTCGCCGTTGCCGGTGACGAGCTCCAGCCCCGTGACGAACGTGGCGAGGCCGCCGAACCGGCGACCGCCGCCGTGCGTCGCCGTCGCGATCGCGCCCGAGATCGATTGCCGGTCGATGTCACCGAGGTTCTCGAGCGCGAGGTCACGCGTCTCCAACTCGTCGTTGAGCTGCCAGAGCGGGATGCCGCCCTCGACTGTGACGGTGCGTGCGTCGGGGTCGATCGCGACGACCCGGTTGAGTAGGCCGAGGCGCAGCAGGCGGCCGTGGGTGCAGGCGATCCCGGTGAACGAGTGCCCCGCGCCGACCACCTTGACGGCCTGCCCGGCCCGCTTCGCCCGCCCGACCGCCTCGATCACTTCGAGCTCGCTCGTGGGCTCCTCGACCGCCGCGGGGCTGCACTGTTGGTTGCGACCCCAGTTGCGCCAGCGGGACCCGTCGCGCATGGGCGACAGGCTAGGTCGCCGCGACGGGCGACTCTCTACGCCCAGCCCAGCTCGCGGAGGCGGGCGTCGTCGACGCCGAAGTGGTGGCCGATCTCGTGGATCACGGTGACCCGGATCTGGTGGGCGAGCTGGGCCTCGTCACGTGATTGCTCGCACAACGGTCCGCGGAAGATCGTGACGCGGTCCGGCATCACGCCCGCGTAGTTGATGGGCGAGCGGTTGGTCAGCTGCACGCCCTCGTACAGGCCGAAGAGCGTTCCCCGCCGCCCACCGAGCTGCTCGGGCGTCGGCCAGTCCTCGACGAACACCGCGACGTTCTCCATGTGCGCGGCGAGCTCGGGCGGAATGGAGTCGAGCGCGTCGGCGACGAGCTCCTCGAAGCGGTCGCGCGGACATGTGCATCGCGTCGCAACGTATCCCCTTGACGGTCCGCGATCGCGGTCGTAAGTTCCGACATACCGGTGACAAGGGCACGGCACTGGTGATGTCTGAAAGGCAGCCGCCGGATTACGGGTCCGAGGAGTCGGTCGGTGACCGAACGTCGGAGCGATCCGGCGCCAGGGACCGGGGCTACGGCCGACGAGGGCGCCCCGCCCGCCGGGGAGCCCCCAGAGCCGGAGTCCGAACGGGTGAGGCCCCGAGGAGATCGGAGCTGCGACGCAGCGAAGACTACTCGGGGCCTTTCCTCGTTCCGGGTGACGATCCACTGTTCCTGTCGTACCGGATCGGTATGGTCCTTCGGTGCGCGAAGACCCCCTGCTCGAGGGCCTCGACGACGCGCAGCGCGAGGCGGTCACGACTCGCGCGATGCCACTCGCGATCCTCGCCGGCGCCGGCGCCGGCAAGACGCGCGTCCTGACCCGACGCATCGCCTGGCAGGCCCGGCATGCGCACATCGACCCCGGGCACACCCTCGCAGTCACGTTCACGCGGAAGGCCGCCGGCGAGCTCGGCGACCGGCTGTCGCGGCTCGGGGTCCGGCGCCACGTGGCCGCGGGCACGTTCCACGCCATCGCGCTGGCGCAGCTCCGACGGCGGTGCGAGGACCACGACCGCCCCATGCCGAAGCTCCTCGATCGCAAGGCGCGGCTCCTCGTGCCGATGCTGCCCGGCCGGCGCGGCGAGCGGGCTCTGCTCGCCGCCGAGGTCGCCGCCGAGATCGAATGGGCGAAGGCGAGGCTGATCGGCGCCGACGGGTACCAGGTCGCCGCCGAGGAGGCGCGGCGGAACCCGCCCCGACCGCCGGCCGAGATCGCCGTGCTGTTCGAGCGGTACGAAGGCGAGCGGCGGCGGCGCCGCCTCGTGGACTTCGACGACCTCATCACCTGGTGCGCCGGCGCGCTCGAGACGGACGCCGTGTTCCAGGCCGCGCAACGGTGGCGGTTCCAACACGTGTTCGTCGACGAGTTCCAGGACGCCAATCCCGCCCAGTTCCGCCTGGTGCGCGCGTGGCTCGGTGACCGTCCCGACCTGTGCGTCGTCGGAGACGGCGACCAGGCGATCTACGGCTTCGCCGGCGCCGACGCGTCGTATCTCACCGCGTTCGACGAGCACTTCCCCGACGCGTCGGTCGTCCGTCTCGGCACGAACTACCGCTCGTCGCCACAGGTCGTGTCGGCTGCGGCTGCGGTGCTGACGACGTCGGGCGAGCGAGCAGCGGTCCGCAGCTCACGACCCGAGGGACCCCTTCCCGAGATCCGCACCTACCCGAGCGACGAAGCCGAAGCCACGGGCGTGGCCCGCGCGTTGCGCCGGGAGCACCCGCCGGGAACACCGTGGTCGTCGGCGGCGGTGTTGTACCGCACGAACGCGCAGTCGGCGCTGTTCGAGGAGGCGCTCCGGAGCGAAGGCGTCCCGTTCCGCGTCCGGGGCGGCGGACGGTTCCTCAACCGGCCCGAAGTGCAGGTGGCGCTGGACACACTGCGCGACGGCGCCCGTGAGCGGCCCGGCGTGCCGTTCGCCGGTCATCTCGAGGCGCTCACCGAGAGCGCGGGCGAGGCATCGGAGGAGCGACGCGAGCACGTCGAGGCGCTCGGCCGGCTCGGCCGCGACTACCTCGCCGCCGACGGCGGCGACGGGTCGCTGCCGGGATTCCTCGAGTTCCTGCAGACCGCCTTGCGCGCCGGTGACGACACCGGTGCCGCCGCCGACGCGGTGGAGCTGCTCAGCTTCCACCGGGCCAAGGGGCTCGAGTTCGACACCGTGTTCGTCGCCGGCCTCGAAACCGGGCTGGTGCCGATCGTCCACGCCGAGACGCCGTCCGAGAAGGCCGAGGAGCTTCGCCTCCTCTACGTCGCGCTGTCGCGCGCCGAACGCCACCTGCACGTGAGCTGGGCGCAGAAGCGCACGGTGGGGATGCGCACATACCGCCGGACGCCGAGCCCGTGGCTCGCCCCGATCGAAGCGACCGTGGCGGCGGCGCGCGCGCCGGAGCGTGGTGAGGCACGCGACGAGCGCGATCGCGGGCTCGCCGCCGCCCGCGAGCAGGTGGCGGGGGCCCGCCGGCGATCGGGGGGTGCGTCGACGCGCCCGGCCGACGCGCCGGGCTCCGAGCTCCTCGGGGCGCTCCTCGAATGGCGCCGCAACCTCGCCCGCGCCTCGGGCGTCCCCGCGTACGTGATCTTCCACGACTCGACCCTCGAAGCCGTTGCGCGAGACCGGCCGCGCTCCCGGGGTGACCTGCTGACGATCCCGGGCATCGGGCCGGTGAAGGTCGAGCGGCACGGCCAGGCCCTGCTCGAGCTGGTCGGCCGCCACCCCGCCGACGCCCGTTGACGAGCCCGGCTCGCTCGGCCACGATGCGGGCAGGCACCGGCAGCGGGAGTGACGCGATGGCGTGGTCGAGCTTCCCGGTCTTTCCCTCCGACGACGGCTGGCCGTACCCGGACCTCCCCCGCGGGTTCGACGAACCCGCGGCCGTGGAGGAGATCGACCTCGATGCCCTCGAGCTGCGAGTCGATCCGCGCGCGTTCGAGTGCCTCGACCCCATCGAGTACGACCTCGTGATCCGCCGGTTCGGGTTCCACGGTCCCGCCACGTCGATGAAGGACCTCGCCCACGACCTCGGCTGGTCGCACGCGCAGACGCGTGACGTGCTGGGCGGCGCCATCGACAAGCTGCGGGCCCGCCTCACGGCCGACTCCTTCTGAGCCGGCGTTCCGGCGTCAGCACTCGCCCCAGAGGCCGCGCCCGTCGCGCTTCGCCTCCAACTCCTCGCGCAACATCGTGCGGGCGTGCGCGTGGTTGGGCTCGATGACCAGCAGGCGGGCGAAGCCCCGGCGAAGCAGCTCGTCGTTGAATCGCTCGCCGTCGACGATCACGTACGCCAGGCGGCGGCCGTAGCGATCGCGCCCTTCGATGTCGGCCTCGAGCCGGACCGACCGCCCACGGAGCTGCTCGTCGGTGAACGCCGAGGCCTCCGGTCCGAAGCACTCGACGGGCTTGGTCGGATGGTGGGTCTCCGGCGTGTCGATCCCCAGCAGCCGGATCGTGTCGGTGTCGTCGCCGCGGGCGACGTCGATCGTGTCGCCGTCGACCACGTCGACGACGGTCCATTCGGCGGTCGCGGCGCGGCGAGCCTGGCCGAGCCGCCAGCCCCCGAGTGAGGCGGCGGCGAGGATCGCCACGACCACGACCCGGGAGCGGGTCATGCCGTGATCGTACCGAGCGGGTGTGACGCGCTCTCGATGCGTCAGTACTGCGCGTAGTACGGCTTTTCGGGATCGCTCTTCTCGAGGAGGATGAACACCAGCCCGTGCGGGTCCGCGAACCACGTGGTGCGCAGCCCGACGATCTCGGCGATCCCTTGCGTGAGGAACCGGACGCCCTTGCCTTCGAGCTCCGCCCGGGTCGCGACGATGTCGTCGCACATCAGGCCGACGTGACTGAACCCGTGGTCGACGACGCTCGCGTCCGGCGGTCGAGGGCGGCCCGGCGCGCGCGGGTACTCGAGGACCTCGAGGACGCGGTCGCCCCCGTCGGGGAACCCGAGGATCGCGCCCTTCAACGCGACCGGGCTGGGGACGAGCTCCCCCATGTCCCGTTCGATCGCGTCGCCTTCCAGGAGCACGGGCGGAGACAGGACGGTCATGTCGAGGACCGACCGGTACCACTCCACCGCCGCCTCGACGTCGGAAACGCACACGGCGGTGTGGGCGAGACCGGTGATCACGCCGACCGACGCTAGGGGATCAGCGATCCGCGGGCGGCCCGCCGGTAGCTTTCCGATGATGGCTCGTCGGGTCCGACGTCTCGCGGTCGTCGCGCTCGTGCTCCTCGTGATCGGAGCGATCGCGCTCGTGCTCACGACCCGTCCGCAGCTCGAGGACAGCCGCGGCGACGTCGATCGCGCCTGGACCCCGCTCAGGGCGCCGCTGGCGGCGCGCTACGACCGGCTCGCCGAGGTGAACGCGCAGCTCGCGGCGGCGGGAGGGGGCGAGCGGGACGTCGCCCGCGCCCTCGGCCCGTGGCTTACACGCTGGGACGACCTGAAGCGCGCCCGCGCCGGTGACGCCGACGCCGACGCCGAGGCCGAGGCCGCCGATCAGCTCGAGGGGCTCGCCAACCGGCTCCGGGCGGTCGTCGCGAGCTCCGACCGGCTGCGCGCGGCCGAGGGCCTCAACCAGGCGATCGCCGCGTTCCAGGGCACCGCCAACCCGCAGCTCGTCGGGATCATCAAGCCGTACAACGAGGCCGTCCGCCACTACGAGGACGAACGCAACGGCCTCCTGCGCAGCCCGGTCGCGAGCGTGCTCGGGTACGACTCCCGTCCGCAGCTCCTGTTGTCGTCCTAGCTCGTCAGCGGGCGGCGCCGATGACGTTCTGGTTGGCGCGCTCGATGCGCGCCACCTCACCGACCGGCGCCACGCGCCAGAAGCTCCGCACGGTCGCGTCCCAATCTTCCAGCATCTGGCTGACGCGCGGCGACGCCGTGAGCTCTCGGTGCCGCTCGAGCAGGAAGCGGAGCTCGGCGGCCTGCGGATCGTCGAGCTTCGACGCCTCCACCAGCTGCGGGTTCAGGCGCGCCGACAGCAAACCGTCGGGATCGAACACGAATGCCTGCCCGCCGGTCATGCCGGCGCCGAGGTTGTAACCGAACGGCCCGAGAACGACGCACGTGCCGCCGGTCATGTACTCGCACGCGTGGTCGCCCGTGCCCTCGACGATCGCGGTCGCGCCGCTGTTGCGCACCATGAACCGTTCGCCCACCCGGCCCGCGATGAACACCTGACCACCCGTCGCGCCGTAGAGCACCGTGTTGCCCGCCAGCACCGCGTCCCCGGCGTCGCCGTCCGGCGGCCGCACCGTGATGCGGCCCCCGCCCATGCCTTTGCCGAGGTAGTCGTTCGCCTCGCCGACCAGGTCCAGCGCCACGCCGTCGGCGAGGAACGCGCCGAAGCTCTGGCCGGCCGAGCCGGTGAGCCGGGCCGTGACCGAGCCGGGCGGCAGGCCCTCGCCCCACTCGAGGCCGATCGCGCCACCGAGCGACGCGCCGACCGTGCGGTCGGCGTTGGTGATCTCGTACTCGAGGTCGACGTCGCCGCCGTCCCACAGCGCGGGAAAGCCGTCGGCGAGAAGTCGTTCGTCGAGTGCAGAGCGGGGCCGCTGGATCGGCACCGTCGCCACGAAATGCCGCGCTCCCTCCTCCGACGGCGTCACGAGCAGGGGCGAGAGGTCGAGGGAGTCGGCGCGGGCGTCTCCGGTCGTGCGCTGGCGGAGCATGTCGACGCGCCCGATCGCTTCGTCGAGGCTGCGCACGCCGAGCGACGCGAGGGTGCGACGGACCTCCTCGGCGATGAAGATCATGTACGTGGCAACGCCCTCGGGCGTGCCCGAGAACTTCGACCGCAGATTCGGCCGTTGCGTCGCGATGCCCGTCGGGCACGTGTCGCGGTGGCAGGCCCGCACCATGATGCAGCCCTCGGCGAGCATTGCGGCAGTCCCGAAGGAGTACTCGTCGGCGCCGAGGAGCGCCGCCATCACGACGTCGCGCCCCGTCTTGAACCCGCCGTCGACGCGGACGCGCACCCGGTCGCGCAGATGGTTCTCGACGAGCGCCTGTTGGGCGTCGGCGAGGCCGAGCTCCCACGGCATCCCGGCGTTCTTGATCGAAGACAGCGGCGACGCGCCCGTGCCGCCGTTGTTGCCCGAGATCTGCACCACGTCGGCGAGCGCCTTGACGACGCCGGCGGAGATCGTGCCGACGCCGTCCTCGGCGACGAGCTTCACCGACACCTCGGCGAGCGGATTCACCTGCTTGAGGTCGTAGATGAGCTGGGCGAGGTCCTCGATCGAATAGATGTCGTGGTGGGGCGGCGGCGAGATCAGCCCGACGCCCGGCTGCGTGTGCCGGAGGCGCGCGATCTCGCCGCTCACCTTGTGGCCGGGGAGCTGACCGCCCTCGCCCGGCTTCGAGCCCTGCGCGACCTTGATGTTGAACTCGTCCGCGAACGCGCAGTACTCCGGTGTCACCCCGAAGCGGCCGGACGCGATCTGCTTGATGCGCGAGTTGCGGTCCCGCTCCGTGCCGCGGGTCCGGTACCGGGCCGGGTCCTCGCCGCCCTCGCCGCAGTTGCTCTTGCCCCCGATCATGTTCATGGCGATCGCGAGCGTCTCGTGCGCCTCGGCGGACAGCGCGCCGTGTGACATGGCGCCCGTCGAGAACCGCGCCGTGATCACCTCGACCGGCTCGACCTCCTCGAGCGGGACCGGCTCCCCGCCCGGAACGAGCTCGAGCAGATCGCGTAGCTCGGTCGTCGGGCGCGACTCGACGAGCTCACGGAACCTCTCGTAGAGGTCGGCGCGCCCGCCCTTGATCGCACCCTGCAGGAGGTGGGCGGCGCGCAGGTCGGTGGGATCGGGCTCGGGCAACGGCTCGGCCTCCGGGCCCTGCAGCACGATGACCTTGCCCTGGTCCTCGCTCGGAGCCGGCTCGACTCCGGCGAGCTTCCCGCTCACCTCGCTCTTGCGCTTCGGCTTGCGTTCATCTCCGTTCTCGCCGTCGCCTTCCGGGGCGAGCCCGAGCGAGTCGTGCAGCGCGTCGACGACGTCGGGGTTGTTGCCGTGGTACTCGCCACCGCGCTTGCGGTAGCGGAAGAAACCCGGCTCGTCGAGCGCGGCCTTCTCGCTCGCGAACGCGGCTTCGTGACGATCGAGGATGTCGGCACCGAGAGTTTCGAAGCCGACGCCGCCGACCTCGGACACGGTCGACCGGAGGCAGGTCTCGATGACCTCGGGACCGAGCCCGATGGCCTCGAAGATCTGGGCCGCCCGGTAGCCGTCGACGGTCGAGATGCCCATCTTCGAGAAGATCTTGAGGACGCCGTCCTCGAGGGCGGCCTGCAACTTGGCCTGCGCCTCCGACGAGTGGAGCTCCCCGAGCTGGTCGTCGTCGGCCATGGTCGCCACGGTCTCGAGCGCGAGGCGTGGGCACACCGCGTCGGCGCCGAACCCCAGGAGGCACGCGACGGCGTGCACGTCGCGGGCGTCGCCCGACGCGACCACGATCGAAGCCTGCTGACGCGTGTGCTCGGCGATGAGCCGGTGGTGCACGGCGCCGAGCGCCAGCAACGACGGGATCGGCGCCCGGTCGGCGCCGACACTGCGGTCGGAGATGACGAGCACCGACGCGCCGGCGGCGACCGCGTCGACGGCCGCGTCGGCTAGTGCGTTGATCGCC
The DNA here is from genome assembly GCA_963781615.1 of uncultured Actinomycetes bacterium. Taxonomy (GTDB): domain Bacteria; phylum Actinomycetota; class Acidimicrobiia; order IMCC26256; family JACDBD01; genus JALZAA01. Next base: position 485,698 of record CAWAGI010000005.1, on the reverse strand, counting down.
GGCCCGAGCCCGCCGGGCCCGTCGGCGACGGGGAACGTGGCGCCGAGACGGACGGTCTTGAACACCGAGTGGTCCGGGTCGAGCAGCGCTTCGACCGCAGCCGGGTACAAGAAGAACGACGGCAGCTCGAGCAGATGCGCGGCGCCCGGCGCCTCGGTGAGCAACGGGCGGCGCGGCCCGAGGCACGTGCGCAACGACATCACCAGCCGCTCGCGCAGGTGGTCGATGGGCGGGTTCGTGACCTGCGCGAAGCGCTGCTTGAGGTAGTTGAACATCGGTCGGGGCCGGGTGGCGACGGCCGCGAACGGGACGTCGTCGCCCATCGAGAACGTCGGCTCCTTGGCGTCGGTGGCCATGGGCTTGAGCACCATCGCCACCTCTTCGCGGGTGACGCCGAACGCGACCTGCTGCCGCACGAGGTCCTCGGGAGCGGGGGGCATCTCGACGGGAGCGCCGATGTCGGCCGAGAGCAGCCCGTCGCGGGCCCATTGCGAGTACGGCTGGCGCCGCGCCAGCCACGTCTTGACGTCGGTGTCGTCCTGCACCGCGGCCGACAGCCCCGGCCGGTCGCCGTCGCCGTTCCCGGCGGTGGCGCGATCGGGGTCCACGCAGATCATGTCGCCGGGGCCGAGGCGACCGCGGCGTACCGACCCGTGGCCGGTCACCGGCACGGCACCGACCTCCGACGCGCACACGACCAGGCCGTCGTCGCACACCTGCCAGCGCAGCGGTCGGAGCCCGTTCCGGTCGAGCGCGGCGCCGACACGCCGGCCGTCGCTGAAGACGAGACCCGCCGGCCCGTCCCACGGGTCGGTCAGGCAGGCGTGGTAACGGAAGAAGCCGCGCACGCCGCGGGGAAGGTCGCGCTGACCTTCCCACGCCTCCGGCACGAGCATGGCGACAGCGTGGCGGATGTCGCGGCCGCCACGCACGAGCAGCTCGACGGCGGAGTCGAGCTTGCCGGAGTCGGAGTCCTCGGGATCGAGCACGGGACGGAACAGCTCTTCGGGGCCGAGCCCGGCCTCCTCCGTGCCGAGGCGGCCACGGGCGATCATGCGAAGCTCGTTGCCGCGCACGGTGTTGATCTCGCCGTTGTGGCACAGGTGCCGGAACGGCTGGGCGCGTTCCCACGCCGGGGTCGTGTTCGTGGAGAAGCGGCTGTGGAAGATCGCCAGCGGAGCGCCGAACTCGTCGTCGGCGAGGTCGGGGTAGAACGCGGCGAGCCGGTCGCTCAGGACGAGCGCCTTGTACGTGACCGTCACGAACGAGAAGCTCGCGAAGTAGTGACGTACGCGCGCTTCGCGGCACGTGGCCTCGGCCCGGCGGCGGGCGCGGTACGCGCGGCGCTCGGCGTCGACCTCGTCGACGTCGTCGAGGGCGCTGCAGGATGCCGTGCCAGAGCGACGGCTGATCGACCCGCGCCGCCGCGCCGAGGTGCGACTCGTCGAACGGGACTGATCGCCAACCGGCGAGCTCGATCCCTTCAGCGGCGCACGCGTCGGCGACCGCATCCTGGGCGACGCGCCGGGCGTCATCGTCGGCGAGGTCGAGAAATGCGGTGACGACGCCCAGCCGGTCGGCGTCGAGCTCCCGCCCGAGCTCCTTGCCCCCGACCCGGGCGAAGAACGGGCGCGGGATGGGGACGAGCAGCCCGGCGCCGTCGCCCGAGATGCCGTCGGCGGCGATCGCCTGGCGGTGGCGGACACACGCCAGGCCCGTGAGCGCGAGATCGACGATCTCGCGGCTCGTGCCGCCCGACGCATGCGCGACGAAGCCGATGCCGCAGGCATCGAGCTCGGTGCGTTGGCGAGCGCGTTGGCGCGGCGCGCGTTCGAAGTCGACCAACCGAGGGACTCCTCGCTCCCGGGACGTGCTGTCGTTTCGGGGATCCAGCAGGAGCGACGACGCTGTCGCGGAAAGGCTCACGATAGCGGACGGATCATGGCGCACCGGAACGTTTGGTCCGCGGCAACGGCGGCTCTGCCGACCGTTGCCGCAGGAGCCGGAGCCTGCGACGGCGACGATTCAAGCTATGGAAGCATGCAGCCGTGCCCGACGCTCCCGGCGGCCGGCCCGGACCGCTCGTCGCCGTCCTCGGCGGCGGGCAGCTCGGCCGAATGCTCGCGCTGGCCGGCATCCCCCTCGGCCTCGACTTCCGGTTCCTCGACCCTGCCGGCGATGCCGCCGCCGGCGCCCTCGGTCGGCTGGTGGTCGGTGCCCTCGGCGACGAGACCGCGCTCGCTCGGGTGAGCGACGGCGCCGCGGTCGTCACCTACGAATGGGAGGGCGTGCCGGCGGCGGGCGCGCGCTTCGTCGCGGCCACGGGCACGCCCGTGCTGCCGCCCCCGGTCGCGCTCGACGTCTCCCAGGACCGGTTGCGGGAGAAGGAGGTTTGCCGCCGGCTCGGGATCGGGACGCCCGAGTTCGCCGTCGTCGACGACCGCGCAGGTCTCGAGCGCGCGGTCGAGGAGCTCGGCACGCCGGCGGTGCTCAAGACACGTCGCGGCGGGTACGACGGCAAGGGGCAAGCCGTGCTTCGAGAACCGCGCGACGTCGAGCGCGCATGGACCGAGCTGGGCGGCGTGCCGCTCGTCCTCGAGTCTCACGTGCCGTTCGACCGCGAGCTGTCCGTGCTCGCGGTACGGGGACGAGACGGCGCGACCGCGTGCTGGCCGCTCGTCGAGAACCACCACGAGGGCGGGATCCTGCGCCGCAGCCTCGCGGCCGCACCCGACGTGCCGGCACAGGTCCAACTCGCCGCCGAGCGTCTCGTCGGCAGGCTCCTCGACGACCTCGACTACACCGGCGTCCTCGCCGTCGAGCTCTTCGACGTCCACGGGGAGCTGCTCGTCAACGAGCTCGCGCCGCGTGTGCACAACTCCGGTCACTGGACCATCGAGGGCGCGGTGACCAGCCAGTTCGAGAACCACCTGCGCGCGGTCCTCGGCTGGCCGCTCGGCTCGACCGATCCCGTCGGCGTGAGTGCGATGGTCAACTGCGTCGGCGCCCTCCCCGACCGGGTCGACGTGCTTTCGATCCCGGGCGCGCACTTCCACGACTACGGGAAGACGGCGCGCCCGGGCCGCAAGGTCGGCCACGTCACGATCACCGCCGCCGGCGTCGACGAGCTGCGAGCACGCGTCGAGCGGTTGGCCGGCCTCCCCGGCATCGAGCTGCCGCCGTGAGCGCCGACTCGATGTCGCCGTACGTGCGGTTCTCGCGCGACGAGTGGGCGCGGCTGCGGGCGGCGACGCCGCTCACGCTCACCGAGGATGACCTCGACCAGCTGCGCGGCATCAACGAGCGCATCGCCCTCGACGAGGTCGCCGACATCTACCTCGCGTTGTCGCGACTGCTGAACCTGTACGTCGCGGCGAGCCAGAACCTGCACCGCGTCAGCGACACGTTCCTCGGCAGTCCCGCCGCGGGGGTCCCCTACGTCATCGCCGTCGCCGGGAGCGTGGCCGTCGGCAAGAGCACGACGGCGCGCATCCTCCAGGCCCTGCTCGCCCGCTGGCCCGACCACCCCCAGGTCGACCTCGTGACGACCGACGGCTTCCTGTTCCCGAACCGCGTGCTCGAGGAACGCGGGCTCATGGAGCGCAAGGGGTTCCCCGAGAGCTACGACCTCCGCCGGCTCGTGCGCTTCCTCGCCGACGTGAAGTCGGGGCGCGCCGAGGTGAGCGCCCCCGTGTACTCACACCTGACCTACGACATCGTGCCGGGCGAGGAGCAGGTCGTGCGGCAGCCCGACATCGTGATCGTCGAGGGCCTGACCGTGCTTCAGACGAACGACGGTCGTAGCGGCCGGGCGCCGCCGCTGTTCGTCTCGGACTTCTTCGACTTCTCGCTCTACGTCGACGCCGACGAGGGCGACATCGAGCAGTGGTACCTCGACCGCTTCCTCACCCTCCGCGAGACCGCGTTCGCCGACGAGCGGTCGTTCTTCCATCACTTTGCGGCCCTGTCGGAGGACGAGGCGGTCGAGGTCGCGCGCGGCATCTGGCGTTCGATCAACGGCGTGAACCTGCACGAGAACATCCTCCCGACGCGTGAACGCGCCCGCCTCATCCTCGAGAAGGCGTCCGACCATTCGGTGCGTGCGGTCCGGCTCCGCAAGCTCTAGACGGTCCGGACGTACCGGAAGGCCCGGCAGTTTCGGGCGAGAAATCCGCCGCTGACCCGTAGGGAACCGGCGTCTCGGAGCGATGATGGGGTCGTGAGCGAATGGCCGGAGGCGGCCGTGAGCGAAGGAGCGGCGGCGGACGAGCCCGATCGCGCCGCGTTCCTCGCCTTCTACCAGGAGGCGGTGCCCGAGGTGTACGGGTACTTCCTGCACCGGTGCGGCGACTCGGCGACCGCCGAGGACCTCACCTCGGAGACGTTCCTCGCCGCCGTGCGCAATCTCGAGGAGGGCCGCCCCGCGCCACTCGACGTCCCGTGGGTGATCGGCGTCGCCCGCCACAAGCTCGCCGACCACTGGCGCCGGCGTGCCCGTGACGATCGTCTCCGCGACGCACTCGAGCAGGACCCCGTCCCGGACGAGGACCCGTGGGACGTGCGCCTCGACCAGATGCGCGCGAACGAGGTGCTCGCCGCCCTCGGCCCGCACCACCGCCTCGCGCTCACGCTCCGCTACGTGGACAGCCTCCCGGTCGCCGACGTCGCCGAGCTGCTCGGGCGCACGCCCAACGCCACGGAGGCGCTGCTGGTGCGAGCGCGTGCGGCGTACCGCCGTGTCTACCTGGAAGGAGAAGGAGCAGGTCATGAGTGATCCCTTCGAGACGCTGCGACGCACGCACGACGCGGCGCCGCCGCGGCCTGCATTCGTCGCCGAGCTCGCCGACCGGCTGCGCGTCGAGCTCGGTATCCGAGAAGGAGACGAGGCCACCCTGCTGATGCGTACCGCGATGGGCGACATGCCGGTCCAGGGAGGCGTCCCCAACGCGCTGCTCGACGTCATCGAGGACCAGGGGTACGCCGTGCTCGAGAACGCGCTCGCGCCGAACGAGGTACAGGCGGTACGCGACGCGCTTGCTCCGCACCTGGGCGGCGGTCCTTTCGGGCGCAACGACTTCGAAGGCTTCCGCACCAAGCGCGTCTACAGCCTCCCCGCCAAGTCGCGAGCGTTCGACCGGCTCATCGAGGACGAGCGCGTCCTCGACGTCGCCGGCGCGCTGCTCGGGCCGAACTTCCTGCTCACCGCGGCGCTGGCGATCAACCTCGGTCCCGACGAGACCGCCCAGGACATCCACTACGACGAGGCGTTCTATTACGGGTTGCCGCGGCCGCGGCGGCCGCTGTCGCTGAGCACGCTGTGGGCGATCGACGACTTCACGGCCGAGAACGGTGGCACGCTCATCGCACCCGGCAGCACGCATTGGGGCGACGGCCGGCCCGACCCGTCGGTCGAGCTGGTCCCGCTCGAGATGCCGGCGGGGTCCGTCGCCATCTACCCGGGCACGCTGTGGCACGCCGGCGGCGCCAACACGACCGACCGGTTCCGGCTCGGCGTCTCGATCCAGTACGTGGTCGCGTGGGCGCGCCAGCAGGAGAGCTACCTGCTCGCCGTCCCGCCCGACATGGCGAAGGACGTGTCACCCCGCCTGCGCCAGCTCCTCGGCTACAGCATCCACCCGCCGTTCATGGGCCACGTCGACGGCCGCCACCCGGAGAAGACGCTGACTTAGCTACGCGCCCGCCGGCCACATCGAGAGGACGTGGCCGGTGGCGGGATCGCCCCGCCCCTCCACGAGCTCCCGATACGCGTCCTCCACCGCCTCCGGGCCGAAGCCGTGGCGGATCTGCACCCAGCCGTCGGCGAACTCGACGAAGCGCCGCCAGGCCTCGGCCGCCCGCTCGTCGAGGCCGGCGCGGCCCCACTCCTTGGTCCGCTTCACGATCTGGTCCGGCGCGAAGAAGAAGGCCGGCGCCGCGCCGGGAAGGTCCGCGGGCATGCCTTGAGGCTTGTCCCAATGCGTCGCGCCGACCGCCATGCTGTACACGAGCCGGTCGGCGTAGGCGCGGTGCGCGGTCGACGCGCACCGCGGCGTTGCCCGCGACGTCCACGAACGCCGCCCGTGTGTCTCCGAGGGAATCGACGTCGTCGTAGGGAACGACGCGGTCGTAGATGCCGAGGCTCTCGACGAACGCAACGTTGCGGGGAGAGGTCAGGCCGAGGACCTCCACGGCCCCACGCTGCTCGAGCAGGAACGCGGTGCCGATGGCCGTCTTGCTCGAGGCGCTCGAGATCACGACCTCCTCGGCGCCGAAGAAGGCGTTGTCGTCGAGGAAGTCGTCGATGAGGAACGACGTGAAGAACAGCGGCCAGAGGACCATTCGTTGGTCCTCGTGCGCCGAATCGTGCACCGAATCGACGTCAGTCCGCGAGTAGCCGTTGTACGCAGGGGGCAGCGCCGAGCGGTGCGCGGCCATGTCGACGAAGCCGCTCGGGTTCACTCGCCCGGGCGTGACGACAAGGTGCGTCGACATCGGGAGGTAGCCGTACACGCGCGTTCCCTCGGCGACGTCGTCGTGCGTGGTGGACACGACGTCCGCGAAACCCCACACCGGGACACGTCCCCAGGCGTCGCGGTCTCGCGCGGGGAAGAAGTCCCAATAGTTGAGCGCGTCGCCGAGGACGGCGTAGGTGATGTTGTTCGCCGTCAGCGCGAAGGCGTCGACGCGCAGAAGCGCCTGCCCCGGTTCGAGGTCGGGCGACTCCTCGTCGACAACCCGGCACTCGTGCACGTCCGACCTGTTCACCTCGAAGTCCATCGTCAGCCTCGAATCATGAGAGAGTCGGCGGCGAGCTCCATGTGGCCGAGGTGCTGATACAGCTCCTCGAGCACGTGGAGCACGATCGCACCGTCGGACTCGTCCCCGCCTTCCAGGAACTGTCGCCCGGTGCGATCGGATTGGGTCCTCCCGTCGTCGATCGCGGCGAGGTCCTCGGACACGTGCGCGAGCGTCGAGTCGACCATGGCGCGGAGCTCGGCGACGGTCCCGGTGCTCGCGAACTCCGCTTCGCGGTCGCGGTGGGTGGGACGCCCGAGGGCGACGTGCCCGATCCAGAACTCGGTGACGGCGCAGCAGTGGATGATCAGCGACGCGACCGCGTTCGTGTCCGGGACCGAGGGGACGGTCGTTGACGCGGTCGTCGCCGAGACGGTCGGCGACCGCGAGCATCTGCTCGAACGAGTTGCGCATGTACAGCTCGGCCGTTCCCCGCTCGAGCTCCATCAGCTGGAGTGTGGCATACGACTACGAGCTACGGTCCGGCGGCCGCGCCGTCGGGTGGCGGCTTGATGGCCACCCCTTCGTACAGGTAGCCCCACGGCTTCGACGGTCGCGGTCCTCTGAACCAGTCGTTGCGAAGCTCTCGGATCTCGAAGCCCGCGCTGCGCACGAGCTCGTCGATCGGTCGATCGAGGTGGCAGCCGGCCGCGACTCGTTGCTGAAGGCCGTTGAGACGGTGCTGCCACTTGGCGGTGGACGGGTCGGGACAGAGGCCGTGCTCGAGGAAATGGAAGCGGCCCGCCGGTCGCAGCACTCGAGACACCTCCTCCAGAGCCTTCTTGGCATCCGGGATCGTGCACAGGGTGAACGTGCTGAGCGCAGCGTCGACGGATTCGTCGCCCAGTGGCAGATGCTCGCCGTCGAGCCCCACGAACTCGATCGGCACCGGTGAGGAGCTCACCCGTCGGGCCGCCAGCCTGCGGCCCACGGCCGAGGGATCGACGGCGTACACGACCTCGACGTCGGGAGGCAGGAGGGGCACGTTGAGGCCGGAGCCGAACCCGATCTCGACGACGGCGCCCCGCAGGCCGGTCACCGCGCGCTGACGGTGACCGCGAACCTCTTCGGTCCCGAGCATCACGTCGGTGAGCCGGGGTACGACGTGCTCTCGCCACCAGCCGATGCCGAAGTGTACGGCCGCGCTAAGGCTTCTCCCACACGGAGACGTGGCGCTTGCTGTCGCCGGTGAAGGGCTCGCGGTTCCAGTCGCTCCAGCGCTCTCGCAACGTCATCCCGGCGAGCCGCGCCATCAGGTCGAGCTCGGACGGCCACACGTATCGAAAGGGTGCGGAGAACGTCTCGAGCCGGCCGTCGACCACCCAGTAGTGGTGCGAGAAGGAGATCTGCGCGACGAGGTCGGCGTATTCCTCGAAGCCGAGGTGCGTGGGGGTCACGTCGAATGCCCGCACGGTCTCGCCGGGCGGGATCTGCCGGAGCGCAGGAACCATGACCTCGATCACGAAGCAGCCGCCGGGTTCGAGGTGCGCGGCGACGCTCCGGAAGCACTCGACCTGCGCGTCCTGGGTCGTCAGGTTCATGATCGTGTTGCGGACGAGATACGCGACCGTGAACGACCCGCCCACGCTCGTGGTCGCGAAGTCGCCGATGGTCACGCCGATGTCGTCTGCGCCCGGCTTTGCGCGGAGTTCCGCGGCCATGGCCGGCGACAGCTCGATCCCGTGCACGCGGACGCCTCGCGCCCTGAGCGGCAACGCGATGCGACCGGTACCGATGCCGAGCTCGAGCGCGGCGCCCTTTCCCGCCAGATCGGCGAGAAAGGACACCGCCGGGTCGACGACCGCGGGGTCGAACGACTCCGCCCACTTGGTCTCGAAGCTCTCGGCTATCCGTTCGTCGAAGTAGTTCGCGGGCACGTTCCGCACGATGGCAGGCGCGCTCTGGCGCCTGCCATCGAATTCACGCGCCGACGAGGACCCTCTACGAGTCCTCGTCCCCGGCGCACTCCTTGAGCCCGAGCTTCTTCGCCTGCTTGTTGGTGGCCGCGAACGGGTCGTGCTTCTCGTCCGCGAGGATCGACGGGTCGGCCTCGACCTTCGCGACCGCGGCCCGAGCCGTCTTGATGAGCTTGTCGACCTTCGCCTGGAGGCTCTTGGGCGGCCTCGAGCGCCGCAACGCTTTCGACCTGCTGCTTGATGTTGGGCACCGCCACCGCCGCGTACGCGGCGAACTGCTCCGGCGATGGCTCCTGGCCCTTGGAGAGATTGCCGAAGATCTGCTCCGCAACCGGCTCGATCTGCTGGTTCCCTTCGGCACAGATCGCGTTGGCCTGCTTCTTGAACTCGCTCTTGCTGAGCGGATCTGCGAACGCCGTCGCGGCGGTGCCGCCGACGATCGTGCCCGCGAGCGCGAGCGATGCGAGTCCTGCCCCGATACGACGCTTCATGCTGTAACTCTCCTACCCGATGTTCACGACCGCCCGGCGGCGGCCGGAGGCGGACTGTAGCGCGCGCCCTGCGCCTGCCCGCGCCACCACCGGCGGCGGTAGGTTCCCTGTCATGACCATCGCCACGCGCACGCTCGGTCAAGATCTCGAGGTGTCCGCCCAGGGCCTCGGCTGCATGGGCATGAGCCAGGTCTACGGCCCCGCCGACGAGACCGAGTCGCTCGCGACGATCGATCGGGCGCTCGAGCTCGGCGTGACGTTCCTCGACACTGCCGACGTGTACGGCCTCGGACACAACGAGGAGCTCGTCGGCCGGGCGATCGCCGGCCGGCGCGACGGAGTCGTCCTGGCGACGAAGTTCGGCATCGTCCGGCGCGCCGACGACCGTTCCTTCCGCGCCATCGACGGTCGCCCGGAGTACGTGCGCAGCGCCTGCGACGCGTCCCTGGAGCGGCTGGGGGTCGACCACATCGACCTCTACTACCAACACCGAGCAGACCCGAACGTGCCCATCGAAGAGACGGTGGGCGCCATGGCCGAGCTGGTCGCGTCAGGCAAGGTGCGCCACCTCGGCCTGTCGGAAGCGGCGGGCGACACGATCCGGCGCGCCCACGCCGTCCACCCGATCAGCGCGCTCCAGAGCGAGTGGTCGCTGTGGAGTCGCGACATCGAGGGCGACGCGCTTCCTGCAGCCCGGGAGCTCGGCGTCGGGATCGTGCCCTACAGCCCGCTCGGCCGCGGGATGCTGACGGGCCAGATCCGGAGCGCCGACGACCTGTCGCGCGGCGATTTCCGCCGTGGCACGCCGCGCTTCGAGGGCGACAACTTCTCCCGCAACCTCGAAGTCGTCGAGCGCGTCCGCACGATCGCGACCGAGAAGGGCATCACGCCCGGCCAGCTCGCGCTGGCATGGGTGCAGGCCCGAGGCGACGACGTGGCCCCGATCCCGGGCACGAAGCGCCGCACCTACCTCGAGGAGAACGTCGCTGCTCTCGACGTGCAGCTCAGCCCGGACGATCTCGCCGAGCTCGAAGCGGTGGCGTCGACGAGCGCAGTGGCGGGCGAGCGGACCGCCGACATGTCGTGGGTCGCGGGAACGACGCCCGTTCAGACGGCTTCGAATTGAGCGACGTACGCGAAGGGCGAGCCGTAGCGGCGGACGAACCCGAACCCGCACGCCTCGGCGCGTGATCGCAGCTCGCGCAGCGTCGTGTAGTCGGGATCGACGATCACTTCGGCCACGGCCAGCCGCCCGCCGGGACGCAGGACTCGGTGCAGCTCGCGCAGCGCCACGTCGGGGTCGGGGATCTCGCCGATCACGGTGACGAGGTAGGCAGCGTCGAAGCGGGCGTCCGGGTACGGCAGCCGCTCGCCCGCCTGCCCGTGCATCGGTGAGATGTTCGTGACCGCCTGGTCGTCGGCGCGTCGCATCACTGCGTCGAGCATCTCGTGTTGGACGTCGAACACGTCGAGCGTGCCGGTCGGCGCGATCGACTGCGCGATCTGGACCGCGTGGCGGCCGGTGCCCGGACCGATCTCGAGGACGTGCGCTCCCGCCGACGGCTCCACGCCGCGCCGCAACAACTCCGGTGTGATCGGATGCGGGAAGTCGAGGATCCAGCGCAGCGAGTACGGGAACGGCGCCTTGTCGCCTCGGCTCCAGCGCCGGGACGCGACGCCGGCCCCGACGGCTCCTACCGCCGCGAACGAGGCAACGCGCAAACGCCGCCGCAGCAGCGCCAGGACCGACAGGAGCGCGGCGCCGAGCGCGACGAACCAGGCGGTGTCCTGCTTCCGCACCCGGCTACTTGATCGCGCCCGCGTCGCGCAGCTTGGCCAGCTCGACGGGCCCGAAGCCCCAGTCCGCAAGAGCCTCGTCGGTGTGTTGGCCGGGCTGGGCGGCCCGCCGCTGGATCGAGCCCGGCGTGCGACTGAACCGGGGCGAGGGCGCAGGTTGGAGCACGCCGTCGTGCTCGACCACCGTCTCGCGCGCCTTGATGTGCGGGTGGTCCGCCGCTTCGCTCATCGTGAGGACGGGCGCGAAGCAGGTGTCGGTCTGCTCGAGGATCGTGCGCCACTCGTCGCGCGTCTTGGACTTGAACAGCGCCGTGAACTTCTCCCGCAGCGTGTCCCAGCCGCTGCGGTCCATCTGCGCCGGGAGGTCGGCGTCCGACAGCCCGAGCTTCTCGATGAGCTCCGCGTAGAACTGCGGCTCGAGCGAACCCACGGAGATGAACTTGCCGTCGGCCGTCTCGTACGTGTCGTAGAACGGCGCGCCCGTGTCGAGGACGTTCCCGCCGAGATGCTCCTCGTCGAACGCCCCCAGCGCGCGCAGGCCCCAGGTCATCGCCATGAGCGTCGCGCTGCCGTCGACCATCGCCGCGTCGACGACCTGCCCCTCCCCCGAGGACCGGGCCTCGAGGAGCGCGCACGCCACGCCGAATGCGAGCAACATGCCGCCGCCGCCGAAGTCACCGATGAGGTTCATCGGCGGCGTCGGCTTCCCGCCGGCCCGCCCGAAGTGCGCCAGCGCGCCCGCGAGCGAGATGTAGTTGATGTCATGGCCGGCAGCCTGCGCGTACGGGCCGTCCTGCCCCCAGCCGGTCATGCGGCCGTACACGAGCTTCGGGTTCCGCGCCCGGCACGCGTCGGGTCCGATGCCCAGTCGCTCCGCCACGCCGGGACGGAACCCTTCGATCAGCGCGTCGGCCTGCTCGACCATGCGCAGCACCGTCTCCACCCCGTCGGGCTGCTTGAGATCGACGCCGATCGACCGCCGCCCGCGGTTGAGGACCTCCATCCACCCGGGATCGAAGCCCCGTTCGACCGACTGGGCGCGGTCGACGCGCACCACGTCGGCACCCAGGTCGGAGAGCAGCATCGCGGCGAACGGCCCCGGGCCGATGCCCGCGATCTCGATGATCTTCACGTCAGAGAGCGGTCCCATGCGGCGACCCTAGCTACGGTTCCTTGAATGGTCGAAACACTCGCGTCCGGATACGGGCTCGTCGAAGGGCCGACGGTCGACGGCGACGGGAACCTGTACTTCAGCGACGTGCTCGGCGGCGGTGTGTACCGGCGCGACCCGGACGGTGAGATCACGACGGTCGTCCCCAAGCGGCGCGGCGTCGGCGGGATCGCACTCCACGCCGACGGCGGGGTCGTCGTCTCGGGGCGGGACATCATCCACGTGCGCGACGGCGAGAACCGCACGCTGTTCTCGATCGACGGGCTGCCGGGATGGAACGACATCTGCACGGACACGGCGGGCCGCGTCTACGCCGGATCGATCCGCTTCGCCGTCTTCGATCGCGACGCCACTCCGATCCCGGGCGAGCTGTGGCGCATCGACGCCGAGGGTGACGCCACGTGCCTCTACGACGACATCCTGCACGCGAACGGCGTCGCCCTCTCACCCGGTGAGCAGACCGTCTACCACTCCGACACGCGCAACAACGTGATCGTCGTGCACACCATCGCCGACGACGGCACGGCCGGGGATCGCCGCGCGTTCCATTTCCCACCCGGCGCGCCCGACGGCATGGCTCTCGACGCCCAGGGTCTTCTCTGGGTCGCCTCCGCGCGCGCCGGATGCGTCGCCCGGATGACGCCCGACGGCGAGATCGATCGCGTGCTCGAGGTGCCGGCGCAGACGGTCACGTCGCTCTGCTTCGCCGGCGAGGGTCAGCACGACGCCTACGTCGTGACGGCCGACAACACCGACGACCCCGACCGGCGGGGCACGATCTTCCGCATCAACACCGGCGTCGGCGGCGCGCCGGTCCACCCGGCGCGCATCTGAATCGTCGGAACCAGCTAGAAGGCCAGCTTCAGACCCGGCCAGGGCCAGGGCGCCGACACGAGCTTCCCCGTCGCCGAGCAGGTCACGAAGGCGGTGCGCAGGTCGTCGCCCCCGAAGCAGATGTTGGTCACCATCGGGTCGGGGAACGGCACGTGCTCGGCGCTGTTGCCGTCCGGCGCGATCACGGTGATCCCGCCGTTGACGAGCGTCGCGACGTCCACGTTGCCGTCGCCGTCGACGGCGAGGGAGTCGAAGAGCTGCATCCCCGGGAGCCCGCACACGAGCTCGCCGCCGTTGCCGACGGGTGGCGCCGGTGCCGCCACCTCGCCCGGCCCGGCGAGGTCCCAGGCGAACAGCCGGCCCACGAACGTCTCCGCCGCGTAGACACGCGTGCCGTCGGGTGAGAGGCCGACGCCGTTGGGGGCGTCGAGCGGGTACACGACCTCGCGGATCTCCGAGCCGTCGGGCCGCGCGTAGTAGAGCCCGCCGTGGGTCTTGTCGCGCTCGGCGCCACCGACCGTGGTCGGTGAACCAGAACCCGCCTGTGTCGTCGAACACGAGGTCGTTGGGCCCGATCAGCTCGTGCCCGTCGCACTCGCGGTACAGCACGGTGACCTCGCCGGTGGCGAGGTCGACGCGCTCGATGCGTCCGCCCGAGTGGTGACCCGGCAGGTAGCTGTCGGGGATCGTGAGCCCACCCATGTCGTGCGACCCGTAGCCGCCGCTGTTGCACACGTACACCGCGCCGTCGGGGCCGATGGCGAGCCCGTTCGGGCTGCCGCCGTTCTCCGACACGATCTCCTTCTTGCCGTCGGGTTGCACCCGGACGACCGTCCCGCCGAGGAGCTCGACGCACAACACGCTCCCGTCCGGCATCCACACCGGGCCTTCCGGGAAGCGCAATCCGTCCGTGATCTCGGTGATCTCCACATCCATGACTGTCCCCTCCGGTCGCCGTCGCCGCGGAGCGAACCACTTGCTTGACCGGTCGGTCAAGGCGGAGTTGCATGGCGCACATGAAGCTGCGCCTCGACCCTTCCGACGAGTACATGCACCCGCTGGAGTCGGCGAAGAACTTCAACGAGTCGATGTACTTCAACTTCTTCGACCCCGGCGATCGCATCGGGGGCTGGGTCCGGCTCGGCAACCGGGCCAACGAGGGCTACGCGGAGATGACGACGTGCGTCTACCTCCCCGACGGGCGCGTCGGCTTCATGTTCAGCCGGCCTGAGATCGCCGACAACGACGCGTTCGACGCCGGCGGGATGCGCTTCGACGTCGTCGAGCCGTTCGAGGCGCAGCGCGTCTCGTACACGCGGCAAGGTCGCACTCCTCGAGCGCCCGCTCGAGATGGCGAACCCGCGCCAGGCGTTCACCGAGAACCCGTGGGTCGACGCCGCCGTCGAGCTCGACTACCGCGGCGTTTCGCCGATGTTGGGCGGCGAGCCCGTCAACGACGACGGCTCCCCCATCACCGAGAACGCCGAGCAGGGGTTCGCGCGGGGCCACTACGAGCAGCACGTCGGCGCCCGCGGCGTCGTGCGCGTCGCCGACCAGGAGTGGGAGGTCGACGGCTTCGGGCTCCGGGACCACTCGTGGGGGCCGCGCTACTGGCAGTCGCCATGGTGGTACCGGTGGCTGACGGCCAACTTCGGCGAGGACTTCGGGTTCATGATCTCGATCATCACGTCGCGCGACGGCGGCCAGCGCATCGGCGGTGTCGTGCTCGAAGACGGCGAGTACCGCACGATCGACGACGCCAAGCTCGAGACCGACTGGCGGGGCGCCGACTCGTACCACCAGGAGATGCGGGCCGTCGCCCACACCGCCGACCGGGACTACGAGATCGAGGGCAGCGTGCTGTCGCTCATCCCGCTGCGAAACCGCCGCCAGACACCCGACGGCGACATGCTCGTGACGCGCATCTCGGAGGGCATGACCGAGTGGCGCTGCGACGGCAAGGTCGGCTTCGGGCTGTCGGAGTACCTCGACCAGATCGTCGACGGACAGCCGGTGGGCATCAACGCCTGAACGTCAGGCCGACTTGCGTTCGCCCTCCCGCTGCGCCCGACGGAGTTGCGGTCGCCACCCGGCCTGAGGTCGCTCGTGCTCGAGGTAGCTGCTCCGCGTGCGCAAGAGGTCGGCGCGTGTGCAGATGCCGACCAGCCGATCGTGCTCCACCACGGGAACGTGATCGACACCGTCTTCGGTCATCCGCTCGAGGACGGTGAGAAGGCTGTCACCCGGCTCCACCGTCAGGACGTCCGTGGTCGCGACTTCCTTCACCGGCGCGGCGTCGGCGAGGTCCCGCACCAACAGGTCGTTGCGACTGACGATCCCGACGCACGCACTGGTGTCGTCGACCAACGGGTACGCGCCGTGACCGCCGGCTCCGAGCAGCCGCCGGGCATCTCCCATCGTCGCGTGGACAGGAAGCGTGTCGACCTTCGTCGTCATCGCGTCGCGTGCCGAGTGCACCTGGAGCACGTCCGGGGCGTAACGCCGGGGGACGAAGACGCCGCGCCGTGCGAGCTTCTCGGTCATCAACGTCTGACGCGAGAGCAGCGTTGAACACGAGATCGGCGAGCACGGCGGCGAGCATCAACGGCAGCACTGCCTCGTAGTCGCGCGTGAGCTCGAACGCGAACACGATCGACGTGAACGTGGCTCCGGTCGCGGCGCCGAAGGTCGCGGCCATCGCGACCAGGGCGACGGCGCCCGGTGACAAGCCGAGGCTCGGGAAGGCGGCGTCGAGGCCGGCGCCGACCAGGCCCCCGAACGCGCCCCCGATGAGCAGCAAGGGCGCGAGCGTCCCGCCCGACGTGCCCGAACCGAGCGCGATCCACCACATGACGAGCTTGGCCAGCAGGAGCAACGCCAGCGCGCCCACCGTGAAACGGCTCGCGAGGACGTCGTTGATCGCGTCGTAGCCGACGCCGAGCGCGCGCGGGACGGCGAGCCCGATCAGAGCGAACCCGAGGGCCCCGATGACGGGGTGCCAGAACTCCGAGATCGGGAGGCGCCGATATCCGGCTTCCACGGCGAAGAGGCCCTTGGCGACGACCACGGCGAGGAGTCCGCACGCCAGCCCGAGGAGCGCGAACACGCCGAGGGTGCTGAGCCCCGCGAAGTCGTGGTGCGGGACCGTGAAGAGCGGTCCGCTCCCGAACACCGCGGCGTGGACGCCGGCCGCGATGCTCGCCGACACGACGAGCGGCACGAGCGCCCGGGCCGAGAACTCGAACAGGAGGAGCTCGACCGCGAGGACGACCGACGCAAGTGGCGCGCCGAACACCGCTGCCATCCCGGCGGCGGCGCCGCACGCGAGCAGGATCTTCCGCTCGGACGGCGACACCTTGATGACCTGCCCCACGATCGATCCCAGCGCGCCGCCGGTGACGATGATCGGCCCTTCAGCACCGAACGGCCCGCCGGTGCCGATGGCCACTGCGGCCGACGTCGGCTTCGCTACCGCCGCGCGCGGCGAGATGCGGCTGTGCCGCGTGAGGATCGCTTCCATCGCCTCCGGGATGCCGTGGCCCCGGATGACGGGCGACCAGCGCGCGAGCAATGCGACGACGAGACCGCCGGCGGTGGCGACGAGCAACAGGTCGGGGCCGGGATGGAAGTCGCGGAACGACGGGAGCTGCCACCCGTACTGATGCAGCAAGGCCGCGTTCGTGAGCAACGCGATGAGGCGGACGAGCAGCCACGCGGCGGCTCCGCCGGCGAGCCCGAGGGCGGCGGCGAGCAGACGACAGGAGGACGAGGCGACCGCGGCGAGGATTGCACGAGTAGTGACATTATATCGTGATACGATACTCTTCCATGCCGGGCTCGACGACCGCCCGCTCGCCCCAGATCGGTGACGCCGACTACCGAGCGCCTGCTCGAGTTCCGCACCGGCCTGCGACGGTTCCTGCGCTGGAGCGAGGAGCAGGCGCAGTCCGCCGGCGTCTCACCGGCGCAGCACCAGCTGCTTCTGGCGATCCGCGGCCATCGCGATACGCGCGGTCCCACGATCGGCGACGTCGCCGACTACCTGCTCCTCCGCCACCACAGTGCGGTGGAGCTCGTCAACCGGGCTGAGCATGCCGGTCTCGTCCGGCGCGCACACGACCGCGACGACCATCGCATCGTGCGCCTGCGCCTCACCGCCCGGGGCGCCGACAAGCTCCGGCGGCTGACTGCAGCGATGCTCGAGGAGCTCGCGCGCTTGTCGCCTCGCCTGCGCCCGGTCTGGGCCGGGCTCGACGCCCACTGACCCGTCCGCGGGACGCGGACTACCAGCTGCCGCCCCTCATCGGGTCACGCGGTCCATCCGAGCCTCCAAGCCTCGTCGGGTACTTCCCCGGCGGCCTCGGCGAACGTGCTGAACGCCTCCACCAGCTGAGCGCGCTGAGCCGGGCGCAGCTTCGCCATGATCTTGCGGATGTCGTTCCTGCGGCGGGTTGTCACCGTCCGGAGCATGGCGCGTCCCGCCGGCGTGAGCGTGACGACCGTCTCTCGTCGACTCTCGGTCGACGTGTGACGGTCCACAAGACCCTTGGCGACCAGCCGGTCACACAACCGGGTGGCGGTCGACTGATGGATGTCGAGCGCGTCAGCAAGGAGTCCGACGTTCAGATCGCCCCGCGAGGCGAGAAGAACAAGTGCTCGATACTGCACGATCGTCACCGTGTCTTCGGTCGCGGCCAAAGATCGGGCGGCAACTCCGACCAGTGCGCGTGATGCCGCGATGACGGCATCCGTCGCGTCGCGGCCGCGATTGGAGGCATTTCCTGACGCTATACTTGCAGTATAGCATGAGTTGTATGAGTGCATATGCGGGCCCGACGGCGTGACGCAGAGGCGTCGGGACGCTCGACGAGCAGCCGGGACGGGAGAACCGACGCCGCGGTGGTTCACCGACTGGAGGCTCCCCGGCCGAATCCAGTGGTCCGGCGATCGGCTGCGCGAGCTCCGTCATCGATGGCAGCGCGTGATGGTGCTTGCGGCCGCGACGGGGGCCGTGACCGGGATTGCGATCGTCGGTTTCGAATCGTTGACGGTCGACGCTCTTCTCGACCATGTTCGCGAGCTACCGGATGCCGCGATCGTCGTACTGCCCGCGTTGGGGCTCGTGCTGGCGTGGTGCGCGTTGCACTGGGTCGCTCGAGATGCGTCGCCGTCGATCTCCGACGAGTACCTGCGTGAGTACCACGGCCGCCCGGGTCGTTCCGACCTTCGCGCCTTCTTGGGCCGGATCATGGCATCGGTGGCGACGCTCGGAACCGGTGGGGCGATGGGCTTCGAGGGGCCGTCGATCTACATCGGGTCGAGCATCGGTCGGTCCGTCCAAGAGAGGTTCCAACGTTTCTTCTCGCGTGCAGACAGGCGGGTACTGCTGGTGGCCGGAGCGGCTGCCGGAGTCGCGGCAATCTTCAAGGCGCCCGCAACGGGAGCCGTCTTCGCGCTGGAAGTTCCGTACCAGGAAGACAATGCCGCCCATGCGGTGGTCCCGGCGCTCGTCGGCGCGGCGACGTCGTATCTCACGTACATCGCGTTCAAGGGCACGGATCCGCTCCTTCGCGTCATCGGGAATCCCGGGTTCGATGTACCCGATCTCCTCGGCGCGGTCGGTCTCGGTCTGCTGTGCGGTCTCGGTGCCCGCTTGTTCGCAATGCTCGTCACGCGAGCCAAGCGCCGTGTACGCGTCTTCGGGCGCATCCTCGTCGGCGGTGCGACCCTTGCGCTTCTTGCACTCGTGGCGATCGCCGTCTTCGACGTCCCGCTGACCATCGGCCCCGGCTACCAGGCGATCACCTGGTCCGTCAGCCCCGACCGCTCTACGGCGCTGGTCGCGCTGCTCTTCGCCCTCGAGTTCGTCGCGACGCTCGCAACCGTCGCCGGTGGTGGCGCAGGAGGCCTGTTCATTCCGCTGGTGGTGCAGGGCTGGCTTCTCGGCCGTGTCGCGGAGGGTGTCGTCAGGACGGGAACGTCCCTGTTCCCGGTCGTGGGGGCCGCCGCGTACCTCGGCGCCGGCTACCGCACGCCGATCGCAGCAGTGGTGTTCGTCACCGAAGCGACGCGCGGCCCCGGCTTCATCGTCCCGGCGCTGGTCGCGACGGCGGTCTCCCAACTCGTCATGGGCCGGGCATCGGTGGCGTCCTATCAGGTGCCTCGACGAGTCGGTGCCCTCGAACGTCGGCTGGCGCAACCGCTGACGATCACCATGGATCGACCGGCAATGGTGTGCTCCGCCGACACGACACTCGAGCGCCTCGCCTCACGGTTCGCGCCCGACGGCGCCAACGTTGCAGTCGTCGTGGACGAGAACGGATACGCCG
This sequence comes from uncultured Actinomycetes bacterium, assembly GCA_963781615.1. Taxonomy (GTDB): domain Bacteria; phylum Actinomycetota; class Acidimicrobiia; order IMCC26256; family JACDBD01; genus JALZAA01. The sequence continues at coordinate 466,365 of CAWAGI010000005.1, read as the reverse complement.
GCACGGTGGCGCCGGCGGATCTGCTCGGAACACCACGAGACGAATGGCCTACGACAACGGTCCCGACTGTCATGAAGCGCGGCCTCACGGCCGCGACAACCGACTGGACCGTCGGCCTGGCCAATGACGTCATCGCGGCCGAGCAGCTCGACGTGCTCGTCGTCCTCGACGACGCCCGGGTGCCGATCGGCCTGGTTTCGGCGGGCACGATCGCCCGGTACCTCGGCGACGCCGACGTCGACGAGTGAGGGCCGGACTCGACGCGCGGTCAGACGGCCGTCGAGCCGATCACCAGCTGCCGCCGCCCCCGCCGCCGGCGCCACCGCCGGAGAAGCCGCCGCCGGAGAAGCCGCTCGAGCCCGACGTCGACGGGGGCGTCGACGTCAGCGTCCCCGACGTCGACACGGTGAAGCCGTCGATCGCGCTCGAGAACGCGAGGAACGTGAACGGCGTCGACGCGATGTACCACGACGACGTGTCCGGCGGCTGGTCGTCGAGACCCGCGAACGCCGCCGCCCATTTCCCCGTCGCGCCGAAGACGATCGCGTAGGGCAGGTACTCGGAGAACAGGTTCTTCCGTTCGGCGAACCGGGCCCGTTCCTTCTCCGACTCGTTGATGAATCTCCGGAATCCCTCGGTGTGCCGGAGGACGGCGGTGCCCTTGGCGGTGCGCTGGGGGCTCCAGTACGCCCCGAAGGTGAACAGGATGCCGGCCACCAGGAGCGGGATGCCGAGCAGGGCCGCGTGCGTGAACAGGATCAGCAGCGTCATGAGCCCCGCGCCGGCGAGGAGCACGAGGACTCCGAGGCAGCCCCACTGGGCCCGAGAGCGCGACGGCGGCTTGACGAACCATCCGTGATCCGTCGCGTCCTGGAGGAGTGCGCCCTGCACCTCTTCCATCTTCGTGTGAAACGTGTATCGGAGGTCGGACAGCTGCACCTCGTTGCCGTCCTCGAACAAGCCGTTGAGCAGCTTCTGCTCGTAGTCCTTGAGCTCCGCGTCCGGCTCCTTCTTCTTCGTCAGCTTCCAGTCCGGCTTGTGCAGGAACCCTCCCTCGCCCGGGATCTCCTCGATGACGAGGTAGCCGCGCACAGCCAGGTCGACGATGGTCGCGGTGACGTCGAGCGGGTTGGCCGTGAAGTCGACGAGCGTGCCGAGCTGCCCGGGCCGCAGGTTGTCGGGTGGGACGAACTCGACCGGCGTCTCCTCGTGGTGGAGCACCGGAACGAGCTCGTCGGCGCCGCCGTCGGTGCCGTAGGCCTGATCGACCGCGGAGCCGCGGTAGCGCCGGTCCCGACCGAACCGGTAGATCAGGAACGCGAACACGAGGATCACAAGGAGCAGGAGCGCGCCGCTGACCGCGGCGGTCACGGGAGTGATCGAGAACGCCGTCCCGAGGTTGAAGCGCTCCTCGAGGATCGGCTTGGGCGGCGGGACCACGCCCTTCGGGATGCCGACGACCACGGTCAAGGCCGCGTTGGGCGGAATGTTGGTCTGGGTGAACGTCGCAGTGCTGCCACTGCTCGCAGCGCTCGCGCACGGCAGCTTCGACTCCACGGGGCCGCTGTAGCACGCGACCTGCGTGATGTCGGCCGGCGCCTCGACGGTGGCCGTCGCCCGCTGGATCGGAACCGTCCAGCCCGGCCCGATCGCGTTGAGGAACAGCTCGTCGTGGTCCTCGAACCCGTTCATCACGCCGCGCAGCGTGTACGTGATGTCGTAGGTGTGCTGGCCGCTGATCGTGCGGTCGGGATCACCGATCTTGATCCGCTTCAGCCCGATGCCGCCCGAGTCGCCGCTCTCGATCGTGTACTGCGCCGGCGTCCCTTCCGACGCCTTCACGGACTCGACGTCGAGCGGGTACACCCGGTCGTGGTTGGACTTGGGCGGGTAGTCGAAGCGTACGGGGACGTCCCGGAAGATGCCGTGCTTCGGGACGACGCCGAAGTCGTAGTCGATCGTCTCGTGGACGCGGACCAGCCCCGTGGGCTCGATGCGGACATCGACGACGTAGTTGCGGATCTGCTCCGGCCCGAACTGCGAGTGGACCTCGGATGCCGCCGGCGCCGAGAGGCCGAGGACGCCGACGACGGCCGCGAGACCTCCGAGAACAGCAACCCGCCCGAACCGCACGGCGGGAATCTAACCGCAGCCGGCGCGATGCGTCCGGCTACCGTTCCGCGCCGTGCCCGCCCGCGTCGACGAGGAACCGCTGGCGGCCGCGGTCGCCCGCCATCTCGGGCAGACGGTGACGATCGACGGTCTGCGCCGGCTCTCGGGCGGCGCGTCGCGCGAAACGTGGTCGTTCGACGCCGTCACCACCGGCGGCCGGCGCCACCCTCTCGTGCTGCGCCGCGACCCCGGCGCCGCCATCGGCCTCTCGGACCGCTCGGTCGAGTTCGCCTTGCTCGACGCGGCCCACCGCGGCGGCGTCGCCACACCGGAGGTCTGGTTCCTGCTCGAGCCGGACGTCGGGCTCGGCTCGGGGTTCGTGATGGAGCGGATCGAGGGCGAGACGATCCCGCGCCGCATCCTGCGGGACGACGCGTACGCGACCGCCCGGCCGCTGCTCGCCGGGCAATGCGGCGAGCAGGCGGCACGCATCCACGCCCTCGACCCGGCGCGCCTGCCGGATCTTCCCGTGCAGGGCGCGCGCGAGCAGGTCGACCTGTACCGCGAGTACCTCGACGGCTTCGGCGAGCCGCACCCCGCGTTCGAGCTCGGCCTGCGTTGGCTCGCCGAGCACGCGCCGCCCGACCCGCCCCGGCAGGCGCTCGTCCACGGGGACTTTCGCAACGGCAACCTCGTCGTCGGGCCGGACGGCATCCGGGCCGTGCTCGACTGGGAGCTCGCGCACTTCGGTGATCCCGTCGAGGACCTCGGCTGGCTGTGCGTGAAGTCATGGCGCTTCGGTGTGACCGACCAGCGCGTCGGCGGCTTCGGGGCGGTGGACGATCTGCTGGCGGCGTACCGGTCCGCCGGCGGTCGGGACGTCGACCCGGTCGAGCTGAGGTACTGGGAGGCGATGGGAACGATGAAGTGGGGCGTGATGTGCGAGATCCAGGCCTTCACGCATCTCCAGGGCGCGGTGCGGTCGGTGGAGCTCGCCACGCTCGGCCGGCGGGTCGCCGAGATGGAATGGGACCTGCTCGACCTGATCGATGGGGGCGCGTGATGTCGGACATGCAGGACCGACCCACGGCCGCCGAGCTGCTCGAGGCGATCCGCGAGTTCCTCGCCGAGGACGTGATGCCGGCGGTCGACGGCCGGGTGCAGTTCCACACCCGCGTCGCGATCAACGCGCTCGGGATGCTCGAACGCGAGGCGCGCCTCGGCCCCGAGCTCGACGCCGCCGAGCGCGCCCGGCTCGGCGCCCTCCTCGGCCGCGACGGCGACGTCGCCTCCCTGACCACGGAGCTGGCACGGCGCATCCGGGACGGGTCGCTCGACGACCGCGGCCGCGACGTGATCGCCGCCGTGCGGGAGTCCGTGCGGGCGAAGCTCCTGGTCTCGAACCCGGAATACCTCGGCGACGGCGTCGGGTAGGTTCCGAATGTCGTGCGCTTCGCCACCTGGAACGTCAACTCGCTGAAGGCCCGCCTCCCCCGCGTCGAGGACTGGCTCCAGTACGCGCATCCCGACGTGTTGTGCCTCCAGGAGACCAAGCTCTCCGACGACTCGTTCCCGCAGCTGACGTTCCAGACGCTCGGTTACGACTCGGTGCACCACGGGCCGGGGCAGTGGAACGGCGTCGCGATCCTGTCCCGAGCCGGCGTCTCGGACGTCACCTCCGGCTTCGACGGCACCGAGCTCGTCGACCCGTACGAGGGCGACGCCCGCCTGCTGTCCGCCATGTGCGGCGGCGTGCGCGTGATCTGCGTGTACGTGCCCAACGGCCGCAAGGTCGGCACCGACTTCTACGAGCGCAAGCTGGCGTGGCTCGAGTGCCTCCACGACTGGATCGCCGCCACGTACAAGCCCACCGAGCCGATCGTGATGATGGGCGACTTCAACGTCGCGCCCGAGGACCGCGACCTGTGGTCGCCCAAGGCGTTCGTCGGCGACACGCACGTCACCGAGCCCGAACGCGCCGCGGTCGCCAAGCTGCGCGACTGGGGGTTCGTCGACGGGTTCCGCGTCCTGTACCCCCAGGAACAGCTGTTCACCTACTGGGACTACCGCCGCGGCGACTTTCACCAGCACCGCGGCATGCGCATCGACCTCGCGTACGTGACCCAGCCGCTGGTGGACCGCATCCGGTGGGGCCTGGTGGACCGGTTCGCCCGCAAAGGCAAGCTGCCGTCGGACCACGCACCTCTGTTCCTGGACATCGACGTCGACGGCGGCTGAGCCCGTCGCCTCTCGAGCGCCGCGGGCGTACCGTGGCCGCATGGCCATGTACCACGACGGGTCGAGGGAGCTCCAAGATCGCTTCGACAGTCGGCGGATCGCGGACCGGCTCGAGCAGATCACGGTCCACGACCGTTTCAGCGACGACGACCGCGCGTTCATCGAACGGGTGCCGATGTTCTTCCTCGCCACCGCCGACGCCGACGGATGGCCGGACTGCTCGTACAAGGGTGGGCTGCCCGGCTTCGTGCGCGTCGTCGACGAGAGCACGCTCGCGTTCCCGAGTTACGACGGCAACGGCATGTTCCGCAGCCTCGGCAACCTGCTCGTCAACCCGAAGGTCGGCATGCTGTTCGTCGACTTCGAGCATCCGAACCGGATGCGCATCAACGGCATCGCGTCGCTGCACGACGACGACGAGCTGTTGAGCTCGTTCGAGGGCGCGCAGCTGATCGTGCGCGTGCACGCTGAGCGGATCTTCCCGAACTGTCCCCGTTACATCCACAAGATGCAGATCGTCGAGCACTCCGTGTACTCCCCTCGCCCGGGTCACGTGCCACCGGTACCGGATTGGAAGCAGATGGACGTCTTCCGGGACTACCTGCCCGAAGCAGCGCAATCACCTGACCCGTGACCCACGTCATCTACCCGCGGCCGGAAGGTCGTTCGACCAAGGAGCAGGCCCATGAGCACCGCAGTCGAGAACCGTTACCTCGTCGGCAACTTCGCGCCGGTGAACGACGAGCTGACCGAGGCCGAACTTCCGGTCGAGGGTGCGATCCCGGAGGCGCTGCGCGGCCGGCTCATGCGCATCGGACCCAATCCCATCGCGGCCGACCCGGCCGCGTATCACTGGTTCATGGGCGACGGGATGCTCCACGCGATCGAGTTGCGGGACGGGAAGGCCGCGTCGTACCGCAACCGTTGGGTTCGCACCGACCAGGCCATCTCGCTCCTCGGCGAGGACCCGATCCCCGGGCAACCGGACGACGTGTTCCCGGCCGGGTCGAGCGTGGCGAACACGCATGTCGTGACGCACGCGGGGAAGATCCTCGCTCTGGTCGAGGTGTGCCTCCCCACCGAGGTGCGGCCCGACCTCTCCACCGTGGGCCGGTACGACTTCGGCGGCAAGCTCCACTCGCCCATGACCGCGCACCCGAAGATGGACCCCGTCACGGGCGAGATGCTCTTCTTCGGCTACGACCCGTTCGGTCCGCCGTGGCTCCGCTACCACGTCGTGAACGCGGCGGGTGAGCTCGTCCGCAGCGAGGACATCGACATCCAAGGCCCGTCGATGGTGCACGACTTCGCGATCACCGAGCGCAACATCGTGTTCTTCGACCTGCCCGTCGTGTTCGACTTCGATCTCGTCGGCAAGCGGCCGTTCCCGGCCGAATGGAAGCCGGACTACGGCGCCCGGGTCGGCGTCATGCCCCGCGACGGCGGCAACGCTGACGTGTGTTGGTTCGACGTCGAGCTCTGCTACGTGTTCCATCCGCTGAACGCGTACGACGAGAACGGCAGCGTCGTCGTCGACGTCGCCCGCCATCCGAAGATGTTCGACCGCGACATCTACGGCCCGGCGGAGCTGCCGCCGACGCTCGACCGGTGGACCATCGACCTCGACGGCGGGAAGGTCATCGAGGAGCGCCTCGACGACCGGCCGCAGGAGTTCCCGAGGGTCGACGATCGCGTCGTGGGACGCCGCCATCGGTACGGATACGCGACCCACTTCGGCATCGACGACGACGGGATCCAGCTCGGCGGGCTGGTGAAGCACGACCTCCGAGCCGGCACCAGCGAGGCACGCAGCTTCGGTCGCGGGACGCACGCCAGTGAGGGTGTGTTCGTGGCCGCGTCGGACGACGCCGGCGAGGACGAGGGTTGGGTGCTCTCGGTCGTCTACGACGACGGGCGCGACGCCAGCGACCTGGTCGTGCTCGACGCCACCGACTTCTCGGGAGCACCGGTCGCCACCGTGCGCCTCCCGCAGCGTGTGCCGTTCGGCTTCCACGGCTCCTGGGTGCCCGACGGGGCGGCCTAGCTGTTCCGCGACGACGGCGAGCACGACCTCGAGTCTCTGGGTCGTGCTCGCCGCACTCGTATGCGTCGATCGTGTCCCGCCGTGCCGCTCAGCTCCGGCGGAACAACGCGGTCGCGATCGACCCGAACACCGCGACGATCGCGGCGGTCCAGAGCAGCGCCGGCACCAGGTAGTAGCCGGCGCCGTGGCCGAGCACGGCCTGGGCCTGGTCGCCGAGGCAGAGCGCCCGCACGCTGTCGACCATGTAGGTGATCGGCTGGTGCTCGGCGATCGGCTGCAGCCAGCTCGGCAAGCTGTCGACCGGCACGTACGCGCTCGACACGAACGTGAGCGGGAACACGAGCAGCGACATGCCCTGCGCCGCCTGCGCGTTGCCGGAGACGAGGCCGATCGTGATGAACAGCCACGAGAACGCGAAGCCGAACAGCAAGCACAGCCCGAACGCCGCCAGCCCCGCCGTGACGTCGCCGCCGAGACGGAAGCCGACAGCGAAGCCGACCGCGGTCGTGACCGCCAGGCTCCAGGTCAGCAGCCCGGTGTCGGCGAACGCCCGGCCCGCGAGCACCGCGGCACGCGGGATCGGCAGGCTCTTGAGCCGGTCGACGAACCCCTGCTCGAGGTCCTCGGCGACCCCGGCCGCCGCCGCCGTGCCCGCGAAGAGCACGCCCGTCGTGACGAACCCGGGGACGAGGAAGTCGACGTACGACACTCCCCCGCCGATCTCGATGGCCCCGCCGAACACGTAGCGGAAGATCAGCAGGAACATCGCGGCCTGGATCGTACCGACGACGATCAGCTGGGGCGTGCGCACGAACTTGCGAGTCGTTCGCTTGGCGACCTCGATCGTGCTCCGGGACATCGACGTGCGCGTGCCCGGTGCGATCGCCGGTTGCATGGGGACTTCGGTCACAGTCATCGTTTCCTCCGTTTCGACTATGCGGCGCGAGAGCCGGATCGGTCGGCGTCGGACTCGTCCTCGAGCCCGACACCGGTGAGAGCGAGGAAGACCTCGTCGAGCGTCGGGCGTCGGAGCGAGATGTCGTCGACGGTGACGTGGTGCTCGTCGAGCGAGCGCACCGCCGCCGTCAGGTGGTCGGTCCCGGCGTCGACGGGCACCGAGACGCGCCGGGTGGCCGCGTCGATGACGGGCTCGGCGAATCCTGCCCCGTCGAGCGCCCGAGCCGCGGCCTCGAGCTCGGTGGTGTCCCGGGTGTGCACTTCGACGACGTCGCGGCCGGCACGCGCCTTGAGCTCGCTCGGTGTGCCGTCGGCGATCACACGGCCGTGGTCGATGATCACGATTCGGCTCGCGAGCTGGTCGGCCTCGTCGAGGTATTGCGTCGTGAGCAGGACGTCGGTGCCGTGCTCGGCGAGCTCCCGGATCGCGTCCCAGAGCCCGATGCGGCTCCGGGGGTCGAGACCGGTCGTCGGCTCGTCGAGCAGCAACAACCGCGGCGCGCCCACGAGGCTGGCACCGAGATCGAGACGACGTCGCATCCCGCCCGAGTACGTGCGCACGAGCCGGTCGGCGGCGTCCGCGAGCCCGAGTTGCTCGAGCACGGTGCCCGCGTTGCGGGCCGAGGCCCGTCGCCCCTGGCCGTACAGCCGGGCGACCATCTGCAGGTTCTCCCGTCCCGTCATCGCGTCTTCGACGGCGGCGTGCTGGCCGGCGAGGCCGATGAGCCGCCGGACCCGGTCCGCCTCGCGGACGACGTCGTGGCCGGCCACACGCACGGAACCGGCGTCGGGTCGGGCCAGGGTGGCGACCGTCCGCACGAACGTCGTCTTGCCGGCGCCGTTGGGGCCGAGCAGGGCGACGACCTGGCCTGCGGCGACGGCGAGATCCAGCCCGGCGAGGGCCTCGACCTTGCCGAAGCGCTTCGTGAGGCCCCGGGCCTCGACAATCGCAGTCATCTCGTCCCTCCTGTGCTAGACTTTCGAAACTCGAACGATTAGATCATAGGATCTTTCCAATGTCAAAGGAAACCGGGCAGGAAATTCCCGATGTCTGGCCGCCCGAGGGCACGGAGCTGCACAACGCCCTCTATGCAGCCAACCGGGCGTACCAGCGGGCGGTCGAGCGCATGGACGAGGCCGCTACCGCCTACCTGGGCATCAACCGCAGCGACGGCCGGTGCCTGGACGTGCTCGAAGAACGCGGGCCGATCACGGCCGGGGAGCTCGCGAACCGCGACCGGGCTCAGCCCGGGAGCGACCACGACGTTGGTCGACCGCCTCGAGGACGAAGGCTTCGTGCGCCGGGCCGCCGACCCCGACGACCGCCGGCGAGTGCGCATCGAGCTGACGGACGCCGCCCGGCAGGCGATCGGCGAGACGTACTACCCGATGGCCGCCGACGGGGAGCCCTGGATCCGGGCCCGGACCGACGAGGAGCTCCGGCTTCTGCGCGACTTCCTGGAGATGGGCGCCGACATCAATGTGAAGAACGCGGAGCGCGTGCGCGCGTTGCCGCCCCGCTCGCGTGGGCGCCGGCGTGGGCACCCGCGCCGAGGGGAGTCGACGCCTTAGATTCGGGTGCCGCCCGAACGAGGAGGATCGCCATGGTCGCCAACCCGCCCGAGGGCTTTCCGCGCATCACGCCGTACCTCCTGTACGAGGACTGCGCCGCCGCGCTCGACTTCCTCACGAAGGCGTTCGGCTTCACCGAGGACGTGCGCACGGCAGGGCCGGACGCCAAGGTCAACCACGCCGAGGTGCGGATGGGCGACGGCGTCGTGATGATGGGCATGCCCGGCCCGGATTACCGGAATCCCGGCCGGGACGGCCGCGTCCACTCGACCGTGTACGTGTACGTCGACGACGTCGACAAGCACTTCGAGCAGGCGAAGAGCGCGGGCGCCAAGATCATCTTCGAGCCGCAGGATCAGTTCTACGGCGACCGCAGCTACATGGCCGAGGATCCCCAGGGACACCAGTGGGGCTTTGCCACGCACACGCGTGACGTCGCGCCGGAGGACATGCACCCCTAGGGCGAGTTGGCGCTAGGTCTTCGCCTTCAGCGCCTCGATGAGCTTGGGAACGACCTTGGACGCATCGCCGACGACGCCGAGGTCGGAGACGCTGAAGATCGGCGCTTCCGGGTCCTTGTTGATGGCGATGATGTTGTCGGAGCCCTTCATGCCGACCATGTGCTGCGTCGCGCCGGAGATGCCGATCGCGATGTAGACCTTGGGCTTCACGGTCTTGCCCGTCTGACCGACCTGCTTCGAGTACGGCACCCAGCCCGCGTCGACGATCGCGCGTGACGCACCCGACGCGCCCTTGAGGATGTTCGCCAGCTCTTCGACCAGCGGCTCGTACGCCTCCGCGCTGCCCAGCCCGCGGCCGCCCGACACGACGATCTCGGCTTCCTCGAGCTTCGGCCCCTCTTGCTCTTCCACGTGGTGGTCGAGCACCTGCGCCTCGGCGGCACGGCCGGCGTCGACACCGTCGACGGTCGCCACCTCCGCCGCACCTCCGCCGCCGGGCTCGGGCGCGAAGGACTTCGGCCGGATGCCGGCGAGGTACGGCTTCTCGCCTTCGAACGCGGTCGACACGATCGTGTTGCCGCCGAAGACAGCCGTGCTGACCTTGACCGTGTCGCCGTCGACCTCCACGCCGTTGCCGTTCGTGAGCACCGGCCGGTCGAGCTTCACCGACAGGCGCCCCATGGCGTCGCGGCCGTCGTAGCTCTGTGCGAACAGGATCAGGTCGGGCTGCTCGTCGGCGACGAGCGTGGCGAGCAGCGCGCCGCCGATGACGCCGCTCAACGACGAGCCGTGGTCCACTGCGTGCACCCTGGTCGCGCCGTACTCCCCGAGCTGCGGTGCGATCGCGTCGGCATCGGCTCCCGCGTACACGGCCTCGACCGTGTCCCCGATCTCACGCGCCTTCGTGAGCAGCTCGAGCGTCGCCGACGTGGCCTTGCCGCCCTCGCCCTCGGCGTACACCCACACCTTCGGAAGCGTCATGCGTCGTCTCCTAGATGACCTTGAGCTGCTCGAGGAACGCGACGATCCGCTCGTGGGCGTCGCCTTCGTCCTCGATCTTCTCGCCGGCCTGGCGCTCGGGCGCCGCCTCGATGGACACGATCTGCTGCCGGGCGCCCTTCCATCCGACCTCGTCGTCGGAGAGCCCGAGGTCGGCCGCCTTCGCCTGGTCGACCGGCTTGTTCTTGGCCGCCATGATCCCCTTGAACGACGGGTAGCGCGGCTCGACGACGCCGGCGGTGACGCTGACCACGGCGGGCAGCGACGCCTCGACGATGTCGTAGCCGGCTTCGGTCTGGCGCTGGATCTTCACCTTGCCGTCGGCGATCTCGATGTGCTTCGCGAACGTGAGCGACGGCCAGCCGAGCAACTCGGCGACCTGGGCCGGGACGGTGCCGGTGTAGCCGTCGGTCGACTCGGTCGCGGTCAGGACGACGTCGATGTCGCCGGCGCGCTCGACCGCCTTGGCGATCACCTTCGCCGTGGACAGCGCGTCGGAGCCCTGGAGGACCGGGTCGGACACGAGGACGGCCTTGGCGGCGCCCATGGCGAGGGCCGTGCGCAGCCCCGACACCTCGTCGTTCGGGGCCATCGAGACGAGGGTGACCTCCCCGCCCCCGGCGGTGTCGACGAGCTGCAGAGCCATCTCGACGCCGTAGGCGTCGGAGTCGTCGAGGATCAGCTTGCCCTCGCGCTTCAGCGTCTTCGTCTCGGGGTCGAGCTCGCCCGGTGTGGCCGGGTCGGGGATCTGCTTCACGCAGACGGCGATGTTCATACCACTCCTGTTTGCCCAGAGAGGCCGTCGGTGATTCTGGCCCGCCCGGGCCGCCCACGTCGAAGCGATCCGATCGGGGGCCGAAAGCGGCGGTACCGTCGGTCCGAATGTCAGCGGTCGATGTCCTCGTGGTGGGCGCCGGGCCGGCGGGCGCGGCCGCAGGGTTGAGCGCCCGGCGCCGCGGTCTCGACGTCCTCGTCGTCGACAAGGCCACATTCCCCCGCGACAAGACCTGCGGCGACGGCCTCACCACGGCCGCGTTGCGGCTGCTCGAGCACCTCGGCGTCGACGTGACCGGGCTCCCCGGGTACATGTCGGTCAGCGAGACCGTCCTCGTCGGTCCCGACGGCCGCCACGTCTCGTTGCCTCTGGCGGACGACGGCGACTACGCCGCCGTGGTGCCCCGCGTCGAGCTCGACGCGGCCATCGTCGACACCGCCCGCCGTTCCGGGGTCGACGTGCGCGACGGTGTTGCGGTCACCGGGATCGACGCCGACGGCGACGGCGTCACCGCGACCACCGCCGACCACGGCACCGTGCAGGCTCGCTTCCTCGTGGCGGCCGACGGTCACTACTCCTTCGTGCGCCGCTGCCTGCGCCGGGAGGCGCCGCCCGACCTCGGCACGTGGCACGCCTTCCGCCAGTACTTCCGCGGCGTCGACGACCCCCGGCTCTACGTGCTCTTCGAGGCCGACCTGCTCCCGGGCTACGCCTGGGTGTTCCCCCTCCCCGAGGGACGCGCCAACGTCGGGTTCGGCGTGCTGCGGCGACCGGGGACGACGGGCAAGGAGCTCAACGCTCGCTGGCGCGAGCTGCTCACGCGGCCGAGCGTGCGCAGCGTGCTCGGACCGGCCGCCGAGCCCGAGGCGACACACCGAGCGTGGCCGATCCCCGCCTCGTTCGAGTACGACGCCCTTGCGGACGGGCGCGTGCTGTACATCGGGGACGCCGCCAACGTCGTCGACCCGCTGACCGGCGAGGGGATCGCGCAGGCGATCGAGACGGCCACGATCGCCGTCGACGCCATCGCGACCGGCGAGCCCGGCGGCGTGGGCGCGCGATACCGGGAGCTCGTGCGCCGGGCGCTGGGACGCGACCTGCGCTTCGCGGCCGCGCTCCAGCGCGTGGTGCGCTCCCGGCGCGGTGCCGCACTCGCCGTGCGCACGGCCGGGTTGACGCCGTGGACGCGCCGGCACTTCGGCCGCTGGATGTTCGAGGTCTATCCCCGCGCGCTGTTGCTCACGCCCGACCGCTGGGGGCGCGGGATGTTCTCGGGCGGGGGCGCGTACCGGTAACGACCCCGCGCGTGCTCGCGACCAGTCTCGTCAGACGCACGTGTAGATCGCATCCACGAGCGCCCGGTTGCGGTCGTTCTGCCAGCGTGGCCGCACCGCGTTGATCACGTACCCGAAGGCGAGGCCCGTGGCCGGGTCCGCGAAGCCGAGCGCGCCGCCGGTGCCGTAGTGGCCGAAGCTTCCCGGGTTCGGACCGAACGCGCGGTCGGGTCGGGTCGGCTGGAAGCCCAAGCCGAAGCTCACCTCGCGCTCGAGGACGGGACACCATCCCTCGGATTGCACGCGGGTGGCCTCGGCGAGCACGTCCCCGTCGAGCACGACCGTCCCGTCCAACGTGCCACCGGCCGCGAGCGCGGCGTAGACGCGCGCGATCCCCCGGGCGGTCGTGTGGAGGTTGGTCGACGGCACCTCTGCCTGACGCCACTCGCGGGAGTTGACGACGCCCATCCCGGAGAATCCCGGCGGGTTGAAATAGCCGAGCGCGATCATCGCCTTCTCCTCGGGCATTGCCCGGATGCCCTCCCAGTCGAACTCGCCCGCCGACGACGACTGCGTGTGCCACACGACCTCGGCGCATCGGGACAGATCGCCACTGGCGACTCCCCACATGAGATCGGCGTCGAGTGGCCCGGCGACGCGCTCCCGCATCCACTGCCCGGGCGTCTGTCCGGTGACGCGGCGGGCGACCTCGCCGACCAAGAAGCCGTACGTGTTCGTGTGGTACGTGTGACGTGTCCCGGGCTCCCACCACGGCTCGGTGTCCGCGATCCCGGCCGTCATCGACTCCCACTCCCACAGGTCGGCGTTCGTGAGCCGGCGACGGATCGCAGGCACGCCCGCCCGGTGGGTCAGCACGTGCCGGACGGTCGCGCCGGCGTGGCCGGCGCGTAGCTCGGGCCACCACCGCGTGGCCGGGGCGTCCAGCTCGACCTGACCGCTCGCGACCAGCTGCAGGACCTGCAAGGCGACCAGGGGCTTGCCGACCGAGTACGCGTTCACGAGGGTGTCGTCCCGCCACGCTCTCGTCCGGGCGGCATCGGCCCAGCCGCCCCAGACGTCGACGACCGTTCGCCCCTCGAGCACGACGGTGCACGCCCCGCCCAGCTCACCGCGTTCGAAGTTCGCCTCGAACACGTCGCGCACCGGCGCGAAGCGAGCATCAGAGTGGCCGTGGACCTCGATGGCGAGACCCTGGCACGGACGCGAGCGCACTGCGAGTGCGTAGAAGCACGCGCCGGTACCGTGTGGAGGTGACGCGGGTCGGTACCGAGACCGTCCGGTTGCTCGACGAGCTCGCCGCCAACGCGACGGCGGCGAGCACGGTGCAGCTCCTCGACGGGTGGCTTCTCCGTGCGGCGCCCGAATACCCGTTTCGCCGCAGCAACTCGACGCTCCCGCACGGCGGCGACGGCATCGGGCTCGAGACACGCATCGGCATGGTCGAGGACTTCTATCGTCATCGTGGCCTGCCCGTGCGCTTCCAGATCAGCCCCGCCGCGCTCCCCGACGGGCTCGACGACGTGCTCGAGACCCGCGGCTACGAGATCGAGGAGCCGACGCTCGTGCTCACGGCCGGCACGGAGCACGTCGTCGGTCACACCCGTCGTGACGACGCTCGAGAAGTGACCGTGGGCGAGGGCATCGACGAGTACTGGGTTGCCGAGTACGCGTCTGCCTACGGGGACGACGAGGTGGGACGCAACCGGCTGCGCGCCTACGCCCACCTGCTGCAGCGCCTCGCGCCCGCGGTCGGCACCGCGGTGCTGCCGGTCGACGAGACGCCTTCCGCGATCGGTCTCGGAGTGCTCGAGCGGGGGTGGACGGGCGTCTACGCCATGGGCACGCGCCGCGAGGCCCGGCGGCGCGGCGCGGCCACAACCGTGTTGCACGCGCTGGCGCGCTGGGCCGAACGTTGCGGCGCGGCCTCCATGTACCTCCAGGTCGAAGCGGCCAACGACGGGGCGCGCCAGCTGTACACCCGCGCCGGGTTCGAGACCGCGTACCGGTACCACTACCGCACGTCCGCCTGACCCGCTTGACCGTCCGGTCAAGGGACGGGAACACTGCTCCCATGAGCATCGATTTCACGCTTCCGCCCGACGTCGACGAAGTGCGCGCCCGCGTCCGCGAGTTCATGGACGAAGTGGTGCGTCCGGCGGAGGAGAAGGTCTACGCCAACGCCCCCGACGGCGAGCCCGACCGGTCCGACATCGTGCGGATGATCATCGAGCTGCGCCAGAAGGCCCACGAGTGGAACGTCTGGCTCCCGCACATGCCCACGGAGTGGGGCGGCCTCGGCCTCGGGATCACCGCCATGGCGTTCGTGTCCGCCGAGTCGGCCCGCACGTCGTTCGGGCCGTTCATCCTCAACGCGCAGGCGCCCGATGAGGGCAACCAGCACACGCTGCTCCATCATGCGAACGACGAACAGAAGGAGAAGTACCTGCGGCCGCTCCTCGAGGGCCGGGTGCGGTCGTGCTTCGCGATGACCGAGCCCGAGGTCGCGGGCTCGGACCCCACCGGCATCCGCACCGTCGCCGTGCAGGACGGTGACGAGTGGGTCGTCAACGGCCACAAGTGGTTCATCAGCGGCGCCAAGGGCGCCACGTTCGCCATCCTCATCGCCAAGACCGACCCGGACGCCGACCCGCCGCAGGCGTCGAACACCGCGTTCCTCGTCGATCTCCCCGCCGACGGCTGGGAGATCGTGCGCGACATCGACACGATGGCCGGCCACGGCAACCACTGCGAGATCCGCATCACCGACCTCCGGGTGCCGAGCTCGGCGGTTCTCGGTGGGCGCGGAAACGGCCACCTGCTCGGACAAGCCCGCCTCGGCCCGGCGCGGCTCGCGCACTGCATGCGCTGGATCGGTCAGACCGAGCTCGCCCTCGAGATGCTCGTGAACCGAGCCGAGGAGCGACAGCTGCACGGCGCGCCGCTGGCGGAGAAGCAGGCGATCCAGTGGATGATGGCGGACTCGGCGATGGAGCTGTACTCCGCCAAGCTGATGGTGTTGCACGCGGCGTACAAGATCGAGCACGACCTTCCGTTCCGCCAGGAGGTCAGCTTCGCCAAGCACCACGTCGCGAACATGCTGTGGAAGGTCGTGGACCGTGCGATCCAGGTGCACGGCGCGCTCGGCTACTCGACCGACACGCCGCTCGAGCGGATGTTGAAGCACGCCCGCTCGGCCCGCCTCGTCGACGGCGCCGACGAGGTGCACCAGGCACTCATCGCCCGCAACGTACGCGCCGCCGTCGCGTCCGACGGCGACACCCGCGCCGCCACCGGCGACTTCGACTTCTAGATCGGCGGCGGTGCCGCCACCGAGAAGTGCGGTTCGAGGTGGGTCGTGTCGTTGAAGCGGCGGACGGTGATCCGGTCCTCCTCGACGACGATGTGGCTGATCGACGCGTTGTCGGCGCCGATGAACGCGAAGCCCCGGGCGCCGGTTGCGTTGGCGAGCACCTCCCCGATGACGCCGCCGTGGGTGACGACCACGACGAGCTGGTCGGGGTGGGCGACGGCAACGCGCGAGATCCCGAGGCTGACGCGGTCGCGGAACGCGCCGGCGGGCTCCGCCCCCGGGATCGGATCCCAGCTGCCCTCCTCGACGGCGCGGACGAACGCCGGATCGTGCTCCGCCGCCTTGACCCGCAGGAGCCCGCCTTCCCACTCCCCGAGGTACACCTCGCGCAGCTCGGGCTCGACGCTCGGCACGATGCCGAGCCGCTCTGCCAGCGGCGCCGCCGTCTCGACCGTGCGCCGCAGGGTCGTCACGTAGATCGCGGCGACATCCTCACCGGCGAGCCGCTCCGCCAACCGCTCGGCCTGGTCGACGCCCACCGGGTCGAGCGGGGGGTCGCCGTGCCCGTCGACGAGGTCGAACGGCCGCTCGGGATCGACGGGCTGCGACTCGCCGTGGCGCACGAGCAGGATCTCGGTCGCGCCCGGCGGCGGCGTGTACCGGTGCTGGCGATATCGCGTCGGCTCGGTCTCGGGCTGCGTCACGGAGCGCCAGAGTAGGTTGCGCGCGAGGTGGTGCCGTGACCTGGGATCCCGAGCTCGACGAGCTGCGGCGACGCACCGACCTCGCCGCGGCGATGGGCGGCGACGAGAAGGTCGCCCGCCAGCACGAGGCCGGCAAGCTCACGGTGCGCGAGCGCATCGACGCCCTCGTCGATCCCGGCACCTTCCACGAGGTCGGCGCGCTGACGGGTCGAGCCGAGTACGACGACGGGCACCTCGCCGGCTTCACGCCCACCAACTTCGTGATGGGCCGGGCGCGGATCGACCGTCGGCCCGTCGTGGTGGGCGGGGACGACTTCACGGTCCGCGGCGGGGCGGCGGACGCGTCCATCTTCCAGAAGCAGGTCCACGCCGAGCAGACGGCGAACGAGCTGCGGCTGCCGATCGTGCGCCTCGTCGACGGCTCGGGCGGAGGCGGCTCGGTGAAGTCGCTCGAGACGATGGCCCGCAGCTTCGTGCCGTTCAACCCGGGCTGGGAATGGGTGGTCGAGAACCTCGCCACCGTCCCCGTGGTCTCGCTGTGCCTCGGATCGGTCGCCGGGCTCGGCGCGGCGCGCGTCGTGACGAGCCACTACTCCGTCATGGTGCGCGGCACGTCGCAACTGTTCGTGGCCGGCCCGCCGGTGGTCGCCCGGCTCGGTGAGCACGTCGACAAGGAGGAGCTCGGCGGCAGCTCGATCCACGGCCGCAACGGCGCCGTCGACGACGTCGTCGGCAGCGAGCACGAGGCGTTCGCGCGAGCGCGCGCGTTCCTGTCGTACCTCCCGCGCTCCGTCGACGACGCCCCGCCTCGCGTCGATCCGGACGACGATCCGGAGCGGCGCGAGGACTGGCTCGTCGATGCGATTCCCCGCGACGCCCGGCAGGTGTACAAGGTGCGCGACATCATCGACGCCGTCGTCGACCGCGAGTCGTTCCTCGAGATCGGACGCGGGTACGGCCGGCCGGCGGTCACCGGCCTCGCCCGCCTCGACGGCTGGCCCGTGGCGGTGCTCGCCGGCGATCCGTACTTCTACGGCGCGGGGTGGACGGCGGATGCATCGCAGAAGGTCATGCGCTTCGTCGACCTCGCCGACACGTTCCACCTGCCGGTCGTGCACCTCGTCGACAACCCGGGGTTCGTGATCGGCGTCGACGCCGAGCGGGCGGCGACGATCCGCCACGGCGCCCGGGCGCTCGCGGCGATCTACCAGGCGCGGGTGCCATGGTGCTCGGTGATCCTCCGCAAGGTGTACGGGGTCGCCGGCGCCGCGCACCAGAACGCAGCGCGCCTCAAGTACCGGTTCGCGTGGCCGTCGGGCGATTGGGGCAGCCTGCCGCTGGCAGGCGGTATCGAGGCGGCGTACAAGGCCCAGCTCGATGCCGCCGACGACCCCGACGCGGTGCGGGCCGAGATCGAAGGAAGGCTCGACGCGGCCCGTTCGCCGTTCCGTACCGCCGAGGTGTTCATGATCGAGGAGATCGTCGATCCGCGCGACACGCGTCCGTTGCTGTGCGAGTTCGCGAACCTCGCCGCGCCGGTGCGCGGCACCGGGCCCACCGCGCGTGGCATGCGCCCCTGAACGAACAACCGTGTGCCGGAGGTCACCTAGACCCTCCGTGAAACCGGCCATACCGTGCACACACGACGTCGGCATACCCTGGGGGCTCCGATGGCACAGCCGGCCGAGCAGACACTCGACTTCTTGAGCATGGCGCTCACACCGGAGTTCCGCGACGACCCATACCCGTTCTTCCACGTTCTGCGTGAGCACGAACCCGTGCACCAGACGCCGATGGGCGTCTACGCGCTGAGCCGATACGCGGACGCGTCAGCAACGGTCCGCGATCCCGCATTGAGCAACAACGAGCGCAACTCCGACCTGTACCAGGCCTTCGTCGACGCCGATCGCGAGCACGGCCCGGGGCCCTTCGACGACGAGTTCGGCCAGGCCGTCATCTTGTTCCTCGATCCGCCCGACCACACCCGGCTGCGCGGCTTGGTGAGCAAGGCGTTCACCCCGAAGGTCATCGGCAGGCTCCGTCCTCGCATCGAGGCGATCGTCCAGGAGCGGCTCGACGCAGTCGCGGCGCGCGGTGACGGTCGCATGGACGTCGTGACCGACCTCGCGTACCCGCTTCCCGTCGCCATCATCTGCGAGCTGCTCGGCGTGCCCCCGGAGGACCACGCCACGTTCCAGGGCTGGTCGAGCGACCTCGCCCACAGCATCGATCCCGACCCGCTGATCAGCCCCGAGCAGACCGAGCGCATCCGCGCCGCCGCCGACGCCTTCCTCGAGTACTTCCAGGACCTCATCGAGCGCCGTCGCCGCGATCCCGGCGACGACCTCCTCACCCGTCTCATCGCCGCCGAGGAAGACGGTGACCGCCTCGGCCAGAACGAGCTGCTCGCGACAGGACTGTTCCTCCTGATCGCCGGGCACGAGACGACCGTGAACCTCATCGGTAACGGCACGCTCGCGCTGCTCCGGAACCGTGACCAGTTCGAGCGTTTGCGCTCGGACCCAGCGCTGGATCGCAACGCGATCGAAGAGCTCCTGCGTTACGACAGTCCGGTCACCTACACCCAGCGCATCACGCTCTCGGAGTACCGGATCGGCGAGACGGTCATCCCCGCGCGCCAGCAGATGATCCCGATCCTGGCCGCGGCCAACCACGACCCTTCCGTGTTCCCCGATCCCGACCGCCTCGACCTGGGACGCGAGAACGCCAATCGTCACCTTGCCTTCGGAGGTGGCCACCACTTCTGCCTGGGGGCGGCGCTGGCGCGTCTCGAGGGTGAAGTCGCGATCCCGACACTCGTACGCCGGTTCCCGAACCTCGAGCTCGGCGGCGATCCGGAACGGCGAGACACGTTCACGCTGCGCGGCCTCACCCATCTGCCGGTGGCGATCGCCGGCTGATCGGACGCGAGCTACCTGCTCGCGAGTCCGAGCTCGTACGTCTGCCCGACGAGGTCGTGGCCGAAGCTGCGATGGGGCGACGTCGGTGAGCGTGAAGCCGGCGGCGAGGTGCACGTGACGGGCGGCGACGAGCGGGTCGTTCACACGCGGGGTCGTGGTCGGTGGCGTAGTCGGCGACGAGCCGGGCGACGAGCGCCTCGAAGCTGCTGTCCCAGCCGAACTCCTCCGCGTACACCTCGCCGTGCGCCATGACCACCCACCCGAGATCGCCCGGCGCTCCCAGCGGGCGGATCCTCGGTGCCGGGTCGTCATCGACACTCATGGACGCGCCGCCACCACGCGAGGCCTTCCGGGAGACGGCCGGTGTGACGCGCGGCACCAAGACTTCCGTGAGACTCCGGTAGCCGATCGCTCAACTGCTGTTCGCGTCGCGCATGCCTGGGCGTGACGGTTTCGACACATGCCGTCGATACCGTGCGCGGCGTCGCAAAAGCGGAGGACGAGGAGGCACGTATGGATGCCCAGAGCACCGGCGGCTACCTGTCGCGTGTCGTCGACTTGCCCGTCGCCCTCGCCGAGGCGCTGTTCGACGACGTGACCCGGTCGCTGGGAGAACCGGCTCGTCCGGGGACGGCCGCGATCGCCACCGCGCTGCTGCCGGCGCGTGCAGTCAGGACGCGCCTCGGCTCCGGCATCCCGTGGGCGGGCGTGACGGTCGACGTCGAGCTGGCGCCGTGGTCCAGGCACCGGACGGAGGTCGCGGTCCGGTACGCCGGCAGCCGTCAGCCCGGTGCGCTCGCCCGATACGTGTACGCCAAGCGGGCGCCCGAGCTCTTGGCCGGTGTCGTCGACGCCATCGACGCCCGCGTCCCCGGCTCGCAGGCGAACCGCCGCGCCGCCTGAGCCTCAGCCCGCCGCCGGGGCCTATTCCGGGTGCGGCGGCGGGTACGAAGTGCGGACGACGCGGTCCCAGCCGCGGTCGGTCGTCAATGCCCGGGCGGAGAGGATGACGCGAGCGCCGGCGGTGACCCGGTACCGCGGGCGCGGGGACCGTCGCCGGAGCGCCCGCTCGATCACCTTCGCCACCCGGTCGGGCGACGCCGCCATCAACGCCATCGGGCCCTCGTACGCGCCGGCGGTGCGGGTGGCGACGCCGGCCATGAACTCGGCGTACGGCCCGTCGCCGCCCCGCTCGGCGGCCGTGGACACGGCGGTGTCTCCGAACTTCGTCTTGATCAGACCGGGCTCGATCACCGACACGCGCACGCCGAACGGCTTGACCTCGAACCGGAGGGCGTCGCTCATCGCCTCCACCGCGTGCTTGCTGGCGTGGTACGCGCCGGCGCCCGGGAACGTGAGCCGGCCGCCGATCGAGCTGACGTTGGCGATACGACCCCACCGTTGGCGCCGCATCCCCGGGAGCGCGAGCTGGGTCAGGTGGATCATGCCGAACAGGTTGGTCTCGAACTGGCGGCGCCATTCGTCGAGCGGGACCTCCTCGACCGGACCACCCAGGCTGAAGCCGGCGTTGTTGACCAGCGCGCCCACGGCGCCCTCCACCGCCTCGACGTCCGAGATCGCGGCGCGCCGCGATTCCTCGTCGGCGACGTCGAGCGTCAGCAGCTTGCAGCCGGCATCGGCGAGGTCCTTGATCGACTCGGGATTGCGCGCCGACGCGTACACGGTCCAGCCCCGGCCGGCGAGGCGTTCGGCGGTCGCGCGCCCGATCCCGGTCGAGCACCCGGTCACGAGCACGGCCTTCGACACGGCCTCGGGCACGTCCGCACGGTAGCCGAGCTTCTAGGATTGGGCACCGTGTCGCATTGGCTGAAGACCCCCCACTGGTCGTCCGACATCCCCCTCGCCAGCGCGCATCCGCGGCTCGATGCGCTCGCCGGAACGGGGTACGCGCGCCTGCGCGACCTCGACCGGCCGATCCCCGAGCCCGAGTACCTCGAGCTCGAGTACATGGACTGGAAGAGCGGCGGCGACACGAACTTCGCGCCGATCGCCACCGCCGACGGCGAGCTCGACTGCCGCGGCTTCTGGAAGCCTGGCGACGAGCGCCCCGACAAGGACGGCAAGTTCACGGTCAACGCCGAGCGGTGCCCCGAGATCAAGCGCTACGTCGAGGCGGTGGGCGCGAACTTCGGGCGGGTCCGGGTCATCAAGCTCGAGCCGCAGGACTACGAGACGGCCCGCCGCCAGATCCACCGCGACGACAACAACCGGTTCAACCCCTCCGATCAGGGATGGGTCGTGCGGTCGTGGCTCGAGCTCACGGACTTCCCCGACAGCTTCATGATCCTCATGGAGCAGAACGAAGACGGCCTCCCCGACCCGGACACGGAGCAGCACATCCCGCTCCACCGGGGCTCGCAGTTCGTCCTCGACACACAGCGCCTCTGGCACGTCGTGTGTCACACCGGCGACGCCCCGCGCTACGCGCTCATCTCGAGCTTCGAGAGCGGCCCCGCCCTCGAGCGCTGGATCGACCGCGAGCTCCCGTAGACCGAAGATCTGAGTAGCCGGTACTCAGGCCAGGTCCGGCCGGTCGTGCTTTCCTTGTCACGACGGAAGAGCAGGGTGGACTGACCGCGGGCAAGGAGCGAGCCATGGGCATGTTCAAGAAGTTCAAGCAGATGACGGGATCCGTCGACAAGGACCTGCTGAAGAACGGGCTGCTCGGCCGCGGGATCATCGCTCAGATCGAACAGACCAACGTCAGCACCGGCGGCGACGACGCCTTCTCCCGGCCCGTGTGCGTGTTCACGGTCGAGGTCCACCTCGACAACGTGCCGGCGTACACGGCGACGTGCCGCCAATCGGTGCCGATCACGGTCCTTCCCCAGATGGTGCCGGGACAGACCGTGGCGGCCGTGCGCGTGAACCCCGACAACCACGACGAGATCGCGCTCGACCTCGCGACCGAACCGCCTGAGGTCACCGTGGCCCAGTCCCAGGGTGCGAGCGCGGCGGAGGTCCTCGAGCGGGGCGAACCGGTGCGGGCGGTGATCGTGCAGACCCAGCCCATGGGCATGAAGAACCAGCAGGGCGTCGACATCCACGCGTTCGTGCTCACCGTCATGCGTGACGGAGCGAAGCCCTACCAGACGAAGGTCGGCAATCCCGTCCCGGAGGACGCGGTCCCGCTGTTGTTCAACGGGTCCAACGTGCCCGCCAAGGTGCTGCCCGAGGAGCCCGACGGTGTCGTGATCGACTTCAAGGCCGCGCTCGAGGAGTTCACGAAGTAGCCCGAACGCGTCTCCCCTTGGCCCTTTGCGTCATCTGGCGCAGAATCGACGCATGTTCGATATCGAACAGTTCGTCGGCGAGTGCCGGGCGGCGCGGAACGAGACGGAGCCACGCCGCGCCATCCGCGAGGTCGTGACCCGGGCCGTCTCGAAGCCGGGCGACGTCGCCGAGGCCTTGCACCCGACCGAAGGCGGCTTGCAGCTCCTGCACACGTCCCCCGAGCTGACGGTCCTCCACGTCGTGTGGGCTCCACGGATGAACCTCTATCCACACGACCATCGCATGTGGGCGGCGATCGGCATCTACACGGGGCAGGAAGACAATTCCTTCTTCCGCCGGTCCGGCCCCGGAGAACGCACGCTGATTCCCTCCGGGGGCAAGGAGCTCGCCGAGGGGACGGTGCTGGTGCTCGGGGACGACGCGATCCATGGCGTCGCCAACCCGCGTGATCAGCTGACCGGCGCGATCCACGTCTACGGCGGCGACTTCGTGAACCAGCCTCGCAGCCAATGGGGCCCGGGGCGGCTCGAAGAGCGGCCCTACGACATGGCCGAGGTCAATCGGCAGTTCGCCGAGGCCAACCGCGCGTGGGCGGCTTCCAGCTGACGCGACGTCACGCCAAGGCGTGGTCGAGTGCGGCCGCGAACTCGTCGGGAGCCTCGAGCATCGGGTAGTGGCCGACGTCGCGGAGGCGGACGAGCGTGGCGTCCGGCCGCGCCTCGTGCAGCCGCTCGGCCATCGGCCACACGGCGATGGGGTCGGCGTCGCCCCAGACGATGCTCACAGGTGACGGGTGCCGCTCGATCGCGCCCGTCCACCGGCCTTCGTGCTCACGGCGCTCCTCGATGTACCGGATCGTGCGGGGCAGCAGGAGGTCGCCGCCGTCCCGGAGGATCAGTTCCGCCGCCATCTCGACGTCCTCGTCGGGTACCGGCGAGCCGGGGGCGAACGTCGCCCGCAGCGCCTGGATCAGCGCTTCGCGCCCGAGGCCGTCGGCTAGGCGCGCGTCGGGCAGCGACAGGAGGAGCTGCTGCCCGTCCGTGAGATGGGCCATGCCGAGGTAGATGGAGCCGTTCGAGATCACACGGCGCGTCACGCCGAAGCCCAGCGTGCCGTCGATGCTGCGGGCGAGGAGCTCGCCGCCGACCGAGTCGCCCATGTCGTGGGTGACCAGGGCGACGTCGTCGAGCCCGAGGTCGCCGGCGAGGGCGTCGACCAGGTCGGCCTGCTCGAACAGCGAGTAGCGCTGGTCGGGCTTGTCGCTCGAGCCGAAGCCGAGCAGGTCGAGCAGCACGACCCGCCGGCGCGTCGCGAACCGGTCGACGACACGATGCCAGTCGTGCGACGAGGTCGGGAAGCCGTGCAGCACGAGCACCGGCGGACCCGCGTCCCCACCGTCAGCCGCTGCGCGGTCCACGACGCAGACGCCGTGGCCGAGTACCTGGACCCGCTCACCTCGTTCGGACCACTTCGCCGCAGGTTCGTCACCCATGAGTACCGGGCATCGTAAGCTGCGCCGCCGTGCCGCTGATCACCGCCGCGAACCGGAAGTGGTGGGTCGTCATCGCGATGTCGGGGGTGATGATCCTGCTCACGGTCGACTTCTTCGGGATCACCGTCGCGCTCCCCCGGATCGGCGACGACCTCGACGCGTCAACGACCACCCTGCTGTGGACCGTGAACGCGTACCTGCTCGCGTTCGTGTCGCCGATGATCGCCATCGGACGGTTCGCCGACATCTTCGGGCGTCGGCGGATGGCGCTCATCGGCATCGTGCTGTTCGTGACCGCGTCGGCAGCGTGTGCGGGTGCGCCGACCGTTCTGTTCCTCATCGCGGCTCGGGTCGTGCAGGGCGTGGGCGGCGGGATCATCTTCACGGTGTCGGTGTCGATCGTGAACAACGCCTTCGCGCCCGACGAACGGGCCAAGGCGCTCGGCATCTGGTCGGGCGTCGGCCTCGCCGGCTCCGCGCTCGGGCCCTTCCTGGCCGGCATCCTCACCGAGTTCGCGTCGTGGCGATGGTTCTTCTTCCTCAACGTCCCGATCGGGATCGTGACGTTCTTCATCACGGTGGCGGCCGTCGAGGAGTCACGCGACCCCACCTTCACGGGCGGAATCGACTGGACCGGGTTCGCGACGCTGACCGTCGGGTTCGTGTTGACCATCATCGGCCTCCAACAGGCGAGCAACGAGGGTTGGGGCACCGTCGTCGTCCTCGGGCCCATCGTGATCGGAGTCGCGTTCCTGGCCGTGTTCGCCGTCATCGAGCTCCGGCTGAAACGGCGCGTCCCACTGGTGCAGTTCTCCCTGTTCCGCGACCTGCGGTTTGCGGGCGCGTCGGTGGTGGCGTTCATCGGGAACTGGATGTTCGGCGTGATCCTCTTCTTCCTCACGCTGTACCTGCAGAACGTGCTTGACCTCAGCCCCCTCGCGGCCGGGGGCATATTCCTGTTCTTCAGCGTGCCGTTGGTCGTGATGTCGCCCGTCGGCGGCCGGCTCGTCTCGCGGTTCGGTTCCCAGGCCTTGATGGCCCTCGGCATGCTCCTCGTCGGCGTGGGGATGTTCTTCTTCACGCTGATCGACGCCGACAGCGGGATCGGGCTCGTCCTGATCGGGCTCGTGATCGCGGGGTTCGGGCAGGGCTTCGCGTACAACATCTCGAACACGGCGGGTATGGAGTCGATGCCGGACGAGAAGGCCGGCATCGCGTCGGGCGTCCTGCAGACCGCGCGACTGATGGGCATCGTGATCGGCCTCGCCCTCTCGAGCTCCCTGTTCACCAGCCTCGAGAACAGCGAACTGCTCACGCAGGCCCGGGCGCGCGGCGCCGGCGCGGCCGACATCGACGACGTGCGCGGCCTCCTCTCGGGGTCCACTTCCGCCGAGCAGCACGTCAAGACGCTGACGGGGGCGCCGCGCGCGCTCGTCGAACAGATCACCGACATCGCGTTCACGCACGCCCTCCGGTACGTGATGCTGGTCGGCGTGCTGCTCTGCCTCGTATGCATCTGGCCCGCCCTCTGGGGACGCCGCAAGCCGGCGCCCGCCGGTGAGCACCCGAAGATCGCGCATCCACTCTGGGCTTCCCTATGGCGACGTCACCACCGCCGCGTTCCCGCCGGTTCGACGCCGGGGGCCTGAGCCTCGTCGTGCACGACTGGGGTGGCGACGGCCACCCCGTCCTGCTCGCGCACCCGACCGGCTTCCACGGGTTGACGTGGGCGCCCGTGGCGGCCCGGCTCGTGGCGCGGGGTCGACGTGTCTGGTCGTTCGACTACCGCGGGCACGGCGACAGCGGCCGCTCGCCCGATGGGTACCAATGGTCCGAGTTCGCCGACGACGTGATGGCCGTGGTGCGGGAGCTCGGACTGGGCGGCGAGTCGGCCCTGCTCGCGTGCGGCCATTCGAAGGGCGCCGCCTCGCTTCTCCTCGGCGAAGCGCGTGAGCCCGCCACGTTCGCCCGGCTGTGGTGCTACGAGCCGATCGTGTTCCCGACCGACGATGCGCTCGAGCCGCAGGACGACTTCCCGCTCTCGGAGGGTGCTCGCCGCCGGCGGGCGGTGTGGACCTCGCGGGACGAGGCGTACGCGTCGTATGGTTCGAAGCCGCCGCTCGACGCACTCGACGAAGCCGCGCTCCGCGCCTACGTGGACTATGGGCTGCGAGATCGCCCCGACGGTCAGGTCGAGCTGAAGTGCCGGCCCGAGGACGAGGCCGCGATGTACGCGATGGGCGTCGCCAACGGCGTGTACCAACGCCTGCCCGACGTGCGGTGCCCCACGCTCGTCGTCTGCGGCGAGCACACCGACGCGATCCCGCCCAAGCTGGGCGAGATGATCGTCGAGCGACTTCCCGCGGGCCGGCTCGAGGTCATGCCCGGCGTCGGCCACTTCGGGCCGATGCACGACCCCGATGCCACGGTCGAGTCGATGCTGCGTTTCGCGGCCGCAACCTGAACCCGCCAGTACCGTCACTCGTATGGTCCGAGAGCGGAGCGCGGCGCGTGTCGTCCTGGTCGCGGACGGGCTGGTCCTGCTCCAGCAAGGGTTCGATCCGGCGAAGCAGGACGCAGGGACGTGGTGGATCACGCCCGGCGGCGGGCTGAACGACGGAGAGTCGATCGAGGCGGGTGCGGTCCGTGAGGTCTTCGAGGAGACCGGCCTCCGTCTCTCGGAGACGCAACTGGGGCCCGTGATCGCAACACGTGTCACGTACTTCGAGTTCGAGCAGCGGGAGTTCCGCCAGAGCGAGTCGTTCTTCGCAGTGCACGTCGAGGCGTTCACACCGGAGCATCACGGGTGGGACGAGGTCGAGCAGCGCGCGCTCCTGGGTCACCGGTGGTGGAGCGTCGACGAGCTGCGGACGACGGACGAGACCTTCTACCCCAGGGTGCTCCCCGACCTCGTCCAGGCGGTGCTCGACGGCACGATCCAGGAGACCATCCGGCTGCCGACGGCAGAGGAGTACTGACCTCGCCGCGGACGACGTCCCGCTCCCGGCGGCGTCCCGTGCGTGAGGCGCGCGCCGCAACACGACTCCCCGCGCGAAGGTTGCCCAAGGATGATCGAGGTTCGCACCTTGACGAAGCACTACGGGACGACCGTCGCCGTCGACCACCTTTCCTTCGACGTGCCCTCGGGGCGGGTCACCGGGTTCCTCGGGCCGAACGGGGCGGGAAAGACCACGACCATGCGCCTCATCCTCGGCCTCGACACGCCGACGAGCGGAACCGTGGCCGTCAACGGTCAGGCCTATCGCCGGCGGCACTTCCCGATCCACGAGGTCGGGGCGCTCCTGGACGCGCAAGCGCTCCACCCCGGTCGCAGTGCGACGAGCCACTTGTGGTCGTTGGCCCAGAGCAACCGCATCGGCCGGCGACGGGTCGACGAGGTCCTCGAGATGGTCGGCCTGACCGACGTGGCGACGCGCCGGGCGGGACCGTTCTCGCTCGGCATGAAGCAACGCCTCGGGATCGCCGCCGCCCTGGTGGGCGATCCGCAGATCCTCTTGTTCGACGAGCCGGTGAGCGGCCTCGATCCCGAGGGGATCGTCTGGATCCGTGACCTCTTTCATCGACTCGCAGCGGAGGGACGCACGGTCTTCGTGTCGAGCCATGTCATGAGCGAGATGGCGCTCACGGCTCAGCACCTCATCGTCATCGGACGCGGCAAGCTCATCGCCGAGGACAGCATCGAGCGCATCACCGCAGGGGCGGGATCCTCGGTGCGCGTGCGAGCGCCCCGACACGACGATCTCATGAACCTGCTCGCGAGCGACGGCGCGACGGTTCGTGACGAGGATGGCGCGCTGACGGTCACGGGTGTCGATGCCGCGCACATCGGCGAGCTCGCAGCCCGGCACGGCATCGCGCTTCACGAGCTCACATCGCAGCGAGCATCGCTCGAGGAAGCGTTCTTCGAGCTGACGGACGACAGCGTCCAGTACCACGGTGCCGACCTCGCACATGCCGGCCCGACCGGTGAGCCCAGACGATGACTGCAGCTGCGTCCACCAGGGTCGAGACGCCTCCTCCCGACGACACGATCACCCGGATGCCGCGACCCCGGGGCCCGGTCCTCCCCGCGGTGGTCCGCTCCGAGTGGACCAAGATCCGCTCGGTCCGATCCACGGTCTGGTCGTTGGTCGCGACCTTCGGCATCACCGTCGGGCTGGGGGCGCTGTTCTGTTTCGCCTACGTGCGGAGGTACGACCAGCTCGGGCTGCGCCAACGCCTGACGTTCGACCCCACGTTCCAGAGCTTGCGCGGCCTGTTCCTCGCGCAGATCGCGATCGGCGTTCTCGGCGTGTTGGTCGTCAGCTCCGAATACGCCACCGGTCTGATCCGGACCACGCTCACGGCGGTTCCCCAACGCCGGACCCTGCTCGCGGCGAAGGCCGTCGTGTTCGGTGCGGTCGCGATCGTCGTCAGCATGATGTCCGTGTTCGCCGCGTTCTTCGTCGGCCAAGCCGTGCTCGATCGCAAGCACCTCGGCGTGTCACTCGGCGATCCGCACGTGCTGCGAGCCGTCCTCGGGGCCGGCGTCTACCTCGCCATCGTCGGGCTCCTCGGACTCGCGCTCGGAGCCATCGTGCGACGCACCGCGGGCGCGATCGCCACGCTGTTCGCAGTCGTCCTGGTGCTCCCGCTCCTCACCCGCGCCCTGCCCAACCCGTGGGACACCGACATCGGCAAGTTCCTCCCCGCCGAGCTCGGCGCTGCACTGTTCAACGTGCGACCCGATACCAGCCTGCTCTCGCCCGGTCCCGCGCTCGTCGTGGCGCTCCTCTGGCTCGTCGTCACCTTCACGATCGCGGCCATCCTGATCACACGGCGGGACGCGTAACGACCTCGTCCCCGGCTCGATTGCGGTCAAGATGATCCGGTGCCGTACGACCCGACGATCTACCGAGGGAGTGCTCGGTACTACGAGCGCGGACGTCCGCCGTACTCGCGGGAGCTCGTGGCGACGCTGACCGAGGAGGTCGGCCTCGACGGCTCCGGTCGTCTGCTCGACGTGGGGTGCGGGCCCGGCATCCTGACGGTCGAGCTCGCGCCGTCGTTCGACGACGCGATCGGCCTCGACCCCGACACCGACATGCTCGCCGAGGGCGCGCGTCGTGCCCGCGAAGCAGGCGTCGACGACATCCGCTGGGTCGAGGCGGTCGCGGAGGCGATCCCCACGCTCGATCTCGCCCCGTGCAAGCTCGTGACGTTCGGCCAGTCGTTCCAATGGACAGATCAAGTTCGCGTCGCGGAGGCCGTCTACGACATCCTCGAACCGGCCGGTGCGCTCGCGCTCGTCGTGCACACCGTCGAGGGACGGCCGCAGCCGGAGGGACCGGGCTTCCCGCCGATCCCGCACGACCGGATCCACGAGATCATCCGCCGCTACCTGGGACCGCGCCGGCGCGCCGGACAGGGATACCGACCCGACACCTACGAACGGTACGAGGACGCCCTGAGGCGCACCCGGTTCGGGGCGCCGCGCTCGGTGTTCGCGCCCGGCCGACCCGACATCGTCCGCGACGTCGACAGCGTGCTCGCCGGCTATCTGTCGATGTCGTTCGCCTCGCCCCACCTCTTCGGCGACCGGCTCGGCGCGTTCGAGGCCGACGTGCGGACGCTGCTGACCGAGCGATCCTCCACCGGCTTGTTCTGGGACTGGCCCGGCGACACCGAGGTCCTGCTCGCTCGTAAGCCGGCGTGACCGGTCAGGCCCCGGCCTTGAACCCCTCGACGATGCGCGACCAGCGCTCGGGGTCGCTCTTGTACGGGGCGTAGAAGCTGACGCGGTCGACGACGTCGCCGTAGCGGTCGAGGAGCTTCGCCGGGATCTCCTCGGGCTCACCCGTCACCGCGAACGTCCCGAGGATCTCGTCGTCCACGAGCTCCCCCATCTGCACCCACTCACCCTGCTTCGACAGCCGGTTGAGCTCGTCCTGGAGGTCGCCCCAGCCGTGCAGCTCGAGCACGCCTCGGTACGCGGGCGTCGACCCGTAGAACGCGATCTGCTGCTTCGTCCCCCGCCGCGCCGCCTCGAACTCCTCCTCGTTCGTGCCGGTGACGACGAACATCGGTCCCGACAGCTCGAAGTCGGCGCGCTGCTTGCCGGCGCGCGCCCACCCGCGCTCGAGTGCGGGCATCGTCACCTCGCGCACGTACCGCTCCGTGGTGAAGCCGTGCAGCAGGATCCCGTCGGCGACCTCGCCCGCGACCTCGGTCATGCGCTCGCCGACGGCGGCGAGGAACACCTTCGGGACGCCGTACGGGTTCGGGCCCGGGTTGAAGAACGGGGTCATGAGCGTGTGGCGGTAGAACTCGCCGTGGAAATCGAGCTTCTCGCCGTCGTTCCAGCACGCCCAGATGGCGCGCATGGCGAGGATGAACTCGCGCATCCGCTTCGCCGGCTCCGACCACGGCATCGAGAACCGCTTCTCGATGTGCGGCTTGATCTGGCTGCCGAGGCCAAGGATGAAGCGGCCTTTCGTGTAGAGCTGAAGGTCGTTGCCGATGACGGCCGTCGACATCGGGTTTCTCGCGAAGGCGACGGCGATGCCGGTGGCGAGCTCGATGCGCTCGGTCTCGAGCGCCGCCAGTGCGATCGGGAGGAACGGGTCGTGGCTCGTCTCGGCGGTGAAGACCCCGTCGTATCCCAGCTCCTCGAGCTCCCGGGCCGCCGCCGGCATCTCCTCCGGCCGGGCCGTCATCACCGTTCCGTCGACTCGCATCATTCCCCCAGGTCGGCGCAGACGCCTGCCTGTCGCCGTCGCAAGCTCCGGCTCCTGCGGCGTCGGCCGGCAAAGCCGCCGCCGCCGCGGCGGAGGCTACGGGAGATCCGCGTGACCGTCATACCCCGGCGTTACTCTCCGCCTATGGGTCTGGCATTCCCTCCGTCCTTGTCACCGAGCTCCGTGTCGGCGTTCAAGTCGTGCCCGCTGGCGTTCCGGTTCTCGTACATCGACCGGCTCCCGGAGCCACCGAGCGCGGCCGCCACCAAGGGCACGCTCGTCCACCGCGCCCTCGAGCTCCTGATGCTGCGCCCCGCGCCCGACCGCACCGTCCCGGCGGCGCTGGCCGACCTGGCGACGGCCCGGATCGAGATGGCCGACCACCCCGATTTCGCCGACCTCGAGCTCACCGACGAGGAGCGGGCGAAGTTCGACGCCGATGCCGAGGAGCTCCTCCGGCGCTACTTCCAGCTCGAGGACCCGCGGACTGTCAGCCCGAACGGCCTCGAGCTCAAGCTCACCGCGCAGTTCGGGCGGGTCACGTTGCGCGGGGTCATCGACCGGCTCGAGATCGACGACGACGGCGAGCTCGTCGTCACCGACTACAAGACGGGGTCCGTGCCCAGCGAGTTCGCGGAGAACGCCCGGCTCTCCGGCGTCCACATCTATGCCGCGCTGTGCGAGCAGATGCTCGGAAAGCGACCGGCGCGCGTGCAGCTCTACTACCTGTCGAAGCCCGAAGCGATCATCGCCACCCCGACCGAGCAGTCGGTCGCCGGCGTCGGGCGCCGGGCCGAGGCCGTGTGGACGGCCATCCTGCGCGCCTGCGAACGCGAGGACTTCCGCCCTCATACCGGTCCGCTGTGCGACTACTGCACGTTCAAGCCGTACTGCCCCGCCTTCGGCGGCGACCCCCTGCAGGCTGCCGAGCTGCGCGGGCCGGGCACGGTCATCGCACCGACCCTGCCGCTCGGCGTCGGCTTATCTGCCGCGCGGCCCTACGCGGTCGCGCTCGCCGCGGCGAGCAGCCGCCGTGTCTCGTGTGGATGCCGCAGGCGCAGCACCTCGAGATGCGCGTACTCGGGCTGTCGCAACAGCTCTGGGTACTTCCGCCGCCGCTCGCCGTGCTTCACCCACGCCCATCGGATCGGATGCTCCGGATCGGCCCAGGTGCGCCAGTCCTCGCG
The DNA here is from genome assembly GCA_963781615.1 of uncultured Actinomycetes bacterium. Classification (GTDB taxonomy): domain Bacteria; phylum Actinomycetota; class Acidimicrobiia; order IMCC26256; family JACDBD01; genus JALZAA01. The sequence goes on along the minus strand of CAWAGI010000005.1, from coordinate 434,306 downwards.
GTTGTCGTTCCACATCGGCTTGCGGGTGATCGCCCGCCACACCGAGCGGCGGATGACGCGCGCCATGATCAGCGGGCGTTCGTAGTCGAGCCAGACGAGCTGGTCGGCGCGGCCCCAGGTCAGATCGCGAACCGCCTCGTAGTTGCCGTCGCTGACCCACCGTTCGCCCGCCGTCGCGCGGTCGGTGCGCTCGCGCAGCTCCTCGATCGTCGCCTGCTGCCAGTTCGGCCCGTGCTGGAACGCGTCGAGCTCGACGTGCGGACAGTCGAGCAGCGCGGCGAGCCGCGTGGCGAGGGTGGTCTTGCCCGCGCCGCTCGTCCCGACAACTGCGATCCGAGGCCCGAGCTGCACGGCACCATTCCACCGCACTCCTTGTACCCTCGTCTGCTATGGCGTCTGCCCGTCCCGTGACCGCGCGCGCCGGGGAGCGGAGCCGGCCACGGCGCAGTGCGTTGTCTGCACGGGTTCGGGCGTTCGACGACGCCGTCGACCGCTGGGTCGACCGCTACCGGAGCCGCGAGCTCGATCCGCTGTTCTACGGCCTGTCCAGCGCAGCCGATCACGCGTTGTTGTGGATCGCGATCGGCGCGCTACGTGCCGCCCGGCGTGGTGATCCGGCGATCGGTGTGCGCATCGCCGCCGCCCTGGGCGCCGAGTCGGCGCTGACGAACGGTCTCGATCAAGCTCGCCTTCCGCCGCATCCGGCCGCCGAGCGCGCCGGCGGGACCGCTGCCGTACGGGCTCCACCGGCCCCGGACCAGCGCGTTCCCGTCCGGGCACGCGACGTCGGCGTTCACGGCGGCGACGCTGCTCGCCGACGGCACCGACGCCGCGCCCGCCTACTTCACGCTCGCGACGCTCGTCGCCGCCAGCCGCGTCTACGTCCGCATGCACCACGCGTCCGACACGCTCGTGGGAGTGCTCCTCGGCCTCGCGTTCGGACAGATCGCGAAGCGGGCCCTCGACCGCTGACGCCGATTTCGAAGAGGGAATCGCGCGGTACCGTGGATGCTGACCTGAACACTCGGATTTCATCCCGGAGGTCGCCGTGCCACGCGAGATTGCCGTCAGCTTCGACTACCGCTGCCCATTCGCCCGCAACGCGCACGAGGCGGTGGTCTCGGCGCTCCGCGACGGCGCGGACCTCGACGTGCGCTTCCTGCCGTTCTCGCTCGACCAGGCCCACGTCGAGGAAGGCGAGCCACCGGTGTGGGAGCGCCAACCCGGCGAGTGGGGCACCGGCGTCACCGCCCTGCTCTACGGCATCGCGGTGCGCGACCAGTTCCCCGAGAGGTTCTTCGACTTCCATCTCGCCGCCTTCGCCGCCCGCCACGACCACGGAAAGAAGCTCGGCCACGAGGACGTGATCCGCGAAGCCGCGGCCGAAGCCGGCCTCGACGTCGACGCGGTCGCCGAAGAGGCCTGGAGCGGCCGTCCCCTGAAGACGCTCGCCGCCGAGCACACCGAGCAGGTCGACCGGTTCAACGCATTCGGTGTCCCGACCTTCATCGAGGGCGACGACGCCGTGTTCATCCGGTTCATGGAGCGCAACCGGGTCGACGATCTCGAACGGGCGCTCGGGCTTCTCGACTGGAGCCGCCTCAACGAGTTCAAGCACACGCAAATCGCGCGTTAGACGGCGCGTTCGCGCTTGCACGCCCCTCCGCCTCGCGAAACCCTGATCCAATGCGAATGAGCGACGCCGAGGCGATCATGTGGGCGGTCGAGAAGGACCCCGCCCTCCGCTCGGACTTCACGAACATCAGCATCCTCGAGCGCCGGCCCGACCCCGCCCGCGTACGCGCCAAGGTCGAGAAGGCGATCGAGGCGATCCCCCGCCTCGGTCACCGCGTCGTCACGCCGCCGTTCCGCCTCGCCCCGCCCGAGTGGGTGCCGGACTACGACCTCGACCTCGACTACCACCTCCGCACCGTCGCCGTCCCGGCACCGGGAGGCATGCGGCAGCTGCTCGACCTCACGGCGGCGGTCGCGGCGACCCCCCTCGACCGTTCGCGGCCACTGTGGGAGTTCACCGTGGTCGAAGGACTCGAAGGAGGGGGGCGGCGTTCCTCCAGAAGGTCCACCACACGATCACCGACGGGGTCGGCGGCGTGAAGCTGTCGCTGAGCCTGCTCGACTTCGAGGCCGACCCACCGGCGCCGCCGGAGCCGTCGCCCCTCCAGCGCATCGTCGCCGACGCCGAAGCCCAACGCCGCGCCGAGGCTTCCGCAGACCCGGTGCGACGTGTCTCACCGGCCGAGGCCGTCGGTCAAGCCGTCACCTACACCGTGCGCGAGCAGCTCGGGCGCGTCGGGCGGGGCCTCGAGTCCGCCACGCGCGTCCTGGCCAACCGTGAGTCGGCGCGCCGAGGCGTCAACGACGCCGTCCGGCTCGGGGAATCCGTGCGCCGGCAGCTGCTGGTGACCGACCCTGCCCGTTCACCCCTGCTCGACCGACGGTCGCTCGCGCTCCGGTTCGAGCGGTTCGGTGTCCCCCTCACGAAGGCCAAGGCGGTGGCGGCGAAGCTCGGCGGCAGCGTCAACGACGTGTACGTCACCGGCGTCACCGGCGCGCTCGGCCTGTACCACGAGCGCATGGGCGTTCCGTGCGACGAGCTGCGCATGGCGATGCCGATCAGCACGCGCCGCGGCGACGACGAGGACAGCGCGAACAGCTTCACGCCGGCCCGGGTGCTCGTGCCCGTCCAACCCAAGGACCCGACGACGCGCTTCAAGCTCGTGCACGACCGCCTGCACGGCCTGCGGGACGAGCCGGCCGTCACCGCCGCGGGATCGCTGGCGGGCCTGCTGGCGGGCCTGCCGGCCACGATGCTCGTCGCGCTGACCCGCAGTCAGTCCCGCACGATCGACTTCGCGACGTCCAATCTGCAAGGCAGCCCCGTGGATCTGTACCTCGGTGGCGCCCGCATCGAGGCGAACTACCCGATGGGACCTCGAGCTGGATGCGCGCTCAACGTCACGCTGTTGAGCTACCTCGACTCGCTCGACATGGGGGTCAACATCGATCCCGCCGCGGTGAGCGACCCGGCCACGCTCATCGACTGCCTCGACGAGTCGTTCGGCGCGCTGCTCGACATCGACTGACGACCCTCGCACGCTCGGGCTACGGCGCCGGGCGGCGAACTCCCGGCACCTCGTCGATCGCGTCGCACCATTCGCTGAAGCCGGGGTCGAGCCACTCGTCGTGCTCGCACTCGGTGACGAGGTCCTCGACGTACACGTGCAACGTCGGCGCTTCCTCGGCCAGCTCGGCGAGATCGGCGGCGCGCGGGTGGAACGGGCCGCTCTCGAGGATGTCGAGGACCGCGACGACAGCCAGGACCCGGTTGCGACATGTCGGGCACGCCGACACCGTCGCCGCCTCGAGCCCGTCGGTCAGACCGAACAGCACGAGCGCCTCGGCGGCGTCGAGCAGGACCCGGTTGCCGTCGTCGTCGACGAAGGCGAGGGACCCCTCCGGGGGGTGGCGATCGGCGGGCGGCATGCCCGGAAGGTACCGCTCTCCGGGGCCCGGTCCCGCTCGCGTCCCGTTTGCCCAGGTCAGAGGGCCGGCCGGCCAGGTTGCCCTAGGGTCCTGCGCGGCGGCGGCGGCTTTGCCGACCGCCGCCGCAAAGCCGGAGCCTGCGAGGCGAAAGGAGGGCAAATGCGGGCGGTCACCGTGGTCGACGGGCACCTGGAGTGGCGGGAGCATCCCGATCCGGAGCCCGGCGCGGGCGAGCTGCTCATCGAGGTGCGCGCCGCCGGTCTGAACAGCGGCGACATGGCCCAGCGGCTCGGCTTGTACCAGGCGCCGCCCGGGAGCCCCCCGGACATCCCCGGGCTGGAGCTCGCGGGCGAGGTCGTGGCGCTCGGGCCCGACGTCCAGCGGTTCTCGGTCGGTGATCGGGTGATGGCGCTCCTCGGCGGCGGAGGGCAAGCCGAAATGGCGCTCGCGCACGAGCGCGTCACGCTGCCCGTGCCGGAGGCGCTGACGTGGCCCGAGGCTGCTGGCTTCCCGGAGGTCTTCACGACCGCGCACGACGCGCTCTTCACTCAGTGTGGGCTGCGGCCCGGCGAGCACGCCCTCGTGCACGGCGCGGCCGGTGGCGTCGGGATCGCCGCTGTGCAACTCGCGGCGTATGCCGGCGCCCGGGTCACCGCGACCGTGCGCAATCCCGAATTGCGTGGCGATGTCGCCGCGATCGGCGCGCGGGCCGGTCGGACTGCGGTCGTCTCGCCGGAGGAGTTCGTCGACCGCGGCCCGTATGACGTCGTGCTCGAGCTCATCGGCGCGCCGAACATCCCGTCGGACCTCGACGCGCTCGCCGTCGGCGGGCGGATCGTCGTCATCGGCGCGGGTGGTGGCGGCAACGCCGAGCTGAACCTGTTGACGCTGATGGCGAAGCGCGGTCGCATCCACGCTTCGCTGCTGCGGCCTCGCCCGCTCGAGGAGAAGGCCCGGGCCGTGCAGCTCGTCGCGGCACAGGTGGTCCCATTCCTCCACGACGGCGACGCGCGCCTCGAAGTCCCTGTCGCGGCGACGTACGCCATGCAGGACGCCGAGGCGGCCTACGACCGGTTCGTCGCCGGCGGCAAGCTCGGCAAGATCGTCCTCACCCGCGACTGACGCCGCTATGCACTCCCTGCGAGCAGGCGGGGCGCGATGCAGAACGAGAGCACGCCCGTCCCCGGCCCGACCTCGTCCCAGCGATCCACGTCGAAGTCGATGCGCGCCAGCGCCCCGGTCGGGAACCGAATCTCGCCGCCGCCGATGAGCGCGACCACGGCCTCCGACCACGTCGGCTCGTGGCCGACGGCCAGGAGCACGTCGGTCGCGGCGCGTTCCTTGCGCACCTCGGCCAGCAGGCCCGTCACGCCACCCCCGTAGAGGGATGCGGCGGTGCGGACGGGGCAGGTCCAGCCGCCGCCTTCCATCGCCAGACGCAGCGTGTCCTCGGCCCGCAGCGCGGGCGACGTGATCGCGGCATCGGGAACCTGCCCGGCGCGCGCCATGAACCGCCCCATGCGCTGTGCCGCCTTTCGACCGCGGCGTGCGAGCGGCCGGGCGCGGTCGTCGCCGTCGTCGGCGTCCCAGTCCGACTTTCCGTGCCGCAGGAGGATCAGTGCAGCCATCGTGTGCTCCGCCGCCAGCTTCGCACGGCCGACCTGGCCGCGGCCGCGCCGATCCGGCAAGCTGGCGCAATGAGCACATCCGAGAAGCCCCCGATCGCGTTCATCTGCGCGATGCCGATGGAGTTGTCGCCGCTCGTCAAGAAGCTCGAACTGCAGAAGACGGAGATCGACGGCGTCGAGGTCCATCGCGGGAAGCTCGACGGCCGTGAGGTCGTCGCCATCGTCACGGGAATGGGAACGAAGCTGGCTACCGAGGCCACGGAGCGTCTGCTCGATGCGATCCCCGTCGACCGGGTCGTCGTGGTCGGCATCACCGGGGCGGTCGAGAACGAGACGCCGATCGGGACGCTCGTGCTCCCCGAGGTTGTCGTCAACAGCGCCACCGGGGCGGAGTACCGGCCGCACGTGATGGGCGAGGGCGAGCCGCACGGGAAGATGTGGACTGGTGACGTGCTCCTCACGGACCCCGACGTGATCGCCGACCTGCGCACCAAGGGCGTGGTGTCGCTCGACATGGAGACTGCCGCCATCGCCGAGAGCTGTGAGCGCCGCGGCATCCCGTGGGCGGTCTTCCGGGTGATCAGCGACCGGGCGACCGACGGGAGCGTCGACGAGGAGGTTTTCCGGCTCAGCAATCAGGACGGGACCGCCAACCCGAAGGCCGTGGCCGCCTACTTCGCCAAGCATCCGCAGCGCATCCCGCAGATGGCGCGACTGGCGAAAGGGGCCAAGCTCGCCACCCGCACGGCGGTCGACGCCGCCATCCGTGCCTGCGCCGGGACAGGAGGTACACCGTGACGCCTCATCGCCGACACCGACGTCGTCGTCGTCGAGGCAGCCCGATCGCCGCTCGGAAGGCGCAACGGCGGGCTCTCGACCATGCACCCGGCGGATCTCCTCGCCGCCGTGCAGCGTGCGGTCGTCGACCGTTCGGGCATCGACCCCGCCGAGGTCGGCCAGGTCGTCGCCGGGTGCGTCACCCAGACCGGTGAGCAGACGTTCAACATCGCGCGCACCGCCTGGCTCACGGCCGGGTACCCGATCGGCGTGGGCGCCACCACCGTCGACTCGCAGTGCGGCTCGTCACAGCAGGCGACGAACCTCGGCGCCGCGCTCGTTCGGAGCGGGGTGGTGGACGTCGTCCTCGCGTGCGGCATCGAGTCCATGAGCCGCGTGCCGCTGGGAACCACCGTCCGCCAGGGTCCCGGCCGCCCGATCCCCAAGTCCTACTTCCCGCAGTACGAGATGACCTCCCAGTTCGAAGGGGCCGAGCGCATCGCCGACAAATGGGGCATCACGCGCGAAGAGTGCGACCGCTTCGGGCTCGCCTCGCAGGAACGGGCGCAACGCGCGTGGCGGGAAGGTCGGTTCGAGCGCGAGGTGGTGCCGATCGACGCCCCCGACCTCGACGACGAGGGCAAGCCGGCGGGCACGACGCACCGGGTCGATCGCGACGAAGGCCTGCGCGAGACCTCGCTGGAGGCCCTCGCGGCGCTGAAGCCGGTTGCGCGGGAGGACGGCGTCCACACCGCAGGGTCCTCGTCGCAGATCACCGACGGCGCCGCCGCCGTCCTGCTGATGACGGCGGCCAAGGCGAGTGAGCTCGGCCTCCGGCCGCGGGCGCGTTTCGTCGACGAGTGTCTGGTCGGCGTCGACCCGGTGCTCATGCTGACGGGACCGATCGACGCGACCCGGCGGCTGTTCGACCGCACCGGCTTGGCGATGTCCGACATCGACACGATCGAGATCAACGAGGCGTTCGCGTCGGTCGTGCTCGCGTGGGAACGTGAGCTCAAGCCCGACATGGACCGCGTGAACCCCAATGGCGGCGCCATCGCCATCGGACATCCGGTCGGCGCCACCGGCGCCCGCCTCGTCACCACCGCCCTCCACGAGCTCGAGCGACGGGACGGGACACTGGCGCTGGTCACGATGTGCTGCGGTGGCGGCCTCGGCACCGGCACGATCCTCGAAAGGACGGAGCAATGACCACGTTCGGCCTCCAGCTCCCGAACTTCACCTTCGCGGGCGTGCCCGACAACGAGATGTTCGAGCACGTCGCCCGGCTCGCCGAAGCGGGCGAGGAGGCCGGGTTCGAATCGCTCTGGGTCATGGACCACTTCTGGCAGCTGCCGCCCCTCGGCGGCCCGACCCAGCCGATGCTCGAGGGCTACACGCTGCTCGGCGGACTGGCCGCGCGCACGAGCCGGGCGAAGCTCGGCACGCTCGTGACGGGCGTGACGTACCGCAACCCGGCGCTCCTGGCGAAGATGGTCACGACACTGGACATCGTCTCGGGCGGGCGGGCGATCCTCGGCGTCGGCGCGGCGTGGTACGAGGAGGAGCACGACGGCCTCGGATTCGAGTTCCCGACGGCAGGCGAGCGCCTCGACCGCCTCGAGGAGGCGCTGCAGATCTGCCGGGCGATGTTCACGGAGGAAGCTCCGAGCTTCGCCGGCAAGCACTACCGGATCGAGAAGGCGCTGAACGTGCCCCGCCCGATCCAGGAGAGCGGTCCGCGGATCATGGTCGGCGGCAGCGGCGAGAAGCGAACCTTGCGCCTCGTCGCGAAGTACGCCGACATGTGCAACGTGAACGGCGGTCCCGACACGGTGCGGCATCTGCTCGGCGTGCTCGACCGGCACTGCGCCGACGTCGGCCGCGACCCCGGCGAGATCACGAGGACGCGTCTCGCATCCCTGTTCCTGACGTCCTCGCCCGAGGAGACGGAGCGGACCTCGGGGTTCCTGCGCGACGCGGCCGGAGCGGAGTTCGAGGAGCGCTTCAACGTCGGCGAGCCGGCGGCGATCGTCGACCAGGTCGGCGCCCTCGTCGACGCCGGGCTCGACGAGCTGATCTTCAACATGCCGTTCGCGGACCCGGAGTCGGTGCGACGCGCCGGCGAGCTGCTCGTCTCCCGCTTCGGGTAGCCGGGCGGTAGCTTCGGCGCGTGGCCAGCCTCGCCGAGCGTCTCGGCTATGCACCCGACGCGAAGCTGCTCGTCGTCAACTGCGACGACCTCGGCTCGACGCGCTCGGCGAACGTCGCCGTGTACGACGCTCTCCGCAACGGCGTCGCCACGAGCGCCTCGCTGATGGTGCCGTGCCCGTGGGCGCGCGACGCCGCCGCCCAGTACCGGGGCGAAGACGTCGGGGTGCATCTCACGCTGAACTCGGAGTGGGAGACGTATCGGTGGGGGCCGATCACGCAGTCGTCGAGCCTGCTCGACGGGGACGGCGGCTACCCGCGCACGGTCGAGGACACGTGGGAGCACGCCGACCTCGATGAGGTCCGGCGCGAGTGCCGGGCACAGATCGAGCGCGCCATCATGTGGGGCTTCGACGTGAGCCATCTCGACAGCCACATGGGCACGCTCCAGCAGCGCGCCGACTTCTTCGACGTGTACCTGGAGCTGGCCGTCGAGTTCCGGCTCCCGCTCCGCATGGCGGGCGCGAGCGCCGAGCGTGTCGTCGGCTTCCCGTTCCGCCGGCTCGCCGACGAGGAAGGGATCGTGTTCCCCGACCATTTCGTGCTGTGCCCGGTCGGCGCCCGGCGCCGGATCGAGCGGATCCTGTTCGATCTGCGGCCCGGCGTGACCGAGGTGTACCTGCACCCGGGCATCGACACCGACGAGCTGCGCGCCGCGTACGGAGACTGGGCGGGACGGGTCGAGGACCACGCCTACCTGTGTGAGGACCCGTCCCTGCGCGACCTCATCGAGCGTGCCGGCGTGCATCTCGTCGGCTACCGCAAGCTTCGCGAGCTCCAGCGCGCCGCGTGACCCTCGCGCCCGAGGGGCTCGCGCGCCTCGTCGCGGCCGCGTTGCCGGACGAGGGGTTGACCGCCGCGGACCTGGAGACGTGTTGCTACGGGCCCGACAGCGAGATCCTGGGGGACGGCGACGCCGCGGCGGTGCTGACCGTGAAGGGCGCCGGCGACCTGGCGGCGGCCTGGCTCGTGCTCTTGGCGGTCCATCCCGACCGTCGGCGCATGGGGCGGGCGCGGGCGCTCGTCGCCGAGAGCGCAGAGCGGGCGCGCGCCGCAGGGGCCGTCGACCTCCATCTCGGCACCGCGATCCCCCGCTACGTCTGGCCCGGAGTCGACTTCCGGTTCACGGCGGCGCTCTCCCTCTTCGAGGCCGTCGGCTTCGAGCCCTACGGCGCCGCGTGCAACATGGCGATCCCCACGAGCTTCCGCGCCGAGTCCCCCGCCGGTGTCGTCGTCGAACGCGAGGTCGGTGACGGCGCGGCGACGTTCGCCTCGCGGCGGTTCCCGCACTGGTGCGACGAGGTCGAACGCGGCGTCGCCGCCGGCGCCTGCTACGCGGCGCGCGCAGACGGCGAGACCTTGGGGTTCGCCTGCCACTCCGTGAACCGGGCCGGTTGGATCGGGCCGATGGCCACCGACCCCGTACAGTCAGCGCGGCGGAGTGGGCCGGGCGTTGCTGGGCGCGGTGTGCGCCGCGTTGTCGACCGCCGGCCGCACCGAAGCCGACATCGCGTGGGTCGGCCCGATCGGCTTCTACGCCAAGGCGGGCGCGACGGTCAGCCGGGTGTTCCGCAACGCCAAGCTCCTCTGCCTGCCGGACGCGGAGCGCTCAGTACTCGGTGATGTCCCGGACCTGGTCCTGCAGCTCCTTGTACTCGGGCGAGTTGGTGAGCGGCATGAGCTGCATGAGCTTGCCCATGTTGCCGGTCACCTTCATGCGGCCCTGCATGAACGCGGCGTTGGCGTCCAGCTCGCCCTTCTGGACCTTCACCGAGTCGTCGTACGTGAGCGTGAGGGTGAAGTCGGCGTCGGAGATCTCGCCGACCTTCGACTCCTGAGCAGCTTCCCGTTCTCGAGGACCCAGTAGTACTTGATGTCGCCGTCGGGGCCGCCGGTGACGACGTATTGCATCCGGGCGCTGGCCCCCGGGCGCTCGGGCTGGCTCTCGGCGAGCTTCTTGCCCTCGTCGAGCCACTCCTGGGAGAGGTACTTGGGCATCGCGCGGTCCTCCCTTGTGGTCCTGGTGCGCGGATCGTAGGACGGCCTCACTCGCCTCGCTGGCGAGGATCACCCCGTCCGACGACGCCGACCGTCTCGTCGCGACGGACAGGCCGGCTCGGAATGCGTGACGGATCGCCCGGCCTCGGGACGTGACTTGCGGCGCGGCCGCCGAACACGTCGACCATTGGTCCCGGCGGGCGGGATCCCGAAGGCGGCGTCGACGGTGGCCGTGTACCAGCGACGAATGGGCTTCGGCGTCGGCTCGTCCCCGCGACCGACGATCGCCACCCGCAGCAATCTGACCCCGGAGCGACAACGAGCGAGCGTCCATCCCGCTCCGCGCGCGAATCCCGTCCACGACACCCTCAAGGCGACGCCGACGCGTATGAGAGCCCACCTGAACGCGCGTCCGGTGTTGGACCACAGCCACTGCATCGCGACGCGGTAGCGAACGAGCGCACGCTCGCCACCACGCACCGCCCACACCCACAGCACGGTCAGGCCCTCACCCGAGCGGGCGAGCGTCCACGCGAACGCGTGTCCGACACCCGACCACAGACGATGCATCCCGGTGCGATACACGATCAATGCCCGCACCGCGCCGCGCACCGCCCACACCCACAGCACCGTTAGCCCCCGGCCCACGTGCGCGAGCATCGAGACGACCGCTCGTCCGGCGGTCGACCACACCCACTGCATCGCGACCCCGAACTCGACGAGCACCGCGCTTTCGGCGCGTGCCACCCACGTCCAGAACCACGCCACCCTCGCCACCGCGCGACTCGCGAGCCAGCCCAGCCCACCGCCGACGCGCGACCAGAACCACGTCATCCCGGCGCCGAACAGCGCGAGCGCCGCGCCGCCCGCGTCGCCGACCCACTTCATGCGGCGCGCGGTCAACCGGCGCAGCGCGCGCTTCGGCACGGGTGGAACCGTCTCGACCCATTTGTCGAAGTCGGTCACGACCACGGCGAACAAGGCGATCGATGCAATGGCGAACGTGAAGAACAGTGCGGCTTGGCCGAGGCCGAAACGCGCGACGCCGTCTTCCGAGATGAGTCGGGCAAGTACGACGGACGCGATGACAACCAGAGTTGCGGTGACTTTGATGATCAACCGTGTTCGGCGTTTCACGTGCTTCGAGCCAGTCAGTTCCGCGTTCTCATCGCGCGGGCACAGGCTACCCGTGGAAGGCGCGCGCGTCATCAGCCCGTCGCTCAGAAGTGATTCGGAACGGCCGCCCGGTCGGCGGCACGCGACTGCTGCTGCGCTACTGCTGCCGCTTGAGCGTCAGCTGTGGTCCCTCGGTCGACGGCTCCGCGTCCAGCACGGCGTCCGCGAGGGGCGCCGCGACCTCGGGAGCCACGAAGTAGCGGGTCTCCTCCACCTCGCCGACCTCGTCGCCCGCCTCCGGCTCCTCGACGAAATCGAACGCGAACGCCGCCTTGCCGTCGGATGTGCCGCGGAAGATGCGCAAACCGAAATGATCGGGGATGCCGATCTGCGAGCGGGTGTCGGCCAGGGTCGTGGCTGCGCTCTCGGTGACCTGGAGCATGGCGCCTCCTCGAAACGGGGACGTGAGCCCGGGGGCGGGCAGAACCGTTCTCGTACCCGGATGTGCCACCGCCCATGCACGCGCCGCGCTTTTCGGGCTAGCGGTGCGTCTCCACGCCGGTGCGGATCCCGGCGAACAGGTCCGTCTCCGGCTCGGCGGGCTCGCCCGCGGGCACGCCGCCCGCGACCAGGGAGCGCGCCAGCACGTACTCCTCCCACGGGAACGTGTCGCGGACGACCTCGTCGGGGAGCTTCATCCAGAAGCCGTCCGGGTCGACCTGGGTCCGGTGGGCGAGGAGGGCGGCGCGGCGCCGGTCGAGGTACCCGCCGACGTCGACATGGGTCGTGAAGCGATCGTCGTAATCCGGAAAGCCCGCCTTGAACCAGCGCTCGAATGGGCTCTCGTGGCCGTGCCGGATGTACGCCTCGTGCAGGGCGACCACGCGTCGCTTCGACCAACCCATGTAGTACAGCTTCGACGCCTGCCACGGCTCGCCCGTGCCCGGGTAGCGATCGGGGTCGGCGGCGGCGTCGAAGGCCGGGCCCGAGATCTCGTGCACCCGGATGTGGTCGGGGTGGGGATAGAACTCGCGGTCGTCGGCGTACGTGACGATGACCTGCGGCCGCTCCTCCCGGATGATCGCCACGAGGAGTCCGACCGCCTCCTCGAACGGCGCGTTGGCGAAGTTGTCGGGGCGGGCGTTCGTCTCGGTGTCGGGCATGCCCGAGTCGTGGTACCCGAGCAGGTGCAGCGACGAGTAGCCGATGGCGTCGACGCTGGCGCGCAGCTCTTCCATGCGCACCTCGGTGAGGTTGTCGCGCACCTCCGGGGTGTCGGCGCCGGGGTTCAGGATGTCGCCGGCCTCGCCCCCGGTGCAGCACACCAACGCGCAGCGGATGCCCTCGTCGGTGTACTTGGCGACGGTGCCGGCGCCCTTGGACGCCTCGTCGTCGGGATGCGCGTGCACGGCCAGCAGGCACAACGGGTTGCCGGCGTGGTCGCGGAGGGCCGCAGTACATGCGCGGACGAAGGTACCGCACGGCCCGGTGGCCGCCGGTCGGCTACCGCTCCGGCGACTGCTCCTCGGCGCGCTCGAGCGCCCAGATCTCGACCCGACCGATGTCGCGGACGCGGCGGGGCCGGAGTCGCTGCCATTCGAACGCGGGGCCATCGCCCAACGCGTCGCGAAACTCGCTCGACGTGAGAACGGAGCCGGGCCGGGCCCGCTCGACCAGCCGGCTGGCGAGGTTGACGACCGGTCCGTAGTAGTCGCCTTCCTGGGCGAGCACGGAGCCATACGCGAGCCCGGCGCGCGCCTCGGGCAGCAGCTCGTCGACCGCGGACCCCTCGGTGAGGCGGAGCGCGATGCGCGCCGCGCTGGGAGCGTCGGCAGTGACGAACATGACCTCGTCACCGATGGTCTTGACCACACGCCCGGCGTGCTCCGCCACCGTGTCATAGGCGAGCTCCTCGAACCGGCTCACGAGCGCTCCGAGGTCCTCGGGCTCGAGCTCCTGGCTCAGCGCGGTGTAGCCGACGAGGTCCACGAACCCGACCGCGAGCTCGGCGGCCCCGGTCGCCTGCGGGTCGCTGGCGGTGAGCTTGCGGCGTATCGCGGCCCGGAGCTGGAGCCGCAACCCGTAGTCGATCAGTCGCGAGAGGCGAGGCCAGTCGAGAGCGTCCATGACTTCGGCGGCGATCGCGTCCTCGGACATGCCGGTTTCCCGGCGCTCGTGCACCGCTGCCACCAGGAGATCGCTCTCAACCTCGGCGATGCGAGCCAGCGCGCCCCCGAACGCGCGGACAACCTGCACGAGGTCTTCGTCCTTCCTCGCCGAGAGGGGCGATCGTGGTCTCGATCTGTCGACGGAGCGTGATCACCGCTTCTACGTCGTCGTCGCGAAAGAGCCGCGCATCGGGCGGTGGATCGGGAAACCCGAGCGCGCGCCACAGGCGTCTCGCAGTCTCGACGTCGAAGCTCGCGCGGTTGCACACCTCTTCGAACGTGTACCGAGGCTGGCCGGGCATCAGCTCACTGTCGAACGCCACGAGGACCAGCCGGCCGTCGCGCTCGGCTCGGGCGATCTCGTCGGGCGTCGCGCCGCGGCGGCGCAGGAATGAGCGCAGCTTGCGGTTCATCGAGCCGCGGGGCGTCCCGGCGCCGGATCTAGCCGGAGCGCAGCACGTCCTTCCACGCCACGTCACGCGACACGTCGGGATCCTTGGGCAGGCCGAGGACCCGCTCCCCGAGGATGTTCCGCATGATGTCGGACGTCCCACCTTCGATCGTGTTGGCCTGGGCGCGCAGGAACCCGCGAGCCTGCGTGGCGCGATCGTCGCCGTCGGCGAGCCAGGTCGGACGGCTCCGGCTCCCGCCCCGCTCCTGCGGGTCCCCTTCCCAGGCGACACCGCCGACGCCTTCGAGGTCGATGGCGAGCTTCTGGAGGCGCTGGTTGAACTCCGCCGACATGAGCTTCGTGATCGAGCCCTCGGGACCGACCTCGCCGCCGCTCTTGCGCTTCGCAGCCGCCCGGTCGTTGTTCAGCCGGATCAGCCGGCTCTCGATGTACGCCTGCGAAAGGCGCTGGCGGGCGATCGGGTCGGTGACACCCCGGTAGCGGTCCAGCAGCCGCGAGATCGGGCTCCCCCCGACGGTGTCGCCGCTGACGGAACCGGCGCCGGACAGCGAGACCCGCTCGTTCATGAGCGTCGTGATCGCGACCCGCCAGCCGTCACCCACCGGCCCGACTCGCATCGAGTCGGGGATGCGGACGTCGTCGAAGAACACCTCGTTGAACTCGGCGTCGCCGGTGATCTGGACCAGCGGTCGCACGGTGACGCCGGGCGCCTGCATGTCGACCACGAAGTACGTCAGTCCCTTGTGCTTCGGCAGCTCGGGGTCCGAGCGGGCGAGCAGCATGCCCCACTTCGACAGATGGGCGAGGCTGGTCCAGACCTTCTGGCCGCTGACGACCCACTCGTCGCCGTCGCGCACCGCCCGCGTCGACAAGCCGGCGACGTCGGAGCCGGCGCCGGGCTCGCTGAACAACTGGCACCAGATCTCCTGGTTGGTCGCCAGCGGCCGCAGCAACCGCCGCCGTTGCTCGTCCGTGCCGCACGCGATGAGCGTCGGCCCGCCCATGCCGATGCCGATGATGTTGAAGGGACGAGGCACCCGGTAATGGCCGAGCACCTCGTTCACGATCTTCGCCTGCGCAGGTGCGAGCGACAGCCCGGCGCCGTCCTCCTTGGGCCACGTCGGCGTCGCATACCCGGCTTCGCCGAAGCGGATGCACCACTCGCCGTAGTCGAGCTCGCGCCGCATCGCCGCCAGCTTCTCTTCGTCGCCGGCGTCGACCGCCTCCATCCAGCCCGGCGGCAGGTTCTCGCGCAGCCAGGCGAGCGTCTGCTCTCGCAGTTGCTCCGCAGTGATGTCGGGTGCTTCGACAGCCATACGGGCATCGTACCGACCTCTTGACCGAGCGGTCAGGTTCCGCGGCGCTCGACAAGGTGGCCTCTACGCTGGCCCGGTGATTCGGGCCTGGGTGTACCGCGACGGGGTCGAAGGACACGATGAGGTCCCTGCCGACCGGCTTGCCGAGGCCACCGAGCCGAAGGAAGCCCTGCTGTGGGTCGACTGCGTGGGCGCGACCCCGGCGGAGCTCGACTCGCTCACGACCCAGCTCCAGATCAGCCACATCGCCGCCGAGGATCTCCATCACGGGGGCCAGCGCACGAAACTGGAGCACTACCAGGACCACTTCCACGTCGCGGTGCACGACTGCACGCTCGTCGAGGATGTCCTGACGACGCGGGAGATCGACATCGTGTTCGGCGACGGGTGGCTGCTGTCGGTGCGCCAGCCCAGCGACAACCCGTCCGAGCCCGCGGCGTTCGCAGTCGAGCCTGTGATCCGCCGCTTCGAGATGGAGCGCAGCGAAGAGAACGCCTGGGACGAAGGCTTTCTGCTGTGGTCGTTCCTGGACGTGATCGTCGACCGCTACTTCGATGTCGCGGACCGCTTCGACGACCGTCTCGATGACGTCGAGGAGATCGTGTTCTCAGCCGACACGGGCGACAACATCCCGAAGGAGGTCTTCGACCTGCGTCGGGGCATGGTCCACTTCCGTCGTGCGGTGGCACCGTTGCGCGAGGTGCTCGCTCAACTCCTGCGACGGGAAGCCGAGGACCTGGGGGACGAGGCGATCATCCACATGCAAGACGTCTACGACCACGTGCTGCGGGTCACCGACTGGATCGAGACCCAGCGTGACCTGCTCACGGGCCTGCTCGAGGCGGACCTCGCCGTGGTCTCGAACCGCATGAACCAGGTCATGAAGCGCATGACCTCGTGGGGCGCCATCCTCCTCGGCTCCACGCTCATCGCCGGGATCTACGGCATGAACTTCAAGGACATCCCCGAGCTCAACTGGACGTTCGGCTACCCGGCCGCGCTCGGCTCGATGCTCGCGCTGACGCTGTTCCTGTACTTCTGGTTCAAGCGGAGGAACTGGCTTTGACGGATCCGGCTTCCACGGCCGCGGCCGGCCCGCGGCCGAGGCGCCGCGACACCTCCCATCCTCCGGCGAGGACGACGACGCCTGCGAACCCGATGAGGAGCGTCTCCCAGATCACGTCGCGCGGAAGCCGCAGGTCGTAGAACTCGCGCACGTACTCGATCGGGAACAACAACAGGAACCCGGCGATCATCAAGGCCACGAGCAAGACCCGTCGCCACGTCAACGGTTGGGCGAGGATCACGAGGACGGTCAGGCTCATCATGAGCATCACGATGGTCGCCGCCGTGCGCTGCTGGGTCAGCGGGAGGTCGTCGAAGCGCGCCAGCGCGAACGCCGCGAACGCGGCGACGGCCGCGACGGTCCCCGCGGGGATCGTGAATCTCAGGACGCGGTTGACGAAGCCGGCAACGTAGCGCCGGGTGTTGGGCGCCAGGGCGAGGAAGAACGACGGGATGCCGATCGTGAGCGTGTCGATGATCGTCAGGTGACGGGGAAGGAACGGGTAGGGCCAGAACGCCAGGCTGACGGCCACGGCCAGGAGCGTCGCCCAGACCGTCTTCGTGACGAACAGGTTGGCGACCCGCTCGATGTTCGCCGTGACCCGCCGACCCTCGGCGACGACTCCCGGCATCGTGGAGAACTTTCCGTCGAGCAGGACGAGCTGGGCCACGGCGCGGGTCGCGGGTGCGCCCGATCCCATCGCGACGCCGATGTCGGCGAGCTTCAACGCGAGCGCATCGTTGACCCCGTCACCGGTCATCGCCACGGTGTGGCCGCGCGCCTGCAACGCCTTCACCATGTCCTGCTTCTGGTGCGGGGTGACACGGCCGAACACGGAACGCTGCTCGAGCGTCTCGCCGAGCTCGCCGAGGTCCTCGGGGAGCTCGCGGGCGTCGAACGGCCGGTCGGCGTTCGGCATGCCGACGCGCGCGGCGACTGCGCCCACGGTTTGTGGGCTGTCGCCCGAGATGACGTTCAACGCCACGCCCTGCTGCGCGAAGTACGCCAGCGCGTCGGCGGCGTCGGGCCGCACCTGCTCCTCGAACAGCACGAGGGCGGCGGCGTCCATGCCGGCGGGCAGGGTCTCGCCGTCGAGCGGGGCGTCGGTCCGGGCCAGCAGCAGGACACGCTGCCCCGTGGCGGCGAGACGCTCCGCCTGGGCCGAGACCTCGCCGTCGCGCCCGGCCCACACCAGCTCTGGCGCGCCGAGGACCCAGGTTCCGTGGTCGCCGAACGTCGCCGCGCTCCATTTGCGGGCCGACGAGAACGGGACGAAGCCGGTGCGCTGCCAGCCGTCCCCGGCCGGGAACGCCTCGGCGATCGCGTTCAGCGTCGCGTTCCGGTCCTCGTCGGCGGCGAGCGCGCCGAGCGCGTCCTCGACCGGCGCTCGATCGTCGAGCCGCTCCACCCGGTCGAACACGATGTTCCCGTCGGTGAGCGTTCCGGTCTTGTCGAAGCAGACGACGTCGACCCGGGCGAGCCCTTCGACGGCGGGCAGCTCCTGGACGAGCACCTTCCGGCGGGCGAGCGTCACGGCGGCGACGCCGAAGGCGATGCTCGTGAGCAGCACGAGGCCCTGGGGCACCATGCCGACGACTCCCGCCACCGCGCCGCTCACCGCGTCGGTCCATTCGCTCTGGGCGTAGTACTGGCTGACGACGAGGAGCGCCCCGGTCGGGAAGATGGCCCACGTCACGTAGCGCAGGATCCGGTTGATCCCGTCCATGAGCTCCGAGCGCGCCAGCCCGAAGCGCCGAGCTTCGGTGGCGAGCTTGCGGGCGTAGGCGTCGTCGCCCACCGCCGTCGCCTGGAACCGACCGGATCCGGCGACGACGAAGCTGCCCGAGAGCACCTGGTCGCCGGCCCCCTTGTCGACGGGGTCCGATTCGCCGGTGAGCAGCGACTCGTCGATCTGGAGGGCGGTGGTCGCGCGCACGATGCCGTCGGCGGCGATCTGGTCGCCGGTACGGAGCTCCACGAGGTCGTCGAGCACGACGTCGTCGACCTCGACCTCGCTCACCGCGTCGTCACGGACGACGCGCACCCGCGGCTCGCTGAGCACCGCAAGCTGATCGAGCGTGCGCTTGGCCCGCACCTCCTGGACGATGCCGATGAGCGCGTTGCTGACCAGCACGATGCCGAACAAGGCGTCCTGCGGATGCCCGACGGCGAGGATCACGACGAGGAGGACGCCCAGGATGGCGTTGAAGCGCGTGAAGATGTTCGCCCGCAGGATCTCGCCGAACGTGCGGCTCGTGCGCTCGTCGCTGGCGTTCGTCTCCCCGCGTTCGACTCGCTCTCTGACCTCGGCCCCGGTGAGCCCGGTCGGCGGCGTCTCGTGCGCCCGTTCGGGCGCAACGGGCTGGCCCGATCGCGGCGGCGCGGTCACGACGGCGAAGGTAGCCGAGGGCTCGAACAGGTCCGGGGTTGCTTCGGCGGGGCTAGCTCGGCGTCGGGCGTGCGGACCAGCTCGATCTCGCCGGTGCTGTCGTCCTCGACCACGCGGAACCCGGCGAGCTCGGCGAGGCGGTCGCGGCCGTCGTCGGGGCCGATGGCGATGAGCTCGTCGCCGGCCTCGAGACGCACGGGTCCGCGGGGCCGGTAGATGTAGCGCCCGGCGCGCCGGATGGCGAGCAGGTACGTGCCGGTCTCGAGCTCGAGCTTCGCCTCGCGTAGGGTCCGTCCCTCGAGCTGCGAGGCCGCGGCAACCGGGCACCCGCGCGATGACCTCGTCGCTGTCGCCGAGCGCCAGCCCGAGCACCGGGTGCATCTCCTCGCCCTGCTCGACCAGCCAGACCATCTGCTGGGCGGAGTCGCCGAGCTGCTTCGGCCGCGCTGCCGAGGTGCAGCAGACCGCGTAGCGGCGACGGGTCGATTCTGCTCGGCGGCGGCGCGCAGCACCCACACCTCGAGGCGCTCGCGCATCTCGTCGAGTCGATCCTCGAGGTGGTTGACCTCGGCGGCGAGGCTCTGGTCGTAGAACAACAACGCCGAGTAGGCCAGCCCGACCGCGACCTCGGAGAGGTTCTTCATCTCGACGAGCACGTCGACGGCACGGTCGAGGTCGGTGATCGTCGGGTCATCGCCGACACCGGGCCGTCGCCACTCGGGCGCGCCCGCGAGCGTCCGGAGCTCGGCGATCCCGTCGGGTGCGCCGCGCAGGATGAGCACGTCATCGGGGAGCATGACCTCGTCGCCGTCGGGGTCGATGATCCACTCCTTGCCGCGCCGGATGGCGACGACGCGCATGCCCACCTCGATCGGCAGCTCGACGTCGGCGAGCGAGCGGCCGGCGAGGTCCGAGCTCTCGCGCACCCGCACCCGGTGCGACACCTCCTCGGCGGCGGCGAGATCGGCGACGAGGTCGGCCGGGAATCCCGAGGCGGTGGATGACGATGCGGGCGATGTCGACGGCGGCGTTGCCGATCCGCTCGATCGACGAGATCACGTGCAGGACGCTCGACATCTGCTCGGCGTCGTGCGGCGACCGGGCGGCGAGGATGCACACCTCGCGCATCTCGTGCACCAGCCCGTCGAGGCGCTCCTCGAGGTCCATGACCTCCTCGGCCATGGCGACGTCGTCGAAGAACAGTGCTGCGTAGCCGAGGTCGACCATCAGCTCGGAGGCGTCCTTCGCCTCCGAGAGCATGGCCTTGAGATTTCTCGGGGGTTTCTCGTCCATCAAGGTCGGGCCTCAGGTCAGGCCGAGGATCACGATAGCCAGGATCAGGGAGACGGCCCCCAAGAAGTCCAGGCTCGAGGTGACGATCGGGATGCCGTGGTTGTCGGGATCGAGGCCGAGCCGATAGGTCGCCACGGCTCCGTAGTAGCCGACGACGACCGCGGCCGTCGTGGCGAAGGCCCCCGCCAACAGGGACACGCCGATCATCTCGAGCGCCCCCGGGCTCGTCAGGTCGAACACCGCCGAGACGATGTCGGCCGACACGCCGAGGAGCAGGAACGTCGGGAGGGCGTACACGAACACGAGCAGCACGTCCTCGGCGGCCGCGCGCCATGGCGAGCGCGACAGGTCGACGGTGCCCAAGTGCAGCTTGGTGGCGATTCGCGCGCTGAGGATGCCGCCGAGCGCACCTGCGTCTTCGAGGAACGGGGGCACGAGGACGAGGAGCGCCGGATAGACGAGGAACGACTCGATGCGCTTCTCGATCGTGATCCCGGCGATCACGTCGACCGCTCCCGCGATGGCAAGGACGGGAAGGGACTCGCGCACGATGCTGCGCAGGATCGGCAGGCGAGCGCGCAGGGCGATGACGAGGGCGACGACTCCCGCCGCTACGCAGATCACCGCGACCAGCGGGCGTGAACCAGGCGATGCCGACCAAGTACGTGGCGATGAACAAGCCCGGCAGCGTGACCACGTCGCCGGCGGCGGTGACGATCGGCGTGGAGACGTTGTCGAGGTCGAGGTCGTAGCGAACGCACGTCGTGGTGACCACGACCACGACGCCCAGGACCACGAGTGAGGACAGGATCCCGCCGACCACGGAGATGACGACGAAGTCGACGATGGAGATGGAGTTGGCGACGCCGAACGCGACGGAGACGGCCTTGGCGAGCACGGCGAGCACGAGCGAGATGGACAGCGAGAGCGCGAGCGACGCGGCGACGTTCTGCCCGACGAGCGTGTCGAGACGGCGCGACACCCGGAACGTACCGGTGTGGATGGCGGTGCTGAACCGGCTGCCGAGCCCGCCGAAGATGTTGCCCCGCATGCCGATCGCGGCCGGGACGAGGACGAGCAACCCGGGCAGCGCCTCCAGGGTGCCGGTGATGGCCCCGAGCGTCAGGCCGGCGAGAAGGTCCCCGCCTGACGAGAGCAGGAGCGCGACGAACCCCGCCCCGACCCCGCTCGGGTCGGAGCGAACAATGGCGACGAAGCGCCGAAGGAGGCGCGGCCGTCGGACCATGTGCTACTCGGGGGCTCGCTCATCGATATCCGTCTCGTCGGCATGGGCCGGTTCACCCTAACGGGTGTGGGCCCGCACCGCGGTTGAGGAAGACTGTCGCCCGTGACCGTCGTGGACCTGCTGACGGTGGCAGTGCTGGCTGTGGTCGGCGTCCGCCTGTTCGAGGCCGCGCGGACGTCCGTCGGCGCGCACCGCAAGACGCTCGGCGTGGTGCAGGGCCTGCGGGCGCGGCACTTCGTGCGGGCGATCCCGACCGTCGCGCTCATCGTCTCGACGGCCTGGGTGTTGATCCAGGTCCCCGTCCTGTCCTGGGGCTGGTGGTCGATGATCGGCGGCGAGGGGAACCCGGTGGTCGGCGTCACCGACCGCGACTACGGGATCGCGTCGGTCGTCATCCCGCTGTTCTTCATCGGCCTGCTGATCGTGGGTTTGCCCCTGCTCGTCGCCCGGGAGGAGTGGGCGTTCCGGCGGGGCGCCGAGGAGCGGGGTACCGCCGTGAACCTCGGGCGCTCGCTGGTGTTCGGCCTCGCCCACGCCGTGGTCGGCATCCCGATCGGCGCCGCGCTGGCGCTCTCGATCGGCGGGCTGTACCTCACGCGGTGCTACCTCGACGGCTGGAAGGAGACCCGGTCGCAGACGGGCGCTCTGCTCGAGTCGACGCGTGCGCACCTCGCGTACAACCTCACGATCATCGTGTTGGTGCTGGCCTCGCTCCTGGCGCTCTACGCGACCGGGAACACCTGACAGCGACCTGCTTTTGGCGTCAAGCATGTGCCTCCCAGGCATGCAGTCGACGCCAAAACGATTCAGTGGAAGTCACGGGAGCGGACCAGGTCGGCCGCGTTGAGCGGCAGCTCCTCGATACGGGCGGCGACGACGTTGATCACGCCCTGGTAGCGCTCGAGCATCCCCCGCACGATCAGCGCCGGTGACATCCGGGCGATCTTCCGGTAGCGGCGCCACACCTGGGCGGTGCAGATCACGTTCAGCAGGCCGGTCTCGTCCTCGAGATTGACGAACACGACACCCTTGGCGGTGTCGGGCTGCTGGCGGTGGGTGACGATCCCCGCCACCTCCACCACGGTGCGGTGCGGCAGCTCGCGGAGCGCCTCGACGGTCACGACTCCTCGATCGGTGAGGCGCTCGCGCACGAACTCGGTCGGGTGCCGTCCCGCGGTCATCCCGGTCGCCCACAGGTCGGCGGCCGTCTCCTCGACCTCGGTCATGCCCGGCAGCGGCGGCGCGTCGGCGCCGGTGACGAGCCCGGGCAGCTTGTCGGCCCTCGCGTCGCGCAGCGCGCCCGCGGCCCACAGCGCGCTGCGACGGGTCTCGCCGAGCGTCCCGAACGCGCCCGCGGTGGCCAGCGCCTCGATGGCGTCGGTGGGCGCGCCGGTACGACGGGTGAAGTCGGACATCGATGTGAACGGCGCGCGACTCGCGCTCGGCGTCGATGCGGTCGAGCAAAGCGTCGGCGAGGCCGCGCACGTAGCGCAATCCCATGCGCACGGCGCGCGTCGACGGATCGGCGTGCCAGCTCCGGGCGCGGGTGACCGACCGGTCCGGCGCCGCTCGTACGCGGCTCGAGCGTGCAGTCCTTGCGCGATGCGTTCACGTCGGGGCCGAGCACCTCGACGCCGTGGTGCATGGCGTCACGCACGATCGAGTGCGGCGAGTAGAAGCCCATGGGTTGCGCGTTGAGCAGCGCGCAGGCGAACTCAGCCGGGTAGTGCAGCTTGATCCACGAGCTCGAGTACACGAGATAGGCGAAGCTCACCGAGTGGCTCTCGGGGAACCCGAAGTCGGCGAACGCCTCGAACTTCGTCGCGATCTCCTCCGCGGTTGCGCCGGTGATGCCGCGCTCGGCCATGCCGGCGAGCAGCCGCTCGCGCATGACGGCCATGCGGGCGTGGGAGCGCTTCGAGCCCATGGCCTGGCGCAGCTGGTCGGACTCGCCGGGACTGAAGCCGGCGATGTCGATCGCCATCTGCATGAGCTGCTCCTGGAACAGCGGCACGCCGAGGGTCTTCTTCAGGCATTCCTCGAGCATCGGGTGCGGGTAGGTGACGGGCTCCTGGCCGTTGCGGCGCCGCAGGTACGGGTGAACCGAGCCGCCCTGGATCGGGCCGGGGCGGATGAGCGCCACCTCGATGACGAGGTCGTAGAACGTGCGCGGCCGCAGCCGGGGCAGTGTGGCCATCTGCGCCCGGCTCTCGACCTGGAACACGCCGACGGTGTCGGCCGCGCACAGCAGGTCGTACACGGCCGGCTCCTGGGGGATCGCGGCGAGGTCGACGTCGGTGCCCTCGTGCTCACGGACGAGGTCGACGGCGAGGTGCAGCATCGTGAGCATCCCCAGGCCGAGCAGGTCGAACTTCACCAGCCCCGCGGCCGCGCAGTCGTCCTTGTCCCACTGGAGCACCGAGCGGTCCTCCATGCGGGCCCATTCGATCGGGCAGAACTCCACCAGCGGCCGGTCGGCCATGACCATGCCCCCGGAATGGATGCCGAGGTGGCGGGGGAAGTCGAGCACCTGGCCGGCGAGGTCGAGGACGAGCGCCGGCACCGGCGGCCCCTCGGACTTCACGCTCTCGAACGCGCCGACGTCCCTCCCCCACCGGTCGATCCACTTCGTGAGCCCGTCGGCGTGACCGGGTGAGAGACCGGCGGCCTTGGCCATCTCGCGCAGGGCGCTCTTGGGCCGGTACGTGATCACGTTGGCGACCTGCGCGGCGCGGTCGCGCCCGTACTTGTCGTAGACGTACTGGATGACCTCCTCGCGGCGCTGGTGCTCGATGTCGAGGTCGATGTCGGGCGGGCCGTCGCGCTCGGGCGACAGGAACCGCTCGAACAGCAAGCCGAGCGTGACGGCGTCGGCCTTGGTGACACCGAGCGCGTAGCAGACCGCGCTGTTGGCGGCGCTGCCCCGACCCTGGCAGTAGATGTCGTGGCGATGGCAGAACTCGACGATGTCGACGAGCACGAGGAAGTAGCCGGGGAAACCGAGCTCCTCGATCACGTCGAGCTCGTAGGCGATCTGGCGCATCGCCTGCTCGTGCCGCTCGTGGCTCGGCGGGTAGCGGATCGCGGCGCCGCGCGCGGTGAGCTCGCGCAGCCAGCTCATCTCGGTGTGGCCGGTCGGCACGTCGTGGTCGGGCAGCTCGGGCGCGGCGAGGCTGAGATCGAACGCGCACGTCGCCGCGATCTCGAGCGTGCGCTCGACCGCGCCCGGCCAGCGGGCGAACCGGCGTTCCTGCTCGGCCGCGCTGCGCAGGTGCGCGAACGGTGCCGCCGGCAGCCAGCCGTCGATCTCGTCGAGCGAGCGGCGGGCGCGCACGGCGGCGAGCGCGGTCGCCAGTGGCCGCTGGTGGGGAGTCGCGTAGTGCACGTTGTTGGTGGCGATCACGTCGACGGATGCCGACGCCGCCACCCCGGCGAGCGCGTCGTTGCGGTGCCGGTCGAGCGGGTCGCCGTGGTCCCACAGCTCGACGAGCACGCGGTCGCGCCCGAAGGCGGCGACGAGACGGTCGAGGGCGCGCCGCGCCGCCGCCGGCCCGTCGTCGAGGAGCGCGCGCGTGACCGCGCCCTTACGGCATCCGGTGAGCGCGAACCACGCGTCGTTGGCCGGCGGCCGCTGCGCGCCGGCGAGATGGACGGGCGCGCGGGCCGCGGAGGCGAGCGCGCCGATGCCGAGGCGGGGCGCCCCCTTCTCCCCCGCCAGCTGCGCTGCGCTCACCGCGCTCGCCAGGCGGGCGTACCCGACCGGACCCTCGGCGAGCACCACGAGGTGCTCACCGGGCGGGTCGGCGTAGCCGTTCGGCGGCGTGCGGGCCGCGTCGAGCGTCAGCTCGGCGCCGAACACGGTGGGGAGGCCGGTGGCGCGGGCGGCGAGCGCGAAGCGCACCACGCCGTACAGACCGTCGTGATCGGTGACGGCGAGAGCGGCGAGGCCCAGGTGGGCGGCCTCGTCGGCCAGCTCCTCGGGGTGGCTGGCCCCGTCGAGGAACGAGAAGTTCGTGTGGCAGTGCAGCTCCGCGTAGCCGCGCTCGCCATTGCTCACGGCGACCCCTACTCCGTCGGGGCCGACCACCGTATCGAACGTATGTTCGGTCCGTCCAGGAGGACTGCCGGCTCAGCAGCGAAAGCGGTGGCGCCGGAGGGCTCGGCCGGAGCTCATCGGACGTGCAGCTCGAAGACCTCGCCCGCGTCCACCTGGTAGCGCAACCCGCAGGCGCCACAGGTCACGGGGCCGGCGTCGGGCACCGTCCCGGCACGGAATCGGAGCATCGGACTCCCGCACCGGCAGACGAGCGCGACCCGGACCGCCGGGCTGCCGATCACGAGGTGGAAGGGAGGAACGTCACGCGTCACCGCGGAACCCATGCCCACCATCGCGAAGCGCCCGATCTCCAAGCCCGGCCCGATGACGGCGCCCGCCCCGACCGTCGCCCCCTCGCGTACCGAGGTGCGCGGCGCTTCCGGGCGCAGTGGTTGCCGCACGGTCTGAAGGTCCGGGGTCGTGGCACGCGGGTACCGGTCGTTGGTGAAGACGACGCCTGCGCCGATCATCACCCCGTCTTCGACCACGACGCCGTCGCACACGTACACGAACGCGTCGATCTTCACGCGATCGCCGATATCGACACCGTCGGCGATGTAGGTCTTCTCGCCGACCTCGCACTCGCGACCGATGCGCGTCGGCCCGCGTGCGTGCACGTGACTCCAGATCGTCGTGTCGGGCCCGATCTCGACGCCGGGCTCGATCTCCGCGGTCGGGTCGATCCCCATGTCAGTCAGGTCCCGGGGTTGGAGTAGACGCGCTCCGGGGCGACGAGCGCGGCCACTCGGCGCTCGCCGGCCATCACGCGGTCGTACTCGTTCCAGTCGTCGTGAGTGCCGCCGGCGGCTCTGAACACGTCACGGAGCAGCTGCGGGACGCGTCCGGCGTCGAGCCCGTCGAGGGGATCGTCGGGCCCGGCCAGGTCGACGGGACCCTCGACGGCGGCCCATTCCCACCCGGCGCGGAACACGAGCGTCGCTCGCGGCCGGCGCCGGAGGTTCGCGTGCTTGCGGGTGTCGCCGCGTACGACGAGCCCGACGACCGGGTCGCCGCTCACCGGGTGTCCCAGCACGCCGGCGTTGGCGATGGACGTCTGCGGCGATCCGTCAGCGCGTTGGGTCACGACCACCGCCAGGCCGTGATCGCGGTGGACGAGGTCGCGGACGTACTCGATGGATGCCATGCACCGAGCTTCGCGCGCCGGAGCCCGATGCGAGACTGGCCGCACCATGGACGAGCTCGTTGCCGCGACCGACGACGACTTCTGCTATCTCTCGACGCGCGGACGTGTCTCGGGGCGCCCCCACGAGATCGAGATCTGGTTCGCGCTGGACGACCGCACGCTGTACCTCCTCTCCGGTGGCGGGGACCGGTCGGATTGGGTGCGGAACCTCCTCGCCGAGCCGGCCGTCACCGTGCGCCTGCGGGACAGGACGTACGAGGCGACAGCGCGGGTCGTGGACACCGGTGAGGAATCGGAGCGAGGGCGCGGGCTCGTCTTCGAGAAGTACCAGCCGCGCTACAACGGGAGCCTCGAGCGCTGGCGGCGCGAGTCGCTCTTGGTCGCGCTCGACGTACGTCGTGCAGACTGACCGTCATGGCCATCGAGCTCGTCCCCCTGTGCACCGCCACGATCACGCTGAAGGACCCGATGATGCTGCCGAACACGCCGAGCGGCGTGCGCACGATCGTCGAGGTGGCGGCGGCGAAGCTGGAGGGCGAGCGGCTGTCAGGGTCCATGACGGGGACGGCCGGCGCCGACTGGGCCACGATCGGGCCCGACATGACGTGCACGCTCGACGTGCGCATGACCTTCGAGACCCACGACGGCGCGCTCGTGCTCGTCTGCTACTCGGGGCGCATCGATCTGTCGAAACCGCCCGGCGAGTCGCCCGTGTACGCCGCTCCCCTCTTCGAGACGGGCGACACGCGCTACGCGTGGCTGAACCGGATCCAGGCTGTCGCCAAGGGGATGCTCGAGGGCGAGACGCTCACGTACGAGATCGCCGAGGTGCGCTAGAGGCAGCGCCGGGTCGCCGGCTCGACGGCGCGCCGTTCCTTCTCGTCGACGTAGCCGATGACGACGTTGCCGTTCTGCACCAGTGGGCCGCCGAGGCTCGTCGCCTTCGTCTCACGTCGCGCCCGCCCCGCGGTCGCCTCGTCCTCGAAGAAAGCGAGGTACGCCGAGATGTCGAGCGGCCGTCCCCGGGCGACGATGTTCACGGGCGCGACGTCGAATCCCTTGGACGCGGCGACGTTTGCGAACACGGACTCCTGGCCGGGCGCGGGCACGACGGCCTCGCGCCCGGTCGACTCGAAGCAGTCGACGAACGCGGGCGCCCGCACCGCCCTGCTCGAGCCGTTCCCCGAATCGCCGTCGCACGCGGCGAGGAGCAACGCCGCCGTGCACGCGATCACGGCGGCGCGGATCGGTGTCAGCGCGGAATGCACGCCGGGAACGTTACGGCGCGTCAGTCGTAGATCGCCTCGAGCTCGGCGCGCCCCGCGGTCACCGCGACGAGGCAGGCGACGGGCCTGCCGTCGGGCGCGGCCACCAGCACCTGCCAGTACGCACGCCGTGCCCGCGTCCGCCGATCCCACCAGCGGGCGTCGTGCGCCCACGGCCCCGCCCACGCCGCGACCTCACCCCCGCTCCCCGGCAACGCCGCGCACCGCAGGCGCGCCGGGGGTGCAGAGGAGTCGCCCCGGCCCGACACGGTGACGGCGTCGCCGGCGGCGTCGAGCAGCTCGGCCGGCGGCGCCGGCTCGAAGACGCGCGCTGGCGCGGGCGCCGGGATCGCCCCCGGCCAGGGCGGGACCTCGCGCACGTTGGCGCCCGGCGCCGCCACCGCCCCGAGGGGCCGGGCCGGGTCGCGCGGGTCGCCCCACGGCACCCACCGCACCCGCTCGCGCGGCGTGCGCCCGCCCTGGGGCACGGCCGTGACCACGGCGGGATGCCCGAGCATCCCCTGCACCCGGGAGAGCACCCGCCCGGCGCGGTCGACCGCCGCCGCGTCGCCGCCCCAGAACCCGAGCTGGCGGCCGGTGGCGGGCTGCACCTCGTCGGGCACCAGCCGCAGCAACACCAGGGGGCTCGTCGCGAGCTCGTCGACGGAACCGCCGTCGTCGGTGTCGCCGTCCGCGTCCGCCGTGAGCCAGCCCTCGAGCTGCCAGCGGACGCGCGCCGCCAGCGCCGCCGGCGTCAGCGCCCCCTCGTGCCGCCAGCACCGCGTCAGTCGTTCGCCCCGCTCGGTCTCGGCCTCGATCGTCACGCGGGAGCACGCGAGGCCGAACGCGCCGAGCCTCGCCATGAGCCGTTCGGCCAGCCCCTTGGCCGCGAAGGCGGCCGTCTCGACGTGGACGGCGGGCGGGTCGAGCTCGGCGGTCTCGACGAGCTCCGGGGGCGGCGGCGCCGGTGGCGCGGTGAGCTCGTCGCCGCCGCGGGCGAGCCGGTGGGCGCGCACGCCGGCGGACCCGAAGCGACCGAGGACGGCACCCTCGGGCAACGCCGCGAACGCGCCCAGCGTGCGCAGGCCGAGCCGGACGAGCAGGTCGGCGAGGCCGGCGGCTTCGCCGGGCTCGGAGACGTCGAGCACCGCGATCGGCCAGGGCGCGAGGAACCCGGGTGACTCCGCCGGCGGCACGACGTACGCCGCGCCGGGCTCGGCGGCCCGCGCCGCGAGCATGGCCGCGAACCCGCCGTCGGCGACGCCCACGCGCGCGTCGGTGATCCCGATGTCGCGCACGGCGCCGAGGCATCGAACGGCCATGGCGGTGTCGCCCCCGAAGTACCGCGACGGCCCGCGCGTCGGGAACGTCACCCGCCCGGGCTCCTCGAGCACGAAACGGGGCGTGAACGTCTCCACCGCCCGCGCCACCCGCTCGAACGCGCGCGCCTCGACCTGCGGGTCGGCCTCCGCGACCGCAAGGCCGGGGCAGCGCGCCTCCGCCTCGCGCCGGCGCAAGCCGGTCGTCACGCCTTCTGCGGTCGCTTCGGTCGACGCCGCGATCACGGCGAGCCCGCGCTCGCCGTGCTCCACGACCGCGACGGGCACGTCGCACAACGCCGCGTCTCGTGCGCGCAACGCGACCACCGGCCAGTCGGGGCACCAGAGGCAGGCGGTGCGCTCGACCACCGCGCTCTCCACCCGCCCTCCTCGTCAGCCGGCCCGGGCCAGCGCCGCGAACCGCTCGCGTGGCACGACGCCGCGACCGTCGACGTGCACTCGCTGGTCGCGTTCGGCGAGCACACCCTCGCCGGAACCCAGGCCGCGCCAGACCGAGCCATCGGCGCGCAGGCGAAGCGCGGCTTCGGCGGGCCACGGTCCCATCGCCACCAGCACCGCCCCGCGCTCACGCGCCCGGCCCAGCAGCCGTCTCGTGTCACCGAGCCGCGCGTACGCCGGAACCTCGGCCAGCACGACGCTGATCCCGTCGAGCAGCGCGGCGACCACCGCCGCCCAGCGAGCGGGGGGCACCCGCCGGACCACGGCGAACCGGTCGAGCTCGACCCCGGCTTCTGCGGCGGCGAGGCCGCCCAGGCCGGCGCGGAGCTCGACCGCGGCCGCCCATTCGCCCGCGGCCGTGGCCGCCGCCGCCAGCTGGAACGCGATCCCCGTGGCGCCGGCGCCGGGATCGCCGTCGACCGCCACCACCGTCCCCCGCTGGACGGCGCCGGCGGGGAGCAGCGCACCGAGCGGGCCGGGAACGGCGAGGACCTGCTCGCCCGCCAGCACCACCGGTCGGGCGTGCCGGGCTGCGTTGTCAAGGTGCTCGCGGGACTCCTCGTCCCGCCGGGGAAGCGCCGCCAGGGCCACCTCGGGACCATAGGCGAACATGTGTTCGATCGGCAAGGGCGATGACGCGGGGAGAAGGCGCGCGAAGGAGGTCGCCCGAGCTACTTCTGCGGTTCGGGCGGGGCCTTCACCTCGATGCCGAGGGCCTCGAGGGCGGTCGGCGACCAGCCGGCCTCGTCGCCGTAGTAGCCGAAGAGGTGCTCGATCGTGTCGATCACCTTCGGCTCGAGCTCGGGCCAGCGCTCGGGCGGCGCCAGCACGGTGACCGCGCTCGAGTAGATCGTCACCTGCGTCGCGCCGAGGTCGAACAGCCGCCGGGCGAGCACGTCGGGCGGCCGGTCCCCCTGAGTGTCCTCGACCGCGTGGTAGCGCTCGATCTCCATGCCGGTGAGCGACCGGTTGAGCTCGAAGAGCCGGACCGACGGGGACGCGCCGGGTCGAGCGGTGACGGTGATCTCCTGGCCCACGGCGGGGAGGTTAGGGCCTACGGCCTCCGACCGAGCAGCTCGAGCAACGCGGTCTGGCGATCGGCGCCGGGCTCCGGCTCGTGGTCGGTCCCGAACGCGCCGCTGCCGAGCAGCATCTCCTTTTGAGGCTCGATGACCGTCCAGCACGCCTCCACGAGCTCGGGATCGAGCGTCGTGTCCTGGCCGGTGCCCTTGGCGACGTCCCAGCCGTGGATGACGACGTCGATGAACCGGTGTCCCAGGTACACCTCACCCGGCACGGGTCCGTACGACACTGCGCACGGCGCCTGCATCGCCCCAGGCGCGTGGAACGCCTCACTCGCGGCGCGTGCCGACTCGTCGTAGGCCGCGGTCGGATCATCGCCGAGGACGTCGCCGTCGAGACGGTCGCCGACGTCCTCGATGGTCTTGCCCCGCGCCAGCTCCCCGGCCCAGAAGTTGCCGCTCACGATGTGGTTGACGAGCTCGCGCACGTCCCAGCCCTCGCAGGGCGTCGAGTCCTGCCACTGGCTCGCGCCGATGCCCGCCACGTACCGACGGGTCGCCGCCAGCGCCTGATCGTGCAGCTCCGGCAGATCGAATGCCATGTCCGTCCCCCTGCTCAGAACAGCCGGCCCGGCGCCGGTGGTACACCGCGCCAGCACAACCCGTCCATGAAGATCCACGAGCGCCGGTGGATCGCGCTCGGGCCGTACCACGCCAGCGCCGACTTGTGAATGGGCGCCGGGTACCCGACGTTCGACTCGAAGTCGTACGCGGGGTAGTGCTCGGCCTCGCCCCTCATGAGCGCGTCGCGCGTCACCTTGGCGACACAGGACGCGGCCGCGACCGACAGCGACGTCGCGTCGCCCCGAATGACCGTCGTCACCCGGGCGCCCAGCGCCAGGTAGTCGTAGTTGCCGTCGAGGATGATGCGGTCGGGCTCGTACCCGAGCACAGCCAGCTGCGCGAGCGCGCGGCGCCCGGCCGCCCGGAGCGCCGCGGTCATGCCGAGGGCATCGCACTCCTCGTAGGAAGCGTGGCCGACCCCGATCGCGACCGCCCAGTCCTCGACGCGTGCCGCGACGACCTCGCGCTCGGCGCGGGTCAGCTCCTTCGAGTCACGGACGCCGCGCAGGTGGTCCGGCGGGGGCACGAGCGCAGCCACCGTGACCGGGCCGGCCCAGGCACCGCGGCCCACCTCGTCGATCCCGACGACGACCCGCTCGCCGGCACTCCAGCACCGCCGCTCGAGACGCAAGGTCGGAGTCCGGGTTCGGGACGCGGGAGTTGCGCCGACGCCTGCCGCCGGCACCGGGGGAGCAGACGCCGATGCCACCACGCCCGGACGCTACCAAGCTCCCGCGACTCCGACGCGCACACCGCGAGCGGGACCCTCCCGGTCCTGGTCAGGTGCCTGTTACCCTCGCCCGCGATGGAGCAAGGCACCCGCGTCGAAGTTCGGTCACGCTTCGACGACAGGTGGTCACGCGGTTTCGAGGTCGCCGAGGTCGTCGACGAGGGCGACAGCGCGCGCTACAAGCTGAAGCGTCGCTCCGACGGATCCGTCCTGCCCGCGCTGTTCGTTGACGACGAGGTGCGCGTCGAGAAGAAGCGGTCGATGTGGTGGATCGCGTAGGCGCGGTCCGCTAGCTGTCGCGCTTCAAGCTCTCGATCAGCTCGTCCACCGAGATCGCCTGGAGTGTCGTCGTCCGCATCGTGCCCCGCGCCGCCAGCATGATCGCGGCCCGGGCCATCGTCGCCTCGTCGGGGGACTCGATCACGTTGAGGAAGTCGTACTGGCCCATGAGCGCGTACTGGGCGACGACCGTCAACCCCATTCCCTCGACCTCGCGCGTGACCTCCCGGATGCGCTCGGGCTTCTCGCGGACGGTCGCCCAGCCGTCGGGCCCGAGGGTCGTGAGCATGGCGTAGGTCGGCATCTCGCTCCTCTGGTCGCCGTCGCGGCGGGCAGAGCCTACTGACGGCTCTCCAACCTGGCGATGTTGTCGGCCTCGCCCGGGTCGGGCTCGGAGGCGAACCACGCGTCGAGCAGCTCGCGGGCGACCTCCGGGCTGGTGAGCCGCAACCCCATGACGAGCACATTGGCGTCGTTCCACTTCCGCGCGCCGGCGGCGGTGGCGGCGTCGGTGCACAGCGCGGCGCGCACGCCCGGCACCTTGTTCGCCGCGATCGACGCGCCCGTGCCGGTCCAGCAGAACAGCACCCCGGTGTCGGCCTCGCCCTTGGCGACCAGCTCGCCGACGCGCTGGCCCACCTCCGCCCACTCGACGGCCTCACCGCCGGGCGGCCCGACGAGCGCTACCTCATGCCCGCGCTGCTCCAGGTCCTCGCGGACCGCGTCTGTCAGCGCCGTCTTCTCGTCCGACCCCAGCACCAACTTCACCGCTCCTCCTTGGCGCCGTCGCAAGCTCCGGCTCTGCGGCTGCGGTCGGCGAAGCCGCCGCTGCCGCACCCCAGCGTACGGCGGCACGCGCTGAGACAAGCCGCCGTGGACCGGCGTGAGTTCCTGCGGCGCACGGCGCAACTGGGTGGGGCCGTCGCATTGGGCGGATCCGCACTGGCGACGGGTTCGCGCGACGCCCTGGCGGCCGACGACTTCGGCTCGATGCTCGACGACCCGGCCAAGGAGTCGCCGATCGACACGGTCGTCGTCGTGATGATGGAGAACCGCTCCTTCGACCACTACCTCGGATGGTTGGCCGACGACCGGAGGTACCTCGAGCGGGGGAAGAGCCGGTACGGGAAGCGCTTCCGGGTCAACGGGAAGCAGGTGCAGTCGTTTCCGGGCCCCGACGGGGCGCCCGTCCAGACAGCCCCGTTGCTCACGAACCCGGCGGAGACGAATCCGTACCGCGGGTGCGGCCATCCCGATCCCGGACATCAGTGGACGCAGGGGCGCGCGCAGCGCGACGGGGGCTTCCTCGCGCCCGGCAGCGGCAACGACACGTTCGCCCTCGGTTACTACCGCGGGGACGCGTTGCCGTTCACGTCGCAGCTCGCGCGTGAGTTCACGGTGCTCGACCGTTGGCACGCGTCGATCCTCGGGCCGACCTATCCCAACCGCGCGTACCTGCATTCGGCGCAGTCGGGGACGTACCAGACGAACATGCTGCCGACCGCGACCGGTGGCTACGACTGGGAGACGATCTGGGACCGCCTGGCTGCCGCCCGCGTGTCGACGGGCTACTACTACACCGACCTTCCCGTGCTTGCGCTGTGGGGTAGCCGGCTCGCCAACGTCACCCGGCCGATCGACGAGTACTTCGCGCTGGCCAAGGCCGGGAAGCTGCCCCACGTAACCTTCGTCGATCCCGCCTTCCTGACGGGCAACCGCACCGACGACCATCCACTCGCCGACATCCGGGCGGGACAGCGGTTCCTGCGCGACGTGTTCGCGGCGTTCGCCCGATCGAAGCAATGGAAGCGCGGTGCGTTCGTGCTCACGTATGACGAGTGGGGCGGGTTCTACGACCATGTGAAGCCGCCCCTCCTGCCGGACAACCGGGCGAGCGCGGTGGACGCCGACAACTTCGGCCAAGCGGGCTTCCGCGTGCCCGCGGCGGTCGCCTCTCCGTACGCGCGCCGCGGCTTCGTCGACCACACGCTGTACGACCACACGTCGGTGCTCAGGTTCCTCGAGTGGCGCTTCCTCGGGGCGCCGGCCCACGGACCCGGGAAAGCCGGTCAGACCTGGTTCCTCACCGAGCGCGACCGACGCGCCAACAACCTCGGCGCCACCCTTGCGTCGGATCCGGTCGAGAAGCGGGTCGGGATCAACCTGGACGTCGTGCTCACCGACCCGTCGCCGCCGTGCGGGAACCAGCCGGGCATGGGTGGAGGCCTCGCGGTCCGTGCCCCGGTCCCTGAGACGCCACCCGAGGACCACGCCTTCCAGCACGCCTACGACGAGGGCTGGTTCGAACGCGTCGGCTTCGACGTGAAGACGAACCCGATGGTGGAGCAGTGGGTCCGCGGCTGACCGTCAGGCGAGACGGAAGCCGTGCTCGACGAGCACTGCCCGCAAGGCCGTCCGGCGTCGCTCGACCAGGCCGTCGGTGAGCGGATAGCCGAAGCGTCGGTACACCTCCGGGTACGCCACGCTGCCACTCAAGCCGACGCGTACTGTCACAGCATCCTTGGGCAGGAACATGCGGCGTCCGAACGGGAACCAGAGCGCGATGCCCTCGTCGAGAACCGCGAAGCGCCACGGCAGGTAGCGCGCCACGACGAAACCGCAGAGCGCGAACACGATCGCGTAGACCACCGCACCCCGACCCGTTCCGGTCAGCACGATGACCGCGAACACGAGCATCCCCGGCGGCCAGCAGCGCAAGAACGCGCTCGTTCCGACATATCGAGCCGGACTCACGCGTCAAGGTTACGCACGCGCGCGAAGTGACCGGCGGGCGTTGTCGCCCGCCGGTCACTTCCGCAGCCGCCGCGGAGCGGTCGAGTTACCGGCCGATTGTCGGATCCGGCGACGAGGTGCTGGCCAGCACCTTGTCGTCGGTCGGGTCCTCGCCGGCGAGAACGAGCTCGCTCAGGGTGAGATCGCCGTACGCGACCACTCCCATCTCGGGACGGTCGAGCCCCTGCTCCTCGACCTCGGGCGTGGGCCGGATGCCGCCCTTCGTGAGCGCGTTCTGGATCTTGAAGAAGAGCGTAGGCGATCCCGAACATCACGAACATGATCGTGAGTGCACCCACGGCCTGTGCTCCGAGCTGTCCGAGCCCGGGGTCGAGCCCGTAGAGGATCCCGGTCACGCCCTTCGACGACGCCGCCGCGCCCTCCTTGGTGAGGTTCCACCCCGCGCCGTACTCACCGCTCGAGAAGATCCCGACGCTCAACACGCCCCAGATGCCGCAGACACCGTGGACCGAGATCGCGCCCACCGGGTCGTCGACGCCCTTGCGCTCGATGAAGAGGATCGACTCGATCACGATCACGGCCGCGATGGATCCGATCACCGCGGCCGCCCACGGCTGCACGAAGGCGCACGGCGCGGTGATCGCGACCAACCCGGCGAGCATGCCGTTGGCCATCATTCCGGGGTCGGGCTTCCCGAGGCGCCGCATGGCATAGAACATGCCGATCGTCGCGCCGAAGGCGGCCGCCAGCGCGGTGTTGACGGCGACGACGGCGAAGCGGATGTCCGTGGCCGCGAACGTCGACGCGGCGTTGAAGCCGAACCAGCCGAACAACAGGATGAAGGTGCCGAGCATCGCCATCGGGATGTTGTGCGCCGCCAGGGTGCGCGGCTTCCCGTCGGGTCCGTACTTGCCCAGGCGGGCGCCGAGCACGAGCGCGCCGGCGAGACCGGCCGCGCCGCCCATGGCGTGCACGACGCCGGAGCCGGCGAAGTCCACGTAACCGAAGCCGAGGTGCAGGCTGTTGCCGAGCTGGCTCAACCAGCCGCCGCCCCAGGTCCATCCG
This sequence comes from uncultured Actinomycetes bacterium, assembly GCA_963781615.1. Taxonomy (GTDB): domain Bacteria; phylum Actinomycetota; class Acidimicrobiia; order IMCC26256; family JACDBD01; genus JALZAA01. The sequence continues at coordinate 398,425 of CAWAGI010000005.1, read as the reverse complement.
CCGAAGATCGGGTAGTAGATGGCGCCGCAGAACAACCCCCACCCGATGAAGGCCTTCCACTTCCACCGCTCGGCCATCGCGCCGGTCGGGATCGTGGCGGTCGTGTCCATGAAGGCGACCATGTAGAGGAAGAACGCCGCCATCGGCCCGGCGGCGTTGCAGGCCCGCCGAGGTGCGTCAGGCCGAACCCGCCCTTCCACAGGAACACCCAGTGACCGGAGCCGATGAAGTTGTCCCCGATGGCCGTTGTCGTAGCCGAACGACGCCCGGGAGGCTGTAGCCGCCGAACATGAAGGCGTAGCCCACGAGGAAGAATGCGACGAACCCCAGGCCGAAGATGGCGAAGTTCGTGCTCACCACGTGGGCGGCGTGCTTGGCCCGGCAGAACCCGGTTTCGACGAGCGCGAAGCCGGCCTGCATGAAGATGACCAGCACCGCTCCGACGACGACCCACAACAGGTTGACGCTGATCCCGATGTCGCTTGGCGCCTTCGGGATCAGCGAGTTGTCGTAGACCGGCTTGGGCCCCTGTCCGGCGAATGCGGCGCCGCCGTGGCGCCCAGCGTGACCAGCAAGACCACCAGCGTCGCGACGATCGCGCCCCTGCCCAACCACTTCCGTTTCACATCGTCCTCCTGCTCGTCGTTGGACCCGGAGTGGAGAGCACCCCCCGGACCGTTCCGTGAAGGGCGCCGGTGCCCTCCCCCTCGCGTGGTTCCAGCCCCTCTGCGCGAGATAGGGGGAACGTAAAGGGGTCGCGTTTCGCGATCGGTGCCGGTTCGTGAACGAACCGAAACGCACGTCTGACGAAACTCTGACGCCGCCCGCCGGCGGCGGCTCTTGGGTACGATCCCCGGCCGATGCGGATCGCCGTGGACCTCACGCTCTGCCAGGGCTACGCGCAGTGCTGCTTCCTTGCGCCCGACTCGTTCCGCCTCAACGGGAACGAAGCGCTGATGTACGTGCCCGAGCCGGCGCCCGACCAGGACGAAGCGTGCTGCGCTCGGCGGCGGCCTGCCCCGTGCAGGCGATCCTCGTCGATCGGGAGTCGCCACCGGACTGATGAGCACGCTCGGCAGGGAATCGGCACGCGTCGTCATCGTCGGTGCATCGCTCGCGGGGCTGCGAGCGGCCGAGAGCCTCCGCGGCGAGGGCTTCCAGGGTGCGTTGACGCTCATCGGCGACGAACCGGGCGAGCCGTACGACCGCCCACCGCTTTCGAAGCAGGTGCTGACCGGCATGGCGCCCACGGAGCACACACGGCTCCCGCGTCTCCGCGAGCTCGGGAACGCGGAGTGGATCCTCGGCGTCGCGGCCGACGGGACTCGACCGCGAGCGCAACGTCGTGCTCCTCGCCGATGGGCGCGACGTCGAGTACGACCGGCTGCTGATCGCGACCGGGCGTGCGCAACCGTCCGTGGCCGAACGAATCCGAGGCGGGGCTGCACGGCGTCGTGTCGATCCGAACCAGCGCCGACGCGGCGACGCTTTCGGCGCTCGTCGCCGACAAGCCTCGGCGTGTTCTCGTCATCGGATGCGGCTTCACCGGATCGGAGGTCGCGTCGGTGTGCCGGCAGCTGGATATTCCACGTGACGCTCGCCGAACGTGCACCTACGCCGCTGGCGGGCGCGCTCGGTGGCGTGATCGGCGAGATCGCGGCCGGCTGGCAACGCGACCATGGCGTCGACCTTCGCTGTGGCGTCACGGTCGACAGCCTCGAAGGTGACGACGGACGGGCGGGTACGGAGCGCGACGCTGTCGGACGGGTCCCGGATCGACGTCGACATCGCCGTCGTCGCGCTCGGCGGGGTACGAAACACGGAGTGGCTGCGCGACTCGCGCCTGGCCGCCGGGCCGCTCGGCGTCGTCGACCGACGCCGGGTGTCGCGCCTTCGACGTCGACGGTCTAGTCGTCGAAGACGTCTTCGTCGCGGGGGACGTCTCCGCGTTTTCCGCACCCGCTGTACGACTACCAGTTCCTTGCCCTCGAGCACTGGGAGAACGCAGTGACGCAGGCCGCGCATCGCCGCGCACAATATGGTGTGCCCGCCGATGCACCGCCTGCCGCACATCTCGGTGCCGGCGTTCTGGTCGATCCAGTTCGGCGTGAACATCAAGTCGGTGGGCGTCCCGAACTTCGGGGACGAGATCCTGTTCACGCAGGGCTCGGTCGCCGACCGCAGCTTCGTCGCCGCGTACGGTCATTCCGGGCGCCTCGTCGGTGCCGTCACCGTCGATCAGGCGAAGTGGATCGACTTCTACCGGCATCAGATCCAGTCCGCCGCGCCGTTCCCACCGGATCTGAACGCCGTCGACGGGCCCGCCACGGACACACCCGTCGACGCCCAGTTGCCGCACCCGTCGGTCCCGTACCACAACCCGCCAGTGGTCATCAGCGGGCACGCCCCCGACGAGCGGGCGCACCCGATCCTGAGCCCGAGGGAGCGCGCGATGACGACACGCGAGCCTGCTGCGCACGCTCGGCGGACCCGGCGAGCCGACCCGACCCGTACTCCGCTGTACGCGCAGTTTCGCGAGGAGCCGGTCACGCGTCCAGGAGGACGGGACGTACGTCGTGAGCACGTACGACGAGATCAGCCAGCTCCTCCACGATCCCCGCATCAGCTCCGATCCGCGCAACCAGCCCGACCCGGGTGAGCTCCCACCACTGTTCCCGTTCATCTCGCAGGATCCGCCGGGCCACGACACGCTCCGCCGACTCGCGATGCGCCAGTTCGGGCCGCCTCACACCCCCGGCGCTGGTGGCAGCGAGCGAGCCGGACATCCGCGATCTCGTCGATGGCCTGCTGTCTGCGGTCGGCGACAACACGCGCGATCGACGTCGTGGACGACTTCGCCTACCCGCTGCCGGTCGCGGTCATTTGCCAGCTTGCTGGGAGTCCCCCGCGAGGACGAGCCGAAGTTCCACGGCTGGTCCGGCGCGATCGTCGCCGGCACCGACCCCGGAGACCAGGAGAACGCGGACGAGCTGGTGCAGAAATCCGCAAGAGGCGCGACAAGGCGTGTTCGCGTACCTCGGCGAGCTCGTCGACCCGCCATCGCTCCGATCCCGGCAACGACTTCCTCTCGCGACTCGCCGCCGAATCCGAAGAAGGCCAGCGCATGTCCGACTTGGACATGCAGGCGACCGGGAGTCCTGCTCCTCGTCGCCGGGCACGAGACGACGGTCAACCTGATCACGAACGGCACGCTGACGTTGCTGCGCAACCCGGACGTCCTCGAGCGGTTGCGCAACGACCCCTCGATGAGCATCCGCCTCGTCGAGGAGCTCCTCCGGTTCGAGCCGCCGGTGCAGTACCTGCCGAACCGGACGCGCGATCGCCGACATCGACATCGCCGGCACCACCATCCCGAAGGGATCACGTGTGGTGCTGCTCCTCGCCTCGGCAAGCCGGGACCCCCAGCACTTCAGCGATCCAGAGCGCTTCGACCCCGACCGACCCGACAACCAGCACTTCGGGTTCGGCGGCGGGGTGCACTTCTGCTTCGGCGCACCTCTGGCTCGTCTCGAGACCCAGATCGCCCTCGTCACCCTGGCCCGTCGGCTCCGGAACCCGCGGCTGGCCGAGGACCCGCCTCCCTACCGGCCGAGCCCCGTGCTGCGCGGCCCCCGCCATCTCCCGGTCGAGGTCGACGGCATCGATCCGTAGGAAAGTGCGATGAGTTGCACAACGGCAACGAGCCTGCAACAGGTCGAGCACGAGGATCTAGTATTCCGAGCTGATGGATCGCCCTGCGCGGGTTCTTGTCGCGGTTGTCGCTCTGTTCGTGACGACGGCGGCGGTTCCGTCGGGCCTCTTCGCCGACGAGCCACAAGGTCTCGTCACAAAGAGTTCATCGGCATCCCCGGGTTACACGCTCTATGCCCCTCTCGAGCTCGAACGAACCTACCTCGTCGACCTCGACGGCAAGACCGTTCATTCGTGGCGCCACGACACGCAGCCCGGTCTCTATCAGTACCTCCTCGAAGACGGCACCCTCATGCGGGCGGGTCGGCTGAAGCTGAAAGGGCCGTTCGCGGACGGCAAGGGCCAAGGCGGACGCATCGAGGCCCTGGATTGGGACGGCAACCCACTCTGGCGCCTCGACTATGCCAACGACCGGCACATGCAACACCACGATGTCGAGCCGCTCCCCAACGGCAACGTCCTCTTCCTCGCGTGGGAACGCAAGAGCGGTGAAGAAGCGCTCGCCGCGGGACGTGATCCCAAGCTCCTCCCCGACGGCGAGGTATGGCCGGACACCGTCGTCGAGTTCGACCCGCGGGCGAACGAGGTCGTTTGGACCTGGAGCGTGTGGGATCACCTCATCCAGGATCGCGATCCGACCAAGGGGAACTACGGCGATGTAGCGGCCCACCCCGAGAAGGTCGACGTCAATTACGCGGTCGTCGGCGAGGGCGAAGCCGACTGGAACCACGCGAACGCCGTCGATTACAACCCGGCACTCGACCAGGTCATGATCAGCCTGCGTTCCCACAGCGAGGTGTGGATCATCGATCACAAGACCTCGACGGAGGAGGCGCGTGGACCCGCTGGCGACCTTCTCTTCCGCTACGGCAACCCTGCCAACTACCGGCAGAGCAAGGCCGCTGGACGCCACCTGTTCGCGCAGCACGACGCCGAATGGATAGGTAACGGCTTGTCCGACGCCGGCAGCATCCTCGTGTTCAACAATGGCGAGGGCAAGGCTCGTGCGTACTCCAGCGTCGATGAGATCGCTCCGGTGATCGACAACGGCGAGTACGCAAGGGACGAGCACGGGGTATTCCGGGCGACGATCAAGCGCGTGTATCCCAAGGGCAAGGCGGACAAGGAGTTCGCAGCCATCATCTCCGGCGCCCAGCGTCTCCCGAACGGCAACACGCTCATCACGTACGGCCCGACAGGCCGAATCTTCGAGGTCGACTCCCGAGGTCGCGTCGTGTGGAACTACGTCAACCCGCACTACACAGTGCGGAAGGACACGCCGACTGAGAACACCACGGGCTTCGAGATCAAACCGTGGTGGGCTTTTCGTGCGGACCGTTACCCGCCTGACTATGCAGGCCTCGCCCGGCTCGACGGCGACAAGTGAACGCCGAGGAAGGGTTCACCTCCGTCAATGGAGGACTGGTCGAGGACCAAGGCGGTTTGAGCAGTTGATCAAAGGCGGCGTCTCCCCAGGTCATGGTGACCAAACCCGGGTCGGGATCGTTCCGCACACCCACTGGGACCGCGAGTGGTACGCGCCGTTCCAGGTGTTCCGGGCCCGGCTCGTCCGGCTGCTCGACGAGCTGCTGCCGCTCCTCGAGCGGGACCTGAGCTACGCCCGCTTCCTGCTCGACGGCCAGACGGTGGTCGTCGACGACTACCTCGAGGTCCGGCCCGAGGCGGCGGAGACATTGCAGCGACTCGCGGCCACCGGCCGCCTGTCGGTGGGGCCGTGGATGGTCCTCATGGACGAGTTCATGGTGTCGGGAGAGACGATCGTCCGCGACCTGCAGCTCGGCCTTCGCGCGCGCGACCGACCTCGGCGGCGCGATGCAGGTGGGCTACCTGCCCGACATGTTCGGCCACATCGCGCAGATGCCGCAGATCCTGCGGCTCGCCGGGTTCGAGCACGCGGTGGTGTGGCGCGGCGTGCCGTCCACCGTCACGCAGACCGCGTTCACGTGGGCAGCGCCCGACGGCTCGTCGGTGCGCGCCGAGTATCTCTACGGCTCGTACTCGAACGGCCGGGATCTCCCCGACGACGCCAAGCAGCTCGTCGCCCGGGCCCGGAGCTACGAGCTCGAGCTCGGGCCGGCGCGCCTTCCCGGCGGAGCGATGCTGCTCATGAACGGCACCGACCACCAGATGCCGCAGCCGTGGCTCGGACGGGTGGTGGCCGAGGCGAACGAGATCCAGGACGACTACCGGTTCGCCGTCACGTCACTGCCCGAATACGTCGCCGAGCAGCCGACCGAGGGACTGGCCACGGTGCGGGGCGAGCTGCGGTCGGGCGCCCGCGCCAACGTGCTCATGGGCGTGGCGTCGAACCGGGTGGACGTGCACCAGGCGTGCGCGGTGGCCGAGCGGGCGCTCGAGCGGAGGGCGGAGCCTCTGTCGGCGCTGCTCGTCCCGGCCGACCGGTACCCCGATGCGCTCCTCGCGATCGCGTGGCAGAAGCTCGTGCAGAACAGCGCCCACGACTCGTCGTGCGCGTGCAGCGACGACGAGGTCGTCGACCAGGTGATGGTGCGCTACCAGGAGGCGCGCCAGATCGGCGACGTGCTCGCGCGAAGCGCTGCGGCAGCTCGCCACCGAGGTCGACACGCCGGCCGGGTCGACCCTCGTCGTCAACCCGACGCAGACGGGCCGCGGCGGGATGCTCTCCGTGCGCGTTCCGGGGGAAGGGCCGTTCCACCTCGTGAGGCCCGACGGCGGTGCGTGCCCGACCCAGGAGCTCGGAGTGCTCACGGGGAGCGAGGGGTTCTCGACCATCGTCTCCGGACAGAAGGTGCGGTGGGTGCTCGAGATGATGAACGGGCCGGAGTTCGCCGGCGAGCGCATCGGCCACTACGACATGACGGAAGCCGACGACGGCGCGCTCGATCTTGTGTTCCGAGGAGCGCAGCCGGGCGAGGCGCACGTCGACCTGACCGAGTTGCGGGACGAGCTCGTGCGCCTCGGCGACGAGGACAAGACGTTCCGGTTCCGGGTCATGGCGGCGCCGGTGCGGGAGGCGATCTTCGCCGCCGACGACGTCCCCGGCTTCGGATGGCAGAGCTACACGGTCACGGCCGGCGCCGGGCCGGCGACCGCGGTCACCTCGGGTGCGTCGTCGCTCGAGAACGAGCATCTGCGCGTCGAGATCGACGGCGACGGCACCTACACGGTCACGACCTCCGACGGCGTCACGGTGCGCGGGCTCGGCCGGTTGGTCGACGGCGGAGACGGCGGCGACACGTACAACTACTCCCCGCCCGCCGAGGACCTGCTCGTCGACGCGCCCGAAGCCATCGACGTCACGGCCCTCGAGTCCGGCCCGGTGCGCGCCCGCGTCCGCGTCGACGCGACGTACTCGTGGCCGACGCACGCCATCGGAGACGAACGGTCGTGCTCGCGTCGTTCCGACGAAGCCGTGCCCGTCAGGGTGCACACGACCCTCGAGTTGCGTACGGGCGAACGGTTCCTGCGCGTCCACACCGAGCTGGACAACCCGTGCCGCGACCACCGCCTGCGCGTGCACTTCCCCCTCCCTGCGCCCGTCACGGTGTCGCACGCCGAGTGCGCGTTTGCGGTCGTCGAGCGGGGGTTGAGCGCCGAGGGCGGCCCGAACGAGTTCGGGCTTCCGACGTTCGTGTCGCGCCGGTTCGTCGACGCATCGGACGGCGACACCGGCCTCGCGCTCGTGCATGACGGATTGCTCGAGTACGAGTTGCTCACCGACGACGGCACGCAGGGCAGCGAGCTCGCGCTCACGCTGCTGCGTGCGACGGGTTACCTCTCGCGCCTCCAACTGTCGATGCGCGCGAGCCCGGCCGGGTACCCCTATCCGCTCGAGGGCCCGCAGGTGCTCGGCCGTCGCTCGTTCGACTACGCGGTCGTGCTTCACCGCGGCGACTGGCGCGACGCCGATCTGCACGACGTCGCCGACGAGGTGCTCGTCCCACTCGAGCGCATTCGAGCGGGTGGGGTGGCGGGCGCGAGCCGCGAGCCCACCGGCACGCGCTTGCGCGTGGACGGCGCCCGCGTGTCGGCGGTGCTGCGGGAGCCGGGCGGGCTCGTCGCGCGGGTGTTCAACCCCTCCCCCGACCCCTCGACCGCTGCCGTCGAGAACGACGGCGCGCCGGCGACGGGCTGGACGGTGGACCTCGTCGGCCGGCCACTCGTCCGGTTCGAGGGCGCAGTCGAGCTCCGGCCGTGGGAGATGGCGACGCTCCGGCTCGACGGCGCCGCTAGCTGAAGCCGTCGGCGTCGGGTGGCGCGTCGGTGGGCGCGGCCAACAGGGTCTCTCCCCGCGGCTCCGTTGTCGACCAGGCGCGGTCCAGGCCGGGCGCGCGGAGCCGGATCGGGCGCTCGCACTCCCAGAGGAGCGCCGGCCGGGCGCCGTGCCAGCGGACTGCGTAGGAGACGCGCCCGGCGCGGGTCGGCGCGTCGTGCACCTCGACGCTCTGACCCCGCCACTCGACCGGGAGCTCGACGAGCAGCTCGGCGGACTCCTCGTCGCCTGTTCCGACGCCGGCACCGACGAGGAGATCGCGGACGGCCCGAAGGAAGGCCGCGGGCCCGTCGGGCCAAGTGAACGTGGCCGACGCCGAGGCCAACCGCGCCTGGACGCTTGCCCACGGCGACGGATCGGAGACGCGTTGCGACGCGCGTGACCGGGCTCGCAGGCCGAGGCGCTTCCACGCGATGGCCGCCTCGGCGTCGAAGCCCCAGTCCTCGAGCGCGGCGACCTCGTCCAGCGCGGGGGCGACGGCGCGCCTCCGCGGCCAGGAGCAGGGCGGCGCGCCCGGCGTCGACTGCGGCCTGCAGCCGGGCGTCGGGAAGCACCACCCGCATGCCCCGGCCGAGCTGCGCCGTCCACCCGGCTGCAGCCACGGCGGTGTCGGGCAGCAACGAGAGATCGACGGCGTCGACCGGCACCGAGCGTCCGGGACGACCGACGGCGAGCGCGCACGCGCAGCCGTGTCCGGTGCGCGACAGGGTGGAGCAGCGCAACCTCGAGACGCGTTCCCCGGCCGCCGACGCCGGTGAAGGCGTGCTCCTGGGCCCGCCCCTCTTCGACGACGTCGAACGTGTCGCCTCTCGTCCCGGCGGCCCAGCGCATCGCCGGCCGCGGCGTGCGCAGCGCCGGACGTCCGTTCACCGTCACCCAGGAGCCGCGCGTCGCGACTCCTCGCACGCGGCCCGCCGGTGTCGGTCCGAGCACGAGCGCGGCGACGAACGGCGCGGCCGACAGCGTTCTCGATCTCGACCGCCACGAGACCCGCCGGACCGCCGACGCCGTACGGCGCGGTGCACGGCGTCACCGCCGGGCACGCGCAGCGAGGTCTCGACGATTGGAGCCGCGCCGACGAGCTCCTGGCGGACCGCGGCCTCGCGTGCCGGCACGTGCCAGCGATCTTCGGCTCCGACCCACCAGTCGAGCTGCCAGCGCGAGCCGTCGGGCGTGATCGCTCCGTGTTCGTCGACGAGCGCCTGATGCGACGAGCCGAGCACCCCGACACGCGTCGGGGCCGGTTGGCGCTCGCTCATGTGATGCCGTGCAGCTCGGCCTTCGCTTCTCGCAGCATCAGCGCCGTGACGAGGTCCTCGGCCCGCTTGCCTTCGTAGAGCACCGCGCCCACCTGCTCGGCGATGGGCATCTCGACCCGGTGACGCCGGGCGAGCTCCAGCACGGCGGCGGTCGACTTCACGCCTTCGGCGACCATCTTCATGTCGGCCACGATGTCGTCGAGATTCCGGCCCTTGCCGAGCTCGACACCGACGGTGCGGTTGCGGCTCTGCGTGCTCGTGCACGTCGCAACGAGGTCGCCCATGCCGGCGAGTCCCGAGAATGTCAGTGGATTGCCGCCGAGCGCGATGCCGAGACGGGTGAGCTCGGCGAGGCCGCGTGTCAGGAGCGCCGCCTTCGTGTTGTCGCCGTAACCGAGGCCGTCGGCGACCCCGGCCGCGATCGCCATCACGTTCTTCAGGGCGCCGGCGATCTCACAGCCGACCACGTCGGGATTCGTGTACACGCGGAACGTGACGGTCATCATCAGCCGCTGGAGCTCGTGAGCGGCGGGCTCGTCGCTCATCGCCACCACCGACGCCGCCGGCTGTCCGGCTGCGACCTCACGAGCCAGGTTCGGGCCGGTGAGGACGCCGATCCGCTCGGGAAGGTGTGTCGGCAGCACCTCGCCGATCACCTCGGTCATGCGTCGCAGCGTTCCCTGCTCGACGCCTTTGGCCAGGCTGATCACGGGCACCGCCGGCCGGACGAACTCCGCCGCTTCCATCGAGCACGGCGCGCATGCCGTGCGAGGGCACGCCGAGTACGACGACGTCCGCGCTCCGGCACGCGTCCGCGATGTCCGACGTGACGCGCAACGCCTCGGGGAGCACGACGCCGGGGAGGTAGTCGACGTTCTCGTGCCGCTCGGCGATCGTGTCCGCGAGCTCGGGCCGGCGCACCCACAGCACGGTGTCGGCGTTCGTCGACACGAGCGCGGCCACGGCGGTGCCCCAGGAGCCCGCCCCCACCACGGCGACCCGGGATGCGTCGCTCACGAGGCGGTCTCGACGCCGTCGACGCCGTCGCTGCGCTTCGCCGATCGCACGACCGCGGTCTCGGGCCGGCGCTGCCACCAGCCGTCGTCGCCCGGCCCCGGATGTTGCGGGTAGATCTCGCGTGCCCGCGCCACGCACCCGGCGATCGCCGCCATGATCCGGTCGGTCGCGCCGGGAATGTCCTCGTCGGCATGGACACGCACCGGCGGCCCGACGACCGCGGTCTCTGCCACGCCCCAACGCCAGTGCGGCTTCCGCCCCTTGAACAATGTGCGGTGCGCGCCCCAGAGTCCCACGGGCGTGACGGGCACGCCGGATTGCGCCGCGAGCCGCGCCGCGCCGGACTTCCCCGCCATCGGCTCGAGATCGAGCGAGATCGTCCCTTCCGGGAAGATCGCCACGCATTCGCCGCGCCCGAGCGCGTCGACTGCGAGCTCGAGGGAACCGGCCGCCGACGCCGAGTTCCGCACGACCGGGATCTGATGAATCTGGCGCAACAGGAAGCCGAGCGGCCGCTTGTCGAACAGCTCCGCCTTGGTCAGGAACCGGACCCGGCGGTGCCGCCGGTCGGCGAGGTACGCGAGCGCGAGGGGGTCGAGGTACGAGGTGTGGTTGCTGGCGAGGATCACGGCGCCGCGGGGTGGAACGAGGTGCGCTCCCTCGATCGTCCACTTCATCCCATAGTGCAGAGGTGGCAACAACGCGGTCCGGGCCACGGAATACACCGGTTCCAAATGTTCTCCCTGTCGCCGTCGCAAGCTCCGGCTCGGTCCTTGTTCGTCGCGGTCGCAAGCTCCCGCTTTGCAACGGCAGTCGGCAAAGCCGCTGCCGTTGCCCTGACGGCCGGCAAAGCGGCCGTCAACGCCCGGTAGCATACGCATTCACATGCGATCCGACTTCCGGCGTGCGTTACGGAGTCTCGAATGACCGGCGCAGGCGTCGTGATTCCGGTGCGAGCGTTCGCGCTGGGGAAGGCGCGGCTCGCGGCTCACCTCGACGACGCGACTCGCGCCGAGCTCGCCCGCAAGCTTGCCGATCGGGTCGGCGCGGCGGCGGGTGAGCTCCCGACCGTTGTCGTGTCGAGCGCCGCCGACGTCCGAGACTGGGCGCGCACCCACGGTCTCGACGCCCTCGACGACCCCGGCACGCTCGACGAGGCCGCTGCCGCCGGACGGGCATGGGTGGCCGACCGCGGGTGCGCTCGGGCCCTGGTTGCGCACGCCGATCTCCCGTTCGCCCGCAGCTTGGCGCCCCTCGCGCGCGACGGTGCGCGTCCGGTCGTGGCGGTCGTGCCGTGTCATCGCGACGACGGCACCACGGTGATCTCGGTGCCGGTCGACGTGCCGTTCGGCTTCGCCTACGGACCCGGATCGTTCCGGCGTCACGCCGCCGAGGCCCGCCGCCTCGGGCTGGGGTTCCGCGTCGTGCGTGACGCCGACCTCGCCTTCGACGTCGACGTGCCCGACGACCTCGATCGGCTCGACGCCCGTGTCTCCTCTCTCGACTGACCTGCCCACACCCGCACGGGCGCTCGCGATCGGCGCCCACCCCGACGATGTCGAGTTCGGATGCGGCGCCACGGTGGCGAAGTGGGCGGCCGCCGGCGCGGCCGTCACCCTCCTCGTCCTCACCGACGGTTCGAAAGGGACCTGGGATCCCGACGCCGACCTCGCCGACCTCGTCGCTGCCCGTCACCGGGAGCAGGAGGACGCCGCCGCCGTCCTCGGGTTGGCCGGTGTCGAGTTCCTCGACCGCCCCGACGGCGAGCTCGGCAGCGGCCTCGCCGAGCGGGCGCTCGTGTGCGAGGCGATCCGGCGCACCCGGCCCGACGTCGTCCTCGGCCACGATCCGTGGAAGCGGTACCGGCTGCATCCGGACCACCGCCACGCCGGGTGGCTGGCTCTCGACGGGGCCGTCGCAGCCCGGGACCACCACTTCTTCCCCGACCAACAGCTCCCGCCGCACCGTCCGGACCGGCTGCTGCTGTTCGAGGCCGAGGAGGTCGACCACCTCGAGGAGGTCGAGCGCCATCTGGACACCAAGATCCGGGCCCTGCTCTGCCACCGCAGCCAGTGGCCGTCCACGATGAAGATCGACGCCGGGGCCCCCGACGGCGACGCCCAGCTCGAGGGGTTCGTGGGGCGGGTCCGGGCGGACGCGGAAGCGGCCGGCAGGGAGGCCGGGGTCGGCCCGGCCGAAGGGTTCAAGCTCCTCGATAAGGTGTGACCGAAGCGGCGTCCGGTCGCGAGAAGGGGGCCCGAAGGCCCCCAACTCACCTTTGCTGAAGCTGTGGAACTCGCCGGTCTTACCGGCGGGCCCGCCTCTTCGCCGGACGCCGCTTTGCCGTCTTGCTCGCCGCAGCCTTGCGACGACGACGCTTGACGGGCTTCGCGGTACCGGCAGCCTTACGACGACGCCGACGCTTGGCCGGCTTCGCTGCGGCAGCCTTGCGCCGACGGCGCTTGGCGGGTGCCTTCTTGGCCGTGGCCTTGCGACGACGACGCTTTGCGGGCGCCTTCTTCGCGGTGGCCTTGCGACGACGACGCTTTGCGGGCGCCTTCTTCGCGGTGGCCTTGCGACGACGGCGCTTGACCGGCTTCGCCGCGGCTGCCTTACGCCGCCGCCGCTTCGCCGGCTTCCGTGCCGTCGACTTACGTGCAGTCCGGCGACGCGTCGTCGTGCGGCGCTTCGCCGGCTTCCGTGCTGTTTTCCTAGCTGATTTCCGTGCTGTACGTCTCTTCGCCGGAGGCACGGTCACCACCTTTCGTAGGGAATATTGCCGTAGAGAAGAGCGGCAGTTTCGCCGGCCGTCTCTACTTGTTCACGGCGGACTTGAAGCCGGCTCCGGCCGAGAACTTCACGCCCTTGGATGCCGCGATCTGAACCGGCTCGCCGGTGCGCGGGTTGCGACCCGTGCGCGCTGCACGCTGGGTACGCGACCAAGCGCCGAAACCGGGAACCGTGACTTTGTCGCCGCGCGCAACTGCACCCTGCACGACTTCGATGAGGCTGTCGACGACGGATGCAACGTCCTTCTTGTCGACACCACCTGCCGCCGAGTGAACTGCATCGACGAGCTCTGACTTGTTCACGCCAACCTCCGAATTTGCGGCCGGGTATCTGAGAAAGTTCAACCTATCTCGACCGCAATTTCAAGCATTTCCATCAATTGTGAACGACGCGCGCGCGAAGAGCAAGCTCTGAGAACGAACGGCCGCCCCTCGAACGCACATTGACGGCAGTACTTCGCGTGATCGTGCTGACAGTTCGTGCAATGTGTATCCGTGTCGAACACCGTAACCCGCGCGACGATGCAAGCGGTGGATATTCCGCTTGCTGACGGGGTGTACGACGCGTTCGTGGTGTGGGCGGAGACGCGCGACGACGGCGCGATCGCGCTCGATCTGACCATCACGACCGGCGCGCGCAAGGGCGATGTCGTGTCCGTGCGCGCGACGAGCGCGCCGCGCGACGCGATCGATCTCGTCGGCCTTCCGTGCACGCTCCGAGTGCGCGGCGGCGAACCGCTCGTCGAGTGGTGAACGTGTGTGCGCTCGGCGGAGAAACCCCGTCTGACCAGGGAAAACGCGGAAGACCCGGCCCTTGCGGCCGGGTCTTCGCTGCTGCAGCCCCGACGGGATTCGAACCCGTGTTACCGCCTTGAGAGGGCGGCGTCCTAGGCCACTAGACGACGGGGCCGGGGTCGGATGTTCCGGGCTCGGGGGGGAGGACTCGAACCCCCAACGACAGGACCAGAGCCTGTTGTGTTGCCGATTACACCACCCCCGAAGGAAGCGCCATGGTACCGAGTCCGGGCACGAGCCTCCCCACCCGGTTCGTGCCCCGGGCGAGCCGTCCGAACCCGACGATCCGACCGGCTGCCACACCGAGCGCCTCGCCCATGAAGCGGCGCCACTCCTCGAACCCCGAGATGGGGCTCGTACGCGTCGGCGAGGTCACGGCGTCGAGACCGAGCTCGCCCGCGATGGAGCGGATGCGCAGCGCATGGAACGGGTCCGAAACGAGCACGACCTCCTTGTCGCCGCGGGCTCGGAGGACGCGGGCGGCCGCCGACAGCGACTCCCACGACGTGTGGCTCGTCGTCTCCCGCAGGATCGCGTTGTCGGGTATGCCCTTCTCGTGCAGGTAGTTCGCACCTGATGTCGCTTCCGTGAACATGTCACCGACCTGCTTGCCGCCGGTCACGACGATCAAGGGGGCGACGCGTTCGTCGTACAGGTCGGCAGCGTGGTCGAGCCGCGCCTTGAACACGGGCGACGGCGTGCCGTTGTACTGCGCAGCGCCCAACACGACGATCGCATCCGATCGGCGGGTGTCGTCCTGGCGCGCCGCCCACCACACCTGCACGAGCGTCACGACGTAGTAGAGGCACGCGGCGAGGAGCACGACGAGGCCGACGCGCCGGACGATCTTCCAGTTGACCGTCACCGGGGTCAGCCGCTGCCGATTCGCTCGCGAGCGGCGCGGAGGCGCCGCAGGGTGCGCTCGCGCCCGAGGAGGAACATCGAGTCGAACAGGGGCAGGCCGGCTGCGCGGCCTTCGACGGCGGTGTAGAGCACGTGCATCACCTTGCGGGGTTTCACCCCCAGTTCCTCGAGGACGGGCCGGACGTCGAGGTCTTCGCTGCTCTCCCACGGGCAGGTCTCGACGTACCCGATGACGGCGTCGAGTACCTCGCCGGCCCGCTCGGCCTTCTCCAGGCGCTCCCAGGACGCGGGGTCGATCGCGAATTCCTGCTCGTCCACGAACAGAAAGTCCGTCTGCTCTATCAACGCCGCCAGGGTGACGGCTCGTTCCTGGCCGATGCGCATCGCCCCCCGGAGGACGGCGGGATCGAAGCGATCACCGAACCGGGCTCGGGCGATCGGCAGGGTCCGGCGCTCGAGCTCGTCGAGATCGAGACGGCGGATCCATTCGCCGTTCATCCAGTCGAGCTTCTGATGGTCGAAGAAGGCCGGCGAGTGGACGACCCGGCCGAGGTCGAACTCCCGGACGAGCTCGGCACCGTCGAGCACCTCGCGGCCGTCCTCCGGGCCCCAGCCGAGCAGCGCGAGATAGTTGAGAACGGCCTCGGGCAGGTAGCCGTCGTCGCGGAAGTCCTCCAGCGCGACGGCGCCGTGGCGCTTCGAGAGCTTGGCCCGGTCGGCGCCGACGATCAGCGGCAAGTGGGCGTAGGCCGGACGGTCGGTCACGCCGAGCGCCTCCCGCAGCGCGAGCACACGGTGGGTCGTGTCGAGCAGGTCCTCGCCCCGGATCACGTGGGTGATCGCCATCTCGATGTCGTCGACGGCGTTGGCGAGGAAGAACAGCGGCGTTCCGTCCGAACGGACGATGACGAAGTCGGGGATCGTGGACCACTCGACGCCGACCTCACCCCGGATGCGGTCGGTGAACGAGCTGAGACCGTCGTCGGGGGTTCGGAACCGAAGCGTCCGAGGTCGGCCCTCGGCGGCGAGCGTGGCGCGCTGCTCGGCGTCGAGGTCGCGGCAGTGCCCGTCGTAGCCGGGAGGGCGCCCGGCGGCCCGGGCTGCCTCATTGCGCGCCTGCACCTCTTCCTCTGTGCAGTAGCACTCGTAGGCCCGCCCCTCGGCGAGGAGCCGGTCGGCGGCGGCGTGGTACCGCTCGAAGCGGGCGCTCTGCAGGATCGGGCCTTCGTCCCAGTCGAGGCCCAGCCAGGCGAGCGTCGCCTGGATGCCCTCGATCCACTCCGGCCGCGAGCGGGCCACGTCGGTGTCCTCGATGCGGAGGACGAGGCTCCCGCCTTCGTGGCGGGCGAACAGCCAGTTGAAGAGGGCGGTGCGGGCGCCGCCGACGTGGAGGGACCCGGTCGGAGCGGGCGAGAACCGCACCCGCGGGGCGTCAGGCATGACCGAGTGAGTGTAGGACCGCGGGTGCGCGCGAACCGGCTACCGTGACGCGCGGCACTCACGCTTCCAGTGGCGACGGAACGCCGGCGCGCAGCGCTTCCCGCGCTTCGGCGAGGTGCGCGGGGAGCGCGGTGGGGACGAGGCGCAGGATGTCGACGGGAATCGCGTCGACGAGGGAACGGCGCTCGTAATAGTGGTGGTGCGTCCCCTGCACGGCGCGCACCCGCCACGAGACGAAGTCGGGATCGGCGTCCCCGCGGTAGCCGAGGATCTGCATCGCGAACTCGACGTCGGGCATGACCGGCGCCCGCCCGAAGATCGCGGCGCGCCGCATGGCGATGTCGGCCACGACCGAGATCGCGTCGTCGGCGTGCTCGTGGGGCGCCAGAGCCAGCTGGTCGCGAACACGGTTTGCCAACGTGAGCGCGTATCCGATGTTCGGTCCGGGCGAGCCGAGGAGCTTGCCCGTCGGCTGGCCGGCCGGCAGGTCACCCGGTCGGTCCGCCACCCACGCCCGCGCCGCCGGCATCTTCACGCCCGGCGGCAGGTTCGGCTCCTGGCGGGGCTCGTTCTCCAGACGCTCGGGGACGAACGGGTCCGTAGGCATTCTTCTCCTGTCGCCGTCGCAGGCTCCGGCTTTGTGGCGCCGGTCGGCAAAGCCGCCGTCGCCACAGACGAATCGCTAGCCGCGCAGCTCGGCGCGGAGCAACCCGAACACCAGCGAGTCCTCGAGCGCCTGCCACGACGCCTCGATGATGTTCTCGCCCACCCCGATGGTCGTCCACGTGTCCTCACCGTCGGTGCTGTCGACGAGCACCCGGGTCACCGCGCCGGTGCCCTTGTGCGTGTCGAGCACCCGCACCTTGTAGTCGGTCAGGTGGATCCGATCGAGCGCCGGATGCCGCGTGCCGATGGCCTTGCGCAGGGCTGCATCGAGGGCGTTCACCGGCCCGTTGCCGGTCGCGATCTCGTGGAACGCGTCGCCGTCGGTCTGGCCGCGAACGATCGCCTGCGTCGACAGCCGGTCGTCGTCGCGGGCGTCCTCGACGATCACCTCCCACTCCTCGACGTGGAACCAGGGCTGGCGCCACCCCGTGGCGTGCCGCATGAGGAGCTCGAGCGAACCGTCGGCGACCTCGAAGTGATAGCCCTCGTGCTCGAGGCGCTTGAGCGTGTCGACGACCTCGCTCAGCTGCGGGCCGTCGAGCGCGATGCCGAGGTCCTTCGCCTTCATCGCCAGATTGCTCCGGCCGGCGAGCTCGGACACGACGACGTGCGTGCGGTTGCCGATCAGCTCGGGTGGGACGTGCTCGTACGCGTCGGGCTTCCGGGCGATGGCGCTGGCATGGATGCCACCCTTGTGTGCGAACGCCGACGAGCCCACGTACGCCGCCTGCGGGTTCAGCGCCATGTTCACGAGCTCCGCCACGTGGTGCGCGACGGGCGTGAGGCGCTCGAGCCGGTCGGACGGGATCGATTCGATCCCCATCTTGAGCGTGAGGTTCGGGATGATCGCCGTGAGGTTGCAGTTCCCCGTGCGCTCGCCGTAGCCGTTGATCGTGCCCTGCACCTGCGCTGCACCGCCACGCACGCCGGCCAGCGCGTTGGCGACACCGGTGCCGGCGTCGTCATGGAGATGCACGGCCACCGCCACGTCGCCGCCGAAGTAGGCGACGACCTCCCGGACGACGCGCTCCACGTCGTGCGGCAGCGTCCCGCCGTTCGTGTCGCACAGTACGAGGTGGGATGCGCCCGCCTGCGCCGCGCCCTCGAGCACACGCAGGGCGAACTCCGGGTTGCTGCGATAGCCGTCGAAGAAGTGCTCGGCGTCGAACAGCACCTGCCTGCCGTTGGCACGGAGGAACTCGACCGAGTCGGCGACCATCGCCGCGCCCTCGTCGAGCGTCGTCTGGAGCGCCTCGGTCACGTGGTAGTCCCACGACTTGCCGACGATGCAGACGGCTTCGGTCTCGGCGTCGAGCAGCTGACGCAACGTGTCGTCCGAGTCGACCTTGCCCTTCACGCGCCGGGTCGAGCCGAACGCGACGACCTTGCTCGTCTCGACCTTCAGCTCACGGGGGATCCGGCGGAAGAGCTCGTCGTCCTTGGGGTTGGCGCCGGGCCATCCTGCCTCGATGTAGTGCACGCCCAGCCAGTCGAGCTGCTCGGCGATGCGGAGCTTGTCGTCGACGGTGAGCGAGATGCCTTCGAGCTGCGCGCCGTCGCGCAGCGTGGTGTCGTAGATCTCGACGCTGCGTCGGCCGTGTGTGGTGACGTCATTCTCGGGCATGTTCCAACCACTCTTTGTATTGCGGGACCTCGCCGTGGACGGTGGCGAAGTACGTCTCCTGGATCTTGCGGGTGATCTCACCCGGCTCGCCGATCTCCCGATCGTCGACCGATCGCATCGGGACGATCTCGGCTGCGGTGCCGGTCAGGAACGCCTCCTCGGCGCAGTAGAGGTCCGTGCGGAGCAGGTTCTCCTCCCGCACCTCGTACCCGAGGTCGCGTGCAATCGTCATCACGGAGTCGCGGGTGATCCCTTCGAGCGCGCCCGACGACAGGGGCGGCGTGATCAGCCTGCCTTCCTTCACCACGAACACGTTCTCGCCCGTGCACTCGGCGACGAAGCCATGCGTGTTGAGGAGGATGGCCTCGTCGTAGCCCGACTTGAGAGCTTCGACCTTGGCCAGGCTCGAGTTGATGTAGATGCCGGTGCCCTTGGCCGCGACCGGGTTCACGTTCGAGTCCATGCGCCGCCACGACGACACCTTCATGCGCACGCCGTGCTTCAGCGCCTCGTCCCCCAGGTACGTGCCCCACGGCCACACGGCGATCGACACGTTCACCGGCGACAGCAACGGGTTCAGGCCCATCTCGCCGTAGCCGAGGAACGCGATCGGGCGGATGTAGCACGACTCCACCTGGTTGACCCGGATCGTCTCCTTCGTCGCGTCGACGAGCTCCTGGAGCGAGTAGGGGATGTCGATCATGAAGAGGTGCGCGGACTTGAGCAGGCGGCGCATGTGGTCGGTGAGCCGGAACACCGCCGGGCCGCTGGCGGTCGGGTAGGCGCGGATGCCCTCGAACACGCCCGATCCGTAGTGGAGCGTGTGGGTGAGGACGTGAATGCGGGCGTCGTCCCAGTCGACGAGCTTCCCGTCCATCCAGATCTTCGCCGTCTTGTCGATGGGCATCCCGTCACACCTTTCCGGCGATCGCGTCGCCGATCTCCGACGTGGTCCCACCCACGTCGTCCGAGGCGGCTACCGCCTTCTCCACCCGGGCGGCCGCCTCGGCCTCACCCAGGAACTCCAGCAGCATGGCTGCGGAGATGATCGCAGCCCGGGGGTCGGCCTGTCCCGTTCCCGCGATGTCCGGTGCCGAGCCGTGCACGGGCTCGAACACCGACGGCCCCGAGCGGGCGGGATTCAGGTTGGCGGAAGCGGCGCGGCCGATCCCGCCCGAGACGGCGCCGGCGAGGTCGGTGAGGATGTCGCCGAAGAGGTTGTCGGTGACGATCACGTCGTACCGGCCCGGGTCCTGGACGAGGTGGATGCAGGCCGCGTCGACGTGGTGGTAGCCGGTGGTCACGTCCGCGTGCTCGGCGGCGACCTCGTCGAACGTGCGCTGCCAGAGGTCACCGGCGAAGGACAGCACGTTCGTCTTGTGCACGAGCGTGACGTGCCGCCGATCGCGTGAACGCGCGAGGTCGAACGCGAACCGGACGCACCGTTCGACGCCGAACCGGGTGTTCACCGACCCCTGCGTCGCCACCTCGTTCGGCGTGCCCTTGCGCAGGAACCCGCCCTCCCCCGCGTACACGCCCTCGGTGTTCTCGCGGACGACCACACAGTCGATCCCGTCGTTGAGCGAGCTCGGACCGGCCTTGAACGGACGCAGGTTGACGTACAGGTCCATCTCGAACCGGAGCCGGAGGAGCAGGCCGCGTTCGAGGACCCCGGGCGGCACGTCGGGCGCCCCGACCGCGCCGAGGAGGACGGCGTCGAGCCCGCCGATCTCGCCGAGCACCGCATCGGGAAGGACCTCGCCCGTGCGCAGATAGCGGGCGCCACCGAGGTCGAACGCCACCGCGTCGTAGTCGACGCCGGTCGCGTCCACCACCTTCAGCGCCTCGGCGACGACTTCGGGGCCGATGCCGTCGCCGCCGATGATGCCGATGCTGTGCGTCACGGTGCCTTCCCGAGAACGAAAAACCGCCCACCGAAGTGGACGGTCGAACGCGAACGCCGGGAACGGCGTTCGCTACTGAATGACGATGACGGTGTTCGTCAGGTGGCTGGTCAGGTGCTCCATCAGTCGCTCAGCGTAGCCGAACCCCCGAAGCCCGTCGCCCGTATACATCCCGTAGCGTGACGCGACCCGACCTCGGGAGGGGTGGATGAGCCGGCTCACGAAGATCCTGATCGCCGCGGGCGTGGCGCTGGTGCTGGTCGTGGTCGGGGGTGGCTTCCTCGCCTACAAGCTCTTCATCGAGACCGACGCCAAGCCGCCGGCGAAGATCACCAAGACGACCACCGTGGGCGGGGGCACGCTCGACGGGACCTACCGGGTCGCCCCTGGGGACGCGAACAGCTTCGTCGGATACCGCGTGCAGGAAGAGCTGGTGGGCGGGGCCATCGAACAGACGGCGACCGGCCGCACCAGCGACGTCACGGGCTCGTTCACGATCACGGGCTCGACCGTGAAGGACGTCAGCGTGACGGCGGATCCTCGAACCCTGACCTCCGACCGCGACCAACGCGACAACGCCATCAAGGATCGCGGCCTCGAGTCGAACCGCTTCCCCGAGGCGAAGTTCGTGCTCACCGAGCCGATCGAGCAGCAGAAGGTGCCCGCGGTGGGTGAGATGGTCAAGGCAACCGCGAAGGGCGACTTCACGCTCCACGGTGTCACCAAGCCGGTCGAGATCCCGCTCGAGGGACGCTGGGACGGCCGTGACGTCCAGGTCGTCGGTCGGCTCCACGTCGTCTTCGCGGACTACGGGATCCAGGCGCCGACGTCGCCCGTCGTGGCGAGCATCCAAGACCAGGGCGAGATGGAGTTCCAGATCTTCTTCCGCAAGGCCTGAGGGGATCGTCGGCCCTCGGTTTGGGAAGTCGAGCGCGGCGGTAGCATCTTCGGCTCATGGACGAACTGCACCTTTCCGCCGACGCGCGCCACCGGCTCGAGGAGGAGCTCGAGTGGCGCTCGGGTGAGCGCCGCCGGGAGATCTCCGCGTGGATCGAGCGCGCCCGCGAGCATGGCGACATTCGCGAGAACGCCGACTACGACGCGGCGAAGAACGAACAGGGCCACAACGAGGCCCGCGTTCGCCAGCTGCAGGACATGCTGCGACGCGCCGTGGAGGTCGACTCGGTTGCCGGCGACGTCGTGGAGCCGGGCGCCGTGGTCGAGGTGCGGATCGAGGGCGACGACGACACGACCCTGTACCTCGTGGGCTCGATCGAAGAGCGACACGACACCTACGACGTGTTGTCGACGGGCTCGCCCCTCGGACAAGCCCTGCTCGGGCACGGTCCGGGCGATTTCGTCACCTACGAGGGCCCGCGCCGGGCGTTCCAGGTCGAGGTCGTGAGCGTCCGAACCGCCGGATGATCGACCTCCTCCGACGCCGGTGCCGGGCCGGGATCGTCGCCGCACTCGGACTGAGCGGCATCGTCGCCTTCCTGCCTCCGCCCGCCGCCGTCGCGACGCAGCTACAACCCGACGCCTGCAAGGTGCTCACCAAGAACGAGGCCAAGCGGGTCCTCGGCAAGACGCCCAGGCGCGAGGCGAAGATCCGGGGCATCGAGGGCTCGGAGTGCATCTACGCGGCCGAGAAGGACGCCAAGCGCATCGTCCGCCTCGCGCTCGGCGAGTTCCCCTCCAAGGCCGCAGCGGAGAACGCGTACGCAAGGGCTCGCGCCAAGGCTCAGTTCGACGGGCTGAAGATCGAGAACGTGCGCGGAGTCGGGCAGCGCGCGTATTGGCTCCCGCAGACGAACAACTTCGAGCGCACCGTGGTCGGCGAGCAGGTCGCGTTCGGCGAACTCACCGCGCTCGAGGGCCGGCGCGTCTACAGCGTGTTCGTCTCGCCACCGTCGAAGGCGAAGGCGCGCCAGGCGATGAACCTCGTCAGCACGGACTAGCTGAGTCCGTATCCTCCGCCGCCGGGCGTGAGGAGACGGAGGACGTCACCGGCGGCGAGCTCGACGGTGCACTTGTCCGGGAGACGTCGTGCGCGACGCGCGTCGCCTTCGGGGAGCAACCAGTTCTCGCCCGGCGACCCCGGCTCGCCGCCCTCGAGCCCCCACGGACGGCTGACGCGCCGTTCGGTGACGAGCGAGAGCGTGGCCCACTCGAGGAGCTCGAGCTCACGCTCGATGCCGTCGCCTCCCGGGTATGCGCCTGCGCCGCCGCTGCCGCGCCGCAACGCGTACCGGCGCACCCGGATCGGGAGCGCCCGCTCGAGCGCCTCGACGGGCGTGTCGCGGGTGTTGGTCATCGCGGTGTGGACGCCGCTCATGCCCGGCTTGCCCGGACGGCCCCCCTGCCCGCCGCCCACGGTCTCGTAATAGACCCACGCGTCGCCACCGACGAGCACGTTGTTCATCGTCCCCTGCCCCGCCGCGCCGAGGCGACCGGGGACCGCGAGAGCGAGCGCGCCGAGGCACACGTCGGCGACGCGCTGGCTCACTTCGACGTTGCCGGCGCCGACCGCGGCCGGTGGACGCGCGGCCACCACCGTGCCCGCCGGCGCGACCACGGTGACGGGCCGCATCGCACCGCCGTTAGCCGGGATCGACGGGTCGGTGGCCGAGCGCAGCGCGAACGCCACCGCGCTCACCGTCACGGCCTCGACCGCGTTGACGTTCCCCGGTCGCTGCGCGCCGGTCCCGGTGAAGTCGAACGTCGCGCGATCGTCGTCGACGATGAGCGTCACGACCACCGGCGTCGGCGACTGCTGCTCGGGACGGGGACCGGCAGAGTCGAGCACGTCCTCGAAGCGGAACTCGCCGTCGGGCAGCGCCTTCAATGCCGCCCGCATCCGCCGCTCTCCGTAGTCGACGACCTCGGCGAGCGGTGCGGTCGAGGCGAGGTGGTCCGCGAGCTCGGCGAATCGGGCGGCGCCGAGCCCGTTCGCGCCGCGTTGGGCGTCGAGGTCGCCGCGCCGCTCGTCGGGGGTGCGAGAGCTGGCCACGACGACGTCCGCGACGCCCGCGGTGAGCAGGACGGGCGGGATGCGCAGGCCCTCCTGCTGGATGTCGATGGCCTCGGGCGGCATCGAGCCCGGGGCCATGCCGCCGAGGTCCGCGTGGTGGGCGCGGTTCGCAGCCCAGCCGACGAGCTCGCCGCCGGCGAAGCACGGCGCGACGAGCGTCACGTCGTTCAGGTGCGTGCCGCCGGCGTAGGGGTCGTTCAGCACCACCTGGTCGCCCGGCTCGATGCGGTCGCCGAACGCGTCGAGAGCAGCCCGCACCGATGCCGGCATGGATCCGAGGTGCACGGGGATGTGCTCCGCTTGCACGAGGAGCTCGCCGCTCACCGTGAACAGCGCGGCGGAGCAGTCGGCCCGCTCCTTGATGTTGGGGCTGTACGCGGCACGGCGCAGCACCGCGCCCATCTCCTCCGCGATCCCGGTGAGCCGCGAGATCAGCACCTGCAGCGACGCGGGGTCGAGCGCGGTCATCGCGTCAGCACCCACGCGCCGAGGGGCCCGGGCTCGGCCCGCCAGCCGTCTGGCACCCACACCGTGCAGTCGGGCTCGGCCACGACCTCGGGACCGTGTATCTCGGGGCGTGCGACCGGCGGAAGGTCCGCCGCCGACAAGGGCGCGGGCCGGCGGGCGCGGACGCGCAGCGCCACGACCTCGACCGGCGCGCCCGGACGGGCGAAGCCGTTGCGCCGCTCGTGCTCGGCGGGAAACGCGTCGGGGCCGGCGACGGTGAGCTCGTGGCTCTGCCCCGCGTACCGGCAATCGACGAGCCGTTCGACGTCGACGTCGCCGCCGCCGACGAGCGCGACGGCCTCGCCGGAAATGCGGTCGAGGGCTGCCTCGACCCCGGCATGGTCGAGCGGCTCGGGCCAGGACCTGACGAGCTCGCGCTGGCGCGGCGAGCACATGAGCCCGACAGCTGACAGGACGCCGGCGCGCGGCGGAACGATGACGGCCCGCATGTCGAGAGCGCCCGCGACGGCGCACGCGTGCAGCGGGCCTGCGCCACCGAAGGCGACGAGCGCGAGATCGCGCGCGTCGACGCCGCGTTCGACCGTGACCACGCGCACCGCACGCTCCATGGCGGCGTCGACCACCGCCGCGACGCCGTCCGCGGTGACGCGTTCGCGGTCGAGTGCCTGCCGGGCCGCGGCCATGTCGAGGCGGCCGAGACCGGGGAACGCGGCTTCGGCGGGGATGCGCCCGAGCACGAGATCGGCGTCGGTCACCGTCGGCTTCTCGCCGCCGCGCCCGTAGCAGGCGGGGCCGGGAATGGCGCCCGCGCTCGCGGGGCCGACGACGAGGGCGCCGCCGGCGTCGAGTCGCGCGATCGAGCCGCCACCGGCGCCGATCGTGTGGATGTCGAGGGCCGGCAGCCGGATCGGGTATCCGGCGACGACCCGGGAGGCCGCCGGCTCGGGCACACCTCCGCGCACCAGGCACACGTCCGTGCTCGTTCCCCCCATGTCGAACGAGACCGAGTCGGGAAGGCCGCACGCGAGCGCAACGGCTGCCGCCGCCCGCACACCGCCCGCCGGCCCGGACAGCAGCAGTGCCGCCGGCCGCTCGGCGGCGTCGGCCGCCGGCACGAGGCCGCCCTCCGAGGTCATGACGAGCGCTTGGCGCGCCAACGCGTCGAGCCCGAGCAGGTATTCACGGCACACCGGCCGCAGGGCCGCGTTGGCCACGGTCGTGACGACGCGCTCGTACTCGCGGAACTCGGGCGACACCTCGTGCGAGCAGGTCACGTCCAGGCCCCGCGCCGCGAGCTCCGTGGCGACGAGTTGCTCGTGAGCAGGATCGAGGTCGGCATGCAGCAGGCACACCGCAACCGCATCAACGCCGTCCGGTACGTCCGGGATGCTCGCGGCGTCGAGGATCTCGACCTCGTGACCGTGCCCGTCGAGCCGCCCTTCGACCTCGAGGCGCAGCTCGCGGTCGATCAGCGGTCGGGGGCGGTCGGCCATCGGGTCGTACAGCGAGGGGCGGACCTGGCGCGCGATCTCGATGACGTCGGCGAAACCCTGCGTCGTCACGAGCGCGACCCGGCCACCCCTCCCCTCGAGCAAGGCGTTGGTCGCGACGGTGGTGCCGTGGGCGAGCAGCTCGGCGGACGTCCCCGCGCCGGCGTCGTCGAGCGCATCCCGCAACGCGTGCGTCGGGTCGTCCGGCGTGGACGGCACCTTGACCACGCGCCCGTCGTCGCCGACGAGGTCGGTGAACGTCCCGCCGGTGTCGACGCCGAGTCGCATGACACGACCAGCGTCGCCGCCTCTTTGTCGCCGTCGCAAGCTCCGGCTTTGCGACGACGGTCGGCAAAGCCGCCGGCGTCGCGCACGCGGACGATTCGGTCAGCGGCGGCGCAGGAGGCGGCCCCGGCGTCCGGTGCGCACCCCACCCGAGACGGCTTCGATCACGGCGCGCTTCGCCGGCTCGCCGAGCTTCCGACCGTTCCGGTCGGTGACCTCGAACCGGTCGACGGCCTGGCCCGCGACCGTCCCCACCCGCGCCGAGTGCACGTCGACGCCGGCGCTCGCGAACCCGACCGTGATCGAGTGGAGCAACCCGGGACAGTCGACGCAGCGGAGCTCGCACAGCGTGTACCAGGGCGATGCGTCGTCGTCGAAGACGACTT
Organism: uncultured Actinomycetes bacterium; assembly: GCA_963781615.1. Lineage (GTDB taxonomy): Bacteria > Actinomycetota > Acidimicrobiia > IMCC26256 > JACDBD01 > JALZAA01. Next base: position 372,420 of record CAWAGI010000005.1, on the reverse strand, counting down.
CGGCGCCCGGAGTCGGCGGCGCCTCGAGCGGCCGGTCGAACGCCTCGACGATCGCTGCCGTCAGCGCGTCGGCGTCGGGCGGCGTCCGCCTCGTGGGCAGCACTCGGAACGCGTCGAGCGCGCCGCCGTCGCCCCACGTGGCGACGACCGCGTCCTGCACGCTCAGCCCGGAGTCCGAGAGCACACCCGACACGGTCGCCAGCAATCCGGGCCGGTCCCGCGACGCGACTTCCACCCTCCACTCGCGGCTGTTTCCGTTGAGCGCTTCAACCGCCACGCGGGCACGCCCGGCCGGCGGAAGCGGCTCGAGCAGAGCAGCCTGACGCGCGACGTCGGACGCGTCCTGGGCGAGCAGGTACGTGCGCGGCGCACGCTCGATCCGGTCGCCGACGGCCCGGTCGCCGCCGGCCAGGCGCACCGCTTCGGCGCGCCGTCGCTCGACGAGGTTGCGGGCGTCGAGGCCCGTGAGGTCGGGCTGCTCGAGCGCGGCGAGCACGAGATCGTGCAACTCGTCGAGGCGGGACCGGTCCCACGGCTCGAGCCCACCGACGGCGAGCGTGAGCAGGTAGAGGGCGCGAGCGCGTTCGGGACGGTCGAGGTGGGTCGCGAGCGCGAACACCCGCTCCTCGTCGAATCCGTCGACTCGCTGGGCGGCGGCGCGCAACAGGCTCGAGTCGCCCACCAACAGCGCGATCTCCTGCTCGGCGGCGGCACCGAGGTCGAGCCGCCCCGCCAGGCGGCGGGCGAGGTCGACGGGCTCGGCGTCTTCGCCCGCCGTGTCGAGAATGAGCGCCGCGAGCAACAGCCACTCGGGATGCTGCAGTCGCGCGTATTCGGCGCCGGCGCGTTCGTCCGTCGCGACCAGATCGCGGATCGTGTCGACGAGCGAGAATCGCAGCACGTGCGACGGGTCGATCAGGAACGGATCGTCGCGGCGGCGGCGCACGGCCTCGGCCAGCTCGGGAAGCGCGCGCTCGAGCACGCCCGTTGTCTCGAGGAACCGCCACGTTCGGGCATCACCGGTGCGCAGCACCTCGAACAGCCGCCGGGATGCATCGCGATCCCAGCGCATCGGCGTGTCGCCGAGATCACCCAAGTAGTCCAGGAGCGTGCGCCCCGGCTGCACGCCGTTGCGGCTGATCGCCTGGGCGGCTTCGAGCGCCAGTGACGAGCGCGAGGCCCTCCGGCGGCGACCCGGCGAGGTCGACCTCTCCGTCTCGCGTCACCAACCAGCGGCCGCCGGGAGGCGCAGTGCTCGGGTGTCGTCGCTCGGCGCGTCCGGCGCGCAGCTGCTGGAGTCGCCAGCGCAAGAGCGGCGGCGCGACGAGCGTGGTGGCCAGCACGACGAGCAGCAGCGCCGCGAACTGATCTTGATCGAGGATGGTCTCGCGCAGCCCGATGGTCGCGAAGATCAACCCGACCTCACCGCGCGGGAGCATGCCCAGGCCGATCAGTCGCTTGTCGCCGGGCGCCCCCGCTGCCCCGACCGCGGCGACGAGTTTCCCGATCACCGCCACGACGAACAGGACCCCTCCGATGGCGAGCACGGTCGGGTCGAAGAACGCCTTGACGTTGGCGTCGATGCCGATCTGGAGGAAGAACACCGGGATGAACAGATGGCCGACGGGAGCAAGGTCGCGGCTGATGCGGTCGGACACGGTGCTGCGCGACAGCGACAGCCCGGCGACGAATGCGCCCACGATCGGCGCGAGCTGCGCGGCGTCGGCGAGCTCCGCGAACGCGAGCGTGAACGCGAGCGCCAGTACGACCACCGTTCCCGCCGAACGGGCGTACCGGTGGAGGAACTGGAACAGGGGCGGCGCCGCCCGGGCGCCGACGGCGGTGGTGGCGACGAGGAAGGCGAGCGCGATCGGCGAAGATGCCGAGCACGCTCAGCACCGAAACCGAACCCTCGGACACGATCCGCACCACGACGGTCAGGATCACGAGCCCGAGAACGTCGTCGGCGACCGCGGCACCGAGCACCGTTCTCGCCTCGATGGTGGCCAGCGCGCGCAGGTCGCTGAACACGCGGGCAGTGATCCCCACGCTCGTGGCCGCCAGCGCGGCGCCGAGGAACAGCGCCGTCTTCGCGTCGTAACCGAACAGCTCGGACACGCCGAAGCCACCGATCATCGGCACCACGACGCCCACCACCGCCACCGACACCGACGCCCGGCCGACGGCGCCGAGCTCGCCGAGGTCCATCTCCATCCCGACCTGCAGGAGCAGGAGGATGACGCCGATCTCGCCCAGCACCTGCAACGTCTGCTCTTGCCCGACGAGGTCGAGCACCGACGGCCCGATGACGACGCCGGCCAGGATCTCGGCGACGACCGGCGGGAAGCCGACCCGCTCCGCGATCTCCGCCGCGACCTTGGCCGCGACGAGGACGATCAGGATGTCGAGGAGGATGCTGGTGACCGACACGACGCGGCGTGGCTACTGCGCGTCGGCTCGTGGCTGCGCCGCCTGCATCAGGTACCCCCGGGACCGGACCGTGCGCACCTCGACTCCGAGCGGCGCGATGCGGCGTCGCAGGCGGAGCATGTGCACGTCGAGCGCGTTGCGGGTGGGGGTGCCGTCCGGCCACGCCCGGCGGGCCAGCGTTTCGCGGCCGACCACGGCGCCGAACCGGTCGACCAGCGTGATGGCGAGCGCGGACTCGACCGGCGACAACGCGACCCAACGACTCCGGTAGCGCAGCAGCCCGTCGCCGTCGACCTCCGGCGAGGGCTGCTGGGTGTCGGCCCGCGAGGAGAGCCGGGCGACCCGGGCGCGCACGTCGCGATCGTCGGCCGGGAGCCGGATCCAGTCCTCGAGGCAGTCGGCTGATTCGGGCGGCTCCGACTCGCCGTTCAGGAGCAGCAGCCGGGGCGAACCCGTGTCCCGCAGTTGCCGCAACCGGGCGTCCTCCTCGGGCCAGCGCACGAGCACCACGTCCATGCGGGGACGGTACGGGCGTCGTGTTTCGCGACTGTTTCGTCGTGGTGAACGGTGTTTGTTGGCCGTCTTCCCCCAATAGCCTGTTGGCGATGAGCCGGACGCTGTCGGAGAAGGTGTGGGAACGCCACGTGGTGCACCGGGCCGAGGGCGAGCCCGACCTGCTCTACGTCGACCTGCACCTCGTGCACGAGGTCACCTCGCCCCAGGCGTTCGACGGGCTGCGCCTCCACGGCCGGACCGTCCGCCGCCCCGACCTCACCGTCTCCACGATCGACCACAACAACCCGACCACCAGCCGCGACCGCCCGGTCGAGGACCCCATCTCCGCCAAGCAGATGGAGGTGCTCGCCCGGAACTGCGCCGAGTTCGGCATCCAGCTGTACGGGATGGGCGACCCCGGCCGGGGCATCGTGCACGTCATCGGTCCCGAGCTCGGACTGACCCAGCCCGGGCTGACGATCGTCTGCGGCGACAGCCACACGTCGACGCACGGCGCGTTCGGCGCCCTCGCGTTCGGGATCGGCACCAGCGAGGTCGAGCACGTGCTCGCCACGCAGACGCTCCCGCAGGTGAAGCCGGGCACGATGGCCATCACGGTCGAGGGGTCGCTCGGCGCCGGGGTGACGGCCAAGGACCTCGTCCTCTCGATCATCGCCCGCATCGGCACCGGCGGCGGGATCGGCTCGATCATCGAGTACCGCGGCTCGGCGATCCGGTCGCTCTCGATGGAGGGCCGGATGACGGTGTGCAACATGTCGATCGAAGCCGGCGCCCGGGCCGGCATGGTCGCGCCCGACGACACCACGTTCGCCTACCTCGAGGGTCGCCCGTTCGCCCCGCCGGGGAAGGACTGGGAGCGCGCGCTCGACGACTGGCGCGGCCTCCCGACCGACGCCGGCGCCGCGTTCGACAAGGAGGTCGTGCTGGACGCGGCCGAGATCCGGCCGTCGGTCAGCTGGGGCACGAACCCGAGTCAGACAACCACCATCGACGACGTGGTGCCCGACCCCGACTCGTTCGCCGACCCGTCCGAGCGCGAGTCGGCGCGCCGCGCGCTCGGGTACATGGGCCTCAAGGCGGGGACGCCCCTGCGCGACGTCGAGGTCGACACCGTGTTCATCGGCTCGTGCACGAACTCACGCGTCGAGGACCTCCGCGCCGCCGCTGCCGTCGTGCGTGGCCGCCGCGTCCGCGACGGCCTGCGGGCGATGGTGGTGCCCGGTTCGATGGCGGTGAAGGCGGCCGCAGAGGCCGAGGGCCTCGACACGGTCTTCGTCGATGCCGGGTTCGACTGGCGCCCCGAAGCGGGATGCTCGATGTGCCTGGCGATGAACCCCGACAAGCTGTCCACCGGCGAGCGCAGCGCGTCGACCACGAACCGCAACTTCGAGGGACGTCAGGGGAAGGGCGGGCGCACCCACCTCGTCTCGCCCGCGGTGGCCGCCGCGACCGCGGTCGCCGGCCGTTTCACGACTCCGGAGGACCTCGACTGACATGCAAGCCGTGCAGGAGATCATCGCCCGCGGTGTGCCACTGGACCGGAGCGACGTCGACACCGACCAGATCATCCCGAGCGACTGGCTGAAGCGCGTCGAGCGCACCGGGTTCGGCGAGGGACTGTTCTCGGAGTGGCGCGAACGCTCCGACTTCGTGCTCAACCAGGACCGCTTCCGGGACGCGAAGATCCTGGTCGCAGGGCCGAACTTCGGGACGGGCTCGTCGCGGGAGCATGCCGTCTGGGCGCTCGAGGACTACGGCTTCCGGGCCGTGATCTCGCCGCGGTTCGCCGACATCTTCCGCAACAACTGCCTGAAGGTCGGTCTCGTGCCGGTCGAGCTGCCGCAGGACGTCGTGACACGCATCATGCGCATCGTCGAGGACGATCCATCGGTCGAGATCGTGATCGACGTCGTCGACCGCCGCGTCGCCATTCCGGCCATCGACCTCGACGAGCCCTTCGAGCTCGACGACCACACGCATCACCGTCTGCTGCACGGGCTCGACGACATCGGCCTGACGCTCCAGCGCGGCGGCGAGATCAGCGATTACGAGGCGCGTCGCCCGGGGTGGACGCCGAGGGTGCCCACCTCCTAGCGCCCTTTTCCGGGAAATCCGCTGATCGCGGCGCCGCGCACCCGATACTGGTTCCCCATGCCTGGACGACCGCGACGCCGCGAGGTCCGCGCCTACCGGCGCCGCCTGCAGGCGTACGATCCTGACGAGCGCACCGACGCCGCCATTGCCCTGGTGAAGCGCGGGCTCACACGTCGCACGGCCACGGTGATCAGCCGGTCCATGAAGGACGAGGAAGACCGCCGGGTCAAGTTCGAGATCGCGCTGGCGGTTGCACGCACGAACGGCGGTCGATCCCGCCGGGCGCGGGTGCGCCGGTTGCGCCGATGGGCGGTCGACGAACTGCTCGAACACGGACATCCAGTGCATCAGAGACTCGAGCAGCAGCGCGGGCGGAAACGCCCCGTGCTCTCCTGGCACGCGCCGACGCCGCTGACCTAGCCGGGCTTCACTCCTGCCAGCAGCGCGAGCTCGCGCCACTTCCAGTGGCAGTCGACCTGCACGAACCCGATCTCGCGGAGCCAGCGAAGCTGCGTCTCCACGGCCACGAGCTTGTTCGACGGATCGTCCTCGTCCGGCGTCTTGCCGATCGCGGCGAGGAAGTCGACGTGCAGGTCGGGCGTCGCCGAGTCCACGTGCTCGAGGTTGAGAAACCGCCCGGCCGGCTCGAGCGCACGGAACACCTCGCCGTAGAGCGCGCGCTTGCGCGCGTCGACGCAGTGGTGGATCGCGAAGCTCGAGACGACGAGGTCGAACCGTCCGAGCGGGGGGAGCGGCTCGTCGAGGTCGTGCTCGACGATCTCGACGCCGCTGTCGCCGGCAAACCGCTCCCGGGCGAGACCGAGCATCTCGGCCGAGAAGTCGACGCCGACCCCGTCCGCCTCCGGGTACGCGCCCCGCACGAGACCGAGCGTGTAGCCGTCGCCCGTCCCGAGGTCGAGCACGCGGCGCGGCGCCGCTACCAGCTCCATGAGCACGGCGAACCCTTCCACGCGGTGCGGGATGTCGTCGCGCTCGCGCAGGTACCGCTGTGCCCACGTCGACTCGCTCCACAGGTTCACGGGTGCGCTCATGGCCCGATCTCGAACTTGCGCTCCTCGCCCCGCTCGCGCAGGCGCAGGATCCGGTTGACGGCGTTCAGGTAGGCGCGGGCCGAGGCCTCGACGACGTCCGTCGAGACGCCGCGCCCGGACACCTTGAAGCCCTCTGCTTCGAGCTGGACCACGACGTCGCCGAGCGCGTCACCACCGCCGGTCACCGCGTGCACCTGGAAGTCGGTGAGTCGCCCCTCGATCCCGGTCGCCTTGGCGATGGCGGCGACGGCGGCGTCGATCATCCCGTTGCCGGACCCTTCCGCTTCGATCTTCCCGTCGCCGTTCGCCACGACGACCTTCGCCGTCGGCGTCGACGACATGCCGCCCGACAGCGTGAGGTCGACGAGGTCGAAGCGGTGCACGACGCTCGTACCGAGCTCTTCGACGACGATCGCCTCGAGGTCGGCCTCGGTGATCTGCACCTTGCGGTCGGCGAGCTCCTTGAACCGGGTGAAGGCCGCATTCAGCGCATCGCCCTGGATCTTGATCCCCATCTTCTCGAGCGAGTCCGCGAACGCGTGACGGCCCGAGTGCTTGCCCAGGACGATCTGCGCCGCCTCCTGGCCCACGGTGCTCGCGTCCATGATCTCGTACGTCTCGGGATCCTCGAGCACACCGTGCTGGTGGATGCCGGCCTCGTGCGCGAACGCGTTCCGGCCCACGACCGCCTTGTTGTACTGGACGGGATAGCCGGTGAGTCGCGACACGATGCGCGACGTGCGCGCCAGCTCCTCGGTGCGCACGTTGACGTCGAGGTGGCCGAAGTAGTCACCCCGCGTCTTGATCGCCATCACGATCTCCTCGAGGGCGGCGTTCCCGGCCCGCTCGCCGAGCCCGTTGATGGCGCACTCGACCTGCCGGGCGCCGGCGCGCACGCCGGCGAGGGAGTTGGCCACCGCCAGCCCGAGATCGTTGTGGCAGTGCGTCGAGACGACGTAGTCGCCCCGGACGCGGGCCAGGACGTACGAGATCAGGTCGGCGAACTCCTCGGGCACGCCGAACCCGACGGTGTCGGGGATGTTGATCGTGGTCGCGCCGTTGTCGACGGCGACCTGGCACACCTCGCACATGAAGTCGGCGTCGGAGCGGCTGCCGTCCTCGGGTGAGAACTCGACGTCGTCGCAGTAGCCCTTCGCCCGGGCCACGCCGGCCGCGGCCTCGTCCTTCACCTGGTCTTCGGTCATGCGGAGCTTCTTCTTCATGTGGATCGGGGACGTCGCGATGAAGACGTGGATGCGCGGGCGCTCGGCATGCCGAACCGCCTCCCACGCTCGATCGACGTCCTCGAACCCGGTGCGCGAGAGGCCAGCGATCGTCGACCCGCGCACGCCCTTGGCGATGGCCTCGACGGCGTCGAAGTCGCCTTGGCTCGCGATCGGAAAACCGGCCTCGATGATGTCGGTGCCGAGGCGCGCGAGCTGCTCGGCGATCTCGAGCTTCTCGCCGACGTCCAGCGAGATCCCCGGCGACTGCTCGCCGTCCCGCAGGGTGGTGTCGAAGATCCGTACCTGGTCCATCGGTCTCCCCGATCCTCGTTCTCCGTCTTCGTGCATTCTCGCTTTGTGCAACGAAAAACCTCCCCGGCCCGAAGGCACGAGGAGGCGTCCGCGAGCACCGAAAGGCGCTCGCGTCTAGGTAAGGAGCAGGCCGCTGATGATCGTGTCGGCGCGCAGTTCCTTCGTCATGGTCTCAACATCGTTGCAGGACTTCGGGGGAGGCGTCAATTTCTTTGGGCATGAGAGTCGAGTTCCTCGCGTGGGAGACTCTTCCCGTCGAAGGAGGAGACGGCCGTGAGGCGATTGCTGAGACGAATGTTCATGCTGGGTGTGGTGGCCGGCACGGCCTACGCGGTCTGGCGGTGGTTCGAGTCGCAACGCGCCGAGTCCGGCATGAGCTGGGAATCCCAGCCGGCGCCGTACCCGCCGAAGCCGCGGCGTCGACAACCCGTCGCCTCCGCCCGCTGCCGCGCCGGTCACCGCGACCGAGCCGGTGGCAGCCCAGGCGCCGACCGGTGGCGGGGACGCATGGGTCGAGCCCGCCGGCGGCACGTGCCCGGCGAGTCATCCGGTCAAGGCGAAGATGTCGAGCGGGATCTTCCACGTCGAGGGCGGCCTCAACTACGACCGGACGCACCCCGACCGCTGCTACCGCGACGCCGCCGCCGCCGAAGCCGACGGCCTGCGCAAGTCGAACCGCTAGGGCGCGCACGGCACCTCCGGCAGGGGCCGGGGTTTCCCCGGCCCCGGAAAACAACGCCTGTTGGCTGGAGCACTTGCGCTCGCAAGTGCGACCAGAGAGGTCGCTAGGCCAGCTCGATCGCTTTGGCGTCCACGACGCCGCGCTCGGATCGGAGCGCGTCGACGACCTCGGGTGGGACGGGCGTCGAGGTGGTCAGGGCCATGAGCGCGGCCTCGCCGGAGGGGCTCTTGCCGACGCGCATGTCCTCGATGTTCACGTCGGCTGCGCCGAGGATCGAGCCGACGGTGCCGATCATGCCGGGGACGTCCTCGTTGCGGACGACGAGCATGTGCGTGGCCGGCGGGACCTCGATGCTGTGGTCCTCGATGCCGACGATGCGCGCCTCTCCCCGCTGGCCCGTGAGCGTGCCGGCGACGTGCACGGGGCGCCCGCTCACGCGGCCTCGGAGCGTCACGAGGTTCACGTAGTCGCGCGATGACGACGACTTCGTCTCCCGCACCTCGAGCCCCCGCATCTCGGCGAGCTGCGGAGCGTTGACGAACGACACGGGCTCGTCGACGACGGGCGCGAGCACGCCCCGCATGATCGCCAGCGTGAGCACGCGGCAGTCGTAGGCCGCGATCTCGCCCTCGTAGGTGACCTCGAGCGTGTCGGGCACGGCGCCGGCGAGGGCGGTGAACAACGAGCCGAGGCGCTCCGCGAGCGGGAGGAACGGCCGAACCGTCTCGGACGCCTCGCTCGCGGCAACGTTCACGGCGTAGGGCACGAAGTCGCCGCGCAGCGCGAGCACGACCTGCTCGGCGATCGTCTGCCCCGCCTTGTCCTGCGCCTCGGCCGTCGACGCGCCCAGGTGCGGCGTGACGACGACGTTCTCGAGCTCGAACAGGCGCGATTCCGTCGTCGGCTCCTCGTCGAAGACGTCGAGGGCGGCCCCGGCGATGCGAGACTCGCGCAGCGCTTCTTCGAGCGCGTCCTCGTCGACGATCCCGCCCCGAGCCGTGTTGACGATCCGCAGGGTCGGCTTCGCCTTGGCAAGCACGTCACGGCCGATGAGGCCGAGCGTCTCGGGCGTCTTGGGCAGGTGCACGGTGAGGAAGTCGGCCGTCGCCACGAGGTCCTCGAGCGTCGGCATCAGCTGGACGCCCAGCTGGCGGGCGCGCTCGTCACTCACGTACGGGTCGTAGGCGGCGAGCCGCATGCCGAAGGCGTGGCCGCGCTGGGCGACGAGCACGCCGACGCGGCCGAGCCCGACGACGCCGAGCGTCTTGCCGTGCAGCTCGACGCCCTCCCATCGGGAGCGGTTCCAGCTGCCGTCCCGCAGGTCATGGTCGGCCTGCGGGATGTTGCGGGCCTGCGCCAGCAGCAACGCGATCGTGTGCTCGGCCGCCGACAGCACGTTCGACTGCGGCGCGTTCACGACCATCACGCCCCGGCGGGTGGCGGCGGCGACGTCCACGTTGTCGAGGCCGATCCCGGCCCGGCCCACCACGACCAGATCGGCGGCGGCGGCGAGCACCTCCGCGGTCACCGGCGTCGCGCTGCGGACGATCAGCGCGGCGGCGCCGCGCACCGCCTCGAGCAGCTGATCAGGGCTCATGTCGAGACGCTCGTCGACCTCGAGGCCCGCGGCCCGGAGCGCCTCGATGCCCCGGGGGGCGATCCGCTCGGCGACGAGGACGCGCGCGGCCGGCGTCATGCCAGCAGCTTGGCGATGCGCTGCACGCCTTCCTCGATGTCACCGTCGGAGACCGCGAACGTCAGACGCGCGTACCCGGGCGTGCCGAACGCCTCACCGGGGACGACGGCGACCTTGGCCTCGTCGAGCAGCACCCCGGCGAGCTCGATCGTGTTGCGCGGCGTCCGTCCCCCGATCTCTCGCCCGAGCACATCCTCGAACGACGGGAAGCAGTAGAAGGCGCCCTGGGGGACCATGCATGTCACGCCCGGGATCGCCGACAGCAGCTCGTGCATCCGCCTGCCTCGGCGTTCGTATGCGGCGCGCATCTCGGTGACCGCGCTCAGGTCGCCGTTCAGGGCTGCGATCGCCGCCCGTTGCGACACGTTGGCGACGTTGGACGTGGAGTGCGACTGGAGGTTGATGGCCGCCTGCATGACGTCCGGCGGGCCGACGATCCATCCCACCCGCCATCCCGTCATCGCGTACGTCTTGGCGACGCCGTTGAGGATGAAGGTCGTGTCGGCGCCCTCGGGCACGACCGCGGGAATCGACGTGAACCCGTGCTTGCCGTAGGTCAGGTGCTCGTAGATCTCGTCGCTCACGACCCACACGCCGTTCTCGTGCGCCCAGCGGCCGATGGCCTTCACCTCGGCCGGGGGGTACACGGCGCCGCTCGGGTTCCCCGGCGACACGAAGAACAGCGCCTTCGTGCGAGGCGTGCGGGCGGCTTCGAGCTGGTCGACCGAGACGCGGAAGTCTGCGTCGTCGGTCGTCGGCACGACCACCGGCTCACCACCGGCGAGCGAGATGGCCTCGGGGTACGTCGTCCAGTACGGCGCCGGGAGCAGGACCTGGTCGCCGGGGTCGACGATCGTCTGGAGCGCCTCGTAGACGGCGTGCTTCGCCCCGTTGGTGACGAGCACCTGCGAGGCGTCGCACTCGACGCCGGAGTCGCGGCGGGTCTTCTCGGCGATGGCGAGACGCAGCTCGGGGAGCCCGGCGGTCGGCGAGTATCGGTGGTTGCGCGGGTCGCGCGCCGCCTCGACCGCGGCGACGACGATGTGCTCGGGCGTCGGATAGTCCGGCTCGCCGGCGCCGAACCCGATGACGTCCTCGCCGGCGGCGCGCAGCGCCTTCGCCCGGGCGTCCACCGCGAGCGTGGCCGACTCCGTGATCGCGGTTGCCCGGCGCGAGATTCGCGTCATGCCCTCATGGTGACACGCCCTCGCGGCGGCCGGGTGCGTTTTGTCCCCCGCGGGCGAGGAGCACCGTGTTGCGGGTGTTCCGCCTGGTCAGGCGACGGCGGTGTCGGTCCGCTCGAAGGTCCCGAGGTCGGCGAGGCGGGGGTCGTTCGAGAACACCTCGACGATCGGCTCGTCGAGACCGAGTCGGCGCTGCACGACGCGTACGAAGTTCTCCTGGTTCCAGAGCATGAGCGTCACGGCGACACCCGCCTCGCCGGCACGGGCCGTGCGGCCCGAGCGGTGCAGGTACGCCTTCTCGTCCTCGGCCGGGTCGTAGTGCACGACCACGTCGACGTTGTCGACGTGGATGCCGCGGGCCGCGACGTCCGTGGCGACGAGCACGGCCAGCTTGCCCTTGGAGAAGTCGGACAGGGCTCGTTCTCGTGCGCCTTGGCGAAGGTCGCCGTGGATGGCGCCGGCGTGTACTCCCTCGCGGCGGAGCTGGCTGACGAGACGGTCGGCGCCGCGCTTGGTGCGCACGAAGACGAGCGTCCGCTCGACGCCGCGGCTGATGGCGGCGGCGACCTTCACCTTGTCCATCTGGTGGACGTGCAGGAAGCGATGCTGCATCTCGTCCACCGTCGGCTCTTCGGACTCGACCTCGTGGCGAACGGGATCGTGCATGTAGCGCTTGACGAGCTGCCGCACCCCACCGTCGAGCGTGGCCGAGAACAGCATCGTCTGGTGCTCCGACTCGATGCGGTGGAGCAGCTTCTGCACCTGGGGCATGAAGCCCAGGTCCGCCATCCGATCCGCCTCGTCGACGACGAGGATCTCGACCGCCCGCAGCGACAGCTCGCGTCGCTCGAGGAGGTCGATGAGCCGTCCGGGCGTGCCGATGACGGCGTCGACGCCCTTGCGGAGCGCGGTGATCTGGCGCTCCATCGACGCGCCGCCGTAGACGGCCGCGACGCTGAGGCCGCGGAGCTTGCCGAGCGGCGCGAGGACGTTCTTGACCTGGTTCGCGAGCTCGCGGGTGGGGGTCAGGACCAGCGCCCGCGGGGCCTTCGGCTCGGCGCGGTCGATCCGCTCGAGCAACGGCAGGCCGAAGGCGAGGGTCTTGCCCGATCCCGTCTTCGCCTTGCCGCACAGATCGCGGCCGGCGAGGGCGTCGGGGATCGTGAGCGCTTGGATGGGAAATGGTTCGGTGATGCCGTCGCGCGCGAGCGCGGCGACGAGATCGTCGGCAACGCCGAGCGTCTCGAACGTGGATGACAAGGGAATGCTCGCTTTCGTTCTCTTCGGGCTCGGTGGGTATTGGTAGCGCCCGCCGCATTCAGCGGCGGTGGGTCCCCTCGGAACCCGTGCGCGAGCCGCGAACGGAAGCGATGAGGTGACCCGCGAGCGCGTGGTTGTGTGCTCGCAGTTCGTATTGTAGCAGGTCAGGGGCTTGAACGGGCTGCCGCGTCGCGTGGGTACGGTCGACGGCGATGGAGTACGTGCCCGGCGAGGGCGAGGACGAGACGATCCTCGACGTGCTGCGCGAGCTCGAGTCGCTCGGCTTCACCGGCCAGTTCATGCCCCGTGAAGGGGGCCGGGTCGAGTGCCTCACCTGCCACCGGCTGTCGCCCGCCGACGAGACCGTGTTCCGGCACCTGCGCCGGCTCGAAGGCGCGTCCGACCCGGCCGACATGCTGGCGGTCGTCGGTTTGGCGTGCCCGCACTGCAGCGCCCGGGGCACCGCCGTGCTCGGCTACGGACCGGAGGCGACCGCCGTCGATACGGAAGTCTTGGAGCGCCTCGAGGACTGCCGCCGCCGGCAAGCGGAGCGCGAGTCACGATGACGACTCCCGACGCCGTCGTCATCGGCAGCGGGCCGAACGGCCTGGTCGGCGCCAACCTGCTCGCCGACCGCGGCTGGGACGTCGTCGTGCTCGAGGCGCAACCTGACCCGGGGGGCGCCGTGCGCAGCGGCGAGCTCACCCAGCCCGGCTTCGTGCACGACCGGTTCAGCGCGTTCTACCCGCTCGCGGCGGCCTCCCCCGTCATCCGCGACCTCGGGCTCGAGGAGTTCGGTCTCCGGTGGCGTCGCGCGCCGATCGCGCTGGCGAACCCGACACCGGACGGCGAGTGCGCGGTGTTGTCGACCGACGTCGACGAGACGGCGGCGTCGCTCGACAACTACGCGCCCGGCGACGGCGCCGCGTGGCGAGAGCTGTACGCCCGCTGGCAGCGAGTCGGACAGCACCTCGTCGACGCGCTGCTGACGCCGTTCCCGCCCGTCCTCGCCGGCGGGCGGCTGGCAGCCGCGGTCGGACCGGCGGAGTGGGCCCGCTTCGCGCGGTTCGCGCTGCTCCCCGTCCGCACGATGGCGGACGAGACGTTCGCCGGTGCGGGAGGCGCGTTGCTGCTCGCCGGCAACACGCTGCACACCGACCTCGGCCCCGAGCAGACGCTGGGCGGCTTCTTCGGCTGGGTGTTGGCGTCGTTGGGCCAGGAGCACGGCTTCCCCGTCCCCGAGGGCGGCGCCGGCCGGCTCACCGACGCGCTCGTCCGCCGCCTCGAGGCCCGCGGCGGGCGGGTCGTCTGCTCCACTGCCGTCACCTCGGTCGAGGTGCGCGGACGGCGGGCGGTGGCGGTGCGCACCGAGCACGGGGACGAGATCGGCGCCGGGCGCGCGGTGCTCGCCGACGTGGGCGCGCCTGCGCTGTACGGCTCGCTCGTGCGCCAGGAGCACCTGCCGGCGCGGGTGATGGAGGGCATGCGGCGGTTCGCGTACGACCATGCCACGGTGAAGATCGACTGGGCGCTCGACGGGCCCGTCCCGTGGACCGCCGAGCCGGCGCACCGAGCCGGCACGGTCCATCTCGGCGATTCGCTCGACCACCTCAGCGAGGTGGCGTCGCAGCTCGCGACGGGGCGCATCCCGGCGCGGCCGTTCGTGCTGATCGGGCAGATGACGACCAGCGATGCGACGCGTTCGCCGGCGGGTACCGAGACCGTCTGGGGGTACACGCACGTGCCGCACCGCGCTCTCGGTGACGCCGGCGGGGACCTCTCGGGGAAGTGGGACGAACGGGAGACCGAGACGTTCGTGGCGCGCGTCGAACGCGAGGTCGAGGCGCGGGCACCCGGCTTCCGCGACCGCATCGTCGGCCGTGCGGTCCTCACACCGCCGATGCTCGAGGCCGCCGACGCCAACCTCGTCGGCGGCGCCGTCAACGGGGGCACGGCGCAGCTGCACCAGCAGCTCGTCTTCCGGCCCACCGTCGGGCTGGGCCGCGCCGAGACGCCGATCCGCGGGCTCTACCTCGCGTCGGCGTCCGCCCATCCCGGTGGCGGTGTGCATGGCGCCTGCGGTGCCAACGCCGCCCGGGCCGCGCTCGCCGCCGACGCGCGGCGACGCTTCGTCGCTGCGATCTCGCGCTAGCTACCAGGGCATCGAGACGCCGCCGTTGGGGCGGATGATCTGGCCGGTGACGAACGACGCCGCGTCCGACACGAGGTAGAGGATCGACCACGCGATGTCCTCGGGCGTGCCGATGCGCCCCAGCGGCGACATCGCCCCGAAGTTCCGCTTGTACTGCTGCAGGCGCTCCTCGTTCACAGTTCCGTCGGCGTCGACGAAATGCTGGCGCGAGAAGTTCGTGAGGATCACGCCCGGCGCCAGCGCGTTGACGCGGATGCCGCCCGCTCCCGCCTCCATCGCCACCGTCTTGGTGAGCATGGCGACGGCGGCCTTCGTCATCCCGTAACAGGCGAGCGTGGGCGCGGGCGTGTCGATGGCGCCGGACGAGATGTTGACGATGTTCCCGGACTTCTGCGGTGTCATCACCCGCAGCGCGGCCTGGCATCCGTAGAACACGCTCTTCAGGTTGATCGCGAGGATGCGCTCGAACTCCTCGTCGGTCACGTCGGCCACCATCTGGTTGTGCGGGACGCCGGCGATGTTGCCCATGATGTCGACGCGGCCGTACTCGCCGGCCGCCCGGTCGACGAGGGCGTCGATGTCGGCACGTTTCGTGACGTCGGTCCGCAACGGCAACGCCGTCCCGCCCCGGGACGCGATCTCGTCGGCGGTGGCTTGGGCGCCCTTCTCGTCGATATCGCCGAGCACGACGGTCGCTCCCGCGCCCGCCAGCACCTGCGCGGTCGCGCGACCGATGCCGCTGGCGGCGCCGGTGAGCACCGCGACCCGATCCGACAGGTCGAACGCGTCGCCGACGCCGGTCGTCGCCTCCAGGTCAGGCATGCTCACTCCCCCGGGTCCGAGCTTCCGATGTGCGGAGCCTAGGCCGGGCGCGCCGACAGTCTTCGGGTCGGGTGTCAAGCTCTCCGTGATGTCCGACCTCAGTGTCGTCACGCTGAACGTGCACGGTGGGCAGCGCCATCGGGGTATCTCGACGCCGCGGCTGCGCCACCACAGCCCGCCGCCCGAGAAGGCGGCGTCGAACGGCGCGTTCGACGTCGCGGGCGCCCTGCGCGCCTTCGACGCCGATGTCCTCGTCGTCCAGGAAGGGTGGTGGCCGGACGACGGCCGCGCCGCCCTCGACGTCGTCGCCGCCGAGCGCGGCGCCACCGTGCACTGGGCTTCGTTCGGACGCGGGATCGTCGATCCGTGGCCGCACATCATCTCGGCGCGCCCGCACCGGTCGCGCGGCCGGATCGGCCTCGCCGTGATCAGCCGGCTACCCGCGAGGCTCGTCGAGATGATCCCGGTGGGCGACGTGCCGGGTGATCCCGCCTTGCGCCGGTGCGCGCTGCACCTCGCGCTCGACGTCGGCGGACAGGACCTCGACCTCGTCGCCGTCCACCTCAGCTCGCGACTCCCGTACGCGCCGCCGATGCAGCTCCGCAATCTTCGCCGGCGCCTGCCGCCACCTGAGCGACGCACCGTGATCGTCGGCGACTTCAACCTGTGGGGCCCGGCGGTCGTCGCGATGCTCCCCGGTTGGCGCCGCGCCGTGCGCGGGCGGACATGGCCGGCACACCGCCCGCACAGCCAGATCGACCACGTGCTCGTGCGAAAGGACGTCGAAATCGTGGACGCGGCGGTACTCCCCGAGGTGGGTTCCGACCACCTCCCGCTCCGGGTGACGCTTCGGCTCGGTCAGACGCCGGGCAAGCCGGCGTAGGCACGCATCTCGTTGTAGACGGTGAGCACCTTGGCGGCGTAGTCGGGCGCGGCGGCCCAGTTGCCGTTCCCCATGTCGTTCCAGTTCGGCGCCTTGCCCTTGGGGTTCACGGCGCTGAAGACGGGGTCGGCGCACGGCGTGCGCAACGGCGGTTGCGAGCAGCTCGTCGCCGACGGGTCGGCGTACGCGCGCAGGTGCTGGATCTGGGCGCGCACCCCGGTCTCGCCATCGGGGAACGACTTCCCGAGGAAGCCGCCGTAGTTGTTCTGCCCGCACTGCACGGAACCGCCGTAGCGGAACCAGCCCGTCTCCACGATCGACTGGGCGAAGGCGATGTCCCCCCGGACGTTCTCGAGGTTGCCGTGCCACGCGAAGAACGCGGTCAGGTCCTCGACCGGGACCGTCAGGCACGGCGAGCCCGGCGGCTGGTGGGACCAGAAGTACCCGGCCATCTGCTCGGCGGTGAGATCCGATCGGCCCATGACCGGCACCGGCCCGGATCCTCCGGGCGGCGGCGCGCAGGCACCCAGGGCCGCGAGCGCAGCAAGCAGGGAGAGAAGGACGAAACGGTGAAATCGCATGGGGAAGCTGATGCCAGTGTTGTTTATGTGGTCAGCGAGGCCAGGAGGGTACCTGCAATCGGCCCGGCATGCGAGACCTACGATGCGGTCCCGTGGCGCCCACACACCGCATCGGGCTGGTTCTCGGCGCCGGCGGGGTGGTCGGTCACGCCTACCACGCCGGCGTGCTCGACGGTCTCTGCGACGCGACCGGCTGGGATCCCCGCGACGCCGAGGTGATCGTCGGGACGTCGGCGGGCTCGGTCGTCGGCGCCCTGCTGCGGGCGGGCTTCTCCGCCCGGGACCTCGCCGCCCGATCCACCGGGGAGCCCCTCTCGCCCGAGGGCGCCGAGCTCGTGGCCCGGTCGGAGCTGGCCGGAGCGAGCCGGCTCCCGGCCCGTCCGCCCGGTCGCCGGGGCATCCCCCGCATGGCGTCTCCGGCGCTCCTCGTGCGGGCGGCGTTGCGACCGTTCTGGCTCAACCGCCCGGGGGTGATGCTCGCCGGCGCGCTCCCGGCCGGTGCCGTTCCCACGGAGCTGGTGGCGGCGGCGTTGCGGCCGCTGTTCGGCAGCGAATGGCCCGACCGCGCCCTGTGGCTGACGGCGGTGCGACTCCGCGACGGCCGCCGCGTCGTGTTCGGCCGCGACGGCGCCCCGCCGGCGCACGTCGCCGACGCGGTGGCGGCGTCGTGCGCGATCCCGAGCTTCTTCGCGCCGGTGGCGATCAGCGGCGTGGAGTACGTCGACGGTGGCGCGCACTCGCCCACCAACGCGGATCTGCTGGCCGAGCTCGAGCTCGACGCGGTGATCGTGAGCTCGCCGATGTCGGTGGCCGGCAACCGTCTCCGCCCGTCGCTCGACCTGCCGGCGCGCCGCCTGTGCCGCTTCTACCTCGGTCAGGAGGCGGCGCGCATCAAGCGGCGCGGCGCGCCCGTCCTCACGTTTCAACCCACGGGCGACGACCTCAAGGTGATGGGCATGAACGCGATGGACCAGTCACGACGGGGCCCCGTGACAGAGCAGGCGCGCGAGTCCGCGCGGAGGAAGCTCGAGCGCGAAGACGCCCGATCGGTTCTCGGCGTGCTCAGCGGCATCTAGCTCTTCGAGCCGGCTCTACCCGGCGGTCTGCTCGAGCTGCATGCGCTCGTACTCGGCACCGGTGTCCTCCCAGTCCTCGTACTCGAGCACGCCGAGCTCGCCGAACTTCTGGCGCAGCCAGCCGTCGCCGGCGTCGAGAAGCCCGAGCTTCTTGAGGTTCGGGACGATCTTGGAGAACAGCATCTTGCGGAACTCGCGCTGGAGCGGCGAGTCGAGCATCACCCGCGTGCACTCCTTGACCGGCAGCCCGGCCCACTCCCAGACCTCCTGGCCGAGGAAGCGGTCGCGCATCTTGACGGCGGCTTCGTAGCAGAACTCCTGGCGCTCCCGGACGCCGGCGGCGTCGAGGTCCTGGTACGCCTCCTTGAGCGACAGCACGCCGAAGGCGACGTGGCGGGCCTCGTCGGCCATGACGTACCGGGTGATCTGCTTCAGCAGCGGGTCGGGCGAGGTCTGGTACTGAAAGCCGAACGCGGCGAGTGCCAGGCCCTCGATCATGATCTGCATGCCGAGGTACGTCATGTCCCACCGCGAGTCGGAGACGACGTCGTCGAGCAGCGCCCGCAGGTGCACGTTGATCGGGAACTCGTGGGCGAGCTTCTCCTTGAGGTACTTGGAGTACACCTCGACGTGACGGGCCTCGTCCATGACCTGCGTCGCCGCGTAGTACTTGGCGTCGATCCACGGGACCTGCTCGACGATCTTCGCCGTGCAGATCAGCGCGCCCTGCTCCCCGTGCATGAACTGCGAGAGCACCCACGCCTGCTGCGCGGCGCCGAGGTCGAACCATTCGTCCTCGGAGAGCTTCTCGAACGGCGTACCGGCGCGGTCGAGCGCCATGGTCGTGTTGAGCGGGTTGTTCGGGTCGCGGGCGATCTTCCACGGGTCGACGTCGATGTCCCAGTCGATGTCGTTCGAGACGTTCCACATCGACGTCTTGGCCTTCTCGTAGAGCTTGTTCAAGGCGGCGCGGCTGCGCTCGTAGTCCCAGGTGAACAGCGCGTCACCGGCCGAGCGCACGTTGTGGACGGCCTCGCGCTTCTCGGCCGCAGACACCGTCTCGGCGAGCTCCTCGACCGTGCCCGAACGGACCTCTCGCTCCTCGACCGCCATCGCTCCGTCCTTCCTCAGCGTCGCCTTCGGTCTCAGTCTGTCGCGGATTCGTTCGCCGCCGGGACACCCGCGGACGGCGTGGCATCGGTCGGCCCCGTGTCACCGGCCAACTTCAACAATTCGGACATTCCGTCCTCGACGCCCCGGCCCAGCACGCTGATGTCGGGCGCGGTGTCGTAGTCGCCGGTGACGCCGAAGTTCAGCATCCCGTTGTAGGAGAAGATCGCGACGCCGATGCGCAGGTGCCCCGCGATCGGCACGAACGGGAACACCTCGAGCATCTGCCGCCCGCACGCGAACAACGGGACCTGCGGCCCGGGCACGTTCGTCGTGACCGTGTTCACATTTCGCTGCGGGATGCGAAACGCGACGCGCGTGCCGACTGCGAGCAACAACGCCGGCGCGAAGCCCGACAGTGAGGTGAGCACCTCTCCCGCGACGGCCTGCTTCGACTCCTTCAGGCCGTCCATCTGCGCGCGGATCGCGGCGAGCCGCTCGGCGGGGTCGGCGATGCCGACCGGCAACTGCGCGAACATCGCCGACACGCGGTTGTTGTAGACGCCGCGCTCGTCGGCGAGCCGCACCGAGACCGGCACGAGCGTGCGAACGACGCGACCCTCTGGGGATTCGTCGCGCGCCATGATCAGGTCGCGGAAGCCGCGGGTGAGCACGGTGAGCACGACGTCGTTCACGGTGCCGCCGAGCGCGCGACGGACACGCTTCACGTCGGTGAGCGTGGTGCGCGCCCAGTCCCACCGTCGGTGGGGGCCGATCGGGCCGTTCAGCGACGACTCGACCGTCGGCCGCACGAGCCCCGCCATCGAGGCGACGCCGCGCGCGGCCTCGGCGAACAGCCCGCCGAGCTGACGCCACCCGCGGGCGGCGGCGCGCATGGCACGGAACTGCTCGTACGGGCTGGCGATCAGGTCGCCGACGGCCTCGGTGACGAGGCGCACGTCGGACGGCTCGGGCTGCGGACGCCAGGTGTCGAGGTTGGGCTTCGGCGGCTCGCGCTCGGGGTCGAGCATGATCGCGAGCAGGTCGGAGCCGGACACGCCGTCGACCATGCAGTGGTGCACCTTCGAGATGAGGGCCCAGTGGCCGTCCTGCAGCCCCTCGACCATCCACATCTCCCAGAGCGCCTTGGTGCGGTCGAGCTGCTGGGCCATCAGCCGGCCCACGAGGTTGCGGAGCTCCTGGTCGCCGCCCGGCGGGGGCAGCGCCGTGTGCCGAAGGTGATAACCGAGGTTGAAGTGCGTGTCGTCGACCCAGACCGGCCGCCCCAGGTCGAGCGGGACGAAGCGCACCCTCTGCCGGTAGCGGGGTACCAGCGGGAGCTTGCCGGCGACGAGATCGGCGAAGTCGCCGTAGTTCGGTGCCGGCCCCTCGAAGACCCCGACCGAACCGATGTGCATGTGGTTGGCGTCGTTCTCGATGTGGAGGAACGATGCGTCCAGCGGGCTCATGCGATCCATCGCGGACCTCCCGATCGGACCTGCGCGGAGGGTACCGCGGCGGTGCGCCGCCCGCTGTGGGGGGCGGCCGCCCGTCGTCAGTACGCGAGCAGCGCGCGGAGGTCGCGGGCGATGTCGTCCACTTGCGGGAGGACCGCCTGCTCGAGCGTCGGCTCGTACGGGACGGGCGTGTCGAGCGCGGCGAGGCGCCAGACGGGCGCGTCGAGAGCTTCGAAGCACTCGTCGGCGATCCACGCCGCCACCTCGGCTCCGAACCCGCAGCGCAGGGTGTCCTCGTAGAGGACGAGCACGCGGCCGGTCTTCGCGACCGACTCGGCGACGATGTCCTGGTCCCACGGCACGAGCGTCCGCAGGTCCACGATCTCGACCGCATCGCCGTCGGGATCGATCTCACGGGCGGCGAGCCGGGCGCGGTGCACGGTCGCCCCGTACGTCACCACGGTGACGCGTTCGCCGCGCGTGACGTACGCGCCCTTGCCGAACGGCAACAACCAGTCGGCCGGTGGCATCGGATCGCGGTTGTAGCCCTGCCGGTACAGGTGCTTGTGCTCGAGGAAGAGCACCGGGTCCTCGCACCGGAACGCGGTGCGGAGCAGCCCGGCGGCGTCACGCGCACGCGAGGGGAACGCGACGAGCAGGCCCGGCACGTGGGCGAAGATCGACTCGCCGCACTGCGAATGCCAGATCGAGCCGCCGGTGAGGTACCCGCCGATCGGAACGCGCAGCACGGTCGGGCAGGTGAAGGCGTCGTTCGACCGCCACCGCAGCGTCGCCGCCTCGGACTTGATCTGCTGCATGGCCGGCCAGATGTAGTCGAAGAACTGCACCTCCGGGCTCGGTCGCAAGCCACGTGTGCCTTGCCCGATCGCGCGGCCGACGATGTTCGCTTCGGCGAGCGGTGTGTTGTAGCAGCGTGCGATGCCGAACGCGGTCTGCAAGCCGTGCGTGACGCCGAACACGCCTCCTTTGCCGGGCACCGTCCCGAGGACGCGGGGATCGGCATCGGCGACGTCTTCCCCGAAGACGCGGATGCGCTCGTCCCGGGCCATCTGCTCGTGCAACGTGAGCCGGATCGCCTCGCCGAACGTCACCGGCTCCCGGCCTTCTCGTTCTCCCTCCGCGTCTCCCTCCCCCGGAGGGTCGGCGGGGTCGGCGGGATCGGGGGGTCGGTGAGCTCGATCACCGGGCGGGGCCCGAGGACGTGGTGGGTGACGGACTCGGGGGCGGGACGGGCGGCGGCGAGGGCCTCCTTGGCGGCGGCGGCCACGGTGTCGCGCGCCTCGGTCGCGCACCTCCTGTGCATGCTCGGCCGTCAGCACGCCCATCTCGATCAGGGCCCGCTCGAGCAGGAGGATCGGGTCGTGCTCGGCTTCGTCCTCGAGCTCTGCGGACGGGCGGTACTTCTTCTGGTCGTCGGAGAGCGAATGGGAGTACGGGCGCGTCACGGTGGCATGGATGAGCCCCGGCCCTTGTCCGGCACGCACGCGCTCGATCGCGTCGGCTCCCCGCGCCCGGGCCTCGAAGTAGTCGCGGCCGTCGATGCGCGTCACGTGCAGGCCTCGGATGCCCATCACCATCTCCGAGACGGGAGCAGGCGCCTGGTCGCTCGCCCGCACCGAGATCGCGTACCCGTTGTCGGCGACCACGTAGAGGACCGGCAGGCCGAGCCGGCACGCCGTGTTCAGGCTCTCCCAGAACTCACCCTCCGAGCACGCGCCCTCGCCGAGCGAGACGTACGTGACCTCGTCGCCGTAGGCGGTGCAGCCGGGAAGGTCGCGCCCGACGATGTACCGGCCGGCCTCGGCGCAACCGACTGCCGGAAGGCACTGGCTGCCGGTCGGGCTCGACTGGCTCACGATGTGGCGCGCCGCGTCGCCCCAGTGGCACGGCATCTGCCGACCGCCGGACGCCGGGTCGTCGGCACTTCCGACGGCCTGCAGGAGGATCTCCAGCGGCGTGACGCCGAGGCCGAGGACGAGGGCGCGGTCCCGGTAATACGGGAAGAACCAGTCGTACCCGGGGCGCAGCGAACGCGCGAGGCCGAGCAGCAGCGCCTCGTGCCCCGCCCCCGAGATCTGGAAGAAGACCTGGCTCTGCTGCCGGAGCGCGATCTCGCGGTCGTCGATCGCGCGCGAGATGCAGGCGAGGTGGAAGTCGGCGAGCGCGTCGTCGAGCGGCAAGTCCCTCTGCCCATTACGACGCCCGTTGCTCTGAGGAGTCGGATGATGCGAAAGCCGATCGAACAGCTTCACCATTTCGCTCCTGGTCATACCGAGGGTACGACGAGGAGATCCGCGATTGGTGGAACCCGCGTGATTACCGTGTGAATCGTGGCCACGGCTCATCCGGATCGGGTTCGCCGGCGACGCCGCACGCGATCCGGGTTCCGGTCACCTGTGGTGCGGCGGTTGATCACCGAGCACGAGCTCGACACGGTCACGATCGACGGGACCGGCGTCGCCGGGCGCGTCACCCGCGACGACGTCCTCCGGCTCCTGGAACGGCCGCCGGAGACGCACGTCGTACCTCTCAACCGGGTGCAACGGCTCACCGGCGAGCACATGGTGCGATCGGTGCACGTTGCTCCGCACGCGTTCATCGCAATGGAGGTCGACTTCGAACGAGTGGACCGGGTGCGTCGCGACACCGGGCTCACGTACCTCCCCTTCGTGGCGCGCGCGGTCATCGACGCAATCGCGCATTATCCGTGTGTCAACGCGTCCGTCGGCGACGGCGAGCTCGTCGTGCATCGCGACGTGCACCTCGGCGTCGCCGTCGACCTCGATCATCGGGGCCTGATCGTGCCGGTCGTGAAGAACGCCGACACGAAGCGGCTCCGGGCGCTCGCGGCCGGGATCGCCGACGTCGCCGGCCGCGCCAAGGCGAAGCGCGTCGCGCCCGACGACCTCGCCGGCGGCACGTTCACGATCACGAACCCGGGCCCGTACGGCACGACGATCTCGGCGCCGATCATCCATCAACCCCAGGTGGCGATCCTGTCGACCGACGGCGTCCGACGCCGCCCGGTGGTGATCGAGCTCGACGACGGCACCGACGCCATCGCGGTGCACGCCGTCGGGATGCTCGGGCTCAGCTTCGACCACCGTGCCTTCGACGGCGCGTACGCGTCGGAGTTCCTGGCGAGCGTGCGCGAGATCCTCGAGACGCGGCCGTGGGACGTCGAGCTCTGACTATTCCCGCTCTGCGAGCGGACGGATCTACGCGACCCAGCCGGAGTCGGAGAGCTTGCGGTCGATGGCGTAGGCCGCACTGATCAACCCGAGGTGCGTGAACGCCTGGGGGAAGTTGCCCAGGTGCTCGCCGTGGGGGCCGAGCTCCTCGCCGTAGAGCCCGAGGTGGTTCGCGTAGCCGAGCATCTTCTCGAACACGAGCCGAGCCTTCTGCACGTCGCCCGAACGGGCGAGCACCTCGGCGTACCAGAACGAGCACATGTTGAACGTGCCCTCCTCGCCCATCAGGCCGTCGGATGCGGCGTCGCCGATGCGGTACCGGAACACCAACGAGTCCTCGACGAGCGTCTCCTTGATCGCCTTGAGGGTCGAGAGCCAGCGCGGGTCCATGGGGCTGATGAACTTCACCATCGGCATGAGCAGCGTCGAGGCGTCGAGGGTCTTCGTGCCCTTGTGCTGGACGAACGCCTGCTGCTCCGGATCCCAGAAGTTCGTGTAGATGTCGTTGTAGATCTCGTCGCGCGTCGCGCGCCAGAGCTCGACCGGGTACGGGAACGAACGACGATCGGCGAGGCGGATTCCGCGGTCGACGGCAACCCAGCACATCAGCCGTGAGTACAGGAACTCCTGTCGCCCACCGCGTACCTCCCAGACGCCTTCGTCGGGAAGTTGCCAGTGTTCGGTGACCCAGTTGACGAGCCGGACGAGGTTCTGCCAGAGGTCGTGCGAGATCGGCGCGCCGTACTTGTTGTAGAGGTAGACGGAGTCCATGAGCTCGCCGTAGATGTCGAGCTGGAGCTGGTCGTAGGCGCCGTTGCCGATGCGCACCGGCGTCGAGCCGGCGTACCCCTCGAAGTGGCTGAGGACCTCCTCGGTGAGATCCTTGTGCCCGTCGATGCCGTACATGATCTGCAGCGAGCCGTCGGGCCCGAGGTCGTTGCAACGGTCTTCGATCCACCGCATGAACGCGCCCGCCTCGGATGTGTACCCGAGCCTGATCAGCGCGTACAGGGTGAAGGACGCGTCGCGGATCCAGGTGTAGCGGTAATCCCAGTTGCGCTCGCCGCCGAGCTGCTCCGGCAAGCCGCACGTGGGCGCGGCGACCAGTGACCCGAACCGGTCCGACACCAGCAGCTTGAGCACGAGCGCCGATCGGTTCACGGTCTCGCGCCAGCGACCTTGGTACTTCGAATGACCAATCCAGTTGCGCCAGTAGTTCACGGTGTCCTTGAACGCCTCGGCGACGTAGTGGGGAGACTCCGACGGGCTGGGCCGGCCCGGCACGGCCTCTTCCATCACGAAGGCGGCGGTCTCGCCGGCGCGGAGCGTGAAGGTGCCGACCACCGCCCCGTTCTTCACCTCGAGCGGGACCTGGGAGCGCAACCGGACGGTCCGGCCGTCGGGTCCCTCGGAATGGAAGAGGATCTCGCCTTCGCGCACGTCGACCTTGTGGCCGGCACGGCCGTAGTCGAAGTGGGGATCGAAGATGACGTCGAAGGACGACTCGCCTCGGACGCCCTTGGCCCGGCGGATGAGGGCGTGGCTGTGCTCGGCCTCGTCGACGCCGACGGGCATGAAGTCGGACACCTCGGCGACCCCCTCCTCGTCGAGCGAGCGGGTGATCAGAACGTTCGTGTCGGGGAGGTACATCTGCTTCACGGTGCCGGAAGGGTGACAAGGCTGGATCTGAAACCGGCCGCCGTGGTGGGCATCGAGCAGGCAGCAGAAGATCGTGGCCGATCCGAAGTGCGGGTACGACATGAAGTCGATCGACCCGTTGGTCCCGACCAGCGCGACGGTGTGGAGATCGCCGATGACGCCGTGGTCCTCGATCGGGAGGTAGTCGCCCTTGCCCATGTCCGGTCCCTTTCGCCGGCGGATCGGTCCCGATGCTCCCACGTTGATTCGCCGGCGACACGGTCGGCGGATGCTGCGTGCGGTTAGCGTTGGAGCCTCATGGGCGACATGAGCGGGAAAAACGTCGTGATCACGGGCGGGAACACCGGGATCGGCAAGGAGGCCGCGGTCGGGCTCGCGAGCAACGGGGCTCGTGTCGTCATCACATCCCGCAACGAGGAGCGCGGACGCGCCGCCCGCGACGAGATCGCGGAGCGCAGTGGCAACGCCGCCGTCGAGGTCATGTCGCTCGACCTCGCCAGCTTCCAGTCGATCCGGTCGTTCGCCGCCGACCTGCGGGGCCGGTTCGACCGCCTCGACGTGCTCGTGAACAACGCGGGCCTGATCCTGCTCCGCCGGCGCGAGACCGAAGACGGCTTCGAGGAGACGTTCGGCGTCAACCACCTCGGTCATTTCCTGCTCACGGACCTGCTGCTCGACCGGTTGCGTGAGAGCGCGCCGGCGCGAGTCGTCGTCGTGTCGTCGAACGCGCACAAGGGTGCCCGGCGCGGCCTCGACTTCGACGACCTCCAGGCCGAGCGCAGGTACCGGTGGATGGACGCGTACAACAAGTCGAAGCTGGCGAACATCTACTTCGCACGCGAGCTCGGCCGCCGCACCGAGAACGCCGGCGTCACGGTCAACGCCCTGCACCCCGGGTTCGTCCGCAGCGACTTCGGCCGGGGCGGCGACCTCGGTGGCGTCTACGGCTGGGGCATCAAGTACCTGGCGAGCCCGTTCGCGATCAGCCCCGAGAAGGGCGCGCGCACGACGATCTACCTGGCGTCGTCGCCCGAAGTCGACGACGTGTCGGGGGGCTACTTCTACAAGTGCCGGCCGACCGTCCCGTCGGCGGCGGGGCAGGACGACGCCGCCGCCCGGCGCTTGTGGGACGTGAGCGAGAAGCTCGTCGCGTCCGTCCCCGCCTAGCCCGCGGTCAGGGGATCAGCACGACACGCCCGAACGCCTGGCGGCTCTCGATGTAGGCGTGCGCGCCGGCGGCGTCGGAGAGCGGGAACGTCCGGTCGACGACGACCCGGAGGTCGCCGCCGGCAATGTCGTCGAGGTGGCGGGCGATCATGGCGCGGACCCGGTCGGTGAAGACCTCGGCGCCGAGGAAGACGCCGGTGACGGTCTGGTTGCCCATCATCAGCATTCCCGCGTCGAAGGGCTGCGGATCACGGCCCGCGCTGCCGACGAGCGTGACGCGGCCGCGGTAGGCGAGTGACTGCACGCTGCCGGTGAGCGTGGAGCCGACCGAGTCGACGACCAGGTTCACCCCCTGCCCGCCGGTGAGCTCGCGGGCGACGGCGGGGAAGTCGCTCGTGCGGTAGTTGATGCCGTGGTCGAGGCCGTACTCGCGGAGGCGGTCGAGCTTCTCGTCGCTCGACGCGGTCGCGAGCACGGTGGCGCCGGCGCGCTTGGCGAGCTGGATGGCGGCGAGCCCGACGCCGCTCGCGCCCGCCTGGATCAGGACCGACTCGCCGGCTTGCAGGTGCCCGAACTCGAACAGGCAGTCGTCGGCGGTGCCCCACGGCACAGGCACGCACGCCGCTTGGACGATGTCGAGCCCGTCGGGCACGACCCACGTGACGATCGACGGGGTCGCCACCCGCTCGGCGTGCGAGCCCCACAACATCGTGCACACGACCCGCTGCCCGGGCTGACGGTCGTGCACGTCCGATCCGACCTCGGCGATCGTGCCCGCGCACTGATAGCCGACGACGTGCGGAGTCGTCGCCATCTCACCGCCGGCCCGGTTGAGCGTGTCGCCGCCCTCGATGCTGACGGCCTCGACGTCGACGAGCACGTCGCCCGGCCCGCACGCCGGATCCGGCACGTCCTCGTGCCGGAAGACACTGGGCGGACCGGTCTCGTAGTACACGGCGGCTTTCACGGTCGCTCCTCCCTACCCTTCTCGTTCTCGTACTCCTTCGGAGTCGACCGGCTCCGCGAAGATCCACTGCTGTCCCCCGCAGTCGGCCGCGACGTAGATCTTGTTGTCGCTGAAGTGCACCGCCGGCTCGCTGACGATCGTCGCCCCCGCGGCACGCGAGCGCTCGTAGTGCGCGTCCACGTCGTCGACGTACACGAACATGCGCGTCGTCGCCCATTCGGGATCCTGGACACCCCGCGTACCGAACCCGTCCATGCCCGGACCGATCATCACGACACCGTCGCCGGTCCGCAGCTGCGCCGTCAGCACGTCCCCGTTGTCGTCCCGGAACGCCGACTTCACCTCGAAACCGAACGCCTCGACCAGGAAGTCGAGCGCCTTCGTCGCGTCCGGGTAATAGAGATACGGGATGATCTGCGGCGCGTCACCAGGTCGAGCCGGCATCCCGGCATCGTACGCGGATGGCCAACCGGATGATCGGGCCCACGAGCTCGCGCGAGCTACTCCTCGCCGGAGAAACGCTCCCACGCTGCTTGCTTGGACATCCCGAAGGCCTGCCCGATCTGCGTCCACGACTTGCCTCTGCTCCTGCAGTACGCGACTACCTCGTGGATCTTGTCCTCGACGTTTGCCGCGCCATGGGCAAGCGCAACGAGCAAGACGAGCGGATCGACAAATCCCTCAGTGATGGACAGGTCGGCGGGCATCACCATCGCGACTCGCCACGTTCCCCCGGGAAACTCGACGTCATCTGTCATCCCGTGTGGCATGGCTTCCCAGCCGTGCTCTGTCGGCCTCGCTCGGAATTGCTCGATGCCGTGAAGCCGCTCGAGCCACTCCGGAGGATCCCCGAGTGAGGGTGGGGTCGGGCGGGTGCGCGCCATCTCGAGCATCGTAGACCTCCCGTCAGGAACTCCTGACGGCAGTATGAGCCCTGCCAGGCGGCCCGTCAAGACACCCTGACGGCCGGCTCTACGGCGGGTCGGGGTCGTCGGGCGGGACGAGGTCGCGATCGCCGTTCTGACCGACAACGATCCAACCGCCGTAGGTCTTCAGGCGGTGATGGTGGGAGCAGAGGCGCCATAGGTTGGCGAGCTCGGTGCGCCCGCGCTCGGCCACCGGAACGACGTGATCGATCTCGAGGAACTGGTCGTTGGCGCACGCCGGCACTCCGCATGCGGGGTAGCTCGCCTCGAGCGCCCTCCGGAGCTTCGCCGGGATCGTGCGCGTCGGCCGCGACACCGATGTGATGTCGTCTCCATCGCGGGTCATGACCGTGACGGCGGCGTCGTCAAGGAGCGCCCGAGCGGTCGTGACCGGGACGGGGCCGACGCCCGTAATCTCGCACCGCTCCCCTGACTCCGTGTGGCCACGCGCCAGAGCCGCGCTGTCGACGACGACGCCGAGCTCGACCGGCTTGCACGGGCCCTCGCTGGCTAGCCGGGCGTCGCAGAAGATCCGGTCCGTGTGCGTCTTCCACGCCGAGCTGAAGCGCGCCCCGGCGTCAGGCGCCAAGCGCGCTTCGAGGCGATACATGCCGTCGGGGTCGGTCCACTCGTGCGCCTTCCGCTGCACATGGAGGCTGCGCGCCCACGCCTGGTCGTCGGCTTCGGCACCGGCTCGCACCTGCCGGGCGCGGTCACGCAGCCCCTTCACGCTCGTCCTCGCCGCAGTCGCCAAGAGCGCGCCTTCCGCGCTCGGATCGGCAGCGGCAGCGCTCGCGATCTCCGCCGCCTGCGTCTCCGACAGCGCGCCAGAGCGGAACGCTGTGTCGGTTTCGGGAAACTGCGCGAGCGTTCGCGCCGTCTCCAGCGTGCGGCTCGCCGAACCGACTGTTTCACCTGTCGCCGCGGCGACCCAGTGCGCGGCACTGCGATGACCGCCCTCGCGCCAGACCTTCGTCTCTTCGACCCGGCGCGCCAGCAACGCCTTCGCCGCCGCACACACACGCTCGCCGCGCCCGAACGCCTCGAAGAGATCCGCCGCTCCCCGCCCGTCGAAGCACGCCGGATCGAGGCCGCGCGCAACCGACTCGAGCGTTGCAACGGCGCTGCGAATCTCCTCGAACATGCTCCTCCCGGACGTGGGATCCGACGGGGAAGCGAGAGAAGTATGTGGAGCGTAGCGAACATACGTTCGCATGTCAAGGGCTGACCGACAACCTCTTCATCGCCAGCTTGCGGAGCTCGTCGGAGCGGATCTTGGCGTTGCCGGTCAACGACAGCTCGTTCTCGTCGAGGAACAGCACCCGGCGCGGGATCTTGTACGCCGCGATCCGCCCGCGCAGGAAGTCGCGCACGTCGTCCTCGCCGACCGTCGCGCCCTCGTGCGCGACCGCGCACAGCACGACCATCTCGCCCAGCTTCTCGTCCGGGATCCCGACCGCCAGCGCCGCCTTCAGGCCGGGATGCCGCAGCAGCGTCTCCTCGATCTCGACCGGTGACACATTGGCCCCGCCGGTCTTGATCATGTCGGTCATGCGACCCGTCCAGTGCAGGAGCAACTCGTCGTCGACGAAGCCCGCGTCGCCCGTGTGGAAGAAACCGTCCT
The DNA here is from genome assembly GCA_963781615.1 of uncultured Actinomycetes bacterium. GTDB lineage: Bacteria > Actinomycetota > Acidimicrobiia > IMCC26256 > JACDBD01 > JALZAA01. Next base: position 342,332 of record CAWAGI010000005.1, on the reverse strand, counting down.
CGTCGAAACACTCCTCCGGGACCTTCTTCACGTACCCGAGCATCAGCGTCGGTCCTTTGGTCGTGATCTCACCGATCGCGTCGACCGGGAGAGCGTCACCTGTGTCGCGATCGACGATGCGCACGAGGTTGCCGGGCAGGACGACGCCCTGACTGCGCTCGCGGATCTCCCGCGGCGTGTCCACCGGCAACGAGCTGATGATCGTGCACGTCTCGCTGAGGCCGTATGCCGCGCGCGGGCTCCACGCGTCCTCGACGTGCACGGTCGGATGTCGACCGAAGCTCGTGAACGCCTCGCAGTGCCGGATCGACGACAGGTCAACCCGAGGCCATTCGGGATGATCCTCGAGCTCGGCGAGCTGGTGCGCCCACGCGTGCGGTGACGTGACGCGCTCCGACTCCAGCAGGTGCAACGCCTCGCCCGGCTCGAAGTGCTCCTGCAGGACGATGCAGCCGCCGGCGGCGAGCGTCGCGCCCATCACCATCACCAGCCCCGCCGACCAGAAGAACGGGAACGCGCTCCACACCCGCACGCTCGGGTCGAGCCGGAGCTGCTGTGCGAACCGCCAGCTCTGGATGGCCGGGCCCCGGTGCGGGTGGAGGACGCCCTTGGGCGCCGCCGTCGTGCCCGACGTGTAGATGATGAGCGCGTGGTCGGCCGGCGTGACCTCGGCCACCGCCGCGTCGAGGAGCTCGTCGGACACGCTTTCGCCGAGGCCGAGGAACGCCTCCCAGGGCTCGACTGCACCGCGCTCCTCGTCGAGCCCCAACGCCGCCACCCGCCGCAGATGCGGGAACCGGCTCGACCGCAGCGCGCCGGGGGCGGCGCCGCCGAGCTCCGGGCACAGCTCGGCGAGCTGGTCGACGTAGGCGTGACCGAGCAGCCGGGTCTGAGTGAGAAGGAGCTTGGCGTCCGAGTGGCGGAGGACGTAGTCGAGCTCGGGCGGCTCGAAGTACGTGTTCAACGGCACCGCGACCGCACCGGCGAGCGCCACGCCGTACAGCGCCGCCACCCATTCGGGCCGGTTGCCCATCAGGATCCCGACCCGGCTGTCCTTGCCCGCCCCGGTGCCGAGCACGGCGCGCGCCACGCGGCGCGCCTCACGCTCGAGGTCCCGGTAGCTCCAGCGCACGACGCCGCCGTCCGGCTCGGGGAAGGCGAGCGCCTCGCGATCCGGATGCCGCCCCGCCACCTCGAGGAGGAACCCGCTCAGGGTGAGCGCGCCCATCCCTTCCTCGGTCTCGGCGGGCGGGCCCCGGAACGTGGTCATGCGATCCCGCCGCTCGGTCCGCGGGCGCCCCCTACTCGGGCAGCGCCACCTCGACCGGGCCCTTGGCCATCACGGCGCCGTCCTGTGTGCTCATGACGACGTCGAGCGTGGCGAGGGTCTCGCCGAGTGTCTCGTCCCGGCGCGTGCCGGTGACCTCGGCGTCGAAGTAGGTGACGTCGCCTTCGAACGCCGGGAACCGGTACTGGATGTTGGAGTGGCGCACGAACCCCTCGTGCCCGGCCCAGTACGCGACGTAGTCGAGCACCCACGCGCCCATCGACGCTCCGTAGCCGTAACCACGCGGCATGCCGATCAGCTGCGCGTGCTCCTCGTCGGCGTGCCCGCGCGACGGCCCCCGGTACAGCCCGTCGGTCAGCGCGGGGTCTTCCTCACCGGCTTCGAGGTTGCGCTCCATCTCGGGGAGCCAGCCGGCCTCTTGGAGGTGCTCGGGGCCTTCGTGGTAGCTCGAGCCCCACACCGTGAAGGTGTACGAGCGCCACTCGGTCGCGAAGCTGGCGATGGTGTGCGGGCCGATGGCACGACGCGGCAGCGTCAAGCCCGCCTCGACGTCGCCCCATCGCGGTGTCTCACCCTTTCGGTTCGACCGGAGCCACGACAAGCGCATGTCCTCGACGTTCCCGAGCTGCTCCTCGGTCCACTGCGGGCGGGGCGCGGTCTGCTCGAAGAAGCCGAGCCGGCGCGCCTCCTCGGCGAGGTAGCGCACCGATGTGGACCGCTGCAGCGCGACGGCCTCGCCCCGCTGGTTGCGGTAGAGCGTGTCGCCGCGGGAGAACATCGTCGGGCCTGCGAACTTCGTGTCCGACACCTTGTAGTCGTGGAAGCGGCGCTGCATGCGCAGGAGGTCGCCGGGAAGGATGCGCGGCCCGTGGAACCACCACTCGTCACCACCGAAGATCATGTGCGTGCCGGGGATGTTGCCGACGATCGCGGGACCGGCGCCGTGGCCGACGTCGCAGCAGATCGTGAACGACTGCGGCGCGACGATGCGCCCGAACCGCGTCTGCGCCGCGAACACGTCGTCGTAGTGCAGCGGGTTCGCGTACTGCATGCCCTGCACCCAGCGCCGGATGTCGTTGACGGCGACCGGCTCCTTGAGTTGTCCGCCGCCGACCGATTGACCGATATGGCGGTCGACGTCGGTGGTGTCGAACGCGACCCGGGAGTCTTCGACCTTGGCCATGTTCCTTGCCCCCTTGCGGTACACGCGCCTCGGCGCCGGCGCGGCTGCACTGTATGACACGACTGTCAGGTGAACCAGGGCGTGAGAAACCACGCGTTGGGTATGAAATAGGACGACGGAGAACCACCCTCTCCGTTGCGTGATCTGGTAAGCCAGGTACTGGGCGCGACGGGTAGGGGGGAGGTCGCGTGTTCGAGGTGATCGGGCTCAGCCTGGGTCGGCTGTCGGCGGATGCCGTGCCGTCCGGGAAGCCGGTCGAGTTGGCCGGGCGCGGCACGATCCTGGCGTACGACATGCCGGGCCCTCGCGGCGCGCCGACGCTCCTCTTGCTCCACGGGCTCGGCGCTTCGGGCCTGTTGAACTGGTTCCCGGCGTTCGGTCCGCTGAGCGAGCGCTTCCGGGTCGTGGCGATGGACCTGCGCGGTCACGGCCGTGGGCTGCACGCCAGGGCCGGGTACCCGCTCCTCGACTGCGCCGAGGACGGGGTCGCGCTCATGGACGCGCTCGAGGTCGAGCGCTGCATCCCGGTCGGCTACTCGCTGGGCGGCCCGGTGGCGCAGCTGATGTGGCGCCACCACCGGGACCGCGTCGACGGTCTCGTGCTCTGCGCGACGAGCCGCAACTTCCGCGGGAGGCCGCACGAGCGGTGGGGATTCTGGAGCCTCTGGGGCGCGGTGACGGCGTTCCGCCTCGCCGACGCGCTGCCGTGGCCGCACCGCTCACCACCCACCGCGATCCCACCGCCCGAGCCCGAGGTGCTCGACGGCATCCGGCTCCCGCAGTGGGCGTTCCGCGAGCTGCTCCGCTGCAGCCCGTCCGCGATGGTCGGCGCGGCGTACGCGCTGGGGCAGTTCACGTCACACGAGTGGGCCGGCACGATCGACGTGCCGACCGCGGTCGTCGTCACGTTGCGCGACCAGCTCGTGTCGCCAGTCGCGCCAGCACAAGCTCGCCCGGGCGATCCCGGCCGCGACCGTTCACCCCGCCGACACCGACCATGCCGCGTGCGTGCTCGGCGCCCGGTCGTTCGTACCTGCGCTCGTCGAGGCGTGCGGGTCGGTGACGGACCGCCTCGACGGCTCGCGACGTGTCGCCTGAGCGCGCCAGCAGGTAGAACACGACGACCCACCCGAATCAGGAGGGTCTCATGGAGCTCGACGGCACCCGCGTGCTCGTGACGGGCGCGTCCACCGGCATCGGGCGGGTCACCGCGTTGCGCCTGGCGCGACGAGGCGCCCGGGTGTGGGCGGCCGCTCGGGACGAACGCCGGCTGGACGCCCTCGCGGCCGAGCACCCCGGGATCGTGGCCGCGCCGTGTGACGTCACGGACGAAGCCGACCGGGCCGCGCTCGTGAAGGAGTGCGAGCCCGTCGACGTGATCGTGAACAACGCCGGAGTCGGTTGGCAGGGCGTGGTCGAGACCATGCCCTCCGACAAGGTCCGGCAGCTGTTCGAGGTCAACGTGCTCGCGCTCATCGACCTCGCCCAGCGGGTGCTGCCCGGCATGCTCGAACGGCGCCGCGGGCACATCGTCAACGTCGGCTCGATCGCCGGCTACGTGGCATCGCCGGGCGAGAGCGTCTACTGCGCGACGAAGTTCGCGGTACAGGGCTTCACCGACGGCTTGCGCCGCGAGGTGGCCCGGCGCGGCGTGCAGGTCACGCTGATCGCGCCGGGCCCGATCAAGACCGAGTTCATGGCGCGCATCCGCACCGGAGAGCCGGCGGGCGAGCCGGGCGCGCTCGACTACGGCTTGTCCCCGGACGCAGTGGCGAAGGCGATCGAGCGCGCGCTGACACGGGAACGCGTGCCGGGGTACCGCACGATCACCGTGCCCCGAATCGGCGGGTTCAGCCGGATCGGCTCAGCACCCGTGATGTCCCATGCAACCGACCTCGCGACACGCAGCCGGGCGCGCAAGGCGCTGACCGGCGAGGAGTAGACGGACCATGCCCGTGCGACGGCGCAAGGACGCGAAGGGCCCCTACTACCAGTGGGGCGACCACGGCCGGAAGTACCGCTACACCCCCGGCGACAAGGACAGCAGGGAGAGAGCCAAGCGGGGCGCGAGCCGCCAGGGACAAGCCGCCCACGCGCACGGCTACCGCGGCTGACGCAACCCCCGTTGCGTTGTCACGAAAACCCCGCCCAAAAGCGCAAATCCGTGACAACGCTGCGGGCGGGCGGGCGCGGGTGGCCGGTCACTCGCCGGTGTGGCGGTACAGCTCCGTCATCGCAATGAGGCGGGAGTCGGCGAGGCCGGCGGTGCGGTCCTTCGACACGTCGTCGTACTTCGGGCTCGACGTCATCTCGATGAACGCCTTCCGCGACGGGTACTCGACGAGGATCACCGCGTCCCAGTCGTCGGCGTCGCCGCCGATCACGACCGAGTCGCCCCGTCCCTGCCACAGGATCCGCCCGCCGACCTGCTCGAGCATCGAGCGCACGCGATCGCCGTAGCGTGCGTACGAGTCGCGCCCGGACCCGGCTCCATCGCCGCCGGTTCGCTCGGCGAACTTGAGCAGGTTCAGCATCACGACCGGCGACTCGAGATCACTTTCGACGAGCGCCTTGATCTGCTCCTTGGTGGGTCCGATCGGCATCGCGATTCCTTCCTTCCCTCTTCTATGCAGGGCGCGCGACCGGGAGCTTCGGGTTGCGCTCGGCCGGCAGGTTGTCGTAGAGGTCGGCGACGAGGTCGGATCGCACCGACCTGTATCCGGGGTCGTCCCAGAGGTTGCGGAACTGGCACGGGTCCTCGTCCACCCGGTACAGCTCGCCTTCGGTGCCGTCGTACGCCACCGCGCTACGCGGCCCGCCGTGGCCCAGGCCGAGGCGCTTGGCGATGTTCTCCGGCAGGAGGCCGAGGAAGTCCTCGAGGCCGTTCGGCTCCCCGACCGTGCTCGGCTCGTACGCCGTGCACAGCCAGCCGTCGCGATAGATGGAGCGCATGTGCATCCCGTAGCCGGGGAACTGGCTGTCCCACTCGCACAGCGCGCGCTCTCGCTCCGAGCCGGGCGACGTCGGCAGGGATGCGCCCTGCATCGACTCCGACGGTTCGACGCCGGCGATGGCACAGAACGTGGGCGCGAGGTCGAGGTGCCCGACCGGCTCGCCGATCTCAGCCGGCGCCACGCCCGCCGACGGCGCCGGTCGCCACACGAACGGCACGCGCATGAGCGCGTCGGTGTGGAACGGGCCCTTGAACAGCAGGCCGTAATCGCCCTGGAGCTCGCCGTGGTCGGTGGTGAAGAAGACGTCGGTGTCCTGCGACCACCCCCGGCGGGCCACCCTGTCGAGCACGCGGCCGCAGGCCTCGTCGATCAGCTCGTTCATCACGTGCGTGAGGGCGTTGACCTCGCGCAGCTGGTCGTCGGTGAGCGTGGACGGCACGAAGCGCGCCGGCCCGCCCTCGACGTTGTGCCACGTGCCCTCGTAGAACCCGAGCCAGTGCGGCGGCTTCTGCGCGAGCACGTCGCGGATGGCGTCGGGCGATCCGGGATGCCCGGGCGGCAGGTCGAGGTCCTGCCACGGCACACGCTTGCGCTCCGTCGCCGGCGGGTCCCACGGGTGGTGCGGATCGGGGAAGCTCATCCACACGAACCAGTCGTCGCCGTCGTCGAGCGAGTCCAGGAACGCGATCGTGCGGTCGGCGACCCAGTCGGTGTGGTACAGGTCCCGGGGGATCGGGTTGATCTTCGTCTCGGGCGCGCCGGTGTCGCCCCCGCCCTCGGCCTGGAGCAGCGCGGCGAAGCCACCCACGTCGTCGGGGTGGTTCTCGACGAGCCACTTCCCGTAGTGCTGGAACGGGCGGCCGGCGACGGTCGGCGAGTGCATGGCGAGCTCGGCGTGCTCGAACCCGCGCAGCGGACCGGTCGAGCCCTCGCCGGCCATCGCGTTCTCCGGGAACGTGAACATCGGATCGAAGCCCGGGTCGAAGTGCGCCTTGCCGAGCAGCGCGGTGCGATAGCCCGCCCGCTCGGCGAGATGCGCTGCGACGCTGGGCGCGTCGTGCGGCAGCTGCACGCCGTTGGCGAACACCCCGTGCGTGCGCACGTACTGACCCGTGAGCATGGTCGAGCGCGCCGGCATGCACACGGTGTTCTGGTTGTAGGCGCGCCGGTAGTTGATGCCGTCGGCCGCGAGGCGATCGACGACGGGTGTGCGAGCGATCTCATTGCCGTTGCAGCCGAGCGAGTCGTAGCGCTGCTGGTCGGTGGTGATGAAGAGGATCTTCCGTCCCATGGGTAGCCCTTCCGATCAGGCGGCCCGGTCGGCCGCGCGCGCAAGCGTCCGCTCGCACTGGCGCAGCTCGGCGAGCAGCTTCGTGCGTGTCGACGGGGTTGCGACGCCGAGCAACGCGACCCGCAGCGCGTAGTCGGCTTCGGCTCGGAAGCCGGTGGCGTCGATCTCCCCCGCCGCCCACCGGCGGATCACGCCGTTGACGGCCAGGGTGACGTGGACGCCGAGCACGTGCGCGTCGAGCTCGTCGCGCAGCGACCCCTGTTCGATCGCGTCGCGGATCGACGACTCGTAGAGCGCGATCGTGCGACGCCGGATCGGGAGGCCGCGCGCGCCGGCAGCGGGGTCGTGCACGGCCTGCACGAGCGCCCGGTACAGCGCGGGGCGGGCGACGAAATGGTCGACGACGCCGGCGACGATCGACCTCGCCCGGTCGAGTGGGTCGGGCGACGCGACGGCCGCCAGGTGCGCTCCGAGGTCTTCGAGGCCGGCTCGCAGCAACGCGACGAGGACGTCCTCCTTCGCGCCGACGAGGTTGTAGACGGTCGCGTAGCTCACGCCCGCGGCTTCGGACAGGCGGCGCATCGTGAGCGCGTCGAGCCCGTCGGCTTCGACGAGCTCGGCGGCGGCGTCGAGGATGCGCCCCCGACGCCGCGCCTTGCCCTGCTCCCGGCGCCCCTGCTCCTGCTCCCCCCGCTGCGCCGAATTCATATCAGAGTATAAGTTTGGCGCAGCGGCCGCCCGGGCCGCAAAGGGCGGGTTTTCGCCGGCGCGTAGGCTCCCGCGCAGGCGGCCCGAGGGGGGCAGGCATGGCATACGACCTCGTGATCCGGGACGGGACCGTGGTCGACGGCACCGGGCGTCCGTCTTTCCGCGGCGACGTGGCGGTGAGCGGCGACCGGATCGTCGCCGTCGGCGACGTCGACGGCGACGGACGCGAGACCATCGACGCCGAGGGGCGTGTCGTGAGCCCGGGCTTCGTCGACGTCCACACCCATCTCGACGCCCAGGTCGGCTGGGACCCGATCGCGTCGTCGTCATGCTGGCACGGCGTCACGTCGGTCGTCCTCGGCAACTGCGGTGTCACCTTCGCGCCGTGCAAGCCCGAGGACCGCGAGTACCTCGCCGAGATGATGGAGTCGGTCGAGGACATCCCGGCCGCCAGCATCCTCGACGGCCTCTCGTGGCAGTGGAAGACGTACGGCGAATACCTCGCCGAGCTCGATCGGCTCCCGAAGGGCGTGAACGTCGGCGGCATGGTCGGCCATTGCGCCGTCCGGCACTGGGCCATGGGCGAACGCGGCCTCGACGAGACGCCCGCGTCCGCCGACGACATCGCGGCCATGACCGCGCTCGTCGACGAAGCGATCGATGCGGGCGCGCTCGGTTTCTCGACGTCGCGCACCATGCTCCACCGGGTCCCGGACGGTCGCGCCGTCCCGGGCACGTACGCCGCTCCCGACGAGCTACTCGCTCTCGGCGACGTGCTCGGCCGGCACGACCGCGGCACGTTCGAGGTCGCGCCCAAGCTCGGCGAGCTCGACGGCGACGACTTCGCGGGCTCCCGCGCCGAGGTCGCCTGGATGGCGGAGATCAACCGCAGGACCGGGCGGCCCGTCACGTTCGGCCTCGCCCAGACCAGCTTCCTCCCCGATCTGCACCTGCGCGTGCTCGAGTTCGTCGACGACGAAGCCGCACGCGGTGGGCAGGTGCGGCCGCAGACGACGGCGAGGAGCATCGGTCTGCTGTTCGGGATCTCCCACCGCACGTTCTACGACAGCCTCCCGTCGTGGCGGACACTCCAGGCCCTCGACCTCGACGGACGGCTCGCCGCCCTCGACGACGATGGCCGCCGGGCGCAGCTGATCCGGGAGGCCGAGGAGCGCCCGCCCGGCCTCGATCCCGGCTTCGTGTACCTCGTCGGGACACGCGACGCGCACTACGACTACACGCCGGAGGACAGCCTCGCCTCGATCGCGGCGCACGCGCCGGCGAGTCGCCGCCGGCGGCGTTCGTTCGGCTCACACGCGAGAGCGGCGGCCGGGCGCTTTTCAGCTTCCCGTTCCTCAACCAGAGCCTCGACGCGGTCGACCAGCTGCTGCACCACCCCACCGTGATGCTCGGTCTGGGCGACTCCGGCGCGCACGTCGGCCAGATCATGGACGCGTCGCTGCCGACGTTCTTCCTCTCCCACTGGGTGCGCGACCGAGGCGTGTTCGGCCTCGAGGACGGGATCCGCCGCCTCACGTCCGACACGGCGGGCGTCTTCGGGATCGAAGACCGGGGCGTGATCCGGGAAGGCGCATATGCCGACCTCAACGTGTTCGACATCGACGCGCTCCACCTCCCGCTGCCCGAGTACGTGCACGACTTCCCGGGCGGGGCGGGGCGGTTCGTACAGCGAGGCGACGGCTACGACGCCACGATCGTCAACGGGCGCGTGTTCATGCGCGGAGGCGAGCCCACCGGCGAGCTGGCGGGCACCGTGCTGCGGAGCGGCGTCGCGCCGAGCTCCTGACCACCGTGCCGGCGGCGACGCTCGACTGGCTGGGTTGCGCGACGTTCCGCCTGACCGTCGGCGATCTCGTCGTCTTCCTCGACGCCTACATGGATCGAGTGCCCTCGGCGCCTCCGGTGGGTCTGACAACCGCCGACGTCGATCGCGCCGACTGGATCGTCGTCGGGCATTCGCACTTCGATCACCTCTGGGGCGCGGAGACGATCGCCCGGAACACCGGCGCGAGGATCCTCGGCTCGTACGAGACCGTGCGCGTCATGGAGCAGCAGGGTGTGGCCAAGGAGCAGCTGCTCCCCGTCGCCGGCGGTGAACGGGTACGGCTCGCGTCCGACGTGACCGTGACGGCCTTCCCGAGCCAACACTCGTGCGTGTGGTCGCAGACGAAGATGACGGACGCCGACGAGGCCTGCATCGGCGACCTCGGGCTCACCTACCAGGAGCAACAGGCGCGCTTCGGGGCGCTGGCCGACTGGTTCGGGACGCTCGACGCCGACGTGCAGGCGCACCTCGGCGCGAGCTACCAGGGCGCGCGTGGTGACGGCGGCGCGCTCGTGTACGTGTTCGAGGCGCCCGAAGGCTCGCTCTTCTACCAGGACACATCCGGTCACTGGTCGGGCATCCTGCGTGACCTCCGCCCGGACGTCGCGATCCTCGCCGCCGCCGGGCGCGGCAATATCGACGGCGAGCCGGTACAGGGCTCCCTGGCCGGCTTCGTCGCGCGCCAGGCCGACCTGCTCCGTCCGCGGCGTGTGGTGCTGAGCCACCACGACGACTGGCTGCCGGGTTTCTCGAACGCGATCGACACGAAGCCGGTTCGCGACGAGCTGAGGCGGGTAACGCCGGGCGCGGACTTCGGCGAGCTCGGCTATCTCGACGGCTACCGGCTGTTCGAGGGCGTGTAGCCGGCGACGAGGCCGAGCGGGCCGCGAACGTGGTCGCGCCGGCGCTGCTGGCGGTACGCGAGCCGGCCCGCCCGGACGGCGGCCTGCCCGGCGCGGACGGTCTCGTCGAGCCGGTCCCCGACCTGGGCGAGCACCCGGTCCAGCTCGGTCACGGCGCCGTTGAAGTGCCCGGCGGCCGAGGCCAGCGCGCCCCGCACGGTCTGCCCCAGCGCGGGCCGGAGGAGGACGACGTTGGCGTGGCTCGGATGCGGTCGGCTCGTGCTCATCTGGTCGCCCCCTCACCGAGATTGGATACTCCACGGTATCGCTCGGCTATCCTGACGTCCGCGTCAGGTGGGGGGCGCTCCGTGTCGAACCGGGAGGACGCGATGTCGACGGAAGCCGTGCCCGATTCGCCCGAGATGCCCGACGGGCAGTTCGACTTCGACCCCGCTGGTCCGCAGTCGATCTACGACCTGATGCGCGAGCACTCGCCCGTCCTCAAGGTCGAGCAGGGCGGCACGATCATCGCCCGCCACGAGGACGTCGAGTTCGCGCTCAGGAACGCCGACATCTTCTCGTCGGACATGGAAGCGGTCTCGATCGGCAACGTGCGTCCGCTGATCCCGCTGCAGGTCAACCCGCCCGACCACGTGAAGTTCCGGCGTCTGCTCGACCCGTTGTTCGCGCCGAAGCAGGTCGCGTTGCTCGAGGCCGACGTCCGCAAGCTGAGCGACCAGCTGATCGACGACTTCATCGACTCCGGCGAGTGCGAGTTCAACAGCGCGTTCGCGATCCCGCTCCCCTGCACCGTGTTCCTCCGGCTGCTCGGCCTTCCGCTCGAGGACCTCGACCTGTTCCTCGAGCTGAAGGACAACATCATCCGTCCCATGGGCGAGGCTGCACAGTTCCAACTGGAGGAGTTCACGCGGATCCAAGCCGAGACGGGCCAGCGCATCTACGCGTACTTCGACGAGATGCTCGACGAGCGCGAGCGTCAGCCGCAGGACGACATGTTGACCGGCTTCCTCGAGGCCGAGGTCGACGGTCAGCGCCTCACGCGTGAGGACATCCTCGACATCTGCTACCTGTTCCTGCTCGCGGGGCTCGACACCGTCACGGCCTCGGTGGGGTGCATGGTGTCGTACCTCGCGCAGCACCCCGAGCAGCGCCAACTTCTCGTCGACGACCCGTCGCGGATCCCAGGCGCCGTCGAGGAGCTGCTGCGGTGGGAGACGCCGGTGCCGGGTGTGCCGCGCGTGGTGACACAGGACGTCGAGCTGAGCGGTGAGCGCCTCGAGCCCGGCGAGCGGGTCACCGTGCTCATCGGTTCGGCGAACATCGACGAACGCGGGTTCCCGGCGCCGGCCGAGGTCGACTTCGAGCGCCCCGCCAACCGCCACCTCGCGTTCGGCGGTGGCGTGCACCGTTGCCTGGGCTCGCACCTCGCCCGCCTCGAGTTGCGGGTCGCGCTGGAGCAGCTCCACGAGCGCATCCCCGACTACGCGATCAAGCCCGGTGAGGAGCCGAAGTACTCGATGGGCATCCGCGCCGTCGAGTACCTGCCCCTCGTGTTCACGCCGCCCGGATCATGAAGGTGAGCGTCGACAGCGACCTGTGCGTCGGGCACGGTCGCTGTTACGCCCTCGCGCCCGAGGTGTTCGACGCCGACGACCGCGGTCACTGCCTCATCCCGAACGAGGATGTCCAGCCCGATCTCGAGGAGAAGGCGCGCACCGGCGAGCAGAACTGCCCGGAGCACGCCATCACGATCGAGGAATGATTCGGCGGCGTTAACCTGACGGCATGACGTCGGGCACGATCCCGATCACGGGCGACCCCGAGGCCGACCGGCTGCTCGTCGAGAACCCGCTCGCACTGCTCATCGGGATGCTGCTCGACCAGCAGGTGCCGATGGGGTGGGCGTTCCGGGGACCGTTCACGCTGCAGGCGCGGCTGGGCGGCTCGCTCGACGCCGAGACGGTCGCCGCGATGGGGCCCGACAAGATCGAGGCGATCTTCCGCGACAAGCCGGCGATGCACCGCTATCCCGGCTCGATGGGCAAACGCACCTACGCACTGTGCGCGTACATCGTCGAGCACTACGACGGCGACGCAGGCGCGATCTGGCGGGATGCCCCCTCGGGTCACGAGACCTACCGGCGACTGCGGGAGCTGCCCGGCTACGGCGAGGAGAAGTCGAAGATCCTCCTCGCCATCCTCGGCAAGCGCCTGGGTCAGGCGGCGCCGGGCTGGGAGGAGGCGGCGGCGCCGTTCTCGGACTCCACCCCTCGATCCGTCGCCGACGTCGGCTCGGCCGAGTCGCTCGAGCGCGTGCGGGAGTTCAAGAAGGCGCGGAAGGCAGCGAAGCAGGGGAAGGCCGACTGACCGGCTAGTCCGGTCGCCCTCGCAAGCTCGGGCTCCTGCTCCGGCGGTCGGCAAAGCCGCCGCCTCCGCGGCGGCTGGGCCGCATCAGCACGAGCCAGAGCACGAGCCCGCCCGCCGAAGTGACCGCGATCAGAAGCATCGACGCGTCGAACCCGTCGACCGTGCCCTGCTGCGCGCCCGCGACGAACGCCTGACGCTGCGCACCCTGCAGCTGGTTCGTCTGGTCGCTGATCGCCGACGGTGAACCCGTGAGCGCCTGGTCGAGCTGCTCATCCTCGACGCGGCTCACGCCGGCCGCGTCGAGCTGGCGGTTCATCTCCGCGATCCCGACACCGGTATAGAAGAGGCTTCCGACCGCCACGATGAGCGACGCGCCGACGTAGCGGAAGATGTTGATGATTCCCGAGGCCTCGCCGCACTCCTCGGGCGGGACTGCCTGCAGACCGGCGGCGGACGGGGTCGAGAAGGTCATGCCGACGCCTACGCCGGCGACGAGCGTCGGCAACCACAGCCCGCCGTAGGTGGTCGACACGTCGCTTCGGTAAAGGAGGTAGCAGCCGACGGCCTGGAGCCCGAGGCCCACGGCGACGGGAAGGCGGGCGCCGATTCGGTCGGCGAGCCGGCCCGAAACGAGCGACGCGGCGAAGATCCCCATTCCGAAGGGCAGCAGCGCGATGCCTGCGAGCAGCGCGGAGTAGTCGAGCAGCACCGATGACTGCGCGTACAAATTGAAGAAGTAGAGCAACCCGATCAGGGCGACCGAGTTGATGAACGTGCCGACGTTCCCGCCCGTGAACACCCGGTTGGCCAACAGACGGAGATGCACCAGCGGCTGCTTTGCGCGCAGCTCGACGAGTACGAAAGCGGTGAGCGTGAGGACGGCGACCGCGAACAGCCCGAGGATGGACGCCGATCCCCAGCCCCAGCGCGCGCCCTGTTGGAGAGCGAGTATGGCGGTGAACAGCCCGACGGCGAGCAGCACGACGCCGGCGATGTCGAAGCGCACGCCCTTCTTGCCGGGAGCCAGCCCCCGCAGCATCGGGCGGGCGAGGAGCAGGGCGAAGATCGCCACCGGCACGTTGCTCCACCAGACCCACCGCCAGCTGATGGCGTCGGTGAACACGCCGCCGATCAACGGCCCGACCGCGAAGGCGACGCCACCGACGGCTCCCCAGATCCCGAGGACGAGCCCCTGCTTCTCCTTCGGAAAGGCGTCGTGGAGGATCGCCATGGTGGCGGGCATCAGGATCGCCGCGCCCATGCCTTGGAGCGCGCGCCCGCCGATGAGCTGGAACGCGGTCCCCGAGGTCGCCACGACGATCGCGGCCAGCGTGTAGAGGACCACGCCGACGACGAAGATGCGCTTGCGGCCGAGGACGTCGCCGAGCTGCCCGCCGAGCACCACGAACGCGGCGACGGCGAGAAGGTAGGCGTTGAGCGCCCACGCAAGGGTCGTGGAGGAGAGCGTCAGGTCGTCGGCGATGGCGCTGACCGCGGTGTTGATGGCGGTCGTGTTCACCGCGATCAGGAACAGCGCGATGCACGCGGTGACGAGCGCGCCCCACGGGTGCGGCGGAGGCACGAACGTCGCCGCCGATTCGAGCTGGTCGTGGTGCCGTGCGCCTTGGTAGACGCCGGCGTCTGCCCTGACTGTCTGCTGCATCCCGACGGGCGCAACCTAGCCCGGACGGCGTGACGTCACCGGGATGTCATCGGAATGACCCCGCCGGCGTCGTCGTTCGTGCATATTGGACTGATGAACCCGGGAACCGCCTACCTCGAGCACCTCACCGAGACCGACCTGTCGATCCTCGGCCCGGTGGTCGACTCGCCCCCGGCCGGGAATGCATCCGCGTATCTCCGGACCCATCCGGAGCTCGTCGAGGAGGCGCTCGGCGCGCCGGCGGCGTTCGACCTGGTGCTCGGCAGCGAGGTCGACGACGAGCTGCTCCTGCGTGCGTCACCGTTCCTCGTCTTCGCCGTCGCAGTGCACCGCACCGTCGAGGAGCTCGGTCGGACCGCGTTCGTCGAGGAGCGGGTCACGCCGCGTCTGCGGGTCCCGGTGTTCGACGCCGGGCAGCTGCGCGAGTTCGGCGTCGACCCCGAACGCCGTTACTTCATGGTCGAGCACCTCGCGTCGTACACAAGGGTGATGAGCGGACCGGTGTGGACCCGGCGCCGGGGCCGGTGGCGCCGGCAGCGGTTCAGCGAGCTGGACGCGGCTCGGCTGGCCGCCACCCTCGACGCCGTCCCGGAGTCGGACCGACCCGGCATCTACCGGCGCCTCGGCGACCTCGCGCTCTTCCTCACCGGCGTCTTCCCCGACCATTCCGCCGCGCGTGCGGTGCACCCGATCGAGCTCGAGCGGCTGCTGCGCTCGCTCCCGCTCGCCGGCGGGCCGGTGCCGACGCTCGCCGACGTCGAACAGCTCGCGGGCGACCGCGGCGCCGCGGGCCTCTTCGAATGGCTCGGGCCTCGCTGGTATCGCGTCGCTGCCGACCGCACGCCCGTGACGGCGTTGTCCCGCGTCCTCGGCGATCTCGCGACTCGATTCGACCAGGCGCGCCGCTTCCTGAACCACCTCACGGACCGGTACCTGTTCCCCGTGCGCAACCGGTGGTTCCCGGCCGCTGAATAGCTTGCCCCGGTTACAGTTGCGGGTGGAGGTACCGATGGATCGTCGAGTCGAGAGCAACAAGCAGGGCGGTCAGCGCCGGCCGCCCCAGCCTGCGATTCCTCCGAAGAGTCGCGAGAAGCCGAGCCCGCCTCCGCGACCGGGAACCACCCAACCGCAGTAAGCGCTAGGCGCGAGGAGACCGGCGGGTGCCCTCCTCTTTCACCGGCCTCGTCGTCTTCGTCCTCCTGCTCGCACCCGGTTTCGTCTTCGCGGCGCAGCACGAACGGAGAGCGCCGCGTCGGCGGCGGTCGGCGTTCGGCGAGACGGTCCTGGTCGGTCTGACGAGCTTTCTCTGCGACGTGGCGGCGCTGCTCGTGTTCGCCGTACTCCGGGCGGCCCTGCCCGATCACACGCCCGACATCGGCAGGCTGGTACGTGAGGGCCGGGACTACTTCGACGCCAACTACGCCTCCATCGCATGGTGGGCCGTGGGCCTCCTCGCGTTGGCTTGTGCGTTCGCATTCGTGCTCGGACGCTGGCCGCCGAAATTCGCCCCGATCTTCGCGAACGACATCGCGTTCAGGTCGGCGTGGTGGGACCTCTTCGAGCAGTACCCGGACTCCACCGTCTACGTGGGTTGCGAGCTGAACGACGGGTCGTACCTCGGCGGTGAGCTCTTCACATACAACTCGGACGAGGACGAGACCGTTGATCGGGAGCTCGCGCTCTCGGCGCCGATCGTGTATCAGGCTCCCGGCGACGACCCTGTCGAGCTCGAAGACGTCGGTGCCGTATCGGTGAGTGCGCGCCAGATCAAGTTCATGACGGTCACGTACCTCCCGATCGGTGACGGCGATGACGAGACGGACGCGGACGGCGAGTGAGACCGATCAGGTCCTGGTCAGCACGACGGTCAGGGTCCAGTCCTCGAACACGTCGGCTTCGGGATCGGCGGCGAAGCGCGCGGTCAGACGCGCGAAATACTCGTCGAGCAACTGCTTCGGATCGTTCCCGGGCGTGGCGCCCGGCACGAACAAGTGGTCGCGAAGGCTCGACTCGGTGAAGCCGCGGACGAACGCGGCGTAGGACCTGCCGTAGGTCGCGGCGTCCCCGTCGGCGCGCCACTTGTCGAGGTACGGATTGGCGACCGCGTCGGTGCGGATCGTCTCGACCCGGAAGGCGCCGGCGACCGCAGAGCCGCGTCGCTCGAGCGGCGCCCCCGCCTCCTCGGGCGTGCGCGCGTACACCGCCAGCACGTACCGATCGACCGAGTCAGGATCGAGCTTCCCTTCGGCGGCCAGCTCGTGCGCGACGGCGGCCATGGCCCGTAGCAGCTTCCGAGCGGTGACGCGAACTCCGTCCGACGACTCCGGCTCGCTGCCCACCATCTGCACGAGCAGACGTCCCCCGGCCGTCAGGTCACTCGCGCGGGCTTCCAAGAAGGTGGTCCAGTCGGCGTCGGCTTGGGCCGCCAGCGCCGAGCGCGCTGCACCGGTCGCCTCGCAGAAGTAGAAGCCCTCGGGCACGGTGACCGTCGGCTGGTGGCGCAGCCAGTGCGCGGCAGAGAACGACACGCCGAGGTGGGCGGAGGCCGCGGGCACCGCGGGTTCGAAGAACGAGATCGCCGACGCCAGCGGCAGGACAGGCGGGCCGGCGAGGTGCTCGTAGCTGTCGGACCGGGACGCGAGGTTCGAGAAGAGCTGGTTCCAGTCGTTCGTGGGCAGGTCGTTGTGCACGGCAGTCACCGCTTGTTCGCCGTTGCGCGCTCGCACTGCTTCGACCGCGGCCCGTACGGACGCCAGCGAGTTGCCTCCCGTCGACGCGCCGTAGTCGACGATCACGAAGGCTCGGGTGGGGGGCGGCATCGGGATGGCGGCGACGCACTCGTCGATGAACGACGCGCCGGTGGCCGCGACGCTGCGCTGGTACTCGGAGTGGTCGTCGTAGTACCCCCCGCCCTTCATCCCCTCCGTCGTGCTCACGGGGGCGTGACGACCGGGGGCTCGCCGGGGTCGTGGCCGAGCACGGTGACGAGGGTCCGCTCGAGGAGCGTCGCCAGTTGCTTCCGTTGCTCGGGCGTCTCGGCGTCGGCCCACAGGGTGAAGTCGGCGGCTGGCACATCCTGCCAGCCGAGCGCCTGCAGCTTGTCGACCGCTTCGGTCCCGAGCTCGCGATGACGCCCCAGGTACTCGTCGCCGACGGCCTCGCACAGCAGCACGGTCTCGCCCTCGACCCGGCTCACCTGGACCCACAGGTTCGAATCCCGGGCCGAGCGCACGACGAGCGCGTCCTCGCGGTCGCCGGCGACTCGCTCGACGGCGTCGAGGATGACGGCGTTCGTGTCCATGGCGGAGAGATATCACGCCCGGCGGCCCGGTGCTCGCTCACGCACCGGTACCCGGACGCGAGACTTCTGCCGTGACCGAAACGGGCAGGGACGATCGTCGGCTCACACGCGATCCCCGTCTCTGGCGGGTGATCATCGCGGCGTCGCTGGGCGTGTTCGCGATCGAGCTCGACTTCTTCGCCGTGCAGGCCGCGCTCCCCGACATGGCCCGCGACCTCGACACTTCTGTCACGAACCTCCAGTGGGTCATCAGCGGCTACATGCTCGCCAACGGCGCCACCATGATCGCCGGCGGCCGAATCGGCGACCTCCTTGGCCGCCGGCGATGGCTCGTGATCGGGATCGCGGCCTTTGGTCTGTCGTCGCTCGCGGGTGGACTGGCGCCGACGGCGTGGTTCCTGATCCTGATGCGTCTCGTGCAGGGTGTCGCCGCCGCGTTCGCCTTTCCGCTCAGCCTCGCAGTCGTGACGAACGCGTTCCCGCAGGCGAAGGTCGAACGCGCGGTCGGCACCGTGTTCGGAATCGCCGCCATCGGTCAGGCGTTCGGGCCGCTGATCGGCGGCGGCCTCACCGCGCTGTTCAACTGGCGGGCCGTGCTGCTCGTGAACGTTCCAGTATCGATCGCGTTGATCGCGCTGGCGTACACGTCGATCTTCGAGAGCCGCGACGAGAGCATGCCGCGGCACATCGACTGGGTGGGGCTCGGCCTCGTCGTCGCGTCGATCAGCGCGTTCACGTACGCCGTGGACCGCGCGTCCGACCTGGGCTGGACGTCGACGCCGACGCTCGGGCTCATGTTCGCGGGGCTGCTGGGTATTGTCGCCTTCGTCGTGGTGGAAGGGCGGACACGGTTCCCGTTGATGGACCTGAGCCTGTTCCGCATCCGCGAGTTCGACCTCATGACCGCGGCGGGCACGATCGGCAACATCGGGACTTCGACGGCGATCTTCACCTCGATGATCCTGTTGCAGTCGGTCGACGGGCTGTCGGCGAGCGAGGCCGGCGTCGCGTTTCTCGGCTTCTCACTGGGTGTCGCGGCGGCGTCGCAGATCTCGGGGCGCGTCGAGCGCTTTCCGTCGTGGGTCGTCATGTCCGTCTCGCTGCTGTGCGGCGGGCTCGGCGCGATCGCGATGGGCCTCTTCGACCAGCTCGCCGTCTTCATCTTCGTGGCCACGTTCGCCGGGCTCGGGTTCGGCATGAGCTGGGCCTTCACGAGCGTCTCGACCCAAGCCGTGGTCCCGCCGCAGAAGGCGGGTCAGGCGTCCGGCGTCGTGCTCACGATCGTCGTCACGATGGGCGGCGTCGCGATCGCGATCGCGTCGACCTTCGTCGAGCAGGCGGGGGCGGGTGTGAGTGGTCTCGAGGACGCCCTGCGCGGTGTGCTGATCGGTGCCGGCCTGCTGGCCATCGCCATGTCCGGAGTGCTCGTCGCGCTCGGCCGCCGAAGCCGCTCCCCGGCAGCCGCCGAAGCCGCCGCGACCAGTTCACCCTGAGCGTCAGCGGGTCGAGTACTTGACCGGGTCGGCGTCGAACTTGCGACGGCAGCCGGCGCTGCAGAAGAAGTACGTACGGCCTTCGTGCTCGCTGCGGAGACGGACGCGCGCGACGTCGACGGTCATGCCGCACACCGGATCACGGGCCTCGTCGAACACGGGAGCCGCCGGCACCGACGGCTCCGAGCTCGCCCGCCGCCTTCGAGCGCGACGAGCTCGGCGAGAATCGCCACGCCGATCTCGTCGGTGTCCACCTCACCGAGATCGAGGCCCGCCGGTGCGTGCACCCGAGCAACCGCCTCGTCGGCGATCCCGCGTTCGCGCAGGTAGTCGCGCACCGCGTCCGCCCGCCGCCGCGACGCGATCAGCCCCACGTAGCCGGCGGGGGTCGCGAGTGCCACCTCGAGGGCAGCCTCGTCGTAGTGACCCTGCGTCGCGACGACGACGGCAGTGGCGCCGTCCACACCGAGCCCGGCGAGGTCGAGCTCCGGGATCACGGGGATCTCGTCGGGATGCTCGTCCGAACCCTCGTCGTCGACGATCGTGGCCCGCCAACCAAGGGAGTAGGCGAGCGCCGCGGTCGTGTCCACCGCCGGAGCACGGCCGATCACGACGACGTGGGGCGGTGGCAGGTTGGGCTCGAGATACACCTCAAGCGCTCCTTCGCTCTCGCAGGCCAACGGGACCGTCGCGACGCCGTCGCGCAGCACGCCGTCGAGCTCGTCCGACGGTCCCAGGAACAACAGGCGGGGGTGGCCGTCGCTCATGGCGACACGCGCCTCGGAGATCAGCGTCGGCTCGGCGCAGGCGCCTGCCAGCCAGCCCCGCACGGTGCCGTCGGGAAGGATGACGGCCTTCGACCCCTGCTTGCCCGAGGTCGGGCTGCGCCGCCAGACGACGGTCGCGAGCACGAACGGCCGGCCCCGCTCGACGAGGTCGGCCGCAAGCTCGAGTACGCCGGGCGTCATGCTCTCTCCCCTACCCCTCTTTCGCCTCCCGCATCGCCTGCCACACGCGGGCCGGGGTCACGGGCATGTCGATGTTGCGGACGCCGTACGGCAGGAGCGCGTCGATCACGGCGTTCACGTACGCCGCCGGCGAGCCGACGGTCGCGGACTCGCCGACGCCCTTGGCGCCGATCGGGTGGTGCGGCGACGGCGTCACGGTCTCGTCGAGCTGGAAGCGCGGCGTCTCCCAAGCCGTGGGGATGAGGTAGTCGAGGAAGTTCGAGCCGATGCAGTTGCCGTCCTCGTCGAACGTGATGTACTGCATCGAGCTCATCGCGTAGCCCTCGGCGAGCCCGCCGCAGATCTGTCCCTCGACGATCATCGGGTTGATGCGCACGCCGCAGTCGTCGACCGCGACCATGCGGCGCACCTTCCACACACCGGTCTCCTCGTCGATCTCGACCACGACGACGTAGCTGCCGAACGGGTACGTCAGATTGGGCGGGTCGTAGTAGTGCACGCCCTCGAGGCCGGGCTCGATGCCCTCCGGGTAGTTCGAGTAGGCCGCGAGGGCGATGTCCTGGATCGTGACGCCGCGGTCGGGCGCGCCGGTCACGAAGAACCGGCCCGGCTCCCACTCGAGGTCCTCCTCCGACGCCTCGAGCATGTGGGCGGCGATCGTGCGCGCCTTCTCCCGCAGCTTGCGGGCGATCACGACCGCCGCCGCGCCCGACGTCGGCGTGCTGCGCGACGCGTAGGTACCGAGCCCGTACGGCGTGTTGTCGGTGTCGCCCTCCCGCACCGCGATGTCGGACGCGGGAATGCCGAGCTCGTTGGCGACGATCTGCGCGTACGTCGTCTCGTGCCCTTGGCCCTGCGCCTTCGTGCCGAGCTTCAGGATCGCCTTGCCGGTCGGGTGCGACGCGAAGCTCGGCGGAGTCGAACATCTTGAGGCCGGCGATGTCGTAGTCCTTGCTGGGGCCGGCGCCGACGGCCTCGGTGAAACTGGCGATCCCCACACCGACGAGCTTGCCGTCCTTGCGCGCCTCCTCCTTTTCCTTCGGCATCCCGGCGTAGCCGATGTCGTCGAGCGCCTTCTCGAGCGCGGCGGCGTACTGGCCGGAGTCGTACACGAAGCCGGTCGGCGTGTGGTACGGGAACTGCTCGGGCCGGATGAAGTTCTTCATCCGGAGGTCCGCCGGGTCCATGTTGAGCTCGTAGGCGGCGTTCTGCACGAGCCGCTCGATCAGGAACGACGCCTCCGTGATGCGGAACGAGCACCGGTACGCGACCCCGCCCGGCGCCTTGTTGGTGTACGCACCCTGGGTGACGACGTGGGCGGCCGGGTAGTCGTACGAGCCGGTCACGACGTGGAACAGCCCGGCCCGGAACTTCGACGGCTGGGCGTCGGCGTAGAACGCGCCCTGGTCGGAGAGCATGTTCACGCGCAGGCCGAGGATCGTGCCGTCGTTCTTCACGGCCAGGTCGGCGTGCATGTGGTAGTCGCGGGCAAAGCCCGTCGAGATCAGGTTCTCGCTGCGCGACTCGATCCACTTCACCGGCTTGCCGATCAGCAGCGACGCCGCCGTCGCCACCACGTACCCGGGGTAGATCGGCACCTTGTTGCCGAAGCCGCCGCCGATGTCGGGCGAGAACACCCGGATGTTCTCCTCCGGCAGCCCGGCGACCATGGCGAAGAGCGTGCGGATGGCGTGCGGCGCCTGCGACGTCATGTAGATCGTCGCCTGGCTGGTCACCGGGTTCAGGTCGGCGACGCAGCCGCACGTCTCGAGCGGGCGCCGGGTGCGAGCGCGGGTAGTGCGTGTCGAGGCTCACGACCTTGTCGGCCTGCGCGAAGGCCTGGTCGGTCGCGGCCTTGTCGCCGGCCTCCCACTGGTAACAGGAGTTGTCGGTCTGGCCCTCCTTGTCGTCGCGGATCAGAGGTGCGTCCGCTGCGAGTGCCTGTTTCGGGTTGATGACGGGCGGGAGCGGGTCGTAGTCGACCTCGATGAGCTCGAGCGCGTCCCACGCGATGTACGGGCTCTCGGCGACCACGCCTGCGACCTCCTGGCCCTGGAACCGGACCTTGTCGGTGGCGAGCACGGCCTGCGTGTCGCCCGACAGCGTGGGCATCCAGGCGAGGCCGTGGGCGGCGAGCGCCTCGCCGGTGACGACGGCCACGACGCCGGGCAGCTGCTCGGCGGCCGACGCGTCGATGCTGACGATGCGGGCGTGCGGGAGCGGGCTGCGCAGGAGCGCGAGGTGCAGCATCCCGGGGAGGGAGATGTCCTCGATGTACTGCCCGCCGCCTTGGATGAAGCGGTCGTCCTCCTTGCGCTTCACGCTGTGGCCGACGCCGCCGATCTCGGCGGTGGTCGGGCTCGGTGCGTGCTCCTCGGTCGTCGTCATGCCGTGGCCCTTTCCTTCGCGGCCCACTGGATCGCCTTGACGATGTTCACGTAGCCGGTGCACCGGCAGAGGTTCCCGGACAGCTCCCACCGGATGGCTTCCTCGTCCGGGTCGGGGTTGCGATCGAGCAGCGCCTTGCTCACGAGCATCATCGCCGGCGTGCAGAACCCGCACTGCAGCCCGTGCATTTCCTTGAAACCCTGCTGGATCGGGTCGAGCTGGCCGTCCTGCTTGAGGCCCTCGACGGTGGTGATGCTGCGTCCGTCCGCCTGGACGGCGAACATCGTGCACGACTTCACGGGCGTGCCGTCGAGCAGGACGGTGCACGCGCCGCAATTGCTGGTGTCGCAGCCGACGTGCGTGCCGGTCAGCTCCAGCGCGGTGCGGAGGAAGTGGACGAGCAGCGTGCGCGGCTCGACGTCGGCGGATCGTTCGACGCCGTTGACGGTGGCGGTCACGTTCATCGGTTCCTCCTACGCCTGCGCGTGTTCGAGCGCCGTGGTCAGGCCTCGCCGGGTGAAGACCCGCACGACGTTGCGCTTGAACTCGACGGAGCCGCGCACGTCGTCCTTCGGGTCGGCGACGCGGGCGGCGAGCTCGGCCGCCTCCGCGAAGAGGGCGTCGCTCGGTGCCTGCCCCATGAGGGCCTGCTCGGCCTCGACCGCCTTGACGTTGTTCGGCGCGACCGACGTGAGCGCGACGCCGGCGTTCGTGATCGTGCCGCCGCCGTCGACGTCGAGGCGCGTGGCCACCCCGACGGTGGCGTAGTCGCCGACCTTGCGCTCGAGCTTGAGGTACGCGCCCCCGCCGCGTCCCGAGTATTTCGGGACGCGCACCTCGGTGACGAAGTCCGTCGGTTCGAGCGCGGTCGTGAACGGCCCGGTGATGAACTCGGCCATGGGAATCACGCGCTCACCGGACGTGCTGCGCGCCACGACGTCGGCGCCGCACGCCAGCATCACCGAACCCCAGTCGCCGAGCGGATCGGCGTGGGCGAGCGACCCGCACACGGTCCCGAGGTTCCTGACGAGCGGGTCGGAGATCCACGGCGCCGCGGCCGCCATCGTGTGGTTGGCGCGAGCGACGACGTCGGACGTGACGACGTCGTTGTGTCGGACGAGCGCGCCGACGCGCAGATGACCGTCGGCGTCGTCGATGGCGTCGAGGCCGGGGACGCGATTGACGTCGACGAGCATCTCGGGAAACGCGAAGCGCAGCTTCATCATCGGGATGAGGCTCTGCCCGCCTGCGAGCACCTTCGCTTCGTCACCGCGTTCGGCGAGGACGGCGAGCACCTCGTCGACCGTCGTCGGCGCGACGTAGTCGAAACGTGCCGGGTACATGGCGCCCCCCTCGATTGGCGCGATGTTCTCGTGGCGACGATACCTTCGAGTGGTCGCGGGGCACGCGCGCCCGCGCGCGCTAGCTCAGCGTCTCGAGCACCTCGGCGAGACCGGCGAGGCTGGCCAGGTTGTGCCCCGAGACGAGCAGGTCGAGATACGGCAGCGCGGCGCGCATGCCCCGGGTCGCGGGCTCGTACGCGGGGCCCGTCTTGAGCGGGTTGACCCAGATGATCCGGTACGCGAGCCGGGAGAGGCGCGCCATGGCACCGGTCAGCACCTCGGGGTCGCCGCGCTCGAGTCCGTCCGAGCACACCACGACGACCGCACCCCGGCATCCGCCGCGCCATGCCCAGGTGCGGAGGTACTCGCGGATCGAGTCGCCGATGCGCGTGCCGCCCTCCCAGTCGACGACCGTCTCGGCGGCGCGGCGGATCGCCTCGTCGGGGTCGCGGCGAGCGAGCTCGGCCGAGATCCTGGTCAGACGGGTCCCGAAGCAGAACACCTCGACGCGCCTCGAACCCTCCGCGACGGCGTAGGCGAACTGCAGCAGCGCACGCGAATAGGCGGACATCGACCCCGACACGTCCAGCAGGAGGACGAGCGGTCGGGGCCGGACACGGGACCGCCGCCTCGGGATCCGGTCGACGGCGCTTCCCTGCCGCACGTGCGCCCGCAGGGCGCGGCGGAGGTCGGGCCGGGCTCCTTTCCTCGCGGGCCGCGTGCGCCGGGCCTTGCGCGTCGGCGTGGCGATCAGGAGAGCGGACAGGAGCCGGGCGATCGCGGCGAGCTCGTCGGGGTCGCAGTCGGCGAAGTCCTTGTCGCGCAGGACCTCGACGTCGGAGGCGACCTGGCCGGCGTCGTCGGCGTTCGGCCGGCGCTCGGTGCCGGCGGCCGGGGCCCGTGCGTCGAAGCGTGCCTGCTCGGCGTCCGCAGCCGGCTCGCCGTCACCGGCGATCGTGACCCGCGAGGCGGCCGCGCCGAGGAAATAGCGGGCGAAGGCGTCGTCGTAGGCGGCGAGATCGTCGTGACGCGAGACGAGGCACGCCCGGCCCGACCAGTAGATGTCGCGTAGGTCGGTGGGGTCGAGACGGGCGAGGCCTTCACAGAAGGCGACCACCTGGCCGGTTCCGACGGGGAGGCCGGCGGCGCGCAGCTCGCGAGCGAAGCCGGCGAGCGAGGGAACGACCTGGTCGACGGCGCCGTTCCCGTCAGCCACCGGCGAGGATCCGACCGAGCTCGTCCCGGATGCGCACCAGGTCGTCGTGATCCTTCACGACCGTCCCGAGCGTCACCTCGACGGAGTCGCGCTCGAGCCGGTCGGCGCCGAGGAACGCGAGCGCCTTGGCCCACTCGATGGTCTCGGCCACGCCGGGCCGCTTCACGAGGTCGAACGTCCGGATGCGCTCGACGGCGCCGGCCACGCGGCGGGCGAGGTCGGCCGGAACCGCCGGCGCCCGCGCTGCGATGATCTCGACCTCGCGTTCGGGCGACGGGTAGTCGATCCAGTGGTAGAGGCACCGGCGCTTCGAGCGCGTCGTGGAGCTCACGCGTCCGGTTCGAGGTGAGCACCACCGCCGGCGGTCGCTCGGCGCGGATCGTCCCCAGCTCGGGCACGGTCACCTGGAAGTCGGAGAGCATCTCGAGGAGGAACGCCTCGAACTCGTCGTCGGCCCGGTCGATCTCGTCGATCAACAACACCGCTCGATCACCGGCGCGCACCGCCTGCAGCAACGGCCGCTCGACCAGGAACCGCGGCCCGAAGATCTCGTCGGCGGCGTCCTCGCGGAGGTCGCCTCCTTCTTGCAACAGGCGCACGTACAGCAGCTGGCGCGTGTAGTCCCACTCGTAGAGCGCTTGGTGAGCGTCGATGCCCTCGTAGCACTGGAGGCGCACGAGCTCGGCGCCGAGCGCGGGCGCAAGCGCCTTGGCGACCTCCGTCTTCCCCACCCCGGCCTCGCCCTCGAGCAGCAGCGGCTGCCCGAGCGACAGCGAGAGGAAGATCGCCGTCCCGAGCCCGCGGTCGGTGAGGTACGCCTGCTCGCCGAGGCGGGCGGCCACCTCCTCGACGGACTGCGGCCGCGGCGGGCGGCCGTCGGCGGATGCGCTCACGGCATCAGTCTCGCTCATCGTCGGCGGATGAGCGCCGCAGAGGCCGCTACGCCGGCGTGAGGTACTGCTCGAGTGCCGCGGGCTGAAGGCCGGCGGCTCGCGCTGCGTGGAGCGCGACCTCCAGGTTCTGGCGCAGATCGGGCCGGAAGTGCATCAGGATGATGTCGCCGGCTTGGAGCGGGCCGCCGCCCTGGACGTCGAGTCGGCCGTCGTTCATCGTGGCCCGCCACATGACGACGGCGCGGATGCCGCAGCGCCGGGCGATGACCGGCACCGACTGGTTGTAGAAACCGCCGGGCGGACGGAAGAGCCACGGTCGGGCGCCGAAGCGCGCGGAGTACTCGTCGAGCACGCCGCAGATCTCTCGCTGCTGCTGGGCCGAGGTCAGCTCGCGCAGGTCCCCGTGGGAGATGGTGTGGTCCTGGACCGACGCCCCGAGTGCGTGGATGGCATCGAAGTACGCCGGATCCTCGTGCAGGAAGTTGGGAAGCAGGAACATCGTCACCGGGATGTGCTGCTCGCGCAGGAAGTCCGTGACGGCGGCATCCCGCACCATCCCGTCGTCGATCGTGAAGAACACCACCGGGTTCGGCGTCGGCACCCGCGAGATCACGGGTGCGACAGCACCACCCTGGATGGCGACCGGCGTCGGCGGGAGTGCCGTGGACGTCGTCGTCGTGGACGTCGTCGACGACGACGTCGTGGTCGAGTCGGTCGAGACGCTATGGCGACGAGGGCTCGCGGCGCGGGCGGCGTGTCCGCTGGACGAGCCGGTCTCGACGAACCCCCACGCCCCGGCCACGGCCACGAAGACGAAGACGGCGACGCAGCTCAGGAACCAACGCAGCCGTCGCCGGGCCGCGGCTTCTCGTCGCATTCTTCGCGCCATGTCGCATGCTCGCTCGTGCCGGGGGGTGCAACGCGGATGCTAGGCGGACAAATGCCTCGAAAGCGTCTGGAACCTGCGATACCACTGACGTCGCCGGGCATGCGAGCTGCTAGCCGGAAGCTCCCGGTGGCGACTCGGCGGCACACTCGCCGGGCAGCTCGACGGTGCCCGCATCGTCTTGGATCTCGTCGATGCGGATCCACTCGTCCTGCTCCGGGTCGTAGAGATTCTGGATGCCGAACTGGAGCACCTGCCAGAACCTGCTCGGATCTTCGCGATCGACGTAGATGTCGCCGGACATGAGCGGGATCCGGAGATTCGAGATGCCGGGGATCGGCGGTATCACCTCAGAAGGTGGCTCCCACACGACGCCGACTCGGAAGTGGTTGACCCGGAGCGGCTCGTTCCGCTCGAGTGTTTCCGCGCCGACGAAGCGCGAGCTCGCGAGAGCGGTGTTCAGGTCGTCCAGGGTGAAGGGTCCGATCGGAGAGCACGGACGGCGCTCGATGCCCGGCCACTTGTACGTCAGCGTGTAGAGCACGCCGTCGTAGACGACGTTCGTGAAGTGGATCGGATGGTTCTCACCGCCCGCGACCATTTGCAGATTGCCCGCGCTTCCGTGCCACGTGAACGGCACCTCCATCCCGAGGTCCGGAACCTCGTATCTCCCGGTCCACGTGAAGTTTCGTGGGAAGCGCGGCGGGGGCGGGTCGGGCACCGGCGCACGCTAGCAAGCGGGTCGTGCGCACATCCAGCGCCTACCATTCAAGAGCACGCGGCGGACGCCGTCCCCTCGTCAGTTGCCGTCGACGCGACGACAACAAGGAGGGAGACGGTCGAAGCCGCAGGTTCGCCCCCGTAGCTCAGGGGATAGAGCGTCGGTTTCCTAAACCGTGCGTCGCAGGTTCGAATCCTGCCGGGGGCGCCAACGTTGTCGCAGGTCAACGCGTTACTTCGCCACGCTGGCCGGAGCGCCACCACGTTCGGTCCGCGGCAGCGCGAGCAGCGGCGTCGACCCGGTCCGCGACCCCGTCGAGCTCGTTACCGAACAGGTGGGCGAGATGGGCATCGCCCCGTAAGGGCGAGACAAGGCCAACGATCGGGCGGACTCAGGCGCGTCTCGGTGCCGTCACGCACCGGGTCATAGTTTCAACCATCAACACGCCGCCGGCGAGGCCCTCGGATTCGGCTTCCCAGCTCGCGTCGAAGTCCTGGCGGTCGACGCGACCAGAGGGCTCGGCACACTGCCGAACACCTCGTCGGATCCCCCTTCGTTGGGGTCTCGACGTCTTGCGTGGCCCTCTCGCCCGCGTCGAAGAGCTATCGAAGGATCAGCGGCCTAGTTCCTCAAGCAGCCGTGCTGCGTCCCACCCGTCATGCCGGGCCCGTTGCCGATCCCTTTAGGTCGCGCCGCCCGACACGCCGAAGTATCGAGGAGAGGGTGTCGACCCGTTCTGGGGCAAGTCGATGGCGATGGCGAACCCCCCGGCCCGGTCATGATCGGGTCCCCCCGTGTAGCACTCGCCTAGGTTTTTCGAAACGCCGAGGAGGCAACGGCGAAGCCGAGGAGATGATCGCCAAACTCGCTTGGCTCAGTCGTTTGGGGTCAGTGTCTCCTGGCCCTCACCCGAACTGCCGTCGACGCTCCACGGCCCGGTCTATTGGCCGTTGTCCTTCAGCGTGTAGGCAACGGTCCCGTTCGCGCCATCCGCGTGATGCCAGCGCACATTGAACGTGGTGCCGCTGAGGGTGCCTTCTCCGGTGAAGCTGTCCCCTGCGATCTTCCAGGCGACGCTGTACGCAGGACCTTGGCCAGTGATTGTGACCGTGCCGCGGTAGGAGGAACCATCGGGGTTCGTGCCTTTGACGGTGTACGTCCCGCTCAGGCTCTTAGACCCGCTCGTTCACGAGCTCTTTCCCGAGTCGGAGCCGCACACGAACAGGCTGAATGCCAACGTGACGATTACGATTGCGCCAAGCTAGCTGTGTGCCCACGCTCGCGGACGAGGAGACCAGCTGATTGATACCTCCGGGGTGCGAGCTACGTGTCTGCCTCCGGATAGACGTGCTTGAAGCGGTCGACGCGGACGCGCTGGCCGGGAACGGCGAGTGTGATGGCGTCGCCGACCAGCATCGTCGCCATGAGAGCGAGTGCGATCCATCCGAACGCACGGATGTCGTAGCCGTCACCGTTGATCGAGGACGTGGTCTGGAGGTAGAGCGCGACGATGGCCACGGACAATGCCGTGACGGCCCCGAGCCGGATGGTGAGGGCCTTGGCCTTGAAGACGTAGGGCCGGCGCGGGACGCCGGGCTCAGTGTGTTCCTCGCGTAACGCGGTGGGCTTGACCTTCGTCGGCCATGAGGTCCGGCCCCCCACGACGATGCGGGCGATGAGCAGCGCGAGGAACAGGGGTCCCATTGCGTACGCCGCTTTGAGCAAACCTGTCTTGGTCTCGCCAGGGTCGAATCCTTTGGTCGCCCAGAACGTTTCTGGAGCGAGGTCGTCCTTGGAGCGCGCCACGAACAAGAAGCCGGGCGCTCTCGTCGCTTGGACGTGTTCCACGCTGAAGTGAACGTCGCCAACCTCTTCCCCGTTAGTCGTCTCGCGCGGCATGCCGACGGCTAAGAAGACCTGGACTGCGCCGAGGGCGATGAGGAGGAGGGCCGCGACGGTCGCGATCCGCCGTGCCAGAACGACGACGGGGTGCACGACCCGGCACTCGCGCAGTGGTTCGGCCGAAACCGACTCTCTCCAGCCGCCGCCTTCCCAGCGGCGGTACTGGTACGGCCCAGTCGGATCCGGGTACCACCCGGGCGTCCTTGTCGCCGCGTCGCGGTTCATCACGGTGGTCGAACGCGCTGGGCCGGCTGGGCCGCGGGCACGGGCTGCGTGGGCGGGGAGAACGTCGGCGCGTCGTAGGCAGTGATGCCCTGGTCGGCGATCGAGTCGGTCCAGTCTTTTCCGTCCCAGTAGCGGTGCTGGTGGCGCCGGGTCGGGTCCGGGTACCAGCCAGGGTTGATCGGCGTCGCACCGTTGGTCATGGATGCACCCGACCACCGCCGGTCGGCCTCTGCATGCGGGCTACGGGCCGAGCCCGCATGCCGTCACGTGAGGAGCTCATGTTGCCTTGTCGCACTTTGCGACCGCGGCGTTGTAGGCCGGCTTGAGCGTGACGTTGTAAGCGGTGCTGTCGTCGTTGCGCTGACGAGCTGCGGCATTTTGCCTGCCTACCGCCGCGTTGTATCCGGAGGTGCTGTTGTTCATAAGGGCCTGCTGCTCGTCGGCGATGGCTTGCGTGAGTGCGTCCTGAGCACCTCGGTCCGCGCCGTGGTTCTCCATGATCGGCGCGTACAATGCGAACTCGCCTTTGCAGGCCTTCGGTAGCTGCGCCTGGTCGCAGCGGCCGATGGCTTGGTTTGCAGCAGCGAGGTCCTGATCACCTTTCGTTCGTGCTGCCTGGAAAGTCTGGATGTTGGCGTTGTACTGGTCGATCGCCGTCGTCAACCCCGGTCCCGGCTCAAGGTTTTGTGGACTTGAGCCAGTCCATTGATTCCCCGCGGTAGTGAGAGCATTGTCAGCCGCGAGCTCGCTTTCGAGCCAGTCGGAGACTTTCTGACGCGCTGTATGACAAGCCGACGCCTCATCACCGCCGCCGCCTGTCGAGCACGCGCTCGCGAGCGTGCCGACCGCGAGCGCCAACGCGACGGCCAAGCCTGCGAAACGAGCCCGATACCAGAAACCCTGACGCGCGCGTCGAATTCCGTGCTTCCCATCACCGCACCCTGCCCCTTCTTCCGGTCACACAGATTTCACGTACTCGCCCCGCATCGAACCGCGCTCTCTGACAAGCCCCTAGGGCTGAAAGTCCTGAAGATCTGGGCCCTGGGACCCGCTCGCGAAGTCCTCGAGCGCGGTCGTGCGCCCTTACTGCCGCCACCGCCAGGACGATCCTGGCGCGGGTGTGAGACGAGGGACCCGTGGGTGTTGAAGTCGTGCCTTGCTAACGGCCGACAACCTCTCCCGGCGGGCGCGGCGCCGGCCGCCCGGACACGGTGCGCGCCAACGCGCGACGTGCGACTGGTCGGGAACCTGCGCCCGCTTCCCGTGACCTTCCGAGCGGCGGCAATCCGTCAAGGACAGACACCGAGTGACTACTTATCCTGCGCGCAGGGGTCGACTTCTCGTCGGGCAACCCGAGTAGCGCCTAAGCAGGCCGTTTGCAACGTCGACGTTCCGCTTCCTAAACCGTGCGTGGCAGGTCGAATCCTGCCGGGGGCGCCGACGTTGTCGCAGGTCGAGCGGGCTGACTTGCTATGGTGCGGCGCTAACCGAGGCGCCGGGGGGCAGGTCATGAACGCTCGACGAGTAGCGACAACGGTGATCGTCGCCGCGGCGCTCGGGTCGGTTCTCGCGGCGTGTGTCCCGGCCAAGCCTCCGCCGCCCCCACCGCCCGACCAGGGGCTTCCGCCGCCGCCGCCCGATCAGGGTCCGCCGTCGAACTCTCCCACGCTCACCACCGACACGAGCTTCGTGAGCGGGCTCACCAACCCTTGGGACATGGCGTTCCTCTCGGACGGCACGATGTTCTTCACCGAACGGCCAGGCGCCGTGAACGTCCGGCTGCCCGATGCGACGATCGCCAACGTCGTGACGCCCGCCGACGTCGCGCCCACCGACAGCGCCGGCATGATGGGCGTGGCGGTCGACCCGAACTTCGCGTCCAACAAATTCATCTACACGTGCTACACCACGGCGATTGACAACCGGGTGGTGCGCTGGCAGGTGAACGCCACCTTCAACGGTGTCGTCGCCAACACGGTGGTCGTAACGATCCCGAAGGGGCTCGACCACTTCGGCTGCAGAACCCGCTTCTCGCCCGACGGCAAGCTCTGGGTGACGACCGGTGACGGCGCGCTCGGCACCAATCCGCAGGATCTCAACTCGCTGGCCGGCAAGGTGCTGCGTGTCAACAGCGATGGCACTGCGCCCGCTGACAATCCGTTCGTCGGCCAGGAGGGTGACGACCACATCTACACGTTCGGACATCGCAACGTGCAGGGCATCGCGTTCCAGCCCGGAACCGGCCAGCCGTACGGCATCGAGCACGGTTCGAGCATCGACGACGAGGTCAACCGGTTGGTACCGGGCGGCAACGGTGGTTGGGATCCCATCCCCTTGTACGACGGCTACGACGGCAGTGTCTCGATGACGGACCTCGTGAAGTTTCCCGACGCGATGATCCCGGCGTGGCGATCGGGCGACCACACCGTCGCGCCGTCGGGCGCCACCTTCCTTTCCGGGTCGCAGTGGAAGTCGTGGGACGGAGCGCTCCTGGTTGCCTTTCTCAAGGACAGCCAGGCGCGTGTGATGTTCCTCGACGGCAACGGCGACGTTTCGTTTGCCACGCCCATCCTCGCCAACGGCGTCCGGCTTCGCAGCGCCGTCGAAGGTCCCGACGGCAACCTGTACATCTCGACCGACGTCGGCGCTGGACTTGGCGCCATCTGGAAGGTCACTCCGAGCTAGCGGCGGCGCCGAGATCACGTGTTGATGTCCGCGAGGACCTCCTCGACCGTGCGCTTCGCCATCGCGACAAACCCCGGGTTCGAGTCGGGATAGTACGGAATGATCATGGCCGCTTGATGCAGCGCGTAGCCGCGTGCCCGGTCCCACGTTTCATCGTCGACGTCGAGCGCCTCGCGGAACGCCCCGCGTCCCACAGTGCCGAACACGGTCCACGCCGCAATGACGTCCGCGGCGGGATCACCGACACCGACACCACCCCAGTCGATGACTGCGCAGAGTCGACCGGCGTCCACGAGGAGGTTGGGCCGCAGCAAGTCGGTGTGTATCCACACCGGAGCTCCGTCCCATGCCCGGGCGTCGAGCGCTCGCTCCCAGGCTTCGGTGGCCGCACCGCTGTCGATGACGCCTCGGGACGACTCGATCGCCGCTCGCGTCACCGCGTCGAGGTCGCCGAGTGGCCGGCGCCCGCCGCGAGGTGCCCCGACGACGGGATCCAATCGGCGAAGTTCCGTCACGAACCGCGCAACATCCGTAGCCGCCTGGTGTTCGTCGTCGACGAGAGCATCCGCATACGGCTGGCCGGCGATCCACTTGTAGATCGCCCAAGAGAACGGGTAGCCATCGGCCGGATGGCCCTTCGCGACCGGCTCGGGGACGCGGAGCGAAAGACGTGGCGCGAGCTTCGGTAGCCAATCCCACTCTCTGTTCAGGCTCGCGGCCCACTTCTGCACACGCGGCAGTCGCGCGGAGAGGTCTTCGCCCAGCCGGTAGATGGCATTGACGGTCCCCGTCGACTGGACCTCTTCGATCGGCAGGTCGGCCAGCCGGGGGAACTGTGTGGCCATCAACCGCGAGGAGGTCGGCGTCGATATCGGCTTCTCCCGCATGCATCTTCGGATTTGAACCGTTCACGTCGTGCGTCATTGTGACGCTTACCGCAGGCTCCTTTGTTCCGTTCCGAGGAGTTCTCCCGGGACGCTTCGCGACCCCGGCGGGCGCCGACCTGCCCTTGTTCCACGTCGCGATTCCCGCAGGTATTGAGCTCGGGCGAATACTTTCTGGCTTGTGGCTCCGCACGCCCAGATCGGGAACCCCACGGCGACGTGATCGCAACGCCGCATGCCGCCTCTCCGGAGCGGTGGCGCTGTGGATCGTG
This sequence comes from uncultured Actinomycetes bacterium, assembly GCA_963781615.1. Classification (GTDB taxonomy): domain Bacteria; phylum Actinomycetota; class Acidimicrobiia; order IMCC26256; family JACDBD01; genus JALZAA01. The sequence continues at coordinate 308,992 of CAWAGI010000005.1, read as the reverse complement.
GCGGCCGCGTGGGCGGTGGTGCTCTTCCTTGTCCTGCGCCACGCCGTGTTCGTCTCCGACGACGCGATCAGCAACTACGGCCACGTGTGGTACGTGAGCGACCGGATCTGGCGGTTCCATGACCTTCCATGGTCGATGCCCGTGATCGGGCACGGAAAAGGGTTGGCCTTTCCCTACGCGTTCATCCCCTGGCTCAGCGCCGCGCTCCTCCGGCCACTCCTCGGGGACTGGGTCGTGACCTTGTGGTTGGTCGTCGGAACGGTCGGACTCATCGCCGCGACCCTCTGGGCGTTCCCCGAATTGCGGCGGGGATGGTGGGCGGCCGCAGTCCTCGTGAACCCGGCGCTCGTGGTCGCGTCGATCATCGGCCAACTGCCGTTCCTCTGGGGCGCCTCCATGCTGGTCGGCGCGGTGGCGTGCTGGCGTCGCCGCCGCTACGCGCTCGCGGCCGTGCTCGCGGGCCTGGGGCAGGCCACGCATCCGGCCGTCGTGCTCCCGATGGGCTTGGCGCTCGTCGCCTGGTGGTGGCACTGGGAACCGGACCGGGCGAAGCTGCTGCGCTACTACGCGGCGTCACTCATTCCTGCCGTTCCGGCCGCCTTGCTCGTCTTCGCGTCACCGGTGTTCGCCGACAGCTCCGCCATCGTCATCGTCACGAGCTTTCTCGGCACGCTGGCGGTGCGGAGCCTCGTGCTCGTCGTGCCGATCGCGTTGGTGGCGGTGCAGCGCCGCTTCCAGTCGACCGGCGCGCCGTTGCGGATCTCGGCGCGCGTTGCTGCCGCGCTGTTCGCCGCCTCTCTCGTTTCCAACATCGTGTTGATGGAACCGCTCGAAGCTCAATACTCCTGGGGCGCCCTCAACCGAAGGCCCGACACCCAACTGCTCACGTTCATCGATTCGCGTCACTTCCAGCCCGGTGCCACCTACCGGATCCTGCGTGCCCACGACGGCAAGATCGGCATGTACCAGCTCGTGCAGCACAAGGCGCGGCTGGACTCCGAGTTCTTCCCCGAGAGCATCGCCCGGAACAGCTGGCCGAACGTCACGAAGTACTCGCACTTCCTGACGGACCGACGCGTGGACTACGTCATCGTCTTCGAGAGCTACGACCGTGAGTGGCGCACGAACGAGCACGAGCTGCTCCGCGACCTCGAGGAGCATGGACGTGGGCCGTGCCAGGCCGGCCGCGTCGGCATGCGCCAGATCACCGCGAACCGGGCGTTCGACGTGTACAGGATCCGGCGGTGCTCGGACGCATCCTGAGCGGCGCCGGCGTCCGAGTGCGGTGCTCGGCGCGGATTTCCTTCTGCATCGCCCGACCCGCGACCAAGAAACGCCGACGATGCGTCATAGTGAGAGGGCGCTATCCCCCCATTCGTCACCTGAAACCCAGCCATGCCCAAGCCAGCTCAAGTTCTCGGAAGGCTCGTCGCCATCGTCGTGGCCGGCGGCCTGTTGCTCGGGGTGTGTCTCGCCGCGCTCGTTCCCGGTGCGCGGCAGATCGCGCTTGCACACAGCTACAAGGCGACGGTCAAGAGCCTCGGCGAGCTGTCGCAGCCGACGACGGTGTACGACGCGAACGGCACGCAGATCGGCAAGCTCGGCGTGCAGGACCGCGAGCCGGCCGAGCTCAACGAGGTTCCGCAGATCCTGATCAACGCGGTGATCGCGACCGAGGACCGGACGTTCTGGAAGAACCCCGGTATCGACATCAGCGGTGTGTCGCGTGCGTTCGTCGAGAACCTCACCGAGGGCAAGATCAGCCAGGGCGGATCGACGATCACCCAGCAGCTCGTCAAGAACCGGATCCTCGGGAACAAGCGCGACCTGCAGCGCAAGGCGAAGGAAGCTGATCCTCGCGTACCGCCTCAACGACAAGTACTCGAAGCGCGAGATCCTCAAGCAGTACCTGAACACGGTCTACTTCGGGCAGGGCTCGTACGGCGTGAAGGCGGCGGCACGCCGGTTCTTCCTCACGCCCGACCCTGGCGCGCCATTCGGTGCGCGGGGCAAGCAACTGAGCGAGCTGACGGTCGGCGAGGCGGCATTGCTCGCCGGGCTGATCCAGAACCCCGAGGGCGACAACCCCTACGTGCACCCCGATCGCGCGATCGAACGCCGCGGCGAGGTGCTCAAGACGATGGTCAAGCAGCACTACATCACGCAGGAGCAGGCCGACCAGGCCGCCCAGGAAGCGCTCCCGACCGTGAAGCCGTCGGCCGAGCTCCGACCCGAGAACGCGTGGGCCGAGCGCGCGCAGGAAGTGCTGTTGAACGACCCGCGGCTGGGCGCGACACCGCAGGAACGCCGCAACAAGGTTCTCGAGGGCGGCTTGCAGGTGTACACGACGGAGGACCCGAACCTGCAGCAGATGGCGGACGACGCCGTCGCCAACGGGCTCAAAGGAGCAAAGCCGGGCTTCGGCGCCGCGCTCGTCGCCATGGACCCGAAGACCGGCTACGTGAAGGCGATGAGTGACAACCGGCCCTACAGCGAATCGAAGTTCAACCTCGCCGTCGACGGTGCCGGCCGCCAGGTGGGATCGAGCTTCAAGGTCACGACCTTGGGGACGATCCTCCAGAACGGGTACTCGCGCAACGACCAGGTCGACGGCACGGATCCGTGCCGCGTGCCCGGCTTCGACGGACAGACGTTCAACGCCGAACCGGGTGGCGGGGTGATGACCGTCGACAAGGCGACCGCCGACTCGGTGAACTGCGCGTTCGTGCGCATGTCGACGAGCGTCGGCCTCGACAAGGTGATCGACATGGCCCAGAAGATGGGCATGGTTCCCAACGTGGCGGGGCGCCAGCCGGTGAACGAGTGGCGGGTCCTCACCTTCACACTCGGTGTCATCTCCATCACGCCGCTCGAGATGGCGAACATCACTTCGACCATCGCGGGTGACGGGATCCACCACGACCCGGTGTTCGTGTCCAAGGTCGTCGGTCCCGACGGCAAGGTGGTCTTCGACGAGACCGGCCGGCCCGGGACGCGTGTGCTCGATCCCGACGTTGCCCATTGCGAGGTCAGCATCCTCCACGGGCCCATCGAGAGCGGCACCGCGGCCGGCAAGGGCATCCCGGGACACGACGCGTTCGGCAAGACCGGCACGAACGACGACGAGGTCAGCTCGGCGTTCCTCGGCGGGACACCCGACCTCGTCTCGTTCGTGTGGCACGGCAACCCGGACGTCGACCAGCCCGGCGCCGGGTTCGGAGCCGGGATACCGAACACGATCTGGCGCGACTTCATGATCCCGGCGACCGAGAACGCGCCCGACAACCCGTTCCCCGCGCCGGGCCCCGGCTGCGACGCGCCCGGCAAGTTCATCGACCCGATCAGAGGCCGGACCACGGACGTCCCGAAGGCGCCGCCGCCCACGACCGCGACGCCCACGCCCGACGAGCCTGCACCCAGCACCCGCACCGGCCCCCGCCCCCGCACCGGCGCCGACGGTGCCGGCGATCCCCGTGCCGCCACCCAGCAACGCGGCGGACGGCACCGGCGGGTAGGGCACCGTCGACGTCGTCGAGCCGGTTCGGCGAGAAGGCGTTCGCTAACGAGTGAGGAACTCGCCCAACGTCACGGCGGCCGTGTCGCCGAAGGCGGGGCCGTAGGCGGCGACGTGCGATCCGCCGACGTTCAGATAGAGGTGCTTGTACAGGTCGTCGATCGAGGTTCCCGGCGTGCGCCCCGCCTCGTTCCACAGTTGGAAGGAGAACTGGTCGGCGAGGAACGTCTCGAGCTTCGAGACCTCAATGCGGGACGAAGCTCTGCACGAGCCGGCGTAGCCCGGCGGCGAACAGCTCCTCGTCGAGGACCGGGTCGCGTGCCGGGAGGTCGATGGCGTCGTCGAGCGCGGGCCGGGTGCCGGCGTCGGCCCCGCTCGCACCTCGACGACGCCGAGCCCGGGCCCGCTTCCCGGCGATGCCCAGCTGCTCGTTGGCGACGCGCCGGGTGGCAGCGAACAGCACCGTGCCGATCGTGAACGACGCATACGCGTAGAACGACACGCCAGCCTCCTCACGCTGCAGGCCGAGGCGCTCGAACACCACCGCGAGCATGCCGAGCAGCTCGGTCATGAAGTCGGTCGGCTCCGGACTGGCGGCGATGAACGGGGCGATGCGGTAGTGGCGACCGAAGGCCCGGCGGGTGACGATGCCGGCGGTGACGAGCACCTCGACGGGATCCTCCTCGAACGGCTCGGGGATCGCCGCCAGGAAATCGCGGGTCGCCTCCTCCCACACGAGCTCGGTGGCGGCCTGGACGATCGCGGCCTGTGACTCGTAGTGGTGATAGATCGCCGACGGAGCAACCCCGAGGGCCGACGCCAGCGCCCGGATGCTCGGCGCTTCCGCGCCGGTGTCGAACTGGCGCAGCGTCTCGACCGCGATCTCCTCGCGGGTCAGGACCCGGTCACGACCCTTGGCGATCCTCGCCATGCCACCGCCCACATGGACATCGGAAGGGTGATCGAGCGGTGATCATACCGCACGATGTTCGGTAAGGGCCACGGGCCGCGTCACCGCCGCGTCTGCGTGGAAATCTGGCTTCCTTCATGACCCCGGCGCACCCCGCCGTGAAGGAGGACACATGGACGACGTGAGCACTCACCAGGGCGTCGAGGGCGCGACCGAGACGCGTGTGCCTGCCTACCGCTTCGGCTCTGGTCCTTCTCCTGCTCCTTGCGACCTTCATCTTTCTCGCCGCCGGGCCGACGGGCGATTGGGTCCCGCTCGTGGCCGTCGTGCTCCAGAGCGCCACGCTGCTCGCCGCCTTCGCCGCCGCCGGTGTCGGTCGTCACCTCTGGCGGCTCGCGATGGTTGTCGTCGTCGCCGCGCTCGTGTCCGCGTCAGTAGCGATCTTCTTCAGCGGAAAGCAGCTGACCGGCAGCCTCTTCCTGCTCAACCTGTTCCTCGTCGGCGCCGCTCCGGTGGTGATCATCCAGTCCCTCGTCCGGCGGCGGGTTATCGACCTCCGAACCGTGCTGGGCGCGGTGTGCGTCTACGTCCTCATCGGGATGATGTGGTCCTTCGCGTTCACGGCGGTTGGGACCTTCGACTCGCGGCAGTTCTTCGCCCAGCAATCCCACGCGACAGTCGCCGACTATCTGTATTTCAGCTTCGTGACTCTCACGACGACCGGCTACGGCGACTTCACGGCGGCGCAGGGCCTGGGACGCGCGCTCGCCGTGCTCGAGGCACTGATCGGCCAGCTCTACCTCGTGACCGTGATCGCGCTGCTCGTCAGCAATCTCGGCCGCGGCCGTTCCACGCGGCCACAGACATGACTGCTCAGCTGCGCTTCACGCCGACGGTGATCTCGCCGACGTACCCGTCACCCGACGGCGTCATGGCCAGAACCGCCGAAGCCGCACCGGCGTCGCGGTAGATGCTGTCGGCGGAGTTGCGAACGTCTCTACTGCCGCGTGAGCTGTACGGCGCGTTCCGGTACACCTGGTCCGTAAGCCCGTCGTCGAAGAACAGCTGGCCCGTGTGCACGACCGATCCGCCGGCGTGGACCTTCATGTGGATGTGCACGGCGCGCCCGCGGTACCAGCCGGGGTAGATCGTCCGGAACTCGCCGAGACCGTTGGCGTCGGTGACCTGCGTGCCCCGCAGGAACGTCTTGTCGTCGGTCGTCGCCTGTGAGCCGCCGGGCCCGCCGCCTCCGCCCGGTCCCCCGCCGCCGGCCTGACTGAAGCCGGAGTACACACCGCCGGCGTCGCAGTGCCACACGTCGATCGCGGCATCCCGGATCGGCGTGCATTCCGACGCGTCGACGACCGTGATCTTCAGGTCGAGTGGCGTGCCGTCCTTTCCTTCGGTGATGTTGCTCCGCACCTTGTCGATGTCGAGGTAGTAGGGACCTTCGGTCACCTCGGGCGTGAGCACGCAGGCGGCTGTCGTCGACGCCGTCGACGCCGTCGTGCCGGAAGAGCCCGCCGACGACGCGCCCGTCGTCGCGCTCGACGCTGCATTCTTCGAGGAGGAGCCCCCGCCGCAGGCAACGGCGACCGCGCCCGCGCCCAGGCCGGCGAGGAGCCCGATCGCCTGACGACGGCTGAGGACCTCGGATGTGTTCACCATGCGCCGATTCAACGAAACGAACCTGATGGCGACCTGAGAGGACCCTGAGGACAGACCACGAGTCTCAGGATGACGGCGAACCGTCCGTACGGAACACGCGGCCGGGCGTGCTTCCGAGCGAGCGGGTGAACACGGCGATGAACGCGCTCACGCTCTCGTACCCGACGGCGAACGCGACGGTGCCGACGGGCTCGCCCGCGGCCAGTCGTTCGAGGGCGGCGAGCAGGCGGACCTGGCGGCGCCACGTCGCGAACGGGATGCCCGCGTCGGCGACGAAGCGGCGGCTGAGCGTCCGCGCGCTGGCGCCGAGCTCGCGACCCCATTCGTCGAGGCCGCGGGCGTCGGCCGGGTCGGCTGCGAGCGCGTCGGCGATCGGCATCAAGAGCGCGTCGCGAACCGGCGGGACGACGACGGGCCGGTGGTCGAGCGCCGTGATCCGGTCGAGGATCACGGTCATCAGCCGCCCGTCGGCACCGCCGACCTCGTACAGGTCCGGGAGCGTCGCCGACTCGAGGATCAGCTCCCGCAGCAGTGGCGGGACCGACACGACACAGCAGTGGTCGGGCAGGCTCGTCGCCGACTCCGGCTCGACGTACACGCTGCGCAGCGTGAGCGGGGTCGACGCCTGCACGTCGTGGCGTCTCCACGACGGCATCCACACCGCCCACTCCGGTGGCACGACGAAGGTGCCCGCGTCGGTGGCGACGCGCAGCACGCCGTCCGGCGAGTAGACGAGCTGCGCCTTGCGATGCTCGTGCGCCCCCATGCGGTTGCCGTCCGGGTACCGGTCGGTGCGGACGACGACGGGCCGGGGAACGTCGTCCGCCCGGACGTGGGGAGTTGTCGCCTCCGAGGCAGACCTTGTCGCCATCGAGCTATCAGCGTTCTGCAATGCCTCGATACGGTCAAGGCCATGAGCACAGGACGCCATCGCGACAAGTTCCTCAACGCCTCCGCCATCATCAGCGTCGAGGACGTGGCCCGCACGGCCGCGTTCTACGAGCAGGAGCTCGGCCTCCAGCTCGAGCACGAGATGTGGGGAGACCCACCCGAGCACGCTTCGATCACCGTCGGGGCGACCACCGTGCACTTCGAGAAACGCGAGCCCACGAAGCCCGCCACCGCCTACGTCACGCTGTACGTCGAAGGCGTGGACGAGCTGTTCGCCGACTACCGGGACCGCGGCGTCACGATCGTGTCTGAGCCCGAGGACCAGCCGTGGGGCGGCCGGATCTTCATGATCAACGACGTGGACGGGAACATGGTCATGTTCGCCGAAGTGAACGAGGTGCACGAGCGACTCGTCGCCGGGGGATAGCTTCTCCCGGCGAGGAGGCGGTGTTGGCGTACACGATCGGTGAGTGGACGGACTTCGCGCTGGCACACGTGGGCGCGTCCGCGGCGCTGCTCGGCCTCGTGTTCGTCGGCATCTCGATCAACCTGCGCGACATCATCGGCTCAGGAACGCTCGTTCACCGAGCCGCCGAGGCCGTCATGCTGCTCGGCACCGTGCTCGTGGTCTCCACAGTCGTGCTGATACCGGGCCAGCGAAGGGCGATCCTCAGTACCGAGCTGATCACGATCGCAGTGTTCGCCTTCGCCATCATCTTCTTCTTCCAGAGCGACGCGGTGAGCCAAACCGCGGATCCCGGGAAGGGCGGCCCACCCCGCGGCTCCGTCGCGATCCGGCGCACGCTCGGGCTCGGAACGGCCGTCCTGATCGGGCTGGCGGGAATCACGCTCGCCGCCGAAGCCGGCGGCGGCCTCTACTGGCTTCCGGCGGCGATCCTCACCGCGTACGTCGGGTCGCTCACGAACGCCTGGATCCTCTTGATCGAGATCCTGCGGTGACCATGTTCAAGAACCCGCGACGACAGCGTCAGAGCGCGCGAGTGTCGAAGTCGTCCTCGGCGGCCACGCCGAGATCGGTCACCAGGTCGGTGAGCGCGACCGTCCACGACTCGTAGTACGGCCGGTCCGGGGCGGCTTCGATGGCGGCGACGAGCCGCCGGCGGAAGTCGTCCCAGTCGAGACCGCGGGCTTGCACGAGCGCGAGCGCCATCGCGAGCACGCGGCCCTCCCAGGGCGCGTCGAAGACGAGCTCGCCGTTGTCGCGTGGCAGCGCCGCCGCGCCCTCCATGCGCTGCACTTCGGGCCGCACGAGCTCGGTCACAGTCGGGCCACGCCGATCATCGCGTCGCGGGTCACGGCGTCGACGAGCTCCGTCTCGCTCGCGCCTTCGGTCCCCGCCGGCTGCTCCGGCAGCACGAGGTAGCGCATCTCGGCGCTGGAGTCCCACACTCTGATCTCGACGTCGTCGGGCACGTCGCAGCCCATCTCCGCGAGCACGGTGCGCGGCTCGCGCACCATCCGGGATCGATACGGCGGGCTCTTGTACCAGGTCGGCGGGAGGCCGAGCACCGGCCACGGGTAGCACGAGCACAGCGTGCACACGACCACGTTGTGCACGTCGGGCGTGTTCTCGACCGCGACGATGTGATCACCCTCGGGGCCGCCGATGCCGAGCTCGGCGATGGCCGCGGTGCCGTCGGCGAGCAGCCGCTGCTTGTACTCGGGATCCACCCACGCCCGGGCGACGACCTTGGCCCCGTTCATGGGCCCGATGTCCTGTGCGTACGCCTCGACCACCTGGTCGATGAACTCGGCGCTGACGATCCCCTTCTCGGTCAACAGCTCCTCGAGCGCGCGCGCCCGGCGCTCCACGTCGCTGAGTGGTTGGGGGTGGTGGGCATGGTCGTCGCTCACGTCACGGGCTCCAGGTACTGCTCGTACAGGTCGACGTGCACGGGCGCGTTCGCTTCTGCGGCATCGGACCACAGCTCGGCGGCGTCGAAGCGAATGCCGTACGTCTGTTCGAGCACGCGTTCCCGGCGGTGTGCCTCCACCTCGGGAATCGGCGCCGCCACGTCGATGCGTGCGACGACACCGCGGCGACCGCGCACGTATCGAGGGCAGCGCGTGTGACCGCCGAAGTGAAGGTCGCGGACGCGCACGACGTCCCCGACGGCGAAGCGCGGTTCCCCGCGCCGCGAGGCGGCGTCGACGTCGCCGGCGTCCACTGCCGGCGGCCGTGACAGCGGGAACGAGCTCACGCGGGCGTCGAGGTCGTCGCGGGAGATCATCCCTTCCTCGACGAGCAGCGTCGCGACCGCTGTGAGCCAGTGCTCGAAGTACGAGGACGTCAGGTAGTGACCGGGGTCCATCCGCTCGATGGCGTGTCGGAACATCGGCGTGTTGAACCCGCCGGCCCCGAGCGCGCCCCCGGCGACGGCGAACATGCGCGCCTCCCATTCGCTGTGGAAGGTGGGCTCATCGGGCTCGACCTCGACGGGCCCGAAGCCCTGCATGCCCCCGAGGTCGTGGACGCCATCCACGCCGGCATGCTCCCATGCCGAACCAGGGTCGGGCTCACTCCCGCTCGCGAGCCCTCCGCGGTTGCCCCACGCGTACGCGCCGACCCGAATCCGGTCTCGGTGCGCTGTCCAGGCTCCAACCGCCCGCCGCGATGAACCAACCCGAGGTGACCGCACACGCTGCTCCGACGGCCAACGCGCTGAAGGCGGCGACGATGCTCGCCGGCCCGCCGAGCACGAGATTGGTCACGCCCGCGATCACGAAGAGGCAAGCGAGGACGACATCCGTCACGATGAGTGCGCGGCGACTCATGACGCGTGTCGCGGCTGGCCCGCAGTGACGCTCGGGCAGCTCCCGCGATCTCCGCAGATCCGTGATCTCGAACACACTGCGCAGCCTGACGTCGACCAGGTGATGAGGTCGTGAGCGATCCGAAAACTCCTCGCGAGGTCTACGGCGCCGAGCGGACTGCATGGCCGAATTTCTCTCGCGATGTGCAAGGTCGAATTCTACCCATTATGGTCGGCTCGCGCCATTTGCCGGATCTGGGCGCTCGACGTCAACGGGCGCGATGCCGGAGAACCGAGGGGCGGACATGTTCACGTTGTCGGCGCGAACGAGAAGGGCATTGAGCGCGAGTCGGCTGACGCGCATTCTGGCCGTGACACTCATTGGGACCGTAGCCGGGTTCCTTGCGCCAGCCGTCGCGCGGGCGGAAGCGCGAAACCCCCCCCGCAGAGCTACGTGGCGCTCGGTGACTCGTACACCGCCGGCCCGCTCATCCCGCTCCAGGAATTGAGCCCGCTCGGGTGCCTGCGGTCTGATCACAACTACCCGCACCTCGTCGCGGCCGCGCTGGGCGTGAGCGAGCTCCGCGACCCGAGCTGCAGCGGCGCCGAGACCGACGACATGACCATGACGCAGGACGTGAGCCCGGGGCCGAACCCTCCGCAGTTCGACAGCCTCGACGCCGGCACGCAGCTCGTGACGCTCGGCATCGGGGGCAACGACATCGGCTTCTCCGACATCGCCGAAGGCTGCGCTTCGCTGACGCCGACGGGGCATCCCTGCCGGGACCGCTACGTCGTGAACGGCCACGACGAGCTCGCCGACCGGATCGACGCGACCGCGCCCAAGGTCGGAGCCGTGCTCGACGGCATCCGGCAACGCGCCCCGAGGGCCAGGGTCTTCGTCGTCCCCTACCTACCGATCCTGCCCGAGAGCGGACCAGGCTGCTGGCCTGTCCTTCCCATGACCCCGGACGACGTCCCCTACCTGCGGGCAGTGGAGAAGAAGCTCAATGCCATGCTCGCCGCGCAGGCCGAGGCGCACGGGGCCGGCTTCGTCGACGCGTACACAGCGGGCATCGGCCACGACGCGTGTCAGCTCCCGGGCGTGCGCTGGGTCGAGCCGGCCGTCCCCGCGTCGCCGGCGGCGCCGGTCCACCCCAACCTGTTCGGCATGCAGGGCTACGCCTCCGCAGTGCTCGCACGCATCAACGGGCGGAGCTGAGACACGCCCAACGGCGCTTGAGTCGGCACCCCTTTCGCTCGCGGACACTCTTTTCGTCCCGCCACGTCGTGGGGCGTGGTCCGACGACAGGAGGGTGGCGTGCTGCTTGCAGTTTCACCGTTGACGCCTGGATGGCGAACGATCTTCTACCTGATCGCGGTCGTTCTCTTCCTGGTCGGCTTCTTCGGCTTCAAGCCCGGAACGCAGCGAGTACGGCTCGACAGTCTGGGGCTGGCGTTCTTCGTCTTCCCGTTCCTCTGGGACGCCTGGGCGCAGGTCTAGGTGCCGCCGGCGGCGTCGAGGTGCTCCCGGTAGCTCATCGGCAACAGCTCCAGCAGCTGTCCATCGGGATCACGGACGAAGATCCCGGACCCGATGTTGGTGTCGGCGAGCACCTCGCCGCCGTACTGGGGGACGCGGGCGCACACCGCGTCCACGTCGTCGACGGACACCGAGACGTGCGTGAGGCCGGGCTCGTTCATCACGCGCTCGCGGGCGGCGACGGTCCCGCTCTCGAAGTGCAGGAGCTCCAGCACGAGCCCGTCGCGGCGGAGATAGAGCGCGGTCATCCCGAGCGGCGTCGGGAGGCGCAGGAGCGTGCTCGACGCGCCGTCGGGAGGGTGGATCTCCCGTTCGAGCTCGAACCCCAGGAGCTCCTCGTAGAACCGGCGCGACCGCGCCAAATCCGACACACACTGCCCGACGTGATTGAAGACGACGCCACCGGCCATGGCGAAGGAGGCTACCGACGGGCGGGCTGGAGCACGGTGCGATCCAGCTCCGCGACGCGGGCGCGGCCGAGCAAGGTCATCGAGGTGACGAGCTCGTGCCGGAGGATGTCGAGCACCCGGCGGACGCCCGCCGTGCCCGCCGCCGCCAGGCCGTAGCAGGCGGGGCGCCCGACCAGGACGGCCCGGGCGCCGAGGGCGAGGGCCTTGACGACGTCCCCGCCGCTGCGGACGCCGCCGTCGACCGCCACCTCGACGTCGCCACCCACCTCGTCGACGACTTCGGCGACCTGGTCCAGTGTCGCCGGCGCGCCGTCGAGCTGCCGACCGCCGTGGTTCGACACGTACACGGCGCTCGCGCCGGCGTCGACGGCAGCACGCGCGTCCTCGGCGGTGAGCACGCCCTTGACCGCGAACGGCGCGTCCGTCTCGGCCATGACCTCGGCCAGGCGCGACCACGTCCACGGTTGCTCCCGTTCGCCCGTATCGTCCATGAAGCCGGTCTTGCGCGACCGGAAGTTCGCGATCTCGAGGCGCGCGCCGGGATTGCGGAGCTCGCGTCGGCGCACGCCCACGACCGGCACGTCGACCGTCACGCAGATCGCCCCGTAGCCGGCGTCCGCGGTACGGCGGAGGAGATCGACGAGCACGGCGTGCGGATGACGCAAGCTGAGCTGGAAGACGCGCGCCGCGGCCGGCGCCGCGCTCGCCAGTACCTCGAGCGTCTCCCCCGTCACCTCGGGCACGACGGCGAGCGTGCCGAGGCTCGCCGCCGCCTCGAGCACACCGCGGTATCCGTCCGGGTGCAGGAGCGTGTCGCCCGCGAACGGCGCCACCAGGATCGGCATCGCGACCGGCAGCCCGAGAAACGACGTCGACAGGTCGGCGGCAGGCAGCCCGGTGAGCACGCGGGGCCGCAGGTGCCAGCGGCCGAACGCGCGGCGGTTCTCGGTGAGGGTGTACTCGTCCTCGGCACCGCCCTCGACGTAGGCGAGCGCGTCGGGATTGAGAGCGCGGCGTGCCTCCGCCACGGCATCGTCGAGAACGACGAACGGCGGGTCAGGAGCCGGCGCGTTCATCGAGCCACGTGCCGGCGGCCTCGCCGCCGGCGGGACGGACCTCGTGGAGAAGCGGCTGTCCGGTGCGATAGCGGGCGAGGTTCTCGACGAACAGGTCGACCACACGACCGTGGCGTGCCAGCCCGCCGGCGGACGAGTGCGGGGTCATCACGACGCGGGGATGGTCCCAGAACGGGCTGTCGGCCGGCAGCGGCTCGGTGGCGAACACGTCGAGGATCGCCACCTCGGGCTGTCCCCGGTCGAGGGCAGCGAGGAGCGCGGGCTCGTCCACGAGCGCGCCGCGTGCCACGTTGACGAGCACCGAGCCCGGTGCCATCGAGGCGAGGAAGCGATCGTCGACGAATCCGGCGGTCTCCGGTGTCGCCGGCGCCGACAGCACCACGACGTCGCAGCGCGGCAGCTCGTCGAGGAGGACCTCGCGCCGGAGCATCTCGTGCACAGGCTCGCGGCCCGTCGGCCGGCGTCGGTGGCCGAGCACGCGCGCGCCGAGTGCCTGCGCCCGATGCGCGACGGCCGTGCCGATCGCGCCCACGCCGATGACGAGCCACGTCGAGCCGAAGACCTCTCGGAACTCGTGCGGGCGCCACTCGCGCGCAGCCCGCGCCGCTGCCCACTCGCCGGCGCGCTGGAAGTGGGAGAGCACGGCCTGGACGACGTACTCCGCGATGGGGATCCCGTTGACGTGCGCGCCCGTGACCCGCACGTCGCGCTCGAAGAGCCGGTCGTACAGGGCGATGTAGCCCGCCGCCGGGGACTGGAACCACCGCAGCGACTTCGACCCGAGGAGGTACTCGAACCACGGCGCCGCGCCACCACGAAAGAACAGGTCGCCCGTCGCGCAGGCCACCTCGGGCTCCGCGGAGCCGGCGTCGGCCTCGCGGCCGTCGATCGCGAGCCGGCCGTCCTGTTGCATGCGCACCTGCTCGACGGCGGGCTCGACACGATCGGTGCGCTCCTCGAGGAGGAGACCGGCCGTCTCGGTCAACAGGACCTGCACGGACAGCAGCGTAAGGGGTCGCGATGTGGCGACGCGCTTGCGTGTCCCCGTCGACGTCCTCCACGATTGGTCTCCGCACGAGGGCAGGAGGAACGAATGCGACCCGTACACAAGGAGCTCGCCGAGCCGGTCGCGCGCGGCCTGCTGGGCGCGGCGGCGGTCGACGGCGGCCCCACGGAGGAGCAGTTGGGCATCATCGCTGCGCTCCTCCACGGGTACTTCGACGTCGACACCGATGTGACATCGCTGGAGCCACTCGACCCCGAAGGGTTGGCGGCGGCGGTCGACGACCCGAAGGCGCGTCATCGGGCGTTGGAGCTGATGATCCTCCTCGAGTTCAGCCGCCATCCGGGGAGCGCCGCCATGGCCAACCGTGTCGAGGAGTACGCATCCGCGCTGGGCGTCGACGAGAAGATGCAGATCGTGGCACGGGACGCCCTGAGCTCGGCACGGGCGGAGCTCAACGCCGACTACAACCGCTACCACGACCCGTACGACATCGAGCCGCAGTTCGCCGGCGTCGAGGACGCCGAGATGGCGACGCGCCTACGCGCCCTCGAGAACTGCCCGCCCGGGAGTCTGGGGCGCGCGTACTTCGACTTCTACCAGCGCTACAACCTGAAGTTCCCGGGCGAGCCGGCAGGCGGCGACGTGATCTTCGTCGCCCACGACTTCACGCACGTGCTCGCGGGGTACGAGCCCGACGGGCCGGGCGAGCTCGCACTCCAGGCGATGCTGGTCAGCGCGACGGACGGCGACCTCCACTTCTCGAACTTCTGTGTGTCGCTCTCGCTCCACGAAGCCGGCCTCTACGACTCCGACATCGTCATGGACAAGGTCGGCACGTTGGCGCGGCCTGGCGCGGCCGAGGAGCTCGCCGACGCGATCCGGCGCGGCGCGGAATGCAGCGCCGACTTCGCGACCATCGACCATCTGGCGCGCGTCGACGAGCAGCTGGAGGACGTGCGTCGCGACCTGTCGATCCCGGCGCGCAAGGCCTGACGCTCAGGTCGACGCGCGCTCCCGGTACCGATCGCGTAGCAGCCGCTTGTAGATCTTGCCGTTGTCCTGGCGCGGAAGCCGGTCGACGAACTCGACGCGGCGGGGACACTTGTAGTGCGCCAGGCGGTCGCGACAGAACGCGACGAGCTCGTCGCCCAGCTCGCCGCTCGGCGCCACACCTGCCCGGGCCTCGACCACCGCCAGCACCTCCTCACCCCACTCCGGGTTCGGGACGCCGATGACGGCGACGTCGGCCACCGCCGGGTGCTCGAGCAGCACGGCGTCGACCTCGGCCGGGTAGATGTTCACGCCCCCCGAGATGATGAGGTTGGCGCTGCGATCGGTGAGGAACAGGAAGCCCTCGTCGTCGACATATCCCATGTCGCCGAGCGTGAAGTGACGGTCGCGGTAGGAGGACTCCGTCTTGGCGCGGTCCTTGTAGTACTCGAACGGGACCTCCGACGCCTTGAACCACACCAGGCCGACCTCACCCGCCGGCATCGGATTCCCCTCCTCGTCCCCCACCACGACCTGGTCCTCCGGGACGGGCTTGCCGACCGTCCCCGGCTTGCGCAACCACGTGCGGGCGTCGACCCACGTGCCGAGGCCCTCGGTGGCCGCGTAGTACTCGTTCACGACGGGACCCCACCACTCGATGAGGCGTTGCTTCACGCCGATCGGGCACGGCGCCGCGCCGTGCAGCACGTTGTGCAACGACGAGACGTCGTACCGGGCGCGCACGTCGTCGGGGAGGGCGAGGAGCTGATGGAACATGGTCGGCACCATGTGCGTGTGCGTGACGCCGTACCTGTCGATCAGGCGCAGCGCCTCCTCGGGGTCCCACGCAGGCATGAGCACGACCGTCACGCCGGCAATCAAGGGCGCGTTGAGCGAGAACAGCAGGGGCGCGGCGTGGTACAGGGGCCCGGTCAAGAGGTGCACGTTGCCGTCGCGGTAGGCGGCGCGAGCGAGCATCACGGCCGTCGCGAGCGACGCCTCGTCGCGGAACACTCCCTTCGGCTGGCCAGTGGTGCCGGACGTGTAGAGCATCTGGGATCCGAGCGTGGGATCGGGGAGGTCGTCCCCGGGCTCCGCCGACACCGCGGCTTCGTAGTCCTCGAAGCCGTCGACCGGCCCCGCGACGGCGAGACGCACCGTCGCGCCCGGTGCGACCTCGGCGGCGCCGCGGGCGATGTCGGCAAAGCGTGCTTCGGCGACGAACGCCCGCGCTTCGCAGTCGTCGACGATGTAGCCGGCCTCCTCCCCGGTGAGGTGCCAGTTCACAGTCGTGAGTCGCAGACCGGTCCGCTGCGTCGCGAGCAGCACGTCGACGAACTCGGCGCGGTTCGAGCACAGCAGTGCCACGGCATCGCCGCGTTGCAGACCGCGGTGGCGGAGTGCTCGCGCCAGCCGGTTGGCCCGCTCGTTCAGCTCGCCGTAGGTGATCGTCCCTGCCGGCGTGATCAGCACGGGCGTTGCGGGGCGGCGCGCTGCGTGCCATGCGACCGCCATCCCACGGTCGGCGAATGCGAGCAGGTCGTCGAGCTCCGCGTCCACGCGCCCCCCTTGTGCGGTGAATCCCGGCGGCGGTGACCATACTCCGGGGTACCGTCGTGCGGCGTGAGCTCGCCCGAGTACGCCTTCGGAGACACCGACGTGGCGGCGCGTCGACTCGACCTTCTGGCCGAGACGTGGGCATCGCCGAGCGCGGTGTTCTTGCGCGACGACGTACCTGCCAGGCCGTGGCTGGCGCTCGACGTGGGATGCGGACCGGGGCACACAACTCGTCTGGTGGCGTCGACGACCGGAGCCAGGAGAACCGTCGGATTCGACACGTCGGAGGCGTTCATCGCCCGGGCCGAGGCGGAGGCGCCCGAAGGCGTGGCGTTCCTCCGTCACGACGCGATGGAGCTGCCGTTCCCGACCGGTCGGGCGAACCTCGTGTACGCCCGCTTCGTCCTGTCGCACATACCCCGACCGGACCGGATCGTGCGAGCCTGGATGAGCCAGCTCCAGCTCGGCGGCGTGCTCGCGCTCGACGAGGTGGAATGGATCCGCACGGACGATCCCGCGCTGCGCCGCTACCTCACGCTGCTCTCGGCGCTGTTCGAGGCGCGGGGAAGCTCGCTCGCCGCCGGGTCGGTCGCCGACAAGTTCGACGGGGGGCCCGGCGGCAGGAAGCGCACGAGCGTGGTGCGCGTCCACCCGGTGCCGATCGCGCGCGCAGCCGAGTTGTTCGCCCTGAACCTCGCCACCTGGCGCGACGAGCCCTACATCCGTGACCGCCACAGCGGCGCGTCGATGGACGACCTGGACGCCGACCTTCGAGCCCTCGCCGACGGGTCGAGCCGCACCACGATCACGTGGGGGATGCGCCAGAGCACGTTCGAGCGCGCGGGCCAGCTGTAGATCCGGCGGCGGCGGCTTTGCCGACCGTCGCCGCAGGAGCCGGAGCTTGCGACGGCGACCGTCAGCTCGCGGCGGCGGCGGCTTTGCCGACCGTCGCCGCAGGAGCCGGAGCTTGCGACGGCGACCGTCAGCTGTCGCGGAAGTCGAACGCGACCTTGATCGCGGCGCTGCGGTCCTGGGTCGCCAGGGCGGCGAAGGCGTCGCGCCAGTCGTCGAGCGTGAACGTGTGCGTGAGCATGCCGGTGAGGTCGATGCGGCCCTCGCGGACGAGATCGAGATAGTGCTGGATCCCGTGCCGGCGCACGCCGTCGACCTCCTCGACGCCGAACGCGTTCGAGCCCACGAGCGAGAGCTCCTTGAAGTACAGGGGTGTGTCCTCCCAGAACGTCGGCCCGTGCACGCCCGCCTTCACGAGCGTTCCCCGCGCCTTGAGGACGCGCGCGCCGACCTCGAAGGTCTCCTGCTTGCCGATCGTGTCGTAGACGACGTCGATCTCGCCCGGGTACGCCATCGGCAGACCGTCGCTCGGTTGGAGCACGCCGCCCGACCACGACGCAGCCTCTTCGATGACACGCTGCGCGGGCTCGTGGCCGATGACGGTCGCGCCGAGCTTGCGCGCCAGCGCAGCCTGGGCCTCGAAGCGGGCGACGACGAGCACCTCGACGTCCGGGTGGAGCGCACGGAGGACGACGGTCGCGCACGTGCCGAGCGCACCGGCGCCGTACACCATCACCTTCCCGCCCGGCACCGGCGGGTGACGCGTCACGGAGTGCAGGCTCACCGAGAACGGGTCGGCGAACACCGCCAACTCGTCCGGGATCTCGGGGGCGACCTTGAACAGCTGTGTGTCGTGCGCGGGCATGAGCTGCGCGTAGCCGCCGCTCGCGTCCTTGGACGTGCCCGTGTGGATGCCCGGCGCGATCGGGCCGACACCGAAGCTCCAGCACAAGCTGAGGTCACCGGCCTCGCACGCAGGGCAGATCGGGTCGACGCCGCGCGGGCGGCACGACAGCCACGGGTTCAGCACGACCCGATCGCCGACCTCGAGCCCCTCGGCCTCGGGCCCCAGCGCGACCACGTCGGCGACGACCTCGTGCCCGAGCACCTGCGGGAGCGAGAAGAAGCCCTTCATCGGGTTGTCGGGCGTCGCCACGTTCACCCAGTCCATGAACACCTGCTTGGCGTCGGACCCGCAGATGCCGGTGAGCCGGGGACGGGTGACCACCCAGTCGGGCAGGAGGAACCCAGGATCGGCGAGATCTTCGAGGCGCATCGGCGTGTGCGCGAGGGCCCGCAGCAGGTGGTTGTCCTCGTCCGGCTCCGGCTGGGGCTCGGGCGCCACGCCGTACAGCAGACCTTGCATGCACTCCCCCCGCGTCGATGATTGACGGCAGCGTCAGCGTAGAGCGCGCCGACGAGCGCGCAGGCGCCGCGCGGTCGGACCGCTCACAGCCGTGCGGCGAGCTGCTCGTAGTCGACGGCCACGCCGTCCGCGTCGGCGCCGAACTCGAAGCTGCCGTACTCGTCGTCCGCGTACACCCACCGGTCCGGCGCGATGCGCCGGTACCGCTGGACGAGTGGTCGCACCGACAGCGCGGGCGCCTCGACGTACGCGGCCCTGACCTCGACGTCGGTACCGACTTCCGGCGCGACTCGGCGGGTCACGAAGGCGTTCGTGAACGGGTTGCCGGCGAGGTCGACGTCGGTGCAGCCCTCGAGAGACGGGTCGGGCCGCCCGTTGCGCATCCACGACCCGGCGCCGTCCGACTCGAGCTCGACGCGTCGCGTGCCCGCGCCGTCCATGACCTCGACCGCGGTGCGTTCGTGGCGCCACGCGGGGTCGAGCTCGGCCGAGAAGTGCGTCGCCCAGCGTTGGTCACCTTCTGCGCAGATCTCGTACCCCTCGACCGACACGCCGGCCCCGCCCGCCTCGAGCCGGACGAACACGCGCCCGTCGAGGTCGAGCCGACGCCAGAAGTAGGTACTGCTCATCCCGCGTCGAGAGTCGTTCGCATCTTGCCCACCAATGCCCGGAACATCGGATAGTCGCCGGGCATCGCGTCGATCGACGGCTTCCACATCTCCCAACGATCGATCAGCCTCGGGCCGAGCAAGAGCCTGAGGACGTCGAAGTTGATCGCCCCGACTTGCTCGAGCGCACCCAATTGCTCGAAGTAGTCGAGCTCGCGGTAGAGCACGAAGGCTTCCGGCGAGTTGGCCTCGATGTAGCCCGGAAACGCGGCGCTCAGCTCCTCCTTCGTCGGGAACCGGGCGGCGAGCCTGCGCGCTTCGACCAGACCGTCCTCGTCCCATCGACGCACGAAATCGGCCGTGATCTGCGATTGCGTCGCATGGCGTGCCTCCCGAACCTGTCGACCGGCGGCGACCGCCAACCCGACGGTGCTGAGCAGCCCGACCGCGCCCACGGCCGTCGAGATCGCGGTGATCTGCTCGGCCCAGTTCGGATCCGACACCGGCTCAGCCCGGGCGCCGGAGCTGCGTGAGCGCGTCGGCGACCGTCGAGTCGGAGATGCGGTCGTCGAGCCGGGCGGCCGCGGCCTCGACCGCCTCGCGTGTGCCGAGCGGGTCTGCAGCCCGGGCGCGCGCCATGCGATCCTCGCGGCTGAGCCACCGGGCGAGCTCGGCGGCCGAGGCGCCCGACAGCTCCGGTCGCTCTTCGAACAGGTAGCGGAGTTGCCCGACGACGCGCGAGACCGACGGCGCGTCCGACACCGTCAGCCGACCCGCCGATCGCGGCCCTCCCAGTAGGGGCCGCGGAGCTTGAACTTCTGGAGCTTGCCCGTGGCCGTGCGTGCGAGCTCCGAACGGAACTCGACCGACGTGGGGCACTTGTAGTGCGCAAGGTGCTCTCGGGCGTGGCCGATGAGGACGGCCTCGCTCGCGTCGGCGCCCGGCGCGAGCACGACGAGCGCCTTCACCGTCTCGCCCCACTTCTCGTCGGGGACGCCGATCACGGCCACCTCCGCCACTGCGGGGTGCGAGAACAGGCAGTCCTCCACTTCGATCGACGACACGTTCTCGCCGCCCGAGATGATCACGTCCTTCTTGCGGTCCGAGATCGACAGGTACTGCCCGTCGTCGATCTCGCCGCCGTCGCCGGTGTGGAACCAGCCGTCGGGAATGGCCTTGGCCGTGTCGTCGGGTTGTTCCCAGTAGCCGTCCATGATGACGTTGCCGCGCGCATGCACCTCGCCCTCGGCGTCGACGCGCAGCTGCACGCCGAGCGTGGGCGCGCCCGCACGCCCGAGCCGTTGCGCCCGCTCACGCCGCGACAGGTCCTCGTACTCGGCCCGGCCGCGGTTCATCGTGAGCAAGGGCGCGGTCTCGGTGAGCCCGTAGATCTGGATGAACTCCCAGCCGAGCTCGGACTCGACCCGCTCGATCGTCCGGGTCGGCGGCGGCGCACCGGCCACGACCATGCGGGTGCGACCCTGCCCCGGGATCTCCCCGTGCCAGTCCTCCGCCGCGTCGAGGACGGCGTTCACCACCGCCGGGGCACCGTTCAGCAACGTGACGCCGTGCGCCTCGATGCGCCGGAGGATCTCAGCGCCGTCCACCTTCCGGTTCACGACGTGCTGCCCGCCCATGCCCGTGACCGCGTACGGCATCCCCCAGCCGTTGCAGTGGAACATCGGCAGCGTGTGGAGGTAGACGTCGCGGTCGTCGACGCCGGTCTGCCATCCGAAGACGGTGGCGTTGATCCAGACGTTGCGGTGCGTCAGCTGCACGCCCTTGGGCCGCGCCGTCGTGCCGCTCGTGTAGTTGATCGTGGCGGTGGCGTCCTCGTCGGGCTCCCACGGCTCGGGCTCGACGCCTTCCCGGAAGAGCTCCCGATCGGCTTCGGCGCCGATCACGAAGCGGTGCTTGGCGCCGACGGTCGACATCGCGTCGTCGAGCTCGGGATCGACGAGCAGCATGGACGCGCCCGAGTGCTCGACGATGTAGCCGACTTCCTCGGCGTTGAGCCGGAAGTTGACCGGGACGAGGATCCGTCCCGAGCCGCTCACGCCGAAGAACGAGATGAAGAGCCGCGCCGCGTTGGGCGAGACGATCGCGACGCGCTCGCCGAAGCCGATCCCGAAGTGGTCGAGCGCAGCCGCCTGCGCCCGGGCGAGCTCGCCCACGCGGCGGTACGTCAGCTCGCCGAGCGACGGCGCCGGCTGGTCGGGCTCGTCGACGATGCCGATGCGGTCGCCGTACACGAGTGCGGCCCGCTCCAGGAAATCGTTGACCGTCAGCGGCACCTTCATGCTGTCCCCCTCGGTCGCGCTCGGTCTCGCGGATGCTACCGAGGGGTCAGGTCGGCCGCAGCGTGCGCAGCGGCTCGCCGTGCGTCCACGCGGCCGGGTCGCCGGGTTGGAACCGGCATCCGGCGCCTTCCTCGGCGATGCGCCGGCGTGCCAGCTGCTCGGCGGCGCGCCCCGGCGGCACTCCCTCGCTGCGGGCGAGGGCGAAGACGCGCCGCACTGTGTCCGCGATCTGCGCGGTGCGCTTCCGGGCGTTCTCCCGGTCGTAGCCGGCGAACTCCTCGGCGAGGTTGATGATCCCGCCTGCGTTCACCACGAAGTCGGGCGCGTAGAGGATCCCGCGCTCGGCCAGCGCGTCGTCGTCCGCAACGTCGGCGAGCTGGTTGTTGGCCGCGCCGCACACGGCCCGGCACTTCATACGCGGGATCGTCTTCTCGTTGAGCGCGGCCCCGAGCGCGCACGGCGCCAGGATGTCGCACTCCGCCTCCAACACACGGTCGACGGGCACGGCGTCGACACCGAGCTCGTGCACCAGCGCGTCGACTCGTTCGGGGTTCACGTCCGCGACGCCGACGCGCGCTCCGACCTCGGCGAGCAGCCGGGCGAGGCGCGTGCCGACGTGCCCGACCCCGTCCACGACGACCCGCTTGCCGGCGAGGGACGCCTCGCCGTCGAGCTCCTCGAGCACCGCGCCCATCGCCAGCGCCACGCCGTAGGCGGTCATGGGGGACGGGTCGCCGGAGCCACCCGGCCCCTCGACGCCGGTCACCCAGGGCGTCTCCGACGCGATGACCTGCATGTCGTGGGGCGTGGCCCCGACGTCCTCGGCCGCGATGTACCGACCGCCGAGATCGTCGATCGCGCGCCCCATCGCCCCCAGCAGGTCGTCCGAGCGCGGGGCATCCGGGTCGTCGACCAGCACGACGGCCTTCCCACCGCCCTGGTGGAGACCGGCGGCGGCGGCCTTGAGGCTCATCGCCTCCGAGAGGCGCAGCACGTCGACGAGCGCGTCGCGCTCCGACGGGTAGCGCCAGAAGCGGATACCGCCGAGCGACGGGCCCAACGCGGTCGAGTGCACCGCGATGATCGCCCGCAGGCCCGACGGCGGGTCGGCGACGAACACGACCTGCTCGTGGCCCATCGCGGTCATCAGCTCGGTGACCGCGGCGCCGGTCGTGCCCATGACTGTCCCTCTGTCGCCCTCGCAAGCTCCGGCTCTGCGACGCCGGTCGGCAAAGCCGCCGTCGTCGCCGACGGTACTGTGCCGCGCCATGAGTCGCGTCAAGGTCGGCGTCCAACTCTCGCAGCAGGACACGACGATCGACGAGCTGCGCGCGGCGTGGCGGGAGGCGGATGAGATCGTCGACACGATCTGGGTGTGGGACCACTTCTTCCCGCTCTCCGGCGATCCGGACGCCGACCACTTCGAGGCGTACTCGCTGCTGGGCGCGATGGCGGTCGACACGCAGCGCGCACAGCTCGGAGCGCTGGTGACGTGCTACCCGTACCGGAACCCGAACCTCCTGGCCGACATGGCGCGCACGATTCATCACATCAGCGGCGGCCGCTTCGTCCTCGGGATCGGCTCGGGCTGGTACGAGCGCGACTTCCGCGAGTACGGCTACGAGTTCGGGACTGCCGCCGGACGCGTGCGCGCGCTCGGGCACGGCCTCCCGGTGATCAAGGCGCGCCTCGCCGAGCTGCGGCCGTCTGCCACCGACATGCCGATCCTCGTGGGCGGCGGAGGTGAACAGCTCACGCTGCGCCTCGTCGCCGAGTACGCCGACGCCTGGAACACGTTCGGGCCGCCGGCAACCCTTCGCCACAAGAACGAGGTGCTCGACGAGTGGTGCGCGGACGTCGGACGCGACCCCGCGGAGATCGAGCGCACCGTGGCGATCAGCCCGGGCGAGATCGGCGCGCTCGACGCATACGTCGACGCCGGCGCCGAACACGTCATCGTGATGCTGTACCCGCCGTACGACCTCGACCCGGTGCGGGGAATTCTCGACGCCTGAGTCCGCATCGCGCATGATGTGTATGGCGCCCGGTGCTGTGCGAAGCTCCCTCCTCGTGCGCGACAGATCTTTTCCTCTCGTTCTCTTCGGCCTCCTGGCCGTGATCGGCGTCGTCGCGTCCGCCTGTTCGGGTGAGAACGACTCCAAGGTCCAGAGCACCCAGCCGTCCACCGCTGCGACCGCGGCCGCGCCCAGGCCGGCGCCGCCCGCGACGGAACAGACGCTCGACAACGTGTACGCGTTCACGCAAGCCAATCAGCTCGCGCCGTCGGTGCGCGACATCCCTACTCGCGTGTACGTGCCGAACGGCATGTCGAACACGGTCGACGTGATCGACCCGAACACGATGTCGATCGTCGATCAGTACCCCGTGGGTCAACTCCCGCAGCACGTGGTGCCGTCGTGGGACATGCAGACGCTCTACGTGAACAACAACCAGGGCAACACCCTCACGCCGATCGACCCCCGTACCGGGAAGCCGGGAACCAACATCCCGATCGCGGATCCGTACAACCTCTACTTCTCGCCCGACGGCACGAAGGCCATCGTGATGGCCGAGCGCGACAGCTCGATCGACTTCTATGACCCGAAGACCTGGACGCTCATCAAGAAGCTGCACATCCCGCATCCGGGCGTGAACCACGCCGAGTTCACCGCCGACGGCAACACAATGGTGGCGAGCTGCGAGTTCTCGGGGTTCCTCGTGAAGATCGACCTCGCCAGCATGGACATCACCGGAGAGCTCGACGTGGGCGGCAAACCCGTCGACGTCAAGCTCTCACCCGACGGCAGCGTCATGTTCAACGCCAACGAGACGAAGGACGGCGTCACGGTCGTCGACTGGGCCGGCATGCGGGAGCTCCAGTTCATCCCCACGGCGAAGGGTGCCCACGGTCTGTACCCCAGCCGCGACGGCAAGCAGCTCTACGTGACCAACCGCGGCGCGGGCTCCGTGAGCGTGATCGACTTCGCTTCCCGCAGCATCGTGGGCAACTGGCAGTTCGGCGGCAGCCCCGACATGGGTGGCGTCAGCAGCGACGGCAAGCAACTCTGGCTGAGCGGTCGCTACAACTCCGAGGTCTACGTCATCGACACGACCACGGGGCAGCTGATCAAGCGCATCCCGGTCGGCAACGGCCCGCACGGCCTGGCGATCTTCCCCCAGCCCGGCCGCTACAGCATGGGCCACACCGGCAACTACCGCTGACGATCAACCAGGCTTCAGCTCGACGACCGTCGCCACCGGGGCGCGGTCGACGCCTTGACCTCCGACGAGGTAGACGGTGTCGCCGATCGTGGTCACGGCGGCGTCCGTGACCGGAACGGGGATCGCGCCGGCGTCCGCGGTCGACCCGGCGCGGGGATCGAAGCGGAGCACCTGCGCCGTCACCTGATTGTTCACGAAGCCGCCGAGCACGAACACCTGCCCGCCGAGCTCGACCGCGCTGGCGTGTGACAGGGGCGCCGGCAGCTGGCCGACAACCGTGACCTGGCCGGTCGTGGGATCGATCTTCTGGATCGCGCGCGTGTCGCCGCCGCTCGCGTTGGCGACCCCGCCGAACACATAGATGGCCCCGCCGGCAACCGCGACGGCCGGGTAGCGCACGGGCTCGGCCAAGGTGCCGAAGGTCCGATAGTGCGCGCCGTCGTCGCTGACGAGCACGTTCGGCGAGATCTCGTGACCGTCGAAGCCGCCGACCACGTAGACCTTGCCGTTGATCGTCACCGCGACATGATCAGACAGCGGGCCGGGCACGCTGCCGACGATCTTGCCGGCGGAACCCGGTTGGAACGACTGCACCGACGCGCTCCCCTCCTCGCCGGTGCCGCCCGCGATCACGATGTACGCGCCGTTCACCACTGCACCCGCGGCGTCGTGCACGGGCTGGACGATGGAGCCGAGCGCCTGCGACGCACCGTTCGACGGGTCGACACTCACGACGTTGCCTGTCGTCTGCTTCGACGCGTCGAGGCCGCCCAGCACGACGAGGTCCTTCCCGTCGGTGAGCACGACCTCACGGGACGACGGCGAGGGCAGCTTCCACGGCGCCGGAGTGATGCGCACTCCCTCGACGCCGGTCGTGGCCGGTGCGGACGACGCGGTCGTCGTCGACGCGCTCGACGAGGGCGCGCGCTTCGACTCGGATCCACCGCCTCCGCCACCGCATGCGGTCGCGAGCAAGACGAGCGCGCCGAGGAAAACGACACGGTGGAGGGGGCGCGGCACGAGCGCACCCTTGCACACGAAACCCGTGGCGCCCGAGTCGCGACCGCACGCTACGATCGGGATCGACCCGTGGGGAGCTCGGGACAGCCGGGCTGAGAGGGTGGCCGAGCTGCACCAGTGAGGTGTGGCGGCGCCACCGACCCGTGGAACCTGCACCGGGTAATGCCGGCGAAGGGAGACAGGGAGATCGTGGACGCGCCGCACGAGGTGGCGCTGGTGTTCGCGGGTGGCGATCCGGTCGAGGGCGACGTCGCCGCACGCCTTCCCGACGAGGATGTCACGGTCGTCGCCGCCGACTCCGGTGTCGAGCACGCGCTTGCGCTCGGACGAGGCGTCGATCTCGTGGTCGGCGACTTCGACTCCGCCGATCCCGCCGCCGTCGACGCCGCCGTCGCCGGGGGCGCCGAGGTTCGACGCTACCCGCCGGCGAAGGATCAGAGCGATCTCGAGATCGCGCTGCTCGCCGCGCACGAAAGCGGTGCGACCCGCGTGATCGTCGTCGGCGGTGGCGGGGGGCGGCTCGACCACTTCCTCGCCAACGCGCTGCTGCTGGCGTCACCGTCCCTGGCGGACGTCGACGTCGAGGCGCTCCTCGACGACGGCCGCATCACCGTGGTCCGGCGCGCCGCCCGGTTGGCTGGCGCGCCGGGCGACCTGTGCTCGCTCCTCGCCGTGGGCGGGCCCGCCCGCGGCGTGCGGACCGCCGGCTTGCTGTATCCGCTCGGCGGGGAGGACCTCCTGCCCGGTTCTACGCGCGGGCTGAGCAACGAGCTCACCGAGCCCGTCGCCACCGTCTCGCTCGACCACGGCGCCGTGCTGGCCGTGCAACCCGACCTCGGAGGAACCTGACATGCGCCGACTCGCCGCATCCGTGCTCGCCGTCTCCCTGCTCGCGGCAGCGGCGGGCGTCGCCGGCCCGGCCGGGGCGTCGACGACGACGCCGTCCCGCACCGGCGACACGACGATCACGCTCATGACCCACGACTCGTTCAGCGTGTCGAAGAGCGTCATGCGGCAGTTCTCGAAGAAGACCGGCGTCAAGGTGAACGTGCTGCCGGCGGGCGACGCCGGTGCGGCCGTCAACCAGGCGATCCTGACCAAGGACAACCCGCTCGGCGACGTGTTCTTCGGTGTCGACAACACCTTGCTCAGCCGCGCGCTCGACGAGGACATCTTCGTCCCGTACACGTCGCCCGAGCTCGCGAACGTCTCGAAGGACCTCCAGCTCGACCCGCGAAACCGCGTCACGCCGGTCGACACCGGGGACGTGTGCGTCAACTTCGACCGGAAGTACTTCACGAACCGGAAGCTGACGGTCCCGACGACGCTCGACGATCTGGCGAAGCCGGAGTACAAGGACCTGCTCGTCGTCGAGAACCCGGCCACCTCGTCGCCCGGTCTCGCGTTCCTGCTCGCGACGGTGGCGAAGTACGGGCCCGACGGCTGGCGCGCCTACTGGCAGAAGCTGCGTGACAACGGCGTCAAGGTCGTCGACGGGTGGGAGCAGGCGTACGACACGGAGTTCTCGGGCAGCGCCGGGAAGGGCGACTTCCCCCTCGTCGTGTCGTACGCGACCAGCCCGCCGGCGGAGGTCGTCAACGCCGACCCGCAGCCGGAGCAGCCGCCGACCGGCGCGTTGCTCGACACCTGCTTCCGGCAGATCGAGTTCGTCGGGATCATGAAGGGCACCTCGCACGAGAAGGCGGCGAAGCAGCTCGTGGACTTCATGCTGTCCGAGCGGTTCCAGCGCGACATGCCGCTCCAGATGTACGTCTTCCCCGCGCGCGACGGCACGAAGCTGCCCCCGGTGTTCGTGAAATACGCCAAGGTCGCACCGCGCCCGTTCTCGTTGCCGCCCGAGGACATCGCCCGCAATCGAGACCGCTGGATCGACGAGTGGACCAACACCGTCCTGCGATGAGCCGATGATGCGTACAAGGACCGGAGCTCTTCCGGGTCACGTACGCATCGACCACGGTCGCCTGGTCCGCGGGCTCATGCTGGCGGTGCCGGCGGTGTTCCTCGCGGTGTTCTTCGTGTACCCGGTGGCATCGATCGTCGGTCGGGGGCTCACGCCCGGCGGGACGCTGGACCTCAGCCCGGTCGCGGACGTCATCACCGACTCGCGGCTGCGAGGCGTGGCGTGGTTCACGATCTGGCAGGCGGTCGTGTCGACGGTGCTCACCGTGCTCGTCGCGCTCCCGGGCGCCTACGTGTTCGCTCGGTACCGGTTCCGGGGGAAGCGGTTCGTGCGGGCGGCGGTGCTCGTCCCGTTCGTGCTGCCGACGGTCGTGGTCGGCTCGGCGTTCCTCGCCCTGCTCGGCGACGGCGGCCCGCTCGGGTTCCTCGGCCTCGACCAGTCGCTCACCGCCATCCTCGTCGCCCACGTGTTCTTCAACTACGCGGTCGTCGTGCTGATCGTCGGCGGGCTCTGGGCGCACCTCGACCCCCGGCAGGAGGACGCCGCCCGCGTCCTCGGCGCCGGACGGTGGCAGACGTTCCGTGCCGTCACGCTGCCGGCCCTGCGGCCCGCCATCGCCGCCGCCGCCGCCATCGTGTTCCTGTTCACGTTCACGTCCTTCGGCGTGATCCTGATCCTCGGCGGGCCGGGGTACTCCACGCTCGAGACCGAGATCTACCGGCAGACCGTGCAGTTCCTCGACCTGCCCCGGGCGGCGGCGCTGTCGATCGTCCAGATGGCCGCGGTCGTCGCCGTGCTCGTCGTGGCCGGACGCGCCCAGGGCCGTCGCGCCGAGGCGCTGCGCCTGCGCGCCGCCGCGGAGACCTCGCGTCCCGCTCGCACCGCCGGCGAACGCGCCGTGGTCGGGATCAACCTCGCGGTGATGGCGGTACTGCTCGGGGGCCCGATCGCCGTGCTCGTCGAGCGCTCGTTCGACACGGCCGGCGGCTACAGCCTCGGCTTCTACCGCGCCCTGTCGGAGCTCCGCCGCACGAGCACCGTGTTCGTGCCGCCGATCGAAGCCGTCCGCAACTCGCTCGTCTTCGCGTCCGCCGCGACCGTCATCGCCCTCGTGATCGGCGGGTTGGCCGCCTTCGCGATCGCGAGGCCGGGACGCTCGGCCCGGTCGGCAGGCCTCGACACGCTGCTCCTCCTGCCCCTCGGCGTGTCGGCGGTGACGATCGGCTTCGGGTTCCTGATCGCGCTCGACCGCCCGCCCGTGGACCTGCGCGCCTCCCCGGTCCTCATCCCGATCGCGCACGCGTTGGTCGCGGCGCCATTCGTCGCCCGGGTCCTGATCCCGGTGCTCCGATCCATCGACCAACGCCTGCGCGAAGCCGCCGCGCTCCTCGGCGCGTCACCTGCACGCGTCTGGCGCGAGGTCGACCTGCCGATCGTGGCGCGGGCGCTGCTCGTCGCCGCCGGCTTCGCGTTCGCGATCTCACTCGGCGAGTTCGGCGCGACGATCTTCATCGCCCGGCCCGACTACCCGACGCTTCCCGTGATCATCTTCCGCCTCCTCGGCCAGCCGGGCGCGCTGAACTTCGGTGCCGCCATGGCGGCGAGCGTCATCCTCATGGCGGTCACGGCGGCGGCGATCTTCGCGATCGAGCGTTTCCGCTTCGCCGACATCGGGGAGTTCTGACGCGATGTTGCGCGTCGAGGAGCTCGAAGTGCGTTACGACGACACCGTCGCGCTCGACGGCATCGACCTCGTCGTCGCCGACGGCGAAGTCGTCTCCGTCCTCGGTCCGAGCGGCAGCGGCAAGAGCACGCTGCTGCGCGCGATCGCGGGACTCGAGCCGCCGGTACGCGGCCGGGTGGAGTGGGACGACGACGACCTCACGCGAGTTCCTCCGCACCGGCGCCAGCTGGGCTTGATGTTCCAGGACCACACGCTGTTCCCGCACCGTGACGTGCTCGCCAATGTCGCGTTCGGGCTACGCATGCACCGTGTGCCGGCGGCGCGGGCCGCAGCGCGCGCCGGCGAGCTGCTCGATCTCGTCGGGTTGGCGGGCTACGAGCGCCGACGGGTCACGGAGCTCTCCGGCGGAGAACAGCAACGCGTCGCGCTTGCACGCGCCCTCGCCCCCGCGCCGCGGTTGCTCATGCTCGACGAGCCGCTGGGATCCCTCGACCGCGCGCTGCGCGAGCGGCTCATGGTCGAGCTGCGCGACCTCTTCACACGCCTCGGGCTCACCTCGCTGTACGTGACCCACGACCACGACGAGGCGTTCGCGCTCGCCGACCGAGTCGCGGTGATGCACGACGGGCGCATCGAGCAGCTCGCCTCGCCGGTCGAGGTGTGGGAGCACCCGGTCAACGAGTTCGTCGCCCGCTTCCTCGGCTACAACGTGACCGACACGCTCGGACACGGCCGGGTCGCAATCCGCCCCGACAGCCTGCGCGTCGATCCCGAGGGATCCGTTGCCGGCGTCGTCACCGCCCGCACGTTCCGCCGCGACCACTTCCTGCTCGAGGTGAAGGTCGCCGGCGGAGCGCCGCTGGAAGTGGCGGCTGCCGGCAACCGCATTCCGGCCGTCGGTGAGCCCGTTCGCCTCGCAGTCGACGAGGCCGCGGTCGTCGCCCTGCCGTCCTGATCGACGATCCGGTTGTCGCATCTGCACCGAATCTCCACACGTCCGGCAAGACTCCGCGAAACGGGTTCCTTATCCTGGCGTGCGATGCCTCCGGCTCCTGCGGCCGCCGCCCCGGCCCGCACGATCGTCGTGATCGAAGACGAGATTTCGATCGCGAAGGCCGTCGCGGCGCGACTCCGCAGCGAGGGCTTCGTCGTCGAGATCGCCACCGACGGCCCCGACGGTGTCGACATGTGCGGCCGACTGCATCCCGATCTCGTCGTCCTCGATCTGATGCTGCCCGGGCTCGACGGCCTCGAGGTGTGCAGACGCATCCAGCACGAGCGCCCCTTGCCCGTGCTCATGCTGACGGCACGCGACTCCGAGACCGACATGGTGGTCGGGCTCGCCGTCGGCGCCGACGACTACCTCACGAAGCCGTTCAGCCCGCGCGAGCTCGTCGCGCGCGTGCACGCGCTCTTGCGACGCGTCGAGCGTGCCGGCGCCGCGGCCGCCAAGCCGGGCGAGACCCTCTCCGTCGGCGACGCCGAGCTCGATCTCGCCACCCGCCGGGTCCGCCGGGGCGACGACACCGTGCACCTCACGCCCACCGAGTTCGAGCTGCTCGCGCACCTCGCCTCGCACCCCGGTCAGGTGTTCACGCGTGGGCAGCTGCTCGTGCAGGTGTGGGGCTATCACGACGGGTCGGGCGCCCGCACCGTCGACTCACACGTGCGCGCCGTACGGCGGAAGCTCGGCCCTGACGTCATCCGCACCGTCCACGGCGTGGGCTACGCGGCCGACGACGCCGCGCTCACGACGACCTCGGGCGGCACCGGGAGTGGCGTCGTGAGCCCGCGCCGTCCGCTCGACACGGTCCCCTCGCTCAAGATCAAGCTCGGTGCCGTCATCTTCTCCGCCGTCGCCGTCACGGTGTTCGTGTTCTGGTTGTGCCTCAAGGCCGGCGTGTGGCCGTCCGTGAGCGGGATCATCGCCGGCTCGGTAGCCCTCGTGATGGTGCGGTTCCTCGCCCGCGGGATGACCTCCCCGCTGCGCGAGATGTCGGATGCCGCCCGAGCCATGGCCAAGGGCAACTACGACAGCCGCGTGAACGCGACCTCACGCGACGAGGTCGGCGAGCTGGCGCGGGCGTTCAACAAGATGGCGGCCGAGCTCGCCGAGACCGACCGCGTGCGCCGAGACCTGGTTGCGAACGTCTCGCACGAGCTGCGTACGCCGATCGCCGCGCTGCAAGCCGTCCTCGAGAACCTCATCGACGGCGTCGAGGAACCGAACCCCCAGACGTTCCGCACGATGCTGGCCCAGGTCGAACGGCTCGGCCGGCTCGTCACCCAGCTGCTCGACCTGTCCCGGCTGGAGTCCGGCGTCGTGCCGCTCGACCGGAGCGAGTTCGACGTGGAGCCCGTCCTCGAGCACGCGGTGCGAGAGCAGCAGCTGCACGCCCCCGGGGTCGACGTCGCGGTCGTGGTCGAGACGCCCGGGCTCACCGCCGACGGCGATCCCGAGCGCGTCCACCAGGTGGTCGCCAACCTGCTCGAGAACGCGGTGCGGTACACGCCGAATGGCGGCCGGATCGAGGTCCGGGCGCGCCGCGCAGCCAACGGTCACCGCCTGGATCACGGCGCGCCGCGGAGCTCGGCGGTGACCATCGAAGTGTGCGACGAGGGTCCCGGCATCGCCGAGGTCGAGGAGACGCGCGTGTTCGAGCGCTTCTACCGGGCCGACACGGCGCGGGCGTCGAGCGACGGCGGCGCGGGTCTCGGTCTCGCGATCGCGCAGTGGATCGTCGACCTCCACGGCGGCGACATCCATCCCGAGCGTCGCGAGCCGCACGGCTGCCGCATGGTCGTCACGCTGCCCGGAGGGGCGGCACAACCCGAGCAAGTCCCGAACTGAGGAGTGCAGCGATGAAGCTGTCCACGATCGACGAGGCGCTGCGGCGGATCCGCCGGGGCGAGATGGTCCTCGTCGTCGACGACGAAGACCGCGAGAACGAAGGCGACCTCACGATGGCCGCCAGCTGGGTGACGGGAGAGGCGGTCAACTTCATGCTGCGATGGGCCCGTGGGCTCGTCTGCATGCCGTGCGACGCCGGTCGCCTCGACGAGCTCGCCATCCATCCGATGCTCCCGGACGGTCGGGCGACGTGCGACACCGCGTTCTGCGTCTCGATCGACCACTCCACCGCCGGCAGCGGCATCGGCGTGCAGGACCGCGCCACGACCATCCGCAAGGTCCTCGACTCCGCGTCCGGCGCCGGCAGACTTCGTTCGGCCGGGCCACGTGTTCCCGCTGCGCGCCCGCGCCGGCGGGGTGCTCGAGCGGCGCGGCCACACCGAGGCTGCGGTCGACCTCGCCCGCCTCGCCGGCCTCCCGCCGGTGGCGGTGATCTGCGAGGTGCTCCACGACGACGGCTCGCCCGCCCGCCTGGCGTTCCTCGAGCTCTTCGCGGCCGAGCACCGGGTGGCGATGATCTCCGTCGAACAGATCGCCGAGTACCGGCGCGAGCTCGCCGCCGCCGCGGAACGCTCCAAGGCGCCGCTGCTGCTGTAGATCGGGCCTCGCCGGCGCTCGCTCACCGCCCCACGTCCTCCCCCATCTCGCGGCAGTCCGGCGGCGAGGGCCGCGCGCGAGACGGCGGGCGGTGTCGGGGGCGAGGTGGGCGACCAGGCCGTAGCCGGCGCGGCCCTGCTCCTCGACGGTCAGCACGACGCGGAGGTCGCCGGCGCCACAGGCGTCGCAGTCGTCGGAGACGGCGACGGCCCACGACACGGGCGGTCGCTCGTCGTCGTCGGCGGGATGGTCGTCAACGGCGTCGTCGATCGATTTGCGCATTCGTCTCCTATCCGTGGACCAGCGACAGCGTCAGGCCGGCCTGGCCGAGGTGGTACGTCACCATGATGACGACCGGCGCCGACTCGGTCGCCGTCCAGTCGCTCCGCCGTCAGAAGCCGCCGGCGGTCCACGAAGCGCGTCTCGGCGATCAGCGAGTCGGAGGCCATGAACAGCACGGC
The DNA here is from genome assembly GCA_963781615.1 of uncultured Actinomycetes bacterium. Lineage (GTDB taxonomy): Bacteria > Actinomycetota > Acidimicrobiia > IMCC26256 > JACDBD01 > JALZAA01. The sequence continues at coordinate 275,711 of CAWAGI010000005.1, read as the reverse complement.
GCCCACCGCAGCCAGCGCATTGCCCGATGCGAGCGCGCACGTGACCATCGCCGCGATCACGGCCATGTACGCGACGAGGGGACCGACGAGCTCGTCGTGACCGCCCGCGCGCGCCGCCCGGAGGAACCGCGCGCCGAGGAGACCCGCGACGGCGACCACCGGGATTGCCGCGAGAGCCACCGTGCCGGCCGAGCCGCCGTGACGAGTGAGGCCGATCACGTACGCCACGTGCGCGAGCAGAAAGGAGGCGAGCCCGGCGACGAACCGATCGGACGGGAGCATGAGGAAGACGTCGCCGGCGAGTGACAGCGCGAGCGCCAGGACGAACCAGACGCGTACGTCGCCGTGCGCAGGATCGAGCGTCAACGCCACGCCGATCAGAGCTGCCAGCGCCCCCGGCTTGCACAGGTACTCGAGGCGCTTGTCGCCGCGTCCGACCGCCAGCCAGTCCCCCGCCGCCAGCACCGCCGCCACGACCAGCAGCGTCCACGCCCCTGCCGTCACGGGCGCCTGTCTAGCCCGAATCAGCGAGGCAGAGCCGTTCGCGACAACACGGCGCGCCCCTCTACGCTGTGGCCACGATGCTGACGGATGCGGAGCTCGTGGCGTCGGCGCGGTCGGGTGATCGAGAGGCGCTCTCCGAGATCTACGACGGCTACGCCGATCGTCTCTACGACCTCTGCACCTCCGTTGTGCGCGACCCCGAGGCTGCGTTCGACACGATGGTGGACACCTTCGTGCTCGCCGCCCTCGAGCTGTACCGGTTGCGGCAACCGGAGAAGCTCGAGCCGTGGTTGTTCGCGCTGGCGCGCCAGCAACTGCTCGGGCGTGACATCCCGATGGGTGTCGACGAGCACGCCGAGTTCGACGGCGCGAACGGCGAAGCGGCCTCCGACGGCGCCGGAGCGATCGTGTGGGAAGCGGCGTCGTGGTTCCCCGGCAAGGACCGCATCCTGCTCGACCTGCACGCGCGCCAACCGCTCGACAACAGCGCTCTCGCGGACACGCTGGGAGTGTCACCCCCGCACGCGGCTGCCCTCGTGCGAGACCTCGACGAGAAGATGGAACGCCAGCTGAGCGCCCTGCTGGTCGCGCGCCTCGCCCGACCCCGTTGCGAGCGCATGAACAAGCTCATCGCGAGCGAGGACGAAGCCCACCCCGAAGCTTGGCTGCGCCACGTCGCCACGCACGTCGACCTGTGCCGGACGTGCTCGCCCTCGCGCGACGACCAGCCCGACCCCATCCAACTCCTCGCCGACGTGCCGGCCGAGCCCGCGCCGCCCGAGGTGCGCGACGAGGTACTCGATCGGGTCGACCTGCTGTGGTCGGTGCTCGGCCCGCCCGAGTGGACGGCGTCGGTGCTGGGCCAGCCTGCGCCCGACGTGCCGGGCGCCGGGAACGAGCCGCCGGCCGAGCCCGTGGCCGAGGCGACCGCGACACCGGATCAGCCGGCGCCGGCCGAGACGAGCGCCGACGCGGTCGACGAGGCGAGCGAGCCGACGGAGCCCGACGAGACCGCCGCTGCGCCGGAACGCGCCGAGGAAGAGGCCCGCCAGCGGGAGTACGACGCCTACGACGAGGTCGAGAGCCTCGTGCCGCCGCCCCCCCGCCTGCGTCGCAGCGGGTTCCCACGCTCCATGTACCCGCTGCGGCGCCGCCTCGTCCGCGGCGCGGTCATCGTGCTCGCGGGACTCTTCGTCGCGGGCATCGTCACGAACTTCCGCGGGTTCGGAAGCAACACGCGGTACTTCGAGGCCGAAGCCCAGGTCGCCGTCGGCCCGCGACAAACCCCCGCCCACGACCGCCCCGCCGACATCCGCCCCGCCGACGACCGTGGACCCCGGTCCCGACACGCGCGCGCCGTTCGTGTACAACCTCGCCACGGTCTTCGGGTGCATCGGCCCGCGACAGACGACGACGCCCGCGCTGGCCAGCGTCGTCGATCCCGGCAACCACCTGGCGACGGTCGAGCTCGTGTTCGTCGGCGCCGACGGGGTCGAGAACCGCAAGCGGATGAGCGCTACCGGCGGCGCCTTCGAGGCACCCATCGGCCCTTCCACGGCCGACGGCACGATCACGTGGCAGGTCGTGGCGGCGGACGAGGCCGGAAACTCGTCGACCGTCCCCGGCCCGGCGGTAGCGGCCTCCGCGAGCTGCTGATCGCATGCAGATCGACCTGCGCGGCCGGCTCGACCGGGTCGCGGCCCGGTTCCCGCCGCTGCGCGTCTTCCTCACCGTCCAGGATCGCTACTCGGCGCTGCGCGGCAACCAGCTCGCCGCCGCGATCACGCTCACTGCCTTCCTCGCCTTGTTCGCGCTCGTGCTCGTCGCCGTGGCGGTGCTCGGGTTCGTCTCCGCCGGGTCCACGGACGTCCCCGCCCGCGTCGTCGACAACCTCGGCCTCACCGGCGACGCCGCCACCACCGTCACCGACGCGATCCACAAGGCAGAGCAGAGTCGCCGCGTGGCATCCGTCGTCGGCTTCGTCGGTCTGCTCTGGACCGGGCTCGGCGTCGCGGGCGCGCTGACGTACGCGTACAACTCGGCCTGGCACGTCCCCGGACGGGGCCTGAAGGACCGGCTGGTCGCGCTGTTGTGGATGGCGGGTAGCGGCGTCATCATCGCCGCCGCGTTCGCGGCCACGGCTTCCCTGCAATGGCTGGTCCCGGTCGCGGCTCCGATCGTGCTCCTGGTGGGCCTGGCGCTCAACGCCGTGCTGTGGCTGTGGACGTCGGCGGTGCTGCCGAACCGGCGCGTCCACCTCCGGGCGCTCCTCCCGGCCGCGTTGTTCGGCGCGGTCGGCCTCGAGGTGCTCAAGGTCGCCGGTGAGATCGTCGTGCCGCACCTCGTGCGGTCGTCGTCGGCGTTGTACGGCTCGATCGGCGTCGTGTTCGCGATCCTGCTGTGGCTGCTCGTGCTCGGCCGGCTTGTCGTGTACGTCGCCGTGATCGAGGTCCTCGGCTGGGAGCGCCAGCACGGGACGGTCGACGAGGTGGTCGCCGTGCCGCGGCTCCCGCACCACCAACGGGTCGGGCACGGCGAGGAGCTCGAGCCCTCGCAGAAGTAGCCGGCGCGCTCACGGCGCCAGGCGCTCGCGCACCCACACGTCGCCCGCGCGCCGGTACCGCACCCGGTCGTGGAGGCGGTTCGGCCGCCCCTCCCACAGCTCGACCTCGACGGGGGTGACGACGTACCCGCCCCAGAACCCGGGGAGCGGCGGGTCGTCGCCGTACCGAGCGGCCGCCTCCTCGTAGGCGGCTTCGAGCTCGGCCCGGTCGGCGACGACCTCGCTCTGGGGCGAGATGAGCGCGCTGAGCCGGCTCCCGAGCGGCCGGTTGCGCCAGTACGCGAGCGACTCCTCGGGCGACAGCCGCGCGACCGTCCCGACCGCCCGCACTTGACGCTCGACCTCGCGCCAGTGGAACACGATCGCGGCGCGGGGGTTCTCGTCGAGATCACGTGCCTTCGGGCTGCGGTAGTTCGAGTAGAACGCGAAACCCCGCTCGTCGAGACCGCGGAGCGACACCGTGCGGGCCGTCGGCGCACCGGCGCGACCCGCGGTCGCCACCGTCATCGCGTCGGGTTCGCGGACGCCCTTGGCGACGGCCTCGTCGAACCACGCCCGGAACTGCACGATCGGGTCCGGATGAAGCTTGTTCTCGTCCACGGTGCCTCCCGCGCGATGCTGGTGGCCCTCGAAGTAGGGAGGGGACGATGGGATTCCACCACGTCGCGGTCGCAACCCGGGACGTCGCCGCGACCCACGAGTTCTACACGGAGGCCATGGGCTTCGAGCTGGTGAAGGTCGAGGCGGCCGCAACCGACGGCGGCGGCTGGGCCCGCCACTTGTTCTACGACACGCACGGCCAGGGGCTGATCGCGTTCTGGGACATCCACGAGGACGGGAACGTGCCGCCCGAGTTCGAGACGTCCCTCTCCGCCGGCTTGGGCCTCCCGATCTGGACCAACCACCTGGCGTTCGACGCCGGCGACCTCGACGGGATCGAGGTGCACAAGCGCCGCTGGCTCGAAGCCGGCCACGACGTCGCCGAGATCGACCACGGTTGGTGCACGTCGATCTACGCGATCGACCCCAACGGGACCCTGGTGGAGTTCTGCGCGACCACGAAGGCGTTCACCGACGCCGACCGTGAGCAGGCTCAGCAGATGCTGACGGCGGAGCAGCCGCCGCTGAAGGACGCGCCGGCGCCGACCTTCCACGAGGCGCGGAAGACGCCCGTCACCACCTAGAAGGTCGGGAAATTGGCCCGCACCACGCGCGTCGGGCGCTACGACAACCCCTACTCGGTCGCGGACTGGAGTCGCCCCCCGCCCGCGGGGACGAGCTGCGAGCCGCTCGTGCTCGAGACGCCCGACCGCGCCGTCGCCGGCGGGTGGCTGTACGCACGGGGCGGGGAGACCACCGCCGTGCTGCTCGTCCACCCTCGGGCGAACTTCTCGCACCACTACGCCGTCCCCGGGCTGGTCGACGCCGGGTTCGCCGTGCTCTGCCTCAACACCCGTTGGCTGAACAACGACTCGACCCTGCTCCACGAGGTCGTGCTCCTCGACGTGGCCGTGGGCGTGGCGGCACTGCGGGAGCGCTACGACCGCGTGGTGCTGTGCGGCAACTCGGGCGGGGGCTCGTTGCTCACGTTCTACGTGCAGCAGTCGCTCGCCGTCGGCGCCCGCCTGACGGACACGGCCGCCGGCGACCCGTTCGACCTGAACCGCTTCGACCTGCCGGCCGCCGACGCGATGGCGTACCTCGCCGCCCACGTCGGAGAGGGCTTCTACCTGCTCCACGCGATCGACGCGTCCGTGACCGACGAGCGTGATCCCGTCTCGTGCGACCCGGCCCTCGACCTGTACGACCCCGCGAACGGATTCGTCGAGCCGCCGGGCGAGACGCGCTACGAGCCCGAGTTCGTGAAGCGCTACCGCGAGGGGCAGCGCGCGCGAGTGGAGCGAATCGACACGGTTGCACGCGAGCGGGTCGCGCGACGGCGGGACGCCCGCTCCCGTTGGGAACGGACGGGGTCTGCCGCAGACCGGCGGGACGCGATCGCGACCGAGTTCCTCACCGTGTACCGCACCGACGCCGACCCGCGGTTCGTCGACCTGTCGCTCGACCCGTCACGGCGCACGGTCGGCTCGCTGTGGGGGGTGCGCCCCGACTGGATCAACTACGGCGCGGTCGGCTTCGGCCGGGTGGTGTCACCCGAGGCGTGGCTGTCGACGTGGTCGGGCGTGTCGTCCCGGGCGTCGATCGAGCGCACCGGCCCGGGGATGACGCTCCCCGCGCTCGTCGTCAGCTACTCGGGCGACCACGGCATCTTCCCCTCCGACACCGATCTCATCGCCACCTGCATCGCCGCGCCGCGCGTCGACCGCGTCGAGATCGATTCGGATCATTACGGTCTACCGATCGGCCGTGATGACGCCGTCACCGCCGTCGTCGACTGGATCCGCGCGACGGCCTGACATCCTCTGCTCTTGGCGTCAGCTACATGCCTATATGGCACGCAAGTGACGCCAAAAACGATCAGACCTTCGTGCCGCTGGCGATGAAGAACGTGACGGCGTACAGGAAATCGCCCCGGTCGACGGCGGCGTCGACGCCCGCTTCCCAGCGCGCGACTTCCTCGTCGGTGAGCAGCCCCGCGGCGTGCATGAGGCGCGGCCACGTCGTGAACCCGAAGGCGTCGTGGGGGTCGGTGAGCACGAGCGTCGCCGCCTCGCACTCCACGTCGACCAGCCCCGCCTGGCGGAACAGACGCGGGAGCTGCCGGCCGATCGAGCCGTTGCACAGGTTGCGGTCCCGCCGGAAGTCCTTCACCTTGCGGAGCAGCTCGGCGTCGGTGACGTCGGCGACGAGCGTGTCCTGATCGGGATCGATGGCGACGACACGCCCACCGGCTCGGGTGACGCGGGCGACCTCGCGGACGGCGTCCTCGGGCCCGGCGACGTGCTGGAGGACACGGTCGATCCGCGTGCCGTCGAACGCCCCGTCCTCGTAGGGAAGGGCGCGGGCGTCAGCCTGGAGGTACGAACCGCCGCGGGTCCGGGCCGACTTGAGCATCACCGCCGACGCGTCGACGCCGATCGCGACACCGTCGGGCCCCGCGCTCGTCGCCAGGGCGCGGGTGTCGTGGCCCGTCCCGCACCCGACGTCGAGCAGGCGGGCGCCCGGCTTCACGTGGAGCAGGTCGACCGTCCGCTCCTTGTAGGCGCGGATGAACGGCCAGTCGCACATCGTGTCCATCCACTCGGCTGCCCCTACAGGGTCGGCCGAGCGGTCGACATCTGAGTATGTACCGGTGAGATGCACCATTTGCGTCAACGTAACTCAGGAAGGCACGGACGATGAACGGTCACGCCGTCCGTGCTGTGGAAGGCCGGGGGATCATACGCAACAGGCGAGCCCGGTTGTAGCGCTGGATCGCCAGACACGGGACGTTTGCGACGATTGCGTACCCGACCATCGCCAGCCCCAACCACCACGGGTTCCACAGGAGGAACCAGGGGCCGGCGGCGAGTATCAGCCAGTGCGTGAGCTCGGCGCGCCGGGTCTCGACTGCGAAGCTCTCGAGGTGCTCGCGGTCCGTGCCCCCGACCCGTCGCTTCGAGACGCCGCCCCTGAACAGCGCCCCGGCTTCCGGGAGCCGGTCCTTCCACCGCTTGATGCGCAGCCACCGCTCGTAGAAGCGGCCGCCCGCCTCGAAGCGGCGGATACGGAACAACCCCCGGTCGCGCGACAGGCGCGACGCCGGGATGCGGTGCGCGACGTACCCGCACACCGCGCTCCACGTCGCCCAGACGCCGGCGTCGATCAGCACGATGACGAGATTGCGACGCGTCGCGAGCGAGCTCACCGCGCCACGCTTCCCCGCCGCACCGGCACGGATCGCCCCTTCCACCGGACCTGCCCGCGGGCGGTGAGCACGATCGACCGGACGAAGATGACGAACCACGCCGCCAGCGGGATCGGGAACAACACGGAGGCCCACGAGTAGTTGCCGAGGGGCCGGAGCTGGACGGCCAGTTGCATCGCGAACGCGACGAACCCGATCCACAGGACGACCCCGGGCCCCGACCACCCGCCGACCGCGGCCACCACTTCGCGGATCGGCGCCTGGGCGGCGGTGCCGACGCCCACCACCCAGGCGAACACGAGCAGGAACCGCAGCACGGGAGTGGATCCGGCGCCGGAGGCGAAGTTCTTGCTCCAGCCCTCGACGAGGTCGCCCACGCCGCCGCCGTACAGACGGAATCGGATCGCGCCGCGCCCGCCGGCGACGCGGACGGGGAGATCGGCGCGGCGGAACCGCTGCGCGAGCGCGACGTCGTCGACGACGGAGCCGCGGATCGACTCGTGGCCGCCGACGGCTTCGTAGTCGCGGCGATCGCACGCCAGACACGGTCCGTACGCGCCGGTGACCGGAGCGGAACGACGCGCCGACGCCGCGCCGACGCCCATGAGCGACATGACGCTGAAGAACGCGGAGAGACGCTCGTACTGACGTTCCATGCGGTGGTACGGCATGACCGACAGCAGCCCGCGGCGCGGCTCGAGCGCGTCGAGCAGGCGCCCGAGCAGGTCGGGCTCGGGCTCGGTGTCGGCGTCGAGGAACACGAGCACGTCGCCGCGCGAGCGCCGGGCGCCGGTCCAGCAGGCCCAGGTCTTCCCCGTCCACCCGTCGGGGAGATCGGGGGCGGCGACGACGTCGGCGCCGCCGGCGGTGGCGACCGCGGCGGTGTCGTCGTCGGAGTGGTCGTCGACGACGAGCACCTCGTCGGCGGGGTGGGTCTGGGCCGAGAGGGCGACGAGCAGACCGGGGAGGCGGCGGCCCTCGTTGCGGGCGGGCACGACGACCGACACCCTGCGATGCGGTGTGGCGTGCGACGCGGGCGGCAGTCGGGGCACGCGCCAGCACAGCAGCCACCCGATCGCCCAGGTCACCGCGAGCAGCACGACCTCGAACGCGGTTCTCACGCCAGTAGTTCTACGCCGCCTGCCCTGCGGATGTCGGGGTAGCGTGCGCCCGCGGGAGCGGCGGTTTTGCCGACCGCTTCCGCTCAGCCCGAGCTTGCGAGGGCGTGAAAGGAGCTTCTGTGGACTTCGAGTTCAGCGCCCGGTCGCTCGAGCTCCAGAAGCATCTCCGCGACTTCATCGAGACACGTGTCGTCCCGGCCGAGCCCGTGTACCGGGAGCAGGTGGAGGAATCGGGCGACCCGCACTTCCACCCGCCCGTCATGGAGGAGCTGAAGGTCGAGGCGCGCCAGCGCGGCCTGTGGAACCTCTTCCTGCCGAACGAGAAGTGGGGCGCAGGCCTCTCGAACCTCGACTACGCGCCGCTGTGCGAGTTGATGGGTCGCAACCTGCTCGCGTCCGAGGCGACGAACTGCGCCGCGCCCGATACCGGCAACATGGAGATCCTCTCCGAGTTCGGGACGCCCGAGCAGCAGGAGCAGTGGCTGCTCCCCCTCCTGAACGGTGAGATCCGGTCGTGTTTCGCCATGACCGAGCCGTGGGTCGCGAGCTCCGACGCCACGAACATCCAGAGCCGCATCGAACGCGACGGCGACCACTACGTCGTCAACGCGCACAAGTGGTGGACGAGTGGCGCTGCGTCCAAGCGCTGCAAGGTCGCGGTCCTGCTCGGCGTCTCGAACCCCGACGCCGACCCCTACCACCGCCAGTCCATGATCCTCGTGCCCCTCGACGCGCCCGGCGTGCGCATCGTGCGCACGCTGCCGGTGTTCGGCCACGACGCCGGCGGCGGGCACTGCGAGACGCTCTACGAGAACGTGCGGCTCCCGGCGTCGAACCTGCTGGGCGAGGAGGGCGGCGGGTTCGCCATCGCCCAGGCGCGGCTGGGCCCGGGCCGCATCCATCACTGCATGCGCGCCATCGGCCTGGCCGAGAAGGCGCTCGAGCTGATGTGCGAGCGGGCGTGGGTGCGCACCCCGTTCGGCAAGCCGCTCGCCGAGCAGGGCGTCGTGCAGGACCGCATCGCCGAGTCGCGCATCGAGATCGAGCAGGCCCGCCTGCTCGTCCTCAAGGCCGCCTGGCTCATGGACACCGTCGGTAACAAGGGCGCCCGCTTCGAGATCGCCGCGATCAAGGTCGTCGGCGCGCGCGTGGCGACGACCGTGATCGACCGGGCGATCCAGCTGTTCGGCGGCGCGGGCGTCTCGGACGACTGGCCGCTGGCGTCGATGTACACACACGCCCGGACGCTGCACCTGGTCGACGGGCCCGACGAGGTGCACAAGCAGCAGATCGCCCGGCGCGAGCTCCGCCCGTACCAGCGCGCTTCGTCATGACCCCTCCCCTGCGTTGTCACATATACGCGCCGTATAGAGGCGTTTTCGTGACAACGGCGCCGGGCTCGGCGTGAAGGTCCGCATCGGCTACGGGCTCGGCGTCCAGGGACTGCGCGACGCCACGCGCTTCGGCGAGCTCGTCGACGGTCTCGAGGGACGCGGCTTCGACTCGCTCTGGCTCTCGGAGCGGCTCACCGGCGAGGCGCCCGACCCGCTCGTCGGGCTCGCGTACGCGGCCGGTCGCACCCGCAAGCTCAAGCTCGGCACGAGCGTGCAGGTCCTGCCGGGGCGCAACCCGGCGGTCCTCGCCAAGGAATGGGCGAGCCTCGACCGGCTGTCGGGCGGACGCGCTCTCCCCGCGTTCGGGCTCGGTGTCGCGAATCCGGCCGAGCAGCAGGCGTTCGGCGTCGCCCGCGAGGAGCGCGCCGCCTGGTTCGACGAAGCGCTCCCGCTGGTGCGGCGCCTGTGGACCGAAGACGCCGTCGACCACGACGGGCCGCGCTTCTCCTACCGCGGGCTCTCCGTGCGCCCGAAGCCCGTCCAGCAACCGCCGGACGTATGGCTGGGCGGCCGGGCCAAGAGCGAGCTGCGGCGGGTCGGGCGACTCAGCGACGGCTGGCTCCCCAGCTTCTCGACGCCGGCCGAGGTCGCGGCGGGGCGCGTCGTCGTCGAGGAGGCGGCCGCCGAGGCCGGGCGCGAGATCGAGGACGAGCACTACGGCGCGCTCGTGATCTACGTGCGCGACGAGATTCCCGAACTGCTCGCGGCCGGTATCAAGGCGCGCCGACCCGACGTCGAGCCGGACGAGCTCGTGCCGGTCGGGCTCCCGGCGCTCCGAGCGCGCCTCGAGCAGTTCCTCGAGCACGGCTTCTCCAAGCTGGTCCTCGTGCCCGCGCACGAACCAGGGTCATGGGCCGCCGAGCTGGACGATGCGGCGCGCGAGATCCTCCCGCTGCAGACGTAGCGCTCAGGCGTCAGTCGCGGGGCGGGATCTTCTGCACCGCCCAGCCGTTGCCGTCGGGGTCGCTGAAGAACACGAACGAGCCCCACGGGAAGTGCTGGACCTCGCTGACGTCGACACCGCGCTCGACGAGCTCGGCGCGCGCGGCCTCGATGTCGGACACCACCATCTGCAATCCCTGCACCGACCCCGGCGCCATGTCGCTGAGGCCCGTCCCGAGTGCGATCGACGTGGGCGACCCGGGCGGGGTCAGCTGCACGAACCGCAGCTCGTCGCTCACCTGATGGTCGTGGTCGGCGTTGAAGCCGGCCTTCTCGGTGTAGAAGGCCTTCGCCCGGTCCACGTCCGACACGGGCACCGACACGAGCTCGAGTCGCCAGTCCACGATCTCTCCTGTCGCCGTCGCCAGCTGCGGGCGAAATCTAGCGAGAGTCGCGCAACCGGTCGGCCCGTGACTCGAGGTAGCGCCGCTCGGGGATGCTCGTCGTCCCGCCGCGCCGCTTCCCGGTATCCGACGAGCGCGGCGGCGCGGTCCCCCGCCATCTCCCACAGGTGGGCTCGGACGGCTGCGAGTCGGTAGTGCCGCGCCATCCGCTCGTCGGCGTCCAGCGTCGCCAGCAGGTCGAGGGCGGCGTCGGGGCCGCGCACCATGGCGACCGCCACGGCCCGGTTGAGCGTGACCATCGGGTTCGGCGCAAGACGCTCGAGGAGGTCGTAGAGCCCGAGGATCTGGGGCCAATCGGTGTCGCCGGCGGTGGCAGCTTCGTCGTGGACGGCGGCGATCGCCGCCTGGAGCTGGTACGGCCCGATCGGAGCCGAAGACAGCGCGCCGCTGACGAGTGCGACGCCCTCCTTGATCGCGCCCCGGTCCCACAGGCTGCGGTCCTGCTCCTCGAGCGGGACGAGCGAGCCGTCGGCACGCGTCCGCGCCGGGCGGCGCGCGTCGGTCAGCAGCATCAGGGCGAGCAGCCCCGCCACCTCACCGTCCTTCGGGATCAGCCCGTGCAGCACCCGCGTGAGCCGGATCGCCTCGCCGGTCAGGTCCGTGCGGTGCAGGTGCGGTCCCGACGTCGCGGTGTAGCCCTCGTTGAACACGAGGTACAGCACGTGCAGGACGACGCCCAACCGGTCGGCCCGCTCGCGCTCCGCCGGCGGCTCGAACCGGGCGCCCACCGCCTTGATGCGTTGCTTCGCGCGGCTGATGCGCTGCGCCATCGTCGCTTCGGGCACGAGGAACGCGCTCGCGATCTGCGCGGTGGTGAGACCGCCGACGGCGCGCAGCGTGAGCGCGAGCTGCGACGGGGGAGAGAGTGCGGGATGGCAGCAGAGGAAGAGCAGCGTCAACGTGTCGTCCTCGCCGGGAACCTCCGGCGCGTCACCTGATCGGAGCGCGGCCGTTGTCTCCTCGCGGCGCCGGCGGGCCTCGTCGCTGCGGAGCTGGTCGGTCACGCGCACGGGAGGCGACGGTCAGCAGCCATCCCCGCGGGTTGTCGGGCACGCCCTCGCCGGGCCACTGCACCGTCGCGGCGAGCAGCGACTCCTGCACCGCGTCCTCGCAGGCGTCGAAATGCCCGTACCGACGGACGAGCGCGCCGAGCACCTGCGGGGCGAGCTCGCGCAGCACGTCCTCGACGGCGGGCGATGTCCTCACATCTCTTCGCCGCCCGGCGACATGATCGGGCGTACCTCCATCGCCCAGTAGCGCGCGTCCGGCCAGCGGGCGGCGATCTCGGTCGCCCGTTCGGGCGTGTCGCACTGGACGAGGCAGTAGCCGACCAGCTGCTCCTTGGATTCGATGAACGGCCCGTCGGTGACGGCCGGAACACCGTCGCGCACGCGGACGGTCTTCGTGTTCGACGAATCCGCCAGCCCTTCCCCACCGATCCACTCGCCGGAGCGGTTCAGCTCCTCCATGAGAGCGTCGACCTCGCCGAACACGCGATTGCGCTCCTCCTCGGAGAGGTTCTCCCACGCCGTCGGGTTCTGGTAGATGAGCAGCATGTACTTCACGTGCGTCCTCCTCAGGTTCCGACGCCCGTCGCGGGCGTCACTCATCGGATAGGTCGAAGCGAACGCACGATTCTCGACATCCGGGCGTCAGGAACGCCGACCGACGAGCGCCCGCAACCCGACGGGCAGCTCCTCGGTGCCGAACGACGGTCTCACTTCGGCGTCGACGCCATGGGCTGCCAGGAGCTCAGGGATACGCGCGGTGTCGATCAGGACGTTGTCGTGCAGCTCGTCGTCGCGGCGCCAGGACCCGTCGTCGTTGCGGAGGAAGACCGCCATCCTCCGGGAGAAGTGATTCGGCGTCGGGATCGAGTACTCGGTGACGATCGCCCAGTCGTCGCCCACGCGGCCTGAAGTGGTCCAGTCCCGTCGCGCCGCTCCCCATTCGAGGTCGCAGATGTCGATGGCCAAGATGCCGCCGGGGCGGAGCGCACCTGCGATGGCGACGAGCGCGCGCTCGACGGCGTCCTCGTCCGGGAGGTAGCTCACGGCGTGACCCACGCCGACGATCGCGTCGGCCGCCGGGATCGCGTCGTCCGGGAGCACGACGGCGCGCACCTCTTCCGCCTCCGGCGCGACGATCCGGGCGAGCTCGAGCATCGCCGGTGAGGCGTCGGTCGCGACGACCCGGTGGCCGGCATCGACGAGGTGCTTCGTGAGGAGGCCGCTCCCGCAGCCGATCTCGACGACGAGGCCGTCCCGGTCCCGCACCGGCCGCAGCAACTCGAGGATCCCGGGAGCACACATGTCGGCGTGGAACCCGAAGCCGCGGTGGTGGACCAGGGCGAGGTCGTCCCGGTAGTAGGGGTCGCGCGGTTCAGTCATCGGCCTCCTCGGTGAGCTCGTCGGCGAGCAGGTCCATGAGCAGGCTGTCGTGCCAGGTGCCGTCGTTGCCGCGTTCGGCCTCGCGCATGATCCCCACGGGCCGGAAACCCACCTTGGTGTAGCAACGGATGGCGGCGGCGTTGTCGACCGCAGGGTCGATCTCCAGCCGGTGGTGGCCGTGGCCGACGAAGAGGTGCCGCGCCAGTGTCCGCAGCGCGTCGGTGCCGACGCCGTCACCGTGCACGGCCGGATCGAGGTAGATGTCCATGCTCGCGTGCCGGTAGTCGGGCTCGTCCTCGGCCTGCCATTGGATCCAGCCGACGACGCGGCCTTCGAGCTCGATCACGTACGGGGTGCTGTCGGGCTCGGCGAGGTCCTTCTCGACGGCGGCCACCATGTCGTCACCGCCGCGCCAATGGCGGTGCACCTCGGGCGTCGCACGGATCTGCGCGAGCTCGCGGATGTCGGCGTCGACGACCGGACGGAGCCGGACCCGCGCGCCTTGCAGCGCAGTCATTCAGTTCACGCCGTCGTGCAGGACCGACACGATGACGCGCATGATGAGCACGACGCTGCAAAACAGGCTGAAGTAGCCGAAGAACTCGTACAACGAGGTGTCGCCGGCGAACGGCGGCCCCCCGCTCACACCGAGCAGCATCGCCCCGATCACGCCCACGACACCGCCGGCGAGTGCGAGCACCGTGCGGTTGACGAGCTTGGTGACGAGGCGCTCGTCGTGCGGATCGGAGAACAGGCTGACGCGGGCGCGCAGGTTGCCCCGCTCGATCTGGCTGGCCATCCGGTCGAGGCGACGGGGGAGGCGCCGCAGCAGCGGCCCCATCCGGATGAGCTCCTCGCGGGCGAGCTCCTCGAGCGTCGACGGCGCCAGGCGCGCCCGCATCCACTCGCCCGCGATCGCCTCGGCCCGGTCGATCACGGGGTAGCCGGGCGAGAGCGTCGTGAGCGTTCCTTCCAACGTGATCAGCGCCCGGAAGAACGTGCTCAGCTCGGGCGGCAGGCTGATCCCGAACGTGAAGAACAGCTGGAGCAGGTCGTTGAACATCGCCGCGCTCGGCACCATGCCCGGCGCGAGGTGACGGGTCATGAAGCGCGACAAGGCACGCTCGAGGTCCTCGTCGTCGACGTCGCGCCGCAGGGTCGCGACTTGCAGCACGGCCTGCCGGAGCAGGTCGGCGTCCCGCTGGGCCACGCCCAACATGACCTCGCGGATCGCCGACTGCTGGAGAGGGTCGAGACGGCTGGCGGCCCCGAAGTCGATGAGCGCGAGCCGGCCGTCCCGAAGCACCATCACGTTCCCGGGATGCGGGTCGGCGTGGTACTGCGCGTCGACGAGCATCTGCTGCATCATGCAACGGAGAAGCTCCTCGGCGAGCTCGCGCCGGTCGACGCCGAGCTCGTCGATCGCGGCGGTCTCACGCACGCTGACGCCGTCGAGCCACTCCATGACGAGCACACGCCGCGTCGTCAGATCGTGGAACACGGCGGGAATCCGCACGTCGCTGTCGTCGTCGAGGTTGGCGGCGATGTCGGAGGCGTTGCGCCCTTCGATCTCGAAGTCGAGCTCTTCCCGCAGGCGTTCCGCGAACTCGTCGGCGAGATCCGACACCTGGTACTCGGCGCCCCACGAGGTGCGCTGCTCGACCATGGTGGCGAGCTCGTCGAGGACGTCCAGGTCGCGGTTCACCGAGTCGGCGATGCCCGGCCGTTGCACCTTGACGATCACCTGTCGCCCGTCGTGGAGGCGCGCACGGTGGGCCTGCCCGATCGATGCCGCCGCCAGCGGCTTCCAGTCGAACTCGGCGAAGACCTCGTCGGCGGGAGCGCTCAGCTCCTCCTCGATCAGCTCGCGCAAGCCGTCGGGCGGCGCGGGCGCGACGTGGTCCTGCAGGTGCGACAGCTCCTCGGCCACGACCGGGGACACGAGGTCCGAGCGCGTCGACGCCACCTGACCCATCTTCACGAACATCCCGCCGCATTGCTCGAGCGAGTGACGGAGCCGGCGCGCGAACGGAACCTGCCGCGCCTCCCCGTCCTCGCTGTGGCGGCCGAGCCCGAGCGTGGGGCCGAGCCCGTTGCGGATGGCGATGCGGGTGATCTGCGCGTACCGGCTCACGCGCCGGCCGCGCCGCTTCACCGCCTGGATGGGATGCGGGATCGACGTGAGCCCGTGCTGGGCGCGGGCGAGCGTGCCCGGTTTCGCGAGGAGCTCGATCCACACGGACGCGGACATCACACCGAGCGTGGAGAACAACCACACGTTGCGCGTGAACCCGGTGTCGGGCTCCTTGCGCTGGCTCGCGATCGCGAGCGACAGTGCGACCCCGGCGATCCAACCGATCACACCGGACAGCAGCGTCGTGGTCCACGAGCGGCGAACACCGAGCAGCCGGCCGACCAGCCACGCCAGGATGAGCACACCCGGCAGTGACAGCAGGACCGCGAGGTCGATCAGGTCGCCGACGTCCTCGGCGGCGAGGATCATCGTGCAGGCGAGACGGGTCTAGCCAAGCTCTTCGACGGTGAGCTCACCGTCGGTGTGGCGCGCCCGGAGGACCTTCTTGTCGAACTTGCCGACGCTGGTCTTCGGCACCTCGTCGATGAACGCCCACCGCTCCGGGAGCTGCCACTTGGCGAGCTTGTCGGCGAGGAACGCCTGCAGGTCTGCCGCGCCCACGGTGGTGCCCTCGTCGCACACGACGCACGCGAGCGGTCGTTCGTCCCACCGGGGGTCGGGCACACCGATCACGGCCGCCTCCACCACCGCGGGGTGTCCCATGAGCAGGTTCTCGAGCTCGACCGACGAGATCCACTCGCCGCCGGACTTGATGACGTCCTTGGCGCGGTCGCTGATCTGGATGAAGCCGTTCTCGGTGATCGAGCCGACGTCGCCCGTGCGCAACCAGCCGTCGTCGAACTTGTCGACCGAGGGATCGCGGTAATAGGCGCGGGTCACCCACGGGCCGCGCACCTCGATCTCCCCGACCGCCTCGCCGTCCCACGGGAGCGGCGTGCCGGCGTCGTCGACGATGCGCAGCTCGACACCGCACATCACCCGACCCGCCCTCTCGCGCCAGTCCATCTCCTCGGCGGTCCCGGGCTCGACGCCCAGCGGGGTGTGCGCCACCGCCGCCAGCGGGCTGGTCTCGGTCATGCCCCACCCCTGGACGATGTGTACACCGTGGTCCTGCTGGAACCGCTCGATGAGGCTGCGCGGCACGGCCGACCCACCGCAGATCACGAGCCGGAACGAGCTCAGGTCGACCGGATGCTCGCCCGCGTAGCGGAGCAGGTCGGACCAGATCGACGGCACCGCGCCGGCGATGGTGGGCCGCTCCGCTTCGATCAACTTCGCCAGCGGCTCGGCCTGCAGGAAACGCGCCGGCATCACGAAGCCGGCGCCGGCGAACCACGCCGCGTAGGGCAGGCCCCATGCGTTGGCGTGGAACATCGGCACGACCGGCAGCACACGGTCCCGTTCGGTGAGCCCGATGGCGGAGGCGGCGTTGACGCCCATCGAGTGCAGCACCGTCGACCGTTGCGAGTACACGACGCCCTTGGGGTTGCCCGTGGTGCCGCTCGTGTAACACATGGCCGCGGCAGCGTGCTCGTCGACGTCCGGCCACTCGAACCCGCCCGTTTCCCCGGCGAGGAGGTCGTCGTAGCGGAGCACGTCGGCGCCGGCAGCCGCGTCCGCCAGCGCGGAGGCGTCGCCCTCGCCCACCACGACGAAGTGCTCCACCGTCTTGAGGTCGGGTGCGACCTTGGCGAGCAACGGGACGATGGAGTCGTCCACGATCACGACGCGGTCCTCGGCGTGGTTCACGACGTAGGTGAGCTGCTCCGGGAACAGCCGGATGTTCAGCGTGTGCAGCACCGCGCCCATTGTCGGGATGGCGAAATACGCCTCGAGGTGCTCCTGGGTGTTCCACTGGAACGTGCCGACGCGGTCGCCGTCCTCGATCCCGAGGCGGCGCAGCGCGGCCGCGAGCCGCTCGGCGCGCGCGGCGACCTCGGCGAACGTGGCGCGGCGGGACCCGTCGCCCTCGAACGTCGCGACCTCGCTGCCTCCGTACACGGTCGCGCCGTGCCGGAGGATCATCCCGATGGTCAGCGGGAAGTCCTGCATCGTGCTCTCGAGCATCACGCCCCCCGAAGTTCAGATGTCGTTCGCCGTGCTCACCAGCCGAGGATGACGCCCACGATCAGGCCGAGCACGAGGAGACCGCCGGCCCGCCGCGTGTGGACGAACGCCAGGGCCGCGAACCACAGCGGCCAGATCGGGAAGCCCTCCGGTGGCTCGGCGGGCTTCGGCTGCGAGAAGGGCCGCCAGATGGTCGCGAGCTTTTGCAGTGCGACCAGGACGAGCAGGGCGGCGATCGGGAACGTCCCCGTGCCGACCAGCAGGACGACGAGGACGTAGAACGAGATCATCATCCCCTGCGTGAGCGCACGCGCCTTGCTCTCCCCCAGCAGCACGGGGAGCGTGTGCGTCCCGTCCGGCGCGTCCCACGGGATCTTGTCGATGTGCTTGCCCATGAGCACCGCGGTGCAGAGCAGCGCGTACGGCAACGACGCGATGACGATGTCGAACGGAAGGTGACCGGTGGCGGCGTAGTACGTGCCCCCGACCATCAGCGGTCCCCAGACGACGAGCACGGTGGGCTCGCCGAGGCCGTGCTTCTTGAGCCGGAGCGGCGGCGCGGTGTAGGCGACGGACAGCGCGAACCCGCTCAGCGCGAAAGCGGCCATCGGCCAGCCGCGGAACACCAGCAACACCACGAGGATCGCGAGGTCGGCGGCATTGACCACGAGCGCGGCGGTCAACAACCCCCGGCGGGTGATGGTCCCCGACAACACCGGGTGCGGCGCGTACAGCGCCGCGGGTAAGTGTCCGAGTCGGCTCCGATCTCGAGATCGAAGAGGTCGTTCATGAGGTTGTTGGCGACGTGCGCGAGGACCAGCCCCAGCGCTGCGAGGGCGAACAGGCCCCACCGCACGTGCTCGTCGTGGAACGCCGCGAGCAGCCCGGCGATGGCCGCGGCGGTGATCGTCATCGGGAGCACGGACGCGCGCGTGAGCACGAGCCACCTCGACACGAGATCGACGCGTCCGGCGGGAGGGTTGCTCGTCCGAAGGACGTGCCGCCAGTTCCCCAAGAGGTGGGTCCGCGCGTCGGCGCGGGGCTCTGTTACCGGATCACTCACGTCCGTCACCCCTGGATCCTCCCTGCTGCGCTCGCAGCGTACCCGGACGGTCGGAGTTGCGTTCGGGTCCCGGCGTGCTGTGGCAAACTCCCCGGCGCACTACACGGCAGGAATGCACGAATGAAGGAGCACCTCTGATGAGTACGACACCGCCGGCACCGCCGCCCGGTCCCCCGCCCGCACCGCCGCCGGGCCCGCCGTCCGCACCGCCGCCGGGCGCACCGCCCGCCGGGCGCAGCGCAGCCGGCTTCCGCGCCCTCGAAGAAGGGCGGCAGTGGTGGCATCTGGCTCGTGCTCTTCATCGTCGCCGGCGTGCTGTTCGTGGGCGCGCTGATCTTCGCCATCATCAGCTTCACGGGGAAGAACAGCGCGAACGATGACAAGGAGAAGGCGCAGAAGGAGCTGGCGTCGACGAAGAAGGAGCTGCAGGACACCCAGGGCGAGCTCGGGACCCAGCAGGGCGCGGGCCAGGTGCTCGGGAGGCTGGTCAACACGGGCGAGACCTCGGCCGACGCCCTCAAGGCGTGCACGGACTCGGGCTTCCAGCTCCGGGAGAACATCGTGTCGCTTCTCAACGCAGTACAGGCGAACACGAACGTCGACTCACTGATCGATGGCGTCAATGCCCAGATCGATCAGAACGACAACCTCTGCAATGACTCGAACCAGCAGTACCAGGACTTCAAGGACGCCGTGAACGAGATCCGGAACCGGTGACCGCGGCACGCTGACGTCGACCTACGGCGGCTGGCTCGACAGGTCAGCCGCCGTAGCTCATCCGGGTGTCCTCCATCCGAAGGACGGGCGTCTCCTCGTCCTTCTGGAACGCGGCGTCCACGATCTCGCCGATGAACAGGGTGTGTGATCCGACGTCGGTGCTCGAGTGCAGCTCGCAGTCGACGAAGGCGACGGCCTGGTCGAGGACCGGCGCGCCGGACACGCCGTCGTGGAACGGGAATCCGTTCAGCGTGCGCGCCTCGATGTCGACCTCGACGGGCTTCGTGAACTTCCGGACGATGGCGCGGTCCTCGCGGTCGACGATGTTGAGGGCGAACACGCCGCCCTCCGAGATGAGCTCGTGCGTGACGGCCTCCTTCTCGACGCTGACACCGACGAGCTTGGGGTCGAAACCGAGCTGCGTCACCCAGTTGCAGGTCATCCCGTTGCGTCGCTCGCCCGCGCGGCTCCCGACGATGTAGAGACCTGAAGGCATCGTCCAGAGGACGCGCCGCCGCAACCGGTCGTACTCTTCGTGATCGGCATCGGCGGGGAACGGCCCTACCGGTCCGGAGCTGAGTGGCATCCGGCGAGGCTATCGGGGAGCTCGAATGACCGACTACGCGCAGACCTACGGCGGCGCTCCGCACGCGGGTCTCGGACCTGGTTCGCGAGGCCGACGCCGACGACCTCGAGCACCGCGCACCGGCAGCACCCGAGTGGCGCGTCCGGGACATCGTCGCCCACCTCAGCGGCATCACCGCCGACATCAACGCCGGGAACCTCGACGGCGTGGCGACCGACCCGTGGACGGCCCGCCAAGTCGACACCCGGCGGGACTGGAGCATCGAGCAGCTGCTCGAGGAATGGGAAACCGAGGGCGCCAAAGTCGAGGCGGTCATGGCGAGCCTGCCCGAAGTGGCCGTGGGCCAGATGACGACGGATGCCGCCACGCACGAGCAGGACCTGCGCGGCGGGCTCGAGCGTCCCGGCGCCCGTGACTGTGACGCGATCGCGATCGGCTTCGACTGGAGCGTGCAGGTCCTGGAAGGACTGGCGGAGCCCGCCGACGCGACCCTGCGGATCGAGACCGACGCCGGCACCGCCACTGTCGGCACCGGCGGGCGCCGGATCGGTGTCCGCGCCGATCGGTTCGAGCTGTTCCGGACCATGACCGGTCGCCGGAGTCTCGAGCAGATCCGCTCGTTCGACTGGGACGGAGAGCCTGCGCCCGAGCTGCTGGTGCTCCCGATCTTCACGCCCCGCGAGACGCCGCTCGTCGAGTAGCGCACGAAAGAGATCAGGACGCCGGCGGGGGCTGGAACAGGTCGCTCGACTCGAGGAGCGCGCGAGCGGCGTCCAGGTCCTCGTCGAACACCATTACGCGGAACCCGTCGATCATGGCGAAGAACGGCGCCCACCCCTCGGCGTCGCCGTACTTCGCCATCGCCTCGATGCCGTTCGTCTGCAGCAACGCGAGGGCGGCGTCGGCTTGGAAGCGTGTCGGGAGGTTCACGGCCTCGACGATCCGACCACCGCGGCGCGGCTGCGGCATGACGGAGACCGTACCGTGCTCCGTTACCGTGACTCTGTGGCGCTGCCCCGGTCGCTCGCTCCGCTGCGGCACCGCTCGTTCGCGCTGCTCTGGGCGGGCGCGTTCACGTCGAACGTCGGCACGTGGATGGAGACCGTCGGCGTCGGCATCCTCGTCACGACGACGACGCACCAAGCCGGGTGGACGGGACTCGTCGCGGCGGCCGCCTTCGTCCCCAACGCGTTCCTCGGACCGGTAGGAGGCGCGCTCGCCGACCGGCTCCCGCGCCGCCGCGTGCTGCTGACGACCACCACGGTGCAGACGGCACTGGCCGCCCTGCTCACGCTGCTCGCGGCGACCGACAGCGCCCACCCGGGCGTCGTCGCGCTGATCGTCCTCGGCGCCGGTTGCGCCATGGCGATCGGCTTCCCCTCCTACATGGCGCTCCTGCCCGACCTCGTGCCCCGCGAAGACCTGCCCGGCGCGGTCGCGTTGTCGTCGGCGCAGTGGAACCTCGGCCGCGTCATCGGCCCGGCGCTCGCAGGCATCGTCATCGGCTTCGGCGGGTACGAGTGGGCGTTCGGCTTCAACACGCTGAGCTTCCTCGCCGTGATCGCCGTGGTCGCGTCGCTCCACCTCCCACCGCCGGCGCGGGTGCAGGAGGCCTCGATCTTCGCCTCGATCCGCGCCGGCGCCCGGTTCGCGCGCTCCGACCCGGGCCTCCGCGTCGTGATCGCGTACATGGCGCTGAACTCGCTGCTCGCGGCGCCGTTCATCGCGCTCGTGCCCGCGGTCGCGCTCAAGGTGTTCGACAACGGTGACTTCGGAACGGCGCTGCTCGTGACCGCGCAGGGAATCGGGGCGGTGCTGATGGGCCTGTCGCTCGGCCCGCTGTTCGCGCGGTTCGGCGGTCGGCGGGTCCTGTTGGGCGTGCTCGGCGGTCTGCCGCTGGCGCTGGTCGCGTACGCCGCCGCGCCGAACCTGGCCGTCGCCGTCGTGACGATCTTTGCCGTCGGCTTCCTCTACCTGGGCGCGCTGTCGAGCTTCACGACCATCGCCCAGCTGCGGGCACCGATGGAGCTGCGCGGACGCGTGCTGAGCCTGTTGATGGTGCTGCTGGGCACGCTGTACCCGCTGGGCAGCGTGATCCAGGGCGCGGTCGCGGACCGCGTCGGCCTCCGCGCCACCACCGCCGGCGCCGGCATCCTCATGGCCGCGGCGCTGCTGCTCGTGCGCGCGCTGCGACCCGATCTCGCCGGCGCGCTCGACGAGCCGGTGGGGTCAGCTGCGGCGGAGGGTGAAACCGGTGATGGCGACGAGCCCGAGCGCACAGGCCATCTGGCCGTACCACCAGGCCCCGAAACTGTGGTGACCACTGACGGGGCAGGCGACGGCCATGGCGAGGAACAGCGCGCTCGGCACCCAGCGCGGCGACGAGCCCGAAGCGCCGGCGGGCGAGGAGCCCCGCCGCCGTCACCGCGAGCATCCCGAGCAGGACGACCTCGAGCCCGGCGGAGAGCCACGTCGGGATGGCATCCGGATGGTCCGCGGCCGGTTCGAGCGCCACTGCGATCGAGAACAGCACGTACCACGAGACACCGGCGATGAGGGCGAGCTCTCCCGGGATCCGGTCTCGCAGCCAGTCGCGCGTTTCCTTCCTCGGAGCAATGCGCGTCTCCGGAGTCTGCTCCGGCGCCTCACGAGTATCGAGCATCGGTCCCTCCTCGCCTGAGGCCACCATGCTCGCGCGATTGGCGCCGTCGTGGACCCCCGCGACGACCCTCCGATACCGTCCTGCGACCGGCAAAGGGGTGCACATGGTCGTCGAGCGGGAGCGCCGAGGGCGGGTCGAGATCGTGGCGATCAACCGGCCCGAGGCCCGCAACGCCGTGAACGGGGACGTCGCCCAGGGCATCGAGGGCGCACTCGACGACATCGAGGGCGACGCGGAGGTGTGGGCCGTCGTCGTGACGGGGCGGGGCCCGACGTTCTCGGCCGGGGCCGACCTCAAGATGGTCGCCCAGGGCCGCGGCCTCGAGCTGGCGACGAAGCGCGGCGGTTTCGGCGGGATCACGCAGCGCGACTTCCCCAAGCCGCTGATCGCCGCGGTCAACGGGCCGGCGCTCGCCGGCGGCTTCGAGATCGTCCTCGCCTGTGACCTGGTGGTCGCCGCCGACGACGCCGTGTTCGGGTTGCCCGAGGTGAAGCGCGGGTTGTTCGCGTCGGCCGGGGGGCTCCTCCGCCTTCCCAAGCGCGTCCCGCTCGCGCTCGCCACCGAGCTCGCGATCACCGGCGACACGATCGACGCCCGCCGGGCGCATGCGCTCGGCCTCGTCAACCGGCTGGCGCCGCGCGAGCAGGTGCTGGACGAGGCGCTCGCGCTCGCCGGTCGCGTCGCGGAGAACGCGCCGGTCGCGGTGCGCAACTCGCTGCGCATGGTGCGCGAGGCGGGTGACCTCACCGAGGCGGAGGCCTGGCCCCGCAACAACGAGCTCGCCGTCGAGGTGTTCTCGACCAAGGACTCGATCGAAGGGGCGCGCGCCTTCGCCGAGAAGCGCCCGCCGGAGTGGACCGGGAGCTGACGGCCGGCGCCCGGTCCGATCCTGACCGCGGGAGCAGATACTCCTAGAATCGCGGGTCATGGAGACCGGGACGCCGGAGCTGCGGGTCGAGGAGCTGGCGGGCAGGGCCGACGTCTCCGTCGACACCATCCGCTTCTACCAGAAGCGCCGGCTCCTGCCGCCGCCCGAGCGGCGGGGCCGCATCGCCTGGTACGGGCCCGAGCACGTCGAGCGGCTGGCCCGGATCAGGGACCTCCAACGCCGCGGCTTCTCGCTGGCCGTCATCCGCCGGATCGTGACCGGCGAGCTCGACCGGGCCGACGAGCCGCTGGCCGCGGCGGTCGTCGGCGCCGACGACGACAGCGCCACCGAGGAGTTCCTCACCCTCGACGAGCTGGCATCGCGGTCGGGCGTCCCTCCGGCACTCATCGAGTCGATCGTGCGCGAGGGGCTGCTCGTCCCGCGCCGCCACGAGGGAGACGCCCGGTTCACGACCGCCGACGTCGACATCGTCGGTGCCGGGTTGCGTCTCCTCGAGACGGGGCTGCCGATGCCCGAGCTGCTGTCGCTGGCGCGGCGCCATCACGAGGCGACGCGCGAGACGGCCGAGGGAGCCGTCGCGATGTTCGATACCTACGTCCGCGAGCCGCTGCGCGACGCCGACGTCTCCGACGACGAGCGCGCCGAGCGACTGGTCGAAGCGTTCCGCGTGCTCCTCCCGTCGGTCACCGCGCTCGTCGCGCACCACTTCCGGCGCGTGCTGCTCGAGGTCGCACAGGAGCACCTCGAAGCGGTCGGCGAGCCGGCGGAGCTCGAGGCCGCGACCGCCGAAGCCAACCGGCGCCTCGAAGCGGTCTGGCAATGACGCGCGTCGCCGCGCCCCTCGCGATACCCAACTCCCCGAGGGCGACGACAAGCACGACGCGGTCGAAGCGATGTTCGACCGGATCGCGCCGCGCTACGACCGGCTCAACCGCATCATCTCGCTCGGCCAGGACCGGCGCTGGCGCCGGCACACCGTCGCCGCGCTGGACCTCGTCCCCGGCGCGACGGTCCTCGACCTCGGCTGCGGCACCGGGGACCTGTGCGACGTCGTCGCCGGCGCGGGCTACTCGGCGGTGGGCGTCGACTTCTCGGCCGGCATGCTTGCCGCCTCCCACACGCGCGCGCCGCTGGCGCGGGCCGACGCGCTGGCGCTGCCGGTGCCGGACGCATCCGCGGACGGCGTCGTCAGCGGGTTCGCGCTGCGCAATTTCGTCGATCTCGGCCGGTTCTTCCGTGAGTCCGCGCGCGTCCTCCGGCCCGGCGGGCGGCTCGCAGCCCTCGAGACAGGCGAGCCCGACGGCCCGCTGCTGCGGGCCGGGCACCACCTCTGGTTCCGGCGGGTGGTGCCCATGGTCGGCGCGCGCCTGGCGAACGACGCCGAGGCGTATCAGTACCTCCCCCGCTCGACCGCCTACCTGCCGCCCGCGGACCAGCTGATCGCCCTCGTCGAATCGGCCGGCTTCACCGCCGTGGGGCGGCGGACGTTCACCGCCGGAGCCGTGCAGCTGATCACCGCGACTCGACGGAGCGCGCCGTGACGACGACCGTCGCCGCCGGGCTCGTGGCCCGCACGCGTGAGGTCGATCGTCCGGGCCGCCTGCTCGAGTCGCTCGCGCCCGACGGCTTCGCCTGGCTCGCAGGAGACGCGGGCTTTGTCACCTCCGGGATCGCCGCCCGGGTGCCCGCCGCCGACGTCGACCGCGTCCTCGCCGCCCTCGAGGTGGACGACGCGGTCGCGCAGCCCGGGACCGGCGCGATCGCCGTGGGCGCGTTGCCGTTCCACGGCGCCGAGGGCGGCGAGGTGGTGATCCCTGCGACGGTGACCGGTATCGGCGCCGACGGTCGCGCCTGGCGCACGGAGATCGGAGCATCGGAGTCGCCGCATCGCAGGCCGGCGGCGCCGGGGGTGGCGGCGACGCGGTTCGGAGTCGAGGGTCGGGTCTCCCGATCGGAGTGGTCCGATCAGGTCCACGCCGTCCTCGACGCGATCCGTACCGGAGTCCTCGCGAAGGTCGTGCTCGCCCGCGACGTTGCCGTGCACGCCGACGCGCCGTTCGACGCACGCGTCGTCGTCGATCGTCTGCGCGCCACGGAAGGCGGGTGCGTGGTGTTCGCCGCCGCCGGTTTCGTGGGAGCGTCGCCGGAGCTGCTCGTCCGCCGACGCGGCACCGAGGTGACGTCGCGGCCCATGGCCGGCACGATCCCGCGTGGAGCGACCGCCGACGGCGACCTCGAGGCCGACACCGCGCTCGCCGCATCGGTCAAGGACGGGCTGGAGCACCGCTTGGTCGTCGACGCGGTCGTCGGCGGCCTGCGCGCCTGCGGCGTCGACGTCACGTCGGTGCACGGCCCCGAGGTCGCACGCCTCGCGACGATCAGCCACCTCGCCACCGCGATCAGCGGGACCGTGGACGCGCAGTCGGGGCGCTCCGCCCTCGAGCTGGCGATGGCGCTCCACCCGACACCCGCCGTCGCCGGAGCGCCGCGCGCCGCGGCACTCGCGATGCTGGAGGACCTCGAGACCTTCGACCGGGGCCGCTACGCAGGGCCCGTGGGTTGGGTCGACGCGCGTGGAGACGGCGAGTGGGCCGTCGCCCTGCGCTGCGCCGAGCTCGACGGTGCGACGGCGCGCCTCGTGGCCGGGGCGGGGATCGTGGCGGGCTCGGATCCCGACGCCGAGTGGGCCGAGACGCAGACCAAGCTCGAGCCCATGTTGCGCGTGCTCGTGCAGCCATAGCGCCCATCCGCGCGACGGGGCGTCGCGCGCGGGATTCTCTATGCTTTGACGCCGCTCACCCTGCGTCGACGTCGTCCGGGGAGACCACCGAAATGGGCAGTTCGCGCACCACAAAGCTCGTGTCGATCGTCGCCGTCGCCGCGCTCACCGTGGCGGTGCTGGTCGCGGGTACCGGCTCGGCGGGCGCGGGCGAGGAGAAGCGTGGGAACGTCGACGGATCGCTGGAGCTCGGGCAGCTGGCGGCCCAGACGGGCCCACTCGCCAACATCGTCCAGTCGCTGACGGTGCCGGTGACCATGGCGGTCGACGAGATCAACGGCGCCGGCGGCGTGCTCGGCAAGCCCGTGACCTACACCGTGGCCGACGACGCCACCGACCCCGACGTCGCCAGCGAATCCCTGGAGGGTCTGCTCGAGGACAGCAAGGTCGACGCGATCATGGGCCCGACGTCGTCGGGCACCATGCTCAACATCATCGACGAGGTCCGCCGGCGGGGCGTGCTGATGTGCTCCGGATCCAACACGTCGGCCGAGCTGTCCACGGCCGACTCCGACGGCTACTACTTCCGCACCACTCCGTCCGACCGCCTGCAGGGCCCGGCACTGAGTGATCTCGTGCTGAAGGACGGCCACAAGAAGATCGGCATCCTCGCCCGCGGGGACTCGTACGGCATCGGACTGGCGTCCTCGGTGAAGAAGGCGCTCGAGAAGGGCAAGGCGAAGGTTGTTGCCGACGTCGCCTACGACCCGGACGCGACCAGCTTCGACCGCGACGTCCAGAAAGTGATCGACAAGAAGCCCGACGCCGTCATCGTGCTCGGGTTCGAGTCCGACGGCAGCGACATCGTCAGGACGCTCACCGCCAAGGGGCTCTCGCCCCAGCAGTTCCCCATCTACTCGGCCGACGGCATGCGGACGAACGCGTTCGCCTCGCTCCTCGACCCGAACAACCCCGGCGCGGCGGCGGGCATCAAGGGCACGTCACCGGCCACGCAGCCCGCGGGCGTGCAGCACCCGTTCCTCGACGCGTTCAACGCGACCGGGATCGACCCGATCTACTCCGCCTTCTACTACGACTGCACGATCCTCACCGCGCTGGCCGCCGAGAAAGCGAAGTCGGACGATCCGGCCAAGATGAAGGAGACGTTCGCGGCGAACACGAAGGGCAAGGAAGCGTGCAAGACGTTCGCCGACTGCAAACGGCTCCTCGACGAGAAGAAGACGATCCACTATGAGGGCGCGTCGGCCGCGTTCAAGAACATGAACAAGTTCGGGACGTCCGAGCCGAACGCCGGCGTGTACGAAGTGTGGCAATTCGACGACGCCGGGCGAGACGTCACCGCGCCGCCCGAGACGCAGATTCGCATCGGCTAGCCGGCGCCCGGGAGGCCCGACCTCTCGATCGCGGCTGCGACGGCGGTCCATGCGTCGCGGTGACGCTCGACGTTGTCGGCGCGGTCGGTGGGAACGATCACGAGGCTGACTCCGCCGGTGCCGATCGCGGCCTCGACCGCGGGCACGACGTCGCCCGCCTTCTCGACCCTGTCGGCCGGGAGCCCGTGCATCGCGGCGAGCGCGGCGAGGTCCACGCCGTGCGGCGTGCCGAACAGGAGCTCGAAGTGCGCGGGCAGCTCGGCCTGCGGAAGGAACGAGAAGATTCCGCCGCCGTCGTTGTCGACGACGACGAACGTGGCGTCGAGGCCTCTGCTCGCCGCGCCGAGGAGGCCGTTGGCGTCGTGGAGGAGACACAGGTCGCCGAGTAGGGCCACGGTCGGCCCGGCGGACACGGCCGCCGCGCCGAGGGCGGTGGAGACGAAGCCGTCGATGCCGTTGACGCCCCGGTTCGCGAGGTAGCGGACACCCGAGCGGGGACGGGCGAACGCATCGACGTCACGAACCGGCATGCTCGACGCCACCACCAGCGCCGCGCCGTCCGGGAGGGCGTCGACGACGTCGCGCGCGACGCGACCCTCGAACAGCGCCTCCGAACCGTCCAGCAGGTCGTCGAGCGCGGCGCGGGCGGCGCGGTCGGCTGCCTGCCACGACTGCAGCCACGCGCCGTCGGTCTCGGCGGACGGCTCGAGCGATTCGGCGAGCGTGGCGAGGAAAAGCTCGGCATCGGCGGCGATGCGCTCGGCGACGCCCCGCCCGGGGTCGAGCCACGCGCCGTCGGGGTCGACGAGCAGCTGCGGCACCTCGGGACCGAGCCAGGTCGCGAGCGGCTTGCTCGTCGGCGCCGCCCCGAGCCGGAGCACCAGATCGGGCCGGTGTCGTTCGGCGAACCCGGGGCTGCGCAGCAGCGCCTCGTACGTGGACACCGCGTGCGGACCCTCCCGGAGCCCCGAGAGCGGGTCGGCGAGCACCGGCCATCCGGCGGCGGCCGCGACCCGGTCGACGGCTTCGGTGGACGCGTCGCTCCCCCAGCCGGCGACGACGATCCCCCGGGGACGTGCGCGCACCTCGGCGGCGATGCGGGTCACGGTCGCCTCGTCGGGCGCGCGCGAGGGTCGCGTCACGGCCGTCCACGGCCGCCCGCCGGGCCGGCCCGGCGCGTCGACGAGCGGAGCGCCGGTGGGCACGAGCGGCTCGCGGAACGCGAGGTTGAGGTGCACCGGGCCGGCGGGCGGCCCCAGCGCCTCCGCCGCCGCGCCGCGGCGATGGACCGCCACGACGCGCCCGCGCCCGGGTGATCACCGGGGACGCCGACCTCGCAGAACCAGCGCACGGCCCGGCCGTAGAGGTCGAGTTGGTCGACGGTCTGGCCGGCGCCGGTGTCGCGGAGCTCGGGCGGACGATCGGCGGTGCAGACGATCAGCGGGGTGCGGGCGTGGCTCGCCTCGAGCACGGCGGGATGGAAGTTCGCCGCCGCGGTCCCGGACGTGCAGAGCACGACCGCCGGACGCCTGCTCGCCTTCGCGGCCCCGAGCGCGAAGAACGCCGCCGAGCGCTCGTCGAGGTGCACGTGGACGCGGATGCGGTCGTCGGCGGCGAGCGCGAGCGCGAGCGGCGCCGACCTCGACCCGGGCGCGACGCACGCCTCGGTGACTCCGGCGCGGGCCCACTCGTCGACGAGGGTGCGGGCGAAGGCGGTGGTGGCATCGCGGGTCATGCGAGGATCCCTGCGTGTCGCTCGTCCTGGTCCCGGGGTTCACGCAGACGGCGGCGGCGTGGGATCGGGTGATCGCGCACCTGCCGGCCGACGTCGAGGTCGAGCCCGTCGGGGTGCCCACCGACCTCGGCTTCGTGGAGACCGCCGCCGCCATCGGCGAGCACGGCGGCCGTGCGATCTACGCCGGGTACTCGATGGGCGGGCGCCTGTGCCTGCGGCTCGCCCTCGACCGGCCGGATCTCGTCCGGGGGCTGGTCCTCTTGAGCGCGTCGCCCGGCATCGCCGACGAAGCCGAGCGGGCGGCGCGGCGTGAAGCCGACGAGACGCTCGCCCGCGGAATCGAGCGCGACGGCGTCGATGCGTTCCTCGAGCGATGGCTGCGCCAGCCCTTGTTCGCCACGCTGTCCCGACGACGCCGCCGGGCTCGACGCCCGGCGCGCGGGCAACACCGTCGCTACGCTGACCCACGCGTTGCGCGCGCGCTGGGGCCCGGTTCGCAGGAGCCGCTGTGGGAGCG
The DNA here is from genome assembly GCA_963781615.1 of uncultured Actinomycetes bacterium. Taxonomy (GTDB): domain Bacteria; phylum Actinomycetota; class Acidimicrobiia; order IMCC26256; family JACDBD01; genus JALZAA01. The sequence goes on along the minus strand of CAWAGI010000005.1, from coordinate 246,141 downwards.
GCTCGGCGACCTCGAGCCGGCGTTCGTGCCCGCCGCCGGCGTGCTCGACGAGAAGTACGTCGACATCGCGTTCGAGATGGCCGGGCGCGTCGGCGCCGGTGTGCATCCCGTGTTGATCGGCGGCGCCGGGCACGCGGTGCACCTCGAGAACCCGGAAGCGGTGGCGTCGCTGCTGCGTCGCGTGGTTCACGATCTCACCCCGTGACCTCGTAGCGGGCGAGCAGCTCGGGATCGGGCTCGACCCGGCGAACACGCAGGTGACCGCCGACGGGCTCGAGTGGCTCGCGCACGACGTCGCCGCCCGGCATCCGCGCCGCCAGGCCGCACGCGTACGGAACCTCCGGCAACGCGGCGGCGAGGGCGAGGCCGGCCGCGATCCCGATCGACGTCTCGCGCATCGACGTGACGAGCGCCGGGACGCCCGCGGCTTCGGCCATGCGCAGCGCGGCGCGGACGCCGCCGAGCGGCTGGACCTTGAGGACGACGGCGTCGGCGGCGTCGAGCGCGGCCAGGGACCGGGCGTCGCCGACCGAGCGGACGCTCTCGTCGGCGGCGACGGGGACGTCCACACGCCGCCGCAACCGCGCCAGCTCGTCCAGCGTGGCGACGGGCTGCTCGACGAGCTCGAGCTGCGAACGGGCGAGCCGGCGGATCATCGCCTGAGCCGTGTCGAGGTCCCACGCGCCGTTGGCGTCGACCCGCAACGCCACCCCGGGCCCGACCGCATCGCGCACTGCGGCCACGAGGTCGACGATCGTCGTCGGGGTTCCTCCGCCCCACCTTCACCTTCACGGCCGGGTAGCCGGCCAAAGCCCCGGGATCGACCGGGCCGTCGTCCACGAGCGCGTTGACGGCCACGGAGGCGCGCAGGGGCGCAGGCCAGCCGGCGCACGCCGCCTCCTCGGCGGCGCGCCGTGACGCGACGTGCCCGCAGGCGTAGCCCGGGAGAGGCGATGACTCGCCCCACCCCGCCGGTCCGGCGACGAGCGTCACCGGCCGCTCGCCGATGCGGAGCCGGTGCTCCCTCACGCGGTGATCAACCCCACGCCGAGCAGCACGGCGACGACGAGCTCGAGGCGGGCCGTTGCGACCAGCGCGCCGACGAGTGAAGGCGCGTCGCGTCGCGTCGCGACGAGGCGCAGGGGCCGCACGGCGAGCGGGAGCGCGGCCAGCGCGATCAGCGCCGTCGGGTACAGAACGCCGACCGCGGCCGTGGCGGCGAACGCGCCGGCCAGGCAACCCGCGTACAACCAGCGGGCCGCAGAGGCGCCGATGAGCACCGGCAGCGTGCGCTTGCCCGTGGCGGAGTCGGTGCCGACGTCTCGGATGTTGTTGGCGAGCAGGATCGCGCACGCGAGCAGCCCCACCGTGACCGCACCCCACCACGCGGCTGCGGGCACCCGCTCGAGTTGCACGTAGGCCGAGCCGGCGGTGGCCACGAATCCGAAGAACACGAGCACGGCGACCTCGCCGAGCCCCGAGTAGCCGTAAGGGCGCGGGCCACCCGTGTACAGCACGGCAGCTGCGATCGCGACCACGCCCACGACGAGCAGACGCAAGTCGACGGCGATCGCGAGCGCGAGGCCGAACACCGCGGCGACACCGAACGCGAGGGCAGCGGCGTTGCGCACGGCCGCGGGAGCGGCGACGCCCGACGCCGTCAGCCGCAGCGGGCCGGCGCGCTCGACGTCGGTGCCCCGCACGCCGTCGGAGTAGTCGTTGGCGTAGTTCACGCCGACCTGGAGGCCGAGCGCGACGACGAGGGCCGCGACGGCCCGCCACCAGATCACGGTGTCGGCATCTGCGTACGCAGCGGCGGTGCCGACGAGCACCGGAGACAACGCCGCGCCCAGCGTGCGCGGCCGCGCTCCGGCGACCCACTCCGCCGCCGTCGTCATGTCACGGGCGCTTCGGGAATCGCTCGAACTCAGGTCGGCGCTTCTCGAGGTAGGCGCGCTTGCCCTCCTGCGCCTCTTCGCTCATGTAGTACAGGAGCGTCGCGTCGCCGGCGAGCTGTTGGATGCCGGCGAGGCCGTCGTCGGCGGCGTTGAACGAGGCCTTGAGCATGCGCAGCGCGAGCGGACTGTTCCGGAGCATCCGCCGGCACCACGCGACGGTCTCGATCTCGAGGCGGTCGAGCGGGACGACCCTGTTCACGAGGCCCATGTCGAGCGCCTCCTGCGCGTCGTACTGGTCGCACAGGAACCAGATCTCACGCGCCTTCTTCTGCCCGACGCTGCGGGCGAGGAGCCCCGAGCCGTAGCCGCCGTCGAACGAGCCGACCTTGGGGCCGGTCTGCCCGAAGCGGGCGTTGTCGGCGGCGACGGTGAGGTCGCACACCACGTGCAGGACGTGCCCGCCGCCGACGGCGTAGCCGGCGACCATCGCGATCACGGGCTTGGGCAGCCGGCGGATCTGGATCTGGAGGTCGAGGACGTTCAGGCGCCCGACCCCGTCGTCGCCGACGTACCCGTCGTCGCCCCGGATGCGCTGGTCGCCACCGGAGCAGAACGCGTCCGGGCCTTCGCCGGTCAGCACGATGACGCCGACGGCGGGGTCGTTGCGGGCGCGCTCGAAGGCGTCCTGGAGCTCGAACAGGGTGCGGGGCCGGAAGGCGTTGCGCACTTCGGGCCGGCAGATCGTGATCTTGGCGATGCCTTCCGCGGTCTCGTAGCGGATGTCGCCGTACTCGGCGTCGGCGCCCGGCTTCCAGTCCAGCGCCGGTCGGATGCTCCGGTTCATGGGCGTCTCCACTCTGGGAGCGGTCACTCCTACGAACCGTACGGTAGCGCCGCCGGCAGGGACCGCACGAAGCGCCGCCCTCGGACGGCCGCCGGAGGGAGTCGGGCTCAGGGGGCGATCGTGAAGGCGGAGTTGAGACCCGTGATCTCGAACACCTTGCGCGCCGACGGCTTCAGCCCCCGCAGCTCGATGCCGCCGCCGCTCTCCCGCGCCCGTTTCAGCGCCCCGACGAACACGCCGAGCCCGGTCGAGTCGATGAAGTCCATGCCCGCGAGGTCCACGACGACCTGGCTGGCGCCCCGCTCGATGAGGCGGTACAGCTCGTCGCGAAGCGCCGGAGCGGTGGCCACGTCGACCTCTCCCTCGACGACCACGGTCGGTGTGCCCGCGTCGTCGCGTACCGAGATCCGGAAGTCGTCGCCCGCGGGGAGATCAGAGCCGGGGGAGACCATGCGGGAAGAATACCCAGGCCCTACGGCCGTCGAACCAGCTCGAACCAGACGACGGTGCCGCCCGCGTTCGAGTGGGATCCCCAGCGATCGGCGAGCGCGTCGACGATCTGGAGCCCGCGGCCGTCGACCCGATCGGTGTCGATCGGACGAAGCTCGGGCTCGCCCCGGCCGACGTCGCGCACTTCGATGCGCGCGCAGTCGCCGTCGAGCCTGACCGAGACGCGCGTCTCCGTGCCTGCGTGGCGGTAGGCGTTCGTCACGAGCTCGCTGGTCAGGAGCAGGACGAGCTCCACGAAGTCGTCCGGGCATCCCCATCGGCGGAGCGCGGCGGCGACGAACCGGCGCGCGCTCGCGGCGCTCGGCGCCACAGAGGGGAAGACCGTCGAAAGCTCGTCGGCAAACTTGTCACGCCGATCGGCGCGCCGACGCGCACGGCTGGCCGGAGCGCTCACGCAGTCGCCTCCGAACGCAGCCGCTCGAGGCTGCGCGTGAGAAGTCGGGAGACGTGCATCTGGCTGACGCCGACGCGCTCGGCGATCTCCGACTGCGTCAGGCTCTCGAGGAAGCGGAGCTCCACGATGCGACGCTCCCGCTCGGGAAGGACGCTCAGGAGCTCGGCGATCTCCTCCCGGTGCTCGACGCGCTCGAACGCGGGGTCGTCGTCACCCAGGCAGGCGGCGAGCTCGCCGCCGTCCTCGTCGGGCGTGACCGAACCGTCGAGCGAGACGAGCCGGTACAGCGACCCGGCCTCCATCGCCTCCAGCACCGCCTCCTCGGAGACGCCGGCCCGCTCCGCGACCTCGGCGGGGGTCGGCGACCGTCCCCGCTCCTGGCCCAGCGCCGAGATGATGCGGCCCAGCTGGAGGTGCAGCTCCTGGACGCGCCGGGGGACGCGCACCGCCCACCCGCGGTCCCGAAAGTGGCGTTTCAGCTCACCGAGGATCGTGGGGGTCGCGAACGTCGAGAACTGGAGCCCGCGGCCGGGATCGAACCGCTCGACGGCCTTGAACAACCCCACCAGCGCGACCTGGACGAGGTCGTCGCGGGCCTCGCCGCGGTTCGCGAACCGGCCGGCGAGGAAGTGCGCGAGCGGAGCATGGTCCTCGACGAGCTCGTCGCGGAGGCGGCGGTCGGCGGTGCGGCGGTAGGTGTCGAACCGCTCGTCGACGCGCGCGCCGCCACGCGTCGCGCTCCCTCGGCCGTGGGGATGACTCGGATCGTGCCCTGACCGCGGGGCGCGTTCACCGTTCGCATGACGCTCTCGTGCGTGGCGTTCCCCGACTTGCACCATCAGCGCGCCTTCGCCACCGGCGTGGCGCGTTTGACGAGCATGAAGCTGACCCCCGCGGATCCGTCCTGCAGCACGACCTCGTCGGACACGGCATCGACGATCAGCTGCGACAGCCGGGACAGGTGCAGCGGACGGTGGACGCCGGCGCGTTCGGCGGCGCCGCGGACCTCGACGAGGCCGGGTTCGGTGGAGAATCCCACCGTGATCGGCGCTTCCGTGCTCCTCAGCACTGCGTGGCACACCTCGTCGACGGCGATCCGGAGGTCGTCGGCCTCGTCGCAGTCGAATCCCGCTCGATCGGCGGCATCGGCGGCGACCAGCCGCACGGTGCGCAGGTGCTCCACCGTCGGCGGGACCTGCAGTCGCAACTCGCACGGGCCCACCACGTCCCCGAGCTTCCCGAGACCGTCGAGATTGTCGAGGTTGTCGAGCATGATGGGCACGGTGGGCCAACTCCCAACGCATTTGCGTTGCCCAGCGAACCTACCCATGACCTGCTGAATCCATGCGGGAGCCCGGCGAGGGCCGGTATTCGGGCATCGGGTGGATTCCTACCGTTTTGTCACGAGCGTGACACTCGGTGGAACATCACACACCGCGAACGCCGACGAGGGGTTCCCATGTCCGCACAGCCCGTCGAGATCCGTCTCACCATCCCGGATAGCCCCGACTTCCTCCGCCTCGCGCGCCTGGCCGCCGCCGACGCCGGCAGCCGCGCCGGCCTCACGTTCGACGAGATCGAGGATCTGCGCATCGGCGTCGACGAGCTGTGCCACTCCGTCATGCGGGGCGACGGCGCCGGCGCGGTCGAGCTGGTCTTCGAGCTGCACGGCGACGGGCTGGTCGTCGGCGGCACGGGGCCGCCGCTCGAGCCCGGCGACGAGTCGAAGCCGAGCGAGTTGTCCCGAACCATCGTCGCCGCCGTCGTCGACGAGCACGTGCTCGACCGCGACGGCGGCGCAATGCACTTCCGTCTGGTCAAGCGCGCGCGGCATCGCTGACATGTCCGTCGACCCGGAAGAGCGGGCGGCGCTCTTCGTCGAGTACCGCCGCACCGAGGACCGGCGGCTGCGCGACCGGCTGATCGAGATGAACATCGGCCTGGCCGAAGCCGTCGCGCGGCGCTTCGGTGGCCGCGGCGAACGCCACGACGACCTCCTCCAGGTCGCGCTGGTCGGGTTGCTCAAGTCGGTCGAGCGATTCGATCCCGAACGCGGCCTCGCGTTCTCGAGCTTCGCGACGCCGACGATCGAAGGCGAGCTGAAGCGTCACTTCCGCGACAAGCGGTGGGCGGTGCGCGTCCCGCGCCGGCTCCAGGAGCTCATGCTCGAGGTGAACCAGAGCGTCGCTACCCTCACCCAGCGGTGCGGACGTTCCCCGACGATCAACGAGATCGCCGCCGACACCGCGCTGTCCAGCGAGGAGGTGCTCGAAGCGTTGGAGGCCGGGCGCGCGATCGTCGCCGCGCCGATCGAGAGCGAGGACCGCGAGGGCGGCACGGGCGGGGTGATCGACCGGCACGGGGATGTCGACAGCGGCCTGGAAGCAGTGGAGCAACGGATGATCGTCTCGCAGCTGCTCGAATCGCTCCCGCCCCGCGAACGCGACATCGTCGTGCTGCGCTTCTACGACGGCCTCACGCAATCGGAGATCGCCGACCAGTTCGGCGTCAGCCAGATGCAGATCTCGCGCATCCTCGCGCGCACGCTCGATCGCCTCCGTGCCGGCGCCGGCGACGTCCTGACCTAGCGACCGGGCCTCGGCCGCGGTCGCGATGAAGCCGAGGTGACGGCGGCGTTGCCGACCGTCACCACAAAGCCGGAGCGTGCGACGGCGTCAGTGGACATTGAGCAACGCTTCCTTCCACGTGCGGAAGCGATCGTGCGTCCGTCCGTCGGCGCTGACGCCCTTCCCCGACCCGTCGGGCCGGAGACGGAACGTGTACCGCTCGTCGAGATCGTCGGCGGCGAGCGCCATGTAGCACGCATCCGCACGCGACGCCGGGCCCGCCCGCCACAGCAGGTACCGGCCGATGCGGCGCTTGTACGCGACGAGGGACACGCCGAAATCGACGCCCAGCTCGCGCAGCTCACGGGGAGCCTCGATCCACCGCTCGGCGGGGATGAGATAGTCCCGCTGCGGGAGCGGCGGGAGGTCCTCGGTGTGGTAGTCGACCGCGACGGGAGGACGGTCCTCGGGCGACGTCGCCATTCTGCAATGCTCGCACCCACATGACCGCGGTGCAGGATCTCCCGACGCCGGCGCTGGTCGTCGACACCGATGCGTTCGAGCACAACCTGGCGACGATGGCCGCCGCCCTGCCGGGCCAGAGGTGCCGGCCCCACGTCAAGGCGCACAAGACCATCGCCCTCGCGCGCGAACAGGCCGCCCGCGGCCACCGCACGTTCACCTGCGCCACGCCCCGAGAGATGGAGGGGATGGCCAAAGCCGGCCTGGGCGACGACCTGCTGCTCGCGAACGAGGTCGTCGACCCGGACCGTCTGCGCCGGCTTGCGGAGCTCGACGGGCGCGTCACGATCGCCGTCGACTCGGACGCGACGATCGACGCCGCCGCCCGGGCCGGGCTGGGTGAGGTCGTCGTCGACGTGTTCGTCGGCATGCCTCGCTGCGGCTGCCCACCCGACCAGGCCGGACGGCTCGCCGACGCGGCACGCGCGCGGGGGCTGAGCGTGCGGGGCGTCATGGGCTACGAAGGTCACGCGGTCGGAGTCGCAGACCGCGCCACACGCGTGGAGCAGACCGAGGCCGCCATGGGCATGCTGCTCGACGCGCACGCGGACGTCGGCGGCGAGCTCGTGTCGGGCGGTGGCACCGGAACGTTCGACATCAACACGTGGGTCACCGAGATCCAAGCCGGGTCGTACGCGCTCATGGACACCGCGTACGACCATCTCGACCTCCCGTTCCGGCTCGCGCTGTCGATCGTCGCCACCGTCATCTCGGTCTCCGATAGCTGGGCCGTCGCCGACTGCGGCCTCAAGGCGCTCGGCATGGACCACGGCGATCCGACGGTCGATCGGTCACACCGTGTGGTTCTGCTCGGACGAGCACGTCACCTTCGGCCCGGGGACCCCCGTCGCGGTGGGCGACCGTGTCCGTGTGGTGCCCGCGCACGTGGATCCCACGGTCGCGTACCACGATCGGATGCACCTCGCCCGGGATGACGAGGTCGTGGACACCTGGGGTGTTGACCTCCGGGGTTGGTAGCAGGCCCGAGACGTCCCGTTCTGTCCCGGTACAGTGCCGGTCGTGTCGCTGCGCCGGCGCCTCCTTCTCGTTTCGCTCGTGTACCTCGTGATCGTCCTCGCGGGGGGTGCGGCCGTGCTGCGTATCAGCACGCAGCGTGACGACCTCATCAAGGAACAGCGCGCGCTCGTCACCGACGCTCCGCTGGACGACACGCAGCAAGCCGAGTTGCGCGCGACGCAGAACCGCCTCGAGGACCTACGGATCCAGCTCAACGCGACGATCGGGATCGTCCTCGGCCTCGCGTTCGCGACCACGCTCGCGGCCGCGCTTCTCGCGCGCCGCTGGGTGACGAGACCGGTCGAACGGCTCGCGCGCGCGGTCCGCAACGCGCGCGCAGGCAAGGTGGGCGTCATCGCGCCCCAAGGCCCGCCGGAGATCGCAGACCTCGCCCGCGACGTCGACGCCATGCGCCTTCAGATGAACCGCGCACTGTTCGACGCGGTGCGCGCCCGCGAGACGATCGAGCAGAGCGCGACCGTCGTGTTGCAGCTCCGGTCGGAGCTCGCGACGAGCGTCGACGAGCTGCCCGACGGTTGGAGCGTTGCCGCGCGAGCTGCACCCCGCGGAAGGCGTCGTCGCGGGGGACTGCTACGACGTGATCAACCTGCCTCCGTCGGGGCTCGCGCTCGTCGTCGTCGACATCTCCGGGCACGGCGCCGTGTCGGGGATCCTCGCCTTGCGGTGCAAGGAGCTGCTGCGGGCGGGGCTCCGTGACGGCTTCGAGCCGGACGAGGCGGTGCTGTGGGCGTCCGAGCAGCTCGACGACCTCGGCGACGAGACGTTCCTGACGGCATTCGTCGCCGTCGTCGACCTCCCGAGCGGCGACGTGACCTACGCGAGCGCCGGCCACCCGCCGGCGCTGCTGTGCTCGCCGAGCCACACCGTCGAGCTCGAACCGACGGGGCCGATCGTCGGGCCGTTCGCCGGGCCCTGGCACACCGCATCGGCGGGGCTCGATCCCGGCGACCGGCTCGCCGTGTACACCGATGGCCTCGTGGAGGTCCGGAACACGGCGGGCACCGAGTTCGGGGCGCGGCGGCTCGCCGACATCGTGCGCGCATCCCCGCATGACGAGGCGGAGGCGATCGTCAAGCTCTGCGTCGACGAGGTCACGTCGTACGCGCCGGCACGCCTCCGCGACGACGTCACCATCGCGTTGCTCTGCCGAGGCGCGCGGGAGACGGGCGCCTGACGCTGGACCGACGCGGCGTGTCGCCGTAGCGTGCGGTCACATGACTGACGATCTGGCGTTCCTCGACGCGACCGCCCAGGCGGAGCTCGTGCGCAGCGGGCAGGTGTCGCCGGTGGAGCTGGTCGATGCGGCGATCAACCGCATCGAGAAGCTCAACCCGGAGCTCAACGCGGTCATCCACCCGCGCTTCGACCAGGCGCGCGACGACGTCGCGTCGGCCGCGCTGCCCGGCGGGCCGTTCCGTGGCGTGCCGACGTTGTTCAAGGACCTGATGTGTGCCGTCGAGGGCGAGCCGTACCACGAGGGCATGCGCTTCCTGAAGGAGAACGACTACCGGCCCCACTACACCGACAATCTCGTCCGTCGCTTCCGCGACGCGGGGTTCGTCTGCTGCGGCCGCACGAACACGCCCGAGCTCGGCCTCGTACCGACGACCGAGCCGGTTGCGTACGGCCCGACGCTCAACCCGTGGGACACTTCGCGCACGCCGGGCGGGTCGAGCGGGGGGTCGGCGGTCGCGGTCGCGACCGGGATGGTGCCGGTCGCGCACGGCAACGACGGTGGCGGCTCGATCCGCATCCCCGCCAGCTGCAACGGCCTCGTGGGCCTCAAGCCGTCACGCGGGCGTACGTCGTTGGGCCCGCGCTGGGGCCAGCTCACGTCGATCCTGAACTGCGAGCTCGTGCTGGCGCGCTCGGTGCGCGACGTCGCCGCGCGTCCTCGACGCGCTCTCGGAGCCGTTCCCGGGCGACCCGGTGATCGCGCCGGCGCCGGCGCGGCCGTTCGCCGACGAGGTCGGCGCCGACCCGGGCCACCTGCGGATCGGCATCCTGACCGCGAACCTGCTCGGCACGGGCGAGGTGCACCCGGACTGCGTCGCCGCCGCCGAGGACGCCGGACGCCTGCTCGAGTCGCTCGGGCACCACGTCGAGCCCGGGTACCCGGAGGCGCTCGCCAACCCCGAGCTGTTCGTCCCGTTCACGACGCTGTGGACGACCGACACCGCGCACTACCTCGACGACTTCTCCGACCTCGTCGGCAAGCCGATCACCGAGGCCGACGTCGAGCCGCTCACCTGGGCGCTCGCCGAGGCCGGGCGCGCCGTCACGGGTGCGCAGTACCGGGAGGCCGTCCGCGTGATGGAGGAGGTCGGCCGGGCCGGCGCGCAGTGGTGGGCGGGCGGCTTCGACCTCCTGCTCACGCCGACGCTGGGCGAGCCGCCGCTGCCGCTCGGCACGCTCGACTCGCCGCCCGACAACCCGATGCAGGGGTACCTGCGGGCGGGCGAGTTCGTGCCGTTCACGCCGCAGTTCAACGTGACCGGGCAGCCCGGGATCTCGGTGCCGCTGTCCTGGAACGGCGACGGCCTGCCCGTCGGCTCGCAGCTCGTCGCCGCCCACGGCCGGGAGGACACGCTCCTGCGGGTGGCGGCGCAGCTCGAGCAGGCCCGCCCGTGGGCCGACCGGCGACCGCCCGTGCACGCCTGACCGTGCCGCGCCGGTGACCGTCCGGATCGGCGGCGGGCAGGGCTTCTACGGCGACACGCCCGCAGCCGTCGAGAGCCTCCTCGAGGACGGTGTCGACTACCTCTGTCTCGAGGCGCTGGCCGAGCTGACGCTGGCGATCCTGCAGAAGGACCGCCAGCGCGACGAGACGCTCGGGTACACGCGCGACCTGCCGCGGTACTTGGCGAAGGCGATACCGGCCGTCGCCGCCGGGCGCACGAAGCTCATCACGAACGCGGGCGGGATCAATCCGACGGCGGCGGCGCGAGCGGCGCTCGAGACCGCGAAGCAGCTCGGCGTGTCGGGTCTGCGGGTCGCGACCGTGCTCGGCGACGATCTCAAGCCGCGCCTCGCCGAGCTCCGCGAGGCCGGCACGACGCTCGCGAACGCGGAGTCCGGCGCCGGCTACGACGACTTCCCCGGCGAGCCGTTGTTCGCGGCCGCGTACCTCGGCGCCCGCCCCATCGTGGAGGCGCTCGAAGGCGGCGCCGACGTGGTCATCACCGGCCGGGTGGCCGATGCGGCATTGTTCCTCGGCGCCGCCGCCCACGCCCACGGCTGGCAGTGGGACGACTGGGACCGCCTGGCCGCCGGGACCCTGATCGGGCACCTCCTCGAGTGCTCGGGTCAGGTCGCGGGCGGCAACTACAGCGGCGAGTGGTGGACGATCCCGCACCCGTGGGACCTGCCGTACCCGATCGCGGAGGTGGAGCCGGACGGGACGGCCGTGATCACGAAGCCGAAGGATTCGGGCGGCCGCGTCGACTTCGACACGGTCCGTCACCAGCTCCTGTACGAGGTGCACGACCCGGCCGCGTACCTCGCGCCCGACGTCGTCGCCGACTTCACCTCGGCGGCGTTCACCGACCTGGGCGGCGACCGCGTCCGAGTCGAAGGCGTGCGGGGCGCGCCCGCGACGCCGACGTACAAGGCCCTGCTCGCATACCACGCCGGCTGGTCGGGCGAGGCACGCGCTGCGTTCTCGTGGCCCGACGCGTACGAGAAGGCCAAGGCCACCGCCGCGCTCCTGGCGAAGCGGGTGGAGATGGCCGGCCTCGCCGTCGACGAGTGGTGCTTCGAGTACTGGGGAGTGAACGCGCTCGGCGGACCGACCGCGCCCCCACCGGACGACCCACCCGAGGTCGCGATCCGGGCCGCGTGGCGATGCGCCGACGAGCGCACGGCCGCCGTCGTCGGCCGCGAGCTGATCCCGCTGACGCTCTCCGCCCCGCCCGCCGGCTTCACCGGGATGGGCCGGGGCGGAGGCGGCCGCCCGACCGAGCTGCTCGGAATCTGGCCGACGCTCGTCGACCGCAAGCTCGTCGACGAGAACATACGGGTGACGTTCGAGGAGGTCACCTGATGGCGCGGTTGGCCCTGCGAGAGCTCTGCGGCTACCGCGCCGGCGACAAGGGCGACATCGCCGACGTGGCGATCTTCGCAGACGACGAGGAGACGTACGACGTCATTCTGCGCGAGGTGACGGCCGAGCGCGTCAAGGAGCACTTCGGCGCCATAGTGCGCGGCGACGTTGCACGCTACGAGGCGCGCAATGTGCTCGCGCTCAACTTCGTCCTGCGCAATGCGCTCGGCGGCGGCGGCCCCCGGTCCCTTCGTTCCGACAGCCTCGGCAAGACGCTCGGCGGCGCGCTCGTGCGCCTGGAGATCGACGTGCCCGACGCCCTCGCCACCCGCCGCCGCCCCCGCCCCGACGTCACGTGGTCGGACCAGATCCTCGACGCCCTGCCGGGGCGCTGATTGGTCGCTACCCTTCCTGGTGAAAGCGTGCGATCCGGGGGGAATCGTCGGGGAGGCCCGGGTGGCCGCTGCCGAGGCGCAGCGCGGCAACGCGAGGCCCTTGGCGCCGCCGTCTGCGTGGCCTCCCCGGCGGTTGTGAGGAGGGGTCAGGCGGTCGAGGCGGCCAACGCTTCTGCGCTCTCGGGGATGCCGTCCACGTAGACCACCCGTTTGGTGCGCACGGCCGGAACGGTCTCGCCCGGCACGATCACACCGACGAGGTTCAGCGGGTCCGACGCGTTCACCACGACCCGCTCACCCTTGCGCTCCGCCTTGCGGACGCGGCCGAGCTCGTCGGCGGCGTGCGGCAGCGCGTACTGCTCGCCGCTGAACCCGGACACGAAGCGCCCGCCCCGCACGAGCCCGCGGTCCTCGAGCCGCCGCAGCGCCCACTGGATGTCGCGCCACGGCATCCGCAGCGAATCGCTGGGCCGCGAGATCGCGGAACACCACGCCCCACCGGTTGATGAGCTGCTCGGCGACGGCCTCGGCCAGCTCGTCGCGGTCGACGTCGTCACCTGGCGCCGGCACCACCGACCATCGTCCCGGCGACGAGCCGCCGGCGCGGGCGCCGCGCCGCAGCCGCGACATGCGGCGGCCGTCGGGCGCGCTGCGGACGCCGCTGATGCGGGCGCGGATGGCGCCGAAGCCGTCGCACATCACGAGCCCGCGGGCGACACCGTCCCAGAGCCCGCGCTCGACATCGTCGGGGAGCCGGCGGGTGGCGGCGACGAGGTCGGTGGCGAAGCAGGCGCCGCTGTCGCGCAGGGTCTGCAGGATCTCGGCCGTCGCGCCGACCGACGGCTCGGCGAGCTCCGTCCCCAGACGGGCGGAATCGAGCAACCAGGCGAGGTCGGCGCGGAACACGACCGCGATCGGTGTGGCCTTCGACGGCGCGCCGGCCGGCGCGTCGGCGTCGCGTGCACCCGGCGTGAGCCGGAGCCAGGCGACGTCGCCGTCGTGGCACAGGCGGTCGAGCCACGCCGGGTCGTAGTGCCGAAGCCGGCGCGCGAGCAGGTCGGGCTCCCATGTGACGGCGGCGCTCTCGAACCCCTGCAGCTGCTCGATCACCGAGACGAGACCGGCCTCGCCGGCGAGCTGGGTGTCGGGAGCGACGTGCTGCCAACGGAGCAGGAACCGCATGAAGTCCTGGGCGGTGACGGGCTCGACCCGCTCCCGGCGTGACCGCCGCGAGTACGAGTGCATGCGGGCGAGCAGGCGCCGCGCCACCCACTCGGTGCCGTCTGTGCCCGGACGGTAGTGCCCCTGCATCGCGAAGCCCTCGTGCTGGAGCGCCGCGAGCGCCGACGCCACCGCTGCCACCGGCGAGCGTCGTCCCGGTGGCGAGGTCGTCGGCCGTCGTGATGCCCGCGATCTCCAGATGGCCGCGGACTGCCCGCGTGACGGCGCCGTCGTCGCCGGCGAGTGCACGCGAGGCGTCGTCACGAGCCTCGGTCGTGATCCACAGCTCGACGCCGTCGTGCGAGACGACCCCGGCACGGCCGCGCGTCGCCAGCTCCTCGAACAACGGGCGCCAGTCGTCACGGGCGCGCACGACCACCAGCGACGAGAGGAGGTCGTGGAACTCGTCCGCGGTCGCGGGCTCGGGTTCGATCTCCGTGTGCACCTGCTCGATCGCGTCGGGATCGAGCGAACCGATCGCGGACAGATCGACGGTGAGGCCGCGCCGCAGCGTGACCGCGTTGGTCCGCCGGTTCTGGAACTCCTCGTCGTCGAGGAACGCGTACGGGCGCGCGTTGATGATCTCGTGCGACAGCGCCGACGCCTCGGTGGTGTCGACGCAGTGCACCGTCACCTCCCCCGACTCGATTCGCTCGAGCACGGTGCGCAGGCCGTCGGCGTCGAGCGCCTCGTGCAGCGTGTCGCCCATCGTCTCGCGCACGAGGACGTGGTCGGGGATCTCGATCGGGCCCGTCAGGTTGTCCTGGCACGCCGCCGCCTGCGGGAACACCGCCGCCAGCAGGTCGTCCGACTCCATGCGCTGGATCGGCGGCGGGTTGCGCTTCCCGTTGCGGAAGCGCAGGACCATCAGGGCGCGGTTGAGGTTCCAGCGCCACCGGGCCTGGAACATGGGCGAGTCGAGGACGGCGTGCTCGAGGGTGTCCTCCACCGTGGTGCTCTTGACGTACCGGGGGACCTCCTCGAGCGGGAAGCTGTGCGTGAGCCCGAGCGAGAGCACGATGGCGTCGTCGGTGGCGGCCGCCTGCAGCTCGAAGTCGAAGGTGCGGCAGAACTTCTTGCGCAGCGCGAGCCCGAGGGCGCGGTTGATGCGCCCGCCGTACGGCGAGTGCACGACGAGCTGCATGCCGCCGGTGTCGTCGAAGAACCGTTCGAGCACGAGCTGATGCTGGGTCGGCATGGCGCCGAGCGCGGCCCGACCGGCGGCGAGGTAGTCGACGATCATCACGGCCGCTTCGCGCGGGATGCCGGCCGTGTCGATCAGCCACTGGCGGGCGTCGTCGGGGCGACCGTCGACGAGGAGCTCGTCGACGTGACGACGAAGCTCCGACACCTCGTGCGACAGCTCCACGGTGCGGGCGGGCGCCTCCCCCAGCCAGAACGGGATCGTCGGCAGCGCGCCGGCGGCGTCGCGCACCCGGACGACGCCGGGCTCGATGCGGCGGATCTGCCACGAGTGCGTGCCGAGCAGGAAGACGTCACCCGCCATCGACTCGACGGCCCAGTCCTCGTTGACGGTGCCGACGAAGGTGTCGTCCGGTTCCGCCACGACGCGGTAGTCGCCGGTCTCGGGGATGGCCCCGCCCGAGGTGGCGGCGGCGATGCGCGCGCCCTTGCGGCCCCGCAGCTCGCCGTTGACCGCGTCGTGGTGCACGTACGCGCCGCGCCGACCCCGACCGGTCTCGATCCCGCCCGACACGAGCTCGACGACCTCGTCGAACTCGGCTCGGGAGAGCTCGGCGTAGGGCGCGGCCCGGCGGACGAGCTCGTACAGCTCGTCGGTGCTCCACTCCTCCGCCGCGACCTCGGCGATGATCTGCTGGGCGGCGATGTCGAGCGGCTGGTGCGGGAACTGGATGGCGTCGAGCCGGCCGGCGCGCACCGCGACCAGGAGCGCGGTGCACTCGACGAGCTCGTCACGCGTCAAGGGGTAGAGGCGGCCCTTCGGGGTGCCGGTGCGGGTGTGGTTCGAGCGGCCGACCCGCTGGAGGAACGTCGCGATGCTGCGGGGAGAGCCGATCTGGCAGACGAGCTCGACCGGGCCGATGTCGATGCCGAGCTCGAGCGAGGCGGTGGCGACGAGCGCCTTCAGCCCGCCGGCGCGCAGGCGCGTCTCGACCCGCCAGCGGCGCTCCTTGGAGAGGCTGCCGTGGTGGGCGGCGACGACGTCGTCGCCGAGACGCTCGCCGAGCTGGTGCGCGAGCCGCTCGGCGAGCCGGCGCGTGTTGACGAACACCAACGTGGTGCGGTGGTGCGTGACGTGCTCGGCGATTCGGTTCAGGACGTCGGACATCTGCTCCGCCGACGCGACCGCCTCGAGCTCGCCCTCGGGCAGCTCCAGCGTCACGTCGAGGGCGCGCTGGTGGCCGACGTCGACGATCTCGGGCAGCGGCCGCTCGCCGACGAGCAACCGTCCCACCCTCTCGATGGGACGCTGCGTCGCCGAGAGGCCGATGCGCGCCGGCCGGCGGTCGCACAGCGCTTCGAGACGTTCGAGCGTGAGCGCGAGGTGGGAGCCGCGCTTGTCGCGGGCGACGGCGTGGATCTCGTCGACGATCACCGTCTCCGTCGTGCGCAGCGCCTCGCGGCCGCGCGCGCTGGTGACGAGGAGATAGAGGGACTCGGGTGTGGTGACGACGAAGCTCGGCGGCCGGCGCACCATCGCCGAGCGCTGCGAGCTCGTGGTGTCGCCGGTGCGCACCGACACCCGGATGTCGGGCGCGTCGAAGCCGAGCTCGGCGGCGACGTCCGCGATCTCGGCGAGCGGCCGTTCGAGGTTCTCGCCGATGTCGACTGCGAGCGCCTTCAGCGGCGAGACGTAGACGACCCGGGTGCCGACCGTGACGTCGACGCCGCGCTCGTGCTCGCGGTACAGCCGGTCGATCGCCACGAGGAAGGCGGCGAGCGTCTTCCCCGAGCCGGTGGGGGCGGCGATGAGCGTGTCGGCCCCGCCTTCGATGCGGGGCCAGCCCTGTGCCTGCGCCTCCGTGGGGCCCTCGGGGAAGCGCCGGCGGAACCACTCGGCCACGGCAGGATGGAAGCCGTCCACGCCCGCGTCACGGATCAGGGGCGCGAGCTCCGGGGCCGTCAGCTGGGTCACCTCGCTCATTCTGCCGCGAGGGTATGTCGGCTACAGCGTGGCGAAGGCCGAGGAAGCGGCGGCGAGGTCGTCGGCCAGGGCCGGGTCGCCCTCGACCGTGCGGGCGAGCGCCTCGGGCGCCAGCCGCTCCGAGACGCAGCGGCACCAGTCGACCACGTCGGCCGTGAGCACCACGTCGGGGGTGTCGCCCACCTCGCTGAACCCGAGGGGGATCAGCCAGTCGCCGCCCCCGTCGCCGGTGAGGACGACCCGCGCCGTCTTGCCCCGGTGGGCTCGCTCGGCCACCTCGAGGGCGGCCGGCATCGCGGTGACCGACACATCGGCCATGCGGCGGATCGAGTCGGCGCCGGGGGCCTCGAGCGGCTGCCCGAGCACACGCCGGATGTCGTCGGTGTGGGTCCAGATCTCGAAGGACCGGGCGACGAGCAGCGAGTCGCGGGAGAAGTGGAGCGCCAGCCACTGCACGCCGGCGTCGGCGTTGGCGGGATCGACCGCCCATCGCCGCACGGCGTCGACGGCCTCACGCCACCGGGCGCGGGCGTCGGCGAGTGGCCGGTCGGCGTAGCGCTCGATGAACGCCTCGGTGCGATCTTCCACTGCGGTCTCGTCGACCTCGGGCTCGGTCGTCAGGCCGAGCACGGCCGCGAACGAGCTCTCCATCGCGGCCAGGTGGATGACGAGCTCGCGCACGGTCAACCCGTTGAACGTGCGCCGGTCGAACGCCTCGTCCGGGACCGTCTCGACGAGCGCGTCGAGCCGCCCGGTCTGTGTCAGGTAGACGGCCAGGAACGGGTCGACCTCGCCGCCGGGTGCGCCCGGCGACGCGCCCGCGCTGCGCCCAGCACCGAGTCGTGCAGTGCCGGCGGAGGTGCGAGTGCCTCGGTGGCAGCGATCCACGCCGCCGCCTTCCGCAGCCGCGCCACCTCGGCGGCGGCGCCGGGCGCGCGCTCGAGGTACTGCTCGACCGCGACCACCTCGTCGGGCTCCACCGCGTCGAGTGCGTACGCACCGAGTAGCTCGTCGAGCATCGTGTCGTCGGTGCTCATCGGCTCCTACTCGCTCCTCGCGACGGTGTCGGCGTCCAGCGTGTCGGCGATGCGGCGCAGCCCGAGGCGCAGCCGCGACTTCGCGGTCCCCTCGGGGATCCCGAGCACCTCGGCGACCTGCCGGTACGTCTTGCCGCCGAAGTACGCGAGCTGGATGGCGCGCCGCTGATCCTCGGGGAGCGTCGCCAGCGCGTCGCGCACCCGCTCGGCGGTGACGAGCGCCATCGCCATCTCCTCGACGTCGGGGGTCGTCTCGGGCCGGGCCGCGTCCTTGATCGCGCGCCGGCGGCGGGCTTCCTCGCGCCGCACGTGGTCGACTGCCCGACGGTGGGCCAGCGTGCCGAGCCACGTTCGCAGCGAGCCGCGGTCGGGATCGAACGCGCCGGGCCGCTCCCAGACGCTGACGAACACGTCCTGGGAGACGTCCTCGGCGGCGCGGGCGTCGCCGATGACCCGCAGCGCGAGCCCGTAGACGAAGGATGCGTACTGGTCATAGATCTCGTTGAGCGCGGCTTCCTCGCCGGCGACGAGCCGGTCTCGTGTCGTGCGCTCCCATTGGCTCGGACGGACGTCCCTGCCCGCCTGCCGTCCGACGTGCTCGGTCACGCTCCTGCCCCCCACGTCCTGTCTTTCGTCACCGCCCGCCCCTCACGGATCACCGCGATTCGGGCGAGCCGGACGCCTTCGAAGCTGCTCTCTCATCCACCCGTCGGCGGGGGACGAACAGCTTGCATGAGCGCCCTCGCAAGCTCGGGCTCTGCGGTGGCGGTCGGCAAAGCCGCCGCCCCTGCGTCTTAGGCTCCGCACGCGCGGCAGGAGGATAGCTGTGGCAGAACGGTACGACCTCGTGATCGTCGGGATGGGCTCGGGTGGCATGGTGGCCGCCGAGTTCGCCGCCACGCTCGACCTCAAGGTCGCGGTGGCCGAGCGCGGCCGCGTCGGTGGCGACTGCCTGTGGACCGGTTGCGTCCCGAGCAAGGCGCTGCTGGCAGCGGGGAAGGTCGCCCATCACATGCGCACGGCCGACGACTTCGGCATCGAGCCCGTCGAGCCCGAGGTCGAGCGGGGCAGCGTGTGGAAGCACATCCGCTCGGTGCAGCAGGAGATCGCGTCGACCGACGACAACCCCGAGCGGTTCGAGAAGATGGGGATCGACATCGTCTACGGCCAGGCCAAGCTCACCGGCAAGAACACGGTGCAGGTCGGCGACCGGACGCTCGAAACCCGCTACGTGTTGCTGTGCACCGGCAGCCGACCGGCCGTTCCACCCATCGAGGGTCTCGAAGAGGCGGGCTTCGTCACGAGCGAGAACCTCTTCGAGCTCGAGGACCCGCCGGCCAGCTTCGTGAACATCGGCGGCGGCCCGATCTGCGTCGAGATGACCCAGGGGTTCACGCGTCTCGGCATCCCCGTGACCCTGCTCCAGAAGGGGCCGCGGATCCTGCCCAAGCGACGAGCCCGGCCTCGTCGACAAGCTCGTCGACAAGCTGCGCACCGAGGGCATCGACCTGCGCTTCAACGTCGAGACCGAGAAGGTGACGGTCGAGCACGGCAAGAAGGTCGTCCACGGCACCGAGGACGGGAAGCCGGCGACATGGTCGGCGGACGAGCTGCTCGTGGCCGTCGGGCGCGTGCCGAACAAGGAATGGCTCGGCGTCGAGGACCTCGGCATCGAGTGCACGTCCAAGGCGATCGTCGTCGACAACCGCGGTCGCACGAGCGTCGACAACGTCTATGCGTGCGGCGACGTGGCGGGCCGGTACCTGTTCACGCACTCGGCCGCCTACGAAGGCGTGCGGGCCGTGCGCGACATGTTCTTCCCCGGGAAGGGCAAGGTCGTCGCCTCGGTGCCGTGGTGCACGTTCACCGACCCCGAGCTCGCCCACACCGGCCTCACCGAATCCGAGGCACGCGAGAAGCACGGCGACAACATCCAGGTGTGGCAGCAGGATCTCGAGCACAACGACCGCGCCCGGGCCGACGGCGCGTCCGAGGGCCGGATCATGGTCATCACCGACAAGAACAAGATCGTTGGCGCGCACATCCTCGCTCCCGCCGCCGGGGAGATGATCCACGAGTTCGCCCTTGCGATCGAGGAGGGCGTGAAGCTCAACGAGCTGTCGCAGTTCATGCACGTGTACCCGACGCTCGGAACGTCGGTCGGCCAGCTCGCCGGCGAGGCGGCGTTCGAGAAGGCCGAGAAGCTGCGCTGGCTCGTCAAGCGCAAGTGAGGTCGGCGGCGACGTAGCGTTTCGCCCATGCCGGTCGAGCCGCTCGAGAACTCGCGTTGGGGCTTCGGCTCGAACTGCTTCGTCTGCGAGCCGGCGAATGCCCGCGGGATGCAGGTGCCGTTCTCACACGACACCGACCGCGGCGTCGTGTTCGCCGAATTCACGCTGGGCACCGAGTTCTCCGGGGCGCCGACCTACGTGCACGGAGGCGCCACGCTCGCACTCATCGACGAGGGCATGAGCTGGGCGACGATCGCGCTGAGCGAGAAGTTCGCCTTCACGAAGGAGACGAGCGCGACCTTCGACTGGCCGGTGCGCGTCGACCGCACCTACCGGCTGGAGGTGCGCGTGGTCGAGCAGGACGAGCGCCGCATCGTCACCGAAGCCGTCGTCCTCGACGCCAAGCAGCGACCGTGCGTGACGGCCCGCGCCGAGATGTCCGTGCTGTCACCGGCGCAGGCCGTCGACGCCATCGGCGTCGAGCCGGGCGAGGACGAGGAGCGCTACCTGCGCTGACCGGCCGCCGTCGCGGCGGCCGGGTCAGCTGGATTGGAGCCGGCTACCGCGTTTGGTCGTCCGGCGGGCGGGCTTCCGGGCCGGTGCCTTGCGGGGGCGGCCGCCGGCGTTCGACGACGACGTCCGGCGCGTCGTCGAGGACGCGGTGGTGGCCCGCACCCTCTTCTCCTCCTTCTCCCACTTCGCCTTGGCGCCGTGGAGCATGAAGGCGATGAGGATGTCGCCGAGCCCCCAGATGATCACGAAGGCACCGAGCAGGGTCACGACGAAGTAGAGCGTGACGTCCTCGCGGCCGAGCGCCAGGAAACCCAGGGCGATGGAGACGATGCCCCGGATCAGGTACAGCCACCAGTGCCGCATCCCGTAGGTGGCGAAGGCCGAGAGGAGATCGAGGATCCCCCACACGATCAGCGACCATCCGATGATGACCACCAGGACGAACAGCGTGATGTCGGGCCAGGCGATCGCCAGCACCCCCGCCAAGACCGAGAGCGCCCCGGCGATCACGTGCCACACCCAGTGGGCGGGTTGATCGAGCAGGGCCCCGAGCAGGTGGAACAGCCCCCAGGCGATCAGGAAGATCCCGACGAAGAGGGCGACGGTGAAGAGGCCCACCCAGTCGAGCACCAGCGAGAGCACCACCGCGCCGAACAGGACCGACAGGATCCCGGCCGCCAGGTAGACCCAGCCCGCCCTTCCGGCGAAGTCGGACAGTGTGTCCATCTGCCGCCGTTGGCTTGCCGTCATCGTTGCTGCCATTTCGGGCACCCCTCCCTTTGGTCGTGCCGCACCGTTCATCTTGACGGCACCGGCACGCCAAGTGGTGGGTTTCCGGCCCCCTGCGGCGGGTTATCCACAGGCGGGAGGAGTGATCGGCGGCGTGGTTCAGCCCTCGGCGGCGAGTCGCGCCCTTCGGTCCTGCTCCTCGTCGGTCGGCGTGTCGAACTCGAACGAGCCCCGATCGACCTCGCCGGAACGCCGGTAGGTGGCCATCACCACCCCCGTCCCCGCCGTCTTCGAGTCGACGAGTCGCATGCCGCCGGGCGTCGTGCCGCTCCCGAAGAGGCGCTTGCCGGGGCCGACGACGACGGGGAACGTCCAGATCCGGAACTCGTCGACGAGATCGTGGGTGAGCAGCGTCTGGAGAAGATCGCTGCTTCCCTGCGTGATGATCTCGGGGCCGTCCTCGGTCTTGAGCCTGGCCACGGCGTCGGCGACGTCACCCTCGAGCAGGACGGAGTTGTTCCAGTTCACGGTCTCGAGGGTTCGTGATGCGACGTACTTCCGGGCCGAGTTCAGCGCTGCGGCCGCGGGATCGTCGACGTCGCTGGCCTTCCCGCCGCGCTCATCCCGCTGTCCCTCGCCGACATGGGGCCAATGCGCCGCGAAGATCTCGTACGTCCTGCGCCCGAGCAACAGATCGAAAGGCGCGGCGAGCATCTCGCCCATGGCGGAGTACATCGTGTCGTCCCAGTGGTTCACTGCCCAGCCGCCCTGCGTGAACCCGCCGGTGGGATCCTCGTCGGGACCGCCGGGCGCCTGCATGACACCGTCGAGGGTCACGAACGCCGGGGCTGTGAGGCTTCTCACAGGGACCTCCTTCGGTGGCGAGCATCTCGTCGCGTTGTCGACCGCCCCGTCCCGCCCAACTCATCGGCGGCTCAGGGCGCGACGGGGAAGAAGCAGGCCCCGACGGTCCCCGCCCCGGTGTGGGCGCCGACCGTCGGGCCGATCTCGTAGCGCACCAGCTCGGCCACCTCGGGCCGCTCGGAGAGGCGGCGTGCGTACTCCTCGGCGAGGCCGGGGGTGACGGCGTCGCCGACACCCACCCGCTGGGATGCGCCGGCGGCGACGTCGACGAAGTAGTCGGTCATGGCGTCGACGGCCGACTCGACGTCGTGGGCACGGCCGACCGGCTGCATCTGCCCGTCGGCGAGCGCCAGGACGGGGACGCCCTCACCCTCGGCGGCGCCGGCGGCGAGCCGGCCACCCCGCCGGGCGAGTTCGAGCGCGCCGACGATGAACACGTTGCCGAGCTGGTCGGCGACCCGGCGGGCGACGTCGGCGGCGTACCCGGCGTCGGCGCCGGCCGCCAGCGCCTCTCCGGCGGCCCAGACGCAGCACGCCACCGCGAACGACGCCGTCCCCGTGTCGACGATCTCGACCGGCACGGGGCTCGAGCCGGCGGCGACCGACGCCGCGTTGACCGTCGCCGACGTGTTCGAGCCGATATGGATCGACAGGATCTCGGTCGCGCCCGCCGCCCCCTGCTGCTCGTAGAGCTCCAGCACCGCCCCCGGTGACGGCGCCGCCGTCGACACGGAAGCCCCCGCCCCGAGACGCTCGTAGAACTCGGCCGTCGTGATGTCGACGCCTTCCTGGTAGGGCTGGTCGTCGAGGACGACGGTGAGCGGCACGACGCCGACCTGGTACCGGTCGCGGAGATCGGCCGGCAGCTGAGCGTTCGAGTCGGTGACCAGCCCGATCAACGCGCCTCCCCCGCTGCGCCGATCTTGGAGAGGAGTCCCGTCCGGCGTGCTGCACTCATCGTGAGCCGTTGTAGCAAGCGAACGCAAGATCGAGCTGAACGATGAGTCTCGGCACCGTGACCCGTCTCAGCTGACATGCTCCCCAGGGAGGCGAGCGCACGAGACGAGACGAGACAGCGGAGGACACACCATGGCGACCACGCCCGGCAGCGCGAACAGCAACCTCCCCGGCAAGCCGCCGGTCGTCGACATGGCCACCTGGCAGGCGGCGCGTGAGGAGCTGCTGGTCCGCGAGAAGGCGCACACCCATGAGGGCGACGCGATCGCCGCGGCCCGGCGGCGGCTGCCGATGGTCGAGTTCGACGGCGCGGTCGAGGTCACCGGCGCTGACGGGCCGGTCCCGTTCCTCGACCTGTTCCAGGGTCGCGACGAGCTCATGGTCTACCAGCAGATGTGGTACGACGGCGCGCCGTTCCAGGGGCAGTGCGAGGGCTGCACGTTCAACGTCTGGCACATGAAGCACGCCGAGGACGCCGTCTACCTCAACGCCCGCGGCGTCTCGTTCGCCATCCTGACCTCGGGCCCGTGGGACGAGGTGGCTCCCTTCGTCGAGTTCATGGGTTACACCCAGCCCTGGTACTCGGTGCGGGGCCTGGAGCCGCCGATCGGTGGACAGATGGGGCACATCGTCTGTTACCTCCGCGACGGCGACCGCGTGTTCCTCACCTACTCCGCGACCGGACGCGGAGACGAGCCGCTCGGCGCGTCCCTCGGCCTGCTCGACATGACGCCCTACGGCCGCCGCGAGGCGTGGGAGGACAACCCCGAGGGCTGGCCCGAGGCCCCTGACGCCGGTTCGCCGGCCGGTGGGCATGGTGCGCCGATCTGCTGGTACTGGCGCACGGACGCCGACGGCGTCGCCACCTGGGGCCCGACCGGTCGGCCGACGTCGCAGTGGACCCGCCCCGGCGCGACCCCCGTGGACACCCTCGGCCGCCGGAGCGACCCCCACTGACGCGGGAACGGGGGGCTGCCCGCGACTCTCGGACTCAGCGTGCGGTCGCCACTCTTGCCGCTTGCCGGAATTTGTAGAGGATCATCGTCGAGCCGATGAGGGCGAAGAGGAAGAGGCCCACCGACGGGTCGGGGCCCCAGAGGTTCGGCAGGTCGGCGAGCCACCACACCAGCGCGGACACGATCCAGACGAAGCACGCCACCTGCGTGCCGAGGTCCGCCCGCCGGGACTTGAGCGCGCTGGCGCCGGCGACGGCCATGTCGATCGGGAAGTACGCGGGGAACGCGGCGAGGCACGCCCCTGCCGACGTCGCGACGCCCTTGCCGCCACGGAAGCCGGACCACACGGGGAAGATGTGCCCCGCGATCGACGCGGTCGCGGCCGCGTACGCGCCCGCGTCGCCGCCGATCAACAGCCCGAGAACACCCGCCGCCAGGCCCTTGGCGATGTCGGCGACGAGCACGACGAGACCCCAACGGGTCCCGAGCATCTTGATCGCGTTGATCGCTCCTGGATTGCCGCTCCCGGCTTCGCGGAGATCGACCTCGCCCCGGGTCGCGAGCCATGCGACCACGCCCGCCGAGGGGATCGTCCCCAGCAGATAGCCGACGACGGCCGCGAGCACCGTGAGGAGAACGTCCGCCACGGCTCGAGATTACGCAGCGACCGTCCGTGCAAGAGCGAGCTCGACGGCGCTCAGCCGCCCGACGCGTCCTGGGGGCGCGTCTTGCCTTCGCCGATCCACGGCATCATCGACCGCAGGCGTTCCCCGACCTCCTCGATCGGGTGCTCGGCCGACTGCTTGCGCAGCGCGTTGAACACCGGCCGGCCGGCCTGGTTCTCGAGGATCCATTCCTTGGCGAAGCGGCCGGACTGGATGTCGTCGAGGATCTTGCGCATCTCGGCGCGGGTCTCGTCCGTGATGATGCGGGGCCCGCGGGTCATGTCGCCGTACTCGGCGGTGTCGGATATCGAGTACCGCATGTTGGTGATGCCGCCCTCGTAGATGAGGTCGACGATCAGCTTCACCTCGTGCAGCGTCTCGAAGTACGCCGACTCGGGCTGGTAGCCGGCGGCGACGAGCGTCTCGTAGCTCCCCTTGATCAGCTCGGTGAGCCCGCCGCAGAGCACGACCTGCTCGCCGAAGAGGTCCGTCTCGGTCTCCTCCTCGAACGTGGTGTCGAGCACGCCGGCGCGCGTGGCGCCGATAGCCCGGGCGTAGGCCAGCGCGGTCTGCTTGGCCTTGCCGGTCTCGTCGGCCTGCACCGCGACGAGCGACGGCACGCCGCCGCCCTCCTCGAACGTGCGTCGCACGAGGTGACCGGGACCCTTCGGGGCGATCATCCAGACGTCGACTCCCTTGGGCGGGCGGATCTGCCCGAAGTGGATGTTGAAGCCGTGCGCGAACGCGAGCGAGTCGCGATCGTCGAGGTTGGGCTCGATGTCGCGCGTGTAGATAGCGGCCTGCTCGGTGTCGGGAAGCAGCACCATGATCACGTCGGCTTCCTTGCACGCCTGGGCGATCGTGGTCACGCTCAGCCCGGCGGCCTCGGCCTTGGCCCACGACGACGAGCCGTCGCGCAGGCCGACGCGCACGTCGACGCCCGACTCCTTCAGGTTCAGCGCGTGGGCGTGGCCCTGTGACCCGTAGCCGAGGACGGCGACCTTGCGCCCGTCGAGCAACGCGAGGTCGGCGTCGTCGTCGTAGTAGATCGTCGCGGGCATCGATCCTCCCTTTTCGGCGACGCGAGGCTACGCGCCGCGGTCCTTGACGGCCCGCAGCTTGGTGGTTTGGCGTGCGAGCTTGGGCAGGGCGATCCGGCCCGTGCGCTGCGACTCGACGATCCCGAACGGCGCCAGGAGGTCGCTGATGGCGTCGAGCTTGTCGGGCGTGCCCGCCACGAGCAGCGTCATCGCCTCGTACCCGACGTCGACGATCTTGGCCTCGAAGATCGCCGCCAGCTCGGTCACCTGCGAGCGGAACTCGGCCCCCGCCTTCACCGTGGCGAGCATGAGCTCGCGCTCGACGGCCACGTCGGGCGAGAGCTCGGTGATCTTGATCACCGGGATCACCTTGTTGAGCTGCTTCGTCACCTGCTCCAGCGGCGCCGACTCGGCGTCGACGACGATCGTCATGCGACTCAGCCGCTCGTCCTCGGTCGGGCTGACCGCCAGCGAGAAGATGTTGTAGCCGCGCCTCGAGAACAGCCCCGCGACCCGCGAGAGCACGCCGAACTTGTTCTCGACGAGCACCGAGAGGATGTGATGTTGTGCTGTGCCGTTCGGCACGGCTACCTCCCCACTAGCTTGTCGTGGGCGGGATCGAGAATGATGTCGTCGTTCGAGCCGCCGGCCGGCACCATCGGGTACACCTTCTCGCGGTAGTCGACCTGGAAGTCGACCACGACGGGCCGGTCGTCGATCTGGTTCGCCTTCTCGATCGTGGGCACGACGTCGTCGGGCGAGTCGACCTTGAAGCCCACGCACCCCATCGCCTCGGCCCACTTCGCGTAGTCGGGCAGGTCGGGTGACAGGTACACCTCGCTGTAGCGCTCCTCGTAGAAGAGCTCCTGCCACTGGCGGACCATGCCGAGGTAGGCGTTGTTGAGGATCGCCACCTTGACCGGGATGCGCTCGGCCGACGCGGTCACCAGCTCCTGGGCGGTCATCTGGAAGCAGCCGTCGCCGTCGATCGCCCACACCATGCGGTCGGGCTTGCCGACCTTGGCGCCGATCGACGCCGGGACCGCGAACCCCATCGTGCCGAGGCCGCCCGAGTTCACCCACGTGTTCGGGTGGTTGAACTTCCAGTGCTGGCTCGCCCACATCTGGTGCTGCCCGACGCCGGACACGACGATCGTGTCGTCCGGACAGTGGTCGCGCAGCATGTCGATGCAGTACTGCGGCTTCAGTGGGCCGTCCTCCAGCTGCTCGTAGTGGAGCGGATAGCGCTCCTGCCACTCGCGCAGCTGCGCCCACCACGGCGTGAGGTCCGGCCATTCGCGCTTGTTCTGGTCGGACTGCACCGCCTTCACCAGCTCCTCGATCACGAGACGGCAGTCGCCGACGATCGGCACGTCGGGCCGGCGCACCTTCCCCAGCTCGGCGGGGTCGATGTCGACGTGGATCACCTTCGCGCCGGGCGCGAACGCCCCGACCTTGCCGGTGACGCGGTCGTCGAAGCGCGAGCCCAACGCGATCAGCAGGTCGCATTTCTGCATCGACGTGACCGCCGTGTAGTTGCCGTGCATGCCGGGCATGCCCAGGCACTGCGGATGGTCGTCGGGGAACGAGCCGCGCGCCATGAGCGTCGTGACCACCGGCGTACCGGTCGCCTCGGCCAGCGCCTCGAGCGCGCCGGAGGCGCGGGCCTTGAGGATGCCGCCGCCGGCGTAGATCACCGGCCGATGCGCCTCGCCCCACAGCCGGGCCGCGTCCTTGATCTGCTTCGGGTGGCCCTTGACGTTCGGCCTGTAGCCGGGCAGGTCGACGGCGTCGGGCCAGTACCAGTCCATCATCTGGTTCGCGATGTCCTTGGGCACGTCGACGAGCACCGGGCCGGGCCGGCCCGTCGTCGCCACGTGGAACGCCTCACGCACGTAGCGGGGGATGTCCTGAGGGTCGGTGACGAGCCAGTTGTGCTTCGTGACAGGCATCGTGATGCCGACGGTGTCGGCCTCCTGGAACGCGTCGCTGCCGATCACCCCGTACGGCACCTGGCCCGTGATGACGACGATCGGGACCGAGTCCATGTAGGCGTCGCACAGGGCGGTGACGATGTTGGTGGCCCCCGGCCCGCTCGTCACCATCGCCACGCCGGGTCGGCCCGTGGCGTGCGCGAATCCCTCTGCCATGTGGCCGGCGCCCTGCTCGTGGCGGACGAGGATGTGACGGATCGAGGAGTCGATCAGCGGGTCGTACACGGGCAGGATCGCCCCGCCCGGCAGCCCGAACATGACCTCCGTGCCCTCCATCTCGAGGCTCTTGATGAGGGCCTGGGCTCCGGTCAGTTTCATCTCGGTTCCTTCGTCGGCTCGTGCGTGCTGGTGCGGTTCTCGGGGGATATGAAAAGCCCCCCGCTTTGGCGAGGGGCGAAGCGCGCAGACGCGGTGGGGCGGCTGCGCGCTACGTAACGACTACGAGGGTGGTGGTCAGACAGTTCATCTGTCCGACAGTGTGGTCTACCGGTGCCGGGACTTGCAACTTCGTTCTCTTTACGGCGGACCGACCCGAGCGGGCGCGGCCTCGAGGTACTGCTGGACCTGCTGGATCACCACCGAGCCTTCGCCCACCGCGGACGCGACCCGCTTGACCGAACGAGACCGGACGTCGCCGACGGCGAAGACTCCCGGGACGCTGGACTCGAAGGCCAGCCGCGGGCGTTCCGGTGACTGCTCGCCGAGCCCGACATCGGGTCCCGTGAGGACGTACCCCAAGTCGTCGCGGGCGATCGTCGGCGGGAGCCACTCCGTGTGTGGCCGTGCACCGATGAGGACGAACAGCGCGTCGGCGGGCACCGTCGAGACGGAGCCTCCCGACCGCAGCGACAGCCCCTCGAGCCGGCTCTCGCCATCGGCGTCGACGACCTCTGTCGAGAGCCGAACGTCGATGTTCGCGGTGGCGTCGATCTCGTCGCGGAGATACTGCGACATGCTCGACGCGAGCGTCCCTGCTCGTACCAGGATCGTGACGCGGGCGGCGTGCCGGCTGAGATTGATGGCCGCCTGTCCGGCCGAGTTCCCGCCGCCGACCACGCACACGTGCGCGTCGCGGAAGCGCGGCGCCTCCGACGGTGAGGAGCCGTAGAAGACCCCCGCGCCGGTGAGGTGTTCCAGCGCGGGAATGCCCAGGCTCCGATACGTGACGCCCATGGCAAGGATCACGCAGCGCGCATGGACCTCGCTCCCGTTCGAGATCGTGAGATCGTGCTCGCTCCCGTCAGGGCGCATGCCCGTCACGCCGGACATCAGGACGAAGCTCGTCCCGAACACCCAGGCTTGCTGGTACGCGCGCTGCACGAGCTCGGCACCGGAGATGCCGCGCGAGAAGCCGAGGTAGTTCCGGATCCGGGCGCTCGACCCTGCTTGTCCGCCGATCGTCAGCCGTTCGACGACGAGGGCGCGCAAACCCTCGGAGGAGGCGTAGACCGCCGCGGCGAGCCCGGCCGGGCCTCCTCCCACGATGACGACGTCGAACTCCTGGTGCCCCTCGAGCTCGGTCGACACCCCGTAGCTGCGCGCGAGCTCGACGTTCGACGGATCGACGAGCACATGGCCGTCGATCATCACGACGATGGGCTCGGTGGATCCTTCCTGTCCCGCGCGCCGGAGCGCCTCTTCTCCCATGGGCGAGGTGTTGGGATGGAACACATGGGGCACGCCGCTCCGGGCGAGTCCGTCGCGGATCTCGTGCGCGCGCCGTGACCACGGCTCGCCGACGACGGTGATCTCCTGCGGGACCGACGCGTCGGCGCGTGCCCACTCGTGGAGGAACTCGGTGACCGTCCGGTGGAAGTACTCGTCGGGCGACTTCCATGGCTTGAGGGCGTAGTAGTCGATGCGACCCAGAGCCATCGCCTCGCGCACGGCAGCGGCGGTGGGCTCGTCGGCCCAGTCCCCCCACCCGACCAGCAGCGCACGCTTGGCGTGCGGATGAATGGCCGCGACGCGTGCGAGCAGCTCGCCTCCGGTGAGCGCCGGCATCCATTGGTCGGCGAGGACGAGGGCGACGCGGTCGCCCGTGTCGCGCAGCTTCTCGAGCTCGTCGAGCGCGCCGTCGGCGGAAGTGGAACAGAGCACGGTGTAGTCGCGCCCGTAGCGTCGTTCCAGCTCGGCGCGGACGTGTCCGAGCGACGACGGGTCGTCGTCGACGGCGACGATCACCGGATGCGCGTACGTGCTCACTCCGGTGGCACTTCGACGGAATGGCTCTCGAAGTACGGCGTCGTCACGATGCTCACCTAGCCGCGCAACCGGTAGAAACGGAAGAAGTCGTTTTCGATCGGGAGGACCTCCACCGATCCGAACCCGGCGCGGCCGGCAAGGTCGCGCACCGTCGGCTCGCGCAGAACCGTGCCGGTCGGCTCCGCGGGCGGGTCGACCATGGCCGCCGGCAGGCAGTGGGAGATGCTCCAGCCGTACATCATCCGCTCGACCTCGTCCCCGGGCGCGGTGAACGAATCCGCGACCCGCTCGTCGGCGATGAGCACCGACCCGTCGTCGCGCAGCATGGCGCGCAGTGCTGTGAGGACCTCTGCCGGTCGCGGCGTGTCGTGCAGCGCCTCGAAGATGCAGGCGAGGTCGTAGACGCCGTGCGTCGCCGGATCGGCGGCGTCCCGCACCACGAAGCTCACCTCGCCCGCCATGCCAGCCTCGGCGGCGTTGCGCCGGGCGTCGTCGATCGACGCCTGATCGAGATCGATCCCCTCCACGCTCGCGGCCGGGAAGGCGCGTGCGAGCGCGATGGTCGACCAGCCGACACCGCACCCGACGTCGGCGACCCTCGCCGGCGGTTCGGACCGCAGCCGAGACTCGACGTCGGGCATGGCGGCGATCCAGCCCGCCATGTCGTGCGTGAACGCGGGTCGGTTGATCGCCGCTTGGCCGTCGCGCAGGTCGGCGCCGTACCTGCTGAAGGCGACGCCGCGGCCGGTGCGGTACGCGTCGACGACCTCGGGGAGAACGCCACCGATCCCGGCGAGAAGCGACGCGAAGGGCGCGAGGTAGAACTCGCTCTCGCGATCGACGAGGACCTGAGCGTGCTCGGCCGGAAGCCGGTATCGGCGCGCACCATCGTCGGTCGCCACGACGTCGAGGATCCCCGCGACCGCCTGCTGCTCCAGCCACTCCTGCGCGTACCGGGGCGCGATTCCCGCGCGGCGCGCGAGCTCGTCCGGGTCGAGCGCGCCGGCGCCGGCGAGCTCGGCGTACAGGCCGAGTCGATCGCCGAGGTACACGCCGAACAGCTCGAGAGCCCCGATCGTGGCGCCGAACAGCCTCTCGACGAGCTCGTCCCGGCGCCGGGCTTCGGTCGTTGCTGTCACCGCCTGCCTCCTTCCGGAGCGACCACACCCATCGGGTGATCGCGCCACTCGCGGGAGGCTACGCGTTCACCGTCCGCCGACCGGGAGTTGGAGCTGCACCTCGGCGCCGCCCTCGTCGCGATTCTCGATCTCCAGCTCCCCGCCGTGCGCGCTGGCGATCGCATCGACGATCGCGAGCCCCAGGCCGGCGCCGTTGGCGCCACCGTTCGCCCCTCGGACGAACCGTCCCGCGGCCTGACCGAGGAGCTCGGGCGGGAACCCCGGCCCGTCGTCGCGCACGACGACGACGGCGCGTTCGGCGTCGCTCGACACCTCCACGTCGACGCGCCCGTTGGCGTGGCGCGCCGCGTTCTCGACCATGTTCAGCACGGCGCGCTCGAGGGCGTCCTCGTCGCCGCGTACCTCGGCCGAGCCAGTCACGCCGACGGGAACCGCATCCCCGTCGCGCGAGCGGGCCACCGTCTGGGCCGCGCGCCGGGACAAGGCCCCGAGCTCCACTGCCTCGGACGGTCGGGGGCCGGCCGAGCGGGTGCGCGCGAGCACGAGCAGGTTCACGGCGAGCCGGTCGAGGCGGTCGACCTCCTCCAGCGACGAGTCGAGGGCCCGGGCCAGCTCGCTCCCCTCTTCGGTCTGCATGCGCGCGAGCTCGAGCTCGCTGCGGACGATCGAGATCGGCGTGCGCAGGTCGTGGCTGGCATCGTCCAGGAACGCCCGCTCGTGCTCGAGTGCCGCCTCGATGCGGGAGATGAGCTCGTTCAGGTGGCGCGCGAGATCGGCAAGCTCCTCACCCGTCTCGGGGACCGACAGGCGCCGGCGTTGCCCGCGCGCCGCGACGGCCGAGATCTCGTCGGCCTCCTCCACGAGGTCGCGCACGGGCTTGAGCGCGGCACCGGCGAGGAACCAACCCGCCACCGAGACGATCGCGGCCAGCAGCGGGAGCCCGATCACGAGCGCCTGCTCGAGCTGGTGCTGGGCGTCGATCGCCTCGTCGAGCGACGTCCCCACGACGACGACGAAGCCGAGCCCCCGCTGGCCGGCCGGCCCGGCGAGCAGCCGCGACTGCTGGTCGCCGGGCGCGGCGGCACGCTCGATGGTGATGCGATGCGTGCGCGCTTGGGCGAGCTCGCTTCTTGGTCAGTACCCGCCGCTCGAGGAGGGCGCGAGGCGCGGCGTTCACGACCGCGCCGTCGACGTCGACGATCTGAGCGAAGGCCTCGTCATCGGGCAGGGTCGGCTCGACGGACTGGTCGCCGCTGGTGGCGAGGTCGCGTTCGAGGTTCTGGAAGCGGGCGACGAGGCCGTCGTCGAGGGCATCGCGCAGCGCGTTGCGGTACTGGAAGTCGACGAGGACCCCGACGAGCAGGCACAGCACGGCCGTGACGAGCGCGAACACGAGGGTGAGCCGGCCCCGCAGTGTCCGCGGGCGCAGGCTCATTCGTCGACCCGAAGCCGGTACCCGACGCCCCGGACGGTCTCGAGCGTCTCGCGGTCGAAGGGCCGGTCGATCTTCTCGCGGAGGTACCGGACGTACACGTCGACGACATTGGACGTGCCGTCGTACGCGAAGTCCCACACGTGCTCCAGGATCGTGGTGCGGCTGAGGACCTCGTCGGCGTGCCGCATGAACAGATCGAGCAGCGCGAACTCCTTGGGACTCAGGTCGATCTCCTTGCCCGCGCGCGTCACTCGATGCCGGGCGGGGTCGAGCTCGAGGTCGCCGACCTCGAGGACACGCGGCCGTTGCGGAGCGCCCCGACGGGCGAGCGCGCGCAGCCGTGCGTACAGCTCCGCGAACGAGAACGGCTTCGGGATGTAGTCGTCGGCGCCGGCGTCGAGTCCGACGACACGGTCGTCGACGCTGTCGCGGGCGGTGAGCAGGAGGATCGGCGCCCAGCGTCCGTCGGCGCGCAGGCGCCGGCACACCTCGAAGCCGTCCGGCTCGGGGATCATCACGTCGAGCACGATGGCGTCGTACTCGTTCTCGGTGCCCATCCAGACGGCGTCCGTGCCGGTCATGGCGACGTCGACGGAGTAGCCCTCGAGTTCGAGCGCCTTCCGAACGAGGGTCGCCATCTTCGCTTCGTCCTCCACGACCAGGACGCGCACAGTGGCATCGTACGGCGTCACCCCCGAATCGAGATGCTCCGGGGACGCAGGCCGCCGGGGATCGGACTGCACCGCGCGATTGGGTCACAGGAGGGGTGAGAGTTCGATGAGCACGTGCGTCGGGCACGCGCTGCGTTCAGTGCTGGTGCGTCGGGCAGGAGAACGTGGTACGGCCGGCGACGGTGCGCCGCTCGAACGGCGTTCCGTCCTTCGGGCACACGCCGCCGGCCACGCGCTGCGACATGTGGTCGCCCGTGTGCGAGCCGCCGCGGTCGAGCGTCAGCTGCAGCGTGCGGCGGATCGCTCGATGGACGCGGCGACGCTCGTTGCGGTCGAGCTCACGCGCCGGGCGGGCGGGATCGATCCCGGCGCGCCACAGGACCTCGTCGACGAGCAGGTTGCCGAGCCCGGCGACGCGGGACTGGTCCATGAGGACCGCCTTCACGGGAGCGCGGCTGCGGGTGAGCATCCGGTCGAGCTGTGCCTGCGTGACGTCGAACGCGTCGGGGCCGAGCCGGCTCTCCTCGGGGTCGAGCTCGACCGCGCCGAGACGACGCGGGTCGCGCATGGCGAGCGAGCCGCCGTCGGCGAAGCGCACGGTGAAGCGGTGCCACACCGGGTTCTCGAGATTGCTGCCGTAGATGAGCGGGTCGCCGGCGGCCTGGTCGTCGATCAGCACGCGACCGCTCATCCCGAGATGCAGGCCGAGTGTCGGCCCGGTGCGGTCGGTGTCGAGGAGGAGCAGCTTGCCGTGACGCCGCGCGGTCGTGAACCGGCGGCCCGGCAACACCGACTCGAGCGCGGCCGGGGTGAGCCCGCGCTTCAGGTACCACAGGTCGGGCGTGTCGATCCCGTCGACCTTCCGGCCCAGCGCCCGTTCCTCGATGAGCCGCCGCGCATATTCGACCTCGATGCCTTCGGGCACGCCGCCTAGATGCGTCCCTCGACCGGAATTGTTCCGGGCGACGTACGCATCATCACGCGGTCGTGATCGCGCCGTGCTCGGCGCCCTGGGCGAGGCGGGCGTACTTGGCGAGGACGCCGCTCGTGTAGCGCGGGTCGGGCAGCTTCCAGTCCACCTTGCGCCGTTCGAGCTCGGCGTCGTCGACCAACAGGTCCAGCGTGTGCGTGGACGCGTCGATCACGATGCGATCGCCGTCCTCGACGAACGCGATCGGCCCGCCGTCGACCGCCTCGGGCGCGACGTGGCCGACGCAATACCCGTGCGTGCCACCCGAGAAGCGGCCGTCGGTGACCAGCGCGGCGTCGGCGCCCCGGCCGGCGCCCTTCATCGCGCCGGTGACGGCGAGCATCTCCCGCATGCCCGGCCCGCCCTTCGGCCCCTCGTAGCGGATGACGACGACGTCACCGGCGTTGATCCGGCCGCCGAGCACGGCGTCCATCGCCGCGTCCTCACCGTCGAAGACGCGTGCCGTTCCCTCGAAGCGATCGCTGTCGAGCCCGGCGACCTTCACGACCGCGCCGTTCGGCGCCATCGAGCCCCGCAGCACGAGGATGCCGCCTTCGGCGTGGATGGGGTCGCGCAGTGGGTGGACGACGTCGCCGTCGGGCGCGGGCGGATCGAGGGCGTCGAGGTTCTCGGCCAGCGTCTTGCCCGTGATCGTCAGGCAGTCGCCGTGGAGCAGTCCGGCTTCGAGGAGCTCGCGCATCACGACCTGCACGCCGCCGATGCGGTCCAGGTCGGCCATGTGGTACTTGCCGTGCGGCTTCATGTCGGCGACGTGCGGCACCTTGGCGGCGATGCGGTTGAAGTCGTCGAGGTCGAGCTCGACCTTCGACTCGTGGGCGATGGCGAGCAGGTGCAGCACCGCGTTGGTGGAGCCGCCGAGCGCGTTGACGACCGCGATGGCGTTCTCGAACGCGGGCTTGGTCATGATCTGCCGGGGCCGGATCCCCGCGTCGAGCAGCCCGACGACCGCCCGTCCCGACTCGAACGCGTAGTCGTCGCGACGACGGTCCACCGCCGGCGGCGCCGAGCTCCCGGGCAGGCACATGCCGAGCGCCTCTGCCGCCGACGCCATCGTGTTGGCGGTGAACATGCCCGCGCACGAGCCTTCGGTCGGGCACGCCCGCCGCTCGATCTCGCCGAGCTCGTTCTCGGTGATCGTCCCGGCGGCGCACGCACCGATGGCCTCGAACACGCTCACCACGTCGAGCGCCTGGTCCTTCCAGTGACCGGGGAGGATCGAGCCGCCGTAGAGGAACACGGCAGGGAGGTTGAGCCGGCCGGCGGCCATGAGCATGCCGGGCAGGCTCTTGTCGCAGCCGGCGAAAGTGACCATGCCGTCGAAGCGCTCGGCGTGCATCATCGTCTCGACCGAGTCGGCGATGACCTCGCGGCTCACGAGCGACGCCCGCATGCCCTCGTGGCCCATGGAGATACCGTCGCTGACCGCGATCGTCACGAACTCGATCGGGAACCCGTCGGCGGCACGGACGCCCTCTTTGGCCCGCTTCGCCAGCCGTTCGAGCGGCATGTTGCAGGGCGTGACCTCGTTCCAGCTCGACGCCACGCCGATTTGCGGCTTGTCCCAGTCGGCGTCGGTCATGCCGATGGCCCGCAGCATCGCCCGCGCCCCGGCTCGTTCCATGCCGTCGGTGACTTCGTAGCTGCGTGGCTTCCGCGCGTCAGGCATGGGAGCAGCGTACTTCCACGCTTTCGAGGCGTTCTCCCGCGTTCCGGGACCGACGTACGATCTCGCAGATGAAGGTGGACGGGTCGCTCACCGACAACCTCAGCGAGATCCCGTCCCGGGCACGCGACCTCGAGGCGAACGGGTACGACGGCGCGTTCACGTTCGAGGGTCCGCACGACCCGTTCCTGCCCGTCCTCCTCGCCGCCGAGCACACCGAGCGCCTGGAGCTCTCGACGGCGATTGCCGTCGCCTTCGCGCGCAACCCGATGACGCTGGCGCAGACGGCCTACGACCTGCAGCTCGCGTCGGAGGGACGGTTCATCCTCGGGCTCGGATCGCAGATCCGCCCCCACATCGAGAAGCGCTTCTCGATGCCGTGGTCGAAGCCGGCGGCGCGCATGCGCGAGCTCTGCGCTCGCGATCCGTGCCATCTGGGCGTGCTGGCACGAGGGCGCGCCGCTCCGCTTCGACGGTGACTTCTACCGCCACACGCTCATGACGCCGTTCTTCAATCCGGGACCGAACCCGTACGGCCCGCCACGGCTGTGGCTCGCCGGCGTAGGACCGGCCATGACCGAGGTCGCCGGCGAAGTCGCCGACGGCTTCCTCGTCCATCCGTTCAGCACCGAGCGGTTCCTCCGAGAGGTCACGCTGCCCGCGCTCGAGCGCGGGCTCGCGTGGAGCGGCCGGACTCGGCGACGAGTTCGAGATCGCGTTCCCGCTGATGATCCTGACCGGCGACTCCGACACCGAGGTCGCCGCCGCCGAAGCCGGCGTGCGCCGCCAGCTCGCGTTCTACGGCTCGACGCCCGCGTACCAGCGGGTGCTCGACGTGCACGGCTGGGGCGACCTCCACCCCGAGCTCAACCGGCTGTCCAAGGAGGGCCGGTGGGAGGACATGGGCGGGCTGATCAGCGACGAGCTCGTCGACATGTTCACCGTGCGAGGAATGCCCGAAGAGATCGCGCCACGGGTGCTCGCGCGGTACGGAGACCTCGTCGACCGCATCAGCTTCAACGCGCCCTACCGGGCCGACCCGGCACGGTGGACGGCCGTGCTCGACGGGCTGAAGGTGGCCACATGACGGTGCGCGTCGGGACGGCCGACGGCCTGTTCGTGCTGAACGGCGAGCCGGAACGGCGTCTCGAGGGCCACGCGGTCACTGCGCTCAGCCCGGGCTGGGCGATCTTCGACGGCGAGACGGTCGTGTACGAGGCCGAAGGCGATTGGCGGCAGGCGCTGACCGTGCGATCACCGGAGCGCTCGCTCGGCATCCACGGGGCGCTGCTGTCACGGTCCGACGAGGCGATCGTCGGCTGGGGCTCGTCGCTCACACGCGTCTTCAAGACGAAGCGGTTCGATCCCATCGAAGGGTTCGAGTCGGTGCCGGGCCGGGACGACTGGCACGCGGTCGGGAGCCGGAAGCCGTACGTCCGCTCGCTCACGGCGACGGCGGGCGACGTCCTGCTCGCCAGCGTGCACGTGGGCGGGATCCCGCGCTCGACCGACGGCGGGACGACGTGGCAGCCGACCATCGACGTCGACGCCGACGTCCATCAGGTGCGAGCGCACCCGGACCGGCCGGAGCTCGTACTGGCGGCGGCCGCGGTCGGGTTGTGCCGGAGCGACGACGCCGGCGAGACGTGGACCGTGCTCACCGACGGCTTGCACGCGTCCTACTGCCGGGCGGTGGCGACGGCCGGCGACATGATGTTCGTGAGCGCGTCGACGGGGCCGTTCACGGAGGAGGCGGCGGTGTACACGCGCGCGATCGACGGCGACGGGCCCCTGGAACGCTGCACCCACGGCCTCCCCGACTGGCTGCCGAACAACGTCGACACCGCGTGCCTCGACACCGACGGCTCGCGTGTTGCGTTCGGTGGCGCCGACGGGGTCGTCTACGGCTCCGAGGACGCCGGGGGAACGTGGAAGGTGTTGGCCGACGGGCTCCCGCCGGTGTCCGCAGTCACGATCGAACGAACCTGAACCGGAAGGAGCGCCGTGGCCGAGGATGACCCCATCGAGATCGTTCGCCGGTTCTGCACCGCGTGGTCGAACGTCAACCCCGACGAGATCGCCGAGTACTTCACCGACGACGCCGTCTACCACAACATTCCGATGGACCCGATCACCGGCCGCGACACCATCAAGTCGTTCATCGCCGGGTTCGCCGGCGGCGCCGAGCAGATCGACTTCCGCGTTCGCAACATCGTGGCCGACGGCGACGTCGTCCTCACCGAGCGCGTCGACGTGTTCCTGTTGCCGAACGGCAAAGTCGAGCTGCCGGTCATGGGCACGTTCGAGGTGAAGGACGGCAAGATCGCCGCCTGGCGCGACTACTTCGACTTGAAGCAGTTCATGGACCAGATGGCGGGCGGGTGACGCCGGGCGGCGTCGCGGTCCGGAAACGGCTGATCGAACGCTCGAACAGGTCGGGTTGCCGTCGCTGGCGGCGATGACGTGGCGGTGTCAACACCGTCGTCGAGTTCGTCGGGGGACGACGTTCGTTCGGCGTGGCGTCGTCGGAGCAACCGGTGACGGCGATCAGGACGGCGCCGGTGAACGCGAGCAGGAAGCGGCGCATCGCCTGCGTCAGCCCGACTCGGCCGGCACGAGGCCGTCCGCGATCGGCAGTGACGAGCTGGGCGTGGTCCCGCTCGGTCTGGTCGGCATAGGCGCGGGCGAACTCTCCGATCGCGTCGTCGAACCGCTTGCCCTTCCCGATGTAGGACGTGATCGCGACGGGGTCACCCGTGCGGGCGTGGGCCCGGCCGAGCACCTCGCCACAGGCGGTCGCGAACTCGCCGAGGACGGGGGCGATCCTGGCGGCGTCGGGGACCACCTTCATGTCGCGGAACTGGCGCACGTAGAAGTCCAGGCCGTCGAACGACGTCCAACCCACGAAGAAGTCGGTCGCACTCTGGATCAGGCGCTTGCCGTTGACGACCCGGGCACCCTCGTTCGCGTACCCGCTCGCACCCAGGTGCGCCTCGTAGACGGACGGAACCGCTTGCTTGATCTGGAGAAACAGCGGGTCGTCGCCCCCGCCGCCGTCGAGGAGCAGGAGATGGACGCGGAGCCCGACGCTCCCGACGCCGACGACCTGGCGCGCGTTGTCGACGTACGTGAAGTTCGCCAGACAGTGGCGGCGGTCGTCCTGGAGGGACTCTGCATACCGTTCGTACACCTTGCGGACGATGTCGAGCCGGCGCGGGTCGTCGAAATGTGTCAGCCGCGGCGGCTGCTCGATGATCCGTCGCCGGCCGTCGACTCGTTCGGTCAGCTTCTCGAATGCGCCGGCACTCGTACGCCGTTTCCGTTGCTTCTCGATGCGCTTCGAGACGCGACCGCGACGATCCTCGCCGAAGTATCCGAGCAGTTGCTCGACGTAGATGCTGTCGTACCAGATCTCCATCTGGCCGACGCCGGTGTAGTGACGCAGGCGCGTCCGATACGCCGCGAGCGCCGAGGCGACGGCGTCGTCGGCCACGTCTGCGTCGAGCCCGTTCTCGCGCGCCACCACGACCAGGCTCGCAGCAAGCCGCATCACGTCCCACTCGAACGGTCCCGGAAACGTCTCGTCGAAGTCGCGCAGGTCGAAGGAGAGATTGCGCTCGGGTGTCGCCCAGAGCCCGAAGTTCAGGACGTGCGCGTCACCGCAGAGCTGGACCTCCAGCCCCGAGTTCTCCGAGGTCGCGAGGTCGGCGGCCATGACCGCCGCCGCGCCTCGGTAGTACGTCCACGGCGACGCCGCCATCCGGCCGTGCCGCAGTGGAACGAGGTTCGGCACTCGCACGAGGTTCTGCGCCAACACCACCGTGAGTGCATCGCGATCGGCGTGCCACCGACCGAGCTCGGCGGGCGGCAGACGCTTGCGGGCCGCCTTGCCACGCGACTGTCGATCCGCTCGCGACGGAAGCGGCGCGAGTACCACAGCGCCAGTATTCCCGGCTCGCCGGTTACGTGCGGCCAGAGGCGCGGTACACGGACACGTGCTTGACGCTGTCGTCGGTGAACGGCTCGCGCCCCCACCCGCCCCAGCGGTGCTCGAGCCGGAGACCGGCGATCTGTGCCATCAGGTCGAGCTCGGCGGGCCAGGCGTACCGCAGACGCACCGGCCATGTCCGCGTCCCGTCGGCCGACAGCCAGATGAGCAGCGACTCGACCCGCTGCGCGGCGGGCTCGTGGCGGCTGACCGACAGCATGGCGGCGTCGAGACCGACGTGCCGCACCTCGACGTGCTGGTGGCGCACGAAGCGGGTGACATCGGGCACGAACGCCTCGATCAGGAACCGGCCGCCGGGCGCGAGGTGGGCGGCGACACGCTCGAAGCAACGCTGTTGCGACGGCTGGTCGACGAGCGCGAAGAACGTGTTGTAGACGACGAAGGTCAGCGCGAAGCGGCCGTCCACCGGCACGTCGGCGAAGTCGCCGATCGTCACCGGGATCTCGTGGCCACCCGGCTTGGCCCGGAGCTTCTCGACCATCGCCTCGCTGGCGTCGACGCCGGAGACGGGGACGCCGAGCCGGGCGAGGGGCAGGGCGACCCGTCCCGTGCCGATGGCGAGCTCGAGCGCCGGCCCCGAGCCGGCGAGCTCGGCGAGGCACACGGCCGCTTCGTCGGCGTCACGGGGGTGCGTCGGCAGCTCGTCGTAGAAGTCGGCCATGCGGTCGCCGTACGTCACCGCGTCGTAACCTTCGCTCCGGTCCACGGGTCGATTGCATCAGATGCGCCGGCCGGCGGCGGACGATTTGCCGGGACTGCATCTCGCGTGTCGCCCGTCCTACGCTGGCCCTTCTCCACCCCAAGGGGGGCGTTTCTGCATGAGCCGTACCGTCGAGACCGCCGGGATCGGGCTCGCCCAGGCCACCGTCGACCCGCGATCGTTCGCGCTCTACGGCGACAGCAGCACCCCGCGGGTGCGCTGGTTCACCGAGGGCCTGCAGCGGTTGATGATCGAGCGGGGGTACCACCAGCACCCGCAGCCTGGTCCCGAGGTGCAGGTGGTGCTGAACCGGATCGACCCCGATCGACCCCGCCCCTACCGGCGCAAGTCGGCGCCCACCTTCGTCGTGGCGCTGGCCGACGTGGGCAAGCCGCCCGAGGACGTGCTGCGCGCGGGATATCCGCTGCTGGTGCGGGCGCTGGCCAACCTGGCCGTGATGGTGAGCGACGACGGATCGCCGGCGGCACACTTCGTGACCCTCGAGCAGGGGCGCTACGTCGTCCGGCACACCGGTGACGACGACGAGTTCTTCGCCGGCGTCTTCGAGCGCATGGAGCCGCTGGCGTCGTCACGGCTCGTCATCGCCAACGAGTTCCGCCCCGATCTCCCCGAGGAGCTGTGGGACGGGGACGAGCGGACGCGCCAGATCCGCCGGGCCGGCGAGCACCTCGACGCCCTCGACCTGCTCCCGGCGGCGTTCCCGATCGAGGAGATCCTCTCGGAGCGCGACCTGCGGCACGTCAAGCTGCTGTACGGGATCGGCGGGCTCAGCTACGGGAACGCCAGCGCGCGCCGCACTGCCGGCGGTGAGTTGGGTCCCGAGTACTGGATGAGCGCGAGCGGCGTCGACAAGTCGGCGCTCACCGACGTCGGCAAGCACATCCTGCTCGTGAAGGGCTTCGACGAGGAACGCGACACGATGATCCTGAGCGTCCCGCCGGACGTGAAGCCGAACCGGGTCTCGGTCGACGCGATCGAGCACTGGATGATCTACAACGAGCACCCCGAGGTCGGCGCCATCCTGCACGTGCACGCGTGGATGGAGGGCATCGACTCGACGGAGATCAACTATCCGTGCGGAACGGTCGAGCTCGCGGGCGCGGTCGCGCAGCTCGTGCGCGAGGCGCCCGACCCCGGGCACGCCGTGGTCGGCCAGCGCAACCACGGCCTCACCATCACCGGCGAGTCCCTGAACGAGATCCTCGACCGCATCGACGGCAAGCTCGTCCGCAACGTCCCGATGGACTAGCCCCCGCCCCCGCGTTGTCACAGATGCGCGGCCTATTGCTGCGATTTCGTGACAACGCAGCGGAGGGGGGTTACGCCAAGCGGTCGTCGAGGAGGCGGTTGAGGAGCTGGGGGTTGCCCTGGCCCCGGGTCGCCTTCATCGCCTCGCCCATCAGGAACCCGCGCTTCTTCTTGCGGGACTTGTCGTCGCCGGCGCGGTAGTCGGCGACGACGTCCGGGTGGGCGGCGACGATCTCGTCCACGATCGACGC
The DNA here is from genome assembly GCA_963781615.1 of uncultured Actinomycetes bacterium. Classification (GTDB taxonomy): domain Bacteria; phylum Actinomycetota; class Acidimicrobiia; order IMCC26256; family JACDBD01; genus JALZAA01. The sequence continues at coordinate 204,264 of CAWAGI010000005.1, read as the reverse complement.
CAGCTCGCCCTCGTCGCTCACCTGCGCGAGGCCCCGCTCCTCGACGACCTGCTTCGGCCGCTTCGGTTCGCGCAGGCACTCGGCGAGCACGTCCTTGGCCAGGTTGCGCGACAACGTGCCGTCGGCGACGAGGTCGACGAGCTCGGCGAGGCCGTCGGGTGACAGCGGCAGCGCGCCGGGGGCCAGGCCCGTCTCGTGCAGGTACCCCAACAACTCGCCCGAGCACCAGTTCACGACGTCCTTCGGGGTTCCGGCCCGCAGCGCGGCGACAGCCGCCTCGGCGAACTCGGCGAGCCCGGGCGCGCCGATCAGCACCCGCGCCTCGTGATCGCCGATCCCCCAGTCCGCGACCAGCCGGGCCCGCCACGCCGCCGGCAGCTCGGGCATCCCCGCCCGCACGCCTTCACGCATCGTGCCGTCGGGCGCGACGGGCACGAGGTCGGGTTCCGGGAAGTAGCGGTAGTCGTCCGCTCCTTCCTTGGTCCGCATCGAGTGGGTGACGCCGCCGTCCTCGTCCCAGTGGCGCGTCTCCTGCACGACCCGCTCGCCCGCGTCGAGCAACGCGCTCTGGCGCTCGATCTCGTACTCCAGTGCCCGGCCGAGCGAGCGGATCGAGTTCATGTTCTTGACCTCGACCTTGGTCCCGAGCTCCGTCGCGCCGACCGGACGCAGTGACACGTTGGCGTCGATGCGGAACGCGCCCTCCTCCATCTTCACGTCGGACACGCCGATCGCCTGCAGGATGGCCCGGAGCTCGTTCACGTACGCCCGCGCCTGCTCCGCGCTGCGGAGATCGGGGCGGCTCACGACCTCCATGAGGGGGATGCCGGCGCGGTTGTAGTCGACCAGCGAATGATCGGCCTCGTGGATGCGCCCGCCGCCGCCGACGTGGATGGTCTTGCCCGTGTCCTCCTCCATGTGCGCGCGCTCGATGCCGATGCGCGTCCCGTCGACCTCGAGCGAACCGTCCACGCAGATCGGCTCGTCGTACTGGCTGATCTGATAGTCCTTCGGCATGTCCGGATAGAAATAGTTCTTGCGGTGGAACAGCGAGCTGTCCGGGACCGTGCACTGCAACGCCTCGCCGACGCGCAACGCGAACTCGACCGCCCGCTCACCGAGCACCGGAAGCGATCCGGGCAGCCCGAGGCACACCGGGCAGACGTTCGTGTTCGGCTCGGCGCCGAACTCGTTCTTGCACGAGCAGAACAGCTTCGTCGCCGTCGCCAGCTCGACGTGCACCTCGAGCCCGATCACTGCTTCCCACGTCGTGGTGGTCGTTGCCGCCGTCATGCCAGACTCCCGCCGTGCCCGAACGACCTGATCCGGACGCGTTCACCGTGGAGCGCAGCGAGGTACGCAACGGCGTGTCGCTCTCGTTCGTGCACGAAGGCGTCGGTGGCACGCCGATCGTGCTCATCCACGGCTACCCGGAGACCAAGCGCATCTGGTGGCGAAACATCGGGCCGCTCGCCGACGCCGGCTTCGAGGTGATCGCCCCCGACCTGCGCGGCTACGGAGACTCCGACCTCGCGCCCGACGGCTTCTACGACGTCACCGCGTACTCGCTCGACCTCTACGCGCTCGTCCACGACGTGCTCGGGCATGAACGGTGCACCGTCGTCGGCGGCGACCTCGGCGGCGTCGTCCTCTACGACCTCGCCCTGCGCTACCCCGGGTTCGTGGAACGCATCTGCGTGTTCAACACGCTGGTCATCCTGCGCGAGGAGCTCTTCGAAGCAGCCGGCATCCCTCCCGATGACGGGCGCGACACGCGCCCCACGGCCGACTACTTCCGGCGCCAGGGCAAAGAACCGGAGGCGCTCATCGCCGAGCTCGACACGCCCGCACGCCGCCGGGCCTGGGTGGCGGCCATGTACGGCCATCGCCTCTGGGCTGCTCCGGGGCACTTCGAGCCCGACGACATCGACTTCATGACCGAGCCGTTCGCCGACGCCGATCGTCTGCGCGCCAGCTGGGGCAGCTACGAGACCGCCTACGGCAACCGGCCCATGGAGGACGTGCCGAAGCTGTTCGAGCCCTGCCGCGTGCCCGCGCTCGTCCTGTACGGCCCCGACGACAGCGTCGTTCCCGCGTCGTTCCCGGATCGGGCGCGCGTGGCATTCACCGAGTGCGTCGGCCCGTTCGTCGTGCCGAACGCGGGTCACTTCCTGCAGTGGGAGCAGGCCGACGTGATGAACCGGGCGCTCGCGCACTTCCGGAGCTGAACCGAGGACGGCACTCACGGCGCGGCCACCTCGATGGTTCGGGCGACGCGGAACATCACCGGCTCACCGAGTGCCGGCGCGAGCACCTGCACGCCGATCGGCAATCCCTCGCCGTCGGCGCCGAACGGCACGCTGGCCGCGGGATGACCGGCGAGGCTCGTCGGGACGGTGCACACGTCGGAGAGGTACATCGAGAGCGGGTCGTCCGTCTTCGCGCCGAGCTCGAACGCGGTGGTCGGCGACGTGGGCCCGAGCAACGCGTCGAACCGCTCGTAGGCGCGGGCGAAGTCCCGGATGATGAGCGTGCGAACGCGTTGCGCCTGCCCGTAGTACGCGTCGTAGTACCCCGCGGACAGCGCATACGTCCCGAGCATGATCCGGCGCTTCACCTCGGGCCCGAACCCCGCGTCGCGCGTGCGGGCGTTCATCGTGGCGGCGTCGGGACCGTCGACTCGGAGCCCGTAGCGGACACCGTCGTAGCGGGCGAGGTTGCTCGACGCCTCGGCCGGGGCGATGAGGTAGTACGCAGACAGCCCGTACGCCGCGCTCGGCACGGACACCCGCTCGACGGTCGCACCTTCCTTCTCGAGCGCGAGCGCAGCCTGCTCGACCGCCGCGGCCACGTCGGGCTGCACGCCCTCCGCGTCGGCAAGCTCCTCGACGATGCCGATCCGCAGCCCGTCGACGCCGCCGTCGAGCCCGTCGCGAACGCGCGGCGCCGGTTCCGCGATCGACGTCGAGTCGAGCGGGTCGTGCCCGGCGATGACCTCGAGCACCAGCGCGGCGTCCTCGACCGACTCGGTCAGTGGCCCGATCTGGTCGAGCGAGCTCGCGAACGCGATGAGGCCGTAGCGCGACACGACGCCGTACGTCGGCTTGATTCCCACCACCCCGCTCAACGCCGCCGGCTGACGGATGGACCCCCCGGTGTCCGAGCCCAGCCCGACCGATGCGAAGCGGGCACCCACGGCAGCGGCGGACCCGCCGCTGGAGCCGCCGGGCACCCGGTCGGGCCGGCGCGGGTTGCGAGTGGGGCCGAAGGCGGAGTTCTCGGTCGACGAGCCCATGGCGAACTCGTCCAGGTTCGTCTTGCCGATCGGGATGCCTCCGGCGGCCACGACGCGCTCGATGACCGTCGCCGAGTACGGGGGGCGCCACCCCTCGAGGATCTTCGACGAGCACGTGGTCGGGATCCCGCGCGTGCACATGTTGTCCTTGACCGCCACGGGTACTCCCGCCAGGGGTCCGGGATCGTCGCCGTGGGCGACGGACGCGTCGACGGCGTCCGCGGCGGCGCGCGCCTCGTCCCCGAGCACGCCGTTGAACGCGTGCAGCTCCGACTCGCGCGCGTCGATCTCCGCCAGGTGCTCGTCCACCACCTCGCGCGCCGAGCGCTCGCCGGCGCGCACTGCCGCCGCGATCTCGACCGCGCTCATTTCACTCCCCGGTCGCCGTCGTCACGGCGCCTCACCGAGGATGCGCGGCACCCGGAACTGGCCGTCCTCGGCCGCCGGTGCCTCGCCCAATACCTCGTCGCGATCGAGCCCCGGGCGCGGATCGTCCGGTCGGAACACATTCACCAGCGGCAGCGGGTGCGCGGTCGGCGGGACGTCGGCGGTGTCGAGCGCGGACACCTCAGCCGCGTAGTCGACGATCGCCCCCAGCTCCCCGGTGAGCTGCTCGATCTCGTCGTCGGTGAGCGCGAGGCGGGCGAGCATCGCCACGTGCTCGACGTCGGCTCGGGTGATGCGCGCGCGCTGTGCTCCCACGCGCCGGAGTCTACGGATCGGCCGCCCGAAGCTCAGCGTCGTTTGGACCGCGGGCCCGAGCCGTAGTCGCCGAACGGGTCGTCGCGCTCGCGCACCGCGTCACGGAACCCGATCTCCCCCGATCTGGCGACGAAGTCGAGACCCTCCTGCGTGTGGCGGGCGATGCCGTCGAACAGCGTGCCCAACGTCCGGCTCGACGCCATCCCCATGCTCTCGGCCGTCTGGTTGCACAGGAGCTTGAGCATCTGCAGCTGGTTCAACGGCAGCCTGGCCATGCGCTCGGCGAGCTCCCGCGCGTGCTCCTGCAGCTTCCCGTCAGGAACGGCCTCGAGGATCAGTCCGATGCGGGCCGCTTCCGGTGCCGGGATCTCGTCCCCCGTGAGCAGGTAGCGCTTCGCCTGCTCGAGGCCCATCCGGTACACCCACATGGCCGTGGTGGGCGTGCCCCACACGCGTGCGGGCGGGTACCCGAACACGGCGCTCTCGCCGGCGACGATGAGATCGGCGCAGAGGACCATGTCGGTGCCGCCGGCGATGCACCAGCCCTGGACGGCGGCAACCGTCGGCTTCGACGCGTACCAGAGCTTCATGTAGGTGGCGACGAAGCCCGACATCATCTGATAGTCGGCCACGGAGTCCCACACGCGCTGGCGCGCCGCTCCCTCCGCCGCTTGTGCCTGCGTCGACCAGTCCAGCCCGTAGCCGGCGCAGAACGCAGGCCCGTCGGCACGCAGCAGGACCACCCGGACGTCCCGGTCGGCGTCGGCGTCGTCGACCGCGGCCGCCAACTCGTCACGCAGCTCGGGGGTGATGGTGTTGTACTCGTCGGGCCTGCTGAGGACGATCGAGCGCACGCCGGCGTCGGTCTCGGTGCGGACGGCGGGCGACACGGCAGACGGCCGGGTCAGGTGTACGGGTCGCCCGGGTTCCCCGGGTGCTTCCACCAGTCGTCGGGAGCGGGCGACCACTCCGGATCGGGGTAGATGCAGTCGACCGGGCAGACAGGGACGCATTTCAGGCAGCCGCTGCACAGCTCGGGGACGATGATCACGTCGATGCCGTGGTTGAAGATCGCGCCGAACTGCTCGGGGCAGTGGCGGAGGCACGCGTCGCAGTTGATGCACTCCGACATCTCGATGCGCAACGGGACGTTCTGCCACTTCGGGTTGCGCTCGTGCGTCTCGATGCGCTCGGGGCGCGTCTTCGCCGGCACGAAGCCAGCCTAGACCGGGAACTAGACCGTTCGGTCAAGCAGCGTTACGATCCCGCGCCGTTCGGGCGACGCTCTGAGGAGGATCGGTGGCGGAGAAGCATCAGTTCCTGTCGGACGACTGGTTCGCGATCGTCGAGAAGCTGGTCGAGGAGCACGGGGCCGACGCGCCGGCCCAGGCGAACGTAATGGTGAACCTCGTCATCACCGAGACCCCGTTCGGCGACGAGCGCCAGATGCACATGGGCGCGCGTGACGGCAAGGGGCACTGGGGCATCGGCCACGCGTCCGACGCCGACGTCACGCTCACCACCGACTACACGACGGCCAAGCAGGTGTTCGTCTCCGGCGACCCGAACGCGGGGATGCAGGCGTTCATGCAGGGCAAGGTCCGCGTGCAGGGCGACATGGCCAAGCTCATGGCGTCGCAACAGGGCGGCGGAAACGCCGCACTGCAAGAGGCGATCCAGGGCATCACCGAGTAGCGGCCGCGTCACTCCTCGACCGCGAACAAGCGCCACTCGCCCGGGACGCCCTTCAGGGCGTGGTCCCCGCGGTCGACGAACGCGAGCCCCGAGCCGGCGACCAGGTCGACGACGGTGCGGGAGACGAGCACCTCGCCCGCGGCGGCGGTCGCGGCGACGCGGGCCGCGAGATGGACGGCGATGCCGGAGATGTCCGCATCCCGCATCTCCACCTCCCCGGTGTGGACGCCGGCGCGCACCTCGAGCCCGAGCGCGCCCACCGCGTCGCGGATCGCGACTGCGCACCGGATGGCCCGGGCCGGACCGTCGAACGTCGCGAGGAAGCCGTCCCCGGTCGTGTTCACCTCGCGACCCTGGAAGCGCTCGAGCTGCCGCCTGACCTGGGCGTCGTGCCGCGTGAGGAGCTCCTTCCACCGCTCGTCGCCGAGCTCGACCGCCCGCTTCGTGGAGTCGACGACGTCGGTGAACAGCACCGTGGCCAGCACGCGCTCGACCGCGGGCAGCGGGCGGACGCCGGTGAGGAACTCCTCGATCTCGTCGATGACCGCGTCGGCGTCGCCGGTGAAGATGAGGTGGTCGGTGCCGTCGAGCTCGACGAACTTGGCGCCGGGGATGTTGTCGGCGAGGTAGCGACCCATCTCGACGGACACCATGCGGTCGTCCCGTCGGTGGAGGACGAGGGTCGGCACCTGGATCGACGGCAGCACGTCCCGGATGTCCATCTTCGGATAGAGGGCGAAGATGTTGCGAACCATGCCCGGGCTGGCAGCCATGCGTTGCAGCCGCGCCCACCAGTCGCGCAACTCGGCGTCGTCGCGACGGCTCGGCGCCCACGCCGCCAGACCGACGCCCTCGCCCCAGCCCTGGCCACTGATCTCGATCAGTCGCTCGAGATCCTCGGCCCTGACCCCGATGGGATAGTCGGGTGCATCGACCAGCCGGGCGTACGTCCCGTACAAGAGGAGCGCGTTCACGTGCCCGGGATTGGTAGCGGCGAACAACGTCGCCATCGTGCCGCCCTCGGAGACGCCCAGGACGTCGGCCCGCTCGGACCCGGCCGCGTCCATGACCGCGCGCACGTCGTCGGTGGACTCCTCGAGCGTCGGCGCGTGCGTCGCCGGGTCGGACAGGCCGGTCCCCCGCTTGTCAAAGGTGATGACGCGCCGGAACGATGCGAGACGCGACCAGAAGTGCGCGAGCGAGGGCTGCTCCCACCCGACCTCGAGGTGCGAGATGAAGCCGGGTGCGACGACGAGATCAGGGCCGTCGCCGGTGACGGAGTACGCGATGTTGAGATCGCCACTCGTCGCATAGCGAATGTCCGGAGCCCTACCCATGGGGCCCATGGTCGCGCCGTCAGGCGGCCCGGGCCACGCTGAGGCGCGCCGGCCGGTCGGCCGACTGGACGAAGGCGGCGCCGACGATGCCGGCGACGGCGACGATCCCCCCGACGAGGTAGGCGACCGTGAACGACGCGGTGCTCGACCCGCCGCCTTGGACGGTGGACAGCACCTGGATGCCGGTGACGACGCCGATCTGGGTGACCATCACCTGGGCCGCGTTCGCGACGCCGAGACTCTCCGTCTCGACCGCGTTCGCAGCCGAGCTGATCAACGACGGCTGCGACGCGCCGAGGCCCAACCCCGAGAGGATCAGCGCCCCGAACACGAGCGCGATCGCCTCCGTCGACGCACCGAGCGCGAAGCACGCCATGGACACGACGATGAGCGCGCATCCGACCACGCTGGCCCGCCGCTCCCCTACGCGGACGGCGACGTATCCGGCCACGGGAGACGAGACGCTGAAGCTGAGCGGCCGGCAGATCATCGCCAGCGACGTGGCCGCCACGGTGAAGCCGAAGACCCGCTCCATCAGGAGTGGCGTGACGATGAAGCCGCCCATGTATCCGAAGTTCGACGTGAACTGGGCGACGAGCGACGCTGTGAAGTTCCGCTCCGTGAAGAAGCGGAGCGGTAAGAGCGGGTGTTCAGCCCGCCGCTCGACGACGACGAACAAGACGAGCGCGATGGGCGCGGCAACGAACAGCGCCAACACCAGCGGTTGCGTGAAGCCGACCTGGCTGCCGACGCTGAGCCCGAGCAGCGGGGCGACGGTGGCGGCGGCGAGCGCCGCGGCGCCGGCGTAGTCGATCGACTGCCGCTCCATTCTGGGCGTCTCGTGCAGGATCGGGATCGCGACGATCAACGCAGCGAGCGCGATCGGCGCCTGCAGCAGGAAGATCGCGCGCCAGCCGATGGCGTCGACGAGCGGCCCGCCCGCGACGAGTCCGAGCACCGGCGCCCCGGCGCCGACCAGCGACCACCAGCCCATCGCCTTGACCCGATCCTCTTCGGGGAACGCCCGCATGATCAGCGCCATCGAGGCCGGGCCCGTGGCCGCACCGGGAATCGCGCCGAGCGTGCGGATCGTGATGAGTGACGCGCCGTCCCACGCCAGCGCGGTCAGGAACGTGGCGACCGTGAAGCCGGCGAGGCCGATCAGGTACACGCGGCGGTGGCCGCGAACGTCGCCGATCTTGCCGAACAGCGGCATCGCGAGCGCGAGGGCGAGGAACGGCCCGGTGACCGTCCAGGTGAGCGCCGTCTCGCTGGCACCGAGGTCCCGGGCGACGTCCCCGAGCGACACCGCCAGGATCGTGATCGTGAACCCGGTGGCGAACAGACCCGCGAGCGCGGTCCAGAGAACCCACCAGCGGTACCGGTCGCTCTCGCGGACGTGACGACCGATCCGCTTGCGCAGCAGCATCGGCCACGCGACGGCGGGAACCTCCTCGCCGCCGGGGTATTCGACGACGAGCGGGGACTCGGGGTCGCGGTCCATCGGCCCGGTCGAGGCTAGTTTCCCGCCTCGTCGGGCCGACGGCCCGTCAGTGTTGGTGTGAGTTGTCGGGCGTGGCGAGGTCTCGGCGCCGCGGGTTCGCGGTCGAACCGGTCACGCGTCTTCGAGCACCCAGAGTGTCTCGAGGTGCGCAGCATCCTCGCGTGCGTCGGTCTCGGCGAACAGCCGCGCCGTTGCGTCTGCCCAGCGAGTCAGGTCCTCGGTCAGCAACAGACGACCCACCGGCCGGTCCGGGCCGGGTCGGTGAGGTAGCTGGCCGTACCGCCGGCCAGGTCGCTGGTGTCGCGGTCCCGTCGTCGCCCCGTGCGGGAATCGCTTCAACGTGGCTCCCATCAGGTCCAGGTGAACTGGTGGCTGAGCTCGTGACTGAACTGGTGGCCGACGGCAGGGTAAGGAGAACGGCCGTGGACGTAAAGAGGCGGGTGACTAGCGCGATATGGCTCGTTCGCACCATGACATGGTCATAGCCCGGGGCCACGATTCCGGACGAAGGGTCATCAATCGGTCGGCGCCGAGTCGCTGACCTGCGCGCGTCCTCCGAGGTGTTCAAATGCCGCGGGAAGCCGCAAACGCGGGAGACGGGCCGAGATCCGTGGGAAATGTGTAGTCCGCACGGGCCATGACACGGGTCATTTCTGCGTGACCAACGCAATTTTTCCCGGCCCGTCCCGGCCGCCTTCGGGCGAGCCGGCCTCAGCCGGCCTCGGTGGCGACCTCGCGCCAGGCGCGGACGAAGACGTACAGGGCGGCGAGGCCGAGCCACACCTGCGGGATCAGCTGGGCGACGCCCTCTTGCGTCTCGTGGTGTCGCGAGACGAACTCGCCCGTCACACCGGGCGCGAGCGCCCGGAACCCGCCGTAGGCGCCGGCGCCGAGCGCGAACAAGGCCACGAGCACGGCGACGAAGCACACTGCGTACAGGTAGGCGCGATCGATCCGCCATGCGGGCCCACCGGGCGCGAAGTCGTGCTCGGCGCGGAGCTCACGACGCCGCCGGGCGTGGAACACGAGGACCACGACCGCCGCGCCCACGATCAGGGCGGCCTGGACGGCGCCCCGCACGGCGGCGTCCTGGCTCTCACCGTCGACGACGAGCCGGGAGAGCGACTGCACGGTCGCGTAGCTCGCGAACACGAGCGTGAAGATCGCCACGAAGTTGACCGCCGCGAGGTAGACGGACAAGGCGCGTCGCCCGGTGGTGTCGGGCTCGCCGCGGCCGGCGGCAAGGATGATGACCGCGAGCACGAGCACGCCGAGCGGGACGACGAGAAGGATGAGCAGCGCCGTCCCCGCGATCTCGGTGTTGCCGAACGGGTCCAGCACCGCCCTACTTCTCCGGCGGCTGGAGCTTCACGGCCTCCTTCTCGAGCTCCGCGACGGTCCAGCGGTCGCCCCCGTCGATCTTCTCGGAGAGCTTCCAGGGTTGGAACCGCTGCACGACGCCGCCCTGCACCAGGAACGCCTCGCCCGTCAGCGGGCAGTCCTCGGTGGCGAGGTACCCGACGAACGGCGACACGTTGGCCGGGTCCCAGACGTCGAACTTGCCTTCGTCCTCGGGCGCCTTCACGACCTCCTGCAGCCCCGGCGTCTGCTCGGTGAGGCGCGTGCGGGCTGCGGGCGCGATCGCGTTGGACCGGACGCCGTACCGGCCGAGCTCGAGGGACGCGATGTACGAGAACGTCGCGATGCCGGACTTCGCCGCGCCGTAGTTGGCTTGACCCGGGTTGCCGAGCAGTCCCGACGTCGACGAGGTGTGGACGATCGAGGCCTTGACTTCCTTGCCGGCTTTGCTCTGCTCGCGCCAGTAGGCGGCGGCGTGGCGGGTCGGGCAGAAATGACCCTTCAGGTGGACGTGGATGACGGCGTCCCACTCCTCCTCGGTCATGTTCACGATCACGCGGTCACGCAGGATTCCGGCGTTGTTCACGAGCACGTGGAGGTCGCCGAAGGTGTCGATCGCGGTGCGGACCAGTCGCTGGGCGCCGTCCCAGTCGGCGGCGCTGTCGAGGTTGGCCACCGCCTCGCCGCCCATCTTCTCGATCTCGTCGACGACGAGCTGGGCCGGCGCCCGGTCGGCGCCCTCGCCGTGCATGTCGCCGCCGAGGTCGTTCACGACGACCTTGGCGCCTTCCTGCGCGAACAGCAGCGCGTGCTCGCGACCGAGCCCGCGGCCCGCGCCGGTGATGATGGCAACCCGCCCGTCGAGTGCACCCATGGCGATCCCCCGTCGAGATGAAGACGCGGCATGGTATGCGCCGACTTGACCGATCGGTCAAACGATCGTCCGTGCGAGATTCAGAGGGCGAGCGTGACCTTGGTGCCCTTGTTGACCTGCGTCCCGGCGGGCGGGTTCTGGCTCTTCACGGTCCGGCCGGGCGCGAAGTTCTGCACGTCGGCCTGGAGCCCACTGGCCTGCAGTGCCTGGCTCGCCTGCTCGACGCTGGCCCCGACCACGTTCGGTACCGCGACCGGCTGCGGCCCCTTGCTCACGTGCACGACCACTTGGGAGTCGCGAGGGGCGAGCTGGCCCGCGGCCGGGTCGGTCCCGACGACGGTTCCGGCCGGCACCGTCTCGCTGAAGTCGTCGACACGCGTCGCGCCGAAGCGCTTGGACTGGAGCGCGGCGACGGCGGCGTCGTAGCCCTTGCCCGAGGTGTCCGGCACTGCCACCGGGCGCGGGCCGTCGCTCACGACCAGCGTGATCGTGGACTCGGGCGCCTGCTTCTCGTTCGCGGCCGGGTCGGTGCGGATCGCGATGCCGGCGGCGATGTTCTCGTCGTAGTCGTGCTTCGGATCGACGGCGAAGCCGGCGCCGGCGAGCACCTGGGTGGCTTGCTGCTCCGGCTGCCCGGCGACGTCGGGGATGGCGACGGGAGGCGGCCCCCGCGAGACGACGAGCCGCACCGTGCCGCCGTCGGAGAGGAACGCGCCCGCCGCCGGCGACTGGCTGATCACGCGCCCCGCGGGGTCGTCCACGTCGCGCTTCTCGAACTCGACGACGACGCCCGCCTCGGCAGCGCGCGCCGCGGCTTCCTGCTGCGTGAGGCCGACGAGCTGCGGGGCGGCGACGGTGTCGCCCCCCGCCGACCGTGCCAGCAGCAGGCCCGCCGCGACCAGCACCGCGATCACCAGCGCGCCGACGACCGCGGGGACGGCACGCGGTGCGTACCGACCGGGGCCCGGCGCCGGCTCCGTCTTCGCCGGCGCCGCGTTGTCGGCGGTCGTCCGTGCCGTGGCGACGGTCGCGTCTGCATCCTGGTCGAAGACCGACGTCGTCCGGCCGAGCTCGGTCGGGTGCGGATCGATGTGGGCGTCGAGCCCGACGAGCGTCAGCGGACCCGGCGGCGGCAGCTGGCGGGACGCGTCGGCGAGGGCCTCGGCCATGGTCATCGCGTCCGGGTACCGCTCGGACGGATCGGCGCGGCCGGCCCGTTCCACGACCGGCGCCAGCGTGCCGAGCTCCTCCGGCGCGACGAGAGACGTCCGCGCTCGAGCCGCCAGCGTGCCGATGAGCGTGTCGGCGACGTCGGGGACGCGGCCCGTGACCGACTCGACGAGCACGAGACCGAGCGCGTACAGGTCGGCACGCGCGTCGAGCGTCGCACCGGTTCCCTGCTCGGGGGCGGCGTAACGCGCCGTGCCGACGAGCGCGCCGGTCGGCTCCGTCCAGCTCGCCTCGGCGAGGGCGCGCGCGAGGCCGAAGTCGGCGACGCGCACCCCGCCGTGCTCGTCGAACAACAGGTTCGCCGGCTTGATGTCGCGGTGGACCAACCCACGGGAGTGCGCGTACGACAGCGCCGCGGCCACGTACCGGCCGGTGTGCGCGGCCTGCGCGGGCGACAGCCGAACGCCTTCGTCGAGCATGCCGCGGAGGCTGCCGCCCGACAGCAGCTCGAGGACCATGAACGGGACGTCGTCCTCGCCCCAGTCGTAGACGGTCGTGATGTTGGGATGATGGAGAGAGGCGGCGAGCTGGGCTTCGGCGCGGAAGCGGCGGAGGAACCCGGCGTCGTCGACCAGCGCCCCGTGCAGCACTTTCACCGCGACGCGCCGCCGGAGCCGCACGTCGTCGGCGACGTACACGCGTCCGCTTCCGCCCGAGCCGATCGGGGCGAGCAGGCGGTAGCGATCGGCGAGCACGCGGCCGTTGAGATCGGTGAGGCCGCTCAGCGCCATAGCTGGTCAACGGTACCGAAGGCGCGCGTGGAAGTCGCGGCACGCCGCACGGTTACGATCCTTGCGACGGCGACAGGAGATTCATGGCAAGCGGAACGAAGCTCGCGGGTGGTCGCGCCGCCGGTCGGCGCGGGGCGAGCATCCATCCGTGGCGCGTCGTGATCGTCGTCGGTGGGCTCGCGCTCGTCGTCAGCCTCGTGCTCGTCCTGGGATACAACTCCGACACGTCGGATCAGGGGAAGCAGAGCCTGAACGCGGACATCGCGCAGGTGCGACCCGCGCCCGGAAGCATCGCGAGCCAGCTCGACGACATCGAGGTTCGCCTCCGATCCGGTCTGACCGGCGTGATCGTGCTCAACGGGAAGCGCATCCCCGAGGATCAGCTCGTGATCGACAACGCCACGAGCACGATCTCGTTCCGGCCGGCCGAGGGCAAGGAGATCAGCCGGCTGCCGGCCGGCGTGAACAACGCTGCCGTCCTGTACTGGAGCCAGACCCAGGCCGAGCCGGCCAAGCCCAAGAGCTTCGGCTGGACCTTCCGGGCCACGCGCCTGACGCTCAGGCGATCTGGAGCACGGCCGTCCCCTGCACGGCGTCGGCTGCGATCGCGGCCAGGGCGTCGTTGGCGGCGTCCAGCGGATGCGTCTCGTACTCGGCCCTCACGTTCGCCTCGACCGCGAGCGCCACGAACTCCTCCGCATCGCGCCGGGTCACGTTGGCGACCGAGCGCAGTGACCGCTCGCGCCACAGCAGCGCGTAGTCCATGACCGGGATCGGGCTCATGTGGATGCCGGCGAGCGACACCGTCCCGCCCGGGCGGATGGCGCGCAGCGCGACGGGAACGAGCTCGCCGGCGGGCGCGAACACGACGGCACGGTCGCACGTCTCGGGCGGCAGCTCGTCGGCGCGCCCGACCCATGCCGCACCCAGCTCGCGCGCAAGCGCGCGGTGCGCCTCGCCCCGAGTGGGAACGAAGACCTCGCAGCCCCAGTACCGCAGCACCTGCATGACCAGATGGGCCGACGATCCGAACCCGAACAGAGCCACCCGCTCGCCCGGTTCGATCTCGGCCCGGCGGAGTGACCGGTACCCGACCGCGCCCGCGCAGAGCAACGGCGACGCGGCGATGTCGTCGAGCTCGTCGGGGAGACGGATCGCGAAGTCCTCGGGCACGGTGATCGCCTCCGCGTACCCGCCGTCCACGGTCCAGCCCGTGAACTTCCCGTGCTCGCAGAGGTTCTCGCTGCCGGCCCGGCAGTACCGGCAGACGCCGTCTGCCCAGTGCAACCAGCACACGCCGACCCGCTCGCCCTCGCTGAGGCGCGCGCATCCTTCACCCAGCGCGTCGACCGTGCCGACGACCTGGTGACCGGGGACGACCGGCAACTTCGGGAGGTCGAGCTCCCCGGTGACGACGTGCAGGTCGGTGCGGCAGCACGCGCACACGTGGACGCGCAGGCGGACCTCCCCCCGGCCCGGCTCGGGCGGGTCGCGCTCGACGAGCCGGAGCGGCGCATCGCCGATCGGCGCCGCCCGCTCCAGCACCTGCGCCTTCACGACCATTCCTCCCGCCGCGTTGTCACAGTTTCGCGCCCATAGAGCGCGTTTCGTGACAACGCGGCAAGGGGGTCACGGCGCGACGAACGTCGCCCAGCCCTTGATCGCGGTACCGCCGGTCTGGCGAGTGCACGACAGCTCGAGGTCGACGAGGCGCTCGCCGCCGTCCTCGTAGCGCTTCGTGACCTCGCCCGTGCACGTGAGCGTGTCGCCGGGCCACACCTGCTCGCGGAACTGCACGCCGTAACGACGCACGTTGGCGGCGCCGAGCCAGTCGGTCGCGTAGGTGGCGAGGAGGCCGGCCTGGAGCATCCCGACCGAGAACACGGTCGGGAAGCCGGCGCCCTTCGCGTACTCCTCGTCGTGGTGAATCGGGTTGAAGTCGCCCGACGCGCCCTGGTAGCGCACGAAATCGGTGCGTGTGAGCGGCCCGAACTCGCGCGGCTCCGCCTTCGTCCCCTCGGCGAGGTCTTCCCATGTGACGCCCATCGTCCTCAACCCTCCGTCGGCGGCTTGCCGGTCTCGATCGCGGTGGAACGCATCTCGGCCACGAGCTCGCCCTTCTCGTCGCGGAACTCCTGCACCGTGACCACGAACGTCATCGTGCCGCCCCGCTTGCCTTCTTTCTCGTAGATGTCCTCGACGCGGCTCTGCGACGTGAGCTTCGTGCCCGCCGCCGGCGGCGGGCCGTGGAACACGAACTCGCGTCCGCCGTCGAGGACGCGCCGCATGTCGAGCTTGAGGTCGCCCCACCGTGCGGCGCCGGGCGGCGCCCAGAACACCGACGACACGAGGAAGGTCGGCGGCGACACCGGCGTCGGGTCCTCGAGGTACTCGGGGTTCTGGGACTTCGTCGCCCGGGCGAACTCCCGCAGCTTGCCCCGCTCGACCACCAGATCGTACGAATCGCCGGTCTGGCCGACCGCGCCTTTGTTCACCATCACTCGGGTCCTTCCTCCAGGAGCTTCCGGAACGCCGCCTCGTCGAGGATCGTCGAACCGAGCTGCTCGGCCTTCGCGAGCTTCGATCCGGGATTCTCGCCCACGACGACGTAGCTCGTCTTCTTGGACACGCTGCTCGTGACCTTGCCGCCCCGCGCCTCGATCTCGGCCTCCGCCTGCTCCCGGCTCAGCTCCTCGAGCCCGCCGGTGAGCACGAACGTCAGACCGGCGAGCGTCTGCTCGACGTCGGGCGCGGCCGCGCGCGACGGGCCCTCGAAGTTCACGCCCGCCTCCCGCAGCTTCTCGACGAGCTGGCGCGTCCGCTCGCGGGCGAAGAACTCGTGCACGCTCTGGGCGACGATGGGCCCGATCCCCTCGACCTGCGTGAGCTCCTCGGCGGAGGCGTCGAGGATGCGGTCGAGGTGCCCCATCTCGCGGGCGATGTCCTGCGCGGTCGCCCAGCCGACGTTCGGGATGCTCAGCCCGACGAGCAGCCGTCCCAGCTGTTCCGATTTCGACGCCTGGATGTTGTCGACGAGCTGCTGGGCCGACTTCTCGCCGATGCGCTCGAGCTTCACGAGGCGCTCGACGTCCAGCCAGTAGATGTCCGCCGGGTCGGAGAGCAAGCCGGCATCGATGAACTGACGGACCCGTTCCTCGCCCAGCCCGTCGATGTCCATGGCGGCGGCGAAGTGCACGATCCGGCCCCATCGCTGCGCCGGACAGTCGACGTTGACGCAGTTCGTCGCCGCCTCGCCCTCGGCTCGCACGAGCGGTTGGCCGCACGCCGGGCAGTCCTTCGGGAACTTCCACCGACGGAGGCCCTTGCGCCGCTTCGCCAGCACCGGCCCGACGACCTCGGGAATGACGTCGCCGGCCTTGCGCACGATGACGGTGTCGCCGATGCGCACGTCCTTGCGGGCGACCTCGTCCTCGTTGTGCAACGTGGCCTGGGACACGGTCGAGCCGCCGACGAAGACCGGCTCGAGCTGCGCGAACGGCGTGGCGCGGCCGGAGCGGCCGATGCTCACCATGATGTTGCGCAGCGGCGTCGTCTTCTCCTCGGGCGGGAACTTGTACGCGATCGCCCAACGCGGCGCCTTGCTCGTCGCGCCCAGCTCCTCGCGCTGACCGAGAGCGTCGACCTTGACGACCACGCCGTCGATCTCGTAGCCGAGGCCGTGTCGCTGCTCGAGCATTCGCTCGCAGAACGTGTACACGTCGTCCAGCGACTCGAATCTCGTGATCTCGTCGTTGACGGGGAACCCGAGGGAGCGCAGCCAGTCGAGCGTCTCGGTGTGCGTGCGCAACCGCGGCCCGCCCTCTTTCACGCCGGGCTGGTAGCAGAAGATGTCGAGGGCACGCTCGGCGGTGATGCGAGAGTCCTTCTGCCGGAGGCTGCCCGCGGCCGCGTTGCGCGGGTTGGCGAACAGGCGTCCCTCGGCCTCCTCCTGGCGGCGGTTGAGCGCCTCGAACGCCTTGATCGGCATGAACACCTCGCCCCGCACCTCGAGCCGCGCGGGCACGTCGCTCCCTTGTAGCTGCTTCGGTACGGACTCGATCGTCCGCACGTTCGGTGTCACGTCCTCGCCGACGAACCCGTTGCCGCGCGTCGCGGCGCGGACGAACCTCCCGTCCTCGTACAGGAGCGAGATCGCCAGCCCGTCCATCTTCGGCTCGCAGACGAACACCACCGGGTCGGTGATCTGGCGCTCGATGCGCTTCCCCCACGCGAGGAGATCCTCGAGGCTGAACGCGTTGTCGAGCGACAGCATCGGCAGGACGTGCTGCACCTCGGCGAAGGTGGTGGCCGCGGCGGCACCGACCTGTTGGGTCGGTGAGTCGGGCGTCACCAGCTCCGGGAATTCGCCTTCGAGGCCCTCGAGCTCCCGGTACAGCTCGTCGAACTCGGCGTCGGAGATCTCCGGTTCGTCGTCCTGGAAGTAGCGCTCGCGGTGGTACCGGACGAGCTCGCGCAGCTCCTTGACGCGCGCCTCGATCTCCGTAGGTGCCGCCAAGTCTCCCTCCTGTCGCCGTCGCAAGCTCCGGCTTTGCGGCGGCGGTCGGCAAAGCCACCGCCTCCGCGTTGAGCCTACCGACGCTTCCTGGCGCCGTCGCGAGCTCCGGCTTTGCGTCGACGGTCGGCAAAGCCGCCGTCGCCGCGGCGCTGTGACCGTGACTTCCGTCAGGTCGTGGTGGCGGGCGTCGACGTCGGGGCGCTCGTCGTGGGCGGCGGTCCGCTGGACGTCGGGGGTGGGCCACTCGACGTCGGCGGCGGGTTGGTAGGCGGGTTCGTCGGCGCCGCCGTCGGCGACGGCTGCGTCACGGGCGTCGTCACCGCCGTGGTCGGCACCGACGAGCTCGGAGGGTTGCCGCCCCCGCCCCCGCTGGTGAACGCCAGCGCGACCAGCACGACGAGCGCGAGCACGATGACCACCACGATCCCGGCCACCAGCAGCCGCATCCGGCGCGACCTCTCCTCTTCTTCGGGGGTCGGGCCCGCGGCTCCCGCCTGCTCGCCGGCGTCGACCGGTGCGCCCGCGACGGGGAGTCCCGTCGGCTCTCCCGCTCCCGGCATCGCCTGCGTCGCCTCGTATGCACCGGTGGCCGCGGTGGGGTCGTCGACGACGAGGCCGGTCACGGCGGCGTCGTCTGCCGCGGCGGCGTCGTCCTCCACGCGGGTGCCGCAGCGGGGGCAGAACGGCGAACCCGGCGCGAGCGGCTCGTCGCACACCCGGCAGCGGTCGGCGCCGTTCGACACGTCAGGCGCCGAGCGTCAACCGGGCGGCGATCGCCTGGTCGTGCACCCGGTCGGCGAGCTCGCGCGCGAGACGCAGCGTGCGCTCGGCCTGCGTGGGGCCGTGGCCGGCGAGGCCGCACGCCGGCGTGACGATGCTCTGGGTGCGGATCCGGACGGGATCGCAGCCCCGGCGCGTCAGCTCGCACCACACGCTGACGAGCGCGCGCCACAGCGGCTCCACCGATTCGCCCACCGGCCCGTCGGTCGGGACGGCGCCCCACGCGATCCAGCCGTCGGCGTCGAGGTGACGGGCCAGGACGTCGGCGTCGTCGACGAGATCGGGGCCGACCTCGGCGCCGAGCACCTGCGGACCGGCTTCGAGCGCGAGGCGCCGGTTGCCCGCGCCGCACACGTGCACACCGGTCGGGCACGCGGGTGCCGCCAGCGCACCCGACAACACGTCGATCGCGGCTTCCTGCTCGAGTGGCGCGTCGCCGCGTCGCCACGCGACGAGCGACGGCTCGTCGAAGAACAACACGAGCGCCGATCCCGGGAGGCGTTCCGAGACGAGGTCCTCGACCGCCGTCGCCCACGCCCGCGCTGCTTCGCCACCCCGGCGGAAAGCATGCGGAGTCGGGAGCCCGGCGTGCGACAACGCCACTCCCAGCGTCAACGGACCGGCGATCTGCACCTTGACCCGGGGCGGCTGCCGACCGTTGCTCGCGGCATCGAGGAACGCGAGCAGCCCGCCGTGGGCGTCGGCATCGAACACCGGCACCGGTGGCTCGTTCGCCACTCCGC
Organism: uncultured Actinomycetes bacterium; assembly: GCA_963781615.1. Lineage (GTDB taxonomy): Bacteria > Actinomycetota > Acidimicrobiia > IMCC26256 > JACDBD01 > JALZAA01. Next base: position 185,498 of record CAWAGI010000005.1, on the reverse strand, counting down.
GCACCGAGAGGGAGCCGTCGGGCTCGAGCGTCACCTCCGGGAGCGCGCGTGCCCACTGCGCGACCATCCCCTCGAGCGGAGTTCGCGCGGGCAGTTGCGGAGCCGCCGGAAACCGCGGATGTGCCTCGAGAACGAGCTCCGCCGCCGCCCGCGGATCGGTGTGGGGAAGACTCCCGATCGCAGTGGCAACCGCCGGTACGAGCGGCGGAGCTTCGAGGGCGGCGGCCATGAGGCCCGTAGTATATGGATCGTTCCCGAAGCTGCCGGAGGCCGGTCGCGCCGATGACGTTGTGGTTGGTGCGGTTGGCGTGGGCAACGCTCCCGCTCACCGCCGGCCCCGCTGCAGGTGACGCGCTCGCAGATTGGTCGACACCGCCGCGCACGCTTGCCGAGGTGTTGTTGTGGACGGCGTGGGTGATCGTCACTCCTCGCTCTGCTCGCACCGCACCCGATCGGCCTGACGACCGTGCGCGTCGTGGCGCCCACCTTCGTCACGCTCGCGGTGGTCGTCGTCGCCACGGGGAGCGCCGATGGTGCGCGCGCCGCCGTCGCGCTGGTCGGGACCGTCGTCGCCGGCGCACTGGTGATCGTGCTGCCCACGGTCTCGTTCGCGTGCGTGAACGGCGTCGCGTACGGCGACGAACGCAGGTACCCGCTGCGCACACCGCCCGCACTGTGGCTCGGCCCCCTGCCGCTTGCTCCGCTCCTCGTTGCGGCGGGCTCGGCGGCGGGGCCGCTCCTGCTCGCCGACGGCCGCATCGGCATCGGCATCGCCGCGCTCGTGGTGGGGCTGGCCGTGGCGGTGCTGGCGGCGCGGTCGCTGGACAGCCTGTCGCGGCGCTTCGCCGTGCTCGTCCCGGCCGGCCTCGTGGTCGTCGATCCGATGACGCTCGCGGACCCGGTGCTGTTCCTGCGCGAGCGCATCGAGTCGCTACGGACGATGTCGCGGCGCGAGCGGGCGGGTGCCGCGCTTGATCTCCGCCTCGGCGCGCGCAGTGGGTCGGTGGCGATGACGCTCGACCGCGCCACCGAGGTGCTCCGGACACGGCGCGGCCTGCGCGGCGCCGAGACGGCGAACGCCACGGCGATCTGCTTCGCGACGGTCTACAGCGTGGAGCTGCTCGCCACGGCCGCGGCGCGCCGTATCCGTGTGAACGTCTGACAGCCACGGCCGTTCGCGGCGACGCTACCGTTGCGTTCGCGTCACGCACACTGGGAGGGAAGCCTGCACATGCGCATCGAGTCGTCGGTCACCTCGGTCTCGTGGATCCCTTCGGAAGCGGTCACGGGCATGACGAAGCTGCCGTTCGAGGTGGGCTTCACGCACTACGACGACCCTCCCCCGGACGTCATCGAGGACCTCGAGGGCCTGGGCGCCGCCGACGGCTTCCGCTTCGCGAACCGCCTCCACGCGTGGATCGAGGTCGAGGACGGCACGGTCGTCGAGCAGGGCTACGCAGGCGGCGCGGTGATGGGGTCCACGACGGTGCGGCTGGGCAAGCAGGCGACGTTCGCAGCCGTGCCGTTCCCCGAGCTCCAACGCGAACCGGAAGTGTCGACGACGTCGGTTCGCTTCGTGCAGACGGCGGGCGGGCGACCGGCGATCCCCGCGCCGCGGCGCGTCAGCCATCCGCCCTTCGTGCAGCTCAAGGGCCCGACGGTGTGGACGACGCTCGTCCTCACGCTCGGCGTCGACGGGTCGGCGCACTTCGAGCTGGGTGGCGCGAGCCCGTTCCCGAGGCACTGGGTGTACGACACGGCCGGGAAGCTCGCCCAGAAGGCCGGGCTCACGAACTTCAAGGAGTGGTACCGGCACGCGTTCGGGAAGCACACGCCGTGGGGCGACGAGGACTCCAAGGTCCTGGTGACGACGGTGGAGACCGCGCTCGAGCGCGAGCTCTCGCGCGTGGTGATGCAGGGCGGCGCGCCGAAGATCAAGAAGGTACGCAAGGGGAAGACGCTCACCGTTCAGGGCGAGCCGGGAGACGAGGTGTTCCTGCTCCTCGACGGCGTGCTCACGGTGGAGGTCGACGGCGAGCCGCTCGCGGAGCTCGGACCGGGCGCCATCCTCGGCGAGCGCGCCGCGCTCGAAGGCGGCGTACGCACGTCCACGTTGCGGGCGGCGACGAAAGCCAAGGTCGCGGCCGTCCCCGCCGACAATCTCGACCCCGACACGCTCGCAGAGATCAGCAAAGGCCACCGGCGCGAGGAACGGTGACCCGTCAGGCCGCGATGCCGCCGCCGAGCAGGGTGTCGCCGACGTACAGGGCGACGACCTGGCCGGGTGCGACGCGGGGCTGGGGGCGGTCGAACCGCACGCACGCGCCGTCGAGCCGCCCGGTGAGCGGCGCGCCGTGGGCGCGTACCTGCACGTCGAGCCGTTCGCCGGCCGACGGCGTCTGATCCACGAAGCGGAGGTCACGGACCTCGGCGTCGTCGCGGAGCAGGTCGTCGCGCCGCCCGAGCGTGACCGTCGCGGTGTCGGCGTCGAGGTCGACGACGTACCGGCGCTCGCCGGTCGAGACGCCGACGCCGCGCCGTTGCCCGATGGTGAACCCGCCGACACCGTCGTGGCGCCCGAGCTCGACACCGTCGCCGTCGACCACGACGCCCGGGCGGGCGCCGGCGCGGGTCGTCACGAACTCCTTGCGGTTGCCGCGCGTGATGAAGCAGACGTCCATGCTCTCGGGCTTCGCCGCGGTACGCAGCCCGAGCCGCGTCGCGTGCTCGCGCACCTGCGGCTTGGTGAGCTCGCCCACCGGGAGCAGCGTCCGCGCGAGCTCGACCTGACCCAGCATGTAGAGAACGTACGACTGGTCCTTGGCGGCGTCGGCGCCGCGTCGAAGGCGCCACCGGCCACCGGCACCGCGGTCGACACGGGCGTGATGGCCGGTCGCGACGGCGTCGAACCCGAGCGCGTCGGCCCGGTCGAGGAGCCGGCCGAACTTGACCGACCGGTTGCACTCCACGCACGGGTTGGGCGTCCGGCCATCCGCGTACGCGTCGACGTACGGTCCGACAACCTTCGCGTCGAAGTCGTCGGTGAAGTTGAACACGTAGTGCGGGATGTCGAGCTGGGCCGCCACGCGCCGGGCGTCCTCGACGTCGGCCGCGCTGCAGCAACCGGAGTCGGATTCCCCGCCCCACAGCTTCAGGGTCACGCCGGTCACGTCGTGCCCCGCGTCGCGGAGGAGCGCCGCCGCGACGGACGAGTCGACGCCGCCGCTCATCGCGACCAGGACGCGAGTCATCGCGACGCGGCGACGGCCGGGCGGAGCTGCTCGACGGCCCGCGGGATGACGTCGAGCGCGGTCTCGACGTCGTCGTCGGTCGACGCGTAGCCGAGGCTCAGCCGGATCGAGGAAAGCGCGGCGTCGCGGGGCAGGCCCATCGCCGCCAGCACGTGCGAGGGCTCCGTCGCGCCGGACGAGCACGACGAGCCCGCCGCCGCGCACACACCCTCGCGGTCGAGCGCCACGAGAAGCGCCTCCGCCTCCACGCCGGGGAAGCCGACGTGGCAGTTGCCGGCGGCCTTGCGGGCCGGGTCGCCGTTCACGAAGCAGCCAGGCACGCGCTCCGCGAGCTCACGGGCCAGCCGGTCGCGCAGCGGTGCGATGCGCGCGACCTCCTCGGCACGGCGCTGTCCCGGTCACGTGCAGCGCCTCGGCCATGCCGACCGCTCCGGCCACGTCGGCCGTTCCGGAGCGCAGGCCCCACTCCTGCCCGCCGCCCTCGATGAGCGGCTCGAGGGGCGTCGCGCGGCGGCGGACGAGCGCGCCGACGCCCTTGGGTCCGCCGAACTTGTGCGCCGACACCGAGACGAGGTCGGCGCCGGCCGCCGCCGCGGCCACGTCGAGCCACGGCACCGCCTGCACGGCGTCGGTGTGGAGGACGGCGCGGGGCGCACGGCTGCGCACGAGCGCCGCGACGTCGTCGAGGGGCTGGATCGTTCCGACCTCGTTGTTCACGAGCATGACGGAGACGACGACGGTCCGGTCGTCGAGCGCGGCCCCCAACGCCCCGAGATCGACGATCCCGGCGCCGTCGACGGGGACGCGCGTCACCCGGAAGCCCTCTCGCTCGAGCCGGTCGCTCGGTGCCAGCACGCCCTTGTGCTCGAACGTGGTCGTCACCACGCCGTCGCCGGTCCCGGGGTCGCGGGCTGCGTGGGCGGCGCCCTTCACGGCGAGGTTGTCGGCCTCGGTGCCGCCACCGGTGATGACGACGTCGGCCGGCTCGGCGCCGAGCGCGGCCGCGATCTGCTCGCGAGCTTCCTCGAGCGCCGTCTTGGCCGCCCGGGCCGCGGCGTGCGCGCCCGACGGGTTGCCGAACACGTCCGACAGGAACGGCCGCATGGCGTCCGCCACCTCCGGATACATGGGCGTCGTCGCCGCGTAGTCGAGGTACGCCATGTCTGCCACCACTGCCTCGAGTGTATGCAGCGGGTCTGCGAGCGAATTCGGCGGGAACCCGGGCTGTGACACCGTCGTTCTCGCAGCAAGAAGTGCCGAGCGACCGTTCCGCTGCCGGGAACATCACGGCTCCGGCTGCGGAATAACTGTCATACCCCGGAGCGATACTGCAGACATGGGTACGCAACTTCGACTCGTGAAGGTCGAGACGCCGGCCCGGCGGTCCCGGTCCCGCCGGAGCGAGCCGGTTCGCCGCGGCCGCCGGGCCGTCCACTGGCCCGACTGGCGCCTCGACGACCGCGCCCGCCACGTCGGACGAGAGGGCGTCGCCCAGGCCCGGGCCGCTCTCGCCCGAGCGCAGAACCCCGACCCCGAGGCCCCGCTGCCCAAGGCGAGCTGACCCGCCGCTCGGAACGGAGGCGGCCAGAAGGGCACAACTAGCCTTGAGGCCGTGCCTGACCGGGAGTTTCCCCGCAAGTCGCTCGGGGAGTGGCGCGCCCTCGCCGACCAGGAGGTCAAGGGGGACGTCGACCGCCTGCGGTGGGTGACGCCCGAGGGCATCGAGGTCGAGCCGCTCTACACGGCCGCCGACCTCGAGGACCTCGAAGCGGTCGACACGCTCCCGGGGTTCGAGCCGTTCGTCCGGGGCATCCGGGCGACGATGTACGCCAACCGGCCGTGGACGATCCGTCAGTACGCGGGGTTCTCCACCGCGGAGGAGTCGAACGCCTTCTACCGCCGGAACCTGGCGGCGGGGCAGATGGGCCTCTCGGTCGCGTTCGACCTCGCCACCCACCGGGGCTACGACAGCGACCACCCGCGCGTCACCGGCGACGTCGGCATGGCGGGCGTGGCGATCGATTCGGTCGAGGACATGAAGCTCCTCTTCGACGGCATCCCCCTCGACAAGATGTCCGTCTCGATGACGATGAACGGCGCCGTGCTCCCCGTGCTCGCCGGCTACATCGTGGCGGCCGAGGAGCAGGGGGTCGGCCGGGACCAGCTCGCCGGGACGATCCAGAACGACATCCTCAAGGAGTTCATGGTCCGCAACACCTACATCTACCCGCCCGAGCCGAGCATGCGGATCGTGGCCGACATCATCGAGTACACGGCGAAGCACATGCCGCGGTTCAACTCGATCTCGATCTCCGGCTACCACATGCAAGAGGCGGGCGCGACGGCAGTGCAGGAGCTGGCGTTCACGATCGCCGACGGCGTCGAGTACGTGCGCACGGCGACGGACCGCGGCCTCGACATCGACGCCTTCGCCGGGCGCCTCTCCTTCTTCTTTGCGATCGGCATGAACTTCTTCATGGAGATCGCCAAGCTGCGGGCGGCGCGGCTGCTGTGGGCGCAGCTGATCCGTCAGTTCGGTCCCACGAAACCCGGCTCGATGATGCTGCGGACGCACTGCCAGACGTCGGGCGTCTCGCTCACCGAGCACGACCCGTACAACAACATCGTGCGGACGGCCTACGAGGCGATGGCTGCCGCGCTCGGAGGCACGCAGAGCCTGCACACCAACTCGTTCGACGAGGCGCTCGCGTTGCCGTCGGAGTTCTCGGCCCGGATCGCGCGCAACACGCAGCTGATCCTCGCCGAGGAGACTGGCGTCACCCACGTGGTCGACCCGCTCGGCGGCAGCTATTACGTCGAGGCGCTCACCCATTCGCTCGCCCACGAGGCGTCCAAGCTCATCGACGAGGTCGAGGAGCTCGGTGGGATGACGAAGGCCGTCGAGTCGGGGATGCCGAAGCTGCGCATCGAGGAGTCGGCCGCCCGCCGCCAGGCCCGCGTCGACCGGGGCGAAGAGGTCGTCGTCGGCGTCAACAAGTACCAGCCCGACGGCAACGACGACGTCGAGATCCGCGCCGTCGACAACACCGCGGTCCGCGAACAGCAGATCGCGCGGCTCCGGAAGCTGCGCGAGACCCGCGACGACGCTCGCGTGCAAGCGGCGCTGCAGCGGCTGACCGAGGGCGCGGCGAATGACGCCAACCTGCTCGAGCTGTCGATCGAGGCGGTTCGGGCACGGGCCACGGTCGGCGAGGTGTCGGACGCACTCGAGAAGGTGTTCTCCCGGCACCGGGCGACGATCCGTAGCATCAGCGGCGTGTACGGGTCCGCGTACGAGGGCGACGAGGGGTACGAGCGCATCCGGCGCGAGATCGACGAGTTCGCCGAGTCGGAAGGGCGCCGGCCCCGCATGCTCGTCGTGAAGATGGGCCAGGACGGTCACGACCGCGGCGCCAAGGTGATCGCGACCGCGTTCGCCGACATCGGCTTCGACGTCGACGTGGGCCCCCTCTTCCAGACACCGGAGGAGGCGGCGCGCGATGCCATCGAGAACGACGTGCACGTCGTCGGCGTCTCGAGCCAGGCGGCGGGGCACCGGACGCTCGTGCCCGAGCTGGTCCAGGCGCTGCGCAAGCAGGGCGGCGACGACATTCTCGTCGTCTGCGGGGGTGTGATCCCGCCCGGCGACTACGACTTCCTCCTCGACGCCGGCGTCGCCGCCATCTACGGCCCCGGCACCAACATCCCCCTCGCCGCGGCCGAGATCCTCGACCTCCTGCGCCGGCGCCACACGGGGTGAGCGAGCTCGCCGGGCAGGTCGTCGACGGTGATCGTCGCGCGCTGGCGCGGGCGATCACGACGGCCGAGTCGACGCGCCCCGACCACCGCGACGAAGCCGCCGCGCTGCTCACCGAGCTGCTGCCGCACACGGGCGGGGCGGTCCGCATCGGCATCTCGGGCGCGCCGGGCTCGGGCAAGTCGACGTTCATCGAGACCTTCGGCCTCCGGCTCGTCGAGCAGGGCCACCGGGTCGCCGTGCTCGCCGTCGACCCGTCGAGCACGCGTACCGGCGGCTCGATCCTCGGCGACAAGACGCGCATGGGCGAGCTCACGCGCTCCGACGCAGCGTTCGTGCGGCCGTCACCCGCCGCGGGCACGCTCGGCGGCGTCGCCCGCCGCACCCGCGAGGCGATGCTGCTGTGCGAGGCAGCCGGCTTCGACGTCGTCATGGTCGAGACCGTCGGCGTCGGCCAGTCCGAGGTCGCAGTGGCGGGGATGGTCGATCTGTTCCTGCTCGTGATCGCGCCGGGGGCCGGCGACGAGCTCCAGGGCATCAAGCGCGGGATCATCGAGCTCGCCGACGTCGTCGTCGTGAACAAGCACGACGGCGAGCTCGCCCCCGCGGCCAAGACCACCGCGAGCGACTACAGCAGCGCGCTCCGGCTCGTGCGCTCGAAGACGGCGGGCTGGACGCCGCGCGTGGTGCTCGTCTCCGCATTGGAGGGCACCGGCATCGACGAGCTCTGGTCGACGGTCGAGGAGTTCCGCTCCACGCTCGAGGCCGCCGGCGAGCTCGACCGCCGCCGAGCCGAGCAGGCCCGCGAGTGGATGTGGTGGGAGGTGTCCGAGAGCCTGATGGACGCGCTCCGCCATGACGAACGGGTGTCGGGGCTGGCCGAACAGCTCGAGGCCGCCGTCACCGCCGGCGAGGTGCCGCCCGCCGCCGCCGCGAGGCAGATTCTCGAGGCGTTTCAGCGTTGACCGTCATCACGCCCGTTCGACCACCGGACGCGCGCGAAACGAGTCGCCCGTATCTGCGCCGGTGGCCCGAGATCGTCGTTGCGACGATGCTGGGACTCCCGTTCATCGCGGCGATCGTCCGCACACTTCGTGGCGCCATCCCGCATGTCCTGGCGATTTCGGAGTGACGGAGCTCGCCGTACGCGCCGATCGGAAGTCATGCAGTGCTCGTCGGGCCATACTCGAGATTCGGCTGGCGGCACCCCGGCCCTGTCTATTTCTACGTCTTGGCGCCGTTCTATTGGCTCTTCGGGGCCGACGCACGCGCGATCACCGTTGGCGCGATCGTCATCGGCTTCTGCGCCACGGGTCTCATCCTGGTGTTCGCGCACCGACGCGGTGGTCGCGTCCTCATGCTGTGGACCGCGTTCGTCCTCGCGCTCGTCATCTGGCACCTCGACGAAGCGGTGTGGAGCAGCTGGGGGCCGTACGTCACCATCCTGCCGGCCGCTGCGTTCCTGATCGCAGCGTGGTCACTCGCGTGTCTCGATCGATGGGCCCTGCCGGTCGTCCTGCTGGGAGGCAGCTTCCTCGTCCAGACGCACGTCGCGTATCTCCCGCTGATCGTCAGCGTGAGCGCGGTCGCGTTCGCGGCTCTGGCGATACGGGTCCTGCGGCGACGGCCGAACCTTCGCCCTTGGCGCGTCACCGAGCGCGATAGCCCTCGTCCTCGTCGTGCTCGTTTGGATCCCACCGGCCGCCGATGCCGTGCTCCATCACCCCAGCAACATCGGTCGGTTAGTCGGCCTTCCAGCGAGACCCCGTGGGATTCGAGAACGAGAGCTGGGGACGCCCGCGGGCGTCGACGATCGCGACCTCGACGTCGAACGCACAGCGTCTCGGACGGCTGGATCGTGGCGACGCAAGGTCTCAGCGGGTTTCTGGACGGCCGGGCGGACGAGCTCGCTTCCGACTCGTCCGCCCACGAGGATCCCACGGCACACGGCGCGAGCTGGGCCTCGCTCGTCGCGGCCGTTGCCGTCGCAGCTGCCGCTGCGCTCGCACTGCTACGCCGGCGATGGAACGCGCTCATCCTGCTCGGTCTTCTCGTCGTCGCGTTCGCCACATCCATCTACGCGGTGTCGAGCGTCCTCGGTCCGCTCCACACGTTCCTCGTCGCGTGGACCTCAGTGCTGAGCTTCATGGCCTGGGTCGTCGTCGGCGCAGCCGTCGCGCCCGAGCTCGAGCGCGTCCGGATGACGACTCGCGGCCCGGCCGTCGCCGTCGGCCTCGTGGGCCTCGTCGTCGTGCTCCTCGTCTGGCCCGGACCGGCTCCGATCGCCCCGGCCGGCACCGGGCTCGAGGATGCACGGCCCGTCGAGGCGATGGTCTCGCACGTCGAACGGCGGCTGCCCGACGGACGCCCGGTCCTGGTGCGGATCTCCGACCTGAACCAGTGGTTCGTCGCCGCCGGGCTCGTCGCCGCGCTCCGTGACGACGGCTACGACGTGCACGGTGAGCGCCAGGTCGGAGCGATGACCGTCGGCTTCGAGCCGCGGGACCTGCGGAGCGCCCGGCCGGGCGACTCCATCGTGACCGTCGCCGGTGCCCCGAGCGAGTGCGCGGCCACCGATGTGTGCCTCTCGACGTCGAAAGTCCGGCCCAGCCCGGAATCTTGACAAACTGAGACAAGTCTTTACACTCTGGTTCACGTTCATCCTTCCCCGGCTGCTCGTCGCCTTCGCCGTCGCCGGGAGGAACCGGATGCCCGCCACGCTCACGATCACGCCCTGGCCCGACCCGTTGCTCGACACCTTGGGCCACGACCCTCGCTCGCTCTACGTCGAGACGTTCTGGCTCCCGACTCTCGGCCCGACGGCCGTGCTGTTGCTCCGCCATCTCGCCACGAAGTTCGACGAGTCGCCGGCGGGCGTCGAGCTGGCCGTCGCCGACACGTCACAGGCGCTCGGCCTCGGGCAGCGCGAGGGCAACAGCTCCCCGATCGTCCGCACGCTGACCCGGCTCACCCAGTTCGACCTCGCGTGCGAAGACGGACGCGGGACCGTCGCCGTGCGCCGCAACCTGCCTCCGATCAACCGCCGGCACGTGCGCCGGCTGCCGTCGAGCCTCCAAGTCGCGCACGCCGAGTGGGCGGAGGCGAAACTCGCCGAGCCGCCGCTCGCGACCGCCCGCCGCCGCGCCCGGCAGGTCGCGTTCACGCTGCTCGAGCAGGGCGACGACGCCGATCACGTCGAACGCGTGCTCTTCGCGACCGGCTTTCATCCGTCGGTCTGTCACGACGCGGCGCGGTGGGCGTACCAGCGTCATCGGGACGCGCTGGAGGCCGCAGCGAAGACCGCGACCCCCGAGACCGCCGCCTAGCCTGACGGCGTGGCGGTCAGCACCGGGCTCGAGAGCATCGCGAGCTGGATCCGTGACGCGCGCCAGATCGTCGTGCTGACCGGCGCCGGGATCTCGACGGAGTCGGGCATCCCCGACTTCCGCGGCCCGCAGGGCGTCTGGACCAAGAACCCCGACGCCGAGAAGACCGCGACCCTCCAGTACTACGTCTCGGATCCCGAGATCCGGAAGCAGGCGTGGCAGAACCGTCTGCGCAGCGAGATGTGGCGGGCCGAGCCCAATGCCGGCCACCGCGCGCTCGCCGACCTCGAGCGCAAGGCGGCGCTCCACACCCTCGTGACCCAGAACGTCGACGGGCTGCACCAAGCCGCCGGCACCAGCCCGGAGCGCGTCATCGAGATCCACGGGAACGTGCACGAGGTGAAGTGCCTGTCGTGCACGTTCCGGGGACCGATGCCCGAGACGCTCGAGCGGGTCCGCGCCGGCGAGGACGACCCTCGCTGCCTCGGGTGCGGCGGGATCCTCAAGTCGGCGACGATCTCGTTCGGGGAGAACCTCGTCCCCGCCGACCTCGACCGCGCCCAGCGCGCCGCGCAGGACAGCGATCTGTTCCTCGCCATCGGCAGCTCGTTGACCGTGTACCCCGCGGCCGGGCTCCCGGAGGTCGCGCTCGGGTCGCGAGCGCGCCTCGTCGTGATGAACGCGCAGGACACGCCGTTCGATCGCATGGCCGCGGCCGTGATCCCGGATCAGCTGGGCGAGGTCCTCCCCGCGCTCGTCGAGCTGGTGTAGCGCGACGCGACGAAGGACGGGCACGTACCCGTGCCGCTCACTTGCATGTTCGCGGTGCCAGCCGGTGGCGCTCGGGGCTACGCCGGGCTGCGGGGCGACCTCCGGGCGGCCGGGCGCTTGGCCGGCGGGGCGGTCCGCTTCCGGGCCGGCGCCTTCGCCGGCGACGCACTCGCCTCGACGGCGGCCACCGCCGCGCCGACGATCCCGGCCTCGTTCAGCAGCTGCGCGGGCACGACCGGGGCATGCGTCTTGAGGTACCCGAAGAACTTCGTCGACTTCTTGCTGATGCCGCCGCCGACGATGAACAAATCCGGCGAGAACAGCACCTCGAGGTGACGGAGGTACTCGTCGACCCGCGAGCCCCACTTCTTCCAGCTGAGGTTCTTGTTCTCGCGGACGACCTCGGAGGCACGCTTCTCGGCCTCCTTGCCGCCGAGCTCGAGGTGGCCGAGCTCCGTGTTCGGGACGAGGTCGCCGTCCATGAACAGGGCGCTCCCGATACCGGTCCCCAGCGTCACCATCATCACGACGCCCTGCTTGTTGCGGCCGGCGCCGAAGCGCATCTCCGCCAGCCCGGCGGCGTCGGCGTCGTTCAGCACGACGAACGGCCGTCCGACGGCGTTGCCGAGCCGCTTGGCGACGTCCTCACCGACCCACGACTTGTCGACGTTGGCGGCGGTCTCGGCGACACCGCCTCGGATGACGGCCGGGAACGTCGCCCCCACCGGGCCGTCGCTGCCGAACTTGGCGACGACGGCGGCCACCACGTCCGCCACCGCGGCGGGCACGGCGGGCTTCGGAGTCAGCAGCCGGTAGCGGTCGGCGGTGAGCGTCCCCCGCTCCACGTCCACGGGGGCGCCCTTGATGCCCGTCCCCCCGATGTCGATCCCGAGCACCTGCTGCGCCACGACACTCTCCCTACCGCTTGCGAGCCTCTCGCGAGGCTAATTCGCAGCGTCCGCACGGGGCGGACGGCGCGCCGGCCGCGTCGGCGCTTGGGAATACCCGACCCCCGGGGTAGCCTTTCTCTGAGTACAGGCTGTCGTCAGGGCGACAGGCTTTTGCCCGGCCGAGCCGAGAAAGCGCGCAAGACCGAGAGGATCCAGGATGCCCGGCTACCGCGAGCTCTTGGCCCAGACCAAGAAGAACATCGACGAGGTCACCCCGGCCGAGGCCGAGGAACGCCTCGGCGATGCCACGTTCCTCGACGTCCGCGAGCTCGACGAGTACGAGCAGGGGACCGTCCCCGGCTCGGTGTTCATCCCCCGCGGTCACCTCGAGAGCCAGGTCGAGAACAAGGTCTCGAAGGACAAGCCGGTCGTCGTCTACTGCGCCGCCGGCAACCGGTCGGCGTTCGCGGCCGAGACCCTCCGTGAGCTCGGCTATGCCGACGTCGCCTCGCTGAAGGGCGGTTTCGGGCGCTGGAAGGACGAGGGCCGCCCGTGGATCACGCCGCAAGTCCTCACCCCGGAGCAGCGCAACCGGTACCACCGCCACGTGCTCCTCCCCGAGATCGGCGAGGCCGGCCAGCAGAAGCTCCTCGAGACCAAGGTGTTGCTCCTCGGCGCGGGCGGCCTGGGCTCCCCCGCCGCCATGTACCTCGCCGCCGCCGGTGTGGGGACGCTGGGCATCGTCGACATGGACGTCGTCGACTCGTCGAACCTGCAGCGCCAGATCCTGCACAACGTCGACCGCATCGGCGAGCGCAAGGTCGACTCGGCCAAGAAGACGCTGACGCAGCTCAACCCTGACGTCGACGTCGTCACGTACGACGTCCGACTCGGCGCCGACAACGTCCTCGAGATCATCGACGGCTACGACGTGATCGTCGACGGCACCGACAACTTCCCCACCCGGTACCTGCTGAACGACGCGTCGCTGCTCAAGCGCATCCCCGTCGTGCACGGGTCGATCTTCCGGTTCGAGGGACAGGTCACGGTGTTCAAGCCCTACGAGGGGCCGTGCTACCGGTGCCTGCTGCCCGAGCCGCCGCCCGCGGAGCTGGCGCCGAGTTGCGCCGAGGCCGGCGTGCTGGGTGTCCTGCCGGGCATCATCGGGTCGATCCAGGGCCTCGAGGCGATCAAGGTCGCGCTCGGCCTCGGCGACCCGCTCGTCGGCCGGCTGCTCGCGTACGACGCGCTCGAGGAGTCGTTCCGCACGTTCAACGTGCGCCGCGACCCTGCCTGCCCGGCGTGCGGCGAGAACGCGGGCGAGATCGTCATCGCCGAGTACGACGACCTCTGCCTCCCGCACGCCACGCTGGCGGACGGCTCGACCACCGATCACTAGCCGATCGTGCGCGTCGGTGGTGGCGCCGACTCGTCTTCGGCGTCCCACCCACCCACATGCCCGGCGGCTCCGGTGCGCTCCGCCGCCGACACGCCTCAGCTCGACGGCCGGCGCCCCCACCTGAAGATGATCGTCAGGGCTCGACGGGCTCCGCCCGCACGGCATCGAACAACGCTTCGGCCTCGTGGCCCGTCGTCTCGCGGAGCGGGCGCCACAGCAGCGCCGCCATCGCGACCAACGTCACCGCCGAGCCGACCATGTACGCGAGCTCGGCGCGCAGGAGCACGTCGCTCCCCCCGGCGATGACCGCGACGAGAAAGGCGACGACGCCGAGGACCCACGCCAGCGCGTACCGACCGTGGTGCTCCAACGCGATGAGCGCCTGCCCCAACGTCAAGGCGAGCATGTAGACGGCCGATCCGAAGCCGAGCAACGCCATGTCACGGGCGTCGAGCTGGAAGTCGCTGCCGAAGAACGTGCGGACCGCCCACGGTCCCAGCACCGTCGAGCCGATCGCCGACGCGGCGCCGATCACGATGACCGCGAGGGTGAGCTTGCGGAGACCGGCGCGGAACGCCTCCCGCTCACCTGCGCCACGCTGCTCCGACAGCTCGGGCACCAGCGTCGCCTGGATCGCCTGGAAGAAATACAGCGGCACGCGAGAGAGCAGCATCCCGGCGAAGATCCAGCTGGTCTGCTCGGACTCGGAGCTGCTGGACAGCAGCTGCACGACGACGGCGGCGGCGTTCAGGAGCGCGAGCGCGAGCGCCGACCCTGCGACCAGAAAGCCGATGTTCGTCGAGATCTCGGTCCACGACGCCGGCGGCCCCGGCTCGATCAGGCCCTTCTGGCCCCGGAGCGAGATCGCGACAGCGGCGAACGGCGCCGCCGCGACGAGCAGCCCGTAGGGCCCGGCGGTCTCCACGCCGACGACGGCCAGGATGATGCAGGCGACGAGGCGCAGGATGCCCTCGCTGCCGACGAGGAGGCCGTACGGGTTGAACCGGTCGTACCCCGCGAGCACGCCGCGGGTCATGTGCTCCGCGAGATACCCGATGAGCATGATCGCCAACGCCCACACCAGCAGCGACTGGCCCTTGAACAACGACTCGACGAGAGGCGAGACGAGCGCGGCGACGAGGATCACGACCAGGAGGCCGAGTGCGAGCACGCCTCCCGTGAGAGCGGCGCGCTGGATGACCGGGAGCGTCCCGACCCGGCGCGCCCGCCGCGCCGCGATCGCCCGGGCGACCTCCTGTTCCAGCGGCTGGAAGAAGCCGGGCGCGGCGGTGAACGCCAGGACCCACAGCACCGCCAGTGCGCTGTAGCGGTCGCTACCCAGCGCGCGGCCGGAGACGGCCAGGAACAGGTACGCGGTCGCACCGGCCACGATCAGCCAGAGGCCGATCGTGGCGCTCCCCTCCGGGAACGGGTTCCGCGCGCGCAACCGCTCGCGAAGCCCGCGTACGCGCGTACCCGCCATCGCGCTACTCCGCCGAACGGCTCCGCGCCGGCTTCTTGAACCGGTCGACGAGCTCGACGAGCGTGCGGACGCCGAAGCCGGTCCCGCCCTTGACCAGGTAGCCGTCGTCACCGCCGGCGCGCGCCGGCCCGGCGATGTCCAGGTGCACCCACGGCACGCCGTCGACGAACTCGGAGAGGAACAGCGCCGCGGTGAGCGCGCCCCCGTAGCTCCCGGTGCTGATGTTGCGCAGGTCGGCGACCTCTGACTCGAGGAGCTTTCGATAGTCCTTCGGCAGCGGGAGCGGCCACACGGGCTCGCCGACCGCGTCCGCGGCCGCCTGGACCTGCTCGTTCCACGTGTCGCGGTTGCCCATCAGGCCGGCGATCTTGTCGCCCAGCGCGACCATGCACGCGCCGGTGAGCGTGGCGAGGTCGATGACGGCGTCGGGCTTGTCCTCGGCGGCGAGCGAGAGCGCGTCGGCGAGGATGAGACGGCCCTCGGCGTCCGTGTTCAGCACCTCGACCGTCTTGCCGTTGCGAATCTTGAGGACGTCGCCGGGCCGGATGGCCGTCCCGCTGGGCATGTTCTCGACCATCGGCACGTACGCAGTGACCTTGGCCTTGACCTCGAGGTCCTTGAGCACCGACATCGTCGCCAGCACCGCTGCCGCGCCCGACATGTCGATCTTCATCGTCTCCATGCCGCTCGAGGTCTTGAGCGACAGGCCGCCCGAGTCGAAGACCACGCCCTTGCCCACGAGCGCGACCGAGCCCTTCTTGCCCGTCGGCGAGTACGTCGCCTTCACGAGCCGGGGCGGGTTCCCGGACCCCTGGCCGACGCCGATGACACCGCCGAGCCCCTCGGCCTTCATCTCGGCTTCGGTCATCACCTTCACGGTGACGCCCTTGCCGCGCAGGAGCTTCTTGGTCGCGTCGGCGAACGCGGCCGGCGACTTGGCGCCCGACGGCTCGTTCACCATGTCGCGCGCCCAGACGACCGCGCCGGCGATGGTCGCGCCGCGTCTGGAGCGCGGCCTCGACCGCGCGCGCTCGCCCGGCCGACGACGATCACCTTCGCGAGCTTGCTCGCGTCGCCGTTCGCCCTTGTACTTGAGGAACTGGTACGAGCCGAGGGCGAAACCCTCGGCGAGCGCCTGGGCCGCGTCGGGGCGCTCGAGCCCGGCTGCGTCGGCGAGGTCGACGAGCGTCGTCGCCACCGACGCCGCCTTGGTCGCGCGGCGTGCGACCGCCGCCGCGGCGCGCCGGATGCCGTCGGTCGTGACGTCGGCGAATGCGCCCACGCCGACGAGCATGGCGGCGTCGGCTCGGAGCCGGCCCCGCGTCGGGACGGCGAGCGTCTGGCCCGGCTTGCCGTCGAAGTCGGCTTCGGCCATGAACGCGCCGAGCTCGCCGTCGAGGGCGGCGTCGACCGCATCCGCGCCGGGACCGAGCTCGCGGCCGGCGCCGACCGGCACGGCGAGCAGGTCGGCGCGGACCTGACCGGCGGGGGATGAGCCAATGGTGAACGTGAGCGGCACGGGTGCCTCCTGGTCGGTGCTCAGTTCCGATCGTCGGTGCGGACGGGACGAAAGCCCTGCTCCTGCCAGCGTGCCAGCGTGTACACGAGGTCGGCGAGTCGGTTGAGGTACGGGACGACCTCGCTGTCGTCGAGCCAGTCTGCGTCGCGAGCGGCGACGGCCTGGCGCTCGGCGCGGCGGACGACCGTGCGGGCGAGGTCGAGCGCGGCGGCGAGCTGGTTCTCGCCCGGCAGCACGAACTCCCGGGGCGGTACGAACCGGGTGGTCACGTCGTCGATGACCGGCTCGAGGGCGGCGACCATCTCGGGCGTCACCCGCGAGACGCCCGGCTCGAGGCGGTCGCGCTTGGCGGGCTCGGTGGCGAGCTCGGCCCCGGCGACGAACAGCTCGCGTTGGAGCCGGAGCAGCAGCGCGTGGAGCTCCGATCCGGCGTCGGTCAGGGCCCGGGCGACGCCGAGCGCGGAGACCGCCTCGTCGACGTCGCCGTATGCCGCCGGACCGGGCGCGTCCTTCCCGACCCGCCCGCCGTGGAACAGGCCGGTGGTGCCGTCGTCCCCGGTGCGCGTGTAGACCTTCCGGGGCGCATCGGTCATGTCCCTCCTTTGGTCGCCCTCGCAAGCTCGGGCTCCTGCTGCGACGGTGGGCAAAGCCGCCGTCTCCGCGTGCCGAAGCGTAGAGGACTCGCACAACTACGCTGTCGGGCGATGTCCGTCGCCTCGAAGCGGCCGGCACCGACGCCCGGAGCCGAGGCGTCGGAGAGCGGCCGCCGGCCTTCGCGCTTTCGCAGCTTCCTTCGCGAGGCGCGCCCGAAGCAGTGGGTGAAGAACGTGCTCGTGTTCGCGGCACCGGGTGCGGCGGGCGTGCTCACCGAGCCGGACCAGCTCGCCCGCGCCATGGTCGCGTTCGTCGCCTTCTGCCTCGCGGCCAGCGGCACGTACTTCCTCAACGACGCGATGGACGCCGAGGCCGACCGCCAGCACCCGACGAAGCGGAACCGCCCGGTCGCCGCCGGGCCTGATCTCGACCGCGCAGGCGAAGGTCACGGCCGTCGTGCTGATCGTGCTCGCACTCGCCATCTCGGCGCCGTTGAACAACGGGCGGCTGCTGGTCGTGGTCGCCGCCTACGTCGTCGTCACCGTGTCGTACAGCCTCTGGCTCAAGCACGAGCCCATCCTCGACCTGGGCGCGGTGGCGGCCGGCTTCGGCCTGCGCGCCATCGCGGGCGGCTACGCCACCGACGTCCCGCTCTCGAACTTCTTCCTCATCGTCGTGGGCGCCGGCTCGCTCTTCATCGTCGCCGGGAAGCGCCACGCCGAGCTCGCCACGCTCGGCGACTCCTCGGCCGACCATCGACAGACGCTCGGCGAGTACTCGGACTCCTTCCTCAACTACGTGCGCGCCGTCACCTCCGGGGTCGCGATCACCGGGTACGCGCTGTGGGCCTTCGAGCGGGCGGCCGAGGTGGGCAACACGTTCTGGTTCCGCCTCTCGATCGTCCCGTTCGTGCTGGCGATCCTGCGGTACGCGCTCACGGTCGAGCAGGGAGGTGGTGGGGCGCCCGAGGAGGTCGTCATACGCGACCGCATGCTCCAGCTGCTCGGCGTCCTCTGGCTGGCGTGCTTCGCCATCGGAGTCCATGCCGGCTGACCCCGCGACACCCGGGCCCCGACGGCTGCTGACGGGTTGGGGGCGCACCGCGCCCACGGCCGCTGACGTCGTCGCGCCCGAGACCGTGCACGACGTCGACGAGGTCCTCGAGCACGCCGGCCGGCGCGGCACGATCGCCCGGGGCCTCGGGCGCAGCTACGGCGACGCGGCGCAGAACGCCGGCGGCTCCGTGCTCGACGCCACGGCACTCGACCGGGTGCTCGACCTCGATCTCGACCGCGGCGTGATCCGGGTCGAGGCCGGGGTCAGCCTCGACACGTTGCTGCGTCTGCTCGTGCCGCACGGGTGGTTCGTGCCGGTGACACCCGGGACGCGCTACGTCACCGTCGGCGGGGCGCTGGCGGCGGACATCCACGGCAAGAACCACCACGTCGACGGCAGCTTCGCCAACCACGTCGAGCGCATGACCCTCCGCACGCCGAAGGGCGTGCACGAGGTGGGACCGGACGACGACCCCGAGCTCTTCTGGACCACCGCGGGCGCGATGGGCCTCACCGGCGTCGTCACCGAGGTGACGTTCCGGCTCCTTCCGATCGAGACCGCGTCCGTGACCGTCGACACCGAGCGGGCGTCGGACCTCGACGACGCCATGGCGAGGTTCCGGAGCGGCGACGACGCGTACCGGTACTCGGTGGCGTGGATCGACTGCATGGCGAGCGGCGCCGCGCTGGGCCGGTGCGTGCTGCTGCGCGGCGACCACACGCCGCTCGACGAGCTGCCGGCGAAGCGCCGCAGCACCGCCCGCCGGTACGACCCGCACACGCGGCTCGCCGCACCGGCGTGGGTGCCGAACGGGCTGGTCAACCGGTTCACGATGCGGGCGTTCAACGAAGCGTGGTTCCGGCACTACCCCGCCGAGCGACGCGGCCACGTCGAATCTCTCTGGTCCTTCTTCCACCCGCTCGACGGTGTGCGCGACTGGAACCGCATGTACGGCGACCGGGGGTTCGTGCAGTACCAGTACGTCGTGCCCGACCACGAGCACGAGACCGTCCGGCACACGATCGAGAAGCTCAGCGACGCGCAGTGCCCGTCGTTCCTCGCCGTGCTCAAGCGGTTCGGACCCGGCAACCCGGGACCCTTGTCGTTCCCGACGCCGGGCTGGACCCTCGCGCTCGACATCCCCGCCGCGCCGCGCGGCCTCGCCCTGCTCCTCGACGAGCTCGACCACCTCGTCACCGACGCCGGCGGGCGCGTGTACTTCGCCAAGGACTCGCGGGTGCGCCCGGAGCTCGTTCCCGCGATGTATCCGGAGTTGGACCGCCTCCGGGAGGTGCGGGCCCGCGTCGACCCGTCGAACGTCCTGCAGTCCGACCTCGCCCGCCGCCTCGGGCTCGTCTGACGGGCACGTGAAGGACTCGCTCGGCTCGGTCCAGTCCGTGCTCGTCCTCGGGGGCGGGTCGGAGATCGCGCTGGCGACCGTGCGCGAGCTCGTGGCGCGACGGGCCACGACCGTCGTGCTCGCGGCGCGGCGGCCCGACGCCCTCGAGACCGAGGTCAAGGAGCTGCAGGACCTCGCCGGCGGACGCCCCGACGTCAGGATCGAGGCGGTCCGTTTCGACGCCGACGACCTCGACACCCACGATGCCTTCGTCGACGGCGTCTTCGACCGGTACGGCGACTTCGACGTGGTGCTGCTCGCGTTCGGCGTGCTCGGCGAGCAGAGCCGGGCGGAGCGCGACGGCGCCGCCGCGGTGGAGATCGCCCGCGTGAACTACCTCGACCCGGTCGGCGTCGCCGTCCCGGTGGCGAACCGGCTCCGCGCCCAGGGACACGGCACGATCGTCGTGCTGTCGTCCGTCGCCGGCGAGCGGGCCCGCCGCTCGAACTTCGTGTACGGATCCACCAAGGCGGGGCTCGACGCGTTCTTCCAAGGTCTCGGCGACGCGCTCGTCGGCTCGGGAGCGTCGGTGATGATCGTGCGGCCCGGGTTCGTGCACACGAAGATGACCCAGGGCCAGGAGCCGGCGCCGCTGGCAACGACGCCGGAGGCCGTCGCGGAGTCGATCGTGCGGGGGCTCGAGCGTGGGTCCGAGATCGTGTGGGTGCCGCCGGCGCTGCGCTGGGTGATGGCCGCCCTGCGGCACGTCCCGCGACCGCTGTTCCGCAAGCTCTCGCTGTGACCCCCCTCGTTTTGGCGTCAGCTACGTGCCTCAGAGGCACCTGCATGACGCCGAAACAATGAGCGGCGACCCGCAACCCGGAGCCGACGCCGAGCGGGTCGTCGCCGCGTTCGACTTCGACAAGACGATCTCGACGCGCGACAACGTGGTGCCGTTCCTGCGAGTCGCGGTCGGGCGACTGCGCCTCACCCGGGCGATGCTCGCGATCAGCACACGCCTCGTCCGAGCGTTCCTGGACCACGACCGGCGGGACGCGGCGAAGGTCGCCCTCGTGCGCCACACGCTCACCGGGTACGAAGCGGCGCGCGTGACCGAGGTCGCCGAAGAGTTCGCCCGGGACGTCCTCGCCCGGCACCTGCGTCCCGACGTCGTCGAACGGGTCGAGTGGCACCGGAACCAGGGCCACGAACTCGTGATCGTCTCGGCATCGTTCCGGGACTACCTCGACCCGATCGCGGACGCGCTCGGCTTCACGGCCGTCCTCGCCACCCAGCTGGCCGTCGGCGACGACGGGCGGCTCACGGGCGAGCTCGCCCGCCCCAACGTGCGCGGCGCCGAGAAGGTCCGGCGCCTCGACGAATGGCTCGGGGCGACCACCTCTGAGGTCGGGGCCGCGTTCGTGTGGGCCTACGGCGACAGCTCGGGTGACCGGGAGATGCTGGCGCGCGCCGACCAGGGAATCACCGTCGGTCGCAAGTGACGGCCTCGCACGACGACCCGAGGGCGCGTTACCAGTACAGCTTCACGTAATGACGCGTGTACGGCAGGTAGTCGTACAAGGCCTGGCCGGGGCACTCGGTCGCATACGTATCTCGGTGCCCGAGGATGTGCGCGTTGTCCACCTCGAACGGGTCGACGCCGTGGACCTTGAACTTCCACCGGATGAGGTCCTGCAAGGTTGTGAGGGCCGCGTCCGACGGCAAGACGTCGGTGAACGTCCCCACGATCGCGATGCCGGTGGTGCCGGTGTTCCAGTTCAGCGAGTGCGCCCCCAGGACCGCCTGGTCGATGCCACCCAGGCGCCCTTCGTACGCCACGCCGTAGTTGTCGATGAAGAAGTTGTACGCGACGTCGCAGTACCCGAGCGACTGAACGTGATAGGCCCAGATGCCGCGCATGATCCCCACGGCGTCGCCGGGCCCGTAGCTGTTGCTGTTGACGGTGTGGTGGACGATGGCGTTGGCCACGTACGTGTACTCCGGTCCGCCCGGACACGCGTCCCAGTTCCACGGGAGGTCGGGAGCCCACTGCGACCGGGCGACGATCCCGCCCGGAACCCCTCCGGGGGGTCCGGGATTCGTGGGCGTGGGCGCGCAGGCAGTGCCGACCGCGATCACGGCGACGACGAGCACGGCGAGCAGGCGACGCCGGCGCACGATGAACGCCACCGCCAGGCTGGCGAGCGCGGCCGCCACCAGACCCTGACCGAGACCGAAGCCCTCCAGGGGGTTCGTCGTCGTAGTAGTCGACGACGGTGTCGCACCCGTGCCGCCGCCGGCGGACGGCGCCGACGGG
Source organism: uncultured Actinomycetes bacterium (assembly GCA_963781615.1). Classification (GTDB taxonomy): domain Bacteria; phylum Actinomycetota; class Acidimicrobiia; order IMCC26256; family JACDBD01; genus JALZAA01. Next base: position 163,796 of record CAWAGI010000005.1, on the reverse strand, counting down.
GCCTGCGGCGCCGGCGGCGTCGTCGGCGTGGAGCTCGTGGACTCGACGTTCGTGCCCGGCTTCTGGCCGGTCGTCGAGTCGATGACGTGGAGCGTCACGTCCTGGGCCGACCCGGAATCGAGGCGCACGCGCACGCCGGTGACGTCGCGGCCGACCCAGACCGGCTCGGTCACGTTCTTCGTCTGGGGGGTCGCCCCACCCGCGTTCGCGTCCTTCGACCCGGGGTCCGGCCCATTGTCGAACGTCCCGCTATCAGCGGCCTTCAGCCACTTCCCGTCCTTGTTGCGGAACTCGAACGTGTACTGAGCCGACGTGTCGCCGTTCCACTGGACCGCGACCAGGTTGGCGTCGGTGCCGACCTGGCCCTCCCATCCCGGGGCGACCGGCGCCGGATCGGGCGAGAGGTCGACCTGGTCGACCTTCGGTAGCGGCCTCTCGGGTGTTCCGGATCCCTGCTGGCCGAAGGCGGCGGCGGCCAGCACGACGACCGATGCGGCGGCGATCGCGACGCCGGCAACGAGCTTCGTGCGGCGAGAGCGGATGCGGAGGCGCCGCGTCCGTCGGGTCTTGCGGTCCATGGGGGGAGCTCCGTGGGTTCAGAGATGCCAGCTCAGCCGGAGTCGGGGAAGTTTGGCAGGTCAACGGTTCAGAGTCGAGGATCGGCATCTGAGAGCCCGAACTGAAGCCGCATCCGGACGAAAGGGACGCGACCCTTTCCCCTTGCCTAGCCTCTGGCCTCGTGGACAAGCGGAGGCGGATGAGCGCCTGGCTGCAGGGCGACGGCATCGAGATCGGGGCCCTCAACCTGCCCCTCGGCGTCCCGCGCGGGGCCCGCGTCCGGCTCGTCGACCGGCTGACGGTCGAGGAGCAGCGCCGGCAGTACCCCGAGCTTGCCGAGGAGGAGCTGGCTCCCGTCGACGTCATCGGCAGCGCGGAGGACCTGTCCGCGTTCGACGACGCGTCCCTCGACTTCGTGATCGCCAACCACCTGCTCGAGCACCTCGAGGACCCGATCGCCGGGCTTCTCGAGTTCGAGCGCGTCCTCAAGCCCGGTGGCGTCGTGTACCTCGGCCTCCCCGACCAGCGACGGACCTTCGACCGGGAGCGTGAGCTCACGAGCGTCGAACACCTCCTGCGGGACCACGAGGAGGGGATCCACACCAGCCGCCGCGATCACTACGTCGATTGGGCGCGGCATGTCGCCCACGTTCAGCCGGGTGACCTCGACGGCTACGTCGAGAGCTTCATGTCCGACGAGTACAGCATTCACTTCCACTGCTGGCAGCCGGACACGTTCCTGGACTTCTTCGTCGCGGTCCGACAGAAATTCCAGCTCGACTTCGAGGTGGTCGCCTTCGCCCCGCCCGAGAAGGACGACGACCTCGAGTTCATCGTCATCCTCGCCAAGGGGCGCCACGACCGCGTCCGTCTGCCACCGGGCCGGCCATCGTCCCGTCTTCGTGACTCCGTACTGAGCAGCCGGCTCGGCCCTCCTCTGCGGGCGGTCCGGCGCGCGACGACGCGGCGGCGAAAGTAGCGGGCGAGTTGCCGGAGACCCTCCGGTAGCCTGTCCCCAATGTCTGATTTCCTGGCGGCGCTGAATGATCGCGTCCTGATCTTCGACGGCGCGTTCGGGACCTGGGTACAGGACCAGGATCTCGGGCCCGAGGACTTCGGCGGTCCGGAGCTCGAGGGCTGCAACGAGCACGTGGTGCTCACCCGGCCCGACCTGATCGCCCGGATGCACAGCGAGTTCTTCGACGTGGGTGTCGACGCGGTCGAGACGGCCACCTTCGGGTCGTTCCCCGTCGTCCTGGCCGAGTACGGCATCCCCGAGAAGACGTACGAGCTGAACGAAGCCGCCGCCCGCATCGCCAAGGAGGTCGCCACGGGGTACGCGACGCCCGAGCGTCCCCGCTGGGTGGTCGGCTCGATCGGCCCCGGCACCAAGCTCCCCTCCCTCGGCGCGATCGGCTTCGCCGAGCTGCGCGACGGCTACGAGACCCAGGTCGACGGCCTGCTCGCCGGCGGCGTCGACCTCCTCCTGGTCGAGACCGTGTACGACCTGCTCCAGGGCAAGGCCGCGATCGTCGCCGCCCGGCGGGCGATGGCGAAGGCGGGCCGCGAGGTCCCGCTCATGGTGCAGGTGACGGTGGAGCTGACGGGGCGGATGCTGGTCGGCACCGAGATCGGTGCCGCGCTGACCGCGCTCGAGGCTCTGAAGCCCGACGTGATCGGACTGAACTGCGCGACGGGCCCGGGCGAGATGACGGAGCATCTCCGGCACCTGTCGCAGCACGCGCGCACGTTTCTGTCCGCGCTCCCGAACGCCGGTCTCCCGTCGGTCGTCGACGGGCGCACGCACTACGACCTCACGCCCGACGAGCTCGCCGAGGCGCACGATCGGTTCACGAGCGAGCTCGGCGTCAACATCGTTGGCGGCTGTTGCGGCACGACGCCCGAGCACCTCCGCCGGGTCGTCGAGACCATCGGCCACCGCGTCCCCCTCGAGCGCCACCCGGTGCAGGAGCCCGGCTGCGCGTCGATCTACAGCCACGTCCCCTTCCACCAGGAGACGTCCTTCCTCGTCGTCGGCGAGCGCACCAACACGAACGGCTCGAAGAAGTTCCGCGAGTCGATGCTCGAGGAGGACTGGGAGACGTGCGTGCAGATGGCGCGCGAGCAGGTCAAGGAGGGCTCGCACGTCCTCGACGTCTGCGTCGACTACGTCGGGCGCGACGGCACGGCGGACATGGACGAGATCGCGTCGCGCTTCGCCACCCAGGCGTCGATCCCGCTCGTGTTCGACTCGACCGAGCCCCAGGTCCTCGAAGCCGGCCTCCAGCACTTCGGGGGAAAGGCGATCCTCAACTCGGCGAACCTCGAGGACGGCGACGGTGAGGGTGCGCGCCTCGACCGGGTGTTCCGGCTCGCGCGGGAGTACGGAGCCGCCATCGTGTGCATGACCATCGACGAGGAGGGCCAGGCCCGCACCACGGACTGGAAGTTCCGCATCGCCAAGCGGATCTACGAGCTCGCCACCGAGCGGTACGGCCTCGAGCCGACCGACCTCATCTTCGACTGCCTCACCTTCCCGCTGTCGACCGGCCAGGACGACCTCCGGCGCGACGCCATCGAGACGATGGAAGCCATCAAGCGGGTGAAGGCGGAGCTGCCGGGCGCGTCCACGATCCTCGGGGTCTCGAACGTGAGCTTCGGACTGAAGGCCGCCGCCCGTCACGTGCTCAACAGCGTGTTCCTCCACGAGTGCGTGCAGGTGGGTCTCGACGCCGCCATCGTGCACGCCGCTCGGATCATGCCGATGCACAAGATCGACCAACGGATCCAGGACGTCACGCTCGACCTCGTCTACGACCGCCGGCGTGACGACTACGACCCGCTGACCGAGTTCATGGCCCTGTTCGAAGGGGTCGAGGCGGGCGCGGTCGAGAAGGAGGACCGCTCGGGCTGGCCGGTCGAGGAACGTCTCAAGCACCGCATCATCGACGGCGACCGGGACGGCATCGAGGCCGACCTCGACGAGTCCCTCACGACCCGCCCGGCCCTCTCCGTCATCAACGACGTGCTCCTCGACGGCATGAAGGTCGTGGGCGACCTGTTCGCGTCGGGCGACATGCAGCTGCCCTTCGTGCTCCAGAGCGCGGAGACGATGAAGACGGCGGTCGCGTTTCTCGAGCCGCACATGGAGAAGGCCGACAGCGGAGGCAAGGGCCGCGTCGTGATCGGCACCGTCAAGGGCGACGTCCACGACATCGGCAAGAACCTCGTCGACATCATTCTCACCAACAACGGCTATGAGGTGCTCAACCTCGGGATCAAGGTCCCGCTCACCGAGTTCGTCGACAAGGCGACCGAGCTCGAGGCCGACGCCATCGGCATGAGCGGCCTGCTCGTGAAGAGCACGATCATCATGCGCGAGAACCTCGAGGAGCTGAACGACCGCGGCCTCGACCGCATCCCGGTGCTGCTCGGCGGCGCCGCGCTGACGCGCAACTACGTCGAGCGCGACCTGCGCGAGGTGTACAAGGGACGCGTCTTCTACGGGAAGGACGCGTTCGAGGGCCTTCGCACGATGGACACGCTCATCGAGGGCAAGCGCTCCGGGCAGCTCGACCCGGACTTCGGGCGAGCGCTGGAGGGTCGGGCGCTCCCGCCGCGCAAGTCCCAGCGCGTGGCCGAGGAGGTCACCGACATCCCCGCCCGCTCGGACGTCGCCGCCGACGTGCGCGTGTTCGAGCCGCCGTTCCTCGGCGCGCGCGTCGCCAAGGGGATCTCGATCGACGACATCGCGTCGTACCTCAACGAGACGGCGCTGTTCCGGAACCAGTGGCAGTTCCGCCCCGAGAAGCAGGACGGGCGGAAACGCGGCGACGGCGGCTCCGCCGACCGGCGCCGCACGAGCCCGAGCTTGCGAGGGCGAGACGGCGAGCGTTCCGAGACGGACGCCGAGTTCAAGGACCGCATCCGCCCCGTGCTGCGCGACCAGCTCGACCGGGCGAAGGCGGAGGGTCTGCTCGTCCCGGCCGTCGCGTGGGGGTACTTCCCCGTGAGCTCCGACGGCGACGACCTCGTCGTGTGGTCCGACGACGACCGCACCGCCGAGCGGCTGCGGTTCAACTTCCCGCGCCAGCAGAAGGACCGTTACCTCTGCATCTCGGACTTCTTCCGCTCGATCGACTCCGGCGAGAAGGACTACGCCGGCTTCCACGTCGTCACGATCGGGAACGAGGCCACCGAGCGCGAGCGCGAGCTGTTCGCCGCCGACAAGTACCAGGACTATCTCCTGCTGCACGGGCTGTCGGTCGAGATGGCCGAAGCGCTCGCCGAGCTGTGGCACCGCCGCATCCGCGAGGAGTGGGGCTTCGCCGACGAGGACGGGCCGACCCTCGCCGGGCTCTTCCGCCAGCAGTACCGCGGGTCGCGGTACTCGTGGGGCTACCCCGCGTGCCCCGACCTCGAGGACCAGGCCAAGGTGGCGGAGCTGCTCGAGATCGAGCGCATCGGCGTCACGCTCACCGAGGAGTTCCACCTCGTGCCGGAGCAGAGCACCTCGGCGATCATCGTCCCCCACCCCGAGGCGAAGTACTTCATCGCCTGAGGTCGCGGAAGCGACCATCCGGAACAAGCGTCCGAATTGCCGGCCCTTCGAGGCGCCACTTGCACGACGCTCCTGTCACCGAGCGACTCAGGGTTAGGCTGCGGGCCCCGTGAGTGACGGCGAGCATCGAAGCAACGCGTGACGACTCGTTCTCGGTCCGGCATCGCGACCACCGAGCCGATTCGGTCCAGCCCTCCGCCCCGTATCACGCCGGAGACGCCGCGCGACGGTTTGCGGGCGTTTGCGGCGATCCCGCTCGCGCTCCTTTTCCCGCTGCTGATCGCGCTCGCAGTCGTCGTGCTGGGGAGCCTCGAGCTCAGCGGATCGTCGGCGGCACTGCACTCGCCATCCGCCGATGTCGGGATCGTCGCCGGCCGAGCGCGCAGCCTCCGGTCCGACGAGTGGGGGGTCCGAACTCCCCTGGTCGCGCGGCAGGCGGCACTCGGGTTCCCCGAGCACGACGACATCGGCGTCGGGAACCACGACATGGCGATCGTGTCCGACCTCCCGACCGGGGGATGGGAGGTTCTAGTCAGGCCTCACACCTTTCCGTACCATGTGCTCGGTATCGAGCGCGCGTTCGCGTTCGAGTGGTGGATCAACTTCCTCGCTCTACCGGCGCTGGGTGTCTACGCGCTTGGCCTTGCGCTCGGCATCCGACCGTTGACCGCGGCATTGGTTGGACTGATCGTCGCGCTCAGTCCGTTCGTGCAGTGGTGGACCGGGTCGTGGACCGGGACGATCGGCTACGGCTGCCTCGCAGGCGCGGCGCTCGTCGCGGCCACGAAGGCGCGATCTCCGTGGTCGAGGATCGGGCTGGCCGCTGTGGCGGGGTGGCTCGGCGCCTGCCTCGTCGTCGTGTTGTATCCGTCGACTGTCATCCCGATGGCACTGCTGGTCGGCGTAGCCGTAGTCGCGGCAACGGCGCGCGCGATCCCTCCGCGAGATCAGAGGAGGGATTGGTGGCGCGGCTTGTTCATCGTCGGGGGCGTCGCCTGCGTCGTGGGCGGAGTGCTGCTCGGGGCGTTCCTTCTCGCGCACCGGGGGACGCTCGACATCGTCGCGAACACCGTGTATCCGGGCCGCCGAAGGCACGCGGGAGGCGGCGGGAACCTCAACGTCCTGTTCGGGGCGCCGTACGACCTCGTCGAGTCGACCCGGTCGGCCGGTGCCGTGCTCGTGAACGGCTTCAACCAGTCCGAAGCGTCGGCCAGCCTGTTCACGATCCTGGCGGTGGGCGCTGCGGTGGTGACTGATCGCAACCGGCATCCATTGAAGCCATGGCGAAGCAGAGTCGTCCTTCTCGGGATCCTTGCGGCTTCGTTGGTGCTGTTGGCTTGGTACGCCTTGCCGATACCCGAGAGCGTCGGACACCTCTTCCTCTTCGACCGCGTCCGCCCAGACCGTCTTCTGCTCCCGCTGGCAGCCGCGAGCGCGCTTGCACTGGGGCTGTTCTTCGAGGAGCAGCGAAGGTCCAAGACGAAGATTCATCCCCTGGGCCTGGGCGTCGGCACGGCGATGTTCGCGGTTCCGACGCTGTGGGCCGGCTTCCGGCTCAGGATCAACGGTGAGATTCCCCCGCGCTGGCAGGTGCTGCTCCTCGCCACGGCAGCCACACTGGGTGTCGCGCTCGCGTTATGTGGAGCTCGAGTCGGGCTGTGGCTGCTCGTCGCGCTCTTTGCCGCAACCGCGGTCGCCATCAATCCCCTTCAGCACGGGCTCGACGCCCTTATCGATGGCCCAGCGGCACGGCTCGGACGCGAGCTGCGCGCACGTCCCGGCGCAGGGGCCGCACTCGACATCGGGATCGCAGCGCGGGGCGGCCTGACAGCCAGCGGCATCAAGCTCGTCTCCGGCGTGAATCTCTACCCGAACGCGAAAGCATGGCGAATCCTCGATCCCGACGACTCGGAGCGCCAAGCCTGGGACAGCTACAACAACGCGGTCTGGAACCCGGGACCGGCGGGGAGCACACCCGTGATCCAGGGCACCGGTGACACGGTGTCGGTGACCGTCGACCTGTGTGATCCGCGCCTGGGAAAGCTGGGTGTCGGCACGATCGTGAGCGTGCAGCCCTTGTCCTTCCCCTGCCTCGTCGCACCCGACCGCGTCGCGGGAGATGCCGGCGAGACGGTGTACGCCTACCGAATCGTGAGATCGTGACGAGTTTCTGGGATCCAGCGACGGGCAGCGCGTCCCGGTACGTGTCGGGGTCGAGCGAAGGCCTCGCAGTGGACGTCAGCGGGATGGGGCGCGGCAGTCTGCGCAGAGGACGTCGTCAGGGCGGTGGACCGAGCGTGCCGTAACACGGCCGCAGGTACAAACCCACCCCACCCGATGTGCCGGGTTGCCGACGACAAGCGCGTGATCCTCCACTGGCTTCACGACGACGGCGCCCGCCCCGACCATCGCCCAACGGCCGATCTCGTTCCCACACACAATTGTTGCGTTGGCGCCGATCGTTGCGCCTCCGTGGACGACGGTGGGCACAATCTCCCACTCCGCCCCCACCGCTCGCGGATATCGGTCGTTGGTGAAAACAGCACTCGGTCCGACCAAGACTTCGTCTTCGATCGTCACGCCGCGGTAGATCGAGACGTTGTTTTGGACTTTGACCCGGGAACCGATTCGCGACTCGGCATCGACAAAGACGTTCTTCCCAATCGTGCATTCGTCTCCGATGACTGCGCCTGCGCGAATGTCCGCGTAGTGCCACACGTGTGTGGCACGACCGATCGTGGCGCCCGCCTCGATCAACGCGGTCTCGTGAGCCGAAAACTCGGTGGCGTGTGGGGTCACCTCCTTGGACGCTAGCGCTATCGATGAGGAGTTCCACCTGTGCCCGAGCACAGCCGTCGGCGATCATCGTCCCCGCCCCGAAGCCAGGCATTTCATCGCCTGATCGCCCGCCCTGCTCATCCGCGCGTTCGGTCGATCCGGTACGCGAACAGCGTTGGACCTCTCCTAGTTCGTTCGATCTCTGTGAGACACGAACGGTTCAGGTCTTGATCGCTCACGACGGTCTGGACCCCGAGCTTCGCGAGGCGGGGATCGCAGGGATCGACCGTCACGGTCAACGCTGCTGGGGGATACAACTGGATCTGCGGCTGGCTGCCGGCGGGTCCTGCCGTCCAAATGGCGTTGGCGTATCGATCCCAGGCACGCCGGGAGGACCCACGTGGATCCAGAACTCGCCATGCCGATACGTTCGGATAACCGTTCATGCCGGTTATCAGCGGAACGCCACTCGCAGTAAGCCCGCCAAGTGCGGTGAGATCGCCTGACGGGTTCGCGAAGACTTGAAGGACGACTCCGGTATCACGTCGCGCACGAAGCTCGCGTCCAAGCTGAGCCGCAGGACTTTCGACGAGTTCACTTAACCCCCGCTGAAGCGGATTGACTGTTGCTGCACTGATGGCGAAGAGAGCAACGAGCAGCCACAGCCCGACCCGCAACCCGTACAGGCTGAGACCGATGCCGACTGTCGCCGCGATGGCGAGAAGGAGCACTTGCCTTCTCGGCGCGCTCTGACCGTCGATCTCGAGCCCCCAGCCCGCCCAAAGAGTCGGGACAGCAAACGCAGTGCACCCCGCGAGCAACGGTAAGGGCGGAAGACGGCGTCGGTGGCGTCTCACTGCGTCAACGAAGAGACCAACCGCGACGGCGCTGACGACTGCCAAAGGCAGGAGCAGCCGGTCCGGCCTGACCCGATCGAGCAGGAGGACACGCCCGATCGCTGCGGGGATCGGTAGGAGGTACCAAGCCAAGAAGACCGCTGAAGTGCCCAAGATCGCAAGCAGCGGTACCCGGCTCCGCCAATGCTTACAAGTTGACCTGCTCCAGTCGGCGACCATCGCGGCGGCGATCGCGAACACCGTGAACAGACCGGCAGCTGCTTCGGACTGATTGAAGCCGTTCACGGCAACGACGGCCGACGATCGCGTTGACTCGATGAGGTCAAAGGGCGCACCGAAGAGGATCGCAAGGTCCCCGGTTCCGCCCGAGAGCCGGCGCTGGCCGGGATAGACAGCGTCGGCGATCGCCCGCAGCGCGTCCCGATGGGCCTGGACAAAGGCGAGGAGAACCAGTCCCCCCGCTACCGCTGCAACTCCTAAGACGAGGAGCAGGCGAAACCACCAGCCTCGACGATCATGATGCGAGCGTGGATACAAGCGGCCGATCGCCGCGGCGGAGGCCACAACGCCGAAGACCAGCATTGGCACCGCCCACGGCGGATACAGGACGAGCACGAGGCACGCAGCCATCCATCCGGCGGTAGCGGCTAGCCCGACGCCGGTAAGCACGAATCGAGCCCGCGTCGCTGCGATGAACGCTGCAGCGGCGAAACATGCGTATCCGATCGTTGTCCCCGTGATCGTGACAGTCCACCACTGCACGACAGGACTCAAGACGACGATCGTCGCGATCAATGCCGCCGTGAGTACGCGCACGCCGAGCGCGAGAGCGAGCACGTACAAGGCTATTGCCGGTAGTGCGAGGAATACGATCCACCACTCGAGAGCGAAACGCGCGCTCCACCCCGAACGCGTGATACGGGAGTGTGGTTGGCCTCGCCAGGACTGCCCAACCACCGGTGGGGACGTCGTTGCCGACGGCCATGTCGTGCTTACCAACACCCATCAGGTCTTGCTCAGGTAGCCCGAGTTCTGCCGCCCGCGCCACCAGAGGTGTGCGAACGAGCCATTCGTCCGTTCGCAGATCGCGCGCTCGACCCGCAAGCAGTCCGTTGCTCTCGCCCGGGACCGCGTAGAGCGCAACCGACGAGCCAGACAACTTCAGGCCGCCCAGGACAACGGCTACAAGCGCGATAAGAAGCGGATAGACAAGCCAGACAGGGATCACCCGCCATCGCGGCCGGCGGATCGTGTGCCTCTCCACCCGCACGTCGCGCGGCGGCACCTCTGAAGTAGCATGGTCCGAGGACGCTGATCCGCGCGATTCTGTAGACGCCGAGGGGTCCGTCACCGGGGCCGAAGACTAATTGCAACGCGTCTCGCTCATGAGGGCACGCAAGGATGCACCCCGTACGCACAAGGTCCGGGTCTCTTGACGGGTTACGGCGAGTCAGCAATTTCGCACCCCCGAGCTGTCAGCATGACTGCGTCTCCTCGAGCCCGGTCGAACCGGTGAGCCGTCCGTGACGCGTCCCATCTCGATTACCGAAGTGAGACTGGGACCCGAAGAGGAAGCTCTCGTACTCGAAGTACTGCGATCAGGCGACCTCACGCAGGGGCCGATGGTCGATCGTCTCGAGCGAGCATTTTCCGCACTTTGTTCGGTCAGACATGCGGTCGCCGTCAGCTCGGGAACGACAGCGCTCGTCGCGGCACTGGAAGCTATTGGGATTCGCGACGGCGACGAAGTGATCACTACGCCGTTCACCTTTGCCGCCACCCTGAACGCCATTCTCGAGTCGGGCGCCACGGCGCGCTTCGCCGACATCGAGCCTGGCGCATTGACGCTCGACCCGATCCGCCTCGTGGAGCAGATGACGGCGCGGACGCGGATGATCATGCCGGTCCATCTCTACGGCCAGCCGGCTGCAATGGACGAGATCGCTGCCGTTGCTGCACAGCACGACACTGTGATCGTCGAGGACGCCGCCCAGGCACATGGCGCGTCTGTCGGGGGTCGATCCGTCGGATCCTTTGGGGTCGGTTGCTTTTCGTTCTATGCCACGAAGAACGTCGCATCCGGCGAGGGTGGGATCATCACGACAGACGACGACGTGCTCGCAGACCGCTTACGCGTACTCCGTAATCAAGGCATGCGCAGTCGCTACCAGTACGAGATGCCGGGACACAACTATCGGCTGACGGACCTGCAGGCGGCGGTCGCGCTTCCCCAGCTCGCAAGCCTCGACGACCTCACCGCTCGGCGTGTTGCGAATGCGAAGCGCCTGTCCAACGAGCTCTCGGATTTGCCAGGGATCGTGACGCCAGTTGTGGAACCCGGCCGGACCCACGTATTCCATCAGTACACAGTGCGCGTTACCGACGAGGCGGTCGTCGATCGCGACGAGCTCGCGCGTCGTCTCGAAGCCAACCGGATCGGAACTGCCATCTACTACCCGACGACCGTGTACGACGCGGAGTGTTATCGGCAGCACCCGCGAGTGGTCGTCGAGCCCATGCCGGTCGCAGAGCTGGCCTCACGTGAGGTCCTGTCTCTTCCCGTGCACCCCTGGTTGCGCGATGCCGATCTCGACCGAATCATTGGGTCCATGCGAGACGCGCTCCTGCGCTGACAATTGTGCGGAGAGTGCCGATCGATCGCTATCCTCGCTCTCACTCCGAACCTGTATGGCCGTCACTAGCGCACAACGCACTCGAATTGCCTTGATCGGCGCGGGCTTGATGGGCTCGTTGCACGCCCGCGTCGTCAGTCAGTCGCCTGATGCCGAACTGAGCTGCATCGTCGATCCTGACGAGGCTACGGGCGGTCCTGTCGCGGAGAGATACCGGACTCGCTGGGTGCCCAAACTCGACGATCTCGGTCCGTTCGACGCTGTCATCATCGCCGCCCCCTCTGCGACGCATTACGAGTGGGGGCGCAATGCACTCGCCGCGGGCAAGCCGGTACTCATCGAGAAGCCCCTATCGGAGAAGCTGTTCGAGACCGAAGCACTCATCCGCGACGCTCGGCAGCACGGCATTCCGCTCATGTGTGGTTTGCTGGAGCGCTTCAACCCCGCTGTGATGACAGCCATGACAATCGTCGACGATCCCATCCACATGACCTCGATCCGTCACTCGCCGTATGCGGATCGAATCGCTACTGGAGTCGCCTACGACTTGCTGATCCACGACGTCGATCTCATTCTTCGATTCACGAACGGTACGCCCACCGACCTGAAGTCTCACCTCGGTCACTGCCACCCGAAGTCGGCGTCTCACGCGGAGGACGTCGTGGAGGTGAGCATGCAGTTCGACACCGGCTGCGTCGCGTCCCTGTCCGCAAGCCGTGTTTCGCAACGCAAGATGCGGATGCTCAATATCGCCGAGCTTGATCGACTCGTTGAGATTGATCTGGTACGCCAGGACGTGACTGTGTATCGGCACGTAGGCGAGGAGCTCGTCGACGGCGCGAACGCTGCATACCGGCAACAGACGGTCATCGACATCCCGGCCATCACAAATGCCACCGAGCCCTTGGCCGGGCAACTGGCCCACTTCCTGTCACTTGTTCGCGGAAGGGGCGACGCCGAGAGGGAGCTTGCTTCGCTGGAAGCGCCGCATCGCCTCACCGCCAGGGCCATCGAACTCGGCGAGTCGGCCCCTACAACATGAAACCGAACTAGTTCGTAACACGGATGCGGATCGCGCACATCAACAACTTCTTCTTGCCGCGCACGAGCGGTAGTGCCCACCTCACGGAGGGGTTGGCACGCAAGCAGGCTGAACGTGGACATTCGGTGCTTGTGGTCACTTCTGCTTACGCGGAAGCCCCAGAGAGGGAGCGCCGAGACGGCTACGACATCGTTCGCCTACCGAGCTGGGCTCTGCCCAAGCTGAGGCTTGCAATGAACTACGACGTGACCTTCACCATGTCACGCCGGAACTACCTCCGCCTCGCCCGGGAGCTTGACGACTTTCGACCCGACGTCGTGCACCAGCACGGTCAGTTCTTCGACCTCACATGGATGTCCGCGATTTGGGCTCGGCGTCGTCGTATCCCGACTGTTCTGACCGTGCACACCCAACTGATCCACACATCGCCCGTCTACGGCCTCGTCCTGTGGCTCGCCGACATGCTGCTCGCACGACCGTTCATGAGCATCGCGAAGCCCCACGTAGTCACCATCGATTTGGTGATCGACTCGTACGTGCGCCGTCGGTACCGGATCCCCGACGACAGAATTGTGTCAATCCGGATCGGCATAGACCCGGACCGGCTAAGCGGTGCGGATGGGACTGAGCTGCGGAAGGAGCTCGGCCTCGGCGATCGACCCGTGGTCCTTTCGATCGGGCATGTAATCCCGTTGCGAAACCGACTGGCGCTCGTGCGAGCGATTCCTTACCTCGTTGAGAAACGCCCCGACATCGCGATCGTTGTCGTTGGCACTGTGTACGACGATGAGTTTGTTCGACTCGCCGACCAGCTCGGTGTCAGAGATCATCTTGTCGTCACGGGGGGCGTCCCGCGATGTGGCGCCCCGTTATGTCGCCGCCGCCGATGTCGAAGCCCACGACTTCCAGGGCTACGGGCTCGGAACCTCGACCCTGGAAGTCATGGCAGCTCGCGTCCCCGTCGTCGCAGTCGTGCGTGCTGACAACTTTCCCGGCCTTGAGCTCCGCTCCTGGGACAACATCGTGATCGCTCCGCCCGACGATCCGCGGGCATTGGCCGAGGCGATCATCCGCTTGGTCGACGACCGTGAACTCGCAAGGCATGTCGGTGAGGGCCAGCGCCAGTTCATCCTGGACCACTTCTCCATCGACGCGGTAGCCGAAGAGCATCTCGAGCTCTATCAGACTCTCGCACGCAGTTGACCCCGCTGATGTCGATGCTGCGCGGGTTGTCAGACGACGGTGACAGTGATTCCGGGTGCTGGTTGTTCGAGGTTGCCGCTGTCGTCGGTGGCTCGGCTTCGGATCGTGTAGGTGCCCGGCTGGGTGGGGGTCCAGCCAAAGGTCCAGGCGCTGCGGCCGGCGGGGTTCCAGGTCTGGCCGTTGTCGGTGGAGACTTCGACGCTGCCGACGGCCCCGCTGGCATCGCTGGCGGTGCCCTGGATGGTTACGCCTTGGCCGACGTGAAGGATCGCGCCGGCGGTGGGTGCGGTCACGAGAGAGGTTGGTGGTGTGGTGTCGGTGGACTTCGTCGCCGCCACGAGCCCTGCTTGGAGGGTGGCGGGTTGGGCATCCATGTCGGCGAGCAGGTTGACGGTCGCTTGCTGCATGCGGGAGTCGGTGGGCGTGGCCGCGCCGTCGTGATTGGCGTCGAGGCCCCACGACCACTGGAAGGTGCCGGAGCTGAAGACGAGCGCGCCGCTAGCCGCTCGAAAGAGAGTCATGTGGTGCGTCACGGGACCGGTCGCCTCCGCTGACACGCGCGACCCGGGCGCTCGGAGCTCGGGATCGTTGTTGACTTCCAGCGGTCCCACGCCGGGAGCGCTCGTGGTGGATAGCTCGACCAATCCGGCGGGGCGGAACCGCGTTCCGGTCGGGTCGAGTCCGTAAGCCGATTGGAAAGCGCCGCCCCCACCAGTGTCGATGTCCTCGTCCCACTCGGCGCCCAACGTGTTGTTCGGCAGAGTCGCGACTTGGCCCGGCGATTGCTGGGCGATGGTGGTGTTGCGCCAAAAGCGCATCTTGCCGTCCTGGGCGGGGACGGTGATCGCCATTGTGCTGAGCTGGGCGTACAGCGATCCCTTGAGGGCATTCTCGGGTCGGCCACCATCTAAGGGTGGGCTGAACCGAGGGTCGCGCCATAGCCCGGTCCATGTGAGGGTCGGGTCGAGCTTTCGGGTCGTCTCCTTGTAGCAAACCAGCGTCCGATGGTTGTTCTCCCAGCGCGTCTTCCAGTAGACGGAGTTGCGCTGAAGAACGCCGAGTTCACGCCGTTCGCCAAGGCCGCTTCGACGTTGGCGCGCTGAGCACCGGACCAGTACTCGTCGTGTCCCGAGGACATAAACACCTTGTGCTGCGTCAGCAGGGCGCCGTTCTGATCGGCGTCGACACCCGTGAAGTAGCTCATGTCGTAGCCGTTTCGCTCCAGCCATCGCACCATCGGGTACTCGGCGTTGAAAACCCAACTCGACTCGTCCCCGTCCCGGGTCACGAAGGGCCTGTTGTAGCTGATCTTGGGCGCGCCCAGTTCACCACCCCCGCCACCGTCGTAGAAGCTGTAGCCGCCATAGCTGTTGTAGGCCTGCCAGGTCGTGTCCGAGGTCTGGTAGAGGATCTGCGACGTGCTCGTGTTGTCGCGCACCACGAAGAAGACGTGACTGGCGCCGATGGCGCCCGAGTCTCTGACGAGCTTGGCGAAATAAATCCCCGACGCCGCATTCGCCGGCACCGCCCACGTCGCCGACTCAGCCCAGTTCCCGCAGTCCAACAAATTCACCGAGGGATCGAACCCACACGGCGGCTGGCTCTGCGACAAGGCGGTGGGGCGTTGGATCGCCACCAAGCGCGCTCCTGCGCCGCCGTAGAAGCCCATGCGGTAGATCTCGAGGTGGTACAGGCTCGCGTCGGTATCGATCTTGAAATGAACCGTCTGGCCGCGATTGACGCTGATCGAGGTGGCAAAACCCTGAATGCTCGGATCACCACTCGAGTCCACGTCCCAATCCGACGACGGGCTGCCCGCTGCGGTGTTTTCGCACGCAACCCGGTTCACGGTTCCCGGGTTGTCCAAACATGCCGGGCCCGGAAAAGATTGGTTCGGCGGCCACGGCCGATCCGGCGGGGGCGGGGGCGGCGGCGGGAGACACGCCACGAGACCACCGGCCATCACGAGGACGACCAACGCCCAAGCCCACATCGACCGAGGCCTCAGTCGCCCCGACGTCCAACGCGAAACGACGAACAGGCGCCCAACGTGGCCGCTACTCGAGCGCTGTGCCTGCACCATCTACCCTGCCGAAGCGCTATGACTTGCGCCAAGAAGGCGCCCTGACACTCGCAAGATACCCTGCCGCTCATTTTTGAGGTGGTCAATGACCTGCTGCCTCCTGCGGCAGCAGATCCTGCCGGCCAATCGGCAGCAACACGAAATTCGCAAAGCGAGCCGGCGGACGGTAGAGCAGCGGATCCGCTGGACCTCAGGTAATAGCCGGGACGGCGGAGCCCGCCGCGCCCGCGATTCGAATCACGCGGCTCGCCCACGAGCACGCGTCGGCCCGACTGCCGTCTGCGCACTAGAAGACGGAGGAACCGCTGATCTCCAGACCCCCGAGAACGATGAAGCTCAGCACGACGACGATCGGGACGCTGCTAGCTCTGATCGCCGGCCTACCCTGACGCTACGGAGTAACGGCTCAGCCCGGCTGTTGGCGCCGTTGAAGCCTGCCCGGGCCACGATTGCGGCGGCATGACCCAAAGATTCGAGATCCCTCCTACGACGGCCGTCGTGTCGGCCCGGCGGAGGCGCCGCTACATCGACTGTCCGGAATGTGGGTCGAACGCCGAGCGCTACATGTTCCATCGCACCGGGATCCGCTACGTGCGCTGCCGTGTCTGCGGACTCGTGTACACGAACCCCGTCGAGTTGGGCGACGACCTTCGGTCGACCGGGGCAGGCATGGAACGCGTCGGTCATCGTGCCCGTGTACAACGAGGAGCGCTATGTGCGTGACGTCATCGAGGCCCTCCTCGCAAAGGATCTGGCCATCGATCGCGAGATCATCATCGTCGAGAGCAACAGCGCTGACTCCTCTCGAGCGATCGTGCGCTCCTTCGCGCACGAGCCGCGTGCGAGATTCTCTGCAGGACCGACCTCTCGGGGAGGGCAACGCCGTCCGTGCCGCTCTCGAGCAGGCGTCCGGGCCGATCGTCCTGATCCAGGACGCCGACTTCGAGTACGACCTCGACGACGACCACACGCTTCTCGAGCCGATCCTCCAGCGGCGAGCCGACTTCGTCCGCGGATCCCGAAGCCTCGGGCTCGATGACTGGAAGATCAGACGATACGCAACCACCCAGTGGAAGGGTCCGCTGACGAATGTCGCGGACGGGCGTTCGTGTGGACATTCAACCTCCTCTATCAGCAGAGGGTGACGGATATCAACACGATGTTCAAGGTGTTCCGACGCGAGTGCATCGACGGACTCCATTTGGATCGAAGCGGGTTCAACTTGGACATCGAGCTGGTTTGCAAGATCACCCGAAACGGTTTCGTCCTACTCGAGGTGCCGGTGAACTATCGCTCGCGCGGATTCGAAGAGGGAAAGAAGGTACCTTCGGGGACGCCGCCCCCTCGTATCTCGAGCTTTTCCGGTGTCCCGTCGGAAGGTTCTGAGCATCGATATGGTGCCCTGGTCGCGCGGCCTGTCGTCGCCGCTTGCCATGCCCATGAACCCTTCCGAACTGCACGTCAAGGTCTTCGCCGACGGTGCGGATCGACACGGCATCCTCCAGCTCTACGCGATCCTCTGATCCGCGGCTTCACGACCAACCCCACGCTCATGAGGAAGGCGGGGGTCGAGGATGACGAGTGGTTCGCGGGGACATCCTGCAGGCCGTCCCCGATCGACCCTTCTCGTTCGAGGTGTCGCCGACGATAACAAGGAGATGGAACGCCAAGCGCTGAAGATCTCCTCCTGGGGCGACAACGTAGGCCAAGATCCCGGTCACGAACACCAAGGGTGAACCTACGGGTGAGTTGCTGCGCAGGCTCTCTCGGAGCGCCGTCAAGGTCAACGTCACCGCACGGATGACTGCTCGGCAGGTCGAGGCGGTCGTCGAGTCGATCCGTGACGCACCTGCCGCATACGTCTCGGTCTTCGCGGGGCGGGTCGCCGACAGCGGGCGCTATCCGATCCCGGTCCTGCTCGATCGCCTCGCGGTGTTGCGCGACCTCCCGCTCGTCGAGCTGATCTGGGCGAGCCCAAGGGAGATCCTGAACGTCGTCCAGGCTCATGAGATCGGGTGCGACATCATCACGGTGACGCACGAGCTCCTGCAGAAGCTCCCGATGCTCGGGAAGGGCCTCGACCAGTACTCGCTGGACACGGTGAAGATGTTCCACCGGGACGCCGGCATCGCCGGGTACGTGCTCTAGTCCGTCCGCTCCACGAGATAGTCCACGGTCCGTTCGACGGCTTGCCGAATCGTGAAACGCGGCTGCCACCCTGTCTCCTCGATGCGGTTCGTGTCCAGAAAGATGAACGGATTGTCGCCGACCCAGCCGCGCGGTCCACCGGAATAGGTCCGGCGAGGGCTGACACCCAAGCGCTCACAGATCCAATCGGCGGACTCGTCCACCGTGCAGTAGTCCGGTGCACCCAGATTGAAGACCTCGAACCCGTGCGCCCGACCGAGCCGTTCGACGATGGCGGCAACGCAATCGGTTACTTCCAGGTAGCTCTTGCGCTGCTTGCCGTCTCCAAGGATGTGGAGATGGTCCGGGTGCGCAACCAACTGGTCGACGAAGTCGCGGACGTGACCGTGCGAGTAGGCCCGCCCGAGGATCGACACGAACCGGTAGACGGTGGCATCGAGGCCGAAGCCCTCGGCGTACGCGGCGATGAACCCCTCGGCGGCGAGCTTGGATGCACCGTAGAGCGATGTCTGCACGGGGAATGGCGCGTCTTCAGGCGTGGGGATCACGCCGGACTCCCCGTAGACGGATCCCGTGGACGAGAACACGAACTGGGCGACAGCAGCATGGCGTGCGGCCTCGAGCACGCTGTGCGTGCCGATCACGTTCTGGTCGAGGTCACTCCGAGGATGCTGCAGGCCATACCTCACGTCCGCATGGGCAGCGAGATGAACCACCGCATCCGCGCCTTCGAACACGTCGGCGAGGTCCCCGGCCTGAGCGACGATGTCGCAGACCACGAGCGATGCACGGTGATCGTCGAGACGTCCTCGATGAGCTCACGGCAACCCGTGGCAAGGTTGTCGACGACGATGACCTCGTCGCCGTGGTTCGCCAGCGTCGCACAAGGTTCGAGCCGATGAAGCCCGCACCTCCCGTGACGACGACCCTCATGCGTCGGCCCTGATCGCAGCGACACACTCCCGCAGCGTGGCACCCGCCGCATCAGGTCGCAGCCCGGCGGGTGGCGGCCCCTGCGACGTGGCGCTCCAGCTGTATGGCCGCTCGAGCAGCACCGTCCGTACGCCCGCGGCGTGACCCGCGGCGATGTCGACCCAGCGGTCCCCGATCAGCCAGCTGCGACGTAGATCGACGGCGTGATCACGAGCGGCGTCGAGGAGCAAACCGGGCTTCGGCTTCCGGCAGGAGCACCTGTCACCGTCGTGGAAGCATGTGTACACACCGTCGATCGGGAGCACGTCGCCGAGATGGGCGTTGATGGCCTCGACAGTCGAGCGCGCGGTCGTGCCTCGAGCAACGTCGGGCTGATTCGTGACCACGATGAGAACGTACCCGCCGGCGCGCAGGGAGCTGAGCGCGTCGCTGACGCCGTCCGGTACGACAACGCCATCGACCGATTTCGGCGGCACGGGCTCGTCGCGGTCCCGACGCGACTCGGCGATCACGCCGTCACGGTCAAGAAATATCGCGGACCGGTGCACGATTTCCGATTCGCTCTTGGAGGCGCTCCCAGAGCAATGCTTGCCGCGCCCAGTAGTCCGTCTGACGCCAGGCGTCCTCGGTCCCGATGTCATGGAACCGCTCGTAAACGACGGACGCTGCCAGACCACGGGCGGCGACCGCGTCGTGGAGAACATGTCTGAGATCGAACGTCTCACCGCGTGAGCGTTCCGCAAAGAGATCATGACGCAGCAGGAGCATCCCGTAGTCGATGTACGCGTGTGATCCGGGTGACGATTGCTTGTCGTACGTCGTGACGAGCTGCTCCCCGTCGATCGACACGTTGCTGACCTGCCAGCGGTCGTCGTTGCGCAGCACCGTCATCACGCCGCCGAGCGCCGGAGAGCACCTCAGTCGGTCCTCCGCCGGATCGAGATCGAGGTCGAGCAGCGTGTCGCCGTAGGTCACCCAGAACGGGTCCGGCAGGAGATCGAGCGCGCGCCGGATCGCACCGCCCGTCCCGAGCAGGTTCGGGCCGTCGTCGGCGAACCGCACCGGAACACCACCCACTGTCTCGGTGCCGACGTGGGCACGGAGTGCGTCCGCCCCGAAGCCCGTGAGCATCACGATCTCGTCGGCTCCGGCGGCGACGAGCTCGGCCAGCTTCACATCGACGAACGGCCGCCCGCCGATCGGCAGCATGGCCTTCGGGACGTCTGCCTCCGTGACGTGTGCGACGCCGCGTGCCGAGACCGCCGGCCAGGACCGCAATCGAGCGCCTCATCCGGAAACGACCGTCGTGGCGCCGTGGTAGTCGAGCATGAAGCGCACCTCGGGCAGTCCGAGACGAGCCATGGCGTCACGCAGGTCTGCTTTCGCCTCGGCGTAGAAGAGCAGGAAGCCGCCCCCGCCGGCGCCGACGAGCTTTCCCCCCGCCGCGCCGGCGGCGACGCCCCGGGCGATCCACTCGTCGATGCGTCGATGGGTGGCGGACGGTGAACGCTCGAGCTTCAACTTCCACTGGCGCGTGAGAAGGTCTCCGAAGGTGCCCAGCTCCCCGGCGGTCAGAGCATCCATCGTCTCGTACCCGACCGCACGTACCGTATCGAGGTTGTCGTCGAGCTTCGTGTGCGCCCCGGTCTGTATGGACTGTTCCTGAGCGAGGACGTCCGATGCGGGTCGGCGGATTCCGGTGTAGAAGAGCACGACGTTGTCCTCGATCCGGTGTCGCACCGCCTCGGCCAGCGGCACCGGAATCACGGCCACGCTCTCGTCGGCGTGGAACTCGAAGGCAGTGAGCCCTCCCACGGCCGCGATGTATGGGTCCTGCTTGCCGATTGGCTCGCCGAGGCGCACGATCTCGATCTCGCAGGCCCGGGCGGCGATGCGCTCGTTCGACTCGATCTCGTGTCGGTAGGCGCCGAGCGCCTTGAGCACGCCCACGGTGAACGCCCCCGACGAGCCGAGCCCGGTCCCGGCGGGGATGTCGGCCATCGAGGAGATCTCGACGCCCGCGGTGATGTCGGTCGCGATCATGCATTCGCGGAGGAGTGGGTGCTCGGCGTTCCGCGCGTCCGTGAGCCGCTCGATCTGCGAGTACTTGAGAATGATGCTGTCATCGAAGGTCTGATTCACGGCGATGTAGATGTACTTCGAGATCGCGGCGGCGACGAGGAATCCCTTGCCCGCCGTGCGGTAATACGCCGGCAAATCGGTTCCGCCACCGCCGAGCGAGATGCGCATCGGCGTCCGGGTGATGATCATCGTCTCGACGGGATCGCGTGGCTCTTATCCGGTCGAGGGCGCCGTCATCGACTCCCACTTCGCCGCCGCGGTTGCGAGCTTCGGATGAGAGACGACGAGGTGCCACACGACGGCTTGGATCCCCTCCGTCTGGGGTGTTACGAAGCCCGGATCGCCGGTGGGGATGACGACGCAGGCATCGGCGATGCGCGGCGAGCGTGCCGCCATCGTGTCCCGCGACGCCTGCGATCTTCGCGCCCCGCTCACGGGCAAAGCGCATGGCTTCGACGACGTTGACGCTCACACCACGTTCGACATCGCCGCCTCCAACCGAGAACACGAAGACACAGTCGTCGTCACGAAGACGCGACGCGCCCAGCCAGTTGGCATACGAGGTCTCCCACCCCTCGTCATTGATCCGGGCTGTGAGCTCGGACACGTTGTCGGTCACGGCGTACGACTCGATGTCGCAGAGCTTTCGGAAATCACAGGCCGCGTGCGAGGCGTGCCCGGCTCCACCCCCGGAACCGCACAGGAAGAGGCGACCACCCCGCGCTCGGGTCTCTGTGAGCACGTCGACCACAGCTTCGACCTCGCGCCGATCGAGCTGCTGCACGATCGCCGGGTGTCGTTCAGGAATCTTTCCGCAAATATGGACATCGCACATCCTCGGGCGAACGACACGATGCTAGTGGTCGGGACAAAGCAAGGCGCAGGGTCGCATCCAGGATGCCGTGCGCGATGCGAACTCGACGCGATGTCAATGGGTAGGGCACGACCGCCGGAGAGGCAGGTGTACCTCTAGGATGCCGGTCCCGTGGCCAGGGCTCGGGTCTTCGCATCGTTGCGGCTGACGGTCGACGCACTGGGCTCGAGCGCCCGGCGCGTGTGGTGGACGAGCTTCGTGCTCGTCATATTGCTCAGTGGACTGTGGGGGATCGCCAACCCACCCTTCGCCGCTCCCGACGAGCCCGCGACGTGTTGAGGGCGATTGCACTCGATCATGGAGAGCTCACAGGCAAAACCCCGACCCGTCGTCAGGTCGAGAAGCTCGATCTTTCCGACCGTGGCGACTACCTGATCGTGCGTGCGCCGGCGATCTACGCGAACGGCGGCGCCAGCGCAATGCACTGCTTGGCGCACAGGCCGTTTCGCTCGGCAGCGTGTTTCCGCTTCGACGGGTCGACGCGCGACGTTGACGCGGGCACGTACGTCGCCCGCCACCCTCCCGCGTATTACGCCGCTGTCGGCGTGGTGTCGTGGGTGCTTCCGGCGGGGTCCGGAAGCGTGTACGCGATGCGCTTCATCGGCACGCTGATCACCGCCGCGTTCCTCGCGACCGCGATCACCGCGCTGCGCCGACTGAGATCTCCCGGTTTGGTCGCAGTCGGTCTAGCCGTCGCGATCACGCCCATGGTCTTCTTCGTGAGCAGCACGGTGAACCCCAGCTCGCCCGAGATCGCGGCCGCCATCGCGTTCTGGGCTTGCGGGCTCGTGCTGGTCTGGCACGCCCGCGAGCACGTCGACGACCGCCTCGTGAGCGCGACGGGCGTCGCCGGGGTAGTGCTGGCCCTGAGCCGCCAGCTCGGCCCGTTGTGGCTGGGCCTGATCGCTCTGGCCATGGTCGGTGTCGGCAACAGGGCCGCGCTCGGAAGTCTGGCTCGATCGAGGCGGGCCCGGCTGTGGGCCGGGATGGTCGCCGCGTCGTCCGTTGCGCAGCTCGGCTGGGACGTCATCGTCAAGCCGTTGGACGTGTCCCGCTCGGGCCACGCACCCGTGAACCTCGCGACGGCAGAGATCATCCGCATCACCACCGGGCAGGCGTTCGACCGGTATTGGGAGATGATCGGCTGGTTCGGCTGGCTCGACACTCCGACGCCCGCGCTCGTCCGGGTCCCCTGGACCATCGTTCTCGGAGCACTCGTCTTCGTGGCGATCCTGTGGACGACCCGGAGACAGGTTCTCGTACTTCTCGGGCTGGTCGTCGCCACGATCGTCGTCCCTATCGTGATCGAGAGCGCCACGTACGCGGACGCCGGATCGCTGACTTGGCAGGGACGCTACACGTTGCCGCTCGCCGTCGGTGTGCCGATCCTCGCCGGCGTCGCGCTCCGGCTCGGAGCGTGGCCGACAATTCGCAACGCGACGAATCATGTTGTGCATCGGCGTCGTCCTGGGTGTCGCGCAGATCGTCGCCTTCGCACAGAACCTCCGGCGTTACACGGTCGGCTACTACGGCGATCTCCAATTCTGGAGGCATGCGCGGTGGTCACCCCCGCTGCCGCCTCTTCTCGTCACCATTGCGTTCATCATCACCGTGGCGGCGTTCATGTGGTGGTTGCTGTGGATCGTGCCCAGCCAAGCCGAAGGTCGTCCGGCGACAGCGCGTCCGACCGAGCGACGCGATCACGGTTCCGAGTTGGAAACGGTCACCGGGTAGCAAGAAATCGGCGGGCGACGGCCCAGTACGCCGCCAGCAGAACATCGAGCGGCTTCAACCAGTCGGGAAGGGTGAAGTTGCCGGCCTCGAGTAGCGAGGTAGCGAACAGGTGCGCTAGCTCGGCGTCGGTGACGAGCCGCTCGGCTTGGAGGTGCCTGCGTCGCTGCGCGACCCATCGTCGGTTGCGGAGGACCCACCACCAACCGTGCACCTTGTGACGCACGGTTCCGGTCGCGACTGACCCTACGAGCGCGGCGATCTCGACCGCGATGAACGGCATCGCCAACAGGAACAGCGTTCGGCTCTCGTAGGCCGTGAGCACAAAGACGAGCCGGTTCCGCTCGGAGAGGTAGGGCTTGCTCGGCTCGTGTCCGAACTCGTACCGGTGGACCACGACTGCACTGGGGACGTTCACGAGCTCGAGCCCGCGGTGCCAGCATCGGCGGCACAGCTCGACGTCCTCGTGGTAGGCGAAGTAGCGGGCCTCGAAGCCACCCAGCTCGTCCCACAGGTCGCGACGAAGGACCATCGCCGCACCCATCGCGCTCGTGATCGCCCGCGGCGCGTGGCGGATCGATGCCGGCTTCCCGAAATTCCCGCACCAGCTGAATCCAAGGAAATGAACCTCGTTGCCGTCGGAGTTGAGACGGCTCGGGTCGTCGGACAATCGGATGCTCGGCTGCGCGATGCCGATCTCGGGTTTGGCGGCGAACGCGACGAGCTTCGCGAGCGTGTCGCGCTCGACGACGAGGTCGCCGTTGATCAACGCAACGAACTCACCGGACGCCAGCGCGGCGCCGGCGTTGCAACCGCCGGCGAACCCCAGGTTCTCCCCCGGACGGACGACGGTCACGCCGGGCGTCGGCTCCAAGCGGTCGACCGCTCCATCGGTACACCCGTTGTCGACGAGGACGACGTCCACGTCGATGTCGGCCGAATCGAGCACGGCGTGGACGCAACGCTCCAGCCACGGTTCCTCGCGGTAGGCGAGGACGACCGCCGAGACACTCGGCGCCGCCGCGTCGCGTGAACGCAGTTCCGGGTGCATGTCAGCGCCGGTTGATGCCGAGAATGCTCAGGAAGAAGCTGGCGAGCACCGTCTCGAGCCCGAGGATCATGAAGGTCGCCGCCGGGACCACGAGCCGGATCGTGGACGACGTGCTCAGCGCTCCGAACGACTTCCCGCTCCAGAAGGCCACCGTGTAGACGGAAAGCCCGATGCCGGCCAGGAAGAGGGCGAGCCCGACCGCCAGGCCGACCTCGAGGGTCACGACCCGGAAGATCCGCTCGGTGTTCTTGTTCGGCGGCAGGAGGCCCGCGGTCGCCGCAAAGGCCGCGCGAACACGGCGAACGAGACCGCCTGGAACCCGATGATGACCGCCACGGCGCAATAGACGAATGCATTGACGTCCAATCCGGCGTCGCCGATCCGCAGCGGGCCGGGAAGGTAGCGCGATCCCCAACGTCGTCCCGGCCACCATGAGGACGATGCCCGGGTACAGGAACAGCCATCGGGGGCTGTACAGCAGCAGGAAGCGGAGGTGGCGCCAACCGTCTCGCCACGGCCGCAGGTGGGGGCTGCGCGTCCTGCCGTCGGGCGACAGCGTGACCGGCACCTCGACGATCTGAAGCTTGGCAAGCGTCGCGCGCACGACCATCTCGCTGGCGAACTCCATCCCCACCGTGCGGAGGCCGAGCGCCAGGATGCTCGAGCGGCGAAACGCGGCGGAGCCCGCAGTGGAAGTCGCCCGTCGGGCTGCGGAAGAACAGTCGGCCGAGCGCCGTGAGGATGGGATTACCGACGTAGCGGTTCAGCTTCGGCATCGCGCCCGGTTGGATGCCGCCGCGAAAGCGGTTCCCCATCACGAGATCGGCGCCGTGGTCCAACGCCTCGACGAAGGGACCGAGCTTGCTGAGGTCATAGCTGTCGTCCGCATCGGCCATGACCACGAACTCCGATCGAGCCGCGGAGATCCCTCCGAGGAGCGTGCTGCCGTACCCCTTGACGGGAACGTCGATCACGCGTGCGCCGAGCCGCCGAGCGATCTGTTGTGATCCGTCCGAGCTGCCGTTGTCGGCGACCACGACCTCGCCGTGGATCCCGAGCTCCTTCATGGACCGCTGGGCCTTCGTGATGCAGGTCGCGAGCGTCTCGGCCTCGTCGAGGCACGGCAGCACCACGCTCAGACGGCAGACGGGTGCGGTGTCGGGCAGCGGTTCGACGCCGACGTTCTCGGCCACCATGATCGGCCAATTCTACGGACATCCTGCCCGCTGACGGCGTTGCGGCCCCTCTAGGATCAGCCGCCCGTGCGGACACGTGCGCTCGTCTCGTGGTTGCGGTCGATCGTCGACAGCCTGCGGTCGACTCCCCGACGGGTGTGGTGGACGAGCTTCGTGCTCGTGTCGTTGCTCACGGGGTTGTGGGCGGTGGCGGACCCGCTCTTCGCCGGTCCCGATGAGCCCGCCCACGTCGTGCGAGCGGTCGCCGTGTCCCACGGCGAGCTCACCGGCAAACAACCGACCCGACCCCTCGACAACAAGCAGTTCAGAACGGTCAAGCGCTTCACACTCGATGTGCGTGTGCCGGAGATCTTCGGGTCCGTGGGCGCCGTCCCGTGCTTCGCTCATCACGGCGACCTCTTGCCGCCGTGCCTGCAGTTCCGGGGATCAACAGAGGACGCCGACGTCCCGACGTACGCGGCCCGGAACCCGCCGGCGTACTACGCCGTCGTCGGCATTGCATCGTGGGTGCACCGTGCAGGTGCACCCACCGTCTACCTCATGCGGTTGCTCACCGCTCTGATCACCAGCGTGTTCGTCGCGACCGCCATCTCTGCGCTCCGGCGATCGGCGGCGCCACGGCTCGTCGCAGTCGGCCTCGTGATCGCCATCACCCCGGTCGTGCTGTTCATCAGCGGGACGGTGAACCCCAACGCCCCCGAGATTGCATCGGCGATCTCGCTCTGGGTGTGCGGGCTCGTCCTGATGACACGAGCCGAAACGCGCGTCGACAACCGACTCGTCACCGCTGTCGGCATCTCGGCCTGCGTGCTCACGCTGAGCCGCCAGGTCGGCCCGCTGTGGCTCGGAGTGATCGCCCTCGTCCTCGCCGGCGTCGCCGGTCGCGAAGCGCTGCGCAATCTCGCCCGCTCGACGTGGGTCCGAGCGTGGGCGGTCGTCGTCGCCGTCGCCACGATCGCGGAACTCACGTGGAACGGGACGGTCCACGCCGTCGACCCCACCCGTGTGGAGCACACCGCGTTCCACGGGCCCTTGCTCGACGCCGTCGAGGACTCGGCCGGGGGCGTGTTCTTGTCCTACCGCGAGATGATCGACTCCTTCGGCTGGTTGGACACGCGAGCACTGTTCCTCACGCTCGTGTTCTGGACCGTGTGCATCGGCTTCCTCCTCTTCGTCGCGCTCGCATGGGTGCGGCGGCGCCACGTCGTGGCGCTCCTCGCTCTCGTCGCCGCGACGGTCGTCCTCCCGGTCGTGATGGAGGCCACCTTCTATCGCCATGTCGGAACGATCTGGCAGGGGCGCTACTCGCTCCCCCTCGCCGTGGGCGTGCCGATCCTCGCCGCCGCCTGCCTCGCAACCACCGAACGCGGACGCCAACTCGCGACCCCACGGCTGCTCTGGACCGTCGGCATCGCCCTGGGCGTCGGCCACGTGCTCGCGTTCGGCAACAACCTGCGCCGCTACACGTCCGGATACAGCCGTGAGATCCAATACTGGAAGGCGCCGCAATGGCTGCCGCCCGGGGCTTCACCGCTGCTCCTGACCATCGTGTACGTCGCCGTCGTCATCGCCTTCCTAGCGTGGGTCCTCGCCGTGGCTCCGGGTTCACCGGCGCGCGACACAGCCGCGGAGCCAGGCCGAGAGGCGGACGTCGGCGCCGCCGAGCTTCAGCGCACGTGATGCCCGCGCGTGGGTTCGTGTCGTGGCTGCGGTCGACGCTCGAGGAGCTTCGATCGACGCCCCGGCGAGTGTGGTGGGTCAGCTTCCTGCTCGTCGCCGCAATCGGCGGCTTGTGGGCGTTGGCCAACCCGTTGTTCGCGGCGCCGGACGAGAACTCGCACGTCGTCCGGGCTGTCGCGCTCGATCATGGACAGTTGACGGGCGACAGCCAGAAGGGCCGCCTCCAACAGCTCGACGTGACACCCGAAGCGCTCCGGGTCAGAGTCCCGAAGATCTACGGTCTCGAGGAGAGCGCGGCTTCGCATTCCAGCCCAACGTGACGGCGGACTGTGCGCACTTCGAGGGACCGACGCGCGACGCCGGTGTGCTGACGTCCGCGGGTCGCCATCCGCCTTCGTACTACGCGGTCGTCGGGATCGCGTCGTGGCTGCACCACCCTGGCTCCGGCGTCGTCTACATCATGCGCTTCCTGAGCGTCCTGATCATGGCCGCCTTCATCGCGACGGCGTTCACGGCCCTGCTCCGAACCGCCGACCCGAGGGTCGTCGCGGTCGGCGTCCTGTTCGCGATCACGCCGATGGTGCTGTTCGTCGGAAGCTCCGTGAACCCCAACGGCCCCGAGATCGCGGCCGCCATCGCCCTGTGGGCGTGTGGCCTCGTTCTCGTGTCGAAGGCAACGAAGGAGATCGACACGCGGCTCGTGACCGCAGCCGGCATCGCCGGGAGTGTGCTCGCGCTCAGCCGGCAGCTCGGTCCGTTGTGGATCGCCTTCATCGCCGTCACGATCGCGGTGTTCGGACCGTGGGAAGCGATTCGCACACTCGCGGCTCGGGCTGGGCCCGATTCTGGGCGGCACTCGTCGTCGCCTGCGGTTTGGCGCAGATCGGCTGGGACATCGGCGTCGGGTCTCTCGGCTACACGCGACCGCCGAACGCGGCGAGGGATATCCCGACGTCGGACATCGCGCGGTTCACCGTCGGCGGGATGTTCGGCCGCTACAAGCAGATGATCGGCGTGTTCGGATGGCTCGACACGCCATCACCCGCGCTCACCTACGTGCTCTGGACCGCGGGCGTGGGGTTCCTCGTTCTCGTCGCGCTGGCCTGGGCCACGCGGCGTCGGTCGCCGCGTTGTTCGTGGTCCTCGCCGCCACGGTCGTCGTTCCCGTGACGCTCGAGAGTGCGGCGTACGGCGACGCCGGTGGGCCCGCGTGGCAGGGGCGGTACGGGTTGCCGCTGGCGGTGGGTATCCCGATCGTCGCCGCCATGGCCATCGCGACGAGCGAACGCGGCCGCCAGCTCGCCGGGCGGCGCCTGTTCGTCGGAGCCGGTGTGATGCTCGTCGTCGCCCACATCCTCGCGTTCGCTCAGAACCTCCGCCGGTACACGGTCGGGTACGACGGCGAGATCCAGTACTGGAAGCACCCGTTCTGGTCGCCGCCGTTGTCACCGCTCCTGGTGACGCTCGCCTACGCGCTGACCATTACGGCGTTCGTGGCGTGGTTCCTGTTCGCGGCCGTGCGACCCGGACCGGCGACCGAATCGGAGCCGGTGCTCCCCGGTGCGGAGGCGCGAACTGCGCCCCGCACCGCCTGACGTCCCCGAGCGGGAGCCCGCCTGGGGCGGGCAGGTAGCCTCACGCGGCGGCGACGGCGACAGGGAGCGAAATGAAAGGCGTGATCCTCGCGGGCGGCACCGGCAGCCGGCTCGACCCGCTGACCCGCATCACCAACAAGCACCTGCTCCCGGTCTACGACCGGCCGATGGTCACGTACCCCATCGAATCCCTCGTCCGGGCGGGCGTGACCGAGGCGATGCTCGTGACCGGAGGGACGCACACGGGCGAGTTCCTGCGCCTCCTCGGCAACGGCCACGAGTGGGGCCTCGACCGGCTCCTGTACGCGTACCAGGAGCGGCCCGGCGGGATCGCCGAGGCCCTCGGCCTCGCCGAGCGTTTCGCCGACGGCGACAAGGTCGTCGTCCTCCTGGCCGACAACGTGTTCGAGCGTTCGATCGCGGACTCGGTCGAGCGCTTCGAGCAGCAGGACATCGGGTCGCGGGTCCTCCTCGCCGAGGTCGGGGATCCCGCCCACCTCCGCCGCCTCGGCGTCCCCGAGATCGTCGACGGCCGCATCCGCAGCATCGCCGAGAAGCCGCAGGACCCGCCCAGCCCCTACGCGGTGACCGGTGTCTACTTCTACGACGGCACGGTGTTCTCCGTGCTGCCGACGCTCGTGCCGTCGGCGCGGGGCGAGCTCGAGATCACCGACGTGAACAACCACTTCGTCGGGGCCGGCACGATGGAGTACGACGTGATCGAGGGGTTCTGGGGCGACGCAGGTGAATCCATCGACGCGTACTACTCGGTCAACGACTTCGTCCGCCGCTTCGGCGCGAACAAGTAGCCGGATGGCGGCCGTGACCGAGTCCGACGTCATCACAGGTGTGTACGTCGTCGACCCCCCGTGCACCGCGACGAACGCGGCTACTTCGTCGAGACGTACCGGCGCGAGTGGTTCCCCAACGGCCGCGAGATGATCCAGGGCAACCGCGGCGACCGCCAGGCGGGCGCGATCGTCGGCCTGCACTACCACCTGCACCAGGCCGACTACTGGTACGTCCCGGCGGACGCGCCCGGGTCGTGCTCCACGACCTGCGCATCGGCTCCCCCACCGACGGCGCCACGTTGGCGCTCGACCTCGGCGAGACGGAGGACGGCACCCATGACCACCGGGGCGTCTTCATCCCGCCCGGTGTCGCCCACGGCTTCGCGTCGCTGACCGACATGACGATCACCTACCTCGTCGACTGCTACTACAACCCCGCCGACGAGCTCGGCGTGGCCTGGGACGACCCCGCGATCGGAGCCGACTGGGGCATCGCGGACCCGACCCTGTCGAAGCGCGACGAGTCGAACCCGCTGCGCAAGGAGATCGAACCGCAGTGGCGCCCGCACATGGGCCTGCGAACATAGAGCGGTCATGAACATTCTCGTCACCGGCGGTGCCGGCTTCATCGGATCGAATTTCACGCGCTACTGGGTCGAGCACCTCCGGAGACCGTGTCGTCGTGCTCGACCTCCTCACGTACGCCGGGAACCGTCCGAACCTCGACGACGTCGACGATCGCATCACGTTCGTCCAGGGCGACATCGCCGACTTCGAGCTCGTGGACCAGCTGCTCCGCGCACGAGTCGATCGACGTCATCGTGAACTTCGCCGCCGAGTCGCACAACAGCTTGGCGGTGCTCGACCCCGGGCTGTTCTTCAGAACGAACGTCCTCGGCACGCAGTCCCTGCTCGAGGCGGCGCGGACCGTCGGGATCGGGCGCTTCCATCACATCTCCACGTGCGAGGTGTACGGCGACCTCGCGCTCGACAGCGACGAGCTGTTCACCGAGACGTCGTCGTACCGGCCCCGGACGCCGTACAACGCTTCCAAGGCAGGCGCCGACCATGCGGTGCGCGCCTACCACGAGACCTACGGGCTCCCCGTCACCATCACGAACTGCGCCAACAACTACGGCCCGTACCAGTTCCCCGAGAAGGTGATCCCGGTCTTCGTGACCAGCGCGCTCGACGACCAGCCGCTGCAGATGTACGCCTCGACCGAGAACCGGCGCGAGTGGATCCACGCCGTCGACCACTGCGCCGCCATCGACGCCGTGCTCGAACGGGGCCGGGTGGGCGAGACGTACCACGTCGGCACCGGCGTCGAGCGGAGCATCGAGGAGATCGCCGACGGCGTCCTCGCCGAGCTCGGCAAGCCGACCGACCTCAAGACGATCATCCCCGACCGGCCCGGGCACGACCGCCGCTACGTCCTCGACTGGACGAAGATCCACCGCGAGCTCGGCTGGGAGCCGCGGATCCCGTTCGACCGCGGCCTCGCCGACACGGTCTCGTGGTACGCGGAGCATCGCGAGTGGTGGGAGCCGCTGCGCGAGCGGGCGCCCGTCGTGGAGGGGTCGGCCTGGTCGGGTTCCTCATGACGCCGTCGCAAGCGCGTTCCTTCTATTACAGCGCGTGACATGACCCGGGTGCTCGTCACCGGCGCCGGCGGTCAGATCGGGCGCGAGGTCGTCGAGGTCTGCGCCGGGGACGGCGTGATCGCCGCCGACCACGCCGCGCTCGACGTCGGCGATCGTGACGCCGTCCTCCAGATGATCACGTCCGCGGTTCCCGATGTGATCGTGCATGCAGGCGCGTGGACGGCCGTCGACGCGTGCGAAGGCGATCCGGATCGCGCCTTCCACGTCAACGCGCTCGGGACGCGCCACGTCGTCGAGGGCGCCCGCCGGGTCGGCGCGTGGGTCTGCTACCTCTCGACCGATTACGTCTTCGACGGCACGAAGCCCGAGCCGTACGTCGAGTGGGACGCCACGAACCCGATGTCGGTGTACGGGCGCTCGAAGCTCGGCGGCGAGCTGGAGGTCGACGGCGCGGGTGCCACGATCGTGCGCACCTCGTGGGTGTGCGGCCGGCACGGGAGCAACATGGTGAAGACGATCCTGCGCCTCGCCGGCGAGCACGAGAAGCTCGCGTTCGTCGACGACCAGCGCGGGCAGCCGAGCTTCGCCGACGACCTGGCACCGATGATCCGGCGGCTCGCCGTCGAACGCCGGCCCGGCGTGTTCCACGTCACGAACCAGGGCGCCGTGTCGTGGTACGAGTTCGCCCGCGCCGTGTTGGAGGCCGCCGGTCTCGACCCTGGACGCGTGCGGCCCATCGCCACCGCCGACCTCGACCCGCCCCGGCCCGCGCCCCGCCCGGCCAACTCGGTGCTCGACAACGCCGCCCTGCGCCTCGGCGGGTTGGCACTCCTGCCGCACTATCGAGAGCCGCTGGAGCGGCTGGTGCGCCAGCTCCGGTCGTGACCGAGCCCCGAGCGCGTCCGCGCCGTCGTCCTCAACTACAACGGCGGCGACCTCACCGTCGAGTGTCTGCGGAAGCTGCGGATGACGGAGTGGCCCGCCGACCGCTTCGAGGTCGTGCTCGTCGACAATGCGTCCACCGACAGCGTGGTCGCCACGACGCGCGCCGAGTGGCCCGACGTGCGAGTCATCGAGAGCGACCGGAACCTGGGCTTCGCGGGCGGGTGCAACTTGGCGCTGCGAGACCTCGACGGCGTCGACGCCGTGGCGCTGGTCAACAGCGACGTGCTCGTCGAGCCCGGCTGGCTCGCGCCGCTGGCGCGGGCGCTGAGCCACAACCCGAGCGTCGGCGCCGCCTGCCCGAAGATGCTGTTCGCGTCGCGATTTCGCGAGGTCGAGCTGCGCTCGGGCACTCGGCGCCCGGGGCGGGGCGACCGGCGACGACTCGGCGTCCGGGTGAGCGGCGCGCGGGCCGGCGGGACGGACGTCTGGCGCGACACCCAGCTCGTGGACGGGTTCTGGGGCCCCGAGCACGGACCGGAGCCCGAGTCGGGGTACCAGTGGACCTCCGGGCGCGCCGTGTTGCGCGTGCCGGTGAGCGAATCCACGCCGGTGGACGAGTGCGAGCTCCGCCTCGCGGCCGAGACGGCGACCCGCGTGACCGCGCTGTCCGGCCGGCGCGAGGTCGAGGTGCGTGTCGGGCCCGAGCCCGAGTGGCACACCGTTCCCCTCGACGGCCGGCCGTTCGACGTGATCAACAACGTCGGCACCGAGCCGACCGGCGGCGGGTACTTCGCCGACCGCGGCTACCTCCAGCGCGACCACGGGCAGTACGGGACGCCCGAGTCCGTGTTCGCGTGGTCCGGCGGCGCGGTGCTCCTCGCCGCGTCCTACCTGGCCGACGTGGGCCTCTTCGACGAGGACCTGTTCCTCTACTACGAGGATGTCGACCTGTCGTGGCGCGGGCACGAGCGGGGTTGGCGCTACCGGTACGCGCCCGAATCGGTCGTTCGCCACGTGCACGCGGCGTCGAGCGTCGAGGGGTCGTCACGGTTCGACTACTACAACGAGCGCAACCGCCTCCTCACGCTGACCCGTCACTCCGACCGGCGCACGGTTGCGAAGGCGCTCGCCCGCTATCTCCTCGTCACCGGCTCGTACACCCGGCGGGACGTCGTGAGCCCGATCCTCCGGGGGCGCGCACCCCGGGCCCGGATCCCGTTGCGGCGACTCCGGGCCCTCGGCGGCTACACCGTCGCCGTGAACCGGGCACGAACACACACGCGGAGTGCTGGTATCGGGCCCTGATTCCGGCTAGGTTGCCGCTGCTCGGGATTGCGACGGTTTGCCGTTTCCGCGGCAACGGGGCAGGAAGCAACAGGTTCCATGCGGGGCAGGCTCATCTTCTTGGCGGCCGGATTGCTGGTCGCCGTGGGCGCGGGATGCATCAC
Source organism: uncultured Actinomycetes bacterium (assembly GCA_963781615.1). Classification (GTDB taxonomy): domain Bacteria; phylum Actinomycetota; class Acidimicrobiia; order IMCC26256; family JACDBD01; genus JALZAA01. The sequence goes on along the minus strand of CAWAGI010000005.1, from coordinate 130,063 downwards.
CCGCGCCGCCACCGCCTCCGCCGCCCACCCAGATCTGCGGCCAGAGCTTCACCGAGCCCGAGCCAGTACCAGGCCTCGTACCAGAACCTCGGGCACGCCGGCCTCGGCTGGGTCACCGCCGACGGCTTCGTCCCGGTGCCGCTTCCGGACGGGACCACCAGCTGGTGGATGTCGGACACGATGACCGGCACCGCCAACCCGGACAACTCGGTCTCGAACGTCGGCAACGTGCACAACAGCCTCGTGCGGCAGGCGGCGAGCTGCCTCACGCCGTCGTTCACCCCGTTCCCCGCACAGGGCTCGGCGTGGCACTGGCCGGGGTCGGGTGTCGTCTCCGGGAACACCTTGCGGGTGTTCGGGTACAAGGTGGTGCAGGCAAACGGACAGCCGGGATTCGACTGGAACGTCGTCGGCGTCTCTGTGGCCAGCTACGCGTTGCCGTCGCTCCAGTACCAGGGAACGACCACCCTCCCGGTGAACAACGCGCCCAACGGCGGCCAGTTGGTTCCCTGGGGCACTCGGTCCTTCTTGAACCCCGCCGACGGCAACATCTACATGTACGGGACGACGAAGTTCAGCGCCGGGCCGTTCCCCGCCGCGGAGACCTGGTTGGCCCGACGCCCCGTTCAATTCGCCGACGAGCCTGGAGTACTTCACCAACCCGCTCCTGCCGACCGATCCCTCCTGGAGCGCGAACTTCGCCGACGCGAAGCCGATGACGTTCACCAAGAATCTGCTGCCTGGCGACGCTCCGCTCGCACAGCTCAGCGTCGTGCCGTACGGGAATCGCTTCCTCGCCAGCGCATTCGAAGCCGACGTGTTCCAAGACCAGCAGGGCCGCAGCTTCGTCAGGGCGTGGGTCGCCGACACCCCGCAGGGGCCGTGGCAGATGGTCGTCGACGGCACCGGACAGCCACAGACCATCGCGACGTTCCAACGCCAGACCGCCGACCAGATCGCCTACGACGCCCGCGTCGCCCAGCTCCCGGGAGCAGGCTGGACCGTCGTCTACAGCGTCAACGACCCGCTCCACCAGCAGCAGAACCACACGCTGTACCGGGGGCAGTTCGCAGCTCCCAACGGCCTGCCTGCGCCCGTAGCTGCTCAGCCCGGACGGCGGGTGCCGACGAGGATCGTGCCGCAGGCGAGCTCGATGTTCGTCGACGCCCGCAGCTCGGTGACGAAGTCGCGCTTGAGGTAGTCCGCCGCCGGCGCCATCAGGTCCTCGACGCTCATCTTCCGGAACCGCTCGGCGACGTCGGCGGGAAGGCCGGCGACATACGAGTTGAGGAACCAGCTCAAGGCCCAGATCGGCAGCGCCGTTTCCGGCGCCCCGAGCTGCTCGACCGTCGAAGGCCCCCGACGAACAGATTCTCGAGACCTGACGCGGTCATGTTGTAGTAGTGGTGCGGATAGCCGTGATACGGCTGGAGGAACGGCGCCGACGCGTACAACCTCCCGCCGGGGCGGACCACACGAGCCAGTTCCGACGCGCAGCGGAACGGGTCGCGCACGTGCTCGAGCACGTTCAGTGAGAGCGCTGCGTCGAAGGACGCTGTCTCGAACGGGAGGTGCTCGCCAACGCTGAGCACGTCGGTCGAGGGGTACGCCACGACCTCGACGTTGACGACATGCTCGTAGATCGTCGACCTGAACCCGCTGCCGGCGTCGAGAACCAGACCGTCGGCGTGGCTCCGGATGAGGTCCGTCGCGATCGCGTCATGAGCCCAGGAGGAGATGTTGTCCGTGTGCTCGATGCCGGATACGGCGGCCACGTCCTCGGAGAGCAGGTCGAAGTGCTCCTCCGTCAACACGTACCGAGACGAGCATCGAGTGCACTCGAGCGTCGACGCCATCCATCCGCGTCGAGCTTCCCGCCGACAATCGGCGGCGCCGGGCTCGGCACCCGTTGGGCGCGGGCATCGCAGCAACGGCTCGATCCGCTCGAGCTTCTTGCGCTTGATGGAGCGATACTCGTCGAGCGCCGCCGCCGTTGGCTTCACTGGCAGCGGCTCCCGGTACTCCCGTCCGTCGACGCACGGACCACGATGCTCCAGGAGCCGACCGAGGTCTCGGGCGTGATCGGCACGATGGTCTGGTATCCGGTCACCTGCCAGTCGCCGAAGCCCGCTTCGACGTCCGCCCGTTGCACGAGCTCGAGGGGTCGCATCTCGCCCACGTCGACGAAGAGACCCTCCATCTCGGAGTTCGGCGGGATCGCCACCCAACCGCTGCACGAGCACCGAGTGGGTTGGCGGGTCCTCCGCTCGTGGCGAATCGATGCAGAAGCGATAAGGGTCGGGCTCCGGGGCGGCCGCAATCGCCTCACGAGGCTACGGAATGTCGGTCTGGGCACGGCTCGCGACGCTACAGCCAACGTTCGCGACAACGTCACCGCTACGATCTGCCGGATGCGGCTCTCGCCCGACGACAGCGCCCGGGCGGCGCGCCGTCTGATCACCGACCTCCACTGCGAGTCGGTGCTCGACACGAGCCCGGGTCCTGACGACCTCGTCGACGGGTTCCGCGCGCTCGATGTCGACACGGACGGCGCTGGGAACCGCCGGCCGCGCTCGTCGAGCCGTTGGAGCGCAAGTACGACCTGATTCTGTGCATCGACATGCTCGAGCGGGTGGAGCCCGCCGACGCCGAGCGCGCGCTCGAGAACCTGTGCGCCTCCACCGACCGGGTGCTGTTCTCGTCGACGCCGTTCGACTACGCCGAGCCGACGCACGTCAACGTGCACGCGCCCGAGGACTGGTCGGCGCAGTTCGCCCGCCAGGGCTTCGTGCGCAACCTCGACTACGACGCCTCGTTCCTCACGCCGTGGGCCGCGCTGTACGAGCGGTCGCACACGCTCCTCCCGGAGGTCGTGCGGGCGTACGACCGGGCGTGGTGGCAGCTCCGCCTCGAGGTCCGGCAGGTCCGCGAGAAGGTGCTCGAGCTCCACGCGCAGCTCGAGGAGGGCAGCGCCCCCGTCGCCGAGGAGAACCTCCGGCTGCGCGAGGAGCTCCTCCTCGCCCGCGACGAGCTCGTCGGGCACGAAGCCCGATTGGGCGAGGCGCTGGGACGGATCGAGGTGCTCGAGAGCGAGCTTCGCCGCCACGAGGACGCGCTCGCCGACGCCGGCCGCATCCTCGACTCCCGCACCGGCCGCCTCCTGCGCGCGTGGCACCGCCTCCGGGCGCTGCTCGAGTGACAGAGACGCACGACCCGCGACGCCCACCCCGCATCTCGTTCGTCGTCGTGGCCGTGGGCGCGCCGGCGGAGCTGGTGGCGGAGTCGGTCGAGTCGCTGCGCGCCCAGACCGCCGGGGAGCTGGGACGCCTGCGTGGTCACGGGGCCCGACGAGCGGGCGTCCGTGCGGGCGGGGGTCGAGCACGCCGGGCCCGACGACCGCGTCACGCTGCGGGCGCCGACCGCGATGCCCGCGCCGGCCGCCGCCCTCGCCGACGCCGTCGCCGGCTCGCGTGCCGAGCTCGTCGCCTGGCTCGACGCCGGTGACCGCCTCGAGCCCGCCACCGTCGAGCGTGTGCTCGCCGTCGCGGCGGACGACGTCGACTTCGTCTACACCGACGAGGACGAGCTCGACGACCACGGCGTGCCGACCGACGTGCGCCTCAAGCCGGACTGGTCGCCGGAGCGAATCCTCGCCTCTCCGTACACGGGCCGGTTGGCCGTCTACCGGCGCGGCGCACTCGAGGACGCCGGCGGCATCCGGCCCGAGCTCGCCCTCGCGCTCGACCACGACGCCGCGCTCCGGGTCGGCGAGCGAGCCCGCCGCGTCGTCCACATCGCCGAGATCCTGTACCACCGCCGCCGCCCGTATCCGGGCACGATCCCCGACCGGGCACCGACGGCGGAGCTCCGCGCCGTCGCCGAGCACCTCGACCGGGTCGGGTTCCCGGCGACCGTCGAGCGGGACCCGGAGCGCCCGCGCCTGCTGCGGCTGCGTCCCGCTCGTGCGGCGACTCCGCCGGTGTCGATCGTGATCCCCACTCGTGGCACAGGGCGGCTCGTCCACGGGCAGCAGCTGAACCTGGTGGCGAACTGCGTGGGCAGCATCGTGCGGCGCTCGACGTACCCGGACTACGAGATCGTCTGCGTGGTCGACGAGGGCACGGACGACACCGCCCGCGCCGAGCTCGTCGCCGCCGGCGGCGAGCGCCTCCGCATCGTTCCCTACCGGGAGCCGTTCAACTTCGCCGCGCAAGATCAACATCGGCGTGCTGAAAGCACGCAGCGACTACCTCATCCTGCTGAACGACGACACCGAGGTGATCACACCCGAGTGGATCGAGTCGCTGCTCATGTTCGCCCGGGAGCCGACCGTGGGAGCCGTCGGCGCCAAGCTGCGCTTCGCCGACGGACGGCTCCAGCACGTCGGTGTCGTCGCCGTCGACGGCAACCCGGGGCATCCCTACTACGGATTCCCGGCCGATTTCGACGGTCACATGGACAACGCCCGCACGCCGACCAACTGCATCGCCGTCACCGCCGCCTGCATGATGACGCGGCGGGACGCGTTCGCGTCCGTCGGCGGGCTTTCGCTCGAGTTCCCGCTCAACTACAACGACGTCGACTACTGCCTGAAGCTCTTCCACACGGGCCGCCGCATGGTGTTCGACCCGTACGCGGAGCTGTTCCACTTCGAGACGTCGAGCCGCGCGACCGGCAGCGTGAGCGACGACGAGCTGGCGGCGTTGCGGGCGCGGTGGGGCCGGATCCTGCGACGCGACCCGTACTACAACCCGGGCTTCGGCGGTCGCGCCGACTTCGTGCTGCCGCTGCGGCGTCCGCGCGCTCGCGCGGTGGGCTGAATCGCTGCTGGAGCTTCGCCCCGAGCGCCCGCCATTCGCGCCGGCGGATGAACCGCACCGCCTTCCGGAGGTCCGCCCGCCAGCCGACGCGATCCCACATCCCGGTCTGCAGGCTCCCGACCATCGCCGCCGTCTCGGGATCGACGAGGTCGGGTGCCCGGCTCGGTGCCCGGCAGAACTCGAGCAGCGGCTCGAGCACCGTCGACCACCGGTACGCGGGGACGACGCCTTCGATCGCCGTGCGGCACGACCGGTTGAACGCGTCGTCGTCGAGGAGCCGGAACAACGCCGCCTCCAGCGCGTCGACGTCGCCGGCGGGGACCGTGAGCCCGATGTCGCTCGATTCGATGAGCGCGGCGAGGGAGTCGCCCGAGGTCGCGACGATCGGCAGCGAGGCCCACAGGTAGTCGAGCAGGCGCGTCCGGAAGGAGAACTCGGTTTCGACGTGGTCGAGGTGCGTGCTGACGCCGATGTCGGCTTCGAGGAGATAGTTCTCGCGGTCGTCGTACTCGACCCAGTCCCGGTTGAAGAACACGTGCGTCCCGACGAGCCCGAGCTCCTCGGCGAGGGCGACGGCGTCGTCCGCCATCTTCATCTCGCCCACCTGGGGGTTCGGGTGGCGCAGGCCGAGGAAGTACAGGCGAACCTCGGGGAGGCGCCGGCGCAGCTTGTCGACCGCGCGCAACAGCGTGAGCGGGTCGAACCAGTTGTAGATGCCGCCGCCCCAGAGCACGACCTTGTCGCCCTCGCCGATGCCGGGGACGACGCCGCGGAGCACGGGCCGGGAGTGGCGCGGCGGCTCGTCGCTCACGCCGAACGGCGCGACCGCGAGGAGTCCTTCGAGGTTCTCGCCCCGGTCGTACGTGGCCGGGTTGATCCGCCCGACCGACGCGAGCTGCCCGAGCCAGAAGTCGCGCTGCTTGTCGCTGGCGCAGAGGAAGAAGTCGCCCCGCCGCAGCTGCTCGTTGAGCACGTCGGTCGAGGACTGCACCGCGAGAAGCCGCGCCGGCGGGTCGAGGCTCCGCGCCTGCTCGAGGACCTCGAGATGGAACGGGTCGTAGATGTCGGTGACGACGATCTTCTGGGTGTCGCGCAACACCGCGTGCTGGCGCATCAGGTTGCCCTGGAAGATCAGGACGTCGCACCAGGCTTCGAGATCCTCGATCTCGCGCTCGTCGACGACCCGCACCGGGAAGTCCGGATGCCAGAGGCTGCACTCCTGGGTGCTGACGAGCTGCACGTCGTGCTCGCGCGCCAGCGTGCACGCCATGTGCCACGCCGCGGATCGCGGGCCCCGCCATCTTCGGCTCGAGCACGTCGCCGGTCAGCACGACGATCCGGCGGCGCTGCGACACGATCTGCTCGACGCCCAAGGCGTCGACGGCAGCGGAGAACGACGCCACGAACTCGGGATCGCCGACGTTCGAGAACATCGGGAGCCGGAACAGGCGCGTGATCTCGTGGTCGGCGCGCCGCCGCGCGGCCTGGACGCCGCGCCGCTCGGCGGCGAGCGCGGGGAGGGCCTCGACGAACGCGTCGACGGCGAAGGTCGGCGCGACGCTCCTCGGGTCGACGTCGATCCGGTCGTCGGCGCCCGGCGCCGTGGCCCGCGACCGGCGCTGCGGGTCGAGCACCCCGGTGTCGTCGCCGCCGCGGACGATCCCGCGGCGCACGGCGAGCATCACGGCGGCCGGCAACGCCAACCGGAGGTTGTCGTCGTCGTAGTTCTTGAAGATCGTGAACAGGGCGTTGCGCTCGAGGAGGAACTCCTCCTGGGCCGGGCCGAGGGCACCCACCGACCGGTGATGGCGGTGGAACGTGAGCGACGCCGGCACGTACCGCACCCGGTAGCCGAGGAGCCACAGGCGCCAACCGAGGTCGACGTCCTCGAAGAAGAGGAAGTACCGCTCGTCGAACCCGCCGGCCTCCCGGAACGTCGAGGCCCGCACGACCATGGCGGCCCCCGACGCGAACAGCACGTCGGCCTCGCGGTCGTAGGCCGGGCTGTCGGGCTCGCCGGCGTGGAGCTTGAAGCCGTGCCCGTAGAAGCCGAGGCCGGCGTCGACGAAGTCGACGAGCTCGCCGTCCCAGTCGAGCACCTTGCTGGCGACGCAGGCGACCGAGCCGTCGCGGTCGAGCACCGCGGTCGCCGCCGACAGCCACTCGGGGTCGGGTCGGGCGTCGTTGTTGAGGAACGCGACGTACTGCCCGGTGGCGGCCTGCGCCCCCGCGTTGCACCCCGCCGCGAACCCGCCGTTCTGCTCGAGGGCGAGCACCTGGACGTCCGGGTGCTCCTTCGTGATCCGCTCGACGCTCTCGTCGCCGGACGCGTTGTCGACGACGATGACCTCGAGCTGCTCGCGCGGCCACCGCAGCTCGCGGAGCGCGGCGAGCGCGGCGCAGGTGTCGTCGGCGCCGCGGTAGTTCACGATCACGACGGAAGCGACGCCGGGCGTCTCGGGCTGCGCCTTGAGTCGCTTCATCGGCCCCGATCCAGGATGTCGCCCTCCCAGGCGCCGCCGAGCGAGACGAACCCGTACTCCTCGTGCGGGTCGCCGAACTCGACGTCGAACCGGAGTGCCCGGTGGCGCATGTCGTACACGGTGGCGCCGGTGATGTTGAACAGCGACGCGCTCACGTCGTACGTGCCGGGCAGGAGCAGGAGACGGTCGACTCGCAGGTCGACCCAACCCTCCGCGCCCGGCTCGAGACGCTCGGGGAACAGGCCCACCTCCCGCGTGCTCGGACCGGTCACCCACACGCCGTCGAGCGTGTAGAGAGCCATTCCCCAGACCGGCTTCGTGATCAGGGCGTTGGCCTTGTAGTGGAAGCGGAAGACGACGGTGTCGCCGGTGCGAACCCGCTTCACCGGCTCGCCGGACGCGTCGAGGACCTCGATCTTCTCGACGCGTGCCTCGCCCGTGCCCCAGCGCGTGCCGTGCGAACCGTCCTCGACACGGTCCGTGTGCGACTCGGTGAGGTATTCGTCGACGACCTCGCTCGACGGTCCGAGGCGCCGCAGCAGGCCGTGCTCGAGCCACCCCACGGTGTCGCAGAGGTTGCGGATGGAATCGACGGCGTGGGACACGATCACGACGGTCTTGCCGCTCTCCTGGAAGTCGTCGAACTTCTCCATGCACTTCCGCTGGAACTCGGCGTCGCCGACGGCGAGGACCTCGTCGATCAGGAGGATGTCGGGGTCCACGTTGATCGCCACCGAGAAGCCGAGGCGGACGTACATGCCTGACGAGTAGTTCTTGACCGGGGTGTCGATGAAGTGCTCGAGGCCGGCGAAGTCGACGATCTCGTCGAATCTCTGACTGAGCTGCTTCTTGCTCAAGCCGAGGATCGAGCCGTTCAGGAAGATGTTCTCCCGCCCGGTCAGCTCGGGATGGAACCCGGCGCCCAGCTCGAGGAGCGCCGAGATCTTGCCCTTCGTCGTGATGCGCCCCTTCTCCGGTCGGAGGATGTGCGCGATGCACTTGAGCATCGTGCTCTTGCCGGAGCCGTTCTCGCCGATGAGCGCGAACGTCGTCCCTTGGGGCACCTCGAACGACACGTCCCTCAGAGCCCAGAACTCCTCGTACTTGACGCGGGCCCGGCGCATGATCGCCGCCTTCAGCGACTGGTTGCGCTCGTGGTACAGGCGGTACTGCTTCGAGACGTCGTCGACGGTGATGACGGCGCTCATACTTCCTCCGCCAGCCGTCGATCGAGGCGGTGGAACACGAACAATCCGAGCGCGAGCAACGCCACCGCCCAGGCGCTGGTGTAGAGGACGTCGGACAGGGCGGGAAAACGCAGGTCGTACAGCACCGCACGGTATGCATCGACGAACCGGACGAGTGGATTGAGCTCGTACACGCGCAGGAGCGGGAACGAGGTGCGGCTCGCGGCATCCTCGACGAACGAGATCGGGTACACGATCGGCGCCGAGTAGAAGAGCGCCTGGAGCGAGATGTTGATGAAGTGCTTGACGTCACGGAAGTAGACGTTCAGCACGCTCAGCATGAGGCCGATCCCGAGGACGAACACCGTCTGGATCGCGACGAGCACGAGCAGCATCGGGATCCACGGCAGGATCATGTTGCCGAACGCCAACAGCAGGACGCCCAGGACGCCCAGCTCCACCAGGAACGTGACGAGCAACGCGCCGATGGTGGAGACGACGAGCACCTCGCGGGGGAAGTACACCTTGCGGATCAGGTTGCTGTTGGCGAGCAGGGCGTCGAGCGCCCCGTTCATGCTGTTCGACAGGTAGTTGAACGGCAGCAGGCCGCACAGCAGGAACATGGCGAAGTTGTTGAGCCCGCTGGGATGGCCGACCGGTGGCTTCACCTTGAGGAAGAACGCGAAGACGATCGAGAAGACGATGACCGTCGACAGCGGATTCAGGAGCGACCACGTCCAGCCCAGGGCCGAGCGCTTGTAGCGGCCGCGCAGCTCCCGCAAGTATGAGATTGACCGTGAGCTCACGCGCCTCGGCGTACTCGGCCAATCGGGTCATCGGGCGTCAGCTCCAGCCATGGAAGGCAGTCCGGGCACGTGAGGGCCCCGGGGACTCGCGGGTGGGGAGTCGATACCGTACAAAAGCGTCCCATCACTGTGCCATGCGTGCGCCGCGAGGGGCGCTCAATGGTGTTGCCCCTATGGCGCCAGAACGGCTCGCGCGATGAGATCGGTGCCGAATCCGGTGAGGATCGCCAGGTAGAGGAGCCCGGTGGCGGCCATCACCGCGGAGTAGTACCGCTCGCGGAGCGCCAACCACGTGACGACGAGCAAGGCGATCGTCGTGACCGCGCACACCAGCCAGGTCCACCCGAGCAGCCCGTCGAAGCCGTCGTCGATCGTCCCGTCGAGCACCTGCGCCATCCCGACCGGCCAGAGATATGCGGCGATCTCCAAGGGCCACACGATGGCGGCGAGCACGACCATCTGCTTGATCGGACCGCGGTCGAGGCCGGGCTGCACGAGATACCAGTGGCCGAGCAACATCGCATCGGTCAAGGCGCCGAAGAAGAGCGCGCCCACGACGAGCCGGAACGCGCTCAGCGCGTACGGCCCGCCGACGTACGCCGCCGCGCCGAGCAGCCCGACGAGACCGGCGGCGGCGGCCGCGAGGTCGAGAGCGGGCGGGAACTCGGGGGTGCCCGGACCGGGAGCGATCTCGCGGCGCGGCTCGGCGCGGCCGGCCATCGCGGCGACCTGCTCGGCGCGCTCGGCGCGTCGAGCGCTCTGGCGGTGCACCCCGCCCCGGCGACGGGCGATCGAGACGGCCAGCGCGACCGCCGCCGCGACCGCGACGCCGACGGCGCCGAGCGCGCTGACTGCCGCGCCCGCTCCACCGCGCTCGCCGGCGGCGACGACGGCGGCTGCACCCAGCGCCATCACGAAGAACACGCCGCGGAGGAGCCAGCCGTAGCCGAGGCCGACTTCGCGCCGCCGCGTCGTCACCCACAGGAAGAACAGCCCGCCCGCCGCCCACTGGAGCAGGACCGTCCCCGCGTCGAGCCGCATGGCCGCGGCTACTCCACGACGGCGAGGTCGCGCGGGGCCTGGTTCAACCGCTCGGGCCCGTCGGGCGTCGCGACCACGATGTCCTCGAGCCGGAGCCCGAAGCGGCCCGGCAGGTAGATGCCGGGCTCGATGCTGAAGGCGTTCCCGGGTGCGAGCGGCGTCCCGTTGCCGGCCACGATGTACGGCCCCTCGTGGGTCTCGACGCCGATCCCGTGCCCGGTGCGGTGGATGAACCGGTCGCCGAAGCCGGCGTCGGCGATCACGCGCCGCGCCGTCGCGTCCACCTCCTCGCCGGGTGTGCCGACCCGCGCCGCCCGCACGGCCTGCTCCTGGGCGCCGACGAGCACCGCGTACGTCTCGCGCACCTCGGCGGACGGCTCTCCCACGACGAACACGCGCGTGATGTCCGAGCAGTAGTGGCGCATGCTGCCGCCGAAGTCGCACACGACGACGTCTCCGGGCTCGATGACGCGTGAGCCCGCCTCGTGGTGCGGGCTCGCGCCGTTGGGGCCCGAGCCGACGATGGCGAAGTTCGCGCGTTCGTGGCCGGCGTCGAGCATGCGCTGCACGAGCTCCCGGTGCACGTCGGCCTCGGTGCGCCCGCCGAACGGACGGGCGCGCATCGCACCCGCGATGGCGTCGACGGCACGTGCCGCGGCGCGCAACGCCTCCACCTCGACCGGGTCCTTCACCTCGCGCAGCGGGCCGGTGACCTCGCTCGCCCTCCGGAACGTGGTGCTCGGGAGCGCGCGCTGGAGCTCGAGCAGGAACCGCGCCCACGTGTGATCACCGATGGCGGCGGTCGCGGGGGCGCCGGCGAGGCGGGCGACGACCCCGATGGGGTCGTCGGTCTCGTCCCACGCCTTGATCGAGAAGGCGTCCGCGTCGTCGCCGCGAACCCGCGCGCGCCTCGAGGCGCGGGACGACGAGCGTGGCGGCGGCGTCACGCGGCAGGACCAGCATCGTGAGCCGTTCGGTCTCGAGCGCCTCGTAGCCGGTGAGCCAGGGCAGGTCGGCGCCGGTCGAGAGCAGGAGCACATCCACGCCGAGCTCGTCCATCCGGGCGCGCACGCGCGCCATGCGATCCGCCGGCATTAGGCGTCGGTCGCGCTGAGACCCGGGAGTCCGTCGATGCTGACGGCGTTCTTCTCGTCCCGGTACTCGACGAGACCCTCCGGGCCCCGGCGGTCGGCCCACGTCGTCAACTGGTCGCGCTCACCCTCGTGACGGAGGAGCGGGACGCCGTAGCCGCAGGACGTCGAGACGCGGTCGAGGTGCACCCGGATCACTGACCGGGCTCCGGGGTAGGTCCCGAAGCGCGGCAGGAGCGCGTCGGCCTCCGGCTCTCCGGTGGAGAGCACGTCGCCCCGGCCGTACAGGCGGACGATGTTCGGCTTCCCGTCGAAGGCGCAGAACATGATCGTGATGCGGCCGTTCTCGCGCAGGTGGGCGATCGTCTCGACGCCGCTCCCCGTGAGGTCGAGGTAGGCGACCGTGCGCGCGTCGAGCACGGCGAAGGTGTCGAGGCCCTTCGGCGACAGGTTGACGTGGCCGCCGTCGGTCGGCGCGGTGGCGACGAAGAAGACCGGCTGCGCGGCGATGAACGCGGCCAGCTCGTCGGAGATCGCGTCGAGGACCCGCCCCATTACGAGAAGCCGGCCGCCGCCGGCGCCCGCTCCGTCGATGTCGATGCCGCCGCGCTACGGGCGTGGTAGCTCGAGCGCACGAGCGGGCCCGACTCGACGTGGGCGAAGCCCAGGCCACGGGCGTACTCGCCGAGGGCGTCGAACTCGGCCGGGGTCCACCAGCGGACGACCGGGAGGTGCCGGGCCGTCGGACGCAGGTACTGACCCATCGTGAGGATGTCGACGCCGACGTTGTGGAGGTCGGCGATCGCGCCCCGCAGCTCCTCCTCGGTCTCTCCCATCCCGAGGATGATCCCCGACTTGGTCGTGAGCCCGGCGCCCTTCGCCCGCGCGAGCAGCGCGAGGGAACGGAAGTACGCCGCCGACGGCCGCGCCGCCCGCTGGAGCCGCGCGACCGTCTCCAGGTTGTGGTTCAGCACGTCGGGACGGGCGTCGAAGATGGTCGCCAACGCGTCGGGATCGCCTTTGCAGTCCGGGATGAGCACCTCGACCGCGGTGCGCGGCGTGCGGGCGCGCACGGCGCGGATCGTCGCCGCGAAGATCCCCGCCCCGCCGTCGGGAACGTCGTCGCGCGCCACGCTCGTGACGACCGCGTGGGCGAGACCGAGCCGGGCGACGGCGTCGGCGACCCGCTCGGGCTCGTCGTGGTCGAGGGGGAGCGGATGGCGAGTGTCGACGAGGCAGAAGCCGCACGCGCGCGTGCACCGCTCGCCGAGGATCATGAACGTGGCGGTCTTGTCGGCCCAGCACTCGTAGATGTTGGGGCAGCCCGCCTCCTCGCACACCGTGTGGAGATCGAGGGTGCGCATGACACGCTTGGTCTCGCGGTAGTTGGGGCCGAGGTCCGCCTTCACCTTCATCCAGTCCGGCCGGCGGAACGCGGGGTCCTCGTCAGGTGCCTCGACACCGGCTTCTGCCAGCCGGCCCAGGAGCCGCACCGCCGTGCGCGCGCCGGGCTGCTCGCCGTCGCCCTCCGTCGCAGCGCGTGTGAACGCCGAGAGGTCGGACGCGCGCTCGCGCCACACGACGTCCTGGCGTTCGACGTCGTCGTAGGGGAAGTGCTGCGCGAAGCGGGCCATGACCGCGTCGACGACGCGTTGCATCGGAGGCGCGCCGCCGAGCAGTGCGGCGAGTGAGGTGACGCCACGGTCGGCGATGCCGCACGGCACGATGTGCCCGAACATCGACAAGTCGGGATCGACGTTGAGAGCGAAGCCGTGCCGGGTGCGACCCCGCGACACCCGGACCCCGATGGCTGCGATCTTCTCGCCCCCGACCCAGACGCCCGTGTACCCGTCGTCGCGGGCCGCCTCGACGCCCAGGTCCGCCAGCGCGGCGATCAGCACGGCCTCGAGGCGGCGGACGTACGCGACGACGTCACGCTCGCCCGCGCGCCACTCGGGCAGCGTCACGATCGGGTAGCCCACGAGCTGGCCGGGCCCGTGGTACGTGACGTCGCCACCCCGGTCGGTGCGCACCAGGTCGGCGCCGACGGACGCCGGCGGCACGAGCACGTGGGCGGGGTCGGCCGACTTGCCGAGCGTGTAGATGTGCGGATGCTCGAGGAGGAGCAGGTAGTCGTCGGCGGCGCGCTCCAGCAGGGCCCGCTGGAGCTCGTGGGCCTCGCCGTAGGGCACCCGCCCGAGCCAGCGGACCCGCAACCCACTCATTTCATTCCCTGGTCGCCGTCGTCACGCGAGCTCGGCCTCCCAGTCGGTGCCCTGGAGCGCGTCCTTCAAGGCCTGGAGGAACGCGGCCGCGTAGGCGCCGTCGAACGCACGGTGGTCCCACGTCAGCGTCAGGACGCCGACGTGGCGGATCGCTATCGAGTCCTCGCCGTCGGCGTCCGTCACGACCCACGGCCGCTTGCGGATGCCGTCGGTGGAGAGGATCGCGACCTGGGGTTGGTTGATGATCGGCAGCGTCATGTACGTGCCCCACGGGCCCGGGTTCGTGATGGTGAACGTGCTGCCCGCGATCTCGTCGGGCATGAGCTGCTTGCTGCGGGCCCTGGTCGCGAGGTCGTGGATCTCCCGGGCGATGAGCCGCAGACGCTTGCCGTCGGCGTCGCGGATCACCGGTGCGATGAGGCCCTTGAACTCGAGATCGACGGCGATCCCGACGTGCACGTCGTGATGGACGACGAGGTTGTCGCCGTCGACGCTGGCATTGACGTTCGGGAACTGGTCGATCGTGTCGGCGAAGGCGCGCACGATGAACGGGAGGTACGTGAGCGGGAACCCCTCGCGGATCCGCCAGTCGTCCTGCGCGGCGCGCCGGGCGCGGTCGACGCGCTCGTAGTCGACCTCGATCGACGTGTAGACGTGCGGGCTCGTCGCCTTCGAGCGGACCATGTGCTCGGCGGTGCGGCGCCGGATGTTGTCGAACGGGACGGTCTCGTCGCCGGACGGCGCTGCCTGCGGCGCCTTCGGCTCGACCGGCGTGAGCGGAGCCGTGCGGTCGCGCCCCACGGGCGGGGCCGGCGGGATCGGCGCCGGCCGCGGGGGCGCCGAGGGCGGGGGCGGCGGGCCCGACCGGGGCGAAGGAGCGGGAGCAGGCGGCGGCGGCGTGGCGGCGGGCGCGCCGCGATCGCGGCGGGCGGCGGCGTCGAGCACGTCGTTGCGTGTGATCCGGCCGCCTTCACCGCTCCCCTGCACGTCGCTCGCGTCGAGGCCGTAGTCGCTGAGCAACCGGCGCACGACGGGTGACATGAGCTGCCCGCCAGTCGCGGCCGCCTGCGCCGCCGGCGGGACCGGCTCCCGGCGGGGCGGCGTCGGGGCCGAGGTGCGCGGCGCGGGCCGGGGTGCGGGCTCCGGCTCGGGAGGCGCCGCGGCCGGAGCCGAAGGGGCGCGGCCCGGCGGCGGGGCCGAGGGAGGCGGCGCCGAGCGGGGCGGCGCCGACGGCGGTGGCGCCGAGCGGGCCGGGGGTGGCGCCGAGGGCAACGGCTTCGAGCGGGGCGGCGCCGTCGAAGCTGCGGCTGCGGCGGCAGCGCCGGCGGCGGGCGCGGCACCCGCGCCGTCGGCGGCGCCGTCCGAGATCACGGCGAGGCGGGTGCCGACCTCCGCCGTCTCACCCTCCTGCACGAGGATCTCGCTCAGCGTTCCGGCTGCGGGCGCGGGGACCTCCGAGTCGACCTTGTCGGTGGAGACCTCGAACAGCGGCTCGTCGGCATCGACGTGGTCGCCGACGTTCTTCAGCCAGCGCGTGATCGTCCCCTCGGTGACGGTCTCGCCCAGCTGCGGCATCTGGATGTCCACCGAGGTCCTCCGTCGTCAGGCGTTCAGGCTTCGGCCGGTGAGCGCGAGCGCGGCCTCGCCGAACTGCTCGCTGAGGGTCGGGTGCGGGTGGATGAAGGCCCCCACCTCCGCCGGGCTCGCCTCCCAGTTGACGGCGAGGTACCCCTCCTGGAGCAGCTCCGTCGCCCACGGGCCGGCGATGTGGACGCCCAGGATCGCTCCGTCGCGCTCGGCGACGATCTTCACCAAGCCGTCGGTCTCGCCGATGATGAGGGCGCGGCTGTTCCCGCCGAAGCGCTGCACCTGCGTGACGACGTCGTAGCCGAGCTCGCGTGCGTGCTCCTCGGTGTACCCGGCGAACGCGACCCTCGGGGTGGCAGTAGATGCCCCACGGGACCTTCTCGTAGTCGACGGGGGTCGCCTCCTCGCCGAGGATCGTCTTGATGGCGACGATCGCCTCGGCGAACGCGACGTGCGCGAGCTGCGGCGCGTCGACGACGTCACCGACCGCGTACACACCCGGCACCGTGGTCCGCATGAGGCCGTCGACCGTGATGAAGCCGCGCTCGTCGACGTCGACGCCCGAGCGCTCGAGATTGATCCCCTCGGAACGTGGTTGCCGGCCGATGCTCACGACGACCTTGTCCACGACGACCTGCTGGGAGCCTTCGGGCGTGTCGTAGCTCACCGTCAGCTCGCGCGCCCCGTCGATGCCGGTGACACGGACGCTCGTGTGCAGGCTCACGCCCCGCTTCCGGAAGGACCGGGCCACCACGTCGGCGGCGACGACGTCGACGCCGGGCAGGATGCGCGGCAGGGCCTCGACCAGCGTCACGTCGCTACCGATGTCGCTCAGCAACGACGCGAACTCGCACCCGATGGCGCCGGCGCCGATGATCAGCACCCGCCCGGGTACCTCGTCGAGCATCAGGACGTGGTCGGAGTTGAGGATGCGGTCCCCGTCGAACTCCAGCCCGGGCAGCGGCCGCGGGAGAGAGCCCGTGGCGAGGATCAGCCCGGTGCCCTGGAGCTCCGACCCGTCCGACACGCGCACGTGACGCGCACCGGCGTCGATCAACGAGCCGGTTCCGGGGACGACGGTGACGTTCCGGTTCCGCAGGAGCCCTTCGAGGCCACGGGTGAGCCGGTCGACGACCTGCTGCTTGCGCGTCTGGCTGGTGCGGAGGTCGAGCGCCGGCTGCTGGCCGGCGTCGACACCGAACTCCTTGGCGTTCGAGACGGTGCGGAGCACCTCGGCGGTCTGGAGGAGCTCCTTGGCCGGGATGCACCCGCGGTGGAGGCACGTGCCCCCGACGCGTTGGTCTTCGATCAGCGCGACGCGCAGACCCGCCGACGCGCCGTACAGCGCGGCGGCGTACCCGCCCGGTCCTCCTCCGAGGACGACGACGTCGAACTGCTCGGCCAGGATGGCCACCCCCTTCGTTCACCGATCTGCGGTGTGCAGGTCATTCTTTCAGGTTCGGGTCCCTTTCTCGGCTCCTCCGCGACGGGGGTGGCTCAGCGGGCGAGGAGGATCTGGATGGCGCCCGCGGCCAGGATCGCGAGGCCGGTGATCGCGGCCAGCAGGATGAGCGTACGGGTACTCATGGGGCCAGGCGATCCTCGCGCCCGTGGACGGGCGCTGCCGAACCGGCTCACCTGGGGGTGAGCGGTTACGCTGGCTCGTCGATCCCGGGACCGCTCCGCCCGTCGGGTCGATCCAGGCAATAGGAACCGATGGCACAACGCGCACAGCGGTCAATCGAAGCGGCCAAGAAGGCCGTCCCCGAAGGCACGTTCGCGGTCGGGCTCGGCCTCGCGGTCACCGGCATCACCACCTACGCGTTCTTCATCGCCTGCGCCCGCGGCCTCAGCGAGAAGGACTACGCCGCCGTCATCGGCGGGCTCTGGCCGCTCGTGTTCGTGGTCGCGCCGGGCTGCTTCCTCCCACTCGAGCAGGAGGTCGGGCGCGCGCTGGCGCACCGCCGCGCGCTCCACATCGGCGGCGGGCCCGTGGTGCGGCGCGCCGCGATCGCCGCGCTCTGGGGAACGGCCGGTCTCCTCGTGCTCACGCTGATCTTCAGCGGCGTGCTGCGAGAAAACCTGTTCAAGGGCGTCAGCGGTCTCGTCATCTGCTTCGCGATCGCGCTGGTCACGTACGCGGTGCAGCACCTCACTCGCGGGACCTTGTCGGGGAACGGACGGTTCGGCCCGTACGGCGTGATCCTCGGGGCGGAGGGGTGCATCCGCCTCCTGCCCGCGGCCATCCTGTGGTTCGCGGGCGTCACCAACCCGGTTGCGTACGGCCTGTGCCTCGCCATCCCGCCCGCGCTCGCCGCCGTGCTCTCGCTGCGCGGGCAGCACGGGCTCGTCGAGCCGGGCCCGCAGGCGCCGTGGTCGGAGCTGTCGTCGAACCTCGGGTACCTGCTCTCGGGCTCGGTGCTCGCGCAGGGGCTGAGCTACGCGCCGATCCTGGTGGCGACCGTCCTCGCCACGAGCGCGCAGCACGCGGAGGTCGCCGCGTTCGTCTCGGGTTTCTTCCTCGCTCGAGTCCCCATCATCCTGTTCCAGGCGGTGCAGGCGGCACTGCTCCCGAAGCTGGCGCGGCTCGCCGGCGCGGGCGAGCACGAGGACTTCCGCAACGGCCTGCGCAAGCTCGTGTTGATCGTCATCGGTGTCGGTGTGCTCGGCGTCGTCGGCGCGCTCGTGCTCGGGCCGTTCGCGGTGCAGCTCTTCTTCGACAAGTCCATCGCGCGCGGCGAGCTCGCGATGCTGGCGGCCGGGAGCGGCGCGTTCATCCTGGCGCTCACGCTCGCGCAGGCGTTGATCGCGCTGATGGGCCACGCCAAGGCGACCGTCTCGTGGGTGGTCGGCATCGCCGTCGGGGCGATCTCATTCGTCGCGCTGTCGGGGGCCGGCGTGGAGCTGTTCCTCCGGGTGGAGCTCAGCTTCCTCTTCGCCTGTCTCGGGTGCGCGGCCGTGATGGCGGTGCTGCTCGTGCGCCAGATGCGCGCCGGCGTGCCCGCCGAGAGCGTCGAGCGGCTCCTCGAGGGCATCGAGCACGAGCCGCTCGAGATCTGAGGAAGGTCGGTGTCCGCGTCCCTGCGGCTCGCCGTCGACGGCACGCCGCTCCTGGGGCAGGCGACCGGGGTCGGCGAGGTCGCCTACGGGCTCCTCGACACGCTCGCGGGGCGGGCCGACGTCGACCTGGTCGCGTACACGCTCACGTTCCGCGGCCGTGAGCATCTCGCCGATCGCATCCCCGCCGGCGTGCGCGCCGCTGTGCGCCCGATCCCCGCTCGTCTCGTCCGCGCCCTGTGGCTGCGGACGGACGTGCCGCACGTCGAGCGCTGGACCGGTCCCGTCGACGTCGTGCACGCGACGTTCATCGGCCCGCCGGCGCGCAGTCCGGTGGTCGTGACGATCCACGACCTGACGTTCGTCCGCTTCCCGGAGCTGTGCACGCCCGACACGTTGCAGTACGGCCGGCTGGTGCGCCGCGCGCTCGACCGGGGCGCGGTCGTGCACGCGACGAGCGAGTTCGTCGCGCAAGAGGTCCGCGAGCACTTCGCCATCGACGACTCGCGCATCGTCCAGATCCCGCTCGGCGTCCGCCCCAGCGCAGGTGGCGACGCGCGACGCGGGCGCGCTCTCGCCGGTGCCGAGCGGTACGTCCTCGCGCTCGGAACGGTCGAGCCGCGCAAGAACCTGCCTGTGCTCGTGCGTGCGTTCGACGAGGCGGCGTCGCTCGACGCCGACCTCCGGCTGGTCGTCGCGGGTGCGGACGGATGGGGCGCCGACGAGTTCGGGGCTGCATGGTCGGCGGCGAAGCACGCCGACCGGGTCGTGCGGCACGGGTACGTGAGCGACACGGAGCGCCGCGACCTGCTCGCCGGCGCCCGCCTGCTCGCCTACCCCTCGATCTACGAGGGCTTCGGGCTGTCGCCGCTCGAGGCGATGGGTGCCCGCGTGCCGGTGGTCGCGGCACGCGCCGGCGCGCTCCCGGAGACGCTCGGCGACGCCGCCGTGCTCGTCGACCCCTCCGACGTCGACGGGTTGGCCGACGCGCTCGGCCGGGTCGTGCACGACGACGACCTGCGGCGTGACCTGGTCGCGCGGGGCTGCGGACGGGTCGAGCAGTACAGCTGGCCCGAGATCGCGCCCCGGTTCGTCGACCTGTACCGGTCGCTGGCATGAGGGCGGCGGTGACGGGGAGCAGCGGCTTCGTCGGCCGGCACCTCGTCCCCTATCTCCGGAGCCTCGGCGACGAGGTCGTCCCGATCGACCACACGGGCGACCCGCCCGTCGACGTCACCGACGCCGCCGAGGTCCGTGACGTGCTGCGGGCCGCGCGACCGGACGCGGTGTACCACCTGGCCGCCCTGAGCCACGTCGGCCGGTCGTGGGATGCGCCGGAGGCGGTCTTCCGCGTCAACGCGCTGGGTGCGATGAGCGTCCTGCGGGCCTGCGTCGACGCCGGCGTCGACCGGGTGCTCGTCGCCGGCAGCGCAGACGAATACGGCGCAGTCGGCGTCGACCAGCTCCCGCTGACCGAGGACGCACCGATCCGGCCGATCACGCCGTACGGCGCGAGCAAGGCCGCCGCCGACATCCTCGCGTTGCAGGCGTTCCTCGGTGACGGGTTGGGGACGCTGCGCGTCCGCGCCTTCAACCACACGGGGCCGGGGCAGAGCGCGTCGATGCTCGTCCCCGGTCTGGCCCGCCGGATCGCGGAAGCCGAACGCGCCGGTGGTTCCAAGGTCAGCGTCGGCAACCTCGACGTCGTGCGTGATCTCGGCGACGTGCGCGACGTCGTGCGCGCGTACCGCCTCCTCGTCGCGCACGGGACACCCGGCGAGGCCTACAACGTGTGCTCGGGCCGAGGTGTCAGCGTGCGCGACGTCGCCGGCGCCATGGTCACGACGAGCGACGCCCCGCTCGAGCTGGTCGTGGATCCCGAGCTCGTCCGGCCCGTCGACGTCCCCCGCCTCGTCGGCAGCGCAGCAAAGTTGCACGCCGCCACGGGCTGGGAGGCGGAGATCCCTCTCGACCGCACGCTGCGCGACGTGCTGGAGGCCGCCCGCGCCGCGGCGTAGTCGGCTGTGAATAGCTAACGCCGGCTCACGAGCCCGACCGCCCGCTGCCCCGCCGACCGCATCGCTCGGCCGACCCTCTCGCGGCGCGCTCGCCACGTCTTGGTAGCGGGTCGGCGCGGCGCACGTCGTCATCAGTGGGAAGGCAGCCGGCATGGGATGTTGGTATCGTCGTGGCCCCGCTCGACGAGGAACGCCATGATACGTACGCGGATCCGCCTCGAGTCGGGGAAGTGCGACTGGAGGTCGCGCCGGTCGCGCCACAGTCGATACAGGTACCGCGACACGAACGGCGACCTCGAGCGGGAACATCCGCTCGTTCAGCCAGGGTAGAAGCCGGCAAGGTCGGCCTCGGGATCGATCGGCTCTGTGTCGCCCGGCTGCTCCGCCAACAGGTGCCGCATGGTCGTGTCGACCTCGGCGCCGTCGGGAAGCCAGGCGAGCGCGCCACAGGGCTCGTCCTCGACCCGGTCCCGCTGTCGCGCCAGCCGGCCATGAAGAACTACGCGCCAGGACCCCTGTTCCCGCCTCGGCGGGCCCGCGGCGTCGCCGATCATCGCCGCCAGGGCGCCCGCTGCACGCCGCGACCGAGAAGTCGTTACGAATACGGGCCGCGGCTCGACGGCCCCGTTCACGCGCCTCCTCCCTGGCCGCTCGACCACCCGGCGCATCAGCTCGGCGGCATGTTCAACCGGGGCTGTGCCCACCGGCTGCTCGGACGGATACGGCTCGCATCCCGGGCCCCACGGGCACCAGGTCGTAGTCGACGAGATAGGCGGTGGCGTCGTCCATGAACTCGAGATTCCCCGAGTAGCGGGTCGCGATCACGGGCTTGCCGAGGCCCATCTCCTTGGCCATGTCGAGACCGAAACCCTCGGACCGGTGGAGTGAGACATAGGCGTCGCACTCCGCCAACGAGCGCAGCGTGCTGCTCGGGTGCCAGGTACGTGTCGCGCACGATGACGTCGGGGCGGTCCACCGCCGCCCGGCGAACCCGCTCGAGCTCGCCGGACGCGCTTGTCGCCGTTGATCGACTTCAGGACGAGCACCGTGCCGTCGTCGGGCCCGAAGGCCTTCGTGTACGCCTCGATCAGCCCGATCGGGTTCTTGCGCTCGGCGGTGCTCAGGAAGTCGTAGACGAAGAGAAACACGAACCGGTCGTCGGGCAGCCCGAGCGCGGACCGCGTGACTGCTCGTCGGCGGTGCCGGCACGACGATCGGCAGCGGGAACTTGCGTACCGGCTTCGGTGACACGGAGGCGATGGCTTCGAGCACGAAGTCGCTCGCGACCCACACCTCGTCGACCAACTCGAACGCGCCGGCATCATCGAGCCCGGGAAATCTTCGACCTCCCAGAACCAGACGCCGATGGTGCGCCGACCGGCGAAGAAGTCGGGGCCGACCTGCTCGGCGAGCGGCTTCGTATGGTCGGCGTTGACGCAGAGCAGATTCACGTCGAAGGGCGCTCGATCCGAGACGCCGCTGTCGAATGACACGCTCGTCTCGCTCGTGGTCTCTCGGTTCGCAACGACGAACTTCGGTACGCCCGCATCATCCAGCATCGACGTCAACACGCGGCCGACGTGCCCGACGCCGAGCACTGCGGTCACGTACCCGACGATATTGATGCCGCGTCGCCACGAGCCGGCCGGGCGCGCCCGCCATCGACGCTTTGTCAACGCGATGACGTCGTCCTCGGACGGAAGGACCCATGAAGGGATCTCCTGGTCGTCACGGCCCGCGTGCCGGAGGCCCAGCCGAGGTACTGCTCGGCGCCCTCCCCTCCGAGCGCCGGGTACACGTGCCGGAGAATCTCGTCCTCGTCGCGCACGCGGTTGAGGTACGCGCGACACCTGCGGGTCGACCGGCGGTGCCACGGGCTCGGTGACCCACGCCACGAACGCGTCGACGCCGTGGACTCCGAACGGAGAGGGCGGTTCCGGATCACCGCGACTTGTCGCGTCGTGCAACGCGTCGACGTACATCCGCCGCATCCGTCCGTCGATCTCCCTGCCGTCGGGAAGCGTGTCGTACCGATAGGCGGTCCGTAGCTCGGCTTCGCCTGAGCGACGGTGCCGAGCGCACGGAGTGCTCGTCGCAGAGCTGCGCGAGCGCAGGGTGATCGGAGAGCCGGACGCGAGGCCTTTCGAACTCGCTGGAGAGCAACTGCGGCTCGTCGGGTGAGTAGCCACGGAAGTCGACCATGCGCAGCGGACGCCCCGAGACGTCGTAGCCCTCGTCGGTGATCTCGAGGTCACGGGAATGGAGATTCCAGGCCGACACGACGTAGCCCGGGTCGCGCAGCACACGGCAGCGGAACATCGCCGCGACCTGCGCGGTCCACGGTCCCGCCGCCTTGAGCCCTCCGGGACGCAACGCCGCCTCGAGCTGCCTCTCGCCCCACCACTCGGTGAACGACGCGCCCGTTCGCCCCGACCGCAACGAGCTCCGAGGCGAACGGACCCGCCTCCCGGAGCTGCGACTCGTCGGGCTCGAGGCCGTCGTCGGGCAGGGGCGCGTCGACGCGCGGCACGAGCACGATGCCGTGCTCCGCTGCGAGCGCGATGACTTCGTCCAGAGGTCCGACGACCTCGGTCTCCGGGCTGAGCGCGATCACCGCCGGCACGCTCTGTCCGACCAGCAGATGCACGAGCCGCGGGGCGAGCACGGCCGCGAGCTCGTCCGCGGTGCACGCCATCGCCAGCTTGGCGAACAGGTCCGCCGGCACGTCGACCGCATCCGGGGCGAGAAGCGTGCAGCGCTCGACGCCCCGCCCGGCCTCCGCCACCGCCTCGTCCCCGTCGAGCAGGAGCACCGACAGCTCGGCCTCGGCATGGTGGGTGCGGAGCGACGCCGCCAGGACACGCACCGCCGGCAGCTGCGCTCTGGTCGCCGTGGTGGACACGTGCAGCGAACTGCGGGTGCTCATCGCCACACCTGCACCGAATCGGCCATCTCGTCCACATCTTCCGGCAGGGAGGCTGCCGGGCCAACGGCAGCCTAGAACGTCCGTCCGACCCCGCCCCGGGCTAAGATCCCGACCGCTCGATCGAGCTCATTTGGGCAGGAGACCCTCATGCGGAAGTTGACATTGCTCATCAGCGCCGTGCTCGTCGCGCTCGATCGCCGCCGCCTGCGTCCCGCCGCCCCCTCCTCCCCCGCCGTCGGGGCCGCATCGCGACGTCGTGATGTTCGGCGACTCGAACTCATGGGGCATCGGTTGCTACCTCGGCCACGAGGGCCTCGCCTCCAACGGCCCGCCACTGCCGTGCAACCCGCAACCTGACTTCTCGACCCAGAACGAGGCGCTCGGCGCGTGCTCGATCGCCGGGGGCCAGGCGCTCATGTACAGCCAATTCGTCCTCGAGCCGAGCTGCAGCAACTGGAGCAGCGCGTGGCCGGGGATCCTCGACGAGCGCACACCCGAGCTCGCGATCATCAACACCGGTGCCTGGGAGATCAACGACCGCTGGATCAACTTCCCGCCCGGCTGCAGCACCTTCAACGCGTCCAACTGCCCTGCGCCCGACTACCAGTGGGGGAGCACGAATCCTTCCGACCCGGCGCTCGTCAACGCCCAGCAGCGGTACAAGGGCGAGCTGGATGATGCGATCGACCTGATCCGCTCCAAGGGCGCCAAGGTGCTCGTGATCAACTCGCCGTACTACGACCCCAGGGAGGCCCAGGTCCCCGGCACTCCCCTGGTGTGGTACGAGCGATACCCGAACGACGGCGGCTCCGGGGACCCGGAGCGGACGGATTGGGTGGCGCCCAACGCGAACCTCACCTACCGCCCGAGCGAGCGGAAGACCGACCAGTTCAACGCGGCGCTGAAGCAGGTCGTCGACACCAAGTCGGCGAGCGACCCGGGGGTCGGTTTCCTCGACCTGTGGGACATCACCTCGCCCTTCAACCCCGCCACCGGGGACAAGGAAGCCAACGACTTCCTGTGCGCCCCGCCGAACAAGGGTCAGTGGCCCCAGAATTTCTGTCCCAACAGCATGATCCCGATGCATACCGAGGATCACGGGCACTTCTCACAGGCCGGCTACGAGCAGGTGGTCATGCCGTTCGTGTTCACCAAAGTCCGTCAGATGCTCTCGTAACATCCGTGCGTGGCAAGCTTGAGTGACGGCCTGCGGCGTGCCGCCCGCGCCCCTCTCCGTCCGATTGCGGGGTACTTCAACCGCCGCTTCGCGGACGTCCACGAGCACCTCGAGAACGAGACCGTTGCGGTCAACACCCGGCTCGACGAGGCGCTCGCGACCACGCGCTCGCTTCAAGAGCGTGTTGCGACGGACCTCGAGGTGCTGTCCGAGCTCACGCTCTCGCTGGAGCGCGTGGTCCGGCGGTTGGAAGAGCGTGTGAGCGGACTGGAGCTCGAGCGGGATCATCTGCACGAGCACGGCACGAAGGCTTGATGTCCGGCCCTCACCTGTTTGTCGACATCCAGACGATCCAGAGCCTCGGCCATTCGGATCGCGGCATTCCGCGTTTCGCCACCGACTTGAGCCGCGCTCTCATCGCCGAAGGCGCTCCGGTTGCCGCGCTCGCGCTCAATCCCCTGGTCCCGTGGCCGCGCCACATCGACCCTGTCCTCGCACACGCACCCCAGCTCACCTGGAACACGGCTGCAGCGTTTCGTCGGGCGCTGGCCGGCGGCCCGCTCGTGTACCTGATCGTGTCGCCCGTGGAGCTCAGCAGGCCGGTGCACGGCGTGCTCGGCGCCCACGTCGTCGATGTGCCCCGAGTGGCAGTCGTCCACGACATCATCCCCCATCTGTTCCCGGAGCTCTTCGGCTTCGCCGACGAGCGGGACAACTTCCCACGCCGATACGCGCGGCGCGTCCAGACGATCCGCGAGGCCGACCTCGTCCTCACGCCCTCAGAAAGCACGCGCCGCGACCTCATCGAGCATTGGGGGATACCGTTCGAGCGGGTCGCCGTTGTGGGAGAAGCCGGGTCTCCGTTCTTCGTCCCCGCCGAGTCGTCGGAACAAGCCCTCGATGTCATGCGACGCGAGCTGCCGTCGGTCACCTGCCCGTTCGTGCTGTGCGTGTCAGGCCGGGAGCCCCACAAGAACACCGAGTCCTTGATCGAGGCGTGGGCGCGGCTACCCGGCTCGGTACGAGAGACGTACCAGCTCGTCATCACCTGCCGGATCAACGACGACGACCGCCGTCGGTGGACTCGCCAAGCTGAACGCCTTCGCATCAGCGATCGCGAGCTGGTGATCACCGGGTATGTGGAGGATGCGCTGCTCCGCGCCTTGTACCAGGCGGCATCGCTGTTCGTCTTCCCATCCCGCTACGAGGGTTTCGGCTTGCCGGTGCTCGAAGCGATCCAGTGCGGGTGCCCGGCGATCTCGTCGAACACGTCATCCCTTCCGGAGGTGCTCGACTGGCCGGACGCGACGTTCAGTCCCACGGATCCGAACGCGATCGCGCAATTGATTGAACCGCGCGCTCACCGATGGCGCGTATCGCGACGAGCTCGCCGACCGGTGCCGTCGAGCCGCCGAGCGCCACACATGGCCTCACGTCGTCGAACGAGTGCTCGCCGCCTGCGCACGGTTCTCGGACCAGCCCCGGCGTCGACCGCCGCGTCTCCGGATTGCGCTGGTCGGCCCGTTTCCGCCCGCACGTTCGTGGAGCGCGGGTCACAACGCGCAACTCGCGGAGCATCTCGCCCGGTACTGCGATCTGGACTGCTTCGCCGAGCCGTCCGACGCAACGAAGGCCGGCGCCGCCCGACGCGGCTTCCGGATGTTCCCCGCCGACGCGTTCGGCCATGCGCTCAGCCCGGCCGCATACGACCTCGTGCTCTACACCATCGGCCCGAACCGCGACGTCGCGTACCGGCTGCTCATGCACTCGTACCCGGGTGTCGTGTGGCTGCACGACCTCGCCCTCGCCGACCGAGCGCTACTCGCCCGGGCGTTGGGTGTCGTCGTGGATTCGCACGCGACCGCGCGTTCGACTCGAAGGCGCCGGTCTCGACAGCAAGCCCACGTGGGAGCTGCCGACGGCAATGTCCGACCAGGCGCCGCCCGTGGGACGCCCACCGGGTGTATGTCCATGGTCGTTCGACGAGATCGCGCAGCGCGTCATCGAGATCGCCCGCCTCGATCTCCAGCCCGTCCGCCCGGATCAGGCGCCGGCGCCGGTCAACGCGCCGGTTGCGTGACGGGCGATCCTCGCAGTCCGAGGACCACCAGGAGATCACTCGGTGGGCCGTGCCCGGGCGCCGCGACCGATCGCGCGGCCCGCCCAAAGGGCCCGGCGTCGACGGCCAGGGCCGGAAGGTCCTCCGGCCGCACGACCACGGCCGCGTCGTGTGTGAGCTGTGTGGCGACGAGATCGTCGCCAGGCTTCTCGACGAACCAGACCACCCCCGGGTACGCCTTGGCCAGGTCGAGCAGCGCACGCGAGGGGTGCGCATCGACGAGGTAGACGATCGCGTCGTAGCCCCATGGGTCCCGAACCTGTCCCAGCGCGCGAACGGGATAGGTCCGAGAGGTTTTCGTACCGGACGCCGACAACGCCTGGTCGCCGCGCTGCGGTTCAGCGGTGTCGAATCGATCGATGCGGCAGATCGATGGCAGTGACGCTGCCACTCCCTTCGCCACGACGGCCGCCGGCATCGTCGATGGCGTGAGCTTGCCGACGAGCGCGATTCGCGGCGGCGGATCGCGATACCGCTTCCGCCGTGCAGGCATACGAGAGCACGCGTCGAGCGTCCTGTCGGCCACGCGGTCCCACGTGTGACGCTTCGCGGCCGCATCGCCGACCGCGCGCAGGTCGGCACGGAACACCGGATCGAGCAGGCCGCGTTCGACGCTCTCCGCCATCCGGTCGACGTCCTCCGGCGGGAAGGTCGCCGGCTCCCACTCGAGCACCTCGGGGAGCGACGACGAGGACGAGGTGATCGCCGGGCAGCCACAGCGAGCGGCTTCGAGGACGGGCAGCCCGAACCCCTCTTCGTACGACGGCAGCACGAACAGCTCTGCTTCCTGATAGAGCGCCCGCACGACTCGATCGTCGACGTGACCGGTCACCACGACGTCGTCCGGCGCCAGGCCGAAACCCTCTCCGACCTCGTTCCAAACGGTTTCGGCCCCCGGCGGAAGCGGACACGTCAACACCAGCTGGTGCCGGCGCCGAAGTTCATGCGGCACGCGTGACCAGGCCTCGATGAGAGCTTCGACGTTCTTGTGTGCAAGCCATCCCGTCACGCTGAGCACGAAGGGGCGCGTTACCTCCGGCACGTACGCGGCCAGAACGTCAACTGGGCGTTCACCGGGATCTCGAGGCCGGAAGAACTCGGAGGCGGCGGCTCCGACCACGGCGGTCTTTTCGACGGGAATCCCGAGACGACGGACCGCGTCTCGACGGACGTGCTCGGACAGCGTGAGAATCAGGTCGGCGTCCTTCAGGAGTGGCCGCCGCGCTTGGTATGCCGACATGAGCGACGGCGGGTACACGTCCACGATCTCGGGGATGAGGTCGTAGAGGACGACGACGAGCGGAGTACCGCTCTCGACCACGAGCGACGGAAGAGTCGAGTCGACCGGTGCGGCTCGCTCGAACGGCGACGTCATGACGTACGCGGCCGCGCCGGGTTCCGTCAGCTCGCGCAGTTTCGGTCTCGTCGCCCAGGCAAGCTCGGGAACGGTTTGGAAGGTGCTTGGGAGCTCCTCGAGCCACGGTCGGCTGGGATTCACGAGCAGAGCGCGCACCGCGTGATGATCGAGAAGAGCGCCCGCGAAGCCGAGCACGTACCGGCGAATACCACGATTGCCGAAGAACCCACCCTGAACTGTTTGGATATCGACCAGCAAATTCGGGAGACCGTCGGTCATCGCCGGGGCACGCGTCCAGAGCTCGAATCAGACGGCGATTGCATGCGCGACATATCCTAGGGGCGGACGTCCGAGATCCCAGAAGGTGGCACACCGATGTCGAGGGAAATGCACGTACCCGAAGACCGACCTTCGGCGGCAAGGCGAGCGCTCCTCGGCGCGGCCAGCCCGTTCGTCGGCTATTTCGACCGACGCTTTCAAGACGTGCACGATCACCTCGACAGGTTGCCGCTCGACCAGCTCGAGGCTGTTCTTCGTCAGGAGCTCAAGGAGGCACGCGCCGAAGTCGCCGCCGACACCGACACGATCACCGAGCTCTCGTTCACGCTCGAGCGCTTTGCCGATCTCTTCACCGCGCGCATGGAGCAACTCGCTGACCAGCTCGCCCGTCGACCCGGAGACAGCAGTGTCATTCCGAGCGCCAAGATCGTGGAGCTCCCGTTCGCGTTCGCGGCGGCAGCCGACCTCGAGCGCGGAGCGACAGTCGCGACGATCCGGGACGACGACGGAACGCTCTCGGCCGGGTTGGCAGCCCTCGGCCTCCAGGTGACCGCAGTCGATCCGGGCGGCACCGCCCACCCCGATGTCACGGTCGCGGACGAGCCCGCGGACAACTGGGCGGGCCCGGCGCAGCCGCTCGACGCCGTGTTCGCGTTGACGTCGGCGACCCCGGTTCTTGACGCCGAGGTGCGGCCAGGCCGAGAGACACTGGCCGGATTCCACAAATGGATCCGCCCGACGGGCCTCCTCGTTCTCGCGGTTCAGCTCGACTCCGAGCACGGAGTTCGTCCCGAGCACCTCGACGACCTCCTCGCCGAATGGGACGTCGAGAGGCAAGCGCATTTCGCGCTGGACGCACGGGGAGCGTGGCGACGCGTCGCCGAGGCTCCCGCGACTGGCATGACGGTCCTGCGGGCCGCGCCACGCGCCTGAGCCCTCCCGCCGCATGACCTGGCGCCCGTATCTGGACCTCCAGATCATTCAGCACGGTCTCTACGAGCGCGGCATCCCTCGCTACGCAGCCGAGTTGAGTCGCGCGCTCCTCGCCGCGGGCGTCCCGGTGGCCGCGGTCGCGCTCAACGCGCGGATGCCGTTCCCGAAACGCATGCCGCCCGAGCTCGCCCGCGCCCCCAAGCTCACGTGGAACACGTCGGGGGCCCTGCGACACGCGATCGAGGCGGGCCCGACCCTGTACCACGTCTTCGCCCCCTTCGAAGGAACCGCGCCGAGGATTCCGTGGCTGCCTGCCCAGGTCGGGCGCAACGAAGTCCCGCTCGTGGTCTCGGTCTACGACCTCATCCCGGAGGTCATGGATTACCTCGAACCGGGGTCACGCGACGAGCGCTTCTGGCGAATCCGCAGCCGGATGCTCGTGCACGCAGATCTGCTGCTCGCGATCTCCGAGCACACCCGACACGACGTCATCGACCAACTCGGCGTGCACGAGGATCGTGTGTGTGTCGTAGGCGCGGGATGCTCTGATTACTTTCGCCGTCCGCTCGCCGGAGAGTCGCCCGACGCACTCGTGCGTGAGCACTTGCCCTACGATCGACCGACCATTCGTTCTGACCGTCTCGGCATGGGACGCTCGCAAGAACACCGAGCTGCTCATCGACGCGTTCTCGCTTCTTCCAAGGCAGCTACGCGATTCACTGCAGCTTGTCGTGGTATGCAACGTTCCCGCCGCCGGAAGCGGGTGGAGTGACCTCGCCCGGCATCGTGGGCTGCGCAATGAAGACGTTGTGTTCACCGGTTTCGCGACGGACCCACTCCTACGCGCGCTGTACCAACAGACCGCACTCTTCGCCTATCCGTCCCGGTACGAAGGCTTCGGGCTCCCGGTCGTCGAAGCAGCTCGATGTGGCGCGCCCGCAATCGTCGCGAACGCACCGGGTCTCCGCGAAGTCGTCCCGTGGCAGCCGGCGCAGTTCGACCCCGACGACGCCGAAGCCCTCGGCGGGCTCATCGAACGCGGGCTGTACCGACCAGTCGTTTCGTTCTCGGCTCTTGGATCTGGCGGATGAAACGGCGCGTCGCCACACGTGGGAGCACGTGGCGCAGCGGACGGTCGCGGCATACGAACGGCTCAGCCATCCGGTTCCGGCGCCGCCGTCCCGCGCGCGACCGCCCCTCCGGGTCGCACTCGTGGGGCCGTTCCCGCCCGGCCGCGGTCGGGAATCGCGCAGTACAACGCCGCCGTAGCGGCACACCTCGCGGAGCAATGCGACCTGGATTGCTTCGTCGACGCCGGTGATTGGTCCCATGAACACGTTGTCGACGAGGCTCCTACCGCACGTGTCCTGCCGTCGGCCCGCGCCGACCGTTCGGCTCGCGAGCCCGCTGGCTCCCCGCCGTCTCGCTCGGCCGCCTCATCGACCCTGCCCGCTATGACGCCATCCTGTATGCACTCGGCAACAGCTGGTTCCACCACGAGACGCTCATGCTCGCGCGTCGTTTCCCGGGGATCGCGTGGCTCCACGACGTCGACCTGACCGGCCTCTACGTCACCTACGCGCACCGACTCGCTCGCCCAGCGAGCCAACCGACGCCGCCGCGCTCTTCCGCGACGTACTCGACCGGTACGGCTCCCGCGCCCCGGGCCTGCCGATCACCGAGAGCCTCGGCGAATGGGCCCTCTACGAGCCGTACCGGCTGCGGGCATCCACTTCACGCTCGAGATCGCTCGGGACGCCGCGGCATGCCTGGTCACGTCGGAGCGCGGCGCTCGCATGCTCGAGTTCGACGCCGGGCCATCGCGAACTGCTGCCCCCGGTCCACGTCCTCCCGCTGGCGGTTCCCGACGGCGGCCGGCGCCGGGACCCCGGCCCGGACACGCCGCGCGTCGTGAGTCTGGGCGCCAAGATTCGAGGCCAAGCAGCCCGAGATCGTGTTGGAAGCCATCGCGGTCGTCCTGCGAGCACGGCGAGCGCAGACTGGCGCTCGTCGGACCGGTCCGGCCCGAGATGGCGGCGCAGCTCTCTCGGCGGGCTTCAGAGCTCGGTATCGCCGACGCGGTCGAGATCGCCGGCTTGTCGACGACGGCGAGTACCAGCGCCGGCTGGAGGGGCAGCGTGCGCGATCCAGCTTCGGCGTTCCGTCGCCGCCGGAGAAGGCTCGGCGGCACGTGAACGACTCGATCGCGGTCGGCCTCCCCGTCATCACGAACCTCATGTCGTGTCGTGAGCTCCCGGCCGGACGCCGTGCAGCTCGTGCCGCCCGACGCGTCGCCGAGGGACATCGCCAGTGAGATCCTGCGGGTACTCGACGACCAGGCGCACCGCCGTCGGCTGAGTGCAGCGGCGACGGCGTACAGCGAGGCGTGGTCGTTCGACCACATGACGGCGCGACTCCTCGAGATCATCGAGGCAACAAGGACGCAACGGTGGGAACGCCAGCAGAAGACCGCGTGATCCCCGGTGGGAGCTGGACCCGCCTCGAGCTCCCCTGGGGCCAGTGGCTCGAGATCGTCGTGCCTCCTTCGGGTGACAACATCGGCGACTCCGTGCAAGCAACCGGCGCGTACTTCCCGGAGTCGTTCGAGCTCGCGCTGGGCTTGCTCGAGCTCCGGCTCCGGCCGTGCTCGACCTCGGCGCCCACCTCGGGACGTTCTCCCTCGCCGCCAGCTCCCGCGGTCACCGTGTCATCGCCTTCGAGGCGTCCCCCCGCAACGCCGAGTTCCTCCGCGCCAGCGCTGGCGCCAACGGCTTCGACGCGATCCGGCTCGTCGAGGTGGCCGTGAGCGACGCGCCCGGCACGGTGCGGTTTCGCCCCGAGGGCGCCTGGGGGCAGATCACGGCGGGATGGTCGCCGGGCGTGGTGGAGGTGGAGGCAAAGCCGGTCTCGGACGTGCTCCGCGAGCTGGACGTCGACCGATCCGTGGGTCTCGTCAAGCTGGACGTCGAAGGCTCCGAGATCGCAGCGATCCGTGGCATGCACGAACTTCTCTCCGGGGCCGATGCACCCGCCCGTGGTCTACGAGAGCAACGCACACACCTTGCGAATGTTCGATGCGACGCCCGAGCAGCTGATCGACGACGTTCGCGCAGCTCGGGTACACGAACTACCTGATCGGCAATCGCGACTTCATGCCGGTCGGTGCGGACTCCTTCCAGCCCGACACGTGCGTCGACTACCTCGCCGTCAAGGGCGAGCTCGTGCCGCCCGACGGGATGGACGCTGCGTGGCCCCCGCACCGAGCGCGAGCTGGCGAGGGTCGTCGCGCTCGAGTCAAGCCTCCACGTCGTCGATGCCGCGGGCCCAAGTCGCGTCGATCGCTGGAGCGAGCGCCGGAGTGGCTGCTCGCGCGGCGCGACGTACAACTGGCACTGACCGGCTTTGGCGCTCGACCCCGACGACGCCGTGGCCCGTGGAGCCGCATGGTGGACGACCCGGCGGGCGGGCCGGGAGCCTCGACGGCGAGACGCCGGACGAACGTAGCCGCATTCGCTGGCGGAGCTGGGACGGGCCTTGCACGACCGGATCGCGCAGATCCGCATCCGATGGGGCTTGCGGCCATGACGGCAGACGGAGGGCCGCCCTCGGCGGCGAAGGTGACGTCGGCGTTGGCGTCGCTCCTCGACGAGCCGCTGGCGGTCGTCGACGTCGGATGCCGGTGGGGGTTCGCGGACTCGTGGGACGTCCTCGGCGACCGCTGCGAAATCGTCGGCTTCGAGCCCGACACTGTCGAGTGCCGGCGGCTGAGCGAGCACTACCACGACCGGCCGTGGGTCCGGATCGTCCCGCACGCCCTCGGAGCGTCGCAGGGCGCGTCGACCCTCTACATCACCCGTGAGCCGGCGTGCTCGTCGGTGTACCCGCCGATCGACGAACGTGGTCGATCGACATCCCCGCCTCGAGCCGCAGCGCATGGTGCGCAGCGAGACCATCGAGCTCATCACGTTGGACGACTGGTGCACGGACAACGACTTCGACAAGGTCGACCTCGTGAAGCTCGACACGCAAGGTTCCGAGCTCGACATCCTGCGCGGCGCAGAGCGGGCGCTCGCAGTCCGTCTCGATCGTGCAGGCGGAGGTCGAGTTCAACCCCATGTACGACGGCCAACCGCTCTTCGGCGACGTCGACCGGTTCCTCCGCGAACGGGGCTTCGTCCTCTGGCAGCTCGACAACCTGAGCCACCACCGTCAGCACGGCGCCCGAGTCGCCTTACGACCTGCGTTCCAGATCTACGACTTCGACGCCGCGCGGTTCACCGACCGCTCGGGACAGCTGTTCTGGGCGGATGCCGTGTTCGTGCGCACCGACCTCGTGACGCCCGATCCCGCGGCCGACTGGAAGACCGCGCTGCGCCGGGCGTGCCTGGCGAGCGCGCTGGGGCTCAGCGAGCTGACGGGGCTGGCCCTCGATGCGCACGCCCGGGCGCTGCGCGGCGAGACCCGCGAGGTCGTCGAGGTGGCGCGCGGGCTGCTCCCGCCGCCCGACAACGAGATCGAGCGACTCACGGACATCGTCGGCCGGGACCCTCGGTGGTCGCAGCCGTCGGAGACCGAGGTCGGCCGGCTCCTCGATCAACCGCTCGTCGTCGGGCTCGAGGAGCCGGTCGAGGGCACCGGGTGGCGCGAGCCCCAACGCTTCATCGACCTTCCCGGTCCGCTTCACCGGTCCCGGCCGGCGGGCGTGGCTCGACTTGCCGATCAGGCTGCCGGCCGCGACCCGCGTGGAGCTCGTCGTCGTGTCGGACGACCTCGGGTTGTGCGACCACCTCGTGCTGGAGGTCAACGGCGTGCCGGTGACCGTGCACTGGGGTCGTGAGAACCGCGCCCGCATCGGGTGCGCCTCCCTCCCCGACGACTACGAAGCGTCCGGCGACACCACGCGGATCGCGATCACGACACCCGAGCCCATCCCCCGGCCCGGACCCGACGCGCGCAAGCTCGGGATCGCGTTGACCGAGATGCGATTGTTGCC
Source organism: uncultured Actinomycetes bacterium (assembly GCA_963781615.1). Classification (GTDB taxonomy): domain Bacteria; phylum Actinomycetota; class Acidimicrobiia; order IMCC26256; family JACDBD01; genus JALZAA01. Next base: position 95,964 of record CAWAGI010000005.1, on the reverse strand, counting down.
GCCCCCCGCCCTATCCTGAGCACCGTGACCGTCCCCGCGTTCAAGGAGTGGGCCGTCATCGTGCACGCGTTGCTCGAGGGCGAGCAGATCCTCGACGTGCGCAAGGGCGGGCTGGTGGAGGACGGCCGGCGGTTCGGGGTGAAGTCCCGCCGCGTGTGGCTGTACCCCACGGCCGAGCACCAGCGTCCCGAGCTGCTGAAGCCCGCCTACCGTGCGACGGTCGACCTCGCCGCCGGTTCTCCCGTCGGCGAGCCGATCCGCATCGACGGCTGGGCGGACATCGTCGGCGCCGCCACGGTCACCGACCCCGACCGGCTCGCGGCGCTCGACTCCAAGCTCATCTGGACGCTCGATTACGCCGAGTCGCGCCTGCAGTGGAAGAAGCGCCAGCCGCTCTGGGTGCTCGCGATGCGCGTCCATCGCCTGGTCGAGCCGCTCGAAGTGCCGTGGCGCGACGAGTACGGCGGCTGCACGTCGTGGGTGGATCTCGTCGACCCCTTGCCCGATCCCGACGAGCTGAAGAGCGAACCGGCGCTGTCCGACACCGCGTTCAAGGCGCGCCTGAAGGGCGTCGACGACGCGCTCGGCACGCCGCTGCAGGAGCCTGCACTCGACTGACGGGCAAGTGCGGCAACCGCAACGCTCAGGTGGTCTCCTCCTCCCGCACACGGATCGAGCGATGCGGCCGGTAGCCGCGGTTGCGGGCCTCGGCCAGCGTGTCGGGAGCGAACGCGGCGAACGCCTCCGACTGCATCAGCTCGTCGATGACCGGCTCGAGCCCCGCGCTGTCCGTGAGGTCGAGGTCGTAGACGATCTGGCTCCGCTTGTCGCCGAGGTATCGGAAGTCCTCGAAACGCGACGGTCGGCTCATACGGCGCTCCTGGTGCCCGAGGTCCGGAGAGCGTATGCCGACACGAAGTGAGGGGGCGCACGAAGCGCCCCCTCACAGATCACGGCTGAACTTCTCGCCGGCCCGGAACGCTGCGGGTGGGACGACATCCCGCCGGATCGGCGACGGTGCGGCGGTTGGATCTCCGCCAGGCGGTCCAGCCTGACGCGCCCGCGGGGCGGGCGCGACTACGACCTAACGGCCGCGCACCTCCAGAGTCCCGCGTTCATCATGCATCAGCTGGACCACCTCCTTTCCCTGGTACTGCAACTTGTACCACGGACGGAGGCGTGATGGGTGACAGTTCCCGCGATCTGCCTCAGGTCTCGCAGCCGATTTGCGGGGCGACCTCGTTCGGGACGCCGTAGCCCCCGCACAGCTTGCCGGGGCTGCGGTTGAGCGCGACCCAGTGGTCACCCTCGGCCTGGTAGAGGGCGAACACGGGCGGGTCGAAGCCCTTGTTCTGGGTGCTCGTCGCCCAGCCGTCGACGCACTGCAGCGGCTGGAGGACCGCACCGCCGAGGTCGCCGAACTTGGCGGCGTAGGCGGCCCCGAGAGCTTCCTTCGTGCAGGGCGCCGGCGTCGCCGCCGCCGTGACGGGCGGGGCCGTCGTCGCCGGCGCGGTGGTGGCGGGCGACGTGGTCGTCGTCTCGGGCGCGGCCGTCGTAGTGGTCGTCTCGCCGGTCTGGCGCGCCTGGACGCCCGGCCCGCCCGAACCGCAGGCGGCCAGGGCGATGCCCCCGAGGAGCAGGCTGGCGGTGATCAGGCGTCGTGGCATCCGGCGTTCCTTCGAGGTCTTCATTCTACGAACAGTCATTCAGGTCGCCGGTCGGGACATTGAGCATCCCCTTGACGCAATCCCGGAGGTACGGCGCGAGGACGTCGAGCGTGCCACCGACCGACAAGTGGCCTTCGGGAGTGCGGGCGAGGATCGCGGCGCCGTTCGAGCACTGTCCCGCGTTCGGCACCTCCGTGAAGTCGTTCGGCGGCGGGCAGACGAAGTCGGTGTACGCGGGGCTGGAGGCGAGGCCGTCGAAGTGCTTGTCGAACCGGAAGATCCGGACGTTGTTGTCGGAGCCGAAGTACTGGCTCTTCACGGTGTTGATGGCGGCGTTCAACTGGTCCATCTTCGGCTTGCTCGAGGTGTAGTCGGCCCCGGAACCCGGGGGCGACCGCCACTGGTTGTTGCAGAACGTGCCGTTGTTCACGGCCTGCGGCGTCGGGTCGTACGGCTCCCACCACGAGCAGTCGAGACCGGGCGGCACCGTGCCCGCCGCGGGCACGGGCTCCGGCGGGTCGAAGTAGGGCGAGACCGCGAGCAGCACCTGCGCGCCCTTCGACCGGAACATGTTGATCGCGTTGAAGAGCTCGTTCGTGTAGAACTGGAACGCGGTGTCGTACTGCGACCCGTTCGTCGGGCCGCCCCACTGGGCGTTCGGCGGCGGCGCACTCGAGTTGATCCACCGGTCGACGACCTCCCACCCGGACGTCTCGATCACGACGACCCGCGGAGCGAAGAAGTTCGCGGCCTCCGCCCACGTGCGGCCCTGCTCGTCGGGCGATGTGTTGCAGTTCGGCGCGGGCGCCGTCAGGCCGTTGTAGAGCACGAGGTTGCCGGGCGTGATCGTGCACGCGCCCGACGACTCGTTGTGCGTCGTGTACCCGGATTGCGGGTCACAGCCGGTGCCGTCACCGAGCGCGCAGCCGAACGAGTAGGACACCGAGTCGCCGACGACCAGCACGTCGTGGGGATCGTTCGGCGGGGGCGGCTTCGGAGGGACGCACGCGGCGAGCGCACCGACGGCGAGTGCGACCCCGGCCGCGAGGAGTGTGAACTTGCGCAACGATCCTCCCTGCCCACGCAGGCGTAACGAACTCCGGCAGTCTAGACACGCGCGCCGGCCCGTCAAAGGCATGCGCTCATTCATCGCATCCCAGCGCCGGTGCGATCTCGGGCGGCACGCCGTGCCCCTTGCACAGCTTCCCGATGCTGACGTTCACGGCCCGCCAGTGGTCGCCCTCGGCTCGGTAGAGGGCGAAGCCGGGCGGGTCGAACCCCTTGGTCTGGGCGCTCGTCGCCCAGCCCTCGAGACATTTCTGGACGTTCACCCGCGTTCCGGACAGGTTGCCGAACTTGGCCGTGTAGGCCGACGTCAGCGCCTCGGCCGTGCACGGAGGCGCGGGCGCCTCGGTGGTCTCGGTCGTCCCGGACGTGATCGTCGTCGGGGTCGTATCGCCGGTCTGGCGCGGCTGCACCCCCGGCCCGGCCGACCCGCAGGCGGCCAGGGCGATGCCGCCGAGGACCACGCTCGCCGCGATCACGCGTCGTCTCATCGGCGTCCTCTCGCGTTCATGGTCATGTCGTCACGCGCAGTCGGACGCGCTGCCGCCGATCCCGAGCATGCTCCGCACGCATCCCTCGAGGTACGGCTGCAGGACCTCGAAGGTCCCGGCAACGGAGAGGTGGCTGTTGTCCGGCGCCCGGGCGTTGATCGCGTAGGGCCACGGGCTCAACGGGGTGTTGAGGCTGCCGTTGTCGCACTGGTAGGCGGAGTCGAGCGGGTCGAGGGTGTGGAAGTCCATCACGTTCTGGGCTGCGATCGTCGCGTCGTTCGGCGGTGCGCACACAAAGCTCGTGTACACGTCGTTGGGACCGTTGAAGTGCTTCTTGAAGTTGAACAGCGCGACGTCGTCTCCCGGGAAGTACTGGTTCTTCACCTGCGTGATGACGTTGTTGAGCTGATCCGCCTTCCCCTTGCTCGGCCGGTAGGCGACGCCGGCCCCGGGCGGCGAACGCCACGCGCCCGGGCACTCTCCCCCCGCGGTGGGCGCGGCTGCGTCGTAGGGCTCCCACCACGCGCACGAGAGGTCGGGACCGGCCTGACTCGGCGGGGGAACGGGTTCCGGCGGATCGAAGTACGGCGTGAGGGCGACCAGCACCTTGGCGCCCTTCGAGCGGAACATGGTGATCGCGTTGTAGAGCTCGTTCGAGAAGTACTGGGATGCCGTCTCGTAAGGAGTCCCTGCGCCCGTCGAGCCGCCCCACTGGGCATCGGGTGGTGCCGTGCCCGAGTTGATCCACCGGTCGACGACCTCCCACCCGGCGACGTCGATCACGACCACCTTCGGGGTGAAGAAGCTCGCGGCCTCCTCCCACGTCCGGCCCTGAGCGTCGGGCGCGGTGTCGCAGTTCGGTGCCGGCGCGACGCCGCCGTTGTAGAGCAGGACGGTGCCGGGAGTGATGGTGCACGCACCCGACCATTCGTTGTGGGTCGTGTACCCGTTTCGCGCCGGGCAGCCGTCGCCGTCACCGAGCGCGCAGCCGAACGAGAACGAGACCGAGTCGCCGACGACGAGCACGTCGTGGGGATCGGTCGGCGGCGGAGGCGGCGGGCCGCCGATGCACGCGGCGAGCGTGCCGGACATCAGCGCCACCCCGGCCACGAGCAGTGTGAATTTGCGCAAAGGGGTCCTCCGCCGACGAACCGCCGCAGTCTAGACATGTCGCCTGCGGTGTCCACTTCGGTCGCCGCCGGTAGGATGCGCCGGCCCTCACCGAGCCAGGAGAAGCCCCGCGTTGCGCCGTACCGCCACCGCCCTCGCCCTCATGCTCGCAGTCTGCGTCGCGCTGGCCGCCGCCGTCCCCGGGGTCGCCGCCGCGAGCAAGACGAAGCCCAAGGTGAAGGTGCTCATGCTGGGTGACTCGGTCGGTCAGGGACTCGCGCTGAAGGGACTCCAGAACGACAAGCGACTCGAGGTCGTCAACGCCGCCAGCGTGAACTGCACCATCGGCGGCGGCGCCAACTCGCTCGAGAGCTACACGGGCGGCGCGGTGATCGGGTCCGGATGCCCCGACTGGCGGACGGAGTGGCCGGCTCTCGTGCAGCAGAACCAGCCCGACGTGGTGATCGTCTTCACCAGCGGGTGGGAGATCACCGACCGTTGGTTCGGCAATCCGGGGTCCGGCCTGCCGAGCACCATCCTCGACCCCGCCTTCCAGCAGCAGCTCGTCGACGTCCACAAGGAAGCCACGTCGTTGCTGTCGGCCACTGGTGCGAAGGTGATCTTCCCGACGATGCCGTACATCGACCCCCCGCACGCCTACCCGGAACCGCCCGGCACCAACGGGATCAGCGAGATCTGGTGGGAGGCCTACGGCCCCGACGCCCCGCCGCCCGGCTACGTGGCTCCGTTGCCCGGCCAGCCGTTCGTCGGCAGCAAGCACAAGGTCGACGCGCTCAACAAGATCCGCCTCGACCTCGCCAAGCAAGGGGCGATCCGGGTCTTCGATCTCCAGAAGTTCGTGTCACCGAAGGGCGTGTTCACGGACAAGATCAAGGGAAAGCCCGCCCGCGACACCGACCGGGGCCACTTCAACGACTACGGCTACCGGCAGATCACGAAGTGGCTCGTCCCGCAGCTCCAGAAGCTGGCGAGTCAGAAGAGCTAGAGCTGCCGGTCAGGCGCACATCCTCGGTGCGCCGCGACTACCGAGCGTCGTGATCGTCGCCGGCGGCCGGCCCGACCGCCCCGATCGACCGCAGGTAGGCGAGCTGCGTGTCGAGGACGCCGTGCACCTGCTCCGGGAGGTACGCCTCTCCGGTCGCGGCAGCCCGGTCCACGATGTACGCGACCGCCTCGGCGCCGCCGATCACGATCGGCCCCGACGTCCTGGCGCTGGAGCCGTTCCCCGACACGCCCTTCTTCTCGAAGTACTCCAGCTGGAACTCGAGGATGCGGCGGACATCGTCGGACGTGAGGGTGGCGGCGACGTCGTCGGGAACATGGGCGACGACCCAGTCGTGCGCCTCGTCGAGGTCGAACAGCGCCGGCGGCGGTTGCTTGGCGATGCGGCCCGCCTCGCGGATGACCAACCACGCGGCGATGGCGACCACGATCGCGACGACGAGGAAGCCGACCACGATCTGCACGCGGGTGAGGCTATCCGCGGAGCGCGATCACCCCGTAGCGACTGCGCGTCAGATGCCGATGCGCTGCGCGAGCAGCTCGCGATGGTACGTCGCGTCGCCGAGAAGGATCTCTGAGCTCTTCGCCCGCTTGAAGTACAGGTGCGCGTCGTGCTCCCACGTGAAGCCGATCCCGCCGTGGATCTGGATGTTCTCGGCGGCGGCGTGGAAGTACGCGTCGGAGCAGTACGCCTTGGCCAGGCTCGCGACCACGGGGAGCTCGTCGTTGTCCTCGGCCGCTGCCCACGCCGAGTAATACGCGGCGGACTTTGCCGACTCCACCTCGAGCAGCATGTCGGCGCACTTGTGCTTGATGGCCTGGAACGAACCGATGGGACGGCCGAACTGCACGCGCACCTTGGCGTACTCGACCGACATCTCCAGCACCTTCTGCGCCCCGCCGACCATCTCGTTCGACAGCCCGACCGCGGCCTGGTCGAGCGTCTTGGACAGAGCCGACCATCCCGCGCCGACTTCACCCAGCGGGCGGGCGGGGACGCCGGAGAAGTCGAGTCGCGCCTGCTTCCGCGTCTGGTCCATCGTCGCCAGCGGCGTACGGGTGAGACCCGGCGCGTCACCATCGACCACGAAGAACGAGATGCCGTCTTCGCCGTTGGTGCCGGCGACGCGGGCGACGACGACGATCGTGTTCGCGGTGTGCCCGTCGATCACGAACATCTTCGTGCCTGACAGCTCGTAGCTGTCGCCCGAGCCGGTCGCTTCCATCGTGATCCCCGACGCGTCCCACCGGCCGTTCGGCTCGGTGAACGCGAGCGCGGCGATGGTCTCGCCGGACGCGATCCCTGGCAGCAGCTCACCCTGTTGCGCGTCGGTGCCGGCGTTCATGATGGCGTCCGCCGCGAGCACGACCGTCGAGAAGTACGGCGCGCACAGCAGGACGCGGCCCATCTCCTCGAGCACGATGCCGAGCTCGACGAACGTGAACCCCTGGCCGCCGTGCGCCTCGGGGATGTGCAGGCTCTGGAGCCCGAGCTCCTGCGCCATCTGCTTCCAGACGGCCTCGTCGTAGCCCTCGGTCGTCTCCATGAGGCGCCGCACCTCCGACGAGGGCGACTTCGCCTCCATGAATCTGCGGACCGCCTCGCGGAGCTGTTCCTGTTCCTCCGAGAACGCGAAGTTCATGTTCCGGAAGCTACTGGACCGACCGGTCAAGTTCCAGACGGAGTGATGACGCACGGAGCGGAGCAGGAATAGTCTCCGCTCGGTTTCGAAAGGGACGGTCATGGACGTCCGTGTCGGCATCGTCACCCCGTTCCCGCTCGACGAACGAGACGGTGACATCCTGCGTCTGGCGAGTCGGGTGGGGCTGGACTCCGTGGGCACCGGCGACCACGTGAGCTTCCGCACCGGCCACGGCGTCGATGCGTTGACGACGGCCGCATCCATGCTGGCGATCCAGCCCTCGATCGGCGTCTACATCGGCGTGTACGTGCTCCCGCTGCGTCATCCGGTCGCGGTCGCGCGGCAGTTGTCGACACTCGCCGAGTTCGCTCCCGGCCGGTTGACCTTCGGCGTCGGGATCGGCGGCGAGGATCGCCACGAGTACGAGATCTGTGGCGTCGATCCCTCGACCCGCGGCCGCCGGATGAACGAGTACCTGGACGTCCTGCGACGTCTGCTCACCGGCGAGGCCGTGACGTACGACGGTGAGTTCGTCCGGATGCGCGACGCGCAGGTCCTTCCGGCGCCGTCCGTGCCGATTCCGATCATCGTCGGAGGACGTTCCGACGCCGCGGTGCGCCGGGCCGGACGCTACGGGGACGGCTGGATCGGCTTGTGGAACTCGGCCCGTCGTTTTCAGCAAGGGATTGGCCTGCTCGAGGAGGAAGCGGAAACGGCCGGACGCGCGGACATGGATTGGCAGCACTCGATGACGATCTGGTGCGGCTTCGCGTCGGACAAGGGGCGCGCTCGCGGCCATCTCGCCGATGCCATGGGCCGCTACTACGACCTGACGTTCGAGCCGTTCGAGAAGTACTCGCCGTACGGGCGACCCGAGGACATCGCCGAGTTCGTTGCGCCGTACGTCGAGGCCGGGGCGAGCTCGCTCAACCTCGTCGCCATCGCCGCCGAGCTCGAGGAGGCGATCGAGGGCGTCGCCTCGGTGAAGCGTCTGCTCACACCGACGGGCTGATCCTCGCAGCAGCCCGGTACTCTCGCGGGGACGGCGGCTTCGCCGACCGTCCCGCAAAGCCGGAGCCTGCGACGGCGACAGTGAGGAAACGCGTGAACCGTCCGGCGCACTACGAGACTCCCGAGCTCCGGATCGACAAGCTCACGGTCGGCCCGTTCGAGAACAACGTCTTCATCCTGCGGAGCAAGGGCACGGGCGAGGCGACGCTGCTCGACGCCGCGAACGAGCACGACCTGCTCCTCGACGTGAGCCGGGCCACAGGAGTCCGGCGCGTCCTCACCACGCACGGACATTGGGACCACATCCAGGCGGTCGAGGCCGTGCGCGACGCCGGCATCGACGTCGGGATCGCCGCCGAAGATGCGTCCATGTTGCCGTCGTACGACTTCACGATCCCCGACGACGAGGTCATCGAGGTGGGCGACCTCCGGTTGCGCACGATCCACACGCCGGGGCACACGGCCGGGTCGACGTGCTTCCTGCTCGAGGGGCATCCGGTCCTGTTCAGCGGCGACACGCTCTTCCCCGGCGGGCCGGGGAACACGGGCCTCCCCGGTGGCGACTTCGACCAGATCATCCAGTCGATCGACCGGCGCCTGTTCTCGCTCCCCGGCGACCTGCTCGTGCTCCCGGGCCACGGGCTCGACACCACGCTCGACGACGAGCGCCCGCACCTCCAGGAGTGGATCGACCGCGGGTGGTGAGCGGGTGGTGAGAAGGAATACGCCGGTGTTGTGAAGGGTGAGCAACCCAGGAAGGGTGATCCGATGACGGACACGAAGACAGAGCAGGCGACGTTCGCGGCAGGGTGCTTCTGGGGCGTCGAGGGCGACTTCCGACAGATCCCGGGCGTCGTCCGGACGACCGTCGGCTACACGGGCGGACGGACCGACCACCCGTCGTACGAGCAGGTCTGCAGCCACACGACCGGCCACGCCGAAGCCGTGCTCGTCGAGTTCGACCCCGAGCAGGTCTCCTACGACGAGCTGCTGAACGCGTTCTGGCAGCTCCACGACCCGACCCAGCTCAACCGGCAGGGCCCGGACGTCGGCGACCAGTACCGCTCGGCGATCTTCTTCCACTCTCCCGAGCAGGAGGCACAGGCGAAGGCGTCGAAGGAGGCGGCTCAGGCGCGGTTCAAGCGCCCGATCGTCACCGAGATCACCGAGGCGCCCGAGTTCTGGCCCGCCGAGGACTACCACCAGCAGTACCTGCAGAAGCGCGGCCTGGCGAGCTGCGCGATCACCGTCTCGAACTAGCCATCACGCGAAGCGGCCCCGCCGAAGCGGGGCCGCTGTCGCGTCGTCCGTCGGGACTACGTCAGCTTCTGATCCTTCAGGAACTGCTCGGCGACGTCCTTCGGGTCTTCCTTGTCGTTCTGCACCGCCAACACCATCTTGCGGTACTGCTTGGTCGTGATCTTCGCCGACACCTTGTCGATCGCGGCGCCGAGCTCGGGCGTGAACTTGTCCTGCTTGACGAGGACCACCACGTTGTCGGCCCCCTGCAGGGACTTGTCGTCCTTCAGCAGCACTGCGTCCTTGGGGATCGTGCTACTGCCCGTGAACAGGATCCCGACCTGGATGTCACCGTCCTCGAGCGCCTTGACCGTGACCGGTCCGCCGACGTCGAGCTTCTTGACCTCCTTGAACTGCAAGCCGTAGAGCTGCTGCGCCTGCGGGCCGAGGCACCGGTCCCGTTGCTCACATTCGGGCGGACCGCCGAACGTGAGCTTGCTCGCCTGGGCCGTGAGGTCCGACACGTTCTTCAGCTTGTACTTCTTCGCCGTCTTCTTCGTGACGTAGAAGCCGTTCACGTCGACCGCCGGCGCGGGCGTCGTCGCCACGATGCCCCGACTCGCGAGCAGGCCGTCGAGCTCGCTCTTCACCTGGTTGACGTCGGAACCCCCTGTACCCCCGAGGAACGCCGCGAGCGTGTCCTGGTAGTCGGGAAACACGTCGATCTCACCGCTCTCGAGCGCCGGGAACACCACCTCGCGAGTGCCGAGATTCTCCTTGTACGACATCTGGTAGCCGTCCTTCTGCAGCGCCTGGCCGTACACCTGCCCCAGGACTTGATCGCCGGCCACGTTCGTCGAGCCGATCGTGAGCGAGCCCTTGCTGCCGCCCCCGCCCTGGGGGGTGGCGCTGCCCACCGCAGGCACGGCCAGGACGAGCGTGAGCCCGATGAGCACCGCCCCCAGCGCCCGCGCTGGAACCTTCACTGATGCCTTGATCATCCCCCGTTCCTTTCTGTTGGACCCGTACTGCTTACCCGGTCGGCCGCGTCTGTGCGCCCTGCATCGGCGCAACCTCCGGGACTGCCTCCTCGACGCGGCGGCCGGGACGCGCCCTCACTCGCAGGCCGCGGGACACGGTCAGGTACTGGAGCCCGGCGAGGCCGACCTCGAAGACGATCGCGAGCAGCGCGACGAGCAGCGCGCCGGCGAACACCTGCACGTTGTCCTGCGTCGACAAGCCGTCGATGATGAACCGGCCCAGCCCACCCCATCCCGTGTACGCGGCCAGGGTCGCGGTCGCGACCACGGCGATCGCCGCCGTCCGGATCCCTGCCCACACGAGCGGCAACGCGATCGGCGCCTCGACCCCCCGCAGCAGCTGGCGACCCGACATGCCCATCCCCCGCGCCGCTTCCCGCACCTCCGGGTCCACACCGGCCATGCCGACGTAGGTGTTGGTGAGGATGGGTGGGATCGCGAGCGCGACCAGCACGACGAACGTCGGGAACGACCCGATGAACGAGAAGAACCCCGACGTCTCGCCGAGCCCGAAGATCTGCACCATCAGGATCAGCAGCGCGAACGACGGCAGCGCTCTCCCGATGTTCGACACGTTGACGGCGACGAGGCCGCCCTTGCGCACGTGACCGATCACGAAGCCGATCGGCAGTGCGATCAGCGCCGCGACGGCGACCGAGACGATCGAGATCTGGACGTGCTCGCTCATGCGATGGATCACGCCGTCGTTCCCGCTCCAGTGCGAGCCGTCGCCGAACCAGTTCCAGACGTCCCCGAGGAAGTCCACGCCTAGCTCCTTCTTCGCTCCGCGCGTGCCCACGGCGAGACCAGCCGCTGCGCGCCGACGAGCAGGAGGTCGGCGATCACGGCCAACACGACCGACAGGATGATCCCGACCACGAGCGGCGTGCGGAAGTCCCGTTGAAAGCCGTCGATCATGAACTGACCGAGGCCGCCCTGACCGATGAGCGCCGTCACCGTGATCAGTCCGATCGTCGTGACGGTCGCGATGCGGATCCCGGCGACGATCGCGGGAGCGCGAGCGGGAGCTCGACCGAGAACAGCTGGCGTATCCGCCGGTAACCCATCCCTTGCGCGGCCTCCCGTACGTCGGGCGGAACACCGTCGAGGCCGGCGACGATGTTCCGGATCAGGATCAACAGGGTGTACGCGACGAGAGGCACGAGCGCGGTCGTGCGCGACAGTCCCGTCCAGGGGATCAGGAACACGAACAGCGCGATCGACGGGATCGTGTACAGAACACCCGTGATCCCGATGACCGGCGGGTACAGGCGCCGGTACCGGACCGCCAGCAACGCGAGCGGGAACGCGATCAGGAATCCGAGCAGGACGGCCCAGAACGTGAGCGTGATGTGCTCGGCGAGCCGCGTGCGGATCTCGTCGAGGTGGTCACCGACCCAGGGCCAGTAGATCCACTTGGAACCGATGTCCTGCGCGAGCTGCAGGGGCCCCATCCCGGGGTGATTATGCCCCGAGCGCCTCGAGATATATAGCCCGGGTCTCCGCTGCGCAGCGCTCCCACGAGTACCCCTGCGCGCGTTCACGACCGGCGTGGGCCAGCCCCGACCGCTCGGCGTCGTCGTGCAAGAGGTTGTCGAGTGCAGCCACCCACGCGCCGGGATCGTCGGGCGACCGGAGGACGGCCGCCCCCGCCGCGATCTCCCGCAACGCGGGGATGTCGGCGGCGAGGACCGGAGTCTCCTGCGCCATCGCCTCGAGGACCGGGATCCCGAAGCCTTCGTGCCGGCTCGGGAACGCGAACAGGTCCGCGCCGCGGTAGAGCGCGCTCAACGCGGGGTCGCCGACCCGGCCGATCGTGCGGACGCGATCGCCCAGGCGGCGCGCCGGCTCGAGCACGGAAGCCTCGTCCTCGAGCCAGCCGGCCGGACCTGCCAGCACCAACAGGTGCGGGAGGTCGGTGTGCGACGCCCAACGGGCGAACGCGTCGACGAGCAACCCGACGTTCTTGCGCGGCTCGAGACTGCCGACCCAGAAGACGTATGGCTTGTTCCCGAGCTCGTATTCGCGACGTGCCGCGTCGACCTGCTCGTCGCGGGCGATCTCGAGATCGACGCCGTTCGGCACGACCCGGATGCGTTCGCTCGGGATGGCGGTGTGCGCGACCAGCTCGTCGGCGGCCGACTGCGAGACCGTGATCACGATGTCGGCGCGCTTGGCCGCGGCTGCGAGTCCTTGCGCATGGAACCGCCGCCCTCGCCGCGGGTACGTCTCGGGAAAGACGAGCGGGGCGGCGTCGTGCGCGGTCACGACGAGCGGAGCGTCCGACTTCGGCGGTACCGCGACCGAGGGGGCGTGCACGACGTCGGCGCCGCGCAGCCGCCGCGAACGATCCAGCCGCGGCCGGCGCAGGAGATGCCAGGCGTCATAGAGCAACGGACGCGGGAGGGGAAGGACGACAGGGTCGACTCCGTCGAGCCCGAACTCGTGCAGCCGGGCGCCGACGTCCTCGCGGCGGTGCCGCGCGACGAACGGCAGCACGGTGACCTCGTCGCCGTCCGCCGACGGCAACCTGGGCAGTAGCCTCGCCAGCTCGGCCGTGTAGCGACCGATCCCACCCGGGGCCGGTTGGAGCAACTGCTCGAGGTTCAGGGCGACGCGCATGATCCGACTGCTCTCGGTCCAACCGGTCGCCGAGCGAGGCGGATCGGATCACCTGCTCGTGCGGATGCTGCGCAGCCTCCCACCCGGCGAGTTCGACTGCCACGTCGCGCTTCCCGGTCCCTCGCCGCTGGCCGGCGAGTTCGCCGCCGCCGGCGTCACGCTCCACACCGTCCCGATGGAGCGCCTGTCGACGAGCCACGGCGCAGCCGAGTGGGCGGGGTACGCCGGCGGGTGGCCGGTGGCCGTCGGGCGCCTCGTGCGACTGATTCGCCGGCTGCGCATCGACGTCGTGCACTCGAACTCGCTGCACTCGCTGTACGGATGGGCGGCGGCCGCGATCACCCGTCGGCCGCACGTCTGGCAGGCGCGGGAGATCGTCGTGCAGTCGGACGCCGCGCTCCGACTGGAGCGCTTCCTCGCCCATCACTTCGCCGTGAAGGTCGTCTGCATGTCACAGGCCATCGCCGACCAGCTGAACGCCGCCAACGTCGAGGTCGTGTACGAGACCGTCGACCCGGCCGAGTTCCGCCCCGACCTCGCCGGGCGGTTCCGCGACCGGGTCGGCATCCCGGACGACGCGCCGCTGGCCGGCGCGGTGGGGCGACTCGACACGTGGAAGGGCTTCGAGGTGCTGCTCGACGCCTTCGAGCTCGCCAAGCAGCAGCGGCCGGCGTTGCACCTCGTCGTCGCGGGCGGGCCCGTCACGGGGAAGGAGCAGCTCGCCACCGATCTCGCCACCCGCGCCACACGGCTGCCCGACGTCCACTGGCTCGGCCCCCGCGCCGACACGCCGGAGCTGTTCGCCGACCTCGACCTCTTCGTGCTGCCCTCGACCGAGCCCGAGCCCTTCGGCATCGTCGTCGTCGAGGCGCTCGCGAGCGGCGCCCCCGTCGTCGTCACCGCCGCCGGTGGCGCGCCCGAGATCGTCGCCCGCGCCGCGGCGGGCAGCGGGACGACCGTGCCTCCCGCCGACGCCGCCGCCCTGGCCGATGCGATCGTCCGCCTCGTCGCCCTCGACGACGGGCGCAGCGGCACGGCGGGAGCGGGCGCCTCGGCAACCGCCCGCCGACACCGGCCGGTTCGCCGAGATCTTCCGCGAGGCAGCGGACGGTGGTCCCGGAGCGGGTTGAGGCCGGGGTAGCCTTCGGCGGACCTACCGGGGGTCCGGTCCATGATCCGCCTCGATGCCGTCTCCAAGCGCTTTCCCGACGGGACCGTCGCGGTCTCAGAGCTGAGCCTCGAGGTGCCCGAAGGCGAGATCTGCGTGCTCGTCGGCCCGTCGGGCTGCGGCAAGACCACGACGCTGAAGATGGTGAACCGCCTCGTCGAGCCGACCGGCGGCCGCATCTACCTGGACGACGAAGACGTGACCGGGGTCGACCCCGTCGGGCTACGGCGCCGGATCGGCTACGTGATCCAGCAGGTCGGCTTGTTCCCGCACCAGACCATCGCGGGCAACGTCGGCACCGTCCCCCGCCTGCTGGGCTGGAGTCGCGATCGCACGCGCGGCCGGGTGGACGAGCTCCTCGAGCTGGTCGGCCTCGACCCGGCGACGTACCGGGGCCGGTACCCCGCCCAGCTGTCCGGCGGTCAGCGCCAGCGCGTCGGTGTGGCCCGCGCTCTCGCCGCCGACCCGCCCGTGCTGCTCATGGACGAGCCCTTCGGCGCCATCGACCCCGTCACGCGCACGCGGCTCCAGGACGAGTTCCTGCGCCTCCAGGACACGGTCCGCAAGACGATCGTCTTCGTCACCCACGACATCGAGGAGGCGGTCAAGATGGGCGACCGCATCGCCATCCTCGAGGTCGGCGGCGTGCTCGCCCAGTACGACACGCCCGCCGAGGTGCTCGGCAGCCCCGCTTCCGACTTCGTGGCCGACTTCGTGGGCGCCGACCGGGCGCTGAAGCGGCTGAAGGTGACGCCCATCGAGGTCGAGAGCCTCGACCATCCGCCGACGGTGCAGCCTTCCGAGTCGCTGGCCCACGCCCGCCGCATCATGGGCAGTCGTGGCGCCCCCTGGGTGGCGGTGGTCGACGCCGACGGCCGCCTGCGGGGTCACGTGCGCGCCGCCAACGCCGGCGGTGAGGCGACCGCCGGCGAGCGCGCCGAGCGGGTCGAGTCGTGGGTGTCGACCGATGACTACCTCGAGAACGCGCTCGCGGCCATGCTCCTCACCGATTACGGGTGGGTCGCGGTGGTCGAAGGGGAACGCTTCATGGGCGTGCTCACCCCCGACGCGATCTACCGTGCTCTGCGCAGCTCGCTCGACGAGGCCGCCGCCGAGCACGCCGCCGCCGAGCCCGCCGCCACCAAGGAAGCGGAGCCGACGTCGGCCTGAGCGCGCCGGCCGGCGGTCATCCGTCACGTCAGCCCGTCCGAATCGCGACTGAACCCGTATTACTCGAGACCCGCGCCAGCGAAGATCAAGGCAGGAGGACACCGATGAGCTCCTGGTACCAATGGACCTCTCCCGTGCGAAACCTCGCTTGGGTGACCGCGCACTACGGGTATCGGTAACCGTGCCCGCCGCCCGCCGGTCCCTCACCACGCGCGACGTCCGTCGCCTGGTCGACGAACAGTGCTTCCGACCCTCCGCCTCCGGGCGGATCGGCGTCGAGGTCGAGTGGCTGGCCGTGTGCCTGTCCGACCCGGCGCAGCCGGTACTGCCCGAGCTGGTGGGTGAGGCGGGGGCCGAGCTTCCCGCCGGCAGCCGCCTCACCTTCGAGCCGGGGGGCCAGGTCGAGCTGAGCTCGCCGCCGCTGCGTGGCATCGGCCCCGCGTGCGCGTCGATCGCGTCCGACGCCGCCGCGCTGACCGCCGACCTCGCCGACCGCGGGGTCGGGCTGATCGGCCTCGGCCTCGACCCCGGCCCACCGCGGTCGCGGTGCATCGACTCGCCCCGCTACGAGGCAATGGAGGCCTACTTCGACGCGCAATCGCGCGGCGGGCCGCACGATGATGCGCTCGACCGCGGCGGTGCAGGTGAACCTCGACCTGGGCGCCTCGCCCGCCGACGCCGAGCGACGCTGGCACCGCGCCCACGACGCCGGTCCGCTGCTCGCCGCCGCGTTCGCGAACTCGCCCCTCGCCGGTGGGGCGCCGAGCGGGTGGCGGTCGCGCCGCCTCTCCGTCTGGACCGAGGTCGACGAGTGCCGGACGGTCGCCGCCGACGGCAACGGCGCAAGCGCGGCACGCGCTTGGGCGGACTACGCGCTCGCAGCACGGGTCATGTTCATCCGGCGGGACGACACCGAGTACGTCCCGATCCTGGAGACGTTGACACTGGAGGACTGGATCGAGCACGGCCACGAGCTCGGGTTCCCGGACGTCGACGACGTCGCGTACCACTTCACGACGCTGTTCCCACCCGTCCGACCTCGCGGCTGGCTCGAGATGCGCATGATCGACTCGTTGCCCGACCCGTGGTGGCGGGCGGCGGTCGCCGTCGCGACCACGCTCGTCTGCGACGACACCGCCGCCGGGGCGGCGGCTCCCGCGATCGAGGCCACCCGGGGACGCTGGGTCGACGCCGCCCGCCACGGCCTGAATCACCCCGAGCTCGGTGAAGCAGCCAGGTCCGCCTTCGACGCCGCGCTGGACGCGATGGTGCAGCTCGGGACGGACGCGACCACGGTGCTGGCGGTCGAGGCGTTCGTCGACCGCTACGTGGCCCGCGGCCGCTGTCCGGCCGACGACCGCCTGGACGCATGGCAGGACGACGGGACGCTGATCCCGGCACCCGACCAGTTCGCCGAGGCGACGTGGGCGTGATCGTCGACACGCAGGACCGCATCGTGAGCGGCCTCGCCGGGGCGCGGGCGCGCACCCTGGCGCTCCTCGCGCCGATCGACGACGCCGGCCTCGTCGGCCAGGTGTCACCGCTCATGTCTCCCCTCGTCTGGGACCTCGCCCACGTCGGCCACTACGAGGAGCTGTGGCTGTTGCGCAACGTGACCGGTGCGGCACCGACCAACGAGTTGTTCGACGACATCTACGACGCGTTCAAGCACCCGCGCCGCGACCGACCGTCCCTCCCGATCCTCGGGCCGGACGAGGCACGCGCGTTCGTCGCCGACGTGCGCATGCGCGTGCTCGACGCGCTCGGGACGATGGACCTCGACGGCGACGATCCGCTCCTGCGCGACGGGTTCGTCTACGGCATGGTCGTCGAGCACGAGCACCAGCACGACGAGACGATGCTCGCCACGATCCAGCTCATGAAGGGCTTCGCGCATCCGGACGCGGCCGCGTGGCGCCCGGGGAGGGTCGAGCACGACTGCGGCGGCGGCGCGGCGGACATGGTCGAGCTGCCCGGAGGCACGTTCACGATCGGCACCGACGAGCGCGCCTGGGTGTACGACAACGAACGCCCGAGCCACGAGGTCGAGGTCGCGCCGTTCCGACTCGACCGCACACCAGTGACCAACCGCCAGTACCGCGCGTTCGTCGAGGACGGGGGGTACGACGACGCCCGCCTCTGGAACGCCGCCGGGTGGGCGTGGCGGCAGGAGGCGGCGGTCGAGGCGCCCCAGTTCTGGCTGCGTGAGGGTAACGGCGACTGGTCGCGCCGCCGCTACGGCCGCCACGAGGCGCTGCCGCCCGACGAGCCGGTCCAGCACGTGTGCTGGCACGAGGCGGACGCGTTCGCGCGCTGGCGCGGCGCTCGCCTTCCGACCGAGGCCGAATGGGAGATTGCCGAGGCCGGCGACGAGCACGCCGACGGCCCGCGTCAGATGCTCGGCGACGTGTGGGAGTGGACGGCGAGCGACTTCACCGGGTACCCGGGGTTCGCGTCGTTCCCGTACCGCGAGTACTCGGAGGTGTTCTTCGGCTCCGACTACAAGGTGTTACGAGGCGGATCGTGGGCGACCGATGACAGCGTGCGCCGCGCCACGTTCCGGAACTGGGACTATCCGATCCGGCGCCAGATCTTCGCCGGCTTCCGCTGCGCCGCCGACGCCGTGAGCGCGGACCGCGGAGCGACCGAGTGCCGTGCCGCCACCTTGCGTACGTCGGACCGCCGGTCACGCTCGAGGAGCTGATCGTCGAGCCCGAGCACTCGCTCTTCCAACAATCGTTCGCGCCCCGTTACCAGACCCACGGGCGGGTCAACGCAGACGGGTTCGGCGTCGGCTGGTACGACCGCGACACACGCCCGGAGCCCGCCCGCTACCGCACGAGCCGTCCGCTGTGGTCGGACGCGTCGTTCGCGAGCATGTCCGGCCTCGTCAGCTCCGAGGCGGTGCTGGGCGCGGTCCGCTCGGCGTCGCCGGGCATGCCGGTCGAGGAGACGAGCACGGCGCCGTTCACGGACGGCCCGTGGCTCTTCTCGCACAACGGCTTCGTGCCCGACTTCGGCGCCGGCGTCGGGCGGGTGCTGCGCCGCAACGCGAGCGAGACCCGTCTCCAGGGCATGGAAGGCGCCACCGACTCCGAGCTCCTCTTCGCGCTCGTGCTCGACCGGCTCGACGCCGGCGCGTCCCCCGCCGACGCGCTCGTCTCGGTCGTGGAGCTCGTCGACGAGCAGACCCGGGCCCGTCTGAACTTCCTGTTGACCGACGGCGACCGCATCGCCGCGACCGCATGCCGGAACTCGCTCTTCGTGCTGGATGATCGCACTCGCACGGGAGCAGTCGTCATCGCGTCGGAGCCGTACGACGACGACACGAGCTGGGAAGTCGTCAAGGACGGCTCCGTCGTCGAGTTCGGCGACGACAAGCTCGAAGTCCGCCCGTTCTGAACGAGAGGCCCGCCATCTCCTCCACCTCGTCCCCGTCCCGCGTCGACGTCCACCTCGGGCCCGACGACCTCACCGCCGCCCTGCGCGCCGACGCCCGCGCCGGTCTCACCGCGACTCCGAAGATCCTCCCTCCGAAGTGGTTCTACGACGAGGAGGGCTGCCGCCTCTTCGACGAGATCACCCGCCTGCCGGAGTACTACCCGACGCGCACCGAGCGGGCGATCCTCACAGAGCGCGCCGGCGACATCGCGGCGCGCACATCCGCCGACACGCTCGTCGAGCTGGGCTCGGGCACATCCGAGAAGACGCGACTGCTGCTGGATGCGCTTTCCGAGCACGGCACTCTCCGGCGCTTCGTCCCGTTCGACGTGAGCGAGCCCACGCTGCGCGACGCGGCCGCCGCCATCGAGCTCGAGTACGCCGGGGTCGACGTGCACGCCGTCGTCGGCGACTTCGAACGCCACCTCGACCGCCTGCCCGTCGGCGGCACGCGCGTGGTCGCCTTCCTCGGCGGCACGATCGGCAACCTCGACCCCGACGCCCGCGCCGACTTCTTCGGCACGATCGCGGCCGGCCTCCGGTCCGGGGACGCGTTCCTCCTCGGCACCGACCTCGTCAAGGACACGGAGAGGTTGGAATCGGCGTACGACGACGCCGCCGGCGTCACCGCCGCGTTCAACCGCAACGTTCTGTCCGTCCTGAACCGCGAGCTCGACGCCGACTTCGAGCCCGAGGGCTTCGATCACCTCGCCCGGTGGAACCCGGACGCCGAGTGGATCGAGATGCGGCTGCGCTCCAACCGCGCCGCAGTTCGTGAGGATCGCGGAGCTCGACCTCGAGATCGAGTTCGCCGACGGCGAAGAGATGCGCACCGAGATCAGCGCCAAGTTCCGTCGCGACGGGGTCGAGAGGGAACTGGCCGCCGCCGGCCTCGCGCTGACGTCCTGGTGGACCGACCCCGCGGGCGACTTCGCGCTGTCTCTGTCGGTCCCCGCCTGAGACTCTGAGGTCAGACCGCGAGCCCGCGGCTCTTCCCACCGAGCTCGGGGTGTTCGCTGCTGAAGACTCCCCACGCGCTCTCCCAGCCCGGAACAACCCACGCGTGCATCATCCATGCCCGGTGCAGGTCGATTTGCTCGCCTGCTAGCGCGGTGCATTCGCGGTCACTCGCGCGTTCAGAGCCGACCACGACCCTCGTGGTGCGCGACACGCAAAGCTTCTGATGCACGTGCCAGAAGTCGTTCGGTCCCGCGAACCCGGCTGGTGACTGATCGCTCTGGACGACGTAGCTCAACCCGACGATCTTCGATCCGGGCCGCGTGCCGTCGTAGATGAGGATCGCCGGCGTCGAAGCGTCGAACGTCGCTGCATTGAACAACGAGTCACTGACGTAGTGCGCGCCGATGCACGGGAGATACGGGGTGAGCTCGCGGTAGCCGGCGGCCACCGCGTCCTGGACCGTCGGAAGGGCGGCGGCGGCGTCGCGCGCCTGCTGGACCTGGACGGCCAACTCCGCCCGCACCGTCGCGCTCCGAATCGGTTGCCACGGCACCGGGCCGCGATGATTGTGCGCGCCGGTGTTCTGCCCCTCGAACGCAGGCGGACCCGATCGACCGCACGGCGTCTCTGCCGCCGTGGCCGCCTCAGTGCCGTGCACGTGGCCGGCGGCAGCGCTGGCGTGCGTGTGACCGCCCGCGAACGCCGGGGTGAAAGCGAGGCCCGTCACGACGGCCACTCCGGCCGCCGCGACCCCGACTGCCGCGACACCGGCCGCCGCCCGCAGGGGGCGACGGGCCAGATCCGGTCGCACGAGCAGTGCGAGCGCGGTCACGACGATGCCGGCTTCGAAAATGGTCGAGAGGGCGTCGGCCAGCGATCACGGGCTCGGGTGTCCAGGCGCCGGGACCGATCGGCACGCCCCAGACGCGCGACACCGCCCACACGCCGATCACTGCCGCGTTGAGCAGCACGCCGAGGACCAGCGACCGCCGCGTCGGGGAGAGCACGACGCCGACCGTCCACGCAAGTTGCGACCAGGCGACGACGGCGAAGAACACGCCTTGCGCCCACCCTTCGTCGAAGTGGCTGGCCTGTGACGCCGAAGTGGATCCCTGCCGCGCCGGCTGACAGTGCCGCGAGCACCCAGCGCAATGAACGTCCGAGCGTGCCGACATCCGTCGCCATCGTGTGCCCTCCGCTACAGACTCGTCTCGGGGCGACCGCCGCATCCTTAGCACGTTGAGCGTTCGGCAACCATCGTCGTCACGATGAGCGTCGCTATCCTCGACGGCGTGAGCAACGATCGATTCAGCTTGTCGGACGAGCACCAAGAGTTCAGGAACTCGCTCCGTCGCTTTGCCGAGAAGGAGATCGCTCCGCACGCAGCCGCGGTCGACGCGCGTGGTGAATTCCCGTGGGAGAACTTTCGCGCTCTTCGCGACCATGGCTTCCTGTCACCTCTGTACCCGCCGGAGTACGGCGGTGAAGACGGCACGCTGCTCACCTACGCAATCGTGATCGAAGAGCTCGCGCGCGTCTGCGCGTCGACTTCGTTGGGCGTGTTGATCTCCCGTTTCGGGGTCGGGGCTCTTCTTCGTTATGGCTCCGAGGAGCTCAAGCGCCGGTACGTGCCTCGAGTGGCAAGCGGCGAGCTGCAAGCGAGCTACTGCCTCTCCGAGTCCAACGCCGGCAGCGACGTTGCCGCGATGCAGACGCGAGCCGTTCGAGACGGCGATCGATACGTCCTCACCGGCCGCAAGATGTGGATCACGAACGCGGGCGTCTCCCAGCTGTACACAATCTTCGCCAAGACGGACCCGCAGGCAGGTCACCGCGGGATCAGCGCGTTCGTCGTCGAGCACGACTCTCCGGGCTTCTCCATCGGCAAGCTCGAGGAGAAGTTGGGAGTCCGCGGTTCGCCGACCGGAGAGATCGTCCTCGACGACGTTCCGGTACCGGCCGAGAACCTGATCGGCGAGGAAGGTCGCGGGTTCTATTACGCGATGGACGCCCTCGACCGGTCCCGACCGATCATCGGGGCGCAAGCAGTCGGAATCGCCCAGGGGGCACTTGATTTCTCGGTCCGTTACGTGACCGAGCGCAAGCAGTTCGACCAGCGGGTCGCCGACTTCGAAGGCGTCCAGTTCATGATCGCCGACCTCGCCACGCAGCTCGAGGCGGCCCGGCTCCTCGTGTACTCGGCCGCGTCCCGCGTCGACGCCGGTGAGAAGGCCACGAAGCAGTCCGCCATGGCGAAGCTGTTCGCGTCGGACACGGCCATGCGCGTGACCACCGATGCCGTCCAGCTCCTCGGGGGCGCCGGCTACACGCGGGACTTCCCGGTCGAGCGCATGATGCGGGATGCCAAGATCACCCAGATCTACGAGGGCACGAACCAGATCCAGCGAATCGTCGTCGCCCGGCGCCTGCTCGACGAGATCGCATCGGCCGCTAGCGACGGCTCCCCGGCGTGCGGCAGGTCGTGGGATACCATTCCCGAACTTTCGTGCCTGTGCGAAAAGGCTGCCGGGATGAGCAAAAACGGAACAGCGGCAGGGGCTCGTCCTTCCAGCGGCGGCGTCATCTGGTTCGCGCACGTCACCAGAGGCTTCGCCGCTCTCGTCATCATCTGGGGCCACCTCGTCGTCGAGTTCCGCCAACAGAACCTCGTGACCGGGCTCGTCCACACGAACCCGGTGCGCAATATCCCATCCAACTTCACGATCGACTTCTACGAGTGGGTTCATACGGTACAACATCGACATCGGCAACGCCGCGGTCGGGATGTTCTTCCTCGTGAGTGGGTTCGTGATTCCGTTCGCGCTCGAGCGGCGGACGATGGGCGGTTTCGCGCTGCGCAGGTTCTTTCGGTTCTACCCGACGCTCTGGGCCGCTCTGGCTCTGTCCATTCTGTTCGTGACGCTGAAGGCGGGCGCGTTCCCGTTCGATTGGGGACAGGTCACCTCGAACGGCGTGCTCATGAGCCAATACGCCGGGCATTCCTGGGTCGACGGGAGCTACTGGACGCTGCCGATCGAGGAGCTCTTCTACGTCACCGCTGCAATTCTCGCCGTGCGCGGCCTGCTCAAGAACCGCACCGGCATTCTCGGCGCCGGCATCGTGTTGTGCGTCGTCGGGACCTTCCTCGGCCGGCAAGCGGTTCCCTCCGCGCAGAACCCGCCCGACTGGCTCTTCTGGACCCGCATGTGGTTGGGCCGGAACATGATCTTCGTCATCTTCGTGCTCATCGGCGTCGGGCTGCATCACCTGTATCGAGGTGGATGGTCGCGGCGCGACTTCATCCTCATCACCGGCGCGCTCATCGGGCTGTTCGCAATCGGACTGCACAACGGCCCATTCCAAGAGCCGTTCCAACCCATCGACCAGGCCCACGTCTACTTCAATTCGTATCTCGTCGGACTGTGCGTGTTCCTGATCGCGTACCTGATCGGTGACCACATCACGCACGCGAAATGGGCTGACAACCTCGCATCGATGAGTTACCCGATCTATTTGCTCAACACAGTCTGCGGCTGGATCCTGCTGGTCACCATCATCGAGGCGACGGGCAACTACTACCTCGCACTGGTGCTCACGACCGCTGCCGTGCTCTTGATGGCGTGGCTGATGCACCGGTTCGTCGAGGTGCCCTCGATGGGGATCGGCCGGCGCATCTCCGATCGCCGGCGCTTCGTGAACGCCCGAGAGATGTATCCGCGCCGATCTCGCGAGCAGCCTGCTCCCCAGCCCGTGGAGACCCAGACCGTCGTCGCGCCGGCCGCGACGGCGACGGCGACGGCGACGGCGGCTTCCGACGTCGTCGAGAGCGGGGACGTGCCGACCCCGCCTGCGGCGGGCGCGCTCGACGTCGAGAACGCTCTCAGATCCTCGTCCGCGCAGTCGCGCTCCCGCTCCGCCCGCTCCTGGTCCGACGACCCCAAGGCGCGCCGGCGCCGGCGCGCTCGGCGCAGGCCCGGGTACGTCCCGGAGCTGGATCCCGACCGCGCGCCCGAGGGTCTGCCCGACCCGGCGT
This sequence comes from uncultured Actinomycetes bacterium, assembly GCA_963781615.1. Lineage (GTDB taxonomy): Bacteria > Actinomycetota > Acidimicrobiia > IMCC26256 > JACDBD01 > JALZAA01. The sequence goes on along the minus strand of CAWAGI010000005.1, from coordinate 72,281 downwards.
CAGCGATGCTCGGGATCGACCCGCCCGTCGCCGACGGCAACGGGCGAACACCGCTCGCAAGCTCCGACGGCGATCAGTCCGGGAGCGGCTTCCCGCATCCGTAGGTGAAGGAGGGAGCTGCTCTCCCCGCCTCCCCCGCATTTCCACTACGACCGTAGTGTTATTACAATTGCCGGCATGACCTCCTCTCCGCGTACGGGGGCCGTGCTCGAGATCGACGACCTCCACGTCGCGGTCGAGGGCAAGGAGATCCTGCGGGGCGTCTCGCTCGCCGTGCCCGCAGGCGAGGTCCACGCGCTCATGGGCCCCAACGGGTCCGGGAAGTCGACCCTCGCGGCCACCCTGCTCGGCAACCCCGCCTACGAGGTGACCGCGGGCCGCATCCTGTTCGAGGGCGAGGACCTGACGAAGCTCCCGACCGACCAGCGGGCATCCCGCGGTCTCTTCCTGGGCTTCCAGCATCCCGAGGAGATCCCCGGCGTCAGCGTGCTCAACTTCCTCCGGCAGGCGATGTCGGCCCGGAAGGGCATCGAGGACTTCTCGGTGCTCGAGGTGCGCATGGCCGTGATCGACTGGGCAAAGCGGCTCGGCATGGATTCCCGCTTCATCGAGCGGTACCTCAACGAGGGGTTCTCGGGTGGCGAGAAGAAGCGGAACGAGATCCTCCAGATGGCGCTGATGGAGCCGGATTTCGCCGTGCTCGACGAGACCGACTCCGGGCTCGACATCGACGCGCTCGGCGTCGTCGCCCGCGGCATCGAAGAGGTCCGCTCGACGCGCCCTCAGCTCGGGATCCTGCTCATCACCCACTACCGGCGGATCCTCGAGCACCTCACGCCGGACGCCGTCCACATCCTGCTCGGCGGCCGCATCGTGGCCTCCGGCGGCCGTGAGCTCGCCGACCGCCTCGAGCGCGAGGGGTTCGACGCCTTCCGCACCGCGGAGGTCGCCTGATGACCGAAGTCCTCGACGTCGGTCGCATCAAGGCCGACTTCCCGATCTTCGAGCGCGAGGTCAACGGCAAGCCGCTCGTGTACCTCGACTCGGCGGCGTCGGCGCAGAAGCCGCGCGCCGTGCTCGACGCGATGGAGTACCACCACCGGCACCACTACGCGAACGTCCACCGCGGCATCTACACGATCGCCGAGGAGTCGACCGCCGCGTACGAACGCGCCCGGGCGAAGATGGCCCAGCTGCTCAACGCCCGGTCGACGAACGAGATGGTGTTCACGAAGAACATCACCGAGGCCATGAACCTCGTCGCGTACTCGTGGGCCCGCAAGAACCTCGGGCCCGGCGATGCGGTCGTGATCACGGCGATGGAGCACCACGCCAACGTCGTGCCGTGGCACATCCTCGTCGAGGAGCGCGGCGTCGAGTTGCGCTGGATCCCGATCACCGACGACTTCCAGCTCGACCTCACCGACCTCGACCGGCTGCTCGACGGGGCGAAGCTGCTCTCGGTCACCGCGATGTCGAACGTGCTCGGCACGCTGAACGACATCCGGCTGTTGGCCGACGCCGCCCACGCGGCGGGCGCCCTCGTCAACGTCGACGCGGCTCAGGCCGTCCCCCATCTCCCGGTCGACGTGCAGGCGTGGGACGCCGACTTCGTCGGCTTCACCGGCCACAAGATGCTCGGTCCGACCGGCATCGGCGGCCTCTGGGCCCGGGCCGAGCTCCTCGAGGCGATGCCACCGTTCCTCGGCGGCGGCGAGATGATCACCGACGTCCGCTTCGACGGGTTCGAGCCCAACGAAGTGCCGTGGAAGTTCGAGGCGGGGACGATGCCCTTCGTGGAGGCGAGTGGGCTGACCGCAGCCGTCGACTACCTGGGTGCGTTGGGCATGGACGCGGTGCGCGCCCACGAGAAGTCGCTCACCGAGTACGCCCTGCGCGCCCTCGACGAGCGCTTCGAGGGCCGCCTCCACATCCACGGCCCCCGTGACGTCGAGCAGCGGGGAGGTGCGATCTCGTTCGCGTTCGACCGGATCCACGCCCACGACGTCGCCCAGGTGCTGGACGAGGACGCCGTCTGTGTTCGCGCCTCCCACCACTGCGCCAAGCCGCTGATGCGCGTGCTCGGCGTGCCCGCTACCACGCGTGCGTCCCTCTATGTGTACAACGACGAGTCGGACGTCGATACGCTCGTGGAGTCGCTGGCCAAGGCCGAGAAGTTCTTCGCCATCTGATACTGGAGCCCCCCAATGCCCGGCCTCGAAGACCTCTACCGCGAGATCATCCTCGACCACTACCGCGCGCCGCGGAACCGCGGCGAGCTCCAGGTGCCCCCGGCCGCGAAGGCCGAAGGGTTCAACCCGCTTTGCGGCGACGAGGTCGTCGTCTATCTCGACATCGACCCCGACACCGACGTCGTGCGCGACGTCAAGATCGGCGGCCAGGGCTGCTCCATCAGCCAGGCGTCGACGTCGATGATGAGCGCGGCGGTGAAGGGCAAGCCGGTCGACGAGGCGCGCAAGCTGATCCGCGCGTTCAAGGCGCTCATGTCGATCCACGAGTCGAAGCTCGAGGGCGAGAGTGACGGCTCCGACCTGTCGGCCGACCTCGAAGGCGTGCGGCTCGGCGATCTCGAGGCGCTCCAGGGTGTCGTGAAGTTCCCGGTGCGCATCAAGTGCGCGACCCTCGCCTGGAACACGCTGCAGCAAGGCCTCGACGAGCTCGAGCCCGCCGACGCCTGAGCTCTAGCTGTTGTCGAAGAGCACTCTCGGTTTACCGGGAAGCGCCTTCATCGCCTTCAGGACGGGGTCCACGACATCGGGGTACCCCGCGTTGAGCCCGAGGACGACTGGCTTCCACGACCAGCCGACGATCGGCCACTGCAACATCTGTCGCTTCCACCTCTTGACGCCTCGGTCGAAGGCCTTCTGCGAGCTGTAGAACTCGATGTCGAGGACCGCCTCGGACTCGTGCGTCGCTCTTTCCTCGTCGACGTTGTACGCGGGGTCGTCGGCAGATCGATGCCGGGGGCACGCGGACCATCGTGCGGCGGCGAACAGGGCGAGGGCTTGGTGTGTAGGGCTCCCGGCGATGTCCGGTGTGGTACGGACCTCGTCGGGGCAGACGATGACGCCCTTCGCGGCGAACGTGTCGACGATCTGCTGCACCCGGGCTTCGTCGAATCTCGGCCACTCGGTCTCGGGCGCAGCGAGCGCCGTCCCCTGTCCAACCTCAACGCAAATCAGAGCTACCACCGCGCACAACTTCACCATCATGCGCTCCTGGATGCGTCTGGCCCTCGATCCGAGGAGTGCCGTCACCCCAGTGTCGCGGACTCCCCGGGCCACCGCTTCGGTGTCCGCGCCGACCCGACCGGGTCAGGCGTTGCGGCTGTTTCAGCCGGGGCGGAACGGCGGGAGCCCGTCGCCGGGCTCGGAGACGGCCGAGCCGCCGGCGGCTTCGGCGAACCGGTTCCACGCGTCGCGGTCCCAGGACACCACTGCGTCCCGGACGATCCCCGCCTCGTCGACGAGGAACAACGTCGGGACGGTGTCGATGCCGTACGCGTTCGACGCCGGGTAGGGAGCGGCCTCACTCAGCGTCGTCACCGTCTGGCCGTGCCGATCGGCGTACGACCGGATCTCCGGCGGCGGATCCTCGCCCACCGCGACGACGCGCACCCCGCTCTCGGACAGGGCCTGCACCTTCGGAGCGGCCATCTGACAGACCGGGCACGTGGTCTTGAAGAAGGCGAGCACGACGGCACCGTCCCGCCACGGGTCGGTGAGGGATTCGCCTGTGGTCGCGTCGGGTAGGTCGAGCGAGGCAGCGCGATCCCCGGGGGCGAGCATCGGCCTCAGGGTATGCGGGTCGAGACGGGGCCCATGACCAGGGGTGACGTCGTTCACACCCAGGTCATAAACGTGACACGGGCATGGAACGCGGACCGACTACGTTGATCCCTTGAGACGCCGACAGGGAAGGGGCTGAGAGATGAGCCAGGCGCTGGTGACGATGATCGACTCGGCACTCGAGCAGTATCGGAGCCGCGACCTCGTCTCGGCGGCTGAGGTCGTCGACTTCCTCCTCGACCTGCGGCTGGCCGCGATCAACCCCGACTCCGACCCCCTCGAGCAGCTGCTCGAGCAGGAGTCCACGCACGCCGGGAACTGAGTCCCGCCCCGGGGGCGCGATTCGTCTCTGCGCGCCCGTTCGGTAATCTGCGGGCCGCATGGCCGGAATCCCTCCTTCCGCCCGCTCTCCTCGCGCCGCGCGGCGTACGCATCGCACCCGAATGCGGGCGGGGATCGCCGCCGCGGTGGTCGCCGTTCTCGCGGTCGGCGGAGTGGCGGCATGGGCGTTGCTCCGCGACGACGCCAAGGCCGCCCCCAAGAAGCGCGCCGCCCCCGCGACGACGACCACCACCACCGCGCCGAAGCCGGCGCCCGCCATCACCGCGACCCAGAAGGTGCCGGAGCTGACGGCATACCAGGACGCGGTCGAGACGTCAGCGCCGGTCACGAAGCTGTCGGACAAGACCGAGTACAACATCCCGCGCACCTACCTCGTCACCGATCAGACGTCCCGCCCCGGGTGGCTGCACGTGCTGCTCCCGATCCGGCCCAACGGCGCGAACGGCTGGATCAAGGCGAGCGACGTGACCTTGGGCAGCAGCGACTACCAGATCAAGATCGAGGTCGGCGCACATCATCTGACGCTGCTGAAGCTCGGCCAGCCCGTTCTGGAGTCCGGTGTCGTCGTCGGCGCGGACAAGACCCCGACCCCGCCCGGCACGTTCTTCATCACCGACCCGCTCGACCTGCACAGCCAGCCCAACGCCGGCTACGGCGTGTTCGCGCTCGGCATCTCCGGCTTCTCCGACGTGCTCACGTCGTTCAAGGGCGGCCCCGGCCAGATCGCCGTGCACGGCACGAACAGTCCGGATCAAGTCGGCCAGAACATCTCGAACGGCTGCGTCCGCGTGCCGAACGACATCATCGAGCAGATCGCCGCCCAGACTCCCCTCGGCACCCCGGTGACGATCGTCGCCTAGGTGGCGAACTCCCGCACCAGTTCGGTGAGCTCGGCCGGCTTCTCGAACGGCAGCCAGTGGGCGGCGCCGTCGATGACCTCGAGACGCGCCTCCGGGATCTCGGCCGCGAACGTCTCGGCGTAGACGGGCGGCACGAGCCCGTCCTGCGCGCCGGCGACCACCAGCGTCGGCGTGGTGATGCGGCGCAGGCGGCCACGCAGCTTCGGGTTGTGGAGGTACGGGTCCCAGCCGAGCTTGGCGGTCGCGCTGATGGCCTTCCACATCGGGAGCACCATCTCGATCGGGATCTCGACCTGGCGGCCGACGTCGCCGGTGAACTCCGACATCGCGTGCATCGCCTGCGGGATCGGGTGCGACTGGTCGGCGAACAGCATCTCGGCGAGCTCGGCGGGTGTGCGTCCGAACATCTCCGCGATGGGCGCGCCGTCGATGTGGATGCCGACGGGGTTCACGAGCACCATCTTCCCGACGCGCTCCGGGTAGCGCGTGGCGAGCTCCATCGCCATCCAACCGCCCAACGACAACCCGACGACCAGCGGCGCGTCGAGCCCGAGCAGCTCCCACATGTCGAGCAGGTGGAAGACGGCGTCCTCCATGTCGTCGATCTGGTCGATGCCCTCGGACTCGCCGAAGCCGGGGAACACCGGCACGGTCACCGCGAACGAGTCGGCGAGGTCCTCGAGCGCCGGGTTCGTGGGCTCACCGCCGGCGGAGTGGAGATAGACGAGCGGGTCGCCCGCGCCCGCCCGGAACACCTGGATCTTGCCGATGGGCGCGTCGACGCGCTCCTCGGTGAGTGTCTGCGGCATCGGGCTACGCCACCGCCGCCTGCGGCCGGTACACCGGCTTCCCCTCCGGGAACTCGGCTCGCAGCTTCGGCATGACCTGCTCCGCGAACAACGCCATGTTCTTGCGCGTGAGATGGTCGGGCAGGCTGCCGAGCTGGAACAAGCCGAGCAGGTTGCCCGTCCCCAACGCACTCAGCGCGTCGACGAGCTGCTCGGTGACGGTTTCGGGCGAGCCGACGATGGCATAGCGGCCGTCCACGATCTGCTCCCACGTCTCCACGTTGAGCATGAAGGTGCCGGCCGCCTTCATGATGCTGGCGAGCGAGCGCACCGACGTGTAGCCGGGCGGCTGGATCGTGATCCCCGGCAGCAGCCGCTTCACGAAGTACCAGAGGTGCTCCTCGTACTCGCGCCGGGCCTGCTCGTCCGTCTCGGCGACGTAGATCGGCACGAGCCACCCGGCCTGGAGCGGGTCGGCCTCGTAGCCCTCGGCCTCGCACGCGTCGCGGAACATCGAGAAGTACCGCTTGAACACGTCGAGGTGGAAGTACGGGATCCCCATGTAGGCGTACCGGTTCCGGGCGACGAACTCCATCGTCTCGATCGACCCCGCGCCCGGGATCCAGATCTCCGGGTGCGGCTGCTGGATCGGGCGCGGCCAGGGGTTCACGTACCGGATGCGGTAGTGCTTGCTCACCCACTCGAACGGTCCCGGCGTCGTCCACGCCTTCGTGATGAGGTCGTGCGCCTCCTGGAACCGCTCCCGGGCGTGCGCCGGGTTCACCGAGAACGAGTAGTACTCGGGCCCGCCGCCGACGACCATCCCGGCGATGAGACGCCCGCCGCTGATCACGTCGATCATGGCGAACTCCTCGGCCACACGGGTCGGAGGGTCGTACAGCGGCAGCGCGTTGCCGACGACGGCGATCCGGATGCGGCTCGTCTGGCGGGCCAGGATCGACGCGATCAGGTTCGGGGAGGGCATGTTGCCGTAGGCGTTCTGGTGGTGCTCGTTCACGCACACGCCGTCGAACCCGACCTCCTCGGCGTAGACGAGCTCGTCGAGGTACGTGTTGTAGAGCTCGTGGCCGACCTGCGGGTCGTACAGCTCGTTGGGGCACGTCACCCAGGCAGGGCCGTCGTAGGCAGGCGACAGCTGCGTGTACGGCATCAAGTGGAACGAGAAGAACCGCACGGCGACCCCCGGTCCGGCTCCTGGAACCGGGCGTCACCCTAATACCCTTGACCAGACGGTCAAGTTTCTGCAGGTCGCCCGGCGGGAAGAGGCCCCCCGAGTCCCAGTGGCACTGGCAGGCCCACCGGCGCCGATACGATACGCATCCCCGATTTCATGAGGAGCACGCCCTGAGGCAGGTCTTCCGACCCCCCGTAGTGGTCTCGTTGGTGGTCGCGGCGCTCCTCGTGTCGGGCATCTCGGTCGCCGGCTCGGCGCTGCGCGACGACAAGCCCACGCCGCACGCCCTGCCGACCACGACCACCGCCGCCCCGACGACCACCACCACTCTGCCGGCGCCGACGACCACCGCCCCCCCGCCGACGACGATCGTCCAGCCGCCGTGGGCGGCGCTGCCCGCGGTGCCGGGCGGCGTCGTGGGTCCCGGATCACAGGGACCGGAGGTGCAGGCCTACGAGCAGCGCATGGCCGACATCCACTTCGACCCGGGCCCGGTGGACGGCGTCTTCGACCAGAAGACCACGTATGCGGTGCAGACGCTCCAGAAGCTCGGGGGGAGCGTGCCGAGCGGCCGCATCACCGACGCCGACGTCTTCGCGTTGAACTTCTTCCAGTACAGGCAGCCGCTCGCCGCGACACCCGAACCGAATCGGACCGAAGTCGACATCACGTCGCAGACGCTGACGCTGTACGAGAACTACCAGCCGAAGCTGATCACGACCATGTCGTCGGGCTCGGGCGAGAACTACTGCTACAACACGCCCCGGGAGAACCCGACGCAGCATGTGTGCGAGGACGCCACCACGCCGTCGGGTGACTTCACCTACACCGAGTTCCGCCCGGGTTGGGACAAGTCGCCGCTCGGCCAGCTGTACAACCCGTACTACTTCAACAAGGGCATCGCCGTGCACGGCTACGACTCGGTGCCGACCACGCCCGCGTCCCACGGCTGCGTGCGCATCCCGATGCACATCTCCGAGTACTTCCACAACCTCGTCAACCGCGGCGATCCCGTGCACGTCTTCGGCGGCCAGCCCGCCAACATCACCTCGACGACACCCCTGACTCCGCAGCCGGCCCCCGCCCCGGAGCCGATCCCGCCCGCCTAGCGGCCGCGGCGGCCGGGGCGGTTGTTCCCCGACCGAGCCGGATCGATGACGGGATCTGGCAGGGTGTGCCGATGCCCGATGACAACCGGCACGAGAACATCGACACCATCCGGCGCGTGTACGACGCCATGAAGACCCGCGACGTCAACGTGATGCAGCAGGTCTTCGCCGACGACATCAGGGTCTGGCAGAGCCCCGAGGTTCCGTGGGGCGGCGACCACCAAGGCCGCGATGGTGCGTTCACCTTCTTCTTGACGCTGGTCGAGCACATCGAGTCGCAGGTGACGACGGAGTCGCTGTTCGCAGCCGGCGATCACGTCGTCCAGACCGGGCGCACCCGGGGCCAGGTGCTCGCGAACGGCGCGTCGTTCGACGTCCCCGAGGTGCACCTCTGGGAGCTGCGGGACGGGAAGGTCGTGCGGTTCCAGGTCTTCATCGACACGCCGGCGATGCTCGACGCGCTCGGGCGGTAGGTCCAGGAGTCGATGACCTCGTGCGAAGGAAGCTGCTCCCGGAACGGACTGATCCCTACGGCACCACGTGGAACTCGATGCGGTACACGAGCGTGTCGTCGTCGACGGGACCTGAGTGGGCCGTCCGGCGGCGAAGCGCCTCCCGATCGCGCTCACCCGAGCGGCGGAGGTCGGCGCGGGTGACGCTGGAGAACGGCACCAGCTCGATGGAGTCGACCTCGATGCGGACCGGGCCGGCGTCGTAGCGTCCTCCGACCTTGACCTTCGGCCGGCTCCAGAGCCTGATCGAAACCGTGATGTCGCCCGAGGCGACGTCATCGCGCAACTCCGGGCTGAACTGCACGACGGCTACGCCAGCGGATCGGCGAACGGGTTCGAGTCGATCGTGGAATCGGTGAACGGGTCGGGCTCGGCGGGCGCCTCGACCGCGAGCGTCTCGACGCCGAGCTCGTCGGCGAGGCCTTCGTAGCCGACGCGTTCGAGCTCGTCGGCCAGCTCGGGCCCCCCGCTCGTCACGACCCGTCCCCCCATGAGCACGTGCACGCGATCGGCGCGCAGCTCGCTCAGCACCCGGGCGTAGTGGGTGATGGCGAGCACACCGAGGTTGCGCTCCTCGGTCATCGCCTCGACGCGCCGGGCGACGTCGCGCAACGCGTCGACGTCCAGCCCGGAGTCGATCTCGTCGAGGACGGCGATCTTCGGTTCGAGGACTGCGAGTTGGAGCGTCTCGGCCCGCTTCTGCTCGCCGCCGGAGAACTCGACGTTCACACCCCGCCGCAGGAACTGCTCGCCGATCGCGAGCCGCTCCGCCTCGCTCTCGAGCCGTTCCCGGAGCCCGTTCGGCTCCCCGCCCCGGCCGCGGATCGCAGCGCCGAGGAAGTCGACGAGTCGGACGCCGGGCACCTCGACGGGGTACTGCATGGCGAGGAAGAGCCCCTTGGCCGCCCGTTGCCACGTCGGGAGGCCGAGCAGCTCCTCGCCGTCGAGGGTGACGGAGCCGTCCCGCACCTCGTACTCGGGCCGGCCCATGAGCGCGTGCGCGAGCGTCGACTTGCCCGAACCGTTCGGCCCCATGAGCGCGTGCACCTCGCCCGAGGCGACCTCGAGGTCGACGCCGCGCAGGATCTCCTGCCCGTCGACCGCAACTCGCAGCCCGGCGATCCGCAGCGTGCTCACGGCACCACCACTCCTTTTGGCGTCATGTACATGCCTATGAGGCACGTTGTCGACGCCAAAACGTTCGTGCTCTCACGTTCGTCACCACCACGTCGTCGCCGTCGATCTTCACGTCGTACACACGCACCGGCTGGGTCGCCGGCAGTGTCGCCGGCTCGCCGGTCTCGAGCGAGAACGTCGACCCGTGCTTCGGGCATTCGATCTCGAGCTCGTCCTCCCACACGTCGCCCTCGGAGAGCGAGTAGTCGGCGTGCGAGCAGGTGTCGTCGATGACGTAGAAGTCTTCGCCGATGCGCACGACGCACAGGCGCTGCCCGTCGACGTCGAAGCGCTTGGCCGAGCCGGCCTCGACGTCCTTCACGGAGCACACGCGCAGGTCACCCACGGCGGTGCTCCACCTTCTCGACGACCGAGCGCCGCAGCGCCTGCACGAGAGACGGTAGCGGGAGGCGATCGAGCACGTCGTCGAAGAAGCCCAGGACGATGAGGCGCTCCGCCTCGGCCGGCGTCACCCCCCGGCTCTCGAGGTAGTAGAGCTGCTCCTCGTCGATGGGACCGACCGCACTGGCGTGCGAGCACCGCACGTCGTTGGCTTCGATCTCGAGGTTCGGGATCGACTCCGCCCCCGCGCCTTCCGTGAGCACGAGGTTGCGGTTGGTCTGGTTCGCGACGGCCTTGCGCGCCGTCAGGGCGCAACCGGATCAGCCCCGAGTACACGGAGTGCGCCTGATCCTCGACCGCGCCCTTGAACAACAGGTCGCTGCGGGTGTTGGGCGCGTCGTGGTCCTGGAGGGTGCGGAAGTCGAGCATCTGGGTGTGGTCGCCGAAGTAGACGGCCGTGAGGTCGCTCTCGGCGCCGTCGCCGGCGAGGAGAGACTCGCTTCGCAACCGGGCGTAGTCGCCGCCGAGCGCGACCGCTGAGGAGTGCAGCGATGCGTCGCGCCCGACGTGGGCCCGCTGGAGCGCGACCTGCCAGGTGTGCGGGCCGTGCTCCTGCACGGAGAGGTATCGGACACGCGCGTTGTCCGCGACCATCAGCTCGACGACCGCATCCACGAGATGGCCGGCGTCGCCGGTGTCCGGCGAGCCGAACCGGTCGAGCACGGTGACCTCCGAGCTCTCCTCGGCGGCGACGAGTGTGTGGGGGAACGTGGCGAGCCCTTCGCCCTCGGACCAGTGCAGGACGATGACCGGCTTCTCGACGACCACCCCGGCGGGAACCCGGATGAACGCGCCGCCGGTGAGGAAGGAGTCGTGCAGGGCCGTGAACGCGTCGGGCGACGCCAGCGAGCACGCCCCGAGCAACGCATCGACGTCGGCCTCGTCGCAGGTGGCGAGTCCGCAGACCTGCACACCCTTGCGCGCGAGCGTCTCGTCGAGCTCGTGGTGCACGACACGGCCGTTGCGCACGACGACCAGGCCTGCGCGCTCGCCGGCCTCGGCGGCGACGGGCCCACCGCCCGGCGCCGTCTCCGGCGCCGACGGGTCGCCCAGCTCGTCGGGCGACGGCGGACGGAAGCGATCGAGATCGAACTCGTCGATCCGGCTGTAGCGCCAGACCTCCTCGGCGTCGGTCGGCCAGGTGATCCCGTCGAGCTGCTCGGCCGCAGCAAGACGACGCTCGACGAGCCAGTCGGGCCCGCCGAGCGCACGTGCGGCTTCAGGCGTGAACGCGGAGGTCATGTCATCCCGAGCCTGGTGACACGTTGAGAGGGGCACCTCCGGCCAGGGACCGGGCTTTGCCCGGGCCCGGCTCGAAACGATGGTCGGCTATCGCGCCGGCGCCAGCCGGCGCGACCAGAAAGGTCATGGAAGGAGCCGCTAACCAACGGCTCCTTCCATGTTGAGCTCGATGAGCCGGCTCAGCTCGACCGCGTATTCCATCGGCAGCGTCTTCACGATCGGCTCGATGAAGCCGTTCACGATCATCGCCGTCGCCTGCTGTTCGCTGAGCCCTCGGCTCATCAGATAGAAGATCTGGTCCTCGCCGACCTTCGAGACCGTCGCCTCGTGGCCGATGCGGGCGTCCTTCTCCTCGATCTCCATGTACGGGTAGGTGTCGGACCGGCTGTCCTCGTCGAGGATCAGCGCGTCGCAGCGCACGTGGCTCTTCACGTTGTGCGCGCCCTCCTCGACCTTGACCAGGCCGCGGTACGAGGTGCGACCGCCGTCCTTCGAGATCGACTTCGACTCGATGATCGACGTCGTGTCGGGCGCGACGTGCGTCATCTTCGCCCCCGCGTCCTGGTGCATGCCCTCGCCGGCGTACGCCACCGAGAGCACCTCGCCGTGGGCCTTCGGGCCCGTCATCACCACCGCCGGGTACTTCATGGTGAGCTTCGAACCGATGTTGCCGTCGATCCACTCGACGGTCGCCTCGCGCTCTGCCTTGGCCCGCTTCGTGACCAGGTTGTAGACGTTCGGCGACCAGTTCTGGATCGTCGTGTACCGGATGCGCGCGCCCGGCTTGGCGACGAGCTCGACCACCGCCGAGTGCAGCGAGTCGCCCGTGTAGATCGGCGCCGAGCACCCCTCGACGTAGTGCACCGAAGCGCCCTCGTCGGCGATGATCAGCGTGCGCTCGAACTGGCCCGCGTTCTCGGCGTTGATGCGGAAGTACGCCTGCAGCGGCATCTCGACGTGCACGCCCGGCGGCACGTAGATGAACGAGCCTCCCGACCACACGGTCGAGTTGAGCGCGGCGAACTTGTTGTCGCCCGGCGGGATGACCGTGGCGAAGTGCTCGCGCACGATCTCCGGGTACTCGCGCACCGCGGTGTCCATGTCGGTGAACAGCACGCCCTGCTTGGCGAGCTCGTCACGGTTCTTGTGGTAGACGGTCTCGCTCTCGAACTGCGCCGTGACGCCGGCGAGGTACTTCCGCTCCGCCTCGGGGATGCCGAGCTTCTCGTACGTCGCCTTCATCGAGTCGGGGAGCATGTCCCAGTTGTCGGCGACCTCACCCTTGTCGGTCGGCTTCAGGTAGTAGTAGATGTCGTCGAAGTCGATGGTCGGCATGTTCTTGGCGAACCACTCGAGCATCGGCTTGCGCTCGAACCGCTTCAGCGACTTCAGCCGGAAGTCGCGCATCCAGTCGGGCTCGGACTTCTGGCCGGAGATCTCGCGGACGATCTCCTCGTTCAGGCCCTTCTTCGGGATATAGGCGTAGTCGTCCGTGCTGTCGGCCCAGCCGAGCTTGTACTTGCCGAGATCGATTCCACTGACTGCCATGCGCCCTCGCCTCCGCAACCGGGTGGCGGCCTCAGGGTCGGAACTGCCCCCGGGACAGGCGATCCGGGGGGATTTTCACTACGCCGATAGTAACAATCCCGAGGGTCACCGACCAAGTCCCCCGCCCGATTCCGGCTCGATTCCCGTCCCCGGCTGCGCTGGTCAGGGCTCGGCGGCAGCGCCCGTGGCTGCCGTCTGGCGGGCGGGTGCTGTGGTGGTCGTGGTCGAGCGCCGCCGTGGCGCCTCCGCCTCCGCCCCCACCGGCCGCCTGCTGGGCCTGGTTGATGAGGTCGCCGACCTGGTTGATCAGCTGTCTGGTAGGTACCCAGATCGCCCTGGCGCAACGCCTGCTGGGCCTGGCCGTACGTGTCGGCGGCCTGGTTCAGCAGGTCCTGCACGTTGCCGGCCCCGGGCGGGCTCGGGGTGGTCGGCGCAGCGCCGCCCTCGGGCAGTGGCTGCGCCGGTGCCTGGCCGAACAGTTGAGCCAAACCGTCGTTGACGGTGCTCGCCAGGACGGGGTCCTGACCGGCGTACGCGACGACGACGAAACGGAACTGCGGATAGCTCGATTCTCCGGCCGCCTGCACGTAGAAGGGCCGGATGTAGAGGATCGAGTTGCCGACGGGGATGAGCTGCAGGCTCCCCTGGATCACGGTCGAGCCCTGCTGGTTGAGCAGCGTCAGATTGCGCGAGACCTCGGGCGTGCTCTTGATCCGGTTGTCGATCTGCACCGGTCCGAGCACGGACTCCCCCTGCGGCATCTCGAACGCCTTCAGCTCGCCGTAGTTCCTCGGATCGGAGCTCGCCGTCATGAACGACACGAGCCGCGTCTGCTTGTTGCCTGCCGAGACGGGCACGAACGGCTGGAGGATGATGAAGCTCGGCTCCTGCTCTCCCGGCTGGTTGATGTACAGGTAGTAGGGCCGCATGCGGTCGCCGGTCGACGTCGCGCCCTGACGGATTGCCGTGCGTCGGCTGCGGTCGCCGTCGCCTGCAGCTGCGCGGCGGTGAGCCGGCCCGAGCCCGGGTCCGGTGAGAGGAGCCACTTGGCGCTGCCCTGGTAGAAGCGCCGGCTCTCGGTGACGTGGTACCGCGAGTACACGTCCGACTGCACCCGGAACAGGTCCTCGGGATAGCGCAGGTGCGCCTGCAGGTCCTTGGGCATCTTGTCGAAGTCGGTGAACAGGTCCGGGAACGCCTGACCGGTACGACCGGATCAACGGGTCCTTCGGGTCGATCACGTAGAACTTCACGGTGCCGTCGTATGCGTCGACGGTCGCCTTCACCGAGTTGCGGACGTAGCTGAAGCTGTGGTTCAGACCCGTGTCGCTCGGGCCCGACACCTTCTGCGAGTACGGGTAACGGCTGGTCGTCGTGTACGCGTCGAGAACCCACGTGACGCGGCCGCCGCTGACGACCGGGTACGGGTCGGCGTCGAAGTCGAGGAACGGGGCGAGCTTCTTCACTCGGTCCTTGATGTCGCGGACGTAGAGAACCTTCGTGTTGCCGCCGACCTGCCCCGAGATGAGCGGGTTGATGTCGCCGAAGCGCAACGCGAACGCCGCCCGGCGAATCGGGTTGTCGAGCTTGACCCCGTCCTTGCCCGTTGTAGCGCGTCGTCGCGTCGGCGCGACCGGGACGCGAGTAGTCGAACTCGCGTTGCTTGGCGTCCACGAGCGCGTAGCCGGGCTGGCGCTCACCGAAGTACAAGTCGGGCTGGTTGAGCGTGATCGGAGCGTCCTTGGGGACGGGGATCCCGCTGAGGAGGAAGTCGGGGTTCCCGTCCTGGGCGGCGACGTTCGTCGGCGACGCGATGATCCCGTAGCCGTGCGTGTACACGAGGTGCTGGTTCACCCACGATTGACTCGGAAGCTCACCCTGGCTGATCTCGCGCGCGGAGAGCACGACCTGGCGGGTCTGGTCGTCGATCTTGTACCGGTCGATGTCGACGTCGTCGATCTTGTAGAAGGTCTGGAGGCCCTGGAGCGACTGGTACGTCGACTGGATGACCTGCGGATCCCACAAGCGAGCGTTGTCGATGGACGGGGCGTTCTGACTGACGACGGACGCGTCGAGGTTCTGCTGATAGTCGAACGGCTTGTTTTCCACTTTGCCGAGGTTGAACGCCGAGCGCGTCGCCGCGATGTTGCGTTCGATGTACCGCTGCTCGTTCTGGAACTCGTTCGGCTCGACTCGGAACTTCTGCACCCCCGCCGGGTAGATCGTGCCGATCACGATCGACACGAAGCCCCACAACCCGACCGCGATGATCGGGAGCACCCAGCCCCGCCGCCAGATGTTCCAGATGAACAAGCCGGCCGCCACGATCGAGATGAAGATGAGGAGGTTCAACGCCGGAAGCTGCGCCTTCACGTCCGTGTAGCTGGCGCCCGTGACGACACCTCGCTGCGAGAAGTCGAGGTTGAACCGGTCGAGGTAGTACTGCGCCGTCTTGACGAGGGCCATCACGGCGAGGATCACCGAGAGGTGCGCCTTCACCTGCGGCGTGACCCGCTGGAACGGGCTCTGGAATCGGATGCCGCCGTTGAGGTAGTGCGCGACGGCGGTCACCAGCAGCACGATCACGAGGCCGGCGAAGAGCCAGTCGGCGATGAAACGCAGGAACGGCAGCTGGAACACGTAGAAGCCGATGTCCTTGTTGAACTGCGGGTCCTTGACGCCGAAGTCCACCCGGTGCGTGAACAGCACCCACTCCTGCCATTGCGAGGAGACGCCGACACCCGCGATCAACGCGAAGAAGAGCGCGACGCCGACGCGGATCCGCCCCTGGTAGGGGGAGACGAACTGCTGGTACCGCTCGACGAGCTCGTCCTCGGGCCCCATCGACCGGTACTTGGGTGCGAGCCGGTCGGCGATGAGCAGGCTCGTCAGCATGATCACGAAGAACACGACCGTGAACACGAGCGCCGGCACGACCTTGGCCGACAGCAGCTCGCGCCAGGTGCTGCCCTGTCCGACCGAGTCGAACCAGAGGAAGTCGGTGTAGAAGCCCGCCAGCCCGCGCAGGCTGAACAGGATGATCACGAGGAGGATGACCCCTGCGATGATCCATCCGCGCACGCGGAAGCCGCGCCGGCGACGTTGTGCTGTGGGCACGCGCATCGCCTTTTCTCCTGTCGCCGTCGCAAGCTCCGGCTTTGCGGCGCCGGTCGGCAAAGCCGCCGTTTCGCCGCGGAAGCCTACTGCCGGGGTTCCGCTGTTCCCGGTCGCGCGCTCAGGCGTCTACTCGGTGCTGCGCTCTTCGTACACGACGGTGAGCAAGCACCGGCACCCGGGGTGCGCCGGCGGGAACTGCTGCCCGGTCGGGAAGCGCTCGCCACGGCGCGTCGGCTCGAGCGCGTTGTCGTCCGCATCGGGGCACTGGCCCTGCTCGGCCGGGCACCCAACGCAACCGGCAGCCCTCGGGCGCGGCGTCGTACGCGCCGCGTGCGTACACCGCCGCGAGGAGATCGCGGATGCGGTTGTCGAGCTCCTGTCCCTTCCATTCGCGATAGCGCGCGCCGATGCGGTGGGCGATCACGTCCGGGTTGGCGTCGTCGCCGAGCGTCTCCTCGACGGCGGCGAGAAGACGGTCGCGCAACGGCGTGACGAGCACCTCGACCATGCCGGCGACCACGCGTTGCGGGGCACCGTCGACGGGCTCACTCCCGGGGTCCGCCGCGGTCCGCGCCGCGACGTACGCCTCGGTGATCGCCGGCGCGAGCACCTCGGACCACGCCGCCACCTGTTGGGAGAGCGGCGGCAGGAGCTTGTCGGCTGTGGGCCGGCCACGTTGACGCCGCAGTGAGTCGAGGATCTCGTTCTGCTCGTTCTGCAGGACACGTTTGCAGTGGCGGACGAGCTCGTGGGCGATCGGCGCGAGGAGCTCATCGCGGCGCGCGAGCAGCTCGGGGTCGCCGTCCGTCGAGCCGGGTCGCGGCTCGGGAGGCGTCTCGACGAGGACTTGTCCTCGGGCTGCGTGCCCGGCCGGCGCCGCGCCGCCGCCGTTGTCCGTCCCGCCGCCGTCGTCGAAGTCGATGCGGGGCTCCTCGACCGCGCCTTCGCGCATGGTGCGGAGTCGATCGAACAGGGCGTCGACGTCGTGCCCCGAGTCGGACGCCGGCTCCGCCTCCGGCTCAGGCTCCGGCTCCGACGCGGCGGGCGACGCCGTCTCCGCCTCCTCGTCCTCCTCGTCGGCATCGGGCTCCGGCTCGCGTGGCCGCGCTCCGGTGACGACGCCGTCCCGGGGATCTCGTCCGGCGCCGGCGCCGTTTCCGGCTCAGGCTCCGGCTCGGCCTCGACCTCGGCGCGTCGCGTGCGGGGCGGCGCCGGTTCCTGCCGACCGGGCAGCTCGCCGAGACCGATCCCGGTCGCAGGCGCGGGTGCGGGCCGCGGCTTCCGCGGAACCTCGCGTTCGATCGGCGGAGTGAAGCGCCCCATGGGCGCGGACCGCGGCTCGCGCTCGGCGCGAACGGGCGCGGGCTGCTCGGGTGCCGGGCCGCGAGCGGCGGCATGGTCGAGCGCCGCGTTCGAGTCGGCGGGAAACGAGATCGGCGGCCCGGCGTCGGCGGTGACGGCCGGGAAGGGGCGGCCGGTGCCGAAGCGCGTGAGCATCTCGTTCGCGTCGGACACGGTGTCCCGCACGACCCGGTACGCCTCTGCGAATCGGTCGCGATCGGCGCGGAGCTGGTCGATGTAGGCGCGCAGCGTGTCGCGGCGGCGGTTGAGGTCGGTCAGCACCCGCTCGCGAAGGGCGCGGGCCTCGGCGACCATCTCCCGGCCCCTTTCGCGGGCGGACTCGATGATCGCGCGCGACTCCTTGGTCGCCTGGTCGAGCTGCTCGGTGCGGATGCGCGCCGACTCCTCCCGGGCCGCCCGCTCGATGCCCGACGCCGCCTCCCGCGCCCGTTGGGCGACCTTCTCGGCCGAGTCCTCCGCCGAGCGCAGGGTGCGCGCAACCTCGTGCCCGACCTGCTCCACGAGCTGATCGCGGGACGGCAGCGGCGGATGCCGGACCTGGGCCTCGAGGTCGGCGAGCCGCCGGTCCATGGCGTCGAACTCGTCGGCGACGCGGCGGAGGAAGGCACGCACCTCCTTCTCGTCGAGGCCCTTGCGCGCCCGGGGGAAGTCCTGGCGCTCGATCTGTGCAGGCGTGAGCCGGGGGTGGTCCGAGCCGGGCGGGCGAGGCTCGTCGATCGACATCGGGCCAACTGTATTGGGACTAAGGGCACGCTGTGGAGGGAGCGGCGGGCGCCACGCCCGTCTCGTCCCCGCCGAAGCGTCGGAGCTCGGTCAGCGCGTCGTCGAGCGTCCGGATGCCGACCACCTTCATCCCGTCGGCCCGGCTGCGGGCCTCCTTGACCTCCTCGGTGGGAACGAGGAACAGCTTCGCTCCCGCTCGCCGCGCCGTCACCGCCTTCTGCTGGGCGCCGCCGATGGGGCCGACGGTCCCGTCCGAGCGGATGGTGCCCGTGACCGCGACGTTCTTCCCGCCGGTGAGGTCGCCGGGGGTGAGCTCGTCGAGGATCGTGAGCGTGAACGCCAGCCCTGCCGACGGCCCGCTCACACGACCGGTGTCGATCTTCACGTCCACGGGAAAATCGAACTTCTCACTGCGGGTCGCGCTCTGGACGCCGATCTGGGCGCGGCCCTGGCACGCACCCTCGGATGTCGCGCGGGTCTCGACTGTGACCGGCGTGCTGGCCCCGTCCCGATCGACCGTGAACGTCACCGGGTCGCCCGCGGGCCGGTTGCGCACGATCGGCCCGAGCTGCTCGGCGAGGGTGACGGGTTGGCCGTCGACGGCCGTGATGACGTCCCCGACGCGCAGCTTGCCGTCGGCCGGGGCGTGCTTCTGCACCGCCGTGACGACGGCCCCGGTGCCGGTCACGGGCACGGAGTATCCGAGGCGCTCGAGCGCGACCTGCTTGGCCGTCGTCTGCGAGTCCGCCATCTCGAGCTTGTTGAGCTTCGCGTCCTCGGCTCGCGACCGGCCCTGCAGCACCTCGTCCTCCGGGACGACCTCGGTGTCGTCGTCGAGCCAGCCTGACAGGACCGCGAACGCGTTGGGCCGATCGCTGGACACCGACACGGTGAGGAACAAGAGGTCGCCGCGATGCGAATACGTCGGCGCGCCCTCGATCTTCACGACGTGCTCGACGGCGCTGGCCTTCCCCGGAGCGATCAGGACGTACGGCAGACGGATCAGCGCGCCGCCGAGGATCACCAGCACGGCCACGACGGCGACGACCGTCCCGGCGGCGACGAGCGGTCGCCGGCGTCGCCGGGGCGCCATGGGAGGGGGTGGCGGGGAAGGTCGCATCGGGCGGCCCCGGCAGGAGCGGCGGGGGGACGCCGCGGTCGTCGGCCATCACCAGAGATTGCCATGCACCACCCCATTCGACGGTCGCGGCTCCCTATGGTTCGGGACATGTCGGACGGCAATCCCGCCGAGCCCAGGACGGGACTCGATCGAGCCGCGGACGCGGCCGCCCTCGGCCTCCGGGAGCGACTCCCGGCGGGCGCACGCTCCGTCCTCGAGCGCGCGGCCCGGGAAGACCCGGATGCGCGCGTGCGGGCCGCAGCACTCGGGGCCCTGGCGCGCGCCGCCGGGCGGCGACGCGCAACCACGGCTTGGCGCGCCGCGCTCGCCGATCCCGCGCCCGCGGTACGCCGCCGCGCCGCCGACCTGGCGCCGGAGCTCGACGCGCCGGCGCGGCCGTTACTTGTGCTCCTCGCCGACGACGACGTCACGGTGATCGAAGCCGCGTGCTGGGCCCTCGGTGAGCGCGGTACCGCCGCCGTGCGCGCCGGCGCCGTTCCCGCCCTCGCAACCGTCGCCGGCGAGCACGAGGACCCCTTGGCCCGGGAGGCGGCCGTCGCCGCCCTCGGCGCCCTCGGCGACCCGGCCGGGCTCGCTGCCGTGCTCGCGGCCTGCCGCGACAAGCCCGCCGTACGCCGCCGCGCCGTCCTCGCCCTCGCCCCCTTCGACGGCCCCGACGTCGAAGCCGTCATCCACGTCGCCCTCGAAGACCGCGACTGGCAGGTGAGACAGGCGGCGGAGGACCTGCTGGCGGAGTGAGACCGCGGACGGAGCCGGTCAGCGCGAGGCCGGTTCGAGGAGGTCGGTGACGAGCTGATCGAGAGACGCGAGGAGCGTGTCCCGATCGAACGCGAGGCAGAGGCCGATCACGCGGTCGACACCACGCTCCCGGTACCCGTCGACCATTCCCGGCCCGACCGGCTGCAGGTACGGACACACCGACAGCACGACGTCACCGCGCGAGCGTCCCCGCTCCGCGACGAGCTCTTCGAGACGACGCAACGGTGCGTCGAGATCGTCGGGAGCGCGGTTGAAGCTGTACCAGCCCTGCCCGAAGTCCGCGACTCGGCTGAGCGCCGCGTCACTCTCACCGCCGACGTGAATGGGCGGATGAGGTTGCTGGACCGGCTTCGGGTACATACGACAGCTCCGGAGCTGGTACAGCTCTCCCTGGTACTCGGAGACGTCGTCGTTCCACAGGGCTTTCATCACCTCGATGTGCTCTCGCACGCGATCGCCCCGTCGCTCGAACGGGACGCCCAGCGCCTCGAACTCCTCTCGGAGCCAGCCGGCGCCCACGCCGAAGTCGAGCCGACCGCCCGACAGCGCGTCCAGGTCGACCACCTGCTTCGCGGTGTACACGGGATTGCGCTGGGGGACGAGGCAGATGCCCGTCCCGAGTCGGATGTGCTCGGTGACGGCGGCCAGGAACGTGAGCGTAACGAACGGCTCGAGAAGGCCGGCATCGCCGCCGGCAGGGAAGCGCCCGTCGGGCGAGTACGGGTAGTTCGAGTCGTAGTCGTCGAAGAGCACGACGTGCTCCGCAACCCAGACCGACTCGAAGCCACGAGCCTCGATCTCCCTTCCGGCCGTCTGCAGCAATTCCGGATCTGCGTTGTCCGCACCAACCGGCAGGAACACTCCGACCTTCACGTGGACACCTTTCGACGGCCTCCCGACGGGACAGTGGACATGGCGACCCCGAGGGATCGCTCCTCGCTCAGGCGCGCGGTCGGTCCATGAACATCTCCTTCAAGCTGTCGAACTCCTCGATGCAGCGGCCGGCGCCGTGGACGACGCACTCGAGAGGGGCGTCGACGAGGTGGACAGGCAGCGCGGTCTCCTTCGAGATGCGCTGGTCCATGCCCTGCAGCATGCCGCCGCCGCCGACGAGGTGGACGCCCTGGAGGATGAGGTCCTGGGCGAGCTCGGGCGGCGTCTGCCCGAGGGCGCGCACGATCATCTCGACGATGGCGCGCACGGGCTCGTCGATCGCCTCGCGCACCTCTTCGGGGCCGAGCACGATGATCTTGGCGGTGCCGGTCGTCAGGTCACGCCCGCGGACCTCGACCTTGTACTGGTCGCCGGTCGAGAAGGCCGATCCGATCGCGAGCTTGATCTCCTCGCCGGTGCGCTCGCCGATGGCGATGCCGTACTCGCGCCGGACGTACGCCTGGATGGCGGCGTCGAGGTCGAAGCCGCCGACCCGGACCGCTTCGAGCGCGACGACGCCGCCGAGCGAGATGACCGCGACCTCGGAGGTGCCGCCACCGACGTCGACGATCATGTTGCCGAGCGGCTCGTGGATCGGGAGCGACGCGCCGATGGCCGCCGCCATCGGCTGCTCGATCAGGAAGGTCTGCGCGGCGCCGGCGCGCCGGGCGGCTTCGAGCACGGCGCGCTGCTCGACGTGCGTGATCGCCGACGGCACGCAGATGAGCACCCGGGGCCGGTAGAAGCGTGAGACGCCCGCCCGGCGGAACAACATGCGAATGAGGCGCTCGGTGATCTCGAAGTCGGTGATCGCGCCGCCACGCAGCGGTCGGACGGCGACGATGTACCCGGGCGTGCGCCCGATCATCTGCCACGCCTCCTGACCGACCGCCAGCACCTCGTCGGTCCGGCTGTTGAGCGCGATGACGGTCGGCTCGTTGACGATGATGCCTTCGCCCCGCGAGTAGACGAGCGTGTTGGCCGTGCCGAGGTCGATGGCCAGGTCGCGGGCCAGCGCGGATCACCCGGCTCTGGTCGGCTGGCTGACGGGCCGGGCCGGGTTCGCATGACCCGACCAGTCGGAGCCGCCGTCCCAGTGCTCGCGCTTCCAGATCGGCACCGTCTCCTTCAGGGTGTCGATGCCGTACCGGGCCGCCTCGAATGCAGCCGCCCGGTGCGGCGCCGAGACCACCACGGCCACCGACGGCTCGGAGAGCCCGAGGTCGCCGACCCGGTGCAGGAGCGCGACGCGCTCGACGTCCGGCCATTGCCGGCGGAGCTCGGCCGCGATCTCGGCGAGACGGCGCGTCGCTTCCTCTTCGTACGCCTCGTAGGTGAGGCCGCGCACGCCGGCACGACCCTCGGAGTGCTCTCGCACGACTCCGAGGAAGCTGACCACCGCGCCGCTGCCGGACGTCGTGACCCAGGCGTTGGCAGCTTCGACGGGAAGCGGCAGCGACGTGAGCGCAACCCAGTCGCGTCCGGCGGGCGGCTCGAGCACGAACGTCATCGTACCGACTCCTTTGGCAGCGTCTCGTTTGCGCCGACGGGGCGCGGCTGTTTGCCCGCGGACGATGACGAGGAACACGGTCGTACACTTCGACGCCATGCCGGGCAACGATCCGGAGGACGAGAGTTCCGGCCCGCCGCCCGACCCGTCGGATCGGATCTGGGTCCATCCGTCCGAATTGACGTCGTTCGTCGCCACGAGGCGGCCTCGGTCGTCTCGACGCGCTCGTTGGATCGCGCTCGCGGCAGGTCTGGCGGTCGTGGCGGCCGTCGCCGGCGTCGTGGCGGTCATGACCGTCAACGACTCGAGTCGGCAGGCGCGACCCGTCCGCAGCGGCTCGGTGCAGCGGATCGTGGCGACCCTGGCCCCGAGCGTGGTCGCGGTGCGGACGGCGCGCGGCGGCGAGACCGGGCAGGCCTCGGGCGTGTGCATGCAAGCGGGGCAGGTCATCACCAGCGCCCACGCGGTCGACGGCGCAGGCATGGTCGCCGTCGTGACCTCCGACGGCCACACGCTGCCGGCGGGCGTGACGGCGAGCGACCCCGTCTCCGACCTCGCGATCCTCACCGTCGACGGGAGGAGCACGCAGCCCGCCCAGCTCGGGGTGTCGGCCGGGCTCGAGGTCGGCCAGCAGGTGATCGGCGTCGCGGCCTCCGGATCGGGACGTCACCCGTGGGCGGACGTCGGCGAGGTCGGAGCGCTCAACCGCGCGTTCGTGTGGGGAGACGGAGTCTCCGTGCCGGGGCTCATCCAGACGGACATGACCGCCGGCACCGAGCATTCGGGCGGGGCGCTCGTCGACAACCGGGGTGCGGTCGTCGGCATCCTGGTCGTGCCCCCGGACTCGCCCACGTCCGGGTTCGCGCTCCCGATCGACCAGGCGCGCGACATCGCCGCCCAACTCACCGCTCGCGGCACCGCCGAGCACGGATGGCTCGGCGTGTGGGCCACCGACGACACGGACCGCGTCGGCGGCGGCGCGCGGGTGCAGGGTGTGGTGCCGGGAAGTCCGGCCGACCGGGCGGGTGTCGCGCAGGGTGACGTCATCGTGGAGGTCGGGAAGGCGGGATCGACGACTGCGATCTCGAGCGTCGCCCAGCTGATGAGCGAGGTCGGGCGGCGCAAGCCGGGCGAGCGGGTCAACGTCGCCCTGTACCGCGACCGCGGGAAGCGGCGCGTCGGCGTCCAGCTCGGCGACCAACAGGATACCGGTGCAGTCGCAGGCTCCGTGCCGGCCGGGCCTGGGAGCGCGCAGTGATTTGCCGGACGCGGGCGGCCTCGGCACGATGGAGAGTATGAGCGTGAGCGAGGAACCGCTCCTCGAGGAACCGCGTGCCGGCGAGCTGCACGTCGATCAGCTCGGTGACGCCGACCGCGAGCTGCTCAACGCGGTCCAATGGGACTTCCCACTCGAGCCACGGCCGTACGCGGTCCTGGCGGAGCGTTTGGGCACCGACGAGGCCGAGGTGCGGACGCGCATCTCGCGCGTGAAGCAACTCGGTGTGCTGCGGCAGCTCTCGGCGATCTTCGACACACGTGCGCTCGGGTACGGCTCGTCGCTCGTCGCCGCCAAGATCGATCCCGACCGGATCGACGAGGCCGCCGCGGTCATCAGCGCGCACCCGGGCGTCAGCCACAACTACAAGCGCAACCACGCCTACAACCTCTGGTACACGATCGCGGTGCCACCCGGTGACTCGCTCGACGACCACATCGAGGTGCTGCACCACGCTTCGGGTGCGCTCGTCACTCGCAAGCTCCCGACGCTCAAGCTCTACAAGATCGGCGTCAAGCTCGACATGACGGGGCAGACGCCCGCCGACGCCCGCGCCGACGTCCTGGAGCACGAGCGTCCGGAGCGCAGGGAGCACATGGAGGCCCCCGAGCTGTCGGACCTCGAGATCGCAGCCATCCGGATCTCGCAGGAGGACCTTCCGCTGGTCGAGCGCCCGTTCGCGGCCGAAGCCGAGCGGATCGGCACGGACGAGGAGACGCTCCTCGCCATGCTGCGTTCCTTCAAGGAGCGCAAGCTGATGCGCCGGTTCGCGGCGGTGATGAACCACCGCAGCGCGGGCTACAAGGCCAACGCGATGGGCGTGTGGGCGGTTCCGGACGAGGAGCTCGACGAGATGGGCCCGCGGATGGCCGGCTTCGCCTTCGTGAGCCACTGCTACAAGCGACCGACGTACGACGACTGGCCGTACTCGGTGTTCACGATGGTGCACGGCCACAACGGCCGGGACTGCGAGCAGACCATCGCCGCCATCCAGGCCGAGACCGGCGTGGACGACTACGCGCTCCTCTGGTCCGTCAAGGAGTACAAGAAGACCCGCGTGCGCTACTTCACCGACGAGTGGGACGACTGGCGCCGCGCGAACCTCACACCGGCTGGCGCGTAGCCACATTTCGAGGCGACGACGGGGGATCGCCTCCTCCTCCGCTTTACAGAGGCGTCGTCGGCGACCCCCGTCGCCGCCTTCGCAGAATTCGCCACGCCGTGCCTGCGGCGATCCCCATCGCCACGCTCGCTGTGCCACCGATCAGTAGCGCACGCCCGTATCTGGGGGAAGGAAGTGAGTCGAGGCCTTCGACGATGGCGTCTTCGTTGGTGTGGTGGGGACGCCAGCCGGCGGCGCGGAGGCGGTCGTTGGCGACGACCCACGAGTGCACGAGATAGGGCACGACGCTGGGCGGGACGTCACCGAGGCCGCTCGCCCACAGCCGCGCCAATACCCGTTCCAGCAGCTCGGCCGGCAGTGCCGGGAAGAGCGACCGCGGGAGCAGCGCCCGGGCGTCGTCGGCGCCGAGCCATCCGTCGGCGGCGACGTTGTACGTGCCGGGCAGGTCGCTCCCGACCGCGAGCACCGAGCGCGGCGACCAGGTCGTCGACGTGGACGACCTGCACCGGAGGGCCGGCGCCCCGGACCCGGAGCGGCGGCCGGCCCAGCAGGAGCCGGGACGGGAGCCGTTCGGCGCCGGCACCGAGGACGGGCGCCGAGCGCAGCGTCGTCACCGTCACCGCAGGATGCTCCTCGCGCCACTCCCCCAGGAGGCGCTCGACCTCGGCGGCGTGCACGGCGGGCGCGAAGCCGGGATTGGGCCGCAGGGTGGCGTCCTCGGTGAGGGGCACCGGGTTGTTGGGCCACGCGCCGTAGACGGCGGCGGTGGACACGCGGATCAGCTTCCGCACGCCGACGGCGGCGGCCGCGTCGAGGACACGCCGGGTGCCCTCGACGTTGACGCGTGCCATGAGCGCCTCGTCGGGAATCGGGTCGACGACGGTGGCCAGGTGGACGAGCACGTCGGCCGCTTCGAGGAGCGGCTTGAGCTCGGCACCGCCGATGTCGACGCGGTGGAAGTTGAGGTTGCGGACCCGGCGGCGCGGATCACGAACATCGAGCCCGATGAGACGAGTCACCCGCTCGTCCTCGGCCAGTCGCGGGAGCAGCCTCTGCCCCACGAGGCCTGACGCGCCGGTGACGGCAATCGCAACCACGTCCATAGACTGGCCGCGTGACGGACCGTCCTCAACCTGGCGAGCCCGACGAGCCCGGCAAGCCCGAGAAGCGCGACGAATCCGACTCGCCGTCGTCATCCGGCCTTCCCGGGATGCCGTTCGGCGGCGGCGGTTTCGATCTGGCGCAGGTCATGCGCATGCTGCAGTCGCAGGGCCCGATCAACTGGGACATCGCCGGTCAGATCGCGGCGTGGGTCGCGGTCGAGGGCGGCACCGAACGTCCGATCGATCCCACCGCGCACGCGCAGCTCGAGGAGCTGGCGCACGCCGCGCAGACGCACGTGGTCGCCGAGACCGATCTCGGTGCCACGTTCACGGCGCCGCTCCGCACGCTCGGCCCGCAAGGTTGGGCCGCGCTCCATCTCGACGCGCTGCATCCCGTGCTCGAGGCCCTGGCGACCACGCTCGGGAACGTCATGCGGGACGCGGGGCCGCCGCCCGGCGAGCTCGAATCCGGCGATCCGGGGTCGATCGGCGGGTCCGGCGGCCTCTCCGGTCCGAGCCCCTTCGGCCCCGAGATGCTCGGCGGGATGATGCAGATGCTGGCGCCGGCGCTGCTCGGGATGCAGGCGGGCTCCATGATCGGCTACCTCGCGCAGCACGCGCTCGGGCGCTACGACCTCCCCCTCCCCACCAGCGACGAGCCGAGCCTCTGCTTCGTCGTGCAGAACATCGACTCGTTCGAGGAGGCGTGGTCACTCGAACGAGCGGACCTCCGCTTCTACATCGCGGTGCACGAGGTCGTGCACGCGGCCGAACGGTCGGTGCCGTGGTTGCGCAAGCGACTCGTGCGGCTGTCGAAGGAGTACGTGTCGGCGTACGAGGTGGACCCGAACGCGCTCGAGGACCGGTTCGGCGCCATCGACCCCGCTGACCCGTCGACGTTGGGATCCATCGCCGAGGATCCCGACGCGCTGCTCGGCGCGATGCACTCGCCGCGTCAGGACGAGCCGCGCCGTCAGCTGCAATTGCTGACCGCGGTGCTCGAGGGATACTCCGACTCGGTGCTCGAGCGCGTGGGCGCGAAGCTCATCCCGTCGTTCCGCCAGATCCACGAGGCCATGGAGCGGCACCGAGTCGAGCGCGGAGAAGCGGAAGTGTTCATCGAAGGCCTCCTCGGCCTGAAGCTGGAGCGCCACCACTACGAGCAGGGAGCGGCCTTCTGCCGCGGCGTGATCGAGCGCGCCGGGCCCGAAGGCCTGAACCGGCTGTGGGAGTCGGAGCGCATGCTGCCGACGCCGGCCGAGATCGACGCCCCCGGCCTGTGGCTGGCCCGGATCGAGCTCCCCGACGACACGACATGACCGAGCGAGCGGGCACGCACCGCGTGATCAGGATGGCAGCTCATCCCGCCGGCGCCCTGGAGGACGGCAACTTCGACCTGCTCGACGAGCCTGTTCCCGAGCCCGCCGACGGCGAGGTGCTCGTCCGCACCTTGTACCTGTCGCTCGACCCCGCGATCCGGGTGTGGATGAACGGGATCGACACCTACGTGCCGGGCATCCACGTCGGCGACGTCATGCGCGCCGGCGGGCTGGGCGAAGTCGTGCGTTCACGCAACGCCGCCTACAACGAGGGCGACCTCGTCTTCGGCATGATGCACTGGTCCGACTACTACGTCGCCGGTGGCGGTCCCGACGGGCTCATGACCATTCCTCGCCAGGAGCCGCTCACGGCGTATCTCAGCGTGTTCGGGGTCACCGGTCTCACGGCGTACTTCGGCCTTCTCGACATCGGGCAGCCCGAGGAGGGCGAGACCGTCGTCGTCTCGGGCGCGGCCGGCGCGACGGGCTCGGTCGCGGGTCAGATCGCCAAGATCGTCGGCTGTCGCGTCGTCGGGATCGCCGGAGGGCCGGAGAAGTGCGCGTGGCTCACCGACGCGCTCGGATTCGATGCGAGCATCGACTACAAGTCGCAGGACGTGAGCGCGCGTCTACGCGAGACGTGCCCTGACGGCATCGACGTGTTCTACGACAACGTCGGCGGCGAGATCCTCGACGCCGCGTTGGGCCAGCTCGCGCTGCACGGGCGCGTCGTGCTCTGCGGCGCGATCTCGCAGTACGACACGGCTGAGCTCTCGCCTGGACCTCGGAACGTCATCAATCTCATCCCGCAACGCGGTCGCATGCAGGGCTTCATTCTCCTCGACTACCGGGACCGGTTCCTCGAAGCCATCCCGCAGCTCGTGGAGTGGGTGCAGGAGGGGCGCATCCGTTACGCCGAGGACGTCGTGGACGGGCTCGAGAACGCGCCCGACGCGTTCCGCAAGCTCTTCTCCGGCGCGAACACCGGCAAGCTGATCGTCAAGGTCGCGGAATGAGCGTGAAGAGAGTCGGCGTGCTCGGGGCGGGCGTCATGGGCAGTGGGATCGCGCAGGTGACGGCGACGGCCGGGTACGAGACCGTCTGTTACGACGTCGACGCCGGCGCGCTCGAGACCGGCCGCGAGCATGTGACGACCGGACGGTACGGGGTGGAACGCGGCGTCGAGCGCGGCAAGATCACACGCGAGCAGGCGGACGCCGCCCTGGCGCGGCTCACCTTCACGGGCTCCTTCGACGACGCCGCCGCCGCGGATCTCGTCGTCGAAGCCGTGCCCGAGCGCCTCGAGGTGAAGGTTCGTGTCTTCCGCGACCTCGACCGGGTCGCGCCCGAGACGACGATCCTCGCCTCGAACACGTCAGGGTTCGCGATCGCCGGCTTGGCGGCCGCGACCGACCGCGCCGACCGCGTCGTCGGTTGGCACTGGGCGTCACCGGCGCCGGTGATGCGCCTGGCCGAGATCGTCTCGACCCGGGACACGAGCGACGACACCGTCGCCGCCGTCACGGACGTGGCGACGGCGTGCGGCAAGAACCCCGTCGTGATCCGGGACACGCCGATGGCGTGGGGGTTCGTGACGAACCGCGTCTACTTCGCGATGGTCGCCGAGGCGCAGAAGGTCGTGAGCGAGGGCATCGCCGGTCCGGACGAGGTGGACCAGCTGATGATGGACTGCTTCCGCTGGCCCACCGGCCCCTTCGGCATGGTCCAGGGCGCGAGCTCCGGCTGGGGCTGATGCGTCACGCCACGTCGGTGGTGGGCGGAACGAGGGTCTCGACCTTGTAGCGGTGGTACTGGTGCTGCTCGCCGGCACCGCGACCGAAGTAGTGCCACGCCGGGAAGTTGAAGTCGGTCGTGATCGAGGTCGGCAGCAGGAGCGCGGCGCGCAGGAACGCCTCGAGGTCGGGCACGGCGTACAGGTTCACCTCGCAGCCGAAGTCCTCGAGTGACTCGAGCAGCGCCCGTGCGTGCTCTCCGGCCCAGCTCACCGAGAACCGGCTCACGCCCCAGCTCGTCAGCAGCTGGATGGTGTCCCACGCCCGCTCGGGGGCGGCGAGCACGAGCGGGGCGAGGAAGTCGACCGGGCACTGCACGATCGCGTCGGGGTGGGCCGCGATGATGCGCCGGATCCCGTCCTCACCGAGCGCCTCGATCCGCCCGTTGAACCAGAGGTTCTTGTCGTCGAAGCCGTACGCGTCGACACCGGTGAGCACGTCGTCGAGGATCGCCTCGCCCTCCTTCAGGTCGAGCTTGACGCCGCGCCCGTACTCGTGCAGCCGCGCGAGCAGTTCGTCGAGGAGGAACACCGGCTCGGACCGGTTCCACGGCGTCCTCTCGAACGAGTCGTGGCGGAGCACGATGCGACCGAGCGGGTCGCGGCGGACGTCGCACTCGGCCCAATGGACACGCGAACCGAGGAATTGGCGCACATTGGCCTCGTCGTTGACGCCGTGCCACACGAGCTGCACGTGGTGCGGAAGATCGGCTTCGGCGACGAGGGCGGTGAGGTCGTATGACCGGCCGCGCACGGTGCGCGGCGTCGGGACGCGTCGGGACTCCGAGAGCGTCTGCGCGTGCAGGAACAGGATCTCCTTGCTCGTGTCGGCGTCGGCGAGCGCGGCGATGACCGCGGGTTCGTTGTCGACGACCGCGAACGGCCGGTAGCCGGCGTCGGCGAGCTTGCGGAGACCGGCGACCTTGCTGTCGAGCACGTCGTCCTCACCGCCCCGCTCGTTCATGACGAGCAGGTCGGATCGGAACTCGACCCTGTACTCGCGGCCGAGCGCGTTCAGGGACCGCAGGGTCTCGTCCCGCAGCCGTTCCGGCCGGCCGGTGTTGAGGCCGACGAAGGTCTCGGGCTGCAGCTGGAACCAGCGGATCACCTCGAGCACACCCCGGTACGGCCGGTGGGCGGCGAGAACCGACTCGGGCTGCCACCGGCGGTCGAGGTACCAGGCGAGGACCTCTTCGCGGGTGTGCGTGGGGAGGTGCCGGCCGTCGAGGAACTCGTCCACGCGGTTCTCGTGCACGTCGACGTCGTCCACGCTCAGGCCGTGGAAGAAATCGGTGCCGTGATCGCGGTCGTACTCGAGGAGCACGTGGCGGACCATGTGACGCAGATCGAGGATCGTGCCGTCGATGTCGAAGACGATCAGGAGCCGGTCGTCGGGATAGTTACGCCGGAAGCCCGCATAGTGCTCGGCCAGGCGGCGCATCCAGTCGCCCGCTTCTGCGGGTTCGTCGGACGCGATGCTCTCGCTGTCTCTCACACATCGACGGTAACGATCGAGGGTGAAGGAACGGTGGCTTCCGGCTGACGCGCCGCTGAACAACTCGGCGGGAATCGTTGCAAGGGCTCAGAAGTCGGTCATCGCGAACGGCAGCGGCTCGACCGCGAACATCGCGTCGGCCACCGCCAGCGCGCCCCCGGTCCTCTCCTCGACGAGCCCAGCGCGGGCCAACGCCGACGGTCGCACACCGCCCAAGAGGATCCCGCCCAACGCGGCGACGTCGAGGGCGAGGTCGGCCTCCTCGCTCGTGCGCCGCGCCTCGGCTCCGTCGGGACCGCCCTCCACCGCGAACCGCCCGGCGGCGGCGCCGTCGGGCCGCCGGGGGTCGGCGACCTCGACGACCACGCGCCCGGCCACGGCGTAGGTGCGCGCCGAGAGGGCGGCGGGCGCGTCGAGCACGCGGACCCACAAGCCGTCACCGAGACGCGTGACCCGCATGCGGCGCGACTCGCGGAGGAGCCAGCGGAGCGGCTCGTCGATCGGAACGACCCACGCCTTGATCGACTCGACGAGGTCGATGTCGAGCAGGTAGCGCCACAGCACCGCGCGTGCCTCCGGGGTCACCGTGACGAGGTCGGTGACCTGCAGCGTCCCGTTGGGGTCGTTGTCCCAGCTCGACTCGAACCGGTAGACGGCGTACCCGTCGAGGCTGCCGTCCGGCGACTCGCACACGCAGTAGTGGCGGGTGCCCTTCTCGTCCTGGTCGCGCCAGAAGAGCTCGTCCGGCCACCACGCGTCGACGCGTTGCACCGCGCCGGGCTGGATGCGCCGGGCGCGGTCGAAGATCTCGGGGAGGAGCTTGCGGGCGTCGTCCTCCTCGACGAGGCGGACGCGCCCGCCGGGGACGGGGTCGAGGAACGCCGAATGGCGGCGATCGACGCTCACGCTCATCGAGCTCGTGGCCACGCCGTACCCGAACCGGCGGTAGATCCCGCTTTCCGACGCGTACAGGATGGCGAGGGCCTCCCCGCGCTCCGCGGCGTCGTCGAGCTGCGTGCTCTTGATCGCGCTGAGGATCCCGCGGCGGCGGTGCGTGGGCAGGACTGCGATCCAGCTGACGGCGGCGGTGGGGAGCAGCCGACCGCCCGGCATGGTGAGCTCGAGGGAGTACAAGCGTCCGGTGCCGACGATCCGGTCGCCTTCGAAGGCTGCGAGCGTGCGGTCGAGCTCGATGCTCGTCCAGTCGAGCTCGAAGCGCGCGGGTTCGAACCGCTCACCGAAGGCGGTGAGGGGGGTCATGGTGAACTCGGCCAGTTCGTCGCGCGTGACCGGTCGCAGCACGAAGTCGGAAGCCACGCCCCTTGTCTAGTTGACGTCGCTACGAACCGGCCTCGATTTCTCCTCCGCCTTTGGCCCGCGTCCCGTCGTTTCGTGCGCGGCGTCCCGATCTTCGGAAGCGCCCGAGTCCGGCGCGGATGCCGCGCCCGACGGTCTCTCGCGTGCGCTCCATGCGACGACGGCGACGATCCACGGCTTCGCGCGCCGCGCGCATGCCGGCGATGTACGACAACCCGGCGAAGCCGAGGCCGATGGCGAGGGCGAACAGACCGATGCGCAGGTCCTGGTACACGGGCGGGATCGCAACGGGGATGAGGGCGCCCGCGACCCACGTGATCTGGAAGCGTGTCTCGAACCGAGCGAAGCTGCGCCCTCGGACGGCGTCGGGCGCGTCGCGTTGGAGCAGGCTGTCGAACGCGACACGTCCCGCAGCGGCGCCGGCCGCGATCATCAGCGCGCCGAACGTCGTCATGGTGATCGATGCCGAGCGAGCTGCGAACAGGCAGCCGACCGCGGGTAGGACGAGGGCGCCGGCGAGGATGACCTCCTCGCGCGTGATCTTGCGCAGCTGTGGCGCGATGAGGTTCCCGAGGAACCCGCCGATGCCGCTGACCACGAGCACGAGCCCGAACACCCACGCCGCCTCGTCGTTGTCGCGCAGCCCGAACGCGATGAAGAACGTCAGGAAGCCGACCGCGCCTCGCAGCAGCCCCATCGCGCTGCCGGCGAGGATGATGCTCGGCGCGTGGAGCTCTTCCTTCTCGAGCGGCGTATCGGGGCCGCCGTGCTCCGTCTCGACCCGAGGGATCTGCCACGAGAGCAACGATCCGAGGGCGTACACCAGCGCAGCGAGGATCAATGACCCCTCGGCCCCGAAGAACCGGTAGATCCCGACCGCCGGCAGGCCGCCCACCGCGCCGCCGATGACGCTGATGATCGCCAGCCGCGAGTTGGCGCTCACGAGCTCCTGCTCACCGCTGACCACCGCGGGCACGAGCGCGCTCCTGGCGATCGAGTACGTCTTCTGCGCCACGAGCAAGCCGAACGCCAGCGGATAGATCAACAGCGCCTCGGCGCCGTCTGCGTTCACGTAGCGGGCGATGAAGAGACAGAGCACGGCGCGCGCCGCGCACGTGAGGAAGATCATCAGGCGCCTACCACCGCGGATCCGGTCCAGCACCGGGCTCAGCAACGGCGCGATCACGGCGAACGGCGCCATCGTGATGATCAGGTAGAGGAGCACCTTCTCGCGCGACTGACCGGGCGACACCGAGAAGAACAGCGAGCCGGCCAGCGAGACGGTGAGGCAGACGTCGCCGCAGATGCTCGCCGCATGCGTGATCGCGAGGCGCGCGAACGGAGTCGGCTCGTTGAAGCGGGAATCGACCGGGCCGGGACGGGGGCGACGAGGAGGAGGTGCCGTGGCCATGGCCGAAGCAACGTTATCGGTCGGTACCGCCCGCATTGGGTGGGCGGGAGAGTTCACACACCGTTCCTTCGAACGCAATTTGGGTGCCACATGTCATCGGTAGCGTCCCGAGTGCAGCTCCGCGGCTGCCTGCCACTTGCATCGAGCAGCGGCAACCGCCGGGGAGGAGGGAGCTTCTCCGCACTTCCCCGTGTGCTCAGTCGGCCGGGTCCCCCCGCCGGCCGACGAGCCTCCGGCGGCCCCCCGGCTCGCCCGTCCGGCGGGTCGGGGGGCCGTCGTCATCGCGGTGCCGGTTCCCGCGGGCAAGGCCTGGTGGCAGGGCCAGGACCGAGGATCGGGAGGCACAACTACGATGGCGGGCATGGCAGGCCTCGACGTGTCGGTCGAGGGCAATAGCGCACCCGGTGTCGGGCCCGCGCTCGATCCCCCGACTCAACTTGCAGCCCGAATCGCGGTATCTGAACCGTGAGCTGTCCGCGCTCGACTACTTCGCGCGGGTGCTCGCGGTCGCGGCCGACGGGTCGGTGCCGCTCCTCGAGCGGGTGAAGTTCCTCTCCATCGTCAGCCAGAACCTCGACGAGTTCTTCCAGGTCCGGGTGTCGGGGCTGCGGGAGCAGTTCGACGCCGGCATCCGCGTCACCTCGCCCGACGAGCTCGAACCGGCAGAGCAGCTGCGCGCGATTCGGGCCCGGGTCGAGCCGATGATGGAGCGCCAGGCCGCGATCTTCACGAGTGAGGTCGCGCCCGCGCTCGACGAGGTCGGTGTCCGGATCTGCGACTGGGACGCCCTGTCGGCCGCGGATCGCGAGCACCTCCAGGGAGTCTTCGACGAGCGGGTCTTCCCCGTCCTCACGCCGCTGGCGGTCGACCCGGCCCACCCGTTCCCGTACATCTCGAACCTGTCGCTGAACCTCGCCGTGGTGGTGCGGGACCCGGCGACCCGCGAGGAGCGCTTCGCCCGCGTGAAGGTGCCGCCCCTGCTGCCCCGCTTCCTCGTGCTCCCGGACGGCGAGCGTTTCGTGCCCCTCGAGCAGGTGATCGCGGCCCACCTCGACAGCCTGTTCCCGGGCATGGAGACCGTCGCCACCCATCCCTTCCGGGTCACCCGCGACGCCGACTTCGAGCTGTCCGACGACGCCGAGGACCTCCTCGAGGCGATGGAGCTCATCCTCCGCCGGCGGACGAAGTTCGGGCGCGTCGTGCGGCTCGAGGTCGACCCGAAGATGAGCGACGAGGTTCTCGAGCTGCTCTGCCGAGAGCTCGACCTGCACGACTCCGACGTCTACGTGGTGCACGGTCCCCTCGGGCTGAGCGGGCTGTGGGGCCTGTACGGCCTCGATCGTCCCGAGCTCAAGGACGAGCCGTGGACGCCGCAGACCCAGCCCGTCCTCGCCCGCGCCGAGAGCGCACCCGACATGTTCCGGGTCCTGCAGCAGGGCGACGTGCTCGTGCATCACCCCTACGACTCGTTCGCGACGTCGATCGAGGCGCTCGTCGAGCAGGCGTCGCGCGACCCGGACGTGCTGGCGATCAAGCAGACGCTGTATCGCACCGCCGGGCCCGACAGCCAGCTCGTGCGGTCGCTGATCCACGCCGCCGAGCAGGACAAGCAGGTCGTCGCGCTCGTCGAGCTCAAGGCGCGCTTCGACGAGCAGGCCAACATCGAACGGGCGCAACTCTTCGAAGAGGCGGGCGTCCATGTCGTGTACGGGCTGGTCGGCCTCAAGACGCACGCCAAGATCCTGCTGGTCGTGCGCCAGGAGCCCGACGGCATCCGTCGGTACTGCCACGTCGGCACGGGCAACTACAACCCGAAGACGGCCACGACCTACGAGGACCTCGGCCTGCTCTCGGCCGACCCCGACCTGGGCGCCGACCTCACCGAGCTGTTCAACTACCTGACCGGGTACAGCCGCCAGGGCGACTATCGCAAGCTGCTCGTGGCGCCCGTGACGATCCGGCCCGAGCTCTTGAAGCGGATCGAGCATCAGACCGAGCTCGGGCCCGAAGGGCGGATGACGCTGAAGATGAACAGCCTCGTCGACCCCGAGATGATCGACGCGCTGTACACCGCGTCGCAGGCGGGAACGCCGATCGACCTCATCGTGCGCGGGATCTGCTGCCTGCGCGCCGGTGTGCCGGGGCTGTCCGAGACAATCCGCGTCCGGTCGATCGTCGGCCAGTTCCTGGAGCACTCGCGCATTTACAGGTTCGGGCCCGATCCGCACACGGCGGAGTACGTCATCGGGTCGGCCGACCTCATGCCGCGGAACCTCGACCGCCGGGTCGAGGCGCTCGTGCCCGTCACCGCGCCCGCCATGCGCGACCGCCTCGACGAGATCCTCACCATCGACCTGGCCGACGACACGTTGGCATGGGAGCTCGGCCGCGACGGCGCCTGGCAGCGGGTGCCGCGCGGCGCCGGCGTCAACACCCACCGCCAGTTGCAGGAACTGGCCATCCAGCGCGCCCGCGCCGTAGAACCTCGAGCGTGAGCTCGCGCCAGTTCCTCTCGTCGCCCCCCGGGTTCCAGCTCCCTGCGCTGACCGGCCTCGTCGACGGGATCGACGCCGACCAGGCCGAGCCGGCCGTGATCGAGCTGACGTACCACGACACACCCGACCTCCGCCTCGCCCGCGCCGGCGTGACGCTGCTCTACCGGGGCGACGACGGCTGGGTGGTGACGCTCGGTCGTGAGACGGCAGGAGGTCCGGAGCTGCCGCACGACGAGCACCGCTTCGAAGGCGGGGCGGGCCACCCGCCGGCGGCGGCCGTCGACCTGGTCCGGGCGCTCGTCCGCACGGCCCGCGTCACGCCCGTGGCCCGGCTGCGGACACGACGTCGCCGTGTCGAGCTCCACGCGTCGGGGAAGACGCTCGCCGAGGTTCTCGACGACGAGGTGACCGTGCTCGCGGGCGGGCGTGTGGCGGCCCGGTTCCGTGAGCTCGAGCTCGACGTCGACGACGCGGCGCCGGAGGGGCTCGCCGACGCCCTCCAATCCAGGCTGCGGGCGGCCGGCGCGGGCCCGCCCGACCCGAGCCCGAGGATCGTGCGGGCACTCGGCTGGCGGGCGATGGAGCCGCCCGACGTGACCGCGGTCCACCGTCTCGGGCCCTCCCCCTCGGCGGGCGACGTGATCCGCAACGCGCTGGCGGCGTCGGTCACGCGCCTCGTCGCCCACGATCCCGGCGTCCGGCTGGGCGACGACCCGGAGGACGTGCACCAGGCTCGGGTCGCCACCCGCCGGCTGCGCTCCGACCTGCGCTCGTTCCGCGACCTGCTGGATCACGACTGGACGCACTCGCTGCGGCACGACCTGAAAGGGGTCGGCCACGAGCTCGGTGCCGTCCGCGACACCGAGGTGCTCCTCGACCGCTTGCGCACCCGCGCCGAACGCCTCCCCGCCGGCGATCAGGCGCCCGCCAAGAAGATCATCCAACGGCTGCTCCAGCGCTGGGACGACGCGCGCGCTCAGCTGCGCGACTCGCTCGGGAGCACGCGCTACGCCGAGCTCCTGGACCGCCTCGTCGAAGCCGCCCGCGAGCCCGCGCTCCTCGCTCCCGCCGCCGAAGAGCCCGCCGCCGACGTCCTGCCGCCGCTCGTGCGGGAGCCGTGGGAGAAGCTGCGCGCCACGGTCGACGAGCTCCCCGACGATCCGTCCGACACGGAGCTGCACGAGGTCCGCATCGAGGCCAAGCGCTGTCGCTACGCGGCCGAGGCCATCGCGCCCGCGCTCGGCAAGCAGGCCCGTGCGTTCGCCAAGGCGATCGCCGACCTCCAGGACGTCCTGGGCGAGCATCAGGACGCGGTCGTCGCCGAGGAATGGTTGCGCGAGGTGGCGTCGACGGCGACCGGGCGCGAGGTGTTCGTCGCCGGTCAGTTGGCGAGCCTCGAGCGGTTGGAGATCGAACGCACCCACGCCGAGTGGGGCGACGTGTGGCAGGCGGCGAGCAAGAAGAAGCTTCGCCAGTGGCTCTGAAGCTCTGGCGACTTCGCTCGCGGCCGCAGCCGGACGAACCCGGGCCGGTGGTGCGGGCGGCGGGCGGTGTGGTGCGCCGCCGCACGAAGAACGGCCGGGCCGAGTACGCGCTCGTCCACCGGCCCCGCTACGACGACTGGAGCGTCCCCAAGGGCAAGCTCGACCCCGGCGAGACCGACGAGGAGGCCGCGTTGCGCGAGGTCGAGGAGGAGACGGGCGTGCGCGGGACGCTGGTGACCGAGCTCTCCCCGGCCCGGTACCCGGACCGGAAGGGCCGGCTGAAGCAGGTCCGGTACTGGCTGATGGAGCCGGTCGACGGCAAGGTGTCGAAGTTCCGGCCCAACAACGAGATCGACGAGTTGCGCTGGTGCTCGGCCTCGGATGCGGGCAAGCTCTTGGACCACGAGCACGACCGGAAGCTGATCGCCGAAGTGGAGGCAGGTTCCTGAAGCTCTATCTCGTTCGCCATGCCAAGGCAGGCAGTCGGAGCGCGTGGGACGGACCCGACGAGGAACGGCCGCTGTCGAAGGCCGGCCGCCGTCAGGCGGTGGCGCTGGCGAAGCTCCTGGGCGACGAGCCGATCGGCCGCACCGTGAGCAGCCCGTACGTCCGGTGCCGGGAGACCGTCGCCCCGCTCGCCGAGGAAATGGGTCTGCTCGTCCAGGACGCCGACGGGCTCACCGAGGGCGCGCCACTGAGCGAAGCCCTGCGCCTGCTCGACAAGGTGACCGACAAGCCGACCGTCCTGTGCACGCACGGCGA
The DNA here is from genome assembly GCA_963781615.1 of uncultured Actinomycetes bacterium. Taxonomy (GTDB): domain Bacteria; phylum Actinomycetota; class Acidimicrobiia; order IMCC26256; family JACDBD01; genus JALZAA01. The sequence continues at coordinate 34,176 of CAWAGI010000005.1, read as the reverse complement.
CGTGATCGGCGACCTGCTCTACCACTTCGACAGCCAGCACGTGCGGCTCGACGCCGGCGACGACGCGGCGCCGAGCGAGCTGCGGTTCCCGAAGGGCTCGACGTGGGTGCTCGACGTCGAGGACGGCCAGGTCGTCCGCGGCCAGTACCTCCCCGCCACGTGACGAGCGGGGCGCTCGACGACGTCGACTCGCTGCTCGCGACGCTCGAGTCCGGCGCCGGCGCCACCGACGCCGAGGACGTCGACCTCCTCGCCCACGGGCTCCAGTGCGCGTCGCTCCTCGCCGACGCGGCTCCGCACGACCCGGAGCTCCAGGTGGCCGGTCTCGTCCACGACGTCGGCACTGTGCTGTGGCCCGACCGGCCGCGCACGCACGCCCGGGCGGGCGCGGCGGCGGTGGCGGACCTGCTCGGCAAGCGGGTGGCATGGCTCGTCGGCCATCACGACGCGGCCAAGCGCTACCTCGTGACCGTCGACCCCGACTACACCGCGCGGCTGAGCCCGACGAGCGTCCTCACGCTCGAGGAGCAAGGCGGGCGGCTCGACGACGCCGAGCGCGCCCGTCTCGAGTCCGCGCCCTGGCTCGACGACGCACTCACCCTCCGCCGCGCCGACGACGCCGCCAAGGTGCGCGGTCGCGACGTCCCGCCGCTCGCCCACTGGCGCCCGATTCTCGAGACAGTCGCGCGTACATAGGGCGCCGACGCAGGTGCGCCGGTCGCGCGCTAGCCGGTCGCGGCGCGGGTGGGCTTCTCGTAGCGGTAGCCGACGCCGCGGATCGTGACGACGCGGGTCGGGTTCGAGGGGTCCTCCTCGACCTTGGCCCGCAGCCGCTTGACGTGCACGTCGAGCGTCTTCGTGTCGCCGAAGTAGTTCGGCCCCCAGATCCGGTCGATGAGGACGTCTCGTGTCAGCACGCGCCCCGCGTTGGCGAGCAGCAGCTCGAGCAGCTCGAACTCCTTCAGTGGCAGCGGCACCGGATCGCCGCGGACGAACACCTCGTGACGACCGGCGTCGAGGCGGACGTCACCGATCTCGAGCACCTCGTGGTTGGTGAGGCTCGACCGGCTCCTCGTCGGCGCTGCGGCGCAAGGCCGCCCGCACGCGCGCGATGAGCTCCCGCAGACGGAACGGCTTCGAGACGTAGTCGTCGGCACCGACCTCGAGCCCGACCACCGCGTCGATCTCGTTGCTGCGTGCCGTGACCATGATGATCGGCACCCGGGAACGCGTGCGGAGCTCGCGGCACACGTCGACGCCCGAGATCTTCGGCAACATCATATCGAGAAGGACCAGGGACGGGCCAGTCGCCTCGAACTGATCGATCGCCTCCTGGCCGTCGGCGGCGACCTCGACGCGGAACCCTTCGCGCTCCAGCGCCACGGTGAGCGCGTCGCGGTAGGACTCCTCGTCGTCGACCACGAGGATGAGGGGAGCCGTCTCGGCCATTACGACGCCTCCGAGAGCTTCTTGGACGACGGTAGCGGCACCCGCAACCGGAACGTGGAACCCTCCCCCTCGGTCGACTCGACGGTGACGTCGCCGCCGTGCGCCTGCGCGACGTGACGGACGATCGAGAGCCCGAGCCCCGTGCCGCCGGTCGCGCGGCTGCGCGCCCGGTCGACCCGGTAGAAGCGCTCGAAGATCCGTTCGAGATCACGAGTGGGAATTCCGATTCCGTGGTCGCGCACCGAGATCGAGACGCTGCCGTCTTCGGCCGTGGCGTCGACCTCGACCGGCCGGCCGGGCTCGGAATACTTGACCGCGTTGTCGAGAAGGTTCGTCACCGCGCTCACGAGCTGCGACCGGTCGCACGCCACGACGAGGTCCGTGGCGATCGGCGCCACGCTCAGCGGGATCTCGACGGCGTCGGCCGCGCCGCGCACCCGCTCGACCGCCTCGTGCAGCACCACGTGCACGGGGACCGGTTCACGGGTCGGCCGCTCCTGGGCCTCGATGAGGCTGAGATCGAGGAGATCGTCGACGATGCGACCGAGCCGGTTGGCTTCGCGCTGCACCCGATCGGCGAGCTGGCTGTTGACCGGTGAGTCGTCGGCAACCGCCATCGTCTCGGCGAGGAGCGACAAGGCGCCGATCGGCGTCTTCAGCTCGTGGCTCACGTTGGCGACGAAGTCGCGCCGCACGCTCTCGACCCGGCGCAGCTCCGACACGTCGCGCACGAACCCGACCGCCCCGATCACGCGGTTGCGACGCCACAACGGAGCGGTACGCACCAGAAGCACCTCACGCGGCGGCCCGAACAGCTGCAGCTCACGCTCGGCCCGCTCGCCACGGAGGGCAGGCACGAGCAGCGTGCGCATCGCATCCTCGACGAGGGCATCGGAGTGGCGGGCCCCGTGGAATCGCTCGCCGGCGGCGTTCCTCATCACTTCGGCGCCCTTGGCGTCCACGACGACCACGCCGTCCTCGAAGGCGGCGACCGCGCCGGCGAGCGATTCGCGTTCGACGTTGCCGTGCGCCCCGTCACCCTCGTCCAGCTCATCTGACGTGCGACGCAAATCCCGCCGCAGCGACCGGATGGTGAAGACAAGGAAACCCAACGCCGCGACCAGCGCGACGATCACGACCGTCAGCGCGATCGTGAGGATTAGCCGAACCTCCCGGTGATGTACCCCTCGGTGCGGGGGTCCGAGGGGGTCGTGAAGAGCGTCTCGGTCACGTCGTACTCGATCAACCGCCCCCGGCGGTGACCGTCGTCCACCTCGGCGGTGAAGAACGCGGTGCGATCCGAGACCCGCGCCGCCTGCTGCATGTTGTGGGTCACGATGACGATCGTGTACTCGTTCTTGAGCTCGTCCATGAGGTCCTCGATGCGGGCGGTGGCGATCGGGTCGAGCGCCGAGCACGGCTCGTCCATCAGGATCACGTCGGGCTGGACGGCGAGGCACCGGGCGATGCACAAGCGCTGCTGCTGACCGCCCGAGAGCGCCAGCGCGCTCTGCTTGAGCTTGCCGTGCACCTCGTCCCAGAGCGCGGCCTGGGTCAGGGCTCGCTCGACAATGTCGCCGAGCTCCCCGCGTTTCGCGCCATTGATGCGCGGCCCGTAGGCGATGTTGTCGTAGATGGACTTCGGGAACGGGTTCGGCTTCTGGAACACCATGCCGATGCGCCGCCTGACCTCGGCCGGGTCGACCTTGGCCCCGTAGAGATCCTCGCCGTGGTACGTGACCTTCCCGAGCACCTCCGCCCCGGGTGTGATGTCGTGCATTCGGTTCAGTGAGCGCAACACGGTTGTCTTGCCGCATCCCGACGGCCCGATGAACGCGGTGATCTCGTTCGCGGCGATGTCGATGGTGACGCCCTCCACCGCAGTCGCACCGCTGTAACGGATCTCGACGTCCGAGAGCTGGAAGACGATCTCCCGGCGCGTTCGGGCACCTCTTCGGGCGCCGGCTCTCGGGGCGGCGCCTCCTCCGGTCCCCGGGCGGTGGCCTCATCACGCGTCGTCGTCATCGGGCCGAATCTAGTGGTGGCGGTCGCGGTGTCGGTCATCTCCTGCTCCAAGGCTCAGGTGGCCGCCGAACGACGGGCATAGATCGCGGTGATGACGCGTGCGATCAGCGTGAAGAGAAACACGATCAGGATGAGCGTCAGGGCCATGCCCCAGGCCCGGTCCTGGGCGGCGTCGAATCCGCCGAACGTCGCCGCGTTCGTGTAGATCTGCGGGGGAGCGCGGTGTTGGACCCCTCGAACACGTTGTAGTTCGCGGTCGTGACGATGCCGATCGTGAACAGCAGGGGCGCGGTCTCGCCCGCGACCCTGCGCGACGCCGAGGAGGGCGCCGCTGATGATGCCGGGCGCCGCGTTCGGGAACACGACACGGCGGATCGTCTGGGCCTTGCGGCTCCCCAGCGCATAGCTGCCTTCACGCAGCTCGTCGGGAACGAGTTTGAGGATCTCCTCGGTGGTTCGTATCACGATCGGGAGCATGAGGCATCCGAGGGCGAGGGCGCCCGCGAACCCGCTGAGCCCCTCTTGCTTCCTGGGAAGGACCCAGATCGTGTAGATGAACAGGCCCATCACGATCGACGGCACGCCGGTCATCACGTCGGCCAAGAAGCGCAGGATGCCCGCGAGAATCCCCTTTCCCCCGTACTCGTTGAGGTAGATGCCACCGAGGATCCCGAGCGGGACCGCCATCGCGGTCGCGGTGCCCGTGATCACGAGCGTCCCGACGATCGCCGGGTAGATGCCGCCGCCCTCCCGGCGATTGCTGAACGGGAGATCATCGGTGAGGAAGCTCCAGCTCAGGATGGACGCGCCGCGCTGGACGACGTAGAGAACGATGAGCACGAGTGGGATGACCACAACGACGAACGAGCCGACGATCAGGGCGGTGGCAATGGCGTTCTTGAGCTCGCGCCGCCGCCCTCGCGCGTCGATTGGGTGAGCGGCACGGCGGGTGCGGTCATGCCGTCCCCGCCGATCGCCGTTCCGTGCGGGTGACGACCGCCCGGGCGACCATGCTGATGACGATCGTGATGGCGAACAGCACGACGCCGCAGCCGATGAGCGCGGCGCGGTGCGTGCCACTCGCCTCGCCGAACTGGTTGGCGATGACGCTCGCCAGCGTGTCACCTGGCCCGAGGATGTTGGCGGTGACCCGCTGAGAAGCCCCGATCACGAGGGCGATGGCGATCGTCTCCCCCATCGCGCGTCCGAGGCCGATCATCGTGCCGGCGACCATCCCGCTGCGGCTGTGGGGGAACACCGCGCCACGGATCATCTCCCAACGGGTGGCGCCGAGCGCGAGCGCCGCCTCCTTCTGCGACGCGGGGACCGTGGCAAACACCTCACGCGTGATCGAGGTGATGATCGGCGTGATCATGATGGCGACGATGAGGCCGGCCGTCATGATGCTCTTGCCCGATGCGCTCGGATTCGCGAACAGCGTGTTGAGGATCGGAATGTTCGCGGTTGCATCGGACACAGTCTCGAAGAGGTTCGCCAGCGGCTCGGCAAGCACGAGCAGCGCCCACAGCCCGTAGACGACGGACGGGATTGCTGCGAGGAGGTCGACGGTGTACACGATCGACCGGCGCATGCGCTGTGGGGCCACGTCGGTCACGAACAACGCGATGCCGATGCTGACCGGCAGCGAGAAGAGCACGGCGATCGCCGAGACGACCAGCGTCCCGTAGATGAGGCCGAGTGCGCCGAACGTGTTCTTGGCCGGATCCCAGGTGTCGCGTGAAGATGTTGAGGCCCTCTTCGCGGAACCACGGCCATGCCTCGCGCGTCGTCGAGATCGCGATCAAGGCGAGGATCACGAGCACCATCAACCCCGCGAGCAGGGCGAGGACGCGGAACGCGCGGTCGGCGATGAGTCCCGGCGGCCGGGTTCCCGTCGTGAGGCCCTTCGGAACGGCAGGAGCGTCGGTGCCCATCGCCCGCTTTCAGGAAGGCGGCGTGGGGCGGGCTGCGACTGCCCGCCCCACGACTGCCGGCATGCTAGGAGGTGGTCGAGGTGCTGGAACCTGAAGAGCTCGACGAGCCCCCTACCTGCTTGACCTGTGCTTTGGCCTTGTCGAGCAGGTCCTTCGGGAGCGACGCGTAGTCAACCTCGCCGGCCAGCTTCTGGCCGTTCCCGTAGATGTAGTTGAGGAAGCTCTTCAGCGCCTTCCCCTTGGCCGCGTCGGGCTGGTTCTGGTACACGAGCAGCCAGGTCGGAGCGACGATCGGGTACGTGCTCTTTCCTGACGCGTTCAGCGGGTTGTAGACGAGGTTGTCCTCGACTTGCGCACCGGCGAGCGCCGAGGTGCTCGCCTTGATGGTCGGCGCCACGTACTTCCCGTCCTTGTTCTTGATGCGTGCGAACTGGAGCTTCAGCGCCTTGGCGTCGGCGAAGTCCACGTAGCCGATCGCACCATCGGTGCCCTTCACGATCTGGCCCACACCGGCGTTGCCGTTCCCGCCTTGTGTCTCGGCCGGCCAGCTCACTGTCGCCCCGGAGCCGAGCGTCCAGGCGGTCGGCGCCGCCGCGGTCAGGAACTTGGTGAAGTTCTCGGTCGTCCCTGATCCGTCGGAGCGGTGCGCCACTGTGATGGCAGTGGACGGCAGCTTCTTGCCCTTGTTGTCGGCCGCGATCGCGGGGTCGTTCCAGGTCTTGATCTCACCCGAGAAGATCTTCGCCAGCGTCTCCGGCGAGAGCTGAAGGTTCTTCACGTTCTTGAGGTTGTACGACACCGTGATCGGCGCCGCGACCGTCGGGAAGTAGAAGAAAGTGCCGCCCTTGACCCCGGCCGCGTCCTGGGCGTTGTAGGGAGCGTCCGAGGCGCCGAAGTCCGTCACCTGGTCGGCGAAGTCCTGCCTTCCCTTGCCGGAACCGCCGCCGGCGTAGTTGATCGTGATGTTGGAGTCCTTCTGTTTGAAGGCCCCGATGACCTCCTCGTAGAACGGCTGCGGGAACGTGGCGCCGGACGCGTTGAGCGTTACGGAGCCACCCTGAGATGGAGTGTCGGCGCCGGCGACGACAGCGCCCGACGTGACGAGGCCGACGACCAGGGCCACCGGTACCAGCCACCGCAGGCTGACAGAGATTCGCTTCATAAGAGTCATGCCCTCCTTGGGAGTTCCGGGGCGGACGCTACGAAGCGAGGCTGGCGCGACCGTGGCGGTGAGATGGCCGAACGGTGAACACTGCCGGAACGGTTGGGGGTCGGGGGTGCGCCGGCCGAGGGGCGCTCCGTGCCCCACAGAGCAGGTCCAGGCGCGATGCTGGCGCGCATATGGCTTCGACGTGGCCACATCGTGAACAGTGCCCGAACGATCCGAAGGTCCCACGCCGTCGAGTGAGGCATATCCGTCGGAATGGAATGATGGCGCCGTGACGGATACGGCGAACGAGGCCCGAAAGAGCTTCCAGGACGCACTCGACGAGCTCCGGATCGACGTGATCCGGCTGGCAGCTCTCACGACCGAGGCGATCGCGGCGGGCACGCAGGCGTTCCTCGACGCGGATCTCGGCGCCGCCGAACGCGTCATCGAGCAGGACGACGCGATCGACGACCTCACCCACTCGATCGAGGACAGTTGCTACCAGCTCCTCGCCCGGCAGCAACCGATGGCGATCGACCTCCGCATCGTCGTCTCGGTGCTCCGCATCGTGCACGAGCTCGAGCGGTCCGCGGACCTGATGGTGAACGTCGCCAAGACCACGCGCCGCCTGTACCCACACAGCCTCGACCCGAGGGTGCGGGGGATCATCCAGCGCATGGGCGAGCAGGCGGGCACGCAGACCCGCGTGGCGCTCGACGCCTTCGCGGACTCCGACCCGTCGGCGGCGGCCGCGCTCTCCGACATGGACGACCAGATGGACGACCTCACGAAGAGCCTGTTCCGGTACATCCTCGCCGCGGGCGGGCCCGACTACGACGAGTCCAACGTGCTGACGGCCGTGCAGCTCGCGCTGGTCGGCCGACACTACGAACGGATCGCCGACCACGCCGTCACCATCGGCGAACGCGTTGGGTTCATGGTCACCGGCGAGCACCCGCCGCCGCGCGACGAGTCGATCGACTAGCTCGAGCTGTCGCTCTCCTCGTAGCCCAGATCCCACTCGAGGATCAGCCGCTCGCGCTCGGCGTCACGCGCGACCCGCTCCCGGTTGCGCCGGAACTGCGGATCGTGCGGCGGGAGCAGCTGGAGCCGGGCCAGGGCCCGCTGGCGGAACTCGTCGATGAGGCGCCCGTCGCCGAACACGCCGTGGACCTCCCAGTGGGGCGCGACCGCCCCGAGGTACACGACCTTCACGTGCCCCTGCGGGGGGAGCTGCTCGAGCTCCTGTTCCTCGGTGCTCATACGAAGAGGAGGATACCGGTGCGCGTCGGCTAACCGGAATCCGGTCGCTGGACCAGAGTGACGTCGGCGGTCTTGCGGTCGGATCCGCGCACGTAGGTGACGGTCACCTTCTCGTCGGGACGGTGCTTGCGCACCGCGGTGGCGACGCTGCCGCTGTCCTTGGTCGGTGTGTCCCCGATCTGCACGATCACGTCGCCGCGCTTGAGGCCGGCGTCGTCGGCGGGCGAGCCCGAGGTCACGTCGGTCACCACGGCGCCTTCGTCGACGTTCACGCCCAGCTGGTTCTTCAGCTCGGGGGTGAGATCGGCGGTGCCGACGCCGAGGAACGCCGGCTTCCGGCCCGCCTTGATGTCGTCGACGACGGGCTTGGCGTACGAGATCGGGATGGCGAAGCCCACGTTCTGCGCCGGCTGCTCGCCGGAGCCGGAGGCGACTGCCGTGTTGATCCCGATGACGCAGCCGTTGGCGTCGACGAGCGGGCCGCCGGAGTTCCCGGGGTTGATCGCGGCGTCCGTCTGCAGCACGGTCTCGAGCGCGGTGCCGATCTCACTCCCGGGACGGGGCGGCCCGGAGATGATCCCGCGCGTCACGCTGAGCCCACCCTCGAGCGCGAGCGCGTTCCCGATCGCGACCACGTCGTCGCCGACCTGCACCTTGCTGGAATCGTCCGTGCACACTGCGGGGAGGTTGCCGGCGTCCACCTTGAGGACGGCGACGTCGGCGCTCGGATCGCGCCCGACGACGCGCGCGTCGAGCGAACGGCCGTCGTTGAGCTGGAGCTTGGCCGTCTGTGCCTCGCCGACGACGTGCGCGTTGGTCGCGAGGTAGCCGTCTTCAGAGAGGACGAAGGCCGTCCCCGCGCTCTGGCCGCCGCGCTCGTTCACCGTGACGGCCGCGACCGCAGGCTCGACCTTGGCAATGATGCCGGCGATGTCACCGTTGCGACTGATCGTCGACGAGTCGCGGGAGACCTCGTTCGTCCGGTTGGTCACCGGCGTCGTCGACGAGGTGTCGTCGTCGCGGCCGAACGCGAAGAACGCACCCGTCGCTACCAGCGCGCCGCACAAACCACCGACGAGCGCGCCGACCAGGAACTGCCGAAGCCGGCCGCGGCGCTCGGGACCGGGGGGAGTCGGGCCGGGAGGCGCGGGCCACGGCGGCACGGAGGGCGGCTCCTGCGGCCATGCCGGCGGAGGCGACGGGGGGACGGTCAAGACGTCCGAGGGGGGGACGGCGTCATCAGGCATCAGTCTGGCTCCAAGCGGAGGAGGTCAACAGCATCGACATCTCAAACGCCGCCGGATCCGTAGAAGGTTCCTGGATCGCCTGTCATGTTGCTCTCATCTGCGCCTCCGCATGATGCCCCCCATTACCGGGAACCGGAAAGCGACCGGCGCCGTTTGAACCCGTGAACCCTATGGAATTCGACCTTCCGCACTCACCCCCCGCCGACGACCAGGAGCATCAGTGGATGCTCGAGGCCAAGTGCCGGGGCCGGGCCCCCCACGATTTCTTCCCCTCGGACGGTGTCGGGGTGGAGGAGGCCCGCCGGGTCTGCGCCGACTGCCCGGTCAAAGAGCCGTGCCTCGAGTACGCCCTGACCTACCGGATCGACCACGGCGTCTGGGGCGGCGCCTCCGAGCGCGAACGCCGCCGCATCCTCCGCCGCCGCCGCCTCGACCACACGCCTACTCCTACTTCCTGACTTCCCAAGTCCCCGACGCCGCTCACGGCCGTGCCCGTGACCCCGTCGTCCCCCGCGCGGCAGCGCCGACATGTCGGCGCCGCCGCGGCCGGCGGCCTCTATCAGCGGCACGCCGAGGGGATCGCCTCCTCCTTCGCTTGGCAGAGGCGTCGTCGGCGACCCTCGGCGCACCGCCCGGGCCGCCGCCTCACTGCGCCGACTCCCCGCGCCGTCGAGGCCGGTCCATCGGCGCCGGCGAGTTCGGGCACGAGGCGAAGCCGAGGGCCCGCTTGTCCGAGTCCGCCGTCGATGAGGCCGGCCTCGACGGCGCCTCTCGGCGGCGTCCCGCGCCGGCGTGGTCACGGCCGTGGTCGATCCGGGGCGTTCACCCCGGCTCTCACCAAGAGAAGGGGCCGAGGACGAAGTTGGTGACGCGGTCGAGGGTGCTGTCGGACGGCGCGGGACCCACGTCGGCGAGCACCCCGTCGATCTGGTCGACGGGGGCGTCGGACACGGTCGTGTAGACGACGTCGCCCGACTGCCACACCATCACGACTCCCCCGGGTGTCCGGTACTGGCGGACGTCACGTCCTTCGACGGTGCGTGACTCGGCGCCGGCGGGGAGGCCCTTGGCGTCGAGATCACCCTCCTGCTCGAACACCGACACGCTGAACAGCCCGTCGCTGTAGAAGAGATGGAGAGTGTCACCCGATTCGTCGTACCGGCCGATCAGCCGGAACCGGTCGCCGGCGTTCCCGGGGGCCCGGAACGGCGCCGCCACCTGCTCGAGCACCTTGGGCTGGTGGTTGCTGCTGCGCACCGGCGCCCGGGGCGCCTCGGAGGGCAATGCGCCGACGAACGCGCCGGTCGGCTCGCCGATGCTCGTGAAGCCCACAGCCCGCACCGTGCGCCCGTGCGTGTCGAGCTGCTCTCGCCGCAGCAACAGGCTGGTCGAGGCATCCAGGTACAGGCGCTCGCGGACGAGACCTTCGTGACGGTCGGTGGCCTCGATCTCGTGCGTCGGGCGTCCGGCGACGGTCGGCCCCGGGCCTACGGCCAGCTCCCACTTGTCGGCGGCGGGCGGCACGTCGGGATCGGTCTCCTGGCTCCAGACCGCCACCCACCCGTCGGGCCCCTGCACGAAGCGGCGCGCGCCCTCCACGATGACCTGTGGTCGGTCGCCCAGTGCGAGGACGCCGTCGGCGCTGCGCACGACGACCTCGCTGCTGTGCTCGCCCTTCGCGTCGGACCATGTGACTTCGAGAACGCCGGAGAAGTCCTGCTCCTCCGCGGCGCGACGCGCCTCGTCGAGCAGCTGCTGCGCCGGGGCCGGTCTGCGACGGTGCCGCCGGCTCGGGCGCGAGCGTGAGGGCCGCGAAGCCTGCGAAGACGGCGGCCGTCGCCACCAGCGCGAGCCCGCGCGGGGACGAAAAGCTCATCGCCGGAACGGCGTGACCATGCTCAGGGTGGCGAGATGGCTCACCGGCTCGTCGGTGACGGAGCTGCGCACCGCGTGCGAGTCCGTGAGCGCCGGCACGCGCGTGGGTGACGCGATCGGGCCTCGGGATCACCAGCGATGCGACGACCACCGCGGCGACCGCCACACCTGTCGCCGCGGCCGCAACGCGTGGCCAGCGCGAGCGGCGCCGGGCGCGTGCCCGGGTCAGCTCGGGCGAGAGCACTGCCTCCCAGAACCCGGGCGGCGCTTCGTGCAGTGGCAGCGACCGCACCGCGTCGCGCGCGAACGCGATCTCGTCGCGTTCGGTGCGCCATTCGGGCGAATCGGCGAGGTAGCCGTCGAGGGCTTCGCGCTCGCCGGCATCGAGCTCGCCGTCGAGGTAGCCGGAGACACGATCGTCGGGAGCGGGACGCGTGTTCATGCCGTCTCTCCTGTGGTCACGAGCGCGTTGCGCAGCAGGCGCCGGCCCCGGTGGATCCGTGATCGCACCGTGCCGACGGGAACGCCCAGCGTTTCGGCGATCTCCTCGTAGGGCAGGTCGACGACGTCACACAGGACGACGGCGGAGCGGAACTCGTCCGGCAGCGTGGCCAGCGCAGCCTGCACCTCGTCGGAGAACCCGGTGGAGACCTCGTCGGCAGCGGGCGCGGGAGGGATGACCCAGTCGGGGTCCTCGGGGAACGAGTCGGCGGGACGGCGCTTCCGCCGTCGCACCTCGTCGAGGAACACGTTCGTCACGATCCGGGCCAACCAACCTTCGAGCGATCCCGGCTGGTACCGCTCCAGGCCCTTGCGGACCCGCAGCAGCGCCTCTTGCACGAGATCCTGTGCGTCGCTGTCATTGCCGGCCAGGCGGTAGGCGACGTTGTAGAGGAAGCGCCCGTGATCTCGGGCAACCTCCTCCCAGGTCGGGACCCCGCCGGCCATCACGAAGAACGACGGGCGACGGGTGCGCGGTTCCCGGCTTCAGGAATGCCGGGATGGAGGGTTGGCTCGCAGGGGCGAGCTAGGCCGAGTCTTCCGTCTCCGGCTTGTCCTCGTCGGGGGACTTGTCGCCCTCGTTGATGCCCTTCTTGAACTCCTTCGAGGCTTGACCCATCGAGCGGGCGAGCTTCGGGAGCCGCGTGCTGCCGAAGAGCACCAAGACGATCACGAGGATGATGATCAGCTCGGTCGGGCCCAGGTTCATGCGACGTGCCCTTTCCGATTCGGGACTCCAAAGAGAGGTTAACCCCTTTGTGTCGGCGGACGACCATCAGCTGCCCGGTACGGCGTGCTCAGGAGGGGATGAGCGCGTGGGCGAGGAGCTCCACGTCGTCGAGCGTGGTGACCGAGAACGGCAGCGGGCCGGCCCCGACGATGAGCGTTTCGACGCCGAGCGAGTCCCATTCGTCACGTTGCGCTCGAATCTCGTCGACGGTCCCCACCAGCCGGCCCTCACGCCACTCGTCGAGCGTTTCGTCGACGACGCCGGCCGGCATGAGGTCATGCATGCGGTCGAAGCGGCGCTCGAGGTCGCTGCGATCCTCGCCTGCCAGCGCGTACAGGCCGAGGGAACGCCACACGGTCGCGGGGTCGCGCCCGACCTTGTCGCACGACCGTTCGACGACGTCGAGACGGTCGCGGTACGCGTCGGGCGTCCACACCCAGCACGTGTTCCACCCGTCGGCGTGCTCGACGGCAACCTGGATGAGCCGATCGCCCTTGCCGCCCACGAACACCGGCGGGCGCGGCTCCTGGAGCGCCGGAGGACGGTTCACCGCGCCGGCGGCGCGGTGGTAGCGGCCGTCGAACGTGAGCGGTCCGCCGCCGAGCAGGCCGCGCACGACCTCGACCGCCTCGGCCAGCCGGTCCAACCGCTCGCCCGGCGGCGGGAAGGCCAGGCCGACGGCCTCGTACTCGGGCGCGTACCAGCCCGCGCCCAGCCCGACGTCGAGACGGCCGCCGGTGATGCGATCGATGGTCGCGAGCGCCTTGGCGAGCACCGACGCCGGCCGCAGCGCCTCGCAGGCGACGAGGGTGCCGAGCCGGGGACGGGTCACACTGCGCGCCAACGCGGCCAGCGTGACGAGCGGCTCGTAGATGCCGTGGGGATCGGCGGTGCCGCCGTACTTGGCGATGTCGAGGAAGAGGTGGTCCGACAGCCAGAGCGAGTCGAAGCCGAGCGCCTCGGCGCGCTGCGCATGGGCGAGCAAGGTGTCCCATTGCAGGGGCGACTCGCCCGGAACCGAGTAGTCGTATTGAGGGAGTGCCAGCCCGATGCGCATTCATCTCCTGTCGCTCGATTGTCGCCGTCGCAAGCTCCGGCTCTGCGGCTGCGGTCGGCAAAGCCGCCGCGGCCGCGTTCCGAGCCTAGGTGCGGCCGGACTGGGCTTCGTAGCCTGGTCGGGTGCTCGAGTGCGTCCCGAACGTGTCAGAGGGCAGGCGGCGCGACGTCGTCGACCGGCTCGCCGCCGCCTGCGGGCCTTTCCTCCTCGACGTGCACGCCGATCCTGACCACAACCGCTCGGTGTTCACCGTCGCCGCCGACCCCGCCGAAGAGGTCGAGCGGGCCGCGGTCCAGCTCGCCGAAGCGGTCGCCCGGGACGTCGACCGCACCTGGCGCGACGGCGTGCATCCTCGCCTCGGCGCGCTCGACGTCGTTCCGTTCGTCGCCGTGTCGGGAACGCCCGAAGCGCGGGCGAGCGCCGTGCGCACCGCGCAGTACTTCGCAGGATGGCTGGCGGACGCCTTGGACGTGCCGACGTTCTTGTACGGCGAGGCCGATCCGCAGGAGCGCCCCCTCCCGAGGCTGCGCCGCAACGCGTTCGTCCGCCGGATGCCCGACTACGGGCCGAGCGAGCCCCATCCGAGGCTGGGCGCGACCGCGGTCGGGGCCCGCCCGGCTCTCGTGGCCATCAACTGCGAGCTCGACGGCGGCGACGTCGACTTGGCGCGTCGCATCGCGGACGATGTGCGGGAGCGCGGCGGCGGTCTGCCGGGGGTGCGCGCTCTGGGCTTCGAGCTCGCGTCACGCCGCCGGGCGCAGGTGTCGCTCAACGTCACCGACTTCGAGACCACGGGGGTCGAGGAAGCCTGCGCCGAGGTGGCCCGTCTGGCCCGCGCCGAGGGCGCAGATCTGGCGCGGATCGAGCTCGTCGGCCTGATGCCGCGGGCTGCACTCGAGGACTGCAGCCCGGCGTTCCGCCGCCGCGCCGGCCTCGGCGACCACCAGACGATCGAGGCCCGGCTGGAGCGCCGGTGAGCGACTCGTTCAGGCGGTGAGGGCGCGGCGCTGCCGCTCGAGCGCACGCTGGCGGCGAACCCGGCGGCGCTCCCGCTCCGACAGGCCGCCCCAGATGCCGAACTTCTCGCCGTGGCTCAGGGCGTACTCGAGGCACTCGGCGCGGACCTCGCAACCCCGGCACACCGCCTTCGCCTCCTTGGTGGAGGCGCCGCGCTCGGGAAAGAACAGGTCGGGGTCGACGCCCAGACAATTGGCCTGCTCCTGCCAGCGACGCTCTTCCGGACCACCGTTGGTGGCGGCCGGACGAGTCCCGAGACTCTCTGTTCGGGCGATCTCTTGCATCGGCGAACCCCCTCTGCTCTGCCACGCCGGCCGATCCCGCCCGACTCGGAATGACGCCGATGTAATTACAACAGTGCCACTCTGACACCCTGCGTGGCAGCGGCGCAAGGGGAAATGTCCCCGACATTGTCCGATTCGTCCGGTTCTGTGCGCTCTCGACCGGCTCTAGGCTCGAAAGAGTGCCGACGCTGGAGGCGGTTCAGGGGGATATCACCAAGGAGACGGTCGACGCGATCGTCAACGCCGCCAACTCCGGCCTCGCCCGCGGGGGCGGTGTGTGCGGGGCGATCTTCGCCGCCGCCGGCCCGGAGCTCGACGCCGCCTGCGCCGATCTCGGCGGCTGCCCCACCGGCGACGCCAGGGCCACGCCCGGCTTCCGCCTCCCCGCCCGCTGGATCATCCACGCCGTCGGCCCCGTCTGGCACGGCGGCGACGCCGGCGAGCCCGACCAGCTCGCCTCCGCCTACCGCCGCTCCCTTGCCGTGGCCGACGACATCGGCGCCCGCGCGGTCGCCTTCCCCGCCATCTCGACCGGCATCTACGGCTACCCCCTCACCCCCGCCACCGAGATCGCCGTCCGCTCTTGCCAGGACGCCGACACGGACGTCGAGCACGTCAGATTCGTCGCTTCGACGACCGCACGCTGGCGGCGTATCGGCGGGCGCTGGCGACTGAGCCGCGGCGGGCGTCGGTGGGTCGAGCCGAGGCGTGTCGGCGGCGAGCGAAGCGAGCCTTTCCGGGCATGTGAGTGAGTGGGACGCCGAGGCCGACCTGCCGGCGCCCGACGCCCAGACCGCGTCAGCTCGCGCGGCGGGTTTCGCGCTTCTGCTCCAAGAAGTCGACGAGGACGTAGTCGCCGAGGGTGTCGGGCGTCGTGAAGAACGCCCGCCCCTTGTTCATCCGCATCATGCGCTCGACGAAGCTGCGGAGGTAGTAGCTCTCGTCGAGCATGAAGGTATTGATGCGGATCCCCTCGCGGGTGCAGCGCATCACTTCCTTGAGCGTCTCCTCGATCGTCACCGGCGACGGCGGGTACTGGAAGTACGCCTCGCCGCCTTCGATGTGGGCGGTGGGCTCGCCGTCCGTGACCATGATGATCTGCTTGGTGCCACCCTCGCGTGCCAGCTGCTTCCGGGCGAGCATGAACGCGTGTTGCATGTTCGTGCCCCACTCGAAGTCCCATGACATCTCGGGCAGGAGCTCGGGCTTCACCTCACGCGCGACGCGCCCGAAGCTGACCAGCCCGAAGTAGTCGCGCGGGAACTTGGTCGTGATGAGCGCGTGCAGCGCCATGGCGACCTTCTTGGCCGACAGGAAGTTGTCGCGGATCGGCATCGACAGCGACACGTCGAGGAGCAACACGGTCGAGGAGCGGCTGAGGAGCTCGGTGCGCTCCACCTCGAAGTCCCTGGGATCGAGCCGCACCGGCGTGCCTGCACCGCCGCGCCAGATCGCGTTCTTCACCGTCTCCTCGACGTTCAGGTGGAACGGATCGCCGAACTCGTACGGCTTGTGCTCGAACGCGCGCTCGTTGCCGACGCCGGACCGCTCGACCTCGTGGCGGCCGGCACGGTCCTTGAGCAGCTTGCGGTACAGGTCGCCGAGCGCCTTGTTGCCGATGGCGCGGATGCCCTTCGGTGTGAGCTCGAGCCGGCCCTCGCGCTGCTCGATCAGGCCGGCTTCCTCGAGCATGCGCGCGAGCTCGCGCAGCCGCTCGAGCGACCGGGCCGCGTCGTCGCCGAGCAGGTCGCGGGCCTGGTCGATGTCGACCTCGGCGAGCTCGCCCGGTTGGGTGGCCGACTGGAGCAGGTGCTCGAGATCGTCGATGTTGCCGAGCATGTCGAGCAGACCCGGGACCTGACCCATCTGCATCGGGTCGTCGCCGGAGAAGTTCATGCTCCGGTTCCACGGCATGTTCGGGAACGCGTTCTGCAGGTTGCGGGCGAGCTCGTCGACCTGCCAGCGGAGGTCGAGGTCCTCGAGCAGCGATTGGGCGAGCCCTTGCAGCTGGGCGCGCTGCTCCGGGGTCATCGAGTTCAGCAGCTGCTGCATCTGCGCCATGGACTGCGCCATCTGCTCCAGCAGCTCGTCGAGTGTCTGCGGGTTCCCCGGGAAGAAGTCGCCGTACTTCTCCATGAAGCCCTTGAAGTCGGGCTCCTCGCCGCGCTCGCGCTGCTCGAGCATGTGGTTGAGCTCGGCGAGCATGTCCTTCATGCGCTCCATCTGCTCGGGTGACACGTCGCGCATGCCCTCGGACATCTGGTTGAAGTAGCTCTGGAGCAGCTGTTGGCGCAGCTCGTCCATCAGCTCCTCGAACTGCTGCCGGGCGGCGTCGTCCATGAAGTCGTAGTCCTGGAGCGCCTGCACGCGACCGGCGAGGTCGGGTGGCATCTCGTCGAGCTGTTGGCGCCGCTGTTGCGCGAGGTCCTCGACGATCTCCTGGCGGCGGCGGTCACCCGATTGCTGCGCCTCGTCGACGCGCCGCTCGATCCCGGCGCGCTCCTTGTCGGTGACCTCGCGGAGCTTCTCGGCGATGTCGTCGTAGACGCCGCCGAGGTCGCGCCGCTCCAGTTCCTCGCGCCGGCGTTGCCGCAACCGCTCGAGCATCTCCCGGAGCCCCATCAGCTCCTCGTCGTTGCGGTCGCGGAAGCCCTGCTGGAGCATCCGGCGCAGGGCCGCGTTCAGATCGCCGTGATAGAGGAGATCGTCGGACATCTCCTCCAGGAGAGCGTCGGCGTCGAGGTCGAACCCGGTTTGCGTGCCGTCCCAGCGCGAGTACTTGAACCCGCGGGCGTGTCGTCGGCGAAGCCTCATCAGGTCGAGGCTACCGGCTCACGCGGTTCCTTCCGCCGCCTGCTTGATGCGCTCGAGCGTCTGCTGGATGTCGCGGGTGAGCTTCGCCGTGCGCTTCTCGGGCTTGGCGGTGAGCTTCATGAACGCGCCGTAACGGAGCGCCTCGAACGACTCCGTCACCTCGGTGCCGCCGTCCTTGGGCACGAACCGGTACGTCCAGCGGGTGGCCTCCTTGCCGGGCTTGCCGGTCTCGAATGAGAACTCCTTCCCGGCGTCGGCGACCTTCACCGTCGGTGTGGTCGACCACCTCGCGAGGCCGAGCTTGTTGTGGCCCTTGAACCGGGCGCCGACGGCCGGACCGGTGACGCCGCCGACCCACTCGGCCCGAATGGTCTCCGGGCTCCACTCGCCCATGCGACTGACGTCGGTGATCATGTCGTAGACCTTCTCGGGCGGCGCCTGGATCTGGATCGTCGCCCTGCCCTCGATACTCTCTGCCGCCATCACCGCACCTCCCTGACGTGCGCTGCGTCGACCCTACGACTCCCGGTTCGGCGGCGCATTCCGCCACAATCGAACTGCGTGCATGCTCGCCTCCTTCTCCCAGCGGCGCTCGTCGCGGCCGCCGCGCTCGCCGCCGGTTGTGGATCGGAGGGCGGGAACACGCCCAAAGCGCCGCTGGCCTTCTGCAAGGCGGCGTCGAGCTTCGACGACCGCCTCTCGAGGGGCGCCAAGGTCGACGAGCAGATCCGGCTCGTCCAACGCATGGTCGACACCGCCCCCGCCAAGATCCGCTCCGACGCCCAGGCCTTCGTCGACGCGTTGCGGCGGGTCGACACCGACCCGTCCGTGAAGGACGACCCGAAGGTGAGAAGGTCCGTCGAGAAGGTGAACCGCTACGCCGCCCAGGCGTGCGGGTTCTACGAACCCCAGGGCGGCGGGGGGATCTAGCCCGTTCCCTTCGCTGACGATGTCCGGCGCATTCGGCGAGCGCCCCACCAGACGAAGAACGCACCGACGAGCAAGAGCTTGGCGGCGACGATCCAGAGCGTGATGTCGCGCGCGAGCTTGTCGTCGTTGGTGATCACCTGCGTCGGGTGATCGGGGTCGTAGCGGATCCGGACCCGGGAACCGACCGGCTTCTCCCCCGTCCCCGTCCGCAGCGGCTCGGGCGCACGGATCGTCTGCCCGGTCGCCGTCGTGAACTCCAGCCGGCGTTCGCTGCCGTCGAGCACGACCGTCGCGGTGGTGGGCGTGCCGCGATCGCGCAGATCGGCATCGTGCCGCTGGAGCGTGATGATCAACCCCGCCGCCGCCAGCCCGAGCACCATGCAGGCGATGCCGCCGGCGACGGCCCACCGCCCGGCTCGGCGGCTCGGCGGCGGCTCCGCGGTCGCGGCGGCGACGGTCCGCTCGGCGGCGGCGACGGGCGCGAGCCCATGGGCACGCCGCTCGTCGTAGTCACGGCGGCGTTCGACGTCGGCGAGGACCCGGTACGCCGCCGTGACGCGCGTGAAGCGGTCGGCTGCGGCCGGGTCGGTCGGCCTGGCGTCCGGGTGCAGCGTCTTGGCCAGGGACCGATACGTGGATGCGATCTCGGCCTCGGACGCGTCCGGCTCCACGCCCAGTTCGGCGTAGTAGTCGACGACGTCGACCTGCCGGGTGCTCACCCGATCAGTCTGCCGCGGACAACGCGCTCAGGGCCGCCGGTGCGCGAAGTCGCCGGACTGAAGGTGATGTGGCTGACCGACCCTTGTGGGGAGCTCAGCCCCGCCCGCGGTAGGTGGCCTTGCCGCCGACGGCGTCCTTGTTGAGGCGCTTCGACAGGTGGAGGCCTTCGAGGACGAACTCGACCGCGGACGCGACGCCGGCAGGCGTCTCGCCGACGCCGAGGTCGGCGAGCGCGTCGCGCAAGCCGTCCAGCTTCGGGAGGAGCCCCGCGTACTCGGAAGCAGCGACGTCCTCGCCCGTGTTCACCGTGACGCCCTCGTCGAACGCGGACACCAGCCGCGCCAGACGCTCGGGTCGCGTGCGCGCCCGGAACACCTCGAGCACCGACGCCTTGACGATGCGCTCGAGCACCTGCTCCTCGCGGCCGTCGTCGAGCGTCTCGAACTCGATCTTCCCCGCCGTCGAGGCCACGAGGGCGTCGAGGTCGCTGACCCGCGGCACCACCTCGCGCTCGCCGCTGCGCAGGGCACGACGCGACGCGTTGGCGACGAGTGTCTCGTAGTTGGTGATCGACAGCCGCACCGACACGCCCGAACGCTGGTTGATGTGCGGTGAGCGGCGGGCCTGCTGCGTCATCTCGGCGACGATCTCGGCCATGAACTCGGGGACGTGCACGGCGAGCTGCTCGGCCGCCAGCGGGCGCGCCTCCTGTTCCACGACGTCCATCTCGACGTCGACGTCGAGGGGGTAGTGCGTGCGGATCTGGGCACCGAAGCGGTCTTTGAGCGGCGTGATGATGCGGCCGCGGTTCGTGTAGTCCTCGGGGTTGGCCGACGCCACCAGCATCAGGTCGAGCGGCAGGCGGATCTTGTAGCCGCGGATCTGCACGTCGCGCTCCTCGAGCACGTTCAGCAGGCCGACCTGGATGCGCTCGGCGAGGTCGGGCAGCTCGTTGATGGCGAAGATGCCGCGGTTGGTGCGGGGCACGAGCCCGTAGTGGATGGTGAGCTCGTCGGCCAGGTAGCGACCTTCGGCGACCTTGATCGGGTCGACCTCGCCGATGAGGTCGGCGATCGACGTGTCGGGCGTGGCGAGCTTCTCGCCGAATCGCCGCTCGCAGTGCACCCACTCGATCGGGGTGTCGTCGCCCCGCTCCGCCAACAGCAGCCGGGCGTGCTGCGACACCGGCGCGTACGGGTCGTCGTTGATCTCGCTGCCGGCGACGGTCGGCGTCCACTCGTCGAGGAGACCGACGAGCGAACGGATGATGCGCGTCTTCGCCTGGCCCCGCTCACCGAGGAAGATGACGTCGTGGCCGGCCAGGAGCGCGTTCTCGAGCTGCGGAAGCACCGTGTCGTCGAAGCCGATGACGCCGTCGACGAGCGGCTTGCCCGCCGCGATGCGGGCGAGGGCGTTCGCCCGGACCTCCTCCTTCACGGGTCGCGACTCCCAGCCGCTCGCTCGCAACTCGCCGAGGGTGCCGGGACGGGTCATCGCTCACTCCGGGTTCAGTTCACGGATCCGGGGGTGACAGCGTCACTCACGACGCTGTCACCGTCGGAGCGTACCAGCGGCGACGGCGGATCCAGACGTCGACCGCCGCCGCGCTCAGCAGCGCGAGAGGCACCTCCGCGGCCGCACGGAACCGCGTCTGCCCGAACGTGACGACCGTTGCCACCACCACGGTCGCAAGCGGGGCGAGCAACGGAAGCAGCGAGACGTGCCGCCGTCGCAGCACGACGAGCCCGTACACCGACGCGAGGACAGAGAGATAGAAGAGCGCGAGCGCGAGCGCCGACACTGCGAGCTCGCGGTGGTTGTCCCGCTGGTCGGCCCGGAGTTGGTCGACCGGCGCGTAGAAACCGAACGTGCGCCCGAGGCGCGCGAACACGACGAACGGGACCCGGCCCTTGTGGTCGCGGGCGTAGTCGGTCGCCAGGTCTCGGAACCGCTCGTCCTGAACCGACTCGTCGGCGGGAGGAAACTTCGGCGACGTGAGCAGGCAGTGCAGCGACAGGTAGCCGATCTCCGGACCGTAATAGGTGTCGTGGCAGTTCGCCGAGTAGACCGTCTGCCCGAGGCCGCTCGACAGCGTGACCGGACGGTCGAACCGGACGAGGTTGTAACCGACCCACGGTCCGGTGACGACGATCACGACGCCGAACGCCACTGCCATGAGCTCGACGCGAGCCCGTCGCGCCAGCCCGCGCGCGACAAGCGCGGCGGGCACGATCAGGAAGGGCACGAAGAGCGCCGCCTCGGGGCGGGTGAGCATGGCCAGCCCGCACACGGCGCCGAGCAGCGCTGCCAGGCGCCATGTCGGCCGGCGGAGAAACCGGTACGCGATGTAGACGATCGCCGCCGTGACGACGAGCGTCATGGACTCCGACATCAAGAGCGCGTCGTTGAACCAGAAGCTCGGCGAGATCGCGGCGATGGCCGCCGCGATGAGCCCTGCACGTGCACCCGCGACCTCGCGCCCCGCCAAACCGGTCATGGCGACGGCACCCGCGCCGAGGAGGCACGACCACAGCTGGTGGACGAGGACGCTCTCGAGCCCGACGACGGACGTCGCGGCGAGGAAGACGAAGTAGGCGGGAGGATGATCCGCCCCCGGCGTCGAGATCGCGAACTTGGTGAAGAAGGTCGGCTCGACGAAGCCGTCCCCGTTCGCCAGGAGGTTGGCCGCGTTGTGGTAGTAGGGCGCGTCGAACCCGAGTTGGTGCAGCCCGTGCCCGTGCAGGAGCGCGTAGCCCACTCGCACGGCCAAGCCGAGCAGCACCAGACCGAGCAGGGCGCGCCACCAGCGCCTGTCAGACGGTCCCCGCACGGGCCGCACGCTAGCGAGGACCCCTAAGCTGACCGTGTTCGCGAGCCCTGATGCACGGCGAGAGGAGCGCACATGGCCGACGAGCAGGACGAGCAGTACCAGGAGGCGAAGCGGCGGGTCGAGGCGAAGAAGGGCTTCTACGTCCACGCGTTCTTCTTCGTCGTGCTCAACGCCATCTTCCTCGCCGCGGTCGGCTGGGACTTCCTGTGGGCGACGGTGTTCTGGGGCCTCGGTCTCGTGTTGCACGGCGCCAGCGTGTTCTTCAGCGGGAGCGACTGGGTCAAGCGTTGGGAGCACCGCGCGATCCAGAAGGAGCTCGACCGCCAGTCCGGTGAGTCCTCGCCGAGCGGGGGCTCGACGGCGCCGCCGCCGCCCGACTCCACCCAACCCAACCCGACGGCGCCGCGCGCTTCTGCGGCGAACAACCCCACCTGAGCTCCGATCCGGACACGCTCGACCTCTCGGGGTCGTGGCGCGCCCACATCACCGAAGGTGATCTGCACCAGCGGTTCGTGGAGCGCGCCTTCGACGACGCCGCGTGGCAGGACGTCATCGTCCCGGGTCACTGGCGCTCGTCGCCGGGGTTGGAGGACACCGACGGGCCGGTGCTCTACCGCCGGCGCTTCGACGGCCCTCTGCTCGCCGACCGCCGCCGCGCCTTCGTCGTCCTCGACGGCGTCTTCTACTTCGGCGACGTGTGGCTCGACGCCGACTACCTGGGCGCGACGGAGGGCTACTTCTTCCCGCACGAGTTCGAGGTCACCGAGCCGCTGCGTCGCGGTGACACGCACGCCCTCGCGGTGGAGGTCGGATGCCCGCGCCAGTCGGACCGGACCGCCAAGCGTCTCGTCACCGGCGTCTTCTCCCACTGGGACAATCTCGACCCGGACTGGAACCCCGGCGGGTTGTGGCGCCCCGTCCGGATCGTCGAGACGGGACCGGTTCGCATCGCCCGCGTCCGCTGCGTGTGCGTCGAGGCGACCGAGGACCGCGGCCGCCTCCTCCTCGACCTCACCCTCGACGCCGCCGAGGGCGACGGCGACGCCGACCCCGCGCCCCGCCCGGCGCGGCTGCGCACCCGGCTGACGGGCCCGACGACGGCCGGCTGCTCCTCGACGCGTCGCGGGACGTGACGCTCGCAGGAGGCGACAACCAACTCACGTGGACCCTCGACGTCGAGAACCCGCCGTTGTGGTGGCCCCGCCGCCTCGGCGAGCAGCCACGATGCGATGTCGAGATCGTCGTCGAAGTCCGCGACGAACCGAGCGACCGGCGCACGCTCCGGACCGCGTTCCGAGAGGTGCAGTGGCGCCGCTGGCAGCTGCACGTGAACGGCGAGCGGCTGTTCGTGATGGGCTCGAACCAGGGTCCGGCGCGAATGCAGCTCGCCGAGCCGAGCGCGGACGCGATCGCGCGCGACGTGCGGCTCGCGCTCGACGCCAACCTCGACCTGCTTCGGGTCCATGCCCACGTGTCGCGCCCCGAGCTGTACGACGCCGCCGATGCTGCCGGGCTCCTGCTGTGGCAGGACTTCCCGCTCCAGTGGGGGTACGCACGCGGCGTGCGCAAGCCGGCGGTGCGCCAAGCTCGCGCCATGGTCGACGTGCTCGGTCATCACCCGAGCATCGTGCTGTGGTGCGCGCACAACGAGCCGCTCGCCGTCGACATCGCGCCGGGTAAGCCGCTGACGACGCGCGCCAAGATGCGTCTCGGTGGGTCGATGTTGCTCCCGACGTGGAACAAGAACGTGCTGGACCGGTCGATCACGCGGGCGCTGCACCGCGCCGACCCGAGCCGGGCCGTCGACCCGCATTCGGGCGTGCTGCCAGGCTTGGGCGGCCCCGGCACCGACACGCACTTCTACTTCGGGTGGTACCACGGCCGGCTGGACGGACTCGCGTCTGCGCTGCGCGTGGTTCCCCGCCTCGCCCGCTTCGTCACGGAGTTCGGCGCCCAGGCCGTCCCCGAGTCCGCCGCCTTCATGGAGCCCGAGCGGTGGCCCGAGCTCGACTGGGACCGGCTGTTCGAGCACCACGCGTGCCAGAAGGAGATCTTCGACCGGGTCGTGCCGCCCGCCGACTTCGCCACGTTCGATGCGTGGCGCACCGCGACCCAGGCGTACCAGGCGGCGCTCGTCCAGCTCCAGGTCGAGGACCTCCGGCGCCTCAGGTACGCGCCGACGGGTGGGTTCTGCCACTTCTGCTTCGCCGACGGTCACCCGGCGGTGACGTGGTCAGTGCTCGACCATGAACGGAGGGAGAAGCGCGGCTACGCGGCGCTCAGCGACGCGTGCCGGCCGGTGCTGCCGATGATCGAGCCCCGCGCCGGGCTCGTCCACGTCGCGAGCGAGCGCCGGGACGACGTCGCGGGCGCGGTCATCGAGCTGACCGGCGACGGGCGACGCCTCGGTTCCTTCACCGGCGACATCGCCGCCGACGCAGTGACGTACGTCGGGCGCGTCGACCTCGACGGCGTGAAGGAGGCGTCGGTCACCCTCGAACACCCGGTGCTGGGGCGGGTCGAGAACCGGTACGACGCCGGCTTGCTCGCTTCGGTCCGGGAGGAAGCCCGGAGCTAGCGTCGAAGCGTGGCCCGCACGGAAGAAGAGGTCTCCACCGCCGACGAGACGGCGGGCGCCGACGACGCCGACCGGCTGGCCACGGACTTCGGCAAGCCCGAGCCGGCGCCGGCCCGGAGGCGCCGGGCCCCGTTCTTCGTCCAGTTCTACCGGTCGGACATCGGCAAGAAGTGGGTGATGGCCGTCTCCGGCATCGTGCTGATGGGCTACGTCTTCGCCCACATGGTCGGCAACCTGCACGTGTTCGAGGGCGCCCGCCAGATCGACAGCTACGGCGAGTGGCTCCGGGAGCTGCTCGACCCGCCGTTCCCGCGCACGATGGCCCTGTGGCTGCTGCGGATCACGATCATCGTCGCCCTCGCGCTCCACATCCACGCTGCGTACGCGCTCACCCGCGTCAACTGGCGCGCCCGTCCGCAGCGCTACAAGTCGCACCGCGACTACGTGGCGGCGAACTTCGCATCCCGCACCATGCGGTGGACCGGGATCATCGTCGGCCTGTTCCTCGTGTTCCACATCCTCGACCTCACCTGGGGCGCCGCCAATCCCGGGTACGTGCGCGGCGAGGTGTACCGGAACACCGTCGCGACCTTCGAGCGCGTCCCTGTTCGCGCTCGGCCTACATCGCGGCGTGCATCGCGCTCGGCATCCACCTCTTTCACGGCGGGTGGAGCCTGTTCCAGAGCGTGGGGTGGAACAACCCGCGCTTCAACATCTGGCGCCGGTACTTCGCAGTCGGCTTCGCCGTCGTCGTGACGGCCGGGTACATCAGCGTGCCCATCGCCGTCCAGGTCGGGCTGGTGAGCTGAGCGAGTGAAGGAGGGTGGACCGTGATCGGTGAGCTCGACGCCAGGATCCCCGAGGGGCCCATCGCCGACAAGTGGGACAACCACCGCTTCCACGAGAAGCTCGTCGCGCCCGCCAACCGGCGGCGGTTCGACGTGATCGTGGTCGGGACGGGCCTGGCCGGCGCGGCTGCCGCCGCCACGCTCGGCGAGCTCGGCTACCGGGTGAAGGCGTTCACGTTCCACGACTCCGCTCGCCGGGCACACAGCATCGCCGCCCAGGGCGGGATCAACGCGGCGAAGAACTACAAGAACGACGGCGACAGCATCGAGCGGCTCTTCTACGACACGATCAAGGGCGGCGATTACCGCTCCCGTGAGGCGAACGTCTACCGGCTCGCCCAGATCAGCGTCGAGATCATCGACCAGTGCGTGGCCCAGGGCGTGCCGTTCGCCCGCGAGTACGGCGGCCTGCTCGACACCCGTTCGTTCGGCGGCGCGCAGGTGTCGCGGACGTTCTACGCCCGCGGCCAGACCGGCCAGCAGCTCCTCCTCGGCGCGTACCAGGCCCTCGCCCGGCAGGTGCAGCTCGGGACGGTGGAGCTGCACGCTCGCACCGAGCTGCTCGACGTCGTGGTCAAGGACGGCCGCGCCGTCGGGATCGTCAGCCGCGATCTCGTGACCGGCGCGATGCGCTCGCACTCCGCGCACGCGGTCGTGCTCGCGACGGGCGGGTACGGCAACGCCTTCTACCTGTCGACGAACGCCAAGAACAGCAACGTGACCGCCATCTGGCGGGCGCACCGGCGCGGCGCTCTGATGGCGAACCCGTGCTTCACCCAGATCCACCCGACGTGCATTCCGGCCAGCGACGAGTTCCAGTCGAAGCTCACACTCATGAGCGAGTCGCTCCGAAACGACGGCCGCATCTGGGTACCGCAGCAGATGGACGATCCCCGGTCCCCCGACCAGATCCCGGAATCCGAGCGCGACTACTTCCTCGAGCGCCGCTATCCCGCGTTCGGGAACCTCGTGCCGCGTGACGTCGCGTCCCGCGCCGCCAAGCGCGAGGTCGACGCCGGTCGCGGCGTCGGGCCGCTGAAGAACGGCGTGTACCTCGACTTCTCGGAGGCCATGCACCGGTTGGGTCACGACGGGATCGAGGAGCGCTACAGCAACCTGTTCCAGATGTACGACCGCATCACCGGCGAGGACCCGTACGTCGTGCCGATGCGCATCTATCCCGCCGTCCACTACACGATGGGCGGCCTGTGGGTGGACTACAACCTGATGAGCAACATCCCCGGCCTGTACGTGCTGGGCGAGGCGAACTTCTCCGACCACGGCGCCAACCGACTGGGCGCCAGCGCGCTCATGCAGGGCCTCGCCGACGGGTACTTCGTCCTGCCCAACACGATCACGGACTACCTCGCCGGCCTCCTCGGTGACCCGCCCGTGCCGACCAGCGATCCTGTCTTCTCGGGCGTCGAGAGCGAGGTCGACGAGCGGGTGCGGACGCTCCTGGCGGTGAACGGCAGCCGGTCGGTCGACTGGTTCCACCGCGAGCTCGGCAAGGTGCTGTGGGAGAACTGCGGGATGGAGCGCAGTGCCGACAGCCTGAAGAAGGCGCTCGGCGAGATCCCTCCCCTGCGGGCCGAGTTCCACGCCGACGTGCGGGTGCTGGGCGCGAACGAGACGTTCAACCAGTCGCTCGAGAAGGCGGGACGCGTGGAGGACTTCCTCGAGTTCGCCGAGCTCATGTGCCTCGACGCGCTGCATCGCGAGGAGAGCTGCGGTGGGCACTTCCGTGTCGAGCACCAGACCGAGGACGGTGAGGCGTTGCGGGACGACGACGAGTTCTCCTACGTCGCCGCGTGGGAGTTCACCGGCGTGGACGAGAAGCCCGTGCTGCACAAGGAGGACCTCGGCTTCGAGGCCGTCGAGCTCGCGCAGCGGAGCTACAAGTGAGGGTGCACCTGCGCGTGTGGCGCCAGGCGGGACCGAACGACGCCGGCGGCTTCGAGGACTACGACGTCGACGACGTGAGCCCGGACATGTCGTTCCTCGAGCTGTTCGACGTGCTCAACGAGCGGCTCGTCGGCGAGGGCAAGGAGCCCGTGGCGTTCGATCACGACTGCCGGGAGGGCATCTGCGGTTCGTGCGCCATGAT
Source organism: uncultured Actinomycetes bacterium (assembly GCA_963781615.1). Lineage (GTDB taxonomy): Bacteria > Actinomycetota > Acidimicrobiia > IMCC26256 > JACDBD01 > JALZAA01. The sequence goes on along the minus strand of CAWAGI010000005.1, from coordinate 6,817 downwards.
GATCAACGGACGCGCCCACGGTCCCGAGCGCGGCACGGCCACCTGCCAGCTGCACATGCGCAAGTTCAACGACGGCGACTCGATCACCGTCGAGCCGTGGCGGGCGGCGGCGTTCCCGGTCATCCGCGACCTCGTCGTGGACCGGAGCTCGCTCGATCGGATCATCGAGGCCGGCGGCTACATCACGGCGCCGACCGGCGCCGCGCCCGACGCCAACCTCATCCTCGTGCCCAAGGAGGCCGCCGACGGGTCGATGGACGCGGCGGCGTGCATCGGCTGCGGCGCGTGCGTGGCGGCGTGCCCGAACGGCGCCGCGCAGCTGTTCACGGCGGCGAAGGTGTCGCACCTGTCGCTGCTGCCCCAGGGGCAGCCGGAGCGGTACCAGCGGGTCGCGGCGATGGTCGACACGATGGAGCAGCTGTTCGGGAGCTGCACCAACCACGGCGAGTGCGAAGCGGCGTGTCCGAAGGAGATCAGCATCGACTTCATCGCGCTCCTGAACCGCGACTACATCAAGGCCCAGTTCAAGAACCGCAAGCTGTCGGGCCAGCGACCCACCCCCCATTCTCGGCAGGAAAAGGATCGCTCTGCGGACTTTTCGCTGCCGAGGCGGCCAGGCGCCAGCCTTCGGCGACGGCGCGGAGGTCGTCGACGAAGTCCTGGTACTCGACCTCGCGCCGCTCGTCGTCGGCGCGCAGGATCGCCGACGGGTGGATGGTGGCGGTGCCTTGCACGCCGTCGACCAGCTCGAGGAAGTCGCCCCGCTGCTTGGTCACCCGGAACTTGGGCCCGAACACCGCCTGGGCCGCGGTGGCGCCGAGGCAGCACAAGACCTTCGGCTTCACGACCGCCAGCTCCTGCGTCCACCACTGCCGGCACGCCCCGATCTCCTTGGCGTTCGGCTTCTGGTGGAGCCGCACCTTGCCCTGCGGCTTCCACTTGAAGTGCTTGACCGCGTTGGTGATGTACACGTTGTCGCGGTCGATCTCGGCCTCGGCGAGGGCGCGGTCCAGGAGCTTGCCCGCGGGGCCGACGAACGGGTGGCCGGACTTGTCCTCCTGATCGCCGGGGACCTCGCCCATCAGCATCAGGTCGGCGGCTACGGGCCCTTCCCCGAACACGGTCTGGGTCCCGAGCTTGTAGAGATCGCAGGCCTCGCACGTGGCCGCCTCGCGACGCAGGTCGTCGAGCGAACGGCCGCCGGTGGTCAACACTTCGGGCAGCACCGGCGAATCGACCATGTCCCGCTGATACCCAACCTTGCGAGGCGGCATTCGCGCCTCCGATCCCCGGTTACGTGGCTGCCAGTGGGGAGAAGCGGATGTACTCGTCGATGATCATGAGGGCCAGCTCACGCGGTGGCGGAGTGTCGCCCGTGATGCGACCACGCGTGCGCAGGTCCTCGACGAACGTGTCGACCGTCGCCTCGAGCGACAAGTCGTCGGTGTGGGTGCGCCACGCGTCGCGCTCCGCCTCGTCGGTGAAGCAGTACGCCTTCCACGAGATCGAGAACCGGAGCTCGTCCCACGGGTACTGGGCGACGACCTGGTCACCGCCCCGAACCGTCCAGCGCCCGTCGCCCTCGAATGTGAGCTTCATGCCGGGCTCGAGGGCGGGCAGCTCGGTCTCCTCGGACGGTGCGACGCGGTCGACGCCGTGGAACACGCTGTCGGTGTCGACGAGCAAAGCGGTGTTGTACGCGACCTTGTGGTACACGGGCGCGCCGTCGGCGCCGTCGGGGTAGAAGGCGAACTCACCGCCGTCGCAGTCGTGGAACCACGCCACGCCGGTTGCGATCGGCATGCGCCAGTCCTCGAACAGCTCCGAGTGGCGCATGGCGACGAGGAGCCACTGCGGGTGCAGCTTCCGGTTCACCCCCCGGAACTCGGGCACGTCGGTGTGCAGCGCGAGCTCCTGGCCCGGGACCATCAGGTTGGCGAACACGATCGCGGGCTCGATCACCCGGCGGCCGTGAATGTGGCGCGCCGCTTCGACGAACCCTTCGTGGAAGAGGAACGGCTCGATGCCTTCGACCAGCGTGCCGCGTGCCGTACGCGTACTCCTCGCGGAAGTAATTCGTGCGGGCGGCGAGCACGGAAACCGGTTCAATCTCCCTTTCGTCGCCGTCGCGAGCTCCGGCTTTGCGGCGACGGTCCGCTGAGCCGCCGTCGCCGCGCCCGTGCATGCCACCCGACTTCAGATAGTTGAGGACCGCGTCGTGCCGCTGGGTGAGCCCCTCACCGAGCCGCCTCCACTGGTCGCTCTCGCGAGCTCGAGCTCCTGCTCCGGCGGTCGGCAAAGCCGCCGCCTCCGCGGGGCCGCCCTCGTTCTCCGCCGAGTACATCCCGTAGGCGCCGAAGCGCTCGCAGACCCGCACCATCCCGTCGGCGTCGGCGTCCGAGAACAGCGGGTCGAACAGGACGTACTCGTGGCGAGGCACGGCCCCGACGGTAGCGGTCAGCCTTCTTCGACGCGCTCGAGGTCGAGGTTGTAGAAGGTCGGGGGCCCGTCGGCGAGCTTCTGCATCGCCTCCGCCACGGCGGCGGTCTCGGGCAGCTCGTTGTTCTTCATCGCCGCCTCGTACGACGGGAACTCGACGATCGTCAGGTACTGACCGGGGTTGTCACGGTCCTTGCACGTCATTGCCCGCGAGGTCGTGCGCTTGCCCTCCGTGTCGGCTCGGAACTTGTCGATGACCTTCATCATCTCGTCGAACTTGGACGTCTTGAACTGGATGATCTGGACGAAGCCTGCCATGCCTGCCTTCTCTCGTGAGTCCGGTCGTGGGCCGCCAGTATGGGGACGGACTACCCCACGGCGTCAAGCGCCTGGCGGAGATCGGCGACGAGGTCCTCGATGTTCTCGATGCCGACCGACACCCGCACGAGCGCGGGATCCACGGCGAGGGGTGAGCCGGCCGCCGACGCGTGCGTCATCTCGGCCGGGTGCTCGATCAGCGACTCCACGGCGCCGAGCGACTCGGCCAGGGCGAACAGCCGCGTCGACGCCACGAGCTTGATCGCCGCTTCTTCACCGGCGGCGACCGTGAACGACACCATGCCGCCGTAGTCGTGCATCTGGCGGCGGGCGACGTCGTGGCCGGGGTGGCCGGGTAAGCCTGGGTACAGCACACGATCGGCGGCGGGATGCTCGGTGAGGAGGACGGCGATCGCCCGGGCGTTGTCGCAGTGACGGTCCATGCGAACGGCGAGCGTCTTGATGCCGCGCAGCACGAGATAGCAGTCGAACGGGCTCGGGACGGCGCCGGCGGCGTTCTGCACGAACGCGACCTGCTCCGCGAGCTCGTCGTCGCCGACGGCCACCGCGCCGCCGACGACGTCGGAGTGACCGCCCAGGTACTTCGTGCTCGAGTGCACGACCACGTCGGCGCCGAGGGCGAGCGGCTGCTGGAGGTACGGCGTCGCGAACGTGTTGTCGACCACGACGCGGGCGCCGCGGCGGTGCGCGAGCTCGGCGATGGCGGCGATGTCGACCACGGTGAGGAGCGGGTTCGTCGGCGTCTCGACCCACACCACCTTCGTCTCGTCGCGCCAGGCGCCGTCGACGGCGTCGAGATCGACGTGGTCGACCGCCGACCACGTGATGCCGGCGGGCTCGTACACGCGCCCGAGGAGGCGGTACGTCCCGCCGTACGCGTCAGCCGGGATGATCACGTGGTCGCCCTGCCCGACCGTCGTCCGCAGGACGGCGTCCTCGGCGGCCATGCCGCTGGCGAACGCCAAGCCGTGCGTCGCGCCTTCCAGGTCGGCGAGGCACTCCTCGAGCGCGGCCCGGGTGGGGTTCGCGCTGCGGGCGTACTCGAAGCCGCGGTGGCTGCCCACCGCGTCCTGCACGAACGTCGACGCCAGGGTGATCGGCGGGACGATCGCACCCGTCGTCAGGTCGGGCTCCTGGCCGGCGTGGATGGCCCGCGTCTCGAACCCGTCGTCGCGCGGTCGATCGTGGCGTCGCCGGGTCTCCTCGGTTCGGCTCGACCGACGCCAGAACGGTCGGCGTTTGGGCCGGTTCATCCGGGCGAACGCGACGCGAGGAACGAGAGCACGTCGGACCGGGTCAGCACGCCGACCGGATGACCGCCGTCGAGCACGAGCACCGACGCCGCCGTGTCGAGCTGGGCGACGAGCGACGAGACGGGCTCGCCGATCCCCACCATCGGCATGGCAGGGCTCATGACCTCCTTCACCGGGCGGTCGAGCACGGACGCGTCGCCGAAGGCGCGGTCCATGAGGTCGAGCTCGTTCAGGACGCCGCTCACCTCCTTCGCCGCCAGCGGCAGCTCGGTGGTCACGCTCACGACGAGCTGCGAGATGCCGAGGTCGCGCATCATGCCGATCGCGCGACGCGCCGGCTGGTCCGGGGTGATCAGGACGAGCTCGGGGATGCGCCGGTCCTTCGCGCCGAGGACGTCCCCGGCGCAGGGGCCGTCGCCGCAGCGGAGGAACCCGAAGTCGACCATCCACTGGTCGTCGAAGATCTTCGACAGGTAGTTCCGGCCCGAGTCGGGCACGAGCACGACGACGACGGCCTCGGGCCCGAGCTCCTGGCCGACGACGAGCGCCGCGTGCACGGCGGTGCCGCACGACCCGCCGATCAGCAGGCCCTCCTCGCGGGTGACGCGCCGCGCCATCGAGAACGACTCGGCGTCGCTGACCTTGATCACCCGGTCGACGACCGACGGGTCGTACGTCGTCGGCCAGAAGTCCTCCCCGACACCCTCGACGAGGTAGGGCCGTCCCGCGCCACCGGAGTACACGGAGCCTTCCGGGTCGGCGCCGACGACCTGCACGTCGGGGTTCTGCGCCTTGAGGTAGCGGCCGACGCCGGTGATGCTCCCCCCGGTGCCGACGCCGGCGACGAAGTGCGTGATGCGCCCGGCGGTCTGGCGCCAGACCTCGGGGCCGGTCGACCGCTCGTGCTCGGCCGGGTTGGCCTGGTTGGAGTACTGATCGGGCCGGAACGAGTCCGGTGTCTCGCGCACCAGCCGCTCGGCCGTGGAGTAATAGGAGTCGGGGTGCTCCGGCGGCACGGCGGTCGGGCACACGACGACCTCGGCGCCGTACGCGCGCAGCAGCGCGACCTTCTCCTCACTCATCTTGTCGCTCATCACGAAGATGCAGCGGTAGCCGCGCTGGGCGGCGACGATGGCGAGCCCGACGCCGGTGTTGCCGGAGGTCGGCTCGACGATCGTGCCGCCCGGCTTCAGCAGGCCGTCGCGCTCGGCGGCGTCCACCATCGCCACCGCCGGCCGGTCCTTCACCGACCCGCCCGGGTTCGTGGTCTCCATCTTGGCGATGAGGTCGCAGGTGAGCCCGCGCCCGATATGCGGGAGCCGTACGAGGGGCGTGTCGCCGATGAGCTCGAGGACCGAATCCGCCACGTCCATCTCACCGGCCATCGGACGCGACGGTACCCTCCCGCCCATGCAGGAGCACTCGTTCTCGATCGATGTCGACGCGCCGCCCGAAGAGGTGTGGGAAGTCTTCTGGTACCGCGGCGACGACCGGCCGAAGAACAAGATCGGGACGATCGACATCCTCCATCCCGGTGACGACATCGGGAACGGGCTCGTGCGCCACTGCACGTTCCCCGTCCCGCGGTTCCTCCTGTCGGGCGGCGTCGGCCAGTCGTGGGAGTGGCTCACCGAGGTGAAGCTGCACGAGTCGTGGCGCTACGACGCCATCGGCAAGCCGCTGTGGTCGCGCGCCGAGGGCTTCCAGCGCCTCGAGGACCTCGGCGACGGCCGCACCCGCATCCATTTCACCGAGCGCTACGAGACGTTCAACCCGTGGATGCGCCGCCTCGGCCTCGAGCGGTACGTGCACAACCGACTCTCCCGCGACAACGACGCGCTCCTCGCCGCCATCAACGGCGGGATCCGCTGGCACCGGAAGCGCCGGGCCCGCGCCGAGGCGGGAACCGGAGAGGGATCGGGCTCGTCTGACCGGGCATGAGACGCCTCGCCGCCGTGGTCGTGGTGACGGCCACCGTGGCGCTCGCGGCCTGCGGCGGGAGCTCGTCCGGCGGGTCGGGCCCGCCCCGGGGACCGACCGGCGCCGACGAGGTCGTGGTGCGGGTCGTGACCGAGGGCGGGTTCACGGCCGAGTCGCGGCGGCCGGCGCAGCTGCCGCAGCTGAGCGTCTTCGGCGACGGGCGGGTGGTCGTCACCGGGCCGACGGCCCTGCAGTACCCGGGGCCCGCGCTCCCCAACCTCCAGGAGTTCCGCGTCACGCGCGCCGGGATCGCGCGCATTCTCGACGACGGCCCGCGCCGCCGGGCTCCTCGACGACGCGGTCCCCGACTACGGCGATCCCGGCGTCACCGACCAGGCGACGACGACCGTGACGGTGCGCGCCGGCGGCGTCACGCGACGGGTGGACGTGTACGCGCTCGGGTTCAGGGGCCGGGTCAGCGGCGTCACGCCCGAGCAGAACGAGCGTCGCCGTGCGCTCGACCGGTTCATCGAGCTGGCCGGCGACGCAGGAGCCCTCGGCGACGACGTCGTGGCCGGGAGCGAGCGGCGCTACGAACCGGGAGCGCTCGCGGTGCTCGTCGAGCCCGCCGACGCCTCCGACGGCGAGACGCACGCCTGGCCGCTGGGCGACCTCGCCGGGACCGAATGCGCGGTGCACACGGGCGCCGACCTCGCGAGGGCACTCGACGCGGCGCGCACCGCGCACGAAGGCGACGCCTGGGAGTCGGCCGGCGCCACGTACACCGTGACGTTCCGGCCGCTCCTCCCAGACGAACGAACCTGCGCCGACCTGAGCCCGAACCGCTAGCTAGCGAGCCGGCTTGA
>CAWAGI010000004.1:0-112113 GCA_963781615.1 uncultured Actinomycetes bacterium | reverse complement strand
GATCGATACGGCGACAAACAAGAGCACCAACCCGGCACCCAGCACACCCAGGAGCGACCGCAAACGACTCGACTCCTTGAGCTGGGCTCCCTGCACCGCCTCCGTTTGAACGGCTGTCACCATGTAACGGTCTTCGACGAGCTGCGCGCTCTGAATGTCGTGCAGCTCTTTCTTGAGCCGGTCCCCGGCCAGGTCCGCCGTCTTGACGGCCGATGCCGCCGTCGACCCGACGCCGGTGATGTCAAGAGTCGGGCTCGCCACACCGTACGCACCGCTCGAAACGATCTTGTAACGCGGATCGGCCCCTTCGGCGGTCAATGCCGCACGGGCTCGAGGGCCGCCCGCACGCTTCACGATGATCCCAGCGACGACGGACGGATCGACGCGAGCATACGGATTGTCCGCGGCGACCTCGGCGAGCGCCGGGTCCTCAGCGATTTCACTGGCGGTAGGCGCGGCCGGCGGTTCGAAGACTACGTAACCCGAGGTGGCCTCGTATGTTGGCGAGGAGAAGAAGTACACCCACAAACCACCGACCAACATTAGAAGTATGACCGGGATTGTGAAGAGACGATTGCGAAGCACAGCGCGGAACATCGCGAGCAGGTCCATCAGCTCGCTCCTCTCAGTGAGTTCGTGGTTTGTTGCAGACGCCAGAGTGCGCCGATCAAGCCGATGACAAGCGCGCTCACACCTGTGAACATCGGAAACGAAAAGGAATCGAACGTCGCGGAGCACACAACCGCCGCTCCCGCGGCGCCAGCGAGCGCACCGCACAAAGTACGAAGGTCAGGGTCGCTCGAGCGACGGTGTACGGCGACTGCGATGATGACCGGCATGCCGAAGTAGAGGATCACAACAACGAGTCCGACGAGCCCGAGCTCGATCGCGGTCTTGTAGTACTGATTGTCCAAGATCTCGAGAGCATTTCGTGGGAAGTACGTGCCTCCACCGCGTCCCCAGAGTGGTGCGTGGCTGACGAACCGCTCGACAAGCGAGAGATCGTCGACGCGGGTCGAGACGGAGCGATCGCTTGTCCCTGCCGCAAAGAACGACGTGAGCGTACCGATGATGCCGGGCGCCGCCATAAAGACCATGGCCAGGACGAGAGGCGCGAAGAGCAAGCCCACAACACGCCGTATCGGTGGGAGCATCACCAGGAAGAACGCGATCGCGATCACGACCGCTATGACTCCCGACCGAGACACGGACACGGGAATCGCGACGAAGATGCCGAGCGTGGGGACCCACCGCCGCAGTGGCGATCGTTCTCTGTCGTAGAGCGCGAGATACAGCGCGAGAGGAAGCAGCATGCCGGCCACGACCCCGAGCTCGATGGGATGGATCGCGGTCCCCGCGACTCTTGCAAGGGAGTCGCGGGAGGTGATCGCGGCCGTATCAGCGCTGAGCGAGAAGCCGGGCAGCGACCGAAGGTACGACGAAAGGTCGAGACGGAACCAGAATTGGAGTGCCGCGATCGCGCCGCACACCGCTCCTCCCGTGACGAGCGCGCGCAGGACACGCTTCACGTCGTCCAAGGAGCCCAGGAACTCTGCCGCGACGAAGATAACGCCCGTCACCGCGGCGAGTTGGATCAACCAGCGATCGGCCGACAAGACCTCCGCCACGCTTCGGTCTTGGCCATTCATCACGATGTACGAGACGAGCGAAGCGAGCCAGAGCAGGCTCACACCGATGCGAATCGGAGACCGATGCCGTCTTGGATCGTGGAAGCCCAGGATGATCGCGACGACCCAGAGCCCGAATGCCGTGAGCGCCACGAGCGAGGCGACGTAGCCGTTAGCTCCGATTGGCTTGATGACCGTATCGGAAGGGAACAGCATGATCGTCAACGCAAACAGCTGCAACACGATGACCGCGGATGCGGTACGCCGCGCGCCTTGGCGCTCGACGACGAGACCCGCGGTCGTCATCCGACCCTCGAGCTTTCGTCGTGCTCCCAGCGCGCGGGCCGCGCGACCCTGGACCTGAGCCGCCCGACGGTCGCGAGGCCCAGGTACGCACTCGCGTCCAGCGCAGCGGCGGGGCTCGACATCGCGGAGCGCAAGACGCCTCGCAGCGTGGAACCAGTCGTGGAGTAGCCGTGGGCCCAATCTGTTGATCCGTGCTCGCGGTTGCCTCCGTTCAGGCGGCGCATCACTCGAACGAGATCGCGTGGCGTGCGGGGTGTGGTCACGATGGCGGGCGCGCAGTCCACGAGCTCGATCTCGGAAGCGCTGAACAGGCCGTCGACGAACAGGTCGTCGGCCACGAGGTCAGGGAACTCCTCGAACCGCGCCCGACCCGACGCCGACAGGCCATAGACACCCGCGCCCCAGAGTGACGACATGACGGCCGTGTTGCGCGCTCGCGCTCGGTAGTAGCTCTGCACCAGCCCGGACGACTTGGCGGTCTCGTAGTGGATCGGCGGACGCGCCGCGAGCGATCCTTCAGCTCGGAGACGGCCAAGCACGGCTCGGACTGACGAGGCTGGCAGCACCACGTCGGCGTCGAGGTACAGCCTTGGAAACGCGTCCGCGTGTCTCTCACCAGCGCGGAGTGCCGCCGGCTTTGACGCAACCTCCAGTGATACGACCGTCACACCGGGTCGCCTTGCCACGTCCGCGGTCCGATCGTTGCACCCATTACAAACGACGACGATTTCCAAGGCGCCAGGATCGAAACCCATCAAGAGCGCAGTCAGGCACTGCCCGATCACTGTTTCTTCGTTGTGCGCTGGAATGACGACGGAACCGAGGACCGCCGTCATGGTGCGCCCCTCAGCGATTCCATCAGCGCGGTCCAACGAGATCGGCGTAGCAAGACAAAGAACGCGCGTCGATGCGCGGGATCCGATGATCGGAATAGCTCGTGCAGCGCCACAAGCGCTCTGAACACTGCTGCAGCGGCCCGGGCGTGACGGCGCTCGAAGTAGACGACGCGATTGATTGCCATGAGTGCGATGAGCACATCCGCGCGTCCACCCGATCCTCCTCCGCTGTGCTTCGCTATCGCGTCTGGAACGAATCGCACGTGGAAGCCCGCGACCCGCGCTCGCGCGCAATATTCGATCTCCTCGGAGTAGAGGAAGAAAGTTTCGTCCCAAGGGCCGAGGGCCGCTTCGCAACGGGCGGAGATCAACACGACCGCGCCCGTCGCCCAGTCGACGGTGCGGTCGCTTCGGTAAGCCGAGTCGTCCCAGACGATCTCGCTCAGGAATGAGGGCCGCGCTCGGAACTTTCCGCCGAAGAGCGCGTCGCCCAAGGCTCGGAGGAGGGTCGGCTCTCTCCGCAGAGAGGGGGAACAGCGTCCATACGCGTCGATCAGCTGCGGAACGACCACACCCACTCGAGGGTCGGCGAAGGCATCCAAGAGCTTGCCCATGCAATCCGGCTCGAGCACAACGTCGGGGTTGAGGACGAGCAATGCCGCATGCTTGCTGCAGGCGCGGACACCAGCGTTGATTCCGGCTGCGTACCCAGAATTCCCACCCTGCGCGAAGCATCGGACGCCGGCGGCGCGCGCGATGTCGATGGTGTTATCGGAGGAGGCATTGTCGACGACGATCACCTCGAAGGTATTTCGAGCCTCGTCGGCATCGAGTGACCCGAGAAGGCGCGGCAGGTCGGCAGCGCTGTTGTGGGTGACCACGACTATGGCGACGTCGACGCCGGGAGCGCCTTCGGCTCGGGCCGAATGATCGCGACGCGATCCCGCTGCGCGAGCACGCGCGCCTTCGTCCGGACGCTCGTGCGTCCGGCGCCCGATTTCCGACACCTCTGTGCGCGACACCTACGCACCTCCTCTGAGATCAGAGAGACAGGACCGGCCCGTGATACAGCTCTTCAGGCGACCGCGGCATCGCGCGTACCGGCGACGATGCTCAGAGGCACGCCCAGTCGGTGGTGAGGCACTCCGGACCTTCAGCACCCCCGAGCTCGATGTGCACCGTGAAGGGATTTCGAGGTACGCCGCGGCATGCGAAGCGACCGCGCTCGTCGACGCGAAATGGGACGACAGTCCCGGTCGTCACGAGCATCCCGGCAACGCTCCGCACGGGCCAAGTACGTCCGCGGACGTGGCACGACCACGGCGAGACCGGCGTCACCTCCAAGTCGACCGAGATTCCGCGGCGTCTAAACCTGAGCCGCCAGCCGCCCCTCGCCTCCGCCCAACGACCGTCGTCGAAAGCACCGGTGCCCTCGATCAGGGGTATCGGCGCGCTGGTGGCCACCCGCCTCGACCGGGCAGCTAGCGCCGACCGCACCACACCGGTCGAGATTGGCTGGACTCTCGCGATCAGATCGCGGAATGCGCCTTCGAAGTCGCGGTCGCCGCCATGGAAAGATCCGAGTGCTTGCAACTCACCGCCAAGTGTCCGCCGCCCTCCCGGTTGGGTTCTCTACACAGAGCACGAGTCCTCTGCGGAGATACCAAGAGCTTCCACGCGCTCTCGGAGATCGGCGAGAGTTCTGGCTCTCGTCGGACCGATGCTGCCGATGGGCATTCCGAGTGTTTCGGAGATCTCTTGGTACGAGAGCGGCGGATCGGCCAGCAGGACCAAGAGCAGCAGCGTCCTCCCGCGTTCTGGGAGGCTGGCGAACGCGCGCCAGACGAGCGCGTCACGTAAATCGACCAGCGCAGGCATGTCCGCTGCAGGCGACTCGCCCAGAGGGTCGCTCTTCGCCGTCTCAACGTCGTCGACGGGGACCATTCGGCCCGCGAGCCGCTTGACTCGCATCGACTCCCGACGGGCCGTTGTGGCCAGCCACGCGCCCACGCGTTCGGGTTGTTCGATCCGGTTCAGATTCTCGGCGAGGCGCAACCAGACGGTCTGCGAGACGTCGGCAGCGTCGGCGTCGCCGAGAGCGAAGCTTCGGGCGATGTACCACACCAGGCCAGAAAACCGATCGACGAGCGAAGCCCAGCACTGCTCGTCGTCTGTCGCGGCACCGCGTACGAGTGCAGCGACGCGGTGTGCGTCGTCAAGTCCGCCCATTTCCCTGCCCTACCCCTCCGACTTGGGCCACCCCGTGTTGCCCCAGTCTCCAGAACTCCAACTGCGATTCCGAGACCTAGAAGCACAGTTCTGACCTAGCGCCAACACGTCCCACATTTCGGACAAGGGGGAACAGGCACTCACCCTCTGCGTCGCGCCGCCCGCGCAAAGTGGTCGTTCCTCGCGCCACGGAAACCACGTCGTCGAGTCGGCGACGTTCCCGCCGGCCGGGACGGTCGTAGGCTGTGGTGGTTGAAGGTGTTGCTCGTCGACGACCACCGGATGTTCACGGAGCTGCTCACGCAGCAGCTGAGTGAGGATCGCGACATCCTGGTGACGGGCGTCGCGCACACGGTGGCGGAGGCCCTGTCCGCGGCACGCGACGATCCGCCCGACGTCGCCGTGCTCGACTATCGGCTGCCTGATGGCGACGGCGCCGCCCTGGCGGCCGAACTGCACCGCGACCATCCCAGGCTTCGGATGGTGATGCTGACCGGCTACCAGGACGAAGCGACGCTACGGCAGGCGGTCGACGCCGGCTGCTGCGGGTTCGTCGCGAAAGATTCGGCCATGGACGAGCTCGTGGACAGCGTGCGCAGTGCCCATGCGGGCAATGCCCCGATCTCCCCGTTGTTACTCGCGCGCCTGCTTCCCAGTTTGTGTCAGGACCGCGAGCACGTCAGAGCCAGCCTCACCCGGCGCGAGCTGGAGGTCATGCAACTCCTCGCCGAGGGCACCTCGAACCAGGCGATCGCAGAGCGGCTCTTCATCAGCCTTCACACCGTGCGGAACCACGTGCAGCGCATCATCACGAAGCTCGGCGTGCATTCCAAGCTCGAGGCGGTGGCGGTAGCGACCCGTGTCGGGTTCGTCAGGCCTCCGGAGCCGTCTCACGGATCGGCAGGGTGAAGGAGAACACGCTCCCTCCACCCGGCCGTGGCTCGACCCAGATCCGACCGCCGTGGCGCTCGACGACCCGCTTGGAGATCGCCAGGCCGGTCCCGGTGCCGTCGCGGCCGGGCCGCGGTTGCACTCGCTCGAAGGCCTCGAAGATGCGCTCGGACAGCGACGCGTCGACGCCGATCCCGTTGTCAGCCACCGAGAACAGCCACGCCCCGTCCGACCACGCCGCAGAGATCTCGACGCGACCGCCATCTCCGTCGCGGAACTTGAGGGCGTTCGAGAGCAGGTTCTGGAACACCTGACTGAGCTGCCGCCGGTCTGCCTGCACGTTGGGGAGCGGGCGCACGATCACCTCGGCGCATGCGTCCGCGATCGCCGATGCCAGCGACGACTCGACTTCCTCGACCACCGCATTCGTATCGAGGGCCTCCAATTGCAGGTCGCCGTGGCCGGCGCGCGAGTAGGCGACTAGGTCATCGATGAGGTGCCCCATACGTATCGCCTCATCCACGACGTAGCCGATGAACTCATGGGCTTCATGGTCGAGCTTGCCGCAGTGGCGGCGCTGCAACAGCTGCGCGAATCCCGCGATCGTTTGTAACGGCTCGTGGAGATCATGCGACGCGACCAAAGCGCACCGCTCGAGCTCTTCGTTCGAGCGCTGGAGCTCATCCGCCAGCTCTCGAAGACTCCGCTCCATCTCCAAACGATCGGTCATGTCACGGGCAGTGATCACGACTCCTTGCACGTTCGGATCCTCGATGAGGTTGATGGCCACCATCTCGAGGGTGTGCCACGACCCGTCGGCGGCTCGCACTCGCGCCACGATCGGGCCCTCATAGCCGCTCGTACCGGCCAGTACTTCGTTGAACCTATCCCGTACCTCGGGAAAGTCTTCGGGATGCACGATCTCGATGAAGGGAAGCTCAGGCCCGGCCTCACCGCTCGGATAGCCAAGCAGCCTGGTCGTCGCCGCACTCGTCCACCGTACGTGCGCGTCGGGGTCGAGAACGGAGATGATGTCGGACGAGTGAGCGAGCATCGCCCGGAAACCGGCTTCGGCGTCGAACCGTTCCGCGAGCTCGCGCGCCGTGACGACGATTCCCCGTACGAGGGGGTCGTCCAGCATGCCGTAGATCGAGAGCTCGACCCACCGCCATGTTCCGTCACCGTGGCGGACGCGAAGCACCTTGCGTGGAAGTGGTCCCGGACCAGAGGCGGGCGCTCGGTCCAGGGCCGCCGCAGCATCGCCCAGATCGTCGGGATGTACGAAGTCGAGCGCGCTTCGCCCGATCTGCTTCTCGGGATCGAACCCCAAGAGCCACTCGGCTGACGCGCTGCCGAAGCGGATCGTTCCGTTGGCGTCCAAGACCACGACGACATCGTTCGCATGGTCGAGGATGGCGCGGAGCGGCGCCTCCTCGTCGGTGAGCACAGGCCCCATTTCGGGCATGACCCCTTCTCCGGCTCTACCAAAAACCGAGCGGCCGGTCGCATCACTGGCCGACAGCGCACGGCTCGCCTGCCGATCGAGTTTGTGCGCACCCCCGCCCTGCCCGTCTTGCGCGGGGGGCACGGATGGAGTGTCGCATCCGCCGCTAAACGCTGGCTTAAGAGAGAGACCTGAGCCCTTGGTTGAGGTGCCGGAGGGAAGCGGGGGGCCCAAGAGCGGTTTTCCCCGCTCCCCGTCCGGCACAGTGTTCGGGCGCCCTTGTCCTGCCGCTGCGGAGTCGCGGAAGGCCGATCCGAGTGCCCGGGAGGATGCTCACAAGCACCGGTAAAGGGCGCCTAAACGCAGGCTGGTCAGATTGCGCAGTTGGCGGCGGTTCGCGCCTCTTCGCACCCGCGGAGGGAGTGGGATTCGAACCCACGGTGAGTTGCCCCACACACGCTTTCCAAGCGTGCCGATTCGGCCGCTCTCGCATCCCTCCGGATATGGAGAGCGGACCGTGCACCCGCCGTCGACCCCGACGCCACCCGGTGCACTTGCTCGCGGTGGCTCGGGTCAGGTGTTCCTGCGGCACACGGGAGGGCTCGCTGAGAGCTGCTTCCTTCCGGACCTGACTCGGTTCGCGAGATCCCGTTGCGCAGGACCCGACCCTCAACGTCAACGCGGGCCGCTGCCGTGCGGCGGCCGGGCCTCGGGCGGGAATTCAGCCCCCCGTACGTGGATTGGGGGTACAGGGCACCACGGGCTCCCCGCCTAGCACGGTCCGCGGCGCGAGGGTAGCAACCGCCCCCGCGATCAGCGCCGCCCGCGGTGGAGTTGCACGGAGAGGCGTTGCATCAGGTCGCCGTAGTGCGTGAGCTCGGTGGCCGCGCCGGGGCGACCGCCGGGGGCGTTGACGTAGTCGGGGATGCCGACGGAGGTCACGAGCATGCACGACGCCCTCGTGGCGAAGAACCGACGCACGGGCTCGTCGAAGAACGTCAGCCCGGTCGCGCCGCAGCCGAGCGTGAACGCCGCCAGCGAGAGTCGCCCGGACGCGATGCCCGCCTCCAGCTGCGCCGCCCGATAGCCGCGGGCGCCGAGGGCGCCGAGCACCGTGTCGAGGCGTGCGCAGTGGAACGCGGTGTACGCCGAGTCGCCACCGAGTGGCTGGTCGAGGCACAGCTGCCGGGTGATCTCGCGGAACTGGCCCGGCCGGACGAGCTCCAGGTCGCCGTCACGCCAGCGGTAGGCGCCGGGTTCCACGCTCTCGACGCCGTGGATCGCAAGGTTGTGCTCGAGTAATGTCGTGCCGGGGACGACGAAGTCGGCCGGCACCGGCCGGGCGGTGTCCGCCATGCCCCAATGCAGCAACTCCGCCGGTGCGGTCTCCGGCCGCATGAGTCGCGTCGACCCGCGCCGGAGGATCACTTCTTCGATCGACTGGATGACCGCCCCGGTCGGTGGTTCGACCGCCGCGCGCGCCGGGCTGCCGTCGATCGCGTGAGTGCGCCATTCGTCGACGGCGCCGGCATCGGAGATGTCGCCGGCGCGCTGCGCGTCCACGACGAGCGGGAAAGTGATCGGGTGGGGCGAGATGCGCTCGACGTCGGCGTCGAGCGGCGGCAGGTCGCTCGGGACGACGGGGGCCTCACTCGCGCCGATCGAGACCAGCGTGAGCGGGAACTCGGTGACGCCGTCGATGCCGACGAGGCGCGCCACGTCGTCGTCGACGAAGCCGGTCCACACCTTCGCGTCGATGCCGTCGGCGGAGGCGATCGCGAGCAGGTTGGCGAGCATCGTGCCGGCGTCCCAGTAGAGATGACGGAAGCCCCGCTCGCCGTATTTCCACTCGGTGCGCCACGGGATCCCGGTGAACACGAACACGCACTGCCCGTTCCGCGCGACGCGTCCCTCGCGCAGGGTCGTCAGACCGAACTCGAGCGGTGCGAAATGGTGCACACCGTCGGCGACGCCGTCGACACCGGAGCACACCGCGTACACCTCGACGGGGTGCAGGTTCCCGGCCGACATCGCGGTCCGGAAGTAGGTGCGCTCCTCGAACGCGCGCGATGAGCTCGCGCGCGTCACGCCGGCGGTGAAGAACAGCAGCCGCGCGAGCCCGGTGGCGTCGAGCGCAGGACGCGGTCCCGCCGCCTCGAGCTCTGTCGGGAGCGCCGTCGTCTCGATGCCGCGGTACCGCTTGAACGGGGCCGGTCGGTTGGCGGGGTCGAGGGGTCGGAAGTCGACGAGGAGCGACCGGTCGGTCGGGGAGCCGTGCCGGGTCAGCTCGTGGAGCCGCGCAACGGCGTCCGGCGCGGTCACCTGTCCGCTCGCCGGACCGTGCGCGGCAGGTGCGAGAAGGGGACGTCGACATCCGAGCGCGGCTCGGGCGGCAGGCCGAGCACGCGCTCGCCGACGATGTTGCGCTGGATCTCGTCGGTCCCGCCCCGTATGGAGATCGACGGGCTGGTGAGGAAGAGGGTCCGCCACTCGCCGTCGTCGCCGAAGCCCGCGATCCCGTCCGGTCCGAGGAGGTCGAGCGCGAGCTGCGCGGCGGACTTGAGCCCGGCGCTGCCGCGCAGCTTCGATCCCGAGCCCTCGGGCCCGGGCGCGCGCCCGGCGCGGGCCGTGTCACGGGCCCGGCGGGCGGTCAGCCGGGCCACTTCGAGCTCGATGACGGCCGCCGCCAGCCGCTGGCGCACCACCGGGTCGGCGGTCGCGCCCCGCCGACGGACCAGGTCGACGAGCCGTTCCTCGAGGTCGGCCCCCCAACCGCCGCCGCCGACGGCGCCGGCGCCCCGTTCGTGGGCGAGTGCGGTGCGCGCGACTCCCCAACCCGCGCCCGGCGCGTCGATCCGGTCGGCGTCGTCGACCGGGGCCTGGTCGAAGTGCACCTCGCTGAAGTGCGTGTCGCCGTTCATCTGCCGGAGCGGACTGACGGTGACGCCGGGTGCGTGCATGTCGAGCGCGAACGCGGTGATCCCGGCGTGCTTCGGCACGCCCGGGTCCGTGCGCGCGAGCAACAGGCCGCGCTGCGAGTAGTGCGCTCGACTGCTCCAGACCTTCGAGCCGGTCACGCGCCACTGGTCGCCGTCGCGCTCGGCGCGGGTCGCGAGCGAGGCGAGGTCAGACCCGGCATCGGGCTCGGAGAACAGCTGGCACCAGATCTCGTCGCCCGTCCGGATCGCCAGCAACCACCGTGAGCACTGCTCCGGCGTGGCGTGAGCGACCAGCGTCGGCCCGGCGATCGCCAGGCCGATCACGTACGGGTACAGGTCGGGGACGTCGAAGGGCGCCAGCTCCTGGACGACGATCGCCGCCTCCGCCGGTGTCGCGCCCAGGCCGCCGTACTCCTTCGGCCATGTCGGCACCGCCCAGCCGCCGTCGGCGAGGGCGCGCAGGTACGTCCGTCCGGCTTCGAGGTCGTCACTGCCCGCGCCGAGCACCGTGAACGTGTCTCCGGCGTGACGAGGTGTCAGGCGCGCCGTGAGCGCGGCGCGCACCTCGCGGCGGAACTCGTCGCGCGCGCTCACGGCACGCCGAGGCCCTCGTGCAGCCGGCGGACGAGTGCGTCGAGCCCCGGTGACGTGTTGACCTCGTACGGCGGCGGATCGGGCTCGAGGGCGCGGAGCCGCTCCGGGAGCGCGGCGACCCAGACGCGGCACCGGTCGCGCAAGGTCGACAGCGGTTCCGCGGCCTCCAAGCGCTTGCCGGCGCGCATCACCGGTCGGAGCAGGGGCCGGGCGCCGGCGATCGTCTCGTCCGCCAGGGCCAGGACGTCGGCACGGAGGTCGTCGACCTCGCCCGTGAACCGGAACACCTGCTTGCGACCCGGCAGCGTCACCTTGTCCGTCGACAACTTCACCTTCGGCCCATTGGCGTCCTCGACGAGCTTGTAGACGACGGACACGTGGGGGGCGTCCCCGCTCGTCCCGAGCTGCGTCCCGACGCCGAAGGCGTCGATGGGGGCGCCTGCGGCCGTCAACGCCGCGATGCGGTACTCGTCGAGGTCGCCGGACGCGAAGATCTGCACGTCCTGCAAGCCGCCCTCGTCGAGGGTGGCGCGGACGGACCGGGACAGGCGGTCGATGTCGCCGGAGTCGAGCCGCACCGCCCGCGGCCGGAGCTCGGGCTCGAGCTTCGCTGCGACCTCGACGACTGTTCGAGCGCCCTGCTCGGTGTCGTACGTGTCGATCAGGAAGATCGCCCGGCCCGGGAAGTCGCGCGCGTACGTGAGGAAGGCGTCGGCCTCGTTGTCGAAGCGCATCACATAGGAGTGCGCCATCGTGCCGCTCAGTTCGAGGCCGTACGTCTGGCCCGCCAGAACGAGCGACGTCGCCGCCGCACCGCCGATGTAGGCGGCGCGCGCCGCCTTCAACGCCGCGTCCGTTCCGTGGTCACGGCGGGGTGAGAAGTCCACGAACGTGCGGTCCCCGCACGCGGTCGCGACGCGCGCGGCCTTGGTCGCGATCATCGTCTGGTAGCCGATGCAGTTGAGGAAGAACGTCTCGACCAGCTGCGCCTCGACGAGAGGCGCCGTCACCTGGAGGATCGGCTCGTTGGGGAACACCAGCTCGCCTTCGGGGATGGCGCGTACCTCGCCGCTGAACCGCAACGTCGACAACAGCGAGAGGAACGACTCGTCGAACAAGCTCGAGTGAAGCGAGGTAGTCGAGCGCGTCGGCGTCGAAACGAAGGCCCTCCAGGTAGTCGAGCGCGGAGTCCAAGCCGCACGAGACGAGGTAGCCGCGCCCGGGCGGAAGGTGCCGTGCGAACAGGTCGAAGGTCGCCGGCTGGTCGAGGTCGTGCGCGGAGTAGCTCGCCGACATCGTCAGCTCGTACAGGTCGACGAACAGGGCCTCGCGTGCCTCGTCGACCTGGCTCATGGGCGACTCGTGGCTCAGACGAGCCTGACGCCGGCCTCGTCGAGGTCGTGGAGGGCGCGGTCACCGTCGCCCGGCTCGACTTCGACGGGCCGCGTCGCGTCGGTGATCACCTCGGTGTCGAACCCCATCTCCACTGCGTCGAGGCCGGTCTCCTTCACGCAGTAGTCGGTGGCGAGGCCGGCGATGACGACGTGCCCGACGCCGAGGTCGCGCAGGAGCTGCTCGAGCCCCGTCTTGCGCCGCTCGCCGGTCGGCAGGTGCGTCATGCTGAACCCCGAATAGCCGTCCTCCGGGCCGGTCGCCTTGCGGATGGTCTCGCCGGCGACCTTCAGGTCGGGGTGGAACTCGGCGCCCCAGGTGTCACGGACGCAGTGGACCGGCCACTTGCCGCCGTACTTCGCGAAGTGCGGGGTGTCCGGCGGGTGCCAGTCCTTCGTGTACACGACGGGGACGCCCGCCGCTTGCGCCCGGTCGATCTCCCGGTTGACGAGGGGGACGACGTCCTCGCCGCCCTGGACGTAGAGGTTGCCGTTCGGGTCGGCGAAGTCGTTCTGCACGTCGACGACGACGAGCGCGGTGCCGGGGGCGTATTCGGTCTCGCTCACGTCGAACCTCCTGCGGAGGCGTCTCACTTCGCAGGGTACCGCCCTCGGTAGAGTCCAATGCGATGGCGTACCAGTCGCTCTACCGGAAGCACCGCCCCCAGACCTTCGGCGGTCTGGTCGGCCAGGAGCACGTGACGGCGGCGCTGCGGAACGCAGTGCGGGAAGGGCGGGTGGGGCACGCCTACCTGTTCTCCGGTCCCCGCGGCACGGGCAAGACGACCACGGCCCGCATCCTCGCCAAGGCCCTGAACTGCCTGAACCTGGGTGCCGACGGGGAGCCGTGCGGGGTGTGCGAGAACTGCGTGGCCATCGTGGAGGGCCGCTTCCTCGACCTGTTCGAGCTGGACGCGGCGTCGAACAACAGCGTCGACAACATCCGCGACCTCACCGACAGCGTGCACCTGGGGCTGGGCGCCACTTCGAAGCGCAAGGTCTACCTCGTCGACGAGGTGCACATGCTGAGCGCGGCGGCGTCGAACGCGCTTCTGAAGACGCTGGAGGAGCCGCCCGAGCACGTCGTGTTCGTGCTCGCCACCACGAACCCCGAGAAGGTCCTGCCGACGATCCGGTCCCGGACCCAGCACCTCGAGTTCACCTTGTTCTCGGCGCACGAGCTCGAGCAGCTGCTCGCCGACGTGCTCGGGCAGGAGGGCGTCGATGCCGATCCCGACGCGCTGGCGGTGATCGCCCGCGCCGCCGCCGGCTCGGCGCGGGACGCGTTGTCGCTGCTCGACCAGGCGCTCGCCCACGGCACCGGCCGCCTCGACGCCGGTCGCCGTCGCCGACCTCTTCGGGGGCACGCCGTTCGAGCTTGCGGGCCGCGGTGCTCGATGCCGTCGCCGCCGAGGACCCGGCCGGTGTCCTCGTCGCGGTGGGCGCGCTGCTCGACGCCGGCCACGAGCCGCGCCGCATCGCCGAGGACGTGCTCCGTTCGGTGCGCGACGCGTTCCTGCTGAACGCCAGCGGCGGCCAGGTGCGGGTCGACGCACCCGAGGAAGAGCAGCGCCGGCTCGACGAGCTCGGCCAGACGCTCGGCAACACCACACTCGTGCGCGTGCTCGAGACGCTCGGCCAGGCCGTCGTCGACATGCGCGGCACCGACGCCGCCGACCCCCGCCTCGTGCTCGAGATCGCGCTCGTCCGACTCACGCGCCGCGAGGTCGGGCCGCCGCTCCAGACCGTGATGGAGCGCATCGAGAAGCTCGAGCAGATCGTGGCGGGCCAGCGCGCCGCGGCCGCGGGTTCCGGACCGGAGCCGGCGTCGGCGCCGCCGCGCACGCCGGGAGTGACCGTCGGCGCGCTGCGCAAGCGGCGCCCGGATCCCGCGCCGCCTCCTGACGCACCGGCAGACGTGCCGACCGACGCCTCGGAACCGCCACCCGCGGCGGCGGAGGAGCCGAGCGAGGCGAAGGCCGAGGCGGCAACCCCATCTGTCAACGTCGACGAGGTCATCCTTGCGTGGGCGACGGTGCTCCCGGAGTTGCCGGTCGCGACGCGCAGTGCCGTGCAGGAAGCTCAGCCGCTGTCGGTCGAAGGTGACGTCGTGACGTTCGGCGTGTCACCGCGTCTGATCGAAGCGGCGCGTCCCCGATTCCGACGCGAGGCGAACACGATCCGTGAAGCGCTGTCGCAGCATGTCGGCACGAGCTTGCGCTTCAACCTCGTCGAGCACGAGGGGTTCAGCGGCGAGCGCGCCGCGCCCGAGAAGCCCGCCGCGCCCCGGTCGAAGAAGAAGACCACGACGTCGCGGTCGAGCCGGACGAGGCTGCGACCGTGCCGGGAGTAGAGTCGACGAGCCCCACGAACATGCTGACCGAGTCGTTGGGCGCCACCGTCGTCGAGGAACGCCACCACGAGTGACCGCCCGCCGGTAGCCGGTGGGAGCGGTCGCGAAGCGGAGCAGACGAACGTGCCGAACCAGAAGCAGCTCAACCAGATGATGCGCCAGGTGCAGAAGATGCAGGCCGACATGGCCGCGGCGCAGGATGCGCTGGCTACCGAGCTGATCGAGGGGTCGGCGGGCGGCGGGAAGGTGACCGCGGTCGTCACCGGCGCCGGCGACGTCCAGACGGTGAGGATCTCGCCCGACGTGGTCGATCCCGACGACGTCGAGATGCTCGAGGACCTGGTCGTCGCGGCGGTCGGCGAGGCGATGCGGCGCGCGCAGGAGCTGCAAGCCGAGCGGATGGGCTCGGTCACGGGCGGCCTGGACCTCGGCGGTCTCGGCGGCGCGCTCGGCTGACCCGAGGTGGCGTCCCCCTTCGAAGGGCCGGTGCAGAGCCTGGTCGACGAGCTGGGACGGCTCCCCGGCATCGGTCCCAAGTCGGCGCAGCGCATCGCGTTCTACCTCCTGAAGTCGGCGCCCGAGGACGCCAAGCGGCTCGCGCGGGCCATCGTCGAAGCGAAGGAGCGCGTCAGCTGGTGCCGGCGCTGCTTCAACTTCGCCGAGGGCGAGCTGTGCGTCTACTGCCGTGACGATCGACGCGACTCCACGCTGCTGTGCGTCGTCGAGGAGCCTCGTGACATCGTCGCCGTCGAGCGGACGCAGGAGTTCCGCGGGCTCTACCACGTGCTCCTCGGCGCGATCTCGCCGATCGAGGGCATCGGGCCCGACCAGCTGAAGGTCAAGGAGCTCCTGGCGCGGGTGAACGACGAGGGCGTCAAAGAGGTGATCCTCGCCACCAACCCGAACATCGAAGGCGAGGCGACGGCGATGTACCTCGCCCGCTTGCTCAAGCCACTGGGCCTGCGCGTGACCCGCATCGCCAGCGGGCTCCCGGTGGGCGGCGACCTCGAGTACGCCGACGAGGTCACCCTCGGCCGCGCGCTCGAAGGTCGCCGTGAGGTCGACGCGTAAGAGACCTCGGTCGTTGACTTTCGGGGCGCCGACCGATAGGCAGTCCGCGGTTCAACCCCACACAGGAGAGAGTCGATGACCCAACCTCAACCCACACCTGCCGCCGGAGGCCGCGGCCCCATCGGGGAGCCTCGGAATCCGACGACGGTGGCCCTGCTGAGCCTGGTCACCTGCGGCATCTACGGCCTGTACTGGGCCTACCTGACCTTCGAGGAGCTCAAGCAGCACAACGGCGAGGGCCTGGGTGGCGGCCTCGGCGCGCTCCTGAGCTGGCTGGTAGCCGGCTGGTTCCTCGTGATCGTCGAGATCCAGAAGATGTACCAGGCGGACGGCAGGGAGTCGCCGGTCGAGCCGATCGAAGGCCTCTGGCTGCTCATCCCGATCGCGGGCTGGTTCCTGTACATGAACCGGGTGCAGGTCGCGCTGAACGACTACTGGGTGTCGAAGGGCGCGGCGCCGCTCCCGGCGTAGTCCGGCAACTCACGAAAGGGCAGTCACATGGCACAACCAGCACCCGCGACAGGAGGCGCCCGTCCGCTCGGCAAGCCGCGCGGTTGGGTCGTCGTCTTCCTCCTGACGCTGGTCACGCTCGGCATCTACGGCCTGGTGTGGCAGTACAAGACGTTCCAGGAGATGAAGGACTACAGCGGGGAGGGCATCGGCGGCGTCGTCGGGCTGATCCTCGCCATCTTCGTCGGCTTCGTGAACCCGTTCATCATGTCGGCCGAGGTCGGGCACCTGTACGGAGCCGAAGGGCAGGACCCGCCCGTCACCGGCGTCACCGGCCTGTGGATCCTGCTGCCGATCGTCGGCACCTTCATCTGGTTGGCGAAGACACAGAACGCGTTGAGCGCGTTCTGGGAGGCGCACGGGGCCGTCAGGCCGTAACGCCGGAGCACGACGAACGTGGAAGGGCGGCCTGCGGGCCGCCCCTTCCGCGTCAGCCGGGCTTGACGAGGATTGCGGAACCGTAGGCGACGAACTCGGCCAGCACGGCGTTCTCGCCGAGGCTGTTCGAGTCGAAGCGGACTCCCACGACGGCATTCCCGCCGAGTGCCTTGGCGTGCTCGACCATCCGGAAGAGGGCGCCGCGGCGGGCCTCGTCGACGGCCTGCGTGAACTCGGGGACCTCGCCGGCGGCGAGGGAGCGGAACCCGCCGGTGAAGCTGCGCCCGAAGCCGAGGCTGATGACGATCAACCCCCAGCACAGGCCGAGGTGCTGCTCGAGCTCCAGCCCCGGGATCTCGAACGTGTTCGACGTGTAGATCGGCAGCCGCTCGTCGGGGAGCGGGGCGGTGGTCACCGGCCGGGCTAGAACGACAGCGCGTGGTGGATGACCATGCTTCGGCTGTTGTCGTCGTCCGACACGATCACGGCGATGATGATCACGACGATGTACGCGATCCCGAGTCCGATCCCGACCCAGCCGAGGATGATGCCCGCGATCGCCATGCCGCGCCCGCCCTGGGTTCCGCCCGACTCGTCGATCTGTCGCCGGGAGATGTAGCCGAACACCAACGCGAGGATCCCGCCGATGATGCAGAGGAAGAGCTGGGCGATCCCGAGCACCAACGACGCGATCGCGAGGCCGTTCGTCCGCGGCGTGGCCTGATATCCGTAGCCGCCCGGTTGCTGCCCGTACGCCGGCGGCGGCGGGCGGCGGCGGCGCCGGCGGCGGGGGTGACGATGCGGGCGGCGGCCCCGCCGGCTGGGGCGGGGTCGGAGGCCGCGTGCCCCCGTCGTCCGGTGGAACGGTGCTCACGATGATCCTCCCAGTGCTACGAGGTCTGACTCGATGATGGAGCGCGCGATCACGACGCGAGGATGGCGATCCACCAGAACACGCTGATGCCGATCCAGACGAAGCCGAGGATGATGCCGGCGAGCGCCATCCCGCTTCCCTGCTGGGTGCCGCCGGACTGCTCGATCTGATTCCTGGCGATGAAGCCGAACACGATCGCGAGGATCGACGTGATGCCCGTGCACGGGATGATCCCGAGGACCAGGGATGCGATCGCGAGGCCGTTCGTCTTCGGCGTGGACGGCGTGCCTGCGGAGTAGGCAGGCGTCGACGCTTGGGGCGGAGGGGTCGGTGGCGGCGCCGGTCCGCGGTCGGGCGGTTCCGGCGGTGTTGCGGTCATCGATGTGCCTCCCTCGCCCGGGCGTCTCGCGGGCGGCGCGTAGCGTATCGACGCGGCCCGTGGCGGTCTACGGCTCGCGGCTGGGCCGATCCGAACGTCTCAGCCCGGCCACCGCTCGACCGGGTACGCCGACGTCGGGACCACGAACGTCCCCGCCGCCTTGTCGTGCCAGGTCTGCTTCTCGGGATCCCACAGCATCCAGAAGTACCCGAGGTAGCAGGCGAGCCCGGACCCGATCGCCACGAGATAGCGGATGAACGCCCGGCCGTAGTCGATGCGCCCTCCGGTCGCGGCGTCGACGGCGCGGATGTTCAGCAGGCGCATGCCCGGCGTCTGGCCGCTCCCGCTGCCGATGAAGTACACGCTGTACGCGATCCCCACGGCAATCGTGACGAGAATCTGCGAGACGAGGCTGCCCCGGAAGATGAGTCCCACAACCGACTGAACGACGTACACGATCACGCCGTCGACCAGGAAACCGCCGAGGCGGTACCAGAAGTCGGCGCGCGGGCCGGACGGTCCCGCCGGCGCCCCGCCGGACGGCGGCACGGGCTGGGTCACTACAGGGGTCTCCCGGTGGAGTACTTGAACAGCTGGAACGCCCACAGCGCGGCGAAGAACACGAACACCGCCCACACGGGGATCCGCACCCCCTGCCAGCGCCACGCGACGAGCAGGACGATCGCCATCGCGACCACGAGGAACGCGCCCGGGTTGTACGAGAACGCCGCGCTCAGCTGCCCGTGCACCAGCGCGGTGACGCCGCGTGTCATGCCGCAGAACGGGCACGGGATCCCGGTGACCGTGCGCAGCGGGCACGGCGGCCCGAGCGTCGTGGGGAGCCAGGGCCGGACGGCGGCGACCGCGAACATCCCCGCCCCCGCGACGCGCAGGGGCTTGAGATCGATCCCGAGCGATGATGCCCCCTTGGTCGGGGCCGCCGGCTCGGGGATCGTGGGTGACACGGGCGTCGGGGCCGTTGCCGTGCTCACGACCGGCGAGCGTAGTAGCCGGATGCGGCGTGCTATCCCCGGGCTGTCTTGGCTGCGACGACGGCTTCGAGGAAGCTCTCGGGATGCCACCCTTCGGGCGCGCCGACGACCTTGGGCCGGACGCGTGCGGCCAGATCCGTCGCGAGATGCGCACGCGCGCCGGGGCTCAGCGACACGCGCCGCTCGAGGAACTGCCGGAGCGTCGCGATGTCCTCCGTGCTCACCGCGCTCACGTCCCATTCGAGGACCGGCGCCGCTACCGGCGGCGGAGTTGCGTAGCCCGCCGGCGTCATCGCCGGACGTCGTTCCCGCACGACGAGCGTGCCCGCGGCGAGGTCGCCGAGGCGCTGGTTCCTGCTCGTCGCCAGGATCGAGATCACGCCGACGACGTAGAACGCGGGCAGGAAATCGACGATGCGGAGGAAGTTGCGCACTGCAGCCGTGAGGAACCCCTCCGTTCCGCCGCCGACCCGCACGACTCGCAACCCGGCGGCGAGCTTCCCGATCGTCCGGCCTCGGTTCCAGGTCTCGAGCACGATGTCGTACGCGAACAGGATCAAGAACACCGCGACGAGGTACCCCGCGGTGATGTACCCGCTGCTGCCGAGCGGGCCCAGGACGATCGCGAGCGCGAAGATCGCGCCGAGCTGGACGACCACGTCGAGCAGCGTCCGCTGCGAAGCGAGAACCGACGCCGGCCAGCATCAGCTCGAGCTCGACGCCTTCCGGCGTGGCGATGGTGACCCGGTCGTCGAGAGTGGCCACCGGGCGAACGTAACAGCGGCAGCACGGCAGGAGGTCCCAGGCTGAACCTCGACGTGTTCCTGGATGCACGCCGAGACCGGTGGCGCGAGCTCGACGCACTGCTGGCGCGGGCGGGCCGGCGGGCGGAGTCGTTGGGCCCCGACGGTGTACGCAGGCTCGGGGCGCTCTACCGCGCGAGCGCCGCCGATCTCGCGCTCGCCCGCCGGCGGTTCGCGGGCGATCCGACGGTCGCCCGCCTCGAGACGCTCGTAGCGCGCGCCCGTCCTCTCGTCGTACGACCGCGCCGGCCGCGCCGCGTCCTTCGTCGAGTTCGTCACGACCGGCTATTGGCGTCGCGTGCGCGAGCGCCCCGCCTTGCTCGTGGTCTCGGCGCTGCTGCTCTTCGGCCCGTGGGTGCTCGCGGCGGTGTGGGCGGTGCGCGACCCCGGTGCAGCGAGCGGCGTCGTGCCGTCCGAGTACCGGTCGGTGACCGAGCCGCGCGAGCGGGGCAGCGATCTCGGGCTCACGACCGACGAGCAAGCCGCGTTCTCGAGCGAGATCTTCACCAACAACATCCGGGTCACGATCGTCGCCTTCGCGGGCGGGATCGCGGCCGGCATCGGCACCGCCGCCCTTCTCGTCTACCAGGGCGTGCTGTTCGGCGCGATCACCGGCTTGGCGATCTGGGCCGGCAACGGCACGCCCTTCTTCGAGCTCGTGACCGCACACGGTGTGCTCGAGCTGTCGTGCATCGTCGTCGCGAGTGCGGCGGGCCTGCGCATGGGATGGGCGCTCGTCAGCCCCGGCCACCGCCGGCGCGGCGTCGCGCTCGCGGCCGAGGCGCGTGTCGCGGTCGAGATCGTGCTCGGCACTGCGCCGTGGCTCGTGCTCGCCGGTCTGGTCGAGGGGTTCATCACGCCGCGAGGGCTGGGTCTGGGGGCGGTCATCGTCATCGGCGTGACCCTCGGTGCCGTCTACTGGACGCTGGTCGCCTGGCGGGGACGCCCGGCGCGCGCCGACACGCATCACCTGGCTGCTACAGCCGCGCCCGCGCTTTCGCCCTGAGGTAGGCGCCCACGCACGCGCTCGGCAACAGGTCGGGGCGGGCCTCGACGACGTCTGCTCCGCCCCGCCGGAGCTGGGCGGCGACGCGCGCGCGGGCGTCGAGCACGTCGATTGCGACGGCGGCGGCGTACACGTCAGCCGGTGATCGCGGCGGAGTGTGCACCATCTGCTCCAGGTCGGGATCGGCCACGCCGGCGACGACGACCGCGTGGCGGCGCGCCAGCACCGGAATCGCGTCGACCAGCGGTTCGGAGGCGGCTTCCTCGAGCAGGTCGGTCAGCACGAGCACGAAGGCGCGCTTGCCGCTCCCCACGGTGCGGAACGCGAGCTCGTAGTCCGAGTCGACCATCGTCGGCTCGACGTCGAAGACGGCACGCACGACCGCGTCGCCACCACCGCGCGCCGGCGGCAGCCGCCGCCGGACGCGGTCGTCGAACGCGATCACGCCCGCCCGGTCGCCCACCTCGTCGGCGACCAGGGCGACGGCGGTGGCGGCGTCGACGGTGGCGTCGAGGCGGGTACGGTCGCCGAGCGGCGCGGCCATGAGCCGGCCGGTGTCGAGCAGGCACACGACGTCGCGGTCCTGCTCGACCCGGTACTGGTTGCTCATGGGCCGCCCGAGACGCGCCGTCGCCCGCCAGTTGACCTGGCGGATGTCGTCGTCGGGGAGGTACTCGCGAATCGACTCGAAGTCGGTGCCGAGGCCCAGCGGGCCCCGCGTGAGGCGTCCCGGATCGCGGAAGCGCCCCTGGCGAACCGCCAGCACGATCCGCCACGCCGCCGGCATGTCGGGGTACACGAGTACCTCCGCCGGGTCGCCGCCCCGGCGGTACCAGGCCGCCAGCCCGAGAGGACCCCGCACCCGCGCCGCCGGGCTCGGGAGCGTGTGCCGGCCGCGCCGCCCGGCACGCACGTGGGCGTCGAGCCGGCCGTCGGCCTCCGCCGGCTCGACGGCCACGTCGGGCACGAGCGGCTGGCGCAGCCGGAGCGTCCCCGCGCCGACGAGGTCGGCGTCGACCGTGAGCGACGCGTCCACACCCCGGGCGAGCGCGCCCGGCAGCCGGCGGTGCACGACCGGGCGCGCCCGGCTCACGACGGCGTCGACGACGAACGCGGCCGCGACGGCCAGCGCCGCGAAGAGCGCGACCGCCGGCGCTGCCAGCGCCGCCAGCGCGCAGGCGCCGAACAGCAGCGCGGCGCGGACGGTGGCGGTCACCGGCGCCACGGCCAGGCCGATCAGGGCGACGGCGACCAGCGCGATCCCGGCGACGATCGTCGCGTCCATCGCCGGCTTCGGTCAGCGCGGGACGGGCACCGCGGCCAGCGCCGCCTGCACCGCGTCGTCGGACCGGTAGCGCTCCAGCTCCGCCTCGGGACGGAGGAGGAGCCGGTGGCGCAGCACCGGGCGCGCCATCCACGCCACGTCGTCGGGCGTCACGAAGTCACGGCCGCCGATGCGGGCCGACGCCTTCGACGCCGCCAGCAGATGCACGGCCGCCCGCGGGCTGGCGCCGAGCGCGACGCTCGGCAACTCGCGGGTTCGCCGGACCAGCGCGACCACGTACGTCTCGATCTCGTCGGCGACGGTCGTCGCGTCGACCTCGTCCCGTGCGGCGCGCAGTTCGTCGGCCGTCGCCACCGGTCGGACCTCGTCGATGGTGGCGGGCATGACGCCCCGGTGCGCGAGCCCGAGCATCGCCGACCTCGTCGCGCTCGTCCGGGTATCCGACGTCGATCTTGACCAGGAACCGGTCGAGCTGCGCCTCCGGCAGCGGGTAGGTGCCCTCGTACTCGATCGGGTTCTGCGTGGCGATCACGAGGAACGGATCGGGGAGGGGGCGAGGCTCGCCGTCGACGGACACCTGGCGCTCCTGCATCGCCTCGAGCAGGGCGGCCTGCGTCTTCGGTGGCGTGCGGTTGATCTCGTCCGCCAGCAGGACGTGCGTGAACACCGGCCCGGCGCGGAACCCGAGCTCTTGCCCCGAGCCCGCCGATTCGGACGGCCGCAGCGTCATCGTGCCGGTGAGGTCGGACGGGAGCATGTCCGGCGTGAACTGCACGCGGCGGAACGACACGCCCAGCGCGCGGGCGGTGGCGTTGGCGACGAGCGTCTTGGCGGTCCCGGGCACGCCCTCGAGGAGCACGTGCCCGTTGACTGCCACCGCCGCCAGCAGCAGGTCGACGACGTCGCCCTGGCCGACGACGACCTTGCCCACCTCGGCCGATACCCGGTCGCGGAGCTCCCTCACGTTCCTGTTCCTCCTTCGTTCGCGCGCACCGAGCGCGCTGCCCGCGGCGACGACATCATCGGCGGTGTGCGCCGGCGTGAACAGTGCGTTGGTCTCGTCCGCCGTCCATCCGAACCGGGTCGCCGCCGCCCTCAGCTCCGGCTCGGACGCCGTCGGCGGCAGCCCGGCGCGGCGCGCCAACCGTGCACGCGCTGCCGCCTGGAGCGGCCCGAGCGCGGCGGCAGGCTGGTTCGTGCGGGCGAGCGAGACGGCGACGGCGTCGACGTACTCGCGCCGTGGCGGTGGCAGCGCCCGTCCGCTCTTCTTCGGGGGGACCGAGCCGCCGCCCGGCGGCGACCACTCCCAGCAGGGCCGCCACGGTGAGCCCGACGAGTGCCGCCTGCCAGCGTCCGGGGATCGCGCCCAGCCCGCTCGCATGTCCGTAGCCGTGCGCACCTTCCGCGAACACCACCGCACGGCCGTCGCCGGCGGCGGCGAGGCCGAAGCCGGCATTGTCGGCCGTCCCGAGCAGCCGGTTCTGCAGCGGCGACGCGTCGGCGAGCGCGACGACCCGCCCCCGTCCCAACGTGGCCACGGTGGCCAGCGCACGCGACCCGTCCCCGAGGACGGGAGTCGTTGCGCCCGGTTCCGACCAGGACCCCTCGCCGGCGGTGCGCACCGAACGCAGCCCGGCGACCTCGGGGGCGCCGCCGACGGGCTCGGCGTCTCGGATGCCGGTCGGCGACCACACCGGCGGGTCGGTGAGCAACGCCGAGAGCAGCAGCGTCGTGTCGCCGGCTCCACCGGCGAGGAGGCGGCCGCCGCGCTCGACGAACCGCCGCACTGCACGCTCCTGGTCGCGGTCGAAGCCGACCGGGTCGAGCACGACGAGCGTGTCGGCGGACGAGAGCGCATCGGCGGTCACGTTGCCGCGCTGCGCCTCGGTGTCGTGGCCGTTCCGGCGCAGCAACTCCGCGTACGCCGCCAGCCCTTCTCGTCCGGTCGACAACGACGACGAGCGCGGGGCTGTGTCGTCGGAGCCGCGGGTCGACGAGTCGAGCAGCGACAGCACGACGTTCACGACGACCACGATGACGACGAGCACGATGGCGGCGCGCGCGGCGGGGTGCAACCGTCGCCACGATCCCGTACGCCTCTTCATTGCTTGCCCGCCTGCTCGAGCACGCGGGGCCACGCCGCCCGCGCTGTGGAGAGGTCGGTCGCCGATGCGTGGCGCCCGCCGTACGCCACCGCGTCGAACGTGACTGCGAGGTCGTCGAACGTCGGGAGGCGGATGCGCCGCGCCACCTGACCGGTCGTGATCGAAGGACGGAAGCTGATCGCGCCCGCCCGGTCGAGCCGCAGGAGCCCGGCGCGGAAGCGGAGGCGGAGCGCGGCGTCGAGTTCGCCGCGCCTCTCGGCGGCCTCCGCCTCGCGTTCGAGCCGGCCGGGGTCCCGGTCGTCGTCGCGTGAGCCGCGCCGTCGACCGGCGCCGGTGACGACATCACTGGCGGCGCGGCGGCGGGCGATGAGGAGTGCGATCACCGCGACGACGCCGGCGAGGAGCGCCGCCAGCACGACCTTGCCCACGAGCGACTCCGTGATGCGGGAGAAGAAGTCGCCGATGGGACGGAGTCGGTCGCCCAACCAGTCCAAGGCCCCTTCGAACGGACGCGGGACGTCCGCCGGCTTGTACCGGCGGCCGCCGAGGATCTCCCGGGCCTGGTCGCGGGCCCGCTCGGGATCGACCTGCCCTCCGGCCGGCAGCCAGGACGGCGTCATCGCCGCCCCGGTCCCGGCGGCGGGCCCGTCGGCGGTGCCGGCGACGGGGTGACTGCCAGGCCGGGCGGGGGCGGCGAGGGTGACTGCCAGCCGGGCGGGGGCGGCGCCCACCCGCCGCCGGCGCCGGGGACAGGCTGCGTCCACGGCATCAGCGTCGGGTTGACCGACCCGGTGGGGGCGCCGATGCGCTGCGCCATCAACTGCAGGTCGAACCCTTCCTTGCGCACACGCAAATCGAAGTAGACGACGGCGATGACGGCGGCGACGAACGGGATCGTCAGCACGCTGGCTGCGGCGCCGAACACGCCGTTCGCGAGGTCGTACACGAACTCGTTGTCGCGCCCGACGATCAGGAGCGGCAACGCGACCAGCCCGATCCCGGCCGCGACGGCGGTGGCGAGCAGGTTGGCGAGCAGCAGGATCCCCGCTGTCGGCCACCAGCGGCGGCGGACGAGGTTGAACGACCGCCCCAGTGCCCGGAAGCCGCGGTTGCCCTCCATCAGGAGGACGGGTACGGCGACCGACCACGCGACGTACAGCCAGACGCCGGGGAGGATGCATGCCGCGAACCCGAGCAGCACGATCACGCCGTGGATCAGTGTCAACCACAGCAGCGAGCCGAGCCGGCGAAAGCCGAACCGCAGCGACTCGCGCCAGCCGGTCTCGGTGCCGAGGTAGGTGTCGCTCACGGCCTTGAGGCACGCGGCCTCTGCGAGCGCGCTGGACACGATGTTGATCACGAGGATCAGGAGCAGCGCCGCGATGCCGGCCCATTCGCTGTCGGACGTGGTGGTCGTGGCGCCGGCGGTGGTGGAGGTGCCGGGGAGCGACAGGTTGATCAGGACGTTCAGCACCTGGACCGGCACGATCACGACCGCCACCGCCTTGAGCATGGTGGCGAACTTGTTCCGGTAGACCTTGATGCCGGCGTCGAGGATCTCGCCGGTGCCGAGCGGTCGCAGCTGTGCGGGGCTTGCCACGCCGGAAAGCTACGGCGTCAGCACCCGCGCCGCGTCGTCGGCTTCGCCGAGGACGACGCCGTACGCGAGGTACGGCCCCCGATCACGATCCCCGCCGGGCCGACGCCGTCGAGCTGGCCGTGGTGGTGGATGTAGCGGCGCACCCAGAGGCGCTGCGGGCCGGAGTCAGCGCGACGAGACGCGTCGAGACGCCGGCCGGCCGAGAGCCAGAGCGCCCCTGCCCGTGCGCAATGTGGGAGAGGTGGGTTACAGCGCGCGCGAACGAGGGTGGCGTCGCCCTGGCCGCCACCGCCGCACAGCGCGGCGGCGCCGAGCTCGCCGCCCCGGCGGCGCAGCTCGTTGACGAGCGTGACGACCAGCCGGGTGCCCGACATGCCGATCGGGTGCCCCAGCGCGATCGCGCCGCCGTTGACGTTCACGACGTCGTCGGTGATGCCGAGGTCCTGCATGGCGGCGAGGCCGACGGCGGCGAAGGCCTCGTTGATCTCGAACAGGTCGATGTCGGTGACCGACTTGTCGACCGGCTCGAGCGCCCGCTTGATCGCCCGCGAGGGCTGCGTGAGCAGCGAGGGGTCGGGGCCGGCGACCATGCCGAAGCTCACGAGCTCGGCGATCGGCGTGGCGCCGAGCTCCTCGGCCTTCTCCCGGCTCGTGACGATCACGGCGGCGGCGCCGTCGGAGATCTGGGACGCGTTGCCGGCGGTGATCGTGCCGTCCTTCGCGAACGCCGGCTTGAGCTTCCCGAGCGACTCGGTGGTCGTGCCGGGTCGGACGCCCTCGTCGGTGTCGACGAGGATCGGCTCGCCCTTGCGCTGCGGAACGCTCACCGGCGTGATCTCGGGGCCGAAGCGACCTTCCTTGATGGCGTTCGCGGCCCGCTCGTGGCTCTTGGCCGCGAACTCGTCCTGCGCCTCCCGGCTGAGGCCACCGAAGTTCCCGGCGTACTGCTCGGTCCCGGCTCCCATGTGGATGCAATCGAATGCGCACCACAGGCCGTCGCGGATCAGCGAGTCGACGACCTCGGCGTCGCCCATGCGGTACCCCGCCCGGGCGCCGGGCAGGAGGTACGGGGCCGCCGTCATGGATTCCATGCCGCCGGCCACGACGAGCTCGGCGTCGCCCGCCTGGACCATCTGGTCGGCCAGGTAGATGGCGTTCATCCCCGAGAGGCAGACCTTGTTGACCGTGAGGGCCGGCACGGTCATCGGCACGCCGGCCTTGACCGCCGCCTGCCGGGCCGTGATCTGCCCCTGTCCCGCCTGGAGGACCTGGCCGATGATCACGTAGTCCACCTGCTCCGGGCCCACGCCGGCGCGCTCGAGCGCGCCAGCCACCGCGAACCCGCCCAGGTCCATGGCCGTGAACGATGCCAGCGCGCCCGACAACTTCCCGATGGGCGTGCGAGCAGACGAGATGATGACCGAGCCGGGCATGATTCCTCCCCAGAACCAGAGCGAGCTACCCGAGAGTAGCCGGACGGGCGCCACCCGAAACCAGGGCGCGGTCGGCGCTAGCGTCGCCGCATGACGGAGATCGAGAGCATTCGCACCGCGATCCTCGACGGGGCCGACGGCGACGCGATCGGAGCGTTGGCAATGCCGGAGACCTTCCGCGGCGCCGTCGTGCGGGCCGAGGAGCAGGACATGTTCGAGGGCCTGCCGTCGGAGGAGAAGGACCCGCGTAAGTCGACGCACGTCGAAGACGTCCCGATCCCCGAGCTGGCACCGGACGAGGCGTACGTCGCCGTAATGGCGTCGGCCATCAACTTCAACACCGTGTGGACGTCGATCTTCGAGCCGCTGCCGACGTTCCAGTTCCTGAAGCGCCTCGGGAAGGAGAGCGTCTGGGGCGCGCGGCACGACCAGCCGTTCCACGTGATGGGGAGTGACGCGTCCGGCGTCGTGCTGCGGGTCGGCTCTGCGGTCCGCAACTGGAAGCCGGGTGACGAGGTCACGATCCACTGCAACTACGTCGACGACCAGGACCCGTCGGCCCACGACGACTCGATGATGGCGGTGAACCAGCGCATCTGGGGGTTCGAGTCGAACTACGGCGGCCTGGCGGAGATCGCGCTCGTGCGGGCGAACCAGATCATGCCGAAGCCCGCCCACCTCACGTGGGAGGAGGCGGCGTGCAACGCGCTGTGCAACTCGACGAGCTACCGCATGATCGTCAGCCCCAACGGCTCCCAGATGACCCAGGGCCAGAGCGTGCTCGTGTGGGGCGCGAGCGGTGGCATCGGCGCGTACGCGGCGCAGTACGTGATGAACGGGGGCGGCACGCCGGTGGGCGTCGTCTCGTCACCGCAGCGCGCGGAGTTGTTGCACGAGATGGGCGTCGAGCACGTCATCGACCGGAAGGCCGAGGGCTACCAGTTCTGGAAGGACGAGCACACGCAGGATCCCGGGGAGTGGCGCCGGCTGGGCAAGAAGATCCGCGAGCTGGCGGGGACGGACCCCGACATCGTGTTCGAGCACCCCGGCCGCTCGACCATGGGTGCGTCGGTGTTCGTGTGCAAGCGGGGCGGGATGATCATCACCTGCGCGGCGACGTCGGGCTTCACGATCGAATACGACAACCGGTACCTGTGGATGATGCTCAAGACCCTGAAGGGCTGCCATTTCGCGAACTACCGGGAGGCGTGGGAGGCCAACCGGCTCATCGCGGAAGGGAAGATCCATCCGACGCTCTCGGTCGTCTACCCGCTCGAGGAGACGGGTGAGGCCGCCGCCCAGGTGCACCACAACCTCGTCGAGGGGAAGGTCGGCGTGCTCTGCCTGGCACCGGAGGAGGGCCTGGGCGTGACGAACCCGGAGCTGCGCGAGCAGCATCTCGACCAGATCACGCTCTTCCGCCGGCACCACAAGGCGGTGGGAGCATGACCGAGCCGGGGCTGACGGAGATCGACCACGTCGCCATCGCGGTGCGCGACCTCGACGGTGCCGTCGAGTACTACCGCGACACCTACGGCGTCGAGCCCGTGCATCGCGAGGTCGTCGAGAGCGACGGGGTCGAGGAGGTGCTGCTGCGGGTGGCGGACTCCTACATCCAGCTCCTCACGCCCGTGCGCGACGACTCACCGGTGGCCAAGTACCTCGACAAGAAGGGCGAGGGGCTCCACCACGTCGCGTACCGAGTGGACGACTGCGGCGCCGCCCTCGACCGGGTGAAGCGCTCGGGGCACCAGGTCATCGACGAGGCCCCGCGGCCCGGGAGCCGCGGCACCACCGTGGCCTTCGTGCATCCGAAGACGGCGTTCGGCACGCTCATCGAGCTGGTGCAGGAGTAGCTGCTGCGCCTTCCCGACGGCCGCGCCCTCGCCTGCGACGAGCGCGGCGACCCGGCCGGGACGCCCGTTGTCCTCTTCCACGGCGCGCCCGGCTCACGGCTGTTCGCCCCCGACGCCGACCTCGCCCGCGAGCGCGGCGTCCGGCTGGTGACGTTCGACCGTCCCGGCTTCGGCGCCTCGGACCGGCGCGAGGGCAGGACCGTGCTCGACACCGCGGCCGACGTCGCCGCGCTGGCCGACGGGTTGGGGATCGACCGGTTCGGCGTGGTGGGCGTCTCCGCCGGCGGCGGCCACGCGCTCGGCTGCGCCGTGGCGCTCGGCGACCGGGTCTCGGGCGTCGCCGTCGCCAGCATGCCCGGGCCCCTCGACGAGGTTCCGGGGGCTTGGGACGCGCTCGACCGCCGGCAGCGACCGGCGGCGGAGATGTCCCGGGAGGACCCGCGGCGCGCCGCCCGCGGCGTCGAGCGCTACACCCAACGGTGGCTCGACGACCCGACGACGTTCCTCGGCGGCGGCACGCCCGACGACCGCGCCCTGCTCGCCGATCCCGACGCAGGGGTCGTGCTGCGGGCCGACGTGTCCGAGGCGCTCCGGCCCGGCGCCGCCGGCATGGCCGACGACCTCGTCGCGCTGTGGATGCCGTGGGGTTTCCGCATCGCCGACGTGCCTCCGGGCGCCCGGCTGTGGCACGGCGCCCAGGACACGCGGGGCGAGCCCCCGTTCCGCTACCTCTCGGCGACCCTTCCTGATTGCCACGCCGAGGTCTGGCCCGATGCCGGCCACTACGGCGTGCTGCGCCACTGGCCGGAGCTCCTGGTCGCACGCCTCTGAGCGCCAGGCGCTCAACTTTTCTGCCAATCCGGGGAACGTTCAGGGGGGTCGGACCGTTGCCTCAATTGGATCGGGGGCGAGGGCCCCCGGACGGATGGAGGCGATGCAACGATGTTCACGAGATACGACCCGTTCCGGTTCTCCGACGGGCTGTTCGGGAACCCGGCTCGACCCTGGATGCCGATGGACGCCGTCCGCAAGGGCGACGAGGTCGAGCTCCTGTTCGACCTTCCCGGCGTACGGCCCGACTCGATCGATCTCACGGTCGAGCGCAACCTGCTCACCGTGAAGGCCGAGCGCAGCTGGTCGCCCGACGAGGACGCCGACGTGCTCGCGCGTGAGCGCGCCCACGGAGCGTTCTCCCGCCGGGTGCGCCTGGGCGCGGCGCTCGACTCGGCGCACGTCGAGGCCCACTACGACGACGGCGTGCTCCGGGTGACGATTCCGGTGGCCGAGACGGCCAAGCCGCACAAGGTCGAGATCCACAGCGGCGAGCCGCAGGCGGTCGAGGTCGGCTCGACGAACTGAGCCGGTTGCGACCGAGTCGTCAGGGCCCCGCCTCCGGGCGGGGCCCGCTCGCGTGTGTCCGGCGCCGTCGCAAGCTCCGGCGCTGAGGCGGCGCGCCTTTCGGTGCACCGGCGGGGCGGCGTGGGTACGCTGCGCGCCGCCACCGAGACCGGAGCCGCGCATGGCGGACTATTCGCAGACGCACGTCGTGCCGACCGAAGGGCTCCCGGCCTGGTCCGGGCCCGACGGCTCGGGGCCGCCGGCGGCCACCCTCGACCCCGGTCTCGACGTGATGCTCCTCGATCGGCGCGGCGACTGGGCGCAGGTTCGCTGCTCGAACGGGTGGGAGGCGTGGGTGGACGGCCGGCGGCTGGTCGCGTCGACGCCCGGGCCGCCGCCTTCGACGGTGGCGGCGGCGCCACCCCCACCGCAGGCGCCGCCCCCGACCGCCCCGACACCTCCCCCGCCGACCCAGACGGCACCCACCGCCGCTACGGCGCCCCCGCCCACCCAGCCGGGCCCGCCGTCGGCGGCGTGGGGTGCGCCCGGAGCCGCTGCCGCGCCCGCCGTGCCGCGGCCGACCGCCGGGTTCCGGCTCGGGCCGGGCCCGATCGTCGCCGTGATCGGAGGGTTGCTGTTCTTCGTGTCGAGCTGGCTGGCGTGGTTGAAGTTCGAGTTCACGGGCACGGCCTCTGTGACGCAGTCGTTCAGCTCCTACGACATCCCGGCGCGCTTCCTGATTGACAGCCGGGCCGACGCGGGGGGCCTGAGCCTGGGGATCGTGGTCGCGTTCTTCGGCTTCGCGTGCATCGCGGCGGCCGTTGTCAGCGCGACGAACGGCAAGCTCGGCCTGCTGAGCATCGTCGCCGGCGCTTTCGCGCTCCTCGTCGTCGTGCTCTTCTTGGTGCAGACGAGAAACATCATCGATGAGCTGGGGCCGGCGTTCGACGCCGGGTTCTTCTCGGCCGTGCGCTTCGGCGCGTACTTCGCACTGCTCGGCGCGATCGGTTCCGTCGTCGGCGGGATCCTCGGGCTGGTGCAGACAAGATCGTGACACCCGAACTCGAACACATCCGGGGGGATCAATGAACGCGCAGACGGCACCTCCGTATCCGCTGACCTTCACGGTCGACTACCCGGACCGGGAGCTCAACCGCGTCACCACGGGGTTCAGGATCATCCTGGCGATACCCCTGCTCCTCCTGCTGGCGCTGTTCGGGTTCGGGCGGCCGGGCTTCGGCGGGCACCCGCTCGGTGGAGTCGCGCTGCTGCTGTTCCTGCCCGTCGTCGCCCTGTTGCTGTTCCGGCACAAGTACCCGCGGTGGTGGTTCGACTTCAACGTGCTGCTGCTCAGACTCGAGACGCGCATCACCTCCTACCTCTTCCTGCTGCGCGACGAGTACCCGTCTGTGGACGACGAGCAGGCGGTCCACATCGAGGTCGACTACCCCGACGCCCCGAACGAGCTGAACCGCTGGCTCCCGCTCGTGAAGTGGTTCCTCGCGATCCCGCACTACATCGTGCTGTTCTTCCTCGACATCGCCGCCATCGTGGTCGTGATCATCGCCTGGTTCGCAATCTTGTTCACGGGCCGGTACCCGCGCGGCATGTTCGACTTCGTGGTGGGCGTCATGCGGTGGAGCTTGCGCGTCACCGCGTACGCGTTCCTGCTCGTCACCGACCGGTACCCGCCGTTCAGCCTGGCGCCCTGAGCCGTCCACGACAGGGGGTTGCGCATGTCCTCCACGCCCTCGACCTCGACAGGTTCGACACGCGGCGCAACGGTCGGCCGTTATCTGATCGTGATCGGTGGCGTACTGGCCGCCCTCTCGAGCTGGTTGAACTGGGGCGCCAAGACCCGTGAGCTCGGCGCGGCCCGGACCGCGTACACCATCCCGGCCAAGTTCGTCATCGACTCCGGATCGGGCCCCGGCAGCCCGGGCATCAGCCTCGGCGT
This sequence comes from uncultured Actinomycetes bacterium, assembly GCA_963781615.1. GTDB lineage: Bacteria > Actinomycetota > Acidimicrobiia > IMCC26256 > JACDBD01 > JALZAA01. The sequence continues at coordinate 79,915 of CAWAGI010000004.1, read as the reverse complement.
CGTCGTGCTGGTGCTGGGCCTCATCGTCGTGGCGGTGGCGTTCGCCCCGACCCCGTGGTGGAAGTGGGGCGGGCTGGTCGTCGGGGCGGCGGTGATCGTGACCGGCTTCCTGTACGTCTACCAGGTGCGGAGCGTCATCCATGACGCCAACCTCGGGAAGAGCGTGCGCGACTTCATCGCGATCGGGCCGTACCTGGTGGTCATCGGCGGGCTGCTCGCGGTCGTCGGCGGGATCATCGCGCTCATCCCTCCCGGCTTCTGGTCCAGCCTGACGTCCGAGGAAACCTCGGAGGAAGAGGCGAACAAGCCTGCCGGCGAGCAGGGCGGCCAGTAGGGGCGTCGCCGCTACTCTCACCGTATGGCTGTCGAAGAACCCGAGGTCCAAGGCGAGGCAGGCGCGAACGCGGCGGTCCCGCCGGTCGCGCACCCGATCGAGGAGCGCCTCGAGCAGCTCGACAAGCTTCGCGAGCAGGCGCTGCACGCCGGCAGCGCCAAGGCGGTCGAGCGTCAACACGAACGGGGCAAGCTGTTGCCACGCGAGCGGCTCGAGCTGCTGCTCGATCCGGGCTCGTTCGTCGAGCTCGACATGCTCGCCCGCCACCGCGCCCACGGCTTCGGCATCGAAGAGAACCGGGCGCTGACGGACGGCGTCGTCACCGGGTGGGGCACGGTCGGCGGCCGCAAGGTCTTCGTCTTCGCGCAGGACTTCACGCTCTTCGGCGGCGCCCTCGGCGAGGTGTACGCCGAGAAGGTCCACAAGGTGATGGACCTCGCCGAGTCGGTCGGCGCTCCGCTCGTGGGGCTCAACGACGGCGGCGGCGCCCGCATCCAGGAGGGCGTCGTCTCGCTGGCCGGGTACGGCGGGATCTTCTACCGCAACGTCAAGGCGTCCGGCGTCGTGCCGCAGATCAGCGTGGTACTCGGGCCCTGCGCCGGCGGCGCCGTCTACTCCCCGGCGATGACGGACTTCATCTTCATGGTGAAGGGCATCTCGAACATGTTCATCACCGGTCCCGACGTCGTGAAGACCGTCACCGGTGAAAACGTGACGCAGGAAGAGCTCGGCGGCGCGTTGACGCATGCCACCCGGTCCGGTGTGGCCACGTTCGTCGCCGACGACGAGGCGAGCTGCATCGAACAGGTGCGCTACCTCCTCTCGTTCCTGCCGTCGAACAACCTCGAGGACGCGCCGTACTTCGAGCCCGAGGACGACCCCGACCGGCGTTGCGACGGCATCGTCGACCTGATCCCGGATGCCCCGAACAAGCCGTACGACATGAAGGCGGTCATCGCCGAGATCGTCGACGACGGCGACTTCTTCGAGGTGCACGCGCTGTGGGCGATGAACATCGTCTGCGGCTTCGCCCGCCTCGACGGGCACGTCGTGGGCATCGTCGGCAACCAGCCCCAGGTCGTCGCGGGCACGCTCGACATCGACGCGTCCGAGAAGGCGGCTCGGTTCGTGCGCACCTGCGACGCGTTCAACATCCCGCTCGTCACCTTCGTCGATGTGCCCGGCTTCCTGCCCGGGACGGATCAGGAATACGGCGGCATCATCCGACACGGAGCCAAGCTCCTGTACGCGTACTGCGAGGCGACGGTCCCGCGCGTGCAGGTCATCACGCGCAAGGGGTACGGCGGCGCGTACGTCGTGATGAACTCGAAGTCCATCGGGTGCGACCTCGCGTTCGCGTGGCCGTCGGCCGAGATCGCGGTCATGGGCCCACAGGGCGCGGTCGGCATCATCTTCCGCAAGGAGATCGAGTCGGCAGGGGATCCGGACGGCCGCCGGGCCGAGCTGATCGAGGAATACACCGAGCGGTTCGCCAACCCGTACATCGCGGCCGAGCGCGGGTACGTCGACGACGTGATCGACCCGCGCGAGACGCGTCGGGTGCTTGTGCGTTCGCTGGCGATGCTGCGCACGAAGAAGGAGAAGCTTCCGCAGCGCAAGCACGGCAACGTGCCGCTCTAGGCGCCGCCATGTCCGAACCGCCCGCCTTCCGCGTCATCTCCCCCGACGCGTCACCCGAGGAACTGGCGGCCATTACCGCCGCCATCGAGGTCGTCCGACAGGAACGCGCCCATGCGGCGGCACGGGCGGCGGCGTCGTTCACCGGCGGTGACGCCGAGCACCTCGACGCCTGGGTGCGGGCGTCGCGCCTCACGGCTCGGCGCGCCGGTTTGCTCCGCGGTCCGTGGCGCCTGTCAGGACGCATCGACCGCCGCGCCCGGGCCTGACCCGATTGAGCCCATGACCGTCGTGAACGACGCCGAGCTCATGACCATCGGGCCCGACGAGGCCGTGGTCACCTTCCGCACCGAAGGTGACGATCGGGTCACGACGCGCGTCGGCGACAGCGAGGTCACGACGACCGGCCCGTACCACAGCGCGCGTGTCGGCGGCCTCGACCCCGCGACCGAGTACACGCTGGAGGTGGACGGCGCCGCGCACGGCGAGTTCCTGCCGAATTCGTTCACGACGCTCGAGCGACCGCCGGGCCGGCTGCTGGCGACGATCGCGACGGCCAACGACGTGCATTTCGGCGAGGTGGAGTGCGGGCGGCTCGGCGACCTCGGGGACGAGGAGCTCGGCCCGATCATGCGCTCGGAGCCCGGCGAGCCGCCGTACCCGGAGGTCATGAACGGCGTCGTGATCGACGAGATGCGCGCGCTCGATCCCGACGTCGTCGTCGTGAAGGGCGACCTCACCGACGCCGGCCGCGAGAGCGAGTTCGAGTCCTTCCTCGAAGCGTACGGGGTACTCGGCGCACGCATGCATTGGGTGCGCGGCAATCACGACGTCAAGACCGACGCGCAGTTCGCCGCCGGTGACGCACCGTACGCCGTCCACGTCGACGGGGTCACCGTCGCCGTCCTCGACACGGTGATCCCCGGCACCGACCGCGGCGAGCTCAGCGCCGACCAGGTCGGTTGGCTCGACGAGCTGGCCGGGTCGGTGACGACGCCTGTCCTCGCCTTCGGCCACCACCACCTGTGGAACCTCGACGCAGACTACCGCTCGGGCACGTACTTCGGGATCAACCCCGACGACAGCGAGGCCCTGGCCGCGGTCATCGGCCGGCGCGAGAACATCGCCGGTTACTTCGCCGGCCACACCCATCGCACGCGTGTCCGGCGCTTCGCCGCCGCCCGCAACGTTCCGATCGTCGAGGTGTCCTGCACGAAGGACTATCCCGGTGGGTGGGGCGAGTACCGCGTCTACGAGGACGGGTACACGCAGATCGTCCGGCGCGCCGCCGCGTCGTCGGCGATGGCGTGGACCGAGAAGACCCGGGGCATGTTCGCCGGCCTGTACCGGGATTACGCGCTCGGCCCGCTCGCCGACCGCTGCTTCACCGAGCGCTACTGAGGTGAGCCACCGCGTCGGCGTCGGTGGCGAAGAACCCGTCGGCGCCCACGAGCTCGCTCAAGCCTGACGCGTCCATCACGTCGCGCACCTCGTCGTCGACGTTCACGAACAGCAGACGGATGCGCCGCTCCCGGTACCGCGCCGCGAGCTTGCGGAGCTGGTGGTCGGCGGTGGCGTCGAGCGTGTTCACGCCGCTGGCGTCGAGCACGATCGTGTGCAGCGTGGGATGGTCCCGCTCGAGCCGCACGAGCCGGTCGGCGAGTGCCTCGGCGTTCGTGAAGTACAGCGCTGCCTCGACGCGGACGATCACGGTGTCGGGATAGGTCTCCGCGGCGGGGTTGCGGGCGAGCTCGACGAACGAGTCCGTCCCCGGCAGCCGGCCCAGCTCGGGCAGGCGGGGGCGGGTCACGCGGTACACGATGAGCGTGATCGACGTCGCCACCGCCACGAGGACGCCGAGCTCGAGGCCGAGCAGCAGCGTCCCGACGAACGCGAGCATCCCGACCCAGAAGTCGGCCCGCTGCACCCGCCACAGGCGCCGGGCCTCGCCCACCTTGATGAACGGGAGCACGGCCACGATCACGACCGCGCCGAGCACGCAGATCGGGATGTAGCGGAACGTCGCCGTCCCGAACATGAGGAGCGGCGCCACGATCAGCGCCGAGAGCGCCCCCGAGAGCTGGGTCCGGGCACCGGCCTCGTCGAGGATCGTCGAGCGCGTGATGGCGCTCGTCACGACCATCCCCTGGAAGAAGCCCGAGGACACGTTGCTGGCGCCGATGGCGGCGATCTCCTGGTTGGGGTTCATGTCGTACCCGTGCTCCTCCGCGAACTCGCGCGCCAGCGTCATCGCCTCGAGGATGCTGATGAGCGTGATCGCGAACGCCGTCGGGAGGAGCACCTGCACGTCGTGGAGCGACCACGGCGGACTGGCGGGCGTCGCCAGGCCGCTCGGCACCGTGCCGACGACGGCGACGCCGTGGTCGTCGAGCCCGAACACGAGCACCGCCAGCGACGCGACCACGATGAGAAGGAGAGCGCTGGGGAGCCGCCGCCACCGCTTGGCGACGAGCAACGCGACGATCGACGCCACGCCGAGCGCGGTGGTCGTGAGGCTCGCCCCGTCGAGGCCTTCGAGCCAGTCCCGCACGACCTCGTACGCGCGGGTGCTGGTGCTCGAGATCGGGACGCCCGTCGAGCGCGCCGAGCTGCGTCGCGATCAGGAGGACGCCCAGCGCCGCGAGGAACCCGGTCATCACAGGTTCCGAGAGGAAGCGAACGAGGAAGCCGAGACGCAGCAGACCGATCGCGAGGTGGACGATCCCGACGATCACGGCGAGCGTGGCGGAGAGCGCGATGAACTCCGTGCTCGTGTCGGGGGCGAGCTTCGCGACGCCGACTGCCGACAGGATCGAGATGGATGCCAGCGGCCCCATGCCGAGCTGCGGGACTCGCCCCAGCACCGCGTACACGAGCAGGGGCACGACCGACGCGTAGAGCCCCACCACCGGCGGGAGGTGCGCGATCTGCGCGTACGCCATCGACTGGGGGACGAGCACGGCTGCGCCGGTGAGGCCGGCGACGAGGTCGCCCGGGAGGTCGGCGCGGCGGTAGCTCGGCAGCCAGTCGAGCACGGAGATCCAGCGGCGCACCGGGAGATCATGGCGCGCCGATTCCGCCGCCCCGCGGCTTTGGACCCTCTAGCGGGCCGAGAAGCGCCGGGTTACAACAGACGCGCGTTCCGGCGAGGGCACGTATGCGGCGACGGGTGGCGCTGCTCGGACGCGGGCGATCGGCCGTGCGTGCTTCTCTGGCCGCGAAGCTGCGGCGGGCGCTGGGACCATTGTCTCGGGCCCCGACCGCAACAACGTCGTGACCATCACCGTGCCCGTCGACTGCGTCGGGTGCGAGCGACTGGAAGGCGCCGAAGGGCGGGAGTCTGGCCAAGTATTGGAAGAAGACCGCCGAGAAGGCGTGGAAGGAGGCATTCGACAAGTACTCGTACTGCAACAAGTACAAGTTCCGAGCTCGAAGATCGATATCGACAGACCATGCCCGCCGACTTCCCCGGTCAGCCCGACCGGCACCGGGCCCAAGCTGTCGGCCGGCCCTCCGGGGACGCGGCTAGCAGCGGCGCGGCTGGGACGGCGTGCCCGAACGAACGCCGGCCGGCGACCCCGGCCAGCGTTCGCCGGACGGGACGCGCTACTACGAGAACGACGGAGACGGCTCAATGCCCGCGGATGCCACACGAGACAGTGATCCAGTCCACGAATTCGGGCACGTCATGGGGCTCGGTGACGACCGTGACGCCACCGGCAACGCAGTGCCATCGGCCGCCACAACACGCTGATGGTTCGGCAGCGCCGAGGGCGCGGTGACACCGAGAACTACGACGTTCCGATCGGACAAGAACCTGATCGACCGCATCGGCAAACAGCTCGAGAACCTCGGCAAGATCATCTGCGGGCAGGCGTGGAACGGCAACGTCCGCGGGACGATCCAGACGCCGGGCTGCGCGCCCGTGTCGCAGTCGGGACCGGTGCGCATCGCCGTGAAAGAGGATGGCAGCGTGTCGGGAAACGGCACGACCACGGCCGGTGCCTACACGTGTGACAACGGTGCATCGATCCCCGAGATGTCCAACTCGTACGGGATCACGGGTACCAAGAGTCGTCGCGCATTCACGCTCGTCTTCCAGGACGGCGTCCAGCTCCAGCTCGCGATACACGGGAAACGCGCGACCGGCACGCAGGACACCGGCTTCGGGACGGTGACGGTCACGCTCGACCGCAAGGATAAGAAGGAGGCGGTGGGCTGACGGGGCCGCCGTAATCTCCCGTCCCATGCAGGCACTCGAGGGTCTCCGCGTGATCGACATGGCGACCGTGCTCGCCGGGCCCGGCGTGGCGCGCCATCTGGCGGATTTCGGCGCCGACGTCATCAAGGTCGAATCCCCCGACGGTGACGGCCTCCGCGACCTGGGTTGGCGGGACCCCCGTGACGGCGCCGGGCTGTGGTGGAAGTTCGTCGGCCGCGGCAAGCGCAGCGTCGTCCTCGATCTCAAGACCGACGACGGCATCGAGCACATGCGCCGGCTCGTCGACACGGCCGACGTGCTCGTCGAGAACTTCCGGCCCGGGACGCTCGAGCGCCTCGGCCTCGCCCCCGACGAGCTGCTGGCGCGCAACCCGGGTCTCGTCGTGCTCCGCGTGACCGGGTTCGGGCAGGACGGGCCGTACGCGGGCCGTCCCGGCTTCGCGACCCTCGCCGAGGCGATGAGCGGGTTCGCGGCCATCAACGGCGAGCCCGACGGCGCCCCGCTCCTTCCGCCGGTCGCGTTGACCGACGAGATCGCCGCCATGGCCGGCGCGTTCGCGGTGATGGTCGCGCTCCGGCATCGCGATCGCACCGGCGAAGGCCAGGTGATCGACGTGAATCTCCTGGAGTCGATGCTCCAGTGCATGGGCGCCCTGCCGAGCGTCTGGGCCCACCGCGGCGAGCTCCAACCCCGGCTCGGGTCCGGCATCCCCTACACGGTGCCCCGCGGCACGTACTGCTGCGCCGACGGCGTGTGGGTCGCGGTGTCGACGTCCACCGACTCGGTCGCTCGCCGCGTCCTCACCCTCATCGGCGTCGGTGACGACGACCGGTTCGCAACCTTCGCCGGCCGGATGGACCACCGCGACGAGCTCGAAGCCACGCTCGCCGGCTGGATCGCGGCCCGGCCGTCCGCCGAGGTGCTCGCCGCCTTCGAGGCCGCCCACGCGGCGGCGGCGCCCGTGTACACGATGGCCGACCTCGCCGGTGACCCCCACGTGCGGGAGCGGGGCGTGCTGGTCGAGGTGGACGGGACGGTGATGCCGGGCCCGGTCGCCCGCCTGAGCCGCACCGCAGGGCGGATCACCGGTACGGGTCGCCCGCTCGGCGCCGACACCGAGGAAGTGCTCCGGGAAACAGCTCGCCCCGAGGAGGTTGAGTAGAGAACCCGCGCGCCGGGCGCCCCAACGATCTCCTCGGGACGAACGGACGACAGTATCCACCATTCTCCACAGGTTTTCCACCCTGGCCTGTGGAGAACTTGCCCTGCGCGCGCCTCGCATCGGTGCGCTACATATGGTGACCAGCGACAACGGCGGCTTTGCCGACCGTTGTCGCAGAGCCGGCGCTTGCGACGGCGCCAGAGAGAGCGACACACAGGACAAAGGGGTGCCCCTGTGGAGCAGGTGACGAACGAGATGCTCGCCGACCAGACCCGGGGGCAGACCGTCCCCAGCCGTTTCCTCCAGACCGTCCGGGCCCGGCCCGACGCGGTGGCGCTGCGGGCGAAGGACGGTGACGGCTGGCAGGAGAGCACGTTCGCCGAGTACGCCGAGGACGCGTGCCGGGTGGCGGCCGGCCTCCAGGAGCTCGGCGTCGGGCGGGGCGATCGGGTCGTCCTCATGATGCGCAACCGGCCCGAGTTCTTCGTCGCCGACATGGCCGCGCTGCTGGTCGGCGCCACGCCGATCTCGATCTACAACTCGTCCGCCCCCGAGCAGGTGCAGTACCTCGCCGGTCACTGCGACGCCAAGGTCGCGATCCTCGAGGACGTCGGCTACCTCGAGCGGTTCCTCAAGGTGCGTTCCGAGCTCCCCGCCCTCGAGCACATCGTCCTCATGGAGGACCCCGACGGCGTCGCGCCGGAGGACGTGCGCGCCTGGGGGCCGATGCTGGGGTTGGATCCGGTCGACATCGAGGCCGCGAGCAGGATCGTGCAGCCGTCCGACCTCGCCACGGTCATCTACACGTCGGGGACCACCGGGCCGCCGAAGGGCGTGATGCTCGATCACGCCAACATCTGCTGGACCGCGGAGAGCCTGCGCCTCACGCTCGCGCACGTCCCGCCGGAAGGCCGGCGGCTGGTGTCGTACCTGCCGATGGCGCACATCGCCGAGCGCATGACGTCCTACTACCAGCAGGCGATGTTCGGCTACGAGGTGACGTCGTGTCCCGAAGCGCGCGACGTGGCGTCGTACCTGCCCCAGGTGCGGCCCGAGATCGTCTTCGCGGTGCCGCGCATCTGGGAGAAGGTGTACGCCGGCGTGCAAGCGGTCATCGCCACCGACCCGCAGCAGAAGGAGTCGTTCGAGCGCGCGTTGGAGACGAGCGACGACTCGGTGCTGCGCCCCGTGCGGGAGCTGCTCGGCCTCGACCAGGTGATCTCCGCGATCACCGGCGCGGCGCCGATCCCGATCGAGATCCTGCAGTTCTTCCGCGCCCTCGGCGTGCCGCTGGCCGAGATCTACGGCATGTCGGAGTCGTCGGGCCCGATGACGTTCGACGCCGTCGATGTGCGCCTCGGCACGGTCGGCCGCGCCATTCCGGGCTGCGAAGTGAAGCTGGCCGAGGACGGGGAGGTGATCTGCCGGGGCGGCAACGTGTTCCGCGGCTACCTGAACGACCCCGCCAAGACGGCCGAGGCGCTCGACGCCGACGGCTGGCTCCACTCCGGCGACATCGGCGAGTTCGACGACGACGGCTACCTGAGGATCGTCGACCGCAAGAAGGAGCTGATCATCACGGCCGGCGGCAAGAACATCTCACCGGCCAACCTCGAGGCGGCCCTCAAGGCGTTCCCGCTGATCGGACAGGCCGCGGTGATCGGTGACGGTCGCCCCTTCGTCTCCGCCTTGCTCGTGCTCGACACGGACGTGGCGCCGGCGTGGGCGAAGCAACACGGCGTCGGCGGCGCGTCGTTGGCCGAGCTCGCCGAGAACCCCGACATGCGCACCGAGATCGAGCGGTCGGTCGCGGAGGCCAACAAGCGGTTCAACAACGTCGAGCAGGTGAAGAAGTTCGCCCTGCTGGGCGAGGAGTGGCTCCCCGACTCCGAGGAGCTGACGCCGACGATGAAGCTCAAGCGCCGCGGCATCCACACGAAGTACGCCGACGTGATCGAGGCGATCTACCAGCGCTGACCTATGTGCGCATCGGGGTCTTGCGCCGGTGTTCGATCGCGAGGTCGGCGATGTCGGACATGATCTCGGCGAGCTTGTAGTCCTTCGGCGTGAAGACGTGGGCGACGCCGTCGTCGAGCAGCTTGCGCTGATCGGCGTCGGGGACGATCCCGCCCACCACCACCGGGGCGTCGACGCCGCGGTCGCGCAGCAGCCGCACCGTCTCCGGGACGAGGAGCAGGTGCGAGCCCGACAGGATCGACAGGCCGACGACGTCGACGTCCTCGTCGCCGGCCGCCGCCGCGATCTGCTCCGGCGTCAACCGGATCCCCTGGTACACGACCTCCATGCCGGCGTCGCGGGCCGCCACCGCGATCTGCTCGGCGCCGTTCGAGTGACCGTCGAGCCCGGGCTTGCCGACCAGGACACGGATCGGCCCGCCCAGCTCGGCGGCCGCCGACTGCACACGCTCGCGCACCTTCACCATCTCGTCCACCGGAGCCGCCGCGACGGCGCCCACGCCTGTCGGCGCCCGGTACTCGCCGAACACGTCGCGCAACGCTCCCGCCCACTCGCCGACCGTCCCGCCCGCCTTGGCGAGCTCGATCGTCGCGGCCGTCAAGTTCTCGTCCGTGGTGGCGACCCGGCGCACGCGTTCGAGTGCGTCCGCCCATGCCTGCTCGTCGCGATCGGCCCGCCACTGCTCGACGTGCTCGATCTGCTCGGTCTCGGCGGCGGGGTCGAGCTCGAGGATGTGCGCCTCCCCGCCTTCGTAGCCCGAGACCAGCGGTGACGGCGCCGTCTCCGTGAACATGTTCACGCCCACGACGGGAAGCTCGCCCGACTCGATCCTGCGCACCCGCTCGGCGTGACTCTGCACCAGGCGGCCCTTCATGGCGTCGATCATCTCGAACGACCCGCCGCCGTCGAGCACCCACTGGAGCTCGGCCTCGGCGGCGTCGACGAGCTCACCGGTCTTCGCCTCGATCACCTTCGACCCGGCGAACAGGTCGTCGTACTCCAACAGGTCGGTCTCGTACGCGAGCACCTGCTGCATGCGCAGCGACCACTGCTGGTCCCACGGCCTCGGGAGGCCGAGCGCCTCGTTCCAGCACGGCAGTTGGATGGAGCGGGCGCGGGCGTCCTTCGAGAGCGTGACGCCCAGCATCTCGAGCACGATGCGCTGCACGTTGTTCTCCGGCTGCGCTTCGGTGAGGCCGAGCGAGTTCACCTGCACGCCGTAGCGGAACCGGCGCAGCTTTTCGTCCTGCACGCCGTAGCGTTCGCGCGTGATGCGATCCCACATCTCGGTGAACGCGCGCATCTTGCACGTCTCCTCGACGAAACGGATGCCCACGTCGATGAAGAACGAGATCCGCCCGACGACGCCCGGGAAGTCCTCCTCGCTCACCTGACCGGACTCGCGCACCGCGTCGAGCACTGCGACCGCCGTCGCCAGGCCGTACGCGATCTCCTGCACCGGTGTCGCGCCCGCCTCCTGGAGGTGGTACGGGCAGACGTTGATCGGGTTCCAGCGCGGGATGTGGCGGGCGGCGTGGACCACGAGGTCGACCGTGAGCCGCTTCGACGCCTCGGGCGGGAAGATGTACGTGCCGCGGCTCAGATACTCCTTCACGATGTCGTTCTGGACGGTGCCGGCGAGGCGGGCGGGATCGGCGCCCTGCTGCTCGGCCAGCGCGATGTACATGCCGAGGAGCCACATCGCCGTGGCGTTGATCGTCATCGACGTGTTCATCTCGTCGAGCGGGATGCCGTCGAACAGGGTCCGCATCTCGCCGAGGTGGGGCACCGGCACGCCGACCTTGCCGACCTCGCCCCGGGCGAGCGGATGGTCGGGGTCGTACCCGGTCTGCGTCGGCAGGTCGAACGCCACCGACAAACCGGTCTGGCCCCTCGAGAGATTGGTCCGGTACAGCTCGTTCGACGCCCGGGCCGACGAGTGGCCCGAGTACGTGCGCATCAGCCAGGGGCGGTCGCGCGTCGCCATGTCCCTAGTGTCCCATCCGCCGCGGGCGAACCGCTCAGCCGCGCCGGATCGGCGCCATGGTCATCGGTCGGTCCCTCGGCGGCGAGGAAGTCCAGGACGAGCTGGTTCACGAGATCGGCCTTCTCGATGGGCACCAGGTGCGATGCGCCGGGGATGACCGCGAGCTGCCCATCGGGGATCGCGTCGTACAGCTCGATCGTGTGCTCGAACCGGGCGATGTCGTCGTCGCCCGCCATGACGAGCGTCGGGCTCGCGATCCGAGCGAGGTCGGCGGTCGGGATGGCGTAGTCGAACCAGCAGCCCTGCATCTTCTCCAGCACCGCGTCGAAGCGGTCCGGGTCGACGGCGTTCACCTTCCACATCTCGCGCATGACCGGGACCGCCGAGGTCGGCGTGTCGGGCTTGAACGTGGCCGCCGCCTCGTTCGTCAGCCCCTCGGCGCTGAAGTTCGAGCCGATCGCGACGAGTCGGCGCACCAGGTCGGGGCGCTTGATGGCGACGAGCAGGCCGACGTTGCCTCCGTCGCTCCACCCGACCAGGTGCGCGGGGCCCGTGGCCGAGCGCCTCCATGAACGCGATCGTGTCGTCGGCCATCAGGTCGTAGGAGATCGGGCCCTCGACGTCGGGGGTCCGGCCGTGACCCCGCCGGTCGGGGACGATCACGCGGGAATGCTCGGCGAAGACGGGCGTCTGCTGGGCGAAGGAGTCTCCGTCGACCAACCCGCCGTGGAGCAGGAGGAGCGGGTCGCCCGACCCGTGCTCCTCGTAATAGGTATGGACGCCGTTCGCGTCGACGTGGCTCACGGCGCCGCACCTCCTCGGACTCAGCCGTAGTCGTAGAACCCCTGCCGGCTCTTCCGCCCGAGACGCTCGGCGCTCACCATCCGCCTCAGCAGCGGCGCCGGGGCGTAGTTCGGGTCACGGAACTCGGCGTAGAGCGCCTCGATGATCGCGAGGCTGGTGTCGAGCCCGACCAGGTCGAGCAGCTCCAGCGGCCCCATCGGGAAGTTGCAGCCGCCCTTCATGGCCGCGTCGATGTCGTCCCGCGAGGCCACGCCGGCGTCGAGGAGCTTCACCGCGTTGTTCAGATAGGGGAAGAGGAGAGCGTTCACGATGAACCCGGCTTGGTCCCGCACGAGGACCGGGCTCTTGCCGCACGCCTCGGCGAACGAGCGGGCGGTCTCGACCGTCCCGTCGGACGTCGTGATGCAGTGGACGACCTCGACGAGCGGCATCATCGGCGCCGGGTTGAAGAAGTGGATGCCGCACACCCGGTCGGGGCGGCTCTCCATCGCCATCTCCACCACCGGCAGCGTCGACGTGTTGGTGGCGAGGACGGCGGCGTCGTGACACACCCGGTCGAGCTCGTTGAACAGGTGCTTCTTGACGGCGAGGTCCTCGACGATCGACTCGATCACGAGGTCGCACTCGGCGAGCTCGCCGAGGTCGGTGACGGCGCTGACGCGCCCGAGGACGGCGTCACGCTCGGCGGCGTCGAGCCGGCCCTTGTCGACCTGCTTGGCCAGCGACTTCTCGAGCCCGGCGATCATCCTGTCGGCCGAGCTCTGCTGCCGGCTGCGCAGGCAGACCTCGAAGCCGGCCTTGGCCGCGACCTCGGCGATGCCCGAGCCCATGATCCCGGAGCCGACGATTCCGACGCGCTTGACCGTCACGTTGTGACCCCCCTCGGCGAGTAGAAACCCGCACGCTTGGTGCAGAAACGGCACGTTACCCCCCGGTAGGCTCCCGAGGCCATGAGTCCCAAGCAGGCGTCGGGCACGCTCGCGCTGGTCGGCGGCGGCGAGTGGCACGACGGATGTCGCGACTTCGACGCCGAGCTGCTGGCGCGCGCCGGCGACGAGGTCGTCGTCGTGCCGACCGCGGCCGCGTTCGAGCACGCGGACCGGGTCGTCGATCGGGCGACAGAATACTTCTCGGGGCTCGGCGCCTCGGTGCGCGCGCTCTCGGTGTTGCGCAGAGCCGACGCCGAGGACCGGGCGAACGTCGCGGGTGTGAAGGACGCCGGGTTCGTCTACATCGCCGACGGTTCGCCGCTGCACCTGCGCTCCGCGCTCAAGGACTCGGCGCTGTTCGAGGCGATCGTCAGCGCGTACCGCAAGGGAGCCGTGCTGGCGGCGTCGGGTGCCGGAGCCACCGTGGTGTGCGACCCGATGGTCGACCCGCGAGGCGGCGCGTACACCGTCGGGCTCGGCGTCGTGCGCGACCTGGCCGTGTTCCCGTACCACGGCACCGCCGCCACCCACCTCCGCGAACGCTCGATCGACCTGTTGCCCCGCACCGCGACGCTCGTCGGCCTCGACGAGCAGACGGCGTTGATCCGCGACCCCGACGTCACCTGGCGCGTCGCCGGCGCCGGCGTGGTCACGCTGTACGACGGCCGTCAGACGACCGTCGTCGAGCACGGCTCCAAGGTGGAGCGGCTCGAGGTCTGACGACCTACGAGCGCGGGGGGTGCGCTCCCGGCCGTCGAGCTCGGCGACTCGGCGATCGTGACCTTCTTGATGGTCACCTTCTTCGTCGGCTTCCCGTCGCCGCTCTGCGTGTTCGGCGCGAGGCCGCCGATCTTCTGGGCGACGGCAAGGCTCGGCTGATCTGCAACCGTGCCGAGGATGCCGTACTGGTACGGCTGCTGGTTGAGTGCGTCGAGCCCTTGGCCCGGCGTGGGCGCGGGGCTGGTCACGATGAAGAACTGTGACCCCGCCGTTCCCGGCGGCTCCTGCTGGCCCTTGGCCCACGCGACCGACCCGACCTGGTAGCCGTTCGCCGGCGTCTCGGCCTGGATCTTGTACCCGGGCCCGCCGCTCCCGTCGCCCTTCGGGTCGCCGCCCTGGATCACGAAGTCCTTGGCGACGCGGTGGAACGTGAGCCCGTCGTAGAAGTGCTTGCGGGCGAGGAACACGAAGTTGTTCACGCTCTTCGGCGCCGCGCTGGCGTCGAGGGCGAGGGCCATCTTCCCCTGGCTCGTGTCGATCGTCGCCGTATACGTGGTATCGGGCTTGAGCGCCTGCGTCGGCGGTTTCGAGAATGTGCGCTCGGGCTCGCTCCCGCCGCTGCTCCGGAGCTGGAGCACCACGAACAGCACGATCAGCGGGATGGCGAAGATGGCGACCGTGCGCCCGGTGCGCATCCGCTTCCGCCGGCGGGTCGCGGCGAGCTCGGCTTGCCGGCGCGCCTCCCGGTTCATCCGCTGCCGCTCGCGCTTGGCCTGCTTCGCCACGGCGGGGGAGTCTAGGAGCGCCGCCGCGGCAATTTGCACCCGGGCGGCGCGAATCCCCCTGTACCGTGCGCGGCGTGGGCAACCTGCTCGTCCAGAAGTACGGCGGTACGTCGGTGGCCGATGCCGACCGCATCAAGGCCGTCGCCGAGCACATCGTTCGCACCCGGAAGCAAGGCGACGACGTCGTCGTGGTGGTCTCGGCGATGGGCAAGACGACCGACGACCTCGAGCAGCTCGCGCACGGCGTCTCGCACGCCCCCGCCGCCCGGGAGATGGACATGCTGCTCACCGCGGGCGAGCGCATCTCGATGTCGTTGCTGTGCATGGCGATCCTCGACCACGGCCAGCCCGCGGTCTCCTTCACCGGCTCGCAGGCGGGCATCGTCACGGACACCACCCATCGCAAGGCCAAGATCGTCGAGGTCCGCGCCGACCGCATCCGCGAGGCGATCGCCGGCGGCGTGGTGGCGATCGTGGCCGGGTTCCAGGGCGTCTCCACGGCCCGCGACGTGACGACCCTCGGCCGGGGCGGCTCCGACACCTCGGCGGTGGCCCTGGCGGCGGTCCTCGGCGCCGAGGCGTGCGAGATCTACACCGACGTCGCCGGCGTGTACTCCGCCGATCCTCGGGTGGTGCCCGACGCCCGCCGCCTCTCGCGCCTCTCGTTCGACGAGGCGCTGGAGATGGCCGCCACCGGCAGCGGGCTGCTCGCGCTGCGCTCGGTCGAGTTCGCGCGCAACTATGGGGTGCCCGTCCACGTGCGCTCCAGCTTCAGCTGGGAGCCGGGGACCTGGGTCCGAGAGGACGATCCGACGATGGAACAGGCGATCATCTCCGGCGTCACGCACGACACGTCGGAGGCCAAGGTGACGATCGAGCAGGTGCCCGACCGACCCGGGATCGCGGCCACCGTGTTCCGCGCGCTCGCCGACGAGGACGTCAACGTCGACATGATCGTGCAGAACGTGTCGACGGCGGGCCACACCGACATCTCGTTCACGGTCCCGAACGACGAGCTGACACGTGCCCTGTCCGTGATGGACAAGGTCGTCAAGGAGACGGACGCCAGCGGCGTCAGCCACGATCCCGGCATCGGACGCGTCTCCCTCGTCGGTGCCGGGATGCGATCGAACCCGGGTGTGGCCGCGAAGATGTTCGAGACCCTCGCCCGGGAGGACGTGAACATCGAGATGATCTCCACTTCCTCCATCCGGGTCTCGTGCGCGGTGCAGGAGCACGACGTCGAGCGCGCCGTGCAGGCGTTGCACAAGGCTTTCGAGCTCGGCCAGGAGACGGCATGAGAGTCGGTGTCGTCGGTGCGACCGGCGTCGTGGGCCGGGAGATGCTGCGCGTCCTCGAGGAACGGGCCTTCCCCGTCGACGAGCTGCGCGTGTACGCGTCGCCGACGGTCCGAAGGCCGCAGGCTCGGGTACGCGGGGCGCGAGGTCACGTGCGAGACGCTGCGCGCCGGACGGCTTCGACGGCCTCGAGCTCGTCATCGTCGACGTCGACGACCCGATCGCCGCCGAGTGGGCGCCGGTGGCAGCGGCCGCCGGGGCCAAGGTCGTCGACAACTCCGCCGCGTTCCGCATGGATCCCGATGTCCCCCTCGTGATCACCGAGATCAATCCGGACGACCTGGGCAACATGCCGAAGGGGATCGCGTCGTGCCCGAACTGCACGACCGCCGTGCCGCTCACCGCGATCGCGCCCCTCCATCGGGCGGCCGGGCTCGAGCGCATGGTGGTCTCGACCTACCAGTCCGTCTCCGGCGCCGGGCAGTCCGGGTTGCGGGAGCTGGACGAGCAATGGACGAAGGGCGACGGTCGCTCCGACGTCCTGCGGCGTGCCGGCGCCATCGACGGCGCGATCGCGCCGGGCGAGGTCTGGGACCGGCCCATCGCCGGCAACGTGATCCCGCTTGCCGGATCGCTGCGCGAGCAGGGGTACACGTCGGAGGAGTGGAAGATGCTCCACGAGAGCCGCAAGATCCTCCATGCCGACGAGCTGCTCCTGACCGTCACCTGCGTGCGCGTGCCCGTGTACGTCGGCCACGCCGTCTCTGCGAACCTCCGCTTCGCGCGCCCGATGGCGAAGGGCGAAGCCGTCGAGCTGCTCTCGGACGCGCCGGGTGTGCAACTCGTCGACGGCGGCGACGGGCATCCCACGCCCCTCGAGTCGGCCGGCGTCGACCCCGTGCTCGTCGGACGCGTGCGCGAGGACCCGTCGGAGCCCGGGAGCCTCAACCTGTGGGTCGCGGGCGACAACCTTCGCAAGGGTGCCGCCCTCAACGCGGTGCAAATCGCCGAACTGCTCGCTCGCGAGTAGCCACGTCCGCGTCGCGCGAACCGACCTCGCCTAGGCTCGTCACGAGCCGAGGAGCAGGTGCACCGTGGTGTTGAGAGAGCAACCACGCGGCAAGCCGATGGATCGGATCAACCCGAGGGCGTTGGTCCGTCCTTCGGTGCTCGGCGAGCGGAGCGCGTTCGATCTCCAGGCGCTCGCCTTCCTCGTCGCCGCCGTCCTGACCGGCGTCTTCGTGATCCTGTTCCTGCTGGCTTTCCTCCCGTGGCTCCTGTCCGGGGCGATGACGGCAGCGGTCGAGAGCCTGATGCGCCAGATCGGCTTCGCGAAGTTCACCGTCGACAGCATCGGCGACTGGGTGCTCGTGTTCGCCGTCGGTGCGCTTGCGGTCGCGATCCTGGTCGCCGCCGTCACCGCGATCGCCGCGGTCGCGAACCTCCTCTCGTACCACTTGACGTCCCGGCGCGATCGCGGGCCGACCGGTCCGACCCGATCGGAGCTGCCGTACCCCGACCAGGGCTCGAACGGGGCGGTCGAGGGCCCGCTGCAAGAGACGCGGCGGTACGAGCAGCGCACGGTCGACGAGCTCTACGCCGAGGCGCGCTACCGGGACATCCCAGGGCGGTCGCAGATGAACAAGGCCGAGCTCATCGACGCGCTCCGCCGGAACTGAGGCGCGGCTCGCGTCAGCGCGCGGCTCGGAACGCCAGGAAGTTGCGGAGCGGCGCGTCGCTGATCGGCAGGATCCCGTCGAACGGGAAGTTGAGGCTCACGACCAGCGCGAGCGTCAGCGACACGAGCAAGGCGAGGGCCGTCAGGATCGCGACGTGGGCCTTCCGGTGCTGAGTATCGAGCAGCGTGCTGACGACGAGCACTGCCAGCCCCATGATGGCCAGCATGAACACGAGCGGCCAAGGAACCGTCTCGCCCGAAGCGTTCACGAGACGAGCCCGCGTCTCGACCACGCCGTCGAGCTGGTCGAGCGTCTTCGAGTAGGCGGCGCTCTCGTCGGGCGTTGTCGGGTGGATCGAGCGCAAGGTGGTCGAAGATCTGCTCCAACCGCTCGTCGCCGAGCCGGTCCGGCTTCGGTGAGTCCGCGAGCTTCGGGAAGCTGCGGTCGACCACCGTGACCGTGTACGCCGTGATGGCCCGGCGCAGCTGGTCCCCCTCGGCGGTCGGGAAGATGCGACTGTTCTCGGACATGGCGCTGAGGTCGGCCGCCTTGGCCGCCACCTGCTCGTTGGCGGATCGCAGCTGGCTGTACTCGCTCACGATGACGAACGCGACGAGCACGGCGTAGATCGTCGCCAGCACCTGGACGGTCACGGCCGCGGTCGGGCCGGCTCGGTGTCGAACCTCGGGGGTCACGACCCGACGCATCAGCGCGTCGAGCGCGAGGTTGAAGGTGACGGCGACGGCCGCAAACGTCAGAAAGAGAAAGGTCCCGTTGGCGAAGCCGACGAACGGACCTATCAAGGGCATCGGTGCTGTTCAGCCCCTCACGAGTCGAGCACGGTCGCGGGGCGCGGCGAGCCCCGATGCACACTTGCAGAAGCGTTTTGGCGCGCGCTACCGGACGCAGCACCTGCGCGAACCTGCACGGAACGACCATTCACGACGCAACTATGCGCGCGCAAGCCGTCGGCATCGTAACGGTGCGACCGGCCGACGTCGCTGTACGGACTGGAAGGATCCCTCAGGGGATCGAAGCCACCGAGTGAAGAAGTACAAACGAAGGAGGTGCGGCCATGCAGAAGGGTCTGCGAGTCATCGCAGCCGTGGTCGCCACCGTCGTGCTCGGGGCCGTGAGTGGTACTGCGTTTGCGGATCCACCCGGCGGTCCTCACACACCGGTGACGATCTGCCACAAGCCCGGGACGCCGGCCGAACACACACTCGTGGTCGACGACGACGCGGTGCCCGGCCACCTGGGTCACGGTGACACACTCGGCCCGTGCGCCGCAGTCGTGCCGCCGCCCGGTCCTCCGGGCGTTGTCACGCCGGGGGAGGCTCTGCAGCCAACTCAGCGCGCTGCGGTTCCGCAGGCTGGAGTTGCCGCGGCGGTCGTCGCGCAACCGAGAACAACCGGCTGATCACACTCGAACCAGTGTGAGCGACTTTGTCGGATGCAACCGTGTGGTGGGCGGCCCCGATGCCGGGGTCGCCCACTTCGGGTCGTGAACATCACGAAACGGCGGGCCGTGATCGCGGTCGCCGCTCTCATGGCGATCTTCGTTGTGGCGTGCGGCGGAGGAAGCGGGTCATCGAACTCCGCGGGCACCAAACCCTCGCCGCAGACCACTTCCGCCCCGACGACGGCGGCGACGCTGCCTCCGGGTGTGAGCCTGACCGCGCAGGTCAGCGCCCCACTGGCGGGCGTCTTCGATGACCCGTCGTCGCCACAACCGGCGATGGTCTTCGGCTCTTCGTGGCACCTCAACGACGACCCGTCGGCCCCGAGCGTGCCGGAGGTGTTTCTGGTCCAGGAGCAACGTCCAGGCTGGGTGAGAGTCCTTTTGCCGACGCGGCCCAATGGCAGCAGCGGCTGGCTCCATGCCGGTGATGTGCAGGTCAGCCGCAACCCGTACCGCATGCAGGTGGACATCGCCGCGCACCAGATCACCGTGTTCAGCGCCGATCAGGTCACCTATCAGGGACCCGTGGCCGTCGGCGCTCCCTCGACTCCCACACCGCCGGGTCTGTACTACACGCGCGTGTTGTTGCAGACACCCGATCCACACAGCGTGTACGGCCCGTTCGCGTATGGACTGTCGGCGCATTCGGACGCCCTCACGACGTTCGGAGGGGGTGACGCCGAGATCGGCGTGCACGGCAACAACGACGCCTCCGCGCTCGGCAAGAGCGTCAGCCACGGCTGCATCCGCATGGACAACGCCGCGATCACCATGTTGGCCGAGACATTGCCACTGGGTACGCCCGTTCAGATCAACCCATGACGACGATGGTCGGGATGGCGGGATTTGAACCCGCGGCCTCAGCGTCCCGAACGCTGCGCGCTAACCAAACTGCGCCACATCCCGAAGGGCGCTCATTGTAGGTCGGTGCTCTCCGAGCTCATCAGCTGGGATGGCGGGGCGTTCGCGTCGTCGCCGACCAGTCGCTTCACCGTGCGGCGAAGCGTGCCCGGGTCCACGGGCTTGACCAGCTCGGCGTCCGCGGCCGCGCGCCGGGCGAGGAAGCGGTCGGCTTCGCGGTCGAGGAGCAAGAGGATCGGGACGTGCGGGAGCCGGCCGCCGGACTCCTCGAGGTGCAGGTCGATCGCCACCGCGATGCCGCCCATGTTGCCGATCTGGAGGTCGAGCAGGACGAGGTCGGGCTCCTGCTCGGCGACCGCGGCCCGCACGTCCTGGCCCCGGGTCACCTCGACGACCTCCTGGCCGCGGCCCACGAGCGAGGCACGCACCTGCTCCCGCACCCAGCGCGCGTCCGCGGCGACGAGGACCTTCATCGGCCGTGCAACCTATCCGGCCGTCTCCGCGGCTGCCGCCCCGGGCGAGGGCTGCGACCGTCCAGGAGCCGGACAGCGAGGGCTAATCGACCCTTGCGGGCGGGATCGGCGCGGTCTTGAACACGAAGCCGCCGACCACTGCTCAAGGCATCGAAGTCGTACACGTCCCGCGAGAGGAAGGGGACATAGACGACGGCGGCGCGCCCGGCGCGGGCCTTCACGCCGGCCATGTGATGGCGCTCGCCTTCCGCGACCTGCCGGAAGTCGGCGAGATTCGTGTACAGCTCGGCCAGCCGCTCCGCCGGGACTGCGCCGTCGTCGGGGGCGCTCGCCGCGTCCAAGGCCTTGGCGGCGAGGGTCTCCGCTCGGGCTCGGAGGCCTTCGACGCCCTCGTCGCCGAAGGTGGGGTGCACGCGGTTCACGATCAACCCCTCGACCGGGATGTCGCTCTCCGCGAGCCGCTCGGCGAAGTACGCCGCTTCTTCGATGGCGTCGCGTCGCGGCGAGCTGACGACCACGAAGCTGCTCGACGGCTCGGCGAGGAGCGCGAGCACGCTTGCGGCGCGGTTCCGGAACCCTTCCTCCATCCCCTCGAAGGCGCGGAAGAACGCGACGACATCGTCGATCACCTCGGTGCCCACAACCTTCGACACGGTGCGGAGGAACCGCTGCACCGCCGCGCTCGCGACCCGCAGGTAAGCGCGCGTCGGCATCATCAGCAGCCGGAAGATCCGGTTGTCGAGCAGGCGTGTGAGTCGGCGGGGCGCGTCGAGGAAGTCGAGCGCGTGGCGTGTCGGGGGCGTATCCACCACGATCAGGTCGTAGCCGCCCTGCTCGTGCAGCTCGTACAGCTTCTCCATCGCCATGTATTCCTGCGTCCCCGACAGGGCCGTCGACACGTTGCGGTAGAAGCGGTTGCTCAGGATCCGCTCGGTCTGGTCGTCGTCGGCCGCGTACGTGGCCACGAGCTGGTCGAACGTCGACTTCGTGTCGAGCATGAGAGCGGAGAGATGTCCGCCGGCCGGTGCCGTGCTCTCCGGGTCCCACCGTCCCCGGTCGATCTCGTGCGGCGTGTTCGACAGCGAATCGAGGCCGAGCGTGTTGGCGAGGCGTTTGGCGGGGTCGATCGTGACGACGACCGCGTTCCGCCCCCGCCGCGCTCCTTCGACGGCGAACACGGCCGCCACAGTCGTCTTGCCCACGCCGCCGGTTCCGCAGCAGACGACGATGTGGCGGTCGTCGACGATGTCATCGAATGCGACGCCTTCGCTCATGACACCGTCACGCGGCCCCACGACGACTCTGGCAACGCCTCCACCTGGGCCGCGAACGTCTCGGCCAGGACGTCGATGTCGGGCGGTCCGAGCTCGGCCGTGAACAGGAACGGCAACCGCACCTGCGGAAGGGGGAGGCGCGCGGCGAGGCGGTCCGCCTGTTGCTGCTGGAGCGCGTACCGCTCGCGGCGGAACTCCGCCGCGGCAACCAGGTCCGTTGCTTCGCGCGGCGACACGAACACGCCGAGCTCGTCGGCCAACTGCTGGACCTCGTCGACGGTCGTGGGAATGCCGGGGTCGGGATAGCACGCGTTCACGACGACGGGCCCGAGCTGCACCCCGATTCGGTCCTCGAGCTGGAAGGCGGTGTCGATCAGCTCGTTGACCGGGGTCTCCTCCGGGACGGTCACGAGGATCACCTGGCAGCGCGCCGGGTCCGAGAGCATCTCGATCACCTCGGAGGACTGCTTGCTCACCGGTCCGACGCGCACTGCGTCGCCGAGGCCACGCGGCGACATGAGGAAGCTGATGGCGTGCCCGGCCGCGGGGGCGTCGATGAGGATCAGATCGGCGGCCGGCTCGAGCTCCAGCGACTTGACCTTGCCGAGGACGAGGATGTCCTTCATGCCCGGCACCGCCGACGACACGACCTCCAGCGCGCCCGAACGGACGAGTCGCTTCGAGATCCGGCGGAGCCCGTGCGACTCGAGGTAGTCGACGAGCGCCTCGTCGGGGGTGAGCGTCCGGCCTCGCACACGGGGCGCGAGCTCGGTTTCCTCGTACCCGAGCGGCGGGCGGCCGAAGCAGGCCGCCAGCCCCGATTTGCCCTCGACCTCGACGATCAGCACGCTCAGTCCCGCGCCGGCGGCCGCCGCGGCGAGGGTCGCGGTCGCGGTGGTCTTCCCGACGCCACCCTTGCCCGCCACGATCAAGACGCGAGCGGAGGAGCAGAAACGCGCGAGGTCCATGCGCATCCAGCCTAGAACCGCTCACATGCGGACATTCACCCGCCGCTTCGCCGTCGTCGCGTGCTTCGTCATCGCGGCCGCCATCCTCCTGGCCGACGTCGCGTGGGCCCGTCCGGGGCAGGCGACCCCGCGACGCAACGGCATCGACGTCGTGAAGGTCGACGGGTTGCTCGACCCGCCGACGGCGTCGCTCGTCCGCGACGCGATCAGCCGGGCGAATCGCCGTCGTTCGACGATGATCGTGCTCCAGCTCGACTCGGGCGGATCGGTCGACGTCGACATCGAACCTCTCCTGAGCGACGTCCGGCGTTCCCGAGTGCCGGTCGTGGTGTGGATCGGGCCGTCCGGTGCGAAGGCGAAGGGCGCGGCGACGCTGCTCGCCCAGTCGGCGCCGGTGGTGTCGGTGTCGTCGGGCTCGAGCATCGGTCCCGCGGACCCGTTGCGGCTCGACCAGCCCGGCGAGACGGACCCACGAGCGGTCGGCGACCGGCTGGCGGCGCTCGCCGATGCGATGGGACCGCGACGGCGCCGGCTCCCGGCGGCTGACGGCCGAGAACCTCTCGGCGGACGTGGCGCACGACGCGGGCGCTGTCAACACCGTCGAGCCCACGGTCGGCGAGCTGATCGTGTCGCTCGACGGCCGCGCCGTCCCGACCGTGTCCGGTCCGAAGCTCCTGTCGACGGCGACGGTCGTCGGCGAGGGCCTCGGCCGCCGCCGGCAGCCGAACCAGGAAGTGCGGTTCGACCGTCTCGACATCGGCAACCAGTTCTTGCACACGCTGATCAGCCCGTCGATCGCGTACCTGCTGTTCGTCGCGGGTCTGGCGTTGATGGTGTTCGAGTTCTACACGTGCGGGATCGGCCTCGCCGGCCTCGCCGGCGGAGCCGCGCTCATCGGCGCGCTGGTCGGCTTCTCGCACTTACCCGTCGCGTGGTGGGCGGCCGGGCTCCTCATGCTGGCGGTGTTCGGCTTCGCGGTCGACGTGCAAGCGGGCGGTCTCGGCGTGTGGACGTTCATCGGGGGCGGTGCGCTCGTGGCGGGGTCGCTGACGCTGTACGGCGGCGACGCCCGTCTCAACCCGCCCTGGTGGGTGCTCGCCATCGTCATCATCGGCACGGCGCTGTTCATGCTGGGTGCGATGACCGCGGTCGTGCGGTCCCGCTTCTCCACTCCGACGCTGGGGCGCGAAGGGATGGTCGGCGAGGAGGGTCGCGCCGAGGTCGACGTCGCCCCCGACGGCGTGGTCGTGATCCAGGGCGCCCGGTGGCGCGCCCGCACGAACCGGGCCACACCGATCGGCGCCGGCGACGCGGTGCGGGTCGTGGCCGTCGAGGGCCTGGTGCTCGAGGTCGAGCCCGAGGAGGGCGGCGCGCGCGGACTACCGCGACCGGGGGCGCCGCCGTGCCGGCCGGCGGGACAGGTCGTAGCGGAGCGGAAATTCTGCGCGATTCGGGCCTTGTCCGGTGCAGGGGACGGGGATACCGTCGCCCCGCCGGTACGACTGGGGAGGGGGGCCGGTGGCAATCCAGATGACAGAACGGACGTGGCAGCTGCGCGCCGCGTGCCGGGGTCCCGAGTCGGCGCTGTTCTTCCCGCCGACGACGCCCGAGCGCAAGGACGAGCGCGACGCTCGCGAAGCCAAGGCGAAGACGATCTGTCGCGAGTGCCCGGTCCAGTCCGAGTGCCTCGACTACGCCCTCAGCATCCGGGAGCCGCACGGCATCTGGGGCGGCCTCACCGAAGCCGAACGCCGCCTTCTCGTCGACGCCTGACCGGTCGCCGTCGCAAGCTCCGGCTCCTGCGGCGCCGGTCGGCAAAGCCGCCGCCGCCGCGGCCTGACCGGTCGCCGTCGCAAGCTCCGGCTCCTGCGGCGCCGGTCGGCAAAGCCGCCGCCGCCGCGGCCTGACCGGTCGCCGTCGCAAGCTCCGGCTCCTGCGGCGCCGGTCGGCAAAGCCGCCGCCGCCGACGCCCTAAGGGCACGCATCATGCGTCCCGCAGCGCCGCCGGGCCCGGGATGCGGTCGTCGCCTCGACGGCGGGTGACGCCGTCGGCGTCGAGCTGCTTCAGGATCGGCAGCACGTACTTCCGCGTCGAGCCGAGGAGATCGCGCACGTCGGCGACGGTCACGGTGCCACGATCGCGGAGCGCGTTCCGGATCCGCCGGCGGGCCTCGTCGAGCGCGCCCGCCGCGAACACGATCCCCTCGAGATCGACGACGGTGCCCTCACGCACCATCGAGCGGACCAGCGCCGGATCGGCTCCCACGGACGCGGGTTCGGGGGGCGAGAACGGCGCCGCCTCGAGCGCGTCGAGGAGGGCGCGGGCCTCGGCCGACCCGGCGACACCCGCCGGGCGGCCCGCTTCGCGCACGTAGCCGCGTTCGACGACGAGGTCGCCGTCGTGCTCCACCGCCGCTCGCAGCCGCCCGGCGTCGACGCGCAACTCGGATGCCAGGGACGCGAGATCAACTCCAGGCTCGAGCGGGGCACGCGCGTGGTGCGCTCGCACCTCCTCGGCGGCGGCGAGCCGTAGGTGCGCCAGCGCGTCGCGGTCGACGATCCACCCGCCGACGCGCACCGCCGCGCCCGACCGCACGAGGTCGGCCCCGAGCGCCTCCGCCTCGACCGGCCCGAGCCCCGCCCGCGGCCCGAGCTCGTCGGCGCCCAGCCACTCGTGCGCGGCGAGGAGCCGGCGCTCCAGCGGGAGGGCGAGGTAGGCGGGCGCGTCCCGCGCTCGCCGAGTCGGGGAAGCGTCCAGCACGGCTGCACCGCCGACCGTGTCAAATTCGCCGGGATCGCGCAGTACGAGCCGATCCCCGGGAGCCAAGGGCACGCGCTCCTCGAGCCGGATGCGCCCGTACCGGCCCTCGGCGTCCAGGACCCGTAGGACCGCGGCCTGCTCGCCCGACCCCGCGTAGCACTGCAACGAGGCACGGGGACGGAACGCGTGGTCCGCCAGCGGCTCCAGCCCGACGTCGACCACGTCCGTGAGGTGCCACTGACCGGGTCGGACGACGCCGTCGCCACGGCGCACGGCGCTGCGCTCGATCCCGGGGCCGGCGAGGTTCAGCGCGGACGCGTGTCCCCGGCGCAGCCACGCCGAGCGTGTGATGCGCGGTCTCGATGGCGCGGATCCGCGCCTGCCGCGCCCGGGGGCCGACCTCGACCTCGTCGTCCACCCGCAGCGAGCCGCCGGCGAGCGTGCCCGTCACGACCGTGCCCGCACCCTTGGCCGCGAACACGCGGTCGACCCACAGCCGGGGCCGGCCCCGGTCGACCGGCGGTGGCGCCGCGGCCAGCACGGCGTCGAGCCCGGCGCGCACCTCGTCGAGCCCACGACCCGACAGCGCGTCGCACACGACGACCGGGGCGTCGGCGAGCGCCGAGGGCGCCAGGTGCTCGTCGAGCTCGAGCCGGGCGAGATCCAGCATGTCGTCGTCGACGAGGTCCGCCTTCGTCAGGCACACGAGCCCGTGCCGCACACCGAGCAGCTCGATGATGCGCAAGTGCTCCTCGCTCTGGGGCATCCAGCCCTCGTTGGCCGCGACGACCAGCATCACGACGTCGACCGCACCCACCCCGGCGAGCATGTTCTTGATGAACCGCACGTGGCCGGGTACGTCCACGAAGCCGACTTCTTCACCCGAGGGCAGCTCAGCGAATGCGAAGCCCAGATCGATCGTGAGGCCGCGCTCCTTCTCCTCCGGGAAACGGTCGGGATCGGTGCCCGTGAGCGCGAGGACGAGCGACGACTTCCCGTGGTCGACGTGCCCGGCGGTGGCGACCGTGCGCACAGCGGGCAGGGTCAGCCGGACGCGGCGAGGGCGCGGGCGACCCGCTCGTCGTCGGCCGGGTCGACCGTGCGCACGTCGCAGAGGACGGCGTCGTCCTCGACGCGGGCGACGATGTCGTGCTCGCGCAGGCGCCGCCAGCGCCTGTGCCGGCGCCGGCACCTCGAGCGCGACGCCGACCGACGGGATCGTGAGGCCCGGCAGCGAGCCCCCGCCGGCCACCGCCTCCGTGTCGACCACCTTGGCCGAGGGGACGGCGGCTGCGATCGCCTCCGCCCTCGCTCGCAGCCCGTCCAGAGGGGCCGTGGCCATGCGCCACAGCGGGATCGTGGTCGCGTCACCAGAGAGATAGGAGAAGGCCACCGCTTGGAGCCCGGCGAGGGTGAGCTTGTCGGCCCGCACCGCCCGCGCCAGCGGGTGGGCGGCGAGGGCGGACACGAGGTCGGCCCGGCCGACGACGACACCCGCCTGGGGCCCGCCGAGCAGCTTGTCGCCCGAGAACGTCACCAGGGCGGCGCCGGCGTCGACGGACTGGCGGATGCCGGGCTCGTCACGGAGCCACGCCGGCCGGCGCGCCAACCACGGCGTGGTCTCGTCGAGCAGCCCGGAGCCGGCGTCGACCATCACCGGCGGGCCCAGTCCGGCGAGCTCGGCGACAGGAGCGGACTCGACGAAGCCGACCATCCGGTAGTTGGACGCGTGCACCTTCAGCACGAGGGCCGTCCGCTCGTCGACGGCGGCCTCGTAGTCCTGCCGGCGGGTCCGGTTCGTGGTGCCCACCTCGACGAGCCGGCATCCGGACTCGGCCATGATCTCCGGCACCCGGAACCCGCCGCCGATCTCGACCAGCTCGCCGCGCGAGACGACGACTTCGCGGCCCCTGGCCAACGCCGCCAGGGCCAGCAGCACCGCAGCGGCGTTGTTGTTCACGACGAGCCCGGCTTCGGCGCCACACGCGTGGGCGAGCAGCGAGCCGGCGTGCTCCTGGCGCGAGCCCCGCCGGCCCTCGTCCATCCGGTATTCGAGGTTGGAATACCCGCGACCGACGGCGCGGGCGGCTGCGAGCGCATCGTCGCCGACGGGCGCCCGTCCGAGGTTCGTGTGCACGATGACCCCGGTGGCGTTGACGACGGGGCGGAGCAGGCGAACCTGCAGCAATCGGACGCGCCGCCGTGCGTCTGCGATCACGTCGTCGGCCGAGACGGCGCCTTCCGTCTGCTGTTCGCGCGACACCTCGTCACGCGCCGCCGCGACGGCGTCGCGGGCGCACGCAACGAGCAGTTCGTGCGGAAGGCCCGAGAGCGCGCCGAGCACCTGGTCGACGCCGGGCAACGCGCGCCGTGGGTCCACGCCGCCAGCGTAATTCGGCGCCGCATGAGGCTCGCGGGGAACTCGCGGGTCGCAACGTAGACTGGGGTCGCAGTGCGCGACGCTTGTGAGTCTTCGAAAGAGCCTGATTCCGGGGCGTTGCGGTGGTGACTCCACGCGAGGCCGCCACCGTGATGCTCGTTCGCGACGCCCCGCAGCTCGAGGTGTTCATGCTGCGCCGCACGCTCGCCGCCGAGTTCATGGGCGGCGCCTACGTGTTCCCGGGCGGTGCGGTCGACGCCGGCGACCGGACGCCCGAGCTGCTCGGCCGCTGCCACGGCCGTGACGACTCGACCGCGAGCACCCAGCTCGGCTTGCACGCCGGCGGCCTCGGCTTCTGGGTCGCCGCCATCCGGGAGGCGTTCGAGGAGGCGGGCGTGCTCCTGGCCCGCTCGGTGGCCACCGGCCGGCCCGTCGACCTGGATGAGCCCGAGGCGGCGGCCCGTTTCGAGAACGCCCGCCGGGCCGTCGGGCGCGGAGAGCTGCCGTTCGTCGACGTCGTCGGGAGCGAGGACCTCCTGCTCGACACGGGCGCTCTGCATCTCTTCTCGCACTGGGTCACGCCCCCCGGGGGCCCCCGCCGGTACGACACGTGGTTCTTCGTCGCCGCCGCGCCGGACGGGCACGCGTACCTGCACGACGACAGCGAGACCGTGGCGTCGGTGTGGATCCGCCCCGACGACGCGCTCATCGGCGCAGAGCGGGGCGAGCTCGAGATCATCTTCCCGACGATGCGCAACCTCGAGCAGCTGGCGCGGTTCCCGACCGCGCGCGAGCTCCTCGAAGCCGTCACCGCTTCCGAGCCGCGCGTCGTCGCCGACGCGGGCGGCGCGCGCATCCTGCTACCCGGTGACCCCGGCTACGAGGGGGTGGCCTGATGCCCGACATGACGCCGGGCGTCCCCGAGCGCGCTGTCGCCGCTCGTGCGCCGCATCGTCGCGCCGAACCCCGGCCCGATGACCGGTCCCGGCACGAACACCTACCTCGTCGGGATCGACGAGGTCGCGGTCATCGACCCCGGTCCCGACACCAAGAAGCACATCGACGCGATCGTCGGCGCGTCCATGCGCGAGCGCGTCCGCTGGGTGCTGCTCACCCACACGCATCCGGACCACGCGCCCGGCACCGATCGACTCGTCAAAGCGACGAAGGCCGAGGTCGTCGCCTTCTCGAAGCGCGACCCCGTTGTCACTCCTGACCGCACCGTCGGCGACGGCGACAGCATCGAAGGTACGGAGTTCGGGCTCGACGTGATCCACACGCCCGGTCACGCGCCGAACCACATCTGCTTCCTGCTCGAGGAGGAACGCGTCCTCTTCACGGGTGACGTCGTCCTCAACGGCACGTTCTCGGTCGTGAACCCGGCGCGCGGCGGCGACATGGCCGCGTACATGGCGTCGCTCGAGAAGTTGAAGAAGCGGCGGGTGACGCGCATCGCGCCCGGGCACGGCGACGTCATCGACGAGCCCAAGGCGAAGATCGACGAGTACATCAAGCACCGCCGCGCCCGTGCGCGGCAGATCCTCAAGGTATTGAAGGACGGGCCGCTGCGGGTCACCGACATCGTCGACCGTATCTACACGGATACGCCGTCCGAGCTGCAGGAGTGGGCGGGTCGCCAGGTGCACGCGCACCTGCTCGAGCTCAAGGCCGAAGGCAAGGTCGAGGGCGGCAGCGTGAAATCAGCCTGGAAGCTCGCGTAGCGCGTCCTCGATCCCGCGGTGGAACGTCGGGTAGGCGTAGATCATCCGGCGGAGCTGCTCCACGGGCACCTCGGCGTGCACGGCCAACGTGAGCAAGCCGAGCGTCTCGCCGCCGTGCGGCCCGACCGAGGTCGCGCCGACGAGCACGCGCCGCCGCCGGTCCTCGACGAGCTTGAAGAATCCCTCGTTGCCGACCTTGTGGATCCAGCCCCGCGACGACTTCTGCAACGGCGCGAAGCCGACGCGCACGTCGATCCCCTCGTCGCGTGCACGCTGTTCGGTGAGACCGACCGCGCCGACCTCGGGGTCGGTGAACGTGACCCGGGGGAGAGCGTGGTAGTCGGCGGGTGGTGCGTCCTCGCCGAGGATGTCGGCGGCGGCGATCCGGGCCTGGTACACGGCGATGTGCGTGAAGGGCCCGAGCCCGGTGACGTCGCCGATCGCCCACAGCCGATCGGCGGCGCGGAGCCGGTCGTCGACGGGAACCGAGCGTGCGCTCTCGTCGAGACCGACGCTCGCCACCCCGAGCTGCTGGAGGTCTGTCCGCCGGCCGGTCGCTACGAGCAGCCGTTCGCCCGTGACGCGCTCGTCGTCGTCGAGCGTCACTTCGACCCCTTCCGCGGTGCCCGCGACCGAGCGCGCCCCCACGCCCATGCGCACGTCGATCCCTTCCTTCGCGAACACCTCGGCGACGAGCTCGCAGGCCTCGGGCTCTTCGGGCGGGAGCACCCGCTCCCCGCGCTCGACGATCGTCACCTTCGAACCGAACCTCGCGAAGACCTGCCCGAGCTCCAGCCCGACGGCGCCGCCCCCGAGCACGACGAGTGACGGCGGGACCTCCTTGGCCTCCACGGCTTCGCGGTTGGTCCAGAACTCGACGTTGTCGAGCCCGGGAAGAGGAGGGACCGCGGGGCGCGTTCCCGTCGCGAGCACGACGGCGCGGCGAGCCTCGAGCGTGCGGCCGTCGACCTCGACGCGGCCGGGACCGTCGAGACGCCCGGTGCCACGCACGAACCGCCCTCCCTTGCCCTCGAACCGCTGCACGGCGGCGGCGTCGTCCCACGTGTCGGTCGCTTCGTTGCGGATGCGGGCTGCGACCGGAGCCCAGTCGGGCTCCACGGTCGCGGAGCCTGCGAGGACGGGAACGCGACGCGCCTCGGCGAGCGCGTTCCCGGCCCGGGTCATCATCTTGGTGGGGATGCATCCCCAGTACGGGCACTCGCCGCCGACGAGATTCGCTTCGATGCCGATGACGTCGAGCCCGGCGTCGGCGACCCGCTCGGCAACGAGCTCGCCGCCCACGCCCATCCCGAGGACGATGACGTCCGCCGTTTCGGATTCGCCCACCGGGTCGTTCTACCGCGCAGCGGCGTCCTTCGCGGTCAGGTTGGCCTCGGCGAGCTCGAAGATCCGCGCCGTGCAGGAGCTGAGGTCGAGGGGAGGGAGCAGCTCGTCGACGATCCGCCCGGCGATCCGCCGGAACTCGGTGCCGGCCGCGCTGTCGGGCGCCGTGATCACCACCGGCTTGCCGGCGTCGCCGCCCGCCGAGACCGCCGGCTCGATGGGCACGGCGCCGATGAGCGGCACGCCGATCTCGTCGGCCAGTGCGGCACCGCCGCCCTCGCCGAAGATGGCGTGCCGCGACCCGTCGGGCGCGGCGAACGCGCTCATGTTCTCGACGACGCCGACCACCTTCAGGTAGCTGCGGCGGGCCATGTCGGCGACGCGCGCCGCCACCTGCTGCGCGGCCAACGCGGGTGTGGTCACGACGAGCAGCTCGGTGCTCGGCAACAGGCGCGCGAGCGCCATCTGGATGTCGCCGGTCCCGGGCGGCATATCGATGAGGAGGTAGTCCATCTCGCCCCACCGCACGTCGGTGAGGAACTGCTCGAGGGCGCGGGCGAGAATCAGGCCCCGCCACATGAGCGCGGTCTCGGCGTCGTCGACGAGGAAGCCCATCGACACGACCTTGATCCGACCAGGAGCGGCGGACGGGTCGTCGACGTTCGGAACCTCGACGACATTGGGATCGATCTTGCCGTCGGAGCCGCCGAGCCGTCCTTCGACGCCGAGCATGCGGGGCACGCTGAAACCCCAGATGTCGGCGTCGAGCACGCCGACGGTCCGGCCCTGCGCCGCGAGCGCGGCCGCGAGGTTCACGGTCACCGACGACTTGCCCACCCCGCCCTTGCCGCTCGCGACGGCGAGGACGCGTGTGGTCGGCAGCACCTCCGTTCCGGGTGCGTTCTCGCGCGCCTGCCAGCGGGCGCGTTGCATCACGGCCGATTTCTCGTCCTGGGTCATCTCGCCGTACTCGACGCGGACTTCGGTGACTCCCGGCAGTCCGCGGACCTTCGACTCCACGTCGCTCTGGATCTGCGCCCGCAGCGGGCAGCCGGCGGTCGTGAGCGCCACCTTCACGGTCACGTCGCCGTCGTCGCCCACGTGGACGTCACGGACCATGCCCAGCTCGACGATGCTGGCGTGCAGCTCGGGGTCGATGACGCCCTCGAGCATGCGGCGCACGTCGGCCGGGCTGGGCGGGGGACCCTCGGCAGGTCGGTGGACCGGCGCGCCGGGGTCGTCGGGATCAGGGGTGCGGAAAGCCATCAGGTAATAAAACCAGCGGTCATCTTGAAAATATGCCCAGGGCCGGGTACGGTCAAGCCCGCATGGGCAAGCGTCCCGACGAGCTCACCGTTCTCAAGGCGCTTGGGGACGAGACCCGCTACGCGATGTACCGGGAGCTGGCGACGTCGACCGCGCCGCTGTCGGCGCCGGAGCTCGCCGACCGCCTCGGGCTCCACGCCAACACGGTGCGGCTGCACCTGGATCGCCTGCGCGACGCCGGCCTCATCGACGCCGAAGCCGTCCATCGCGGCACGGTCGGACGGCCGCAGCACCTCTACTTCCTGGCCGACGGCGCTCCCGGGCTCGGCTTCGACCCGCCGGCCCACGCGTTGCTCGCCGGTCTGCTCGCCAGCCTCGCCGAGCGGGTCGGCGCCGATCCCGACGACGCCGCCGACACGGGCCACGCCTGGGGCACGGAGGCCGGCAAGCGCGCCCGGACCCGCAGCTGCCTGCGAGCGCTCGACGACGAGCTCGCCCAGCTCGGATTCGAGCCTGCGCCCGACGCCGCCGACGGCCAGTACGAGGGAGCCACCCGCATCGAGTTCCTCCACTGCCCCTTCCGGGAGCTTGCCGAGGCCTACCCGGAGCTGGTCTGCAACCTCCACCGGGGGCTGTGCGAGGGGGTCGTCGACCAGGTGGGCGGGGGAAGGGTCGAGGAGTTCGCCACGTTGTACGACCACGAGCCGTGCCATGTGACCGTTTCGGTCGGATACCCTGAACGCGGCACGTGACCATCGCGTGAACCAATTGGAGGACCAATGCTCACCCTGACCGACACTGCGTCGACCAAGGTGAAGGAGCTCATCGAGGCCGAGGAGAACCCCGAGCTGGTGCTCCGCGTGGCCGTGCGACCCGGAGGTTGCTCGGGCCTGAGCTACGAGATGTTCTTCGACACCGACGTCGCCGCCGACGACGTCTCGAGCGAGTTCGGCGACGTGAAGGTCGTCGTCGACCCCGCGAGCTCGCAGTACCTCACTGGCGCATCGCTCGACTACAAGGACGGGCTGCAGGACGCCGGGTTCACGATCAACAACCCGAACACGACCCGCACCTGCGGGTGTGGCCAGTCGTTCTCCTGATCGCCGCTCCGACCGGGCAGCGCCCGGTGCTCGACGACCCCGCTCCGGCGGGGTCGTTTCGCGTTCATCGGCGCCGTCGCACGACCGCCGGAAGGCGCGCGCACACTGGAACTTGCGACCTGATCCTCGTAGTGTTCGCGTGAACACTTCACGACTGCGCGAACCGCGCCGGCCGAGGGAGGCTCGACACCCATGACACCTACGTGGCCACCGAGCGGCGGTGGGGAAGGCGGCGACCAGGGCGGGAGCTCCGGCAGCACGTGGCCTCCGCCGCCCCCGCGTCCGGAGCCTCGGCCGTGGGAGCCGACCCCGACTCCCGCCGCACCGAGCGCACCGGCCGAGAAGCCGGCCAAGCCGGCGAAGAAGAAGGCGACTGCCAAGAAGAAGAAGGCGACCGCCAAGAAGAAGACCACGCGCAAGCCGGCGCGCAAGAAGGCCACGACCCGCAAGAAGTCGGCGCGGAAGCCGGCGAAGCGGAAGGCCGCGAAGCGCACGACCAAGAAGCGCACGACCCGCAAGGCCGCCAAGCGGACCACCAAGAAGCGCGCGACGAAGAAGCGTGCGACGAAGAAGCGGACCACCAAGAAGGCCGCCAAGCGTCGGACAACGAAGAAGCGCGCCGCCCGCAAGCCGGCGAAGCGCAAGGCCACCAAGAAGCGGTCGACGCGCAAGCCAGCCAAGCGCCGCACCACGAAGAAGCGCCGGTAGCAGGGGCGGCGGAGTGATCCGCCGCATGCGGGTTCGCTAACTGACCAGTCCCTGCAGCAGCTGTTGTTGCTCGTCGTGTCCGAACGCGCCGTCGAGTCGCGACACGACGGTGCCGCCCGCGTCCACGCCGAACAGCCAGGGTTCGGTCTCGATGCCCCACGCTTGCACCGTGGGCGTCGTCTCGTTTCCGTTGAGGTTCGTGTAGATCTCGACGTGCACGAACGTGATGCGGTCCTTGTACTGCTCTGTGAGCTTGATCAGATCGTCCAGCACCGGGCCGCAGTACCGCGACTGGCACAGTGCCGGCGTCGCGAGCATCACGGCGACCGGCTTTCCGGCGCCGATCACGGTGTCGAGCGACACGTCGTGCAACGGGCACAGTGGGTTGCGGGTGCAGATCGGGTCGACGCCGAGCGGGTTCGCCACCGTCGGCGACGCCGCACGCGGCGCGGGCGTCCCTGCGACGGGAGCCTTCGGTTGGTCCTGGACCTGGAACGCGAGCGAGGCGTTCTGTCGCTTCCCGTCCTTCCTCACCTGAACCACGCCGAGCCACGAACCGGCCTGCGGAACCGTGACGTCGGCCGTGTAGATCCCGCGGCGCTTGGGGAGGCCACGGGTGTGCAGGACCGTGTCGACGGGTGCGCCGAGGTTCCGGCTCTGCCCGTACGCGAGCTTCGCCGGCGGCCCCGACGCGTACTTGGGCCCCTGGGCGAGCGCGAACACGATGCGTTGCGGGTCGGGTGAGGCGTACAGGTCGCTGGCGAGCAGGAGCGCCGAGAGCTTCTTGTTGTCGGCCGTCGGCAAGGCAGCCGCCGTGCCGCCAACCGCCGCCGCCAGCGCCATGCCACCGCCGGCGGCGAGGAAGGCGCGCCGGGAGAGGAGTGGCTTGTCCATGCCCCTATCCTGCCGTTCGGAGAAGGTGATGTCCGATCGGGTCGGCTTCGTATGCAACGGCGCGCCGGTGGAGGTCGGCGTCGCGCCCGGCGAGTCGCTGCTGTCGGTGCTGCGCGAGCGCCTCGGTCTCGTCTCGGCGAAGGACGGATGCGCGCCGCAGGGCCAGTGCGGCTGCTGCACGGTGCTCGTCGACGGCGACGCCCGGGTCGCGTGCGTGACCCCGGCGGTGCGCGTGGAGGGACGCTCCGTGACCACCGTCGAAGGACTCGACGCCGCCACCCGCGATTCCCTCGCCGGCGCCTTCGTGGCCACGGGCGGGTCCCAGTGCGGGTTCTGCACGCCGGGCATCGTGATGCGCGCCGCGTCGCTGCTCGCGAAGGGCCGCACCCGCCGCGCCGACGTCGACCGGGGCCTCGCCGCCCATCTGTGCCGGTGTACGGGCTGGCAGACGGTGTACGCCGCCATCGAAGCCGCCGCGTCCGGTGACCCGGCGGAACCCCGCCCGGACCTCGACGCGGCCGCCCGCCGAGCGGGGCTCGAGGGGGGCAGCGGGCAGCGCGTCGGCGTCGACGTGCCCCTCGGCGGCGGCGGGTTCGCCGACGACATCGCGCCCCGCGACGCCCTCGTCGCCGTCCCCCGCCCGGCCGGGTCGGACGCGGCAGCCCTCGACGCCGCCGGCTTCAGCTGGGTCGTGGCCGAGTCACTCGGCGAGGCGCGAGCCGTTGCGGCCAAGGTGCAGGGCCGCCGCACGACCATCGACGAGCGCCCGCCCCTCCCGCCGCCCGAGTTGCCTCCCGGCGGCGTTCGCCTCGCCACCGGCTGGGTCGAGCCGGCGTACCTGGAGCCGGACGCATCGTGGTGCGAGCCGGGCGGAGAGCCGGCGACGCCCCTGGCCAACGGCGGCGCGTTCGGAGGGAAGGAGTCGTCGCCCGTCCCGGCCGCGGCGCGGGACCTCGCGACCGTGTCGGGCGGGCCGTCCGCCTGGTGCTCTCGCGTGAGGACGTCGTGCGCCTCGGGCCCAAGCGCCCGCCGATCAGCGCGGCGGCCGTGTACGACGGCGCCGCCGTCGACGTCCGCGGGCAGGTCGCCGCCGGCGGCGAGGCGGCGTTCGCCGACACGGTCACGCCCTACGGCCTCGAGCTGCAAGCGCACGTCGACCCTGTGCTCCTCCCCGGCCCGCCGGTGGCGACGAACCTGCGGGCGGCGGGCGTCGCCGAGCTGGCGGTGCTCGTCGAGGGCGCGCTCGAGGAAGCGGGAGCCGATCGCACCGCGCTCGTCGCCGACGAGCGGGCCGCCGGCGTGCTCCTCGACTCGTGCGCGACCGTGCCCGGCGGCGCCTGCGCCGGTGCCCGCGTGGCTCTCGACGCCGCCGGCGCGCTCTCCGGGGTTCAGGTCCGGGTCGCCGCGGGTGAGCCGCTGGACGAGGTGGTGCTCCGCTCCTACGCCGTGGGCGCGGTGCACATGGCGCTGGGTTGGGTCCTCAGCGAAGGCATCGCGGTCGACCCGGACACCGGGGACGTGCACGATCTGACGATCCGGTCGTTCGGGGTGATCCGCGCCAAGGACACGCCGCCCATCGACGTGACGATCGTCGCCGACGACGGCGAGCCGCGCCCGCGCTCGTCGGACGCCGTGTTCGCGGCGGTCGCCGCCGCGGCGTGGAACGCGGTCACACGTGCGGAAGGCGCGCGTCCCGAGGCGTTCCCCGCCCGCGAGACGCGCGCCGCCCGCCGTCTACGCCGTTGACGAAGCCGCCGGCGCCGCCGGTTCCGCCGCCGTCGGAGGTCGGAACAGGAAGAAGCTGATCACGAGCACCCAGATCAGCCAGACGAGGAACACGATGAAGCCGATCGTGAAGAACGCGCTCGGCGGTGCTGGCGACGATGACACCGCCCACGATCCAACCCAGTGCGATCACGAGGCTCGCCCATCCCAGCGCGGCCGGGAACACGCCCGTGCGGAGCGCGGCGATGCCTACCGCAGCCACGAAGACCGCGATCCCGAAGTTGCCCATCCCGCCGATCACACCCGACAGCAGGTAGATGAACTTCGGGTTCACCGACGCGGTGGCGCCGGTCGTGTCGATGGCGAGCGCGACCGTCGCGTTCAGGGCGAATGCCGTCACCGCGGTGACGACACCGACGACCGCGCCTGCCGTGGCGATCGTCGCGAGCCGCCGGGTGTCGTCCGAGCGGCGGAGCGTCGCCCAGACGCTGCCCAGGAACACCAGGAAGGCTGCCGACCCCAGCCCCGTCAGGAACGCCCCCGTCTTGATCGCGGCGGTGTGGTCCTCGTAGTACTCCGCGATCTTGCGGACGGAGTCATCGGGGCTCGGGGGTGCGCCGCCGATGAGGGCGCCGACCACCACCAGGATCACGAAGATCAGGCCTGCGGCCGCGCCGTATTGCTCCCATTTCGAATCGTTCATGTCGCGCCTCCTTAGGGCACGCCACCCGCGCCCGCCGGGTCATGCTCCGCTGGGCGTCTGCTGACGTCAAGCGCTGGTCGAGGCAACACCCCTTCGTTCGGCGCGTCGGCTACGTCGCCGCCGCTGAGCTCCTCCTCCGGTCGGAAGAGGAAGAAGCTGACGATCAGGAGCCACACCAGCCAGATGAGGAAGACGATGAAGCCGAAGTCGAAGATGGCCCCGTTGTCGGTCGCTACGCCGAGCCCGGCGACCAGCCAGGCGACCGAGAGCACGACACCGACCCAGCCCAACCACGTGGGAAACACCTTGGCCCGCAGGGCGGCGATCGACGTCGCCAGCACGAGCACCGCGATCGAGAACGACGCCATGCCGATGACGATGTTCGAGAGCGTCCAGAAGAACCGCGCTCCCAGCGGTCCGAGCTCCCGGAGGCGCAGGGCGACGGTCGAGTTCACCGCGAAGCTGACAAGAGCGAAAGTCACGGTCGCGACCCCGCCGCCGGCTGCGATTGTCGCCAGGCGCCGGGTGTCCTCAGGGCGGCGCAGCCTGCTCCAGAGGCTCCCGAGGAAGAAGAGGAAGGCGGTGAATGCGAGCCCACCGAGGAACGCGCTCGCCTTGATGGCGCCCTCGTGGTCACGGAAGTACTTGGTGATCTCCCGGGCCGAGTCGTCGATGGCGGGGGGCGATCCCCCGATGAGCGATGAGATCACGACCAGAACGACGAACAGCAGGCCCGCGCCCGCGCCGTACCGCTCCCACTTCACGTCGTTCATGTCCTGCCTCCTTCGGCGCAGCGTGCGCCGCAGGGTCATGCTGTGCCGACGCTTTCCTGACGTCAAGCGACAGTCCAGGTAACGTCACTGACGTGCTGGGCGCGGTATTGATGATCGTCGTGATGGTGCTCGTCGTGCCGGTCGCGATCATGTTCGGCGGCGCGATCTGGAGCGCGCTGTTCGGCTGGATCTCCTCGGACGACGCCGATCGGCGCCAGGGCGACGCCGCGTAGCCGAGCGTCTCGTGCGCACGGAATCCCACCGGGTCCCGTATACGACGGTGCCGGCCACGCGTTCGACAACCCGCACGCCGACGCTGATGCGGGGAACGCCGCCGCACGGGCGTGGGACCGCACCGCCGCGTTCCTCGCTACCCACCTGACGGCAGCCGGCTGACCCGAAGGGCGTCAGCGCCCGTTCTGCAGATCGCGGAACCGCTTCTGCAGGTCCTCGACCCACTTCTTGAACTGCTCTTGCAGGTCGCGACCGCCGTTGTCGTCGTCGCCGTTGCCGTTGCCGTTGCCGGGCCCGCGGTTGATGTTCGGGGAGGTGGCCGGAGGAACCGTCGTCGGCGGGAGCGTCGTCGGCGGCAGCGTCGTCACCGGCGCACGTACCGTCGTTGCGGGAGGTGGAGTCGTGCCGTCGTCCGAGTCGTAGTAGGCGACTGCGCCCGCGACCGCGGCCCCCGCGATCATGGCGCCGACGAGCCAGCCGACGAGCACCGGCCACCGCCGGCGACGGCGTTGCGGTTGCGCCTGCGGTTGCGCGGTCACCGGGCGCACCTCGGTGCGCAGCGGCGTGTTCGGCATCGTGGCGGTCCCGTCCGAGTGCGGCGCCGCGACCGCCACGACCGGCGCGGTCGTCGACGGCGCGTCGGGGCTCGGTCCGAGGCGGTCGCAGAGGGCGGCTGCGCTCGGACGGGCGCGGGGATCGCGAGCGGTCATGGCGCGCAGGATCACCGGCCAGGAGCCGGGGATCCCGGCGGGAACCTCCGGATCACGCGACAGGCGCGCGGCGGCGGCTTCGGCGGGCGGGCCGTCGAACACGCGGCGGCCTGTGAGGCACTCGATGAGCACGAGCCCGAGCGAGTACACGTCGGTCGGCGGCCCGACCTCGCCTCCCTCGAGCTGCTCGGGCGCGATGTACGCCATCGTGCCGATCGCCTGCTGTGAGGCGGTGATCCTCGTTGCACCCAGCAGGCGGGCGATGCCGAAGTCTGCGAGCCGCACGGAGCCGTACTCGTCGAGCATCAGGTTCGACGGCTTCACGTCACGGTGCACGATCCCTTGGCGGTGGATGTAGCCGAGGGCGGCGGTGGTCTCGGCGCCGATGCGTGCGACCCGCTCCGGCGGGAGCGGTCCCCGGTCGAGCAGCTGGCGCACGGTTGCGCCGTCGAGCAGTTCGAGGACGAGGAACGCGTCGCCGTTGTCGGTGCCGGCGTCGAGCAGGCGAACGAGGTTCGGGTGCTGGAGCCGCGCCAGGGTGCGGGCCTCGGCGGCGAAGCGCCGCTCGTGCTCGACTTCTCGCAGCACCTTCAACGCGACGTCACGCTCGAGCCGGACGTCGCGCGCCCGGTACACGTCGGCCATCCCGCCGCGGTCGATGAGACCGTCGATGCGGTACCGGGCTTGGAGAAGGGTTTTGGTGGCGATCATGCGGAACCGCCCCTGGGGCCTGCCGCTGGAGTTCGCATTTCTACCCCTCGGACTCCAGGGGCAAGCGTCAGGCTACGCGTCCGGCGTGATTCCCCCAGCCGACGGCAAGCGGGCCTGGCCGAACCGGTACCCCACCGACCGGACGGTCTGGATCAGTCCGGCGCGTTCCTCGCCCAGCTTGGCCCGCAGGCGGCGGACGTGGACGTCGACCGTCCGTGCTCCGCCGTAGTACTCGTAGCCCCAGACCCGTGACAGCAGCTGCTCGCGGGTGAACACCTTCCCCGGGTGGGTCGAGAAGAACCGCAGCAGCTCGTACTCCATGTAGGTGAGGTCGAGGGGGCGGTTGCCCATCGAGGCCTGGTACGTCTCGAGGTTGAGGACGAGATCGCCGTACTCGACGACTTCGGGCCGAGCCGTCCGACCCGTGCGCCATCCCAAGTGACGCAGCCGCGCCTCGAGCTCGCGCGGATGGAACGGTGCGAGGCAGAAGTCGTCGAACACGTCCTCGCGCATCTCGAGCTCGGCGAGCTGCGCGCCCGACACGAGCAGCAGGATCGGCTCGAGCGGGGCGTCGCGCTTGCGGAGCGAACGGCAGATTCCGAACGCGCCCTCGGGATCCTCGTCCGCGCAGACCACGGCGCCCGACCACCCGTCGGTTGGCTCGTTCTGCGTCGCGATCGACGCGTTCGCGACCGCCTTCCACGGATAGCCGGCGAGGTCGAGCGTCTGCGCCAGCAGCGCGGGCGGTGGGTCCGGGAAGACGAGAAGAGGCTCGGTCATCGCAACACCCCCACCCACGTCGGTCATCACAACTCGCCGAGGTAGCGGTCGAGCTCCCACGGCGTGACCTGTGCCCGGTACTCGGCCCACTCGCTGCGCTTGTTGCGGATGAAGTGCTCGAAGACGTGCTCGCCGAGCGCCTCCGCCACCAGCTCCGACTCCTCCATCACGTCGACGGCCTCCGCGAGCGACCGCGGCAGGGAGTCGATCCCCTCGGCCGCCCGCTCCTCGGGGGTCATCTCGAAGATGTTGTTCGTGGCTTCGGACGGGAGCTCGTAGCCCTCGTCGACGCCCTTCAGCCCCGCCGCGAGCATCAGGCTGAACGCCAGGTACGGGTTGCACGCGGGGTCGGGGGAGCGGAACTCGATCCGTGTCGAGTCCTCCTTCCCCTTCTTCGCCAGTGGCACGCGCACGAGCGCGGAACGGTTGTTGCGCGCCCAGCACACGTACACCGGTGCCTCGTAGCCGACGATCGGCGCCTCACGGTTGATCGCCAGCCGCTTGTACGAGTTCACCCACTGGTTCGTCACGGCCGTGATCTCGGGCGCGTGGCGCAGAAGGCCGGCGATGAAGCACTTGCCGACCTTCGAGAGCCCTGCGTTGTCGCCGGGGTCGTGGAACGCGTTCACGTCACCCTCGAACAAGGACAGGTGCGTGTGCATCCCGGAACCGAAGGCGTGCGCCAGCGGCTTCGGCATGAAGGTGGCGTACACACCGAGGTCCTGCGCGACCTCCTTGACGACGAGCCT
Source organism: uncultured Actinomycetes bacterium (assembly GCA_963781615.1). Taxonomy (GTDB): domain Bacteria; phylum Actinomycetota; class Acidimicrobiia; order IMCC26256; family JACDBD01; genus JALZAA01. The sequence goes on along the minus strand of CAWAGI010000004.1, from coordinate 38,783 downwards.
GAATGTCATCACGTTGTCGGCCATCGTGAGCGCGTCCGTGTAGCGAAGGTCGATCTCGTGCTGGCTCGGCCCGAGCTCGTGGAAGCTGTATTCGACCGGGATGCCCATGGCCTCGAGCGTGAGGATCGTCCGCTTGCGTAGCTCGCTCACCATGTCCAACTGCGTGAGGTCGAAGTACGACGCGGCGTCGAGCGGTTCCGGCGACGTCGCCGATGTGAAGTAGAAGAACTCCATCTCGGGCCCGGCGTAGAACGTGAAGCCCTTCTCCCGCGCGCGCTCGAGGTTGCGCTTCAAGACGTGGCGCGGGTCGCCCTCGAACGGTTCGCCGTCGAGGCGGTGGACGTCGCAGAACATGCGCGCGACTGGAGCGTCCTCGCCGCGCCAGGGGACGATCTCGAACGTGCCCGGGTCGGGCTTGGCGAGCATGTCCGCTTCCTGCACCCGCGTATAGCCCTCGATCGCGGAGCCGTCGAAGGTCATGCCCTCCTCGAGCGCACCTTCGAGCTCGGCCGGCGTGATCGCGAAGCTCTTCAGCTTGCCGAGCACGTCGGTGAACCAGAGGCGTACGAAACGCACGCCCCGCTCCTCGACCGTGCGCAGCACGTAGTCCAGCGGTCGTTCCATGCGACCAGTGTTGCAGGCCGGTCCGCGGCGGCGGCAGCCCGAAACCGCAGATCAGGGTCGGTTAACAGAGCGTTCACTGGGGGGCAATGGATGCGAAATCGCAGGCTGGGAGCGTGCGTCCGGCGGTGACCGACCCGTGCCTTCGCCGGGCGCGCGGGAGGGGGCGTAGGCTCCCGCCGATTTGCAGGCGGCGGATCGCCGGACGACGGGATGAGTCCGGCACCAGACGAAGGAGACGACGTGGCGGAGCAGCGCACCCCGGGTGACGTGCTGAAGCTGGCCCAGGACTCGGGCGCCGAGATCGTGGACCTCCGGTTCTGCGACCTCCCCGGGCTCATGCAGCACTTCTCGATGCCGATCCACGAGCTCACGGCGGACGGCTTCGACGACGGCTACGGGTTCGACGGCTCGTCGATCCGCGGCTTCCAGGAGATCCAGGAGTCCGACATGCTCCTGGTCCCCGACCCGAACACCGCCGTCATCGACCCGTTCCGCGAGCACACGACGCTCAGCATCAACTGCTACGTGCAGGACCCGATCACGGGCGAGCCGTACACCCGCGACCCGCGCTACGTCGCGAGGAAGGCGGAGGAGTACGTCAAGGGCACCGGCATCGCCGACACCATCTACATCGGTCCCGAAGCCGAGTTCTACATCTTCGACTCGGCGCGCTTCGACCAGAACCAGTACTCGGGCTACTACTACGTCGACTCCGTCGAGGGCGTGTGGAACTCCGGCCGTGAGTTCGAGCTCGACGGTGGTCCCAACCTCGGGTACAAGCCCCGGTACAAGGAGGGGTACTTCCCCGTCCCGCCGATGGACAGCTTCCAGGACCTCCGCTCGGAGATGATCCTGACGCTGGAGAAGCTGGGCATCGAGGTCGAGGTGCAGCACCACGAGGTCGGCACCGCCGGCCAGGCCGAGATCGACATGCGCTTCGACACGCTGTTGACGATGGCCGACAAGCTCATGCTCTACAAGTACGTCGTGAAGAACGTCGCGAGGTCGGCGGGCTTCACCGTGACCTTCATGCCGAAGCCGATCTTCCAGGACAACGGCTCCGGCATGCACACGCACCAGTCGCTGTGGAAGGGCGGCGAGCCGCTGATGTTCGACGAGAAGGGCTACGGCCAGATCTCGGACCTCGCACGCTGGTACATCGGTGGCCTGCTCAAGCACGCGGCGTCGATCCTCGCGTTCGCGGCACCGACGACGAACTCGTACAAGCGGCTCGTGCCGGGCTACGAGGCGCCGGTGAACCTCGTGTACTCGCAGCGGAACCGCTCCGCGTGCGTGCGCATCCCGCGTGTACTCGAAGAGCCCGAAGGCCAAGCGGCTCGAGTTCCGGCCGCCCGACCCGTCGTGCAACCCCTATCTCGCCTTCTCGGCGATGCTCATGGCCGGCCTCGACGGCGTGCAGAACCGCATCGAGCCGCCCGACCCGCTCGACAAGGACCTCTACGACCTACCTCCCGAGGACATGGCGAAGGTCCCGCAGGTGCCGGGCTCGCTCGACGAGTCGCTGGCCGCGCTCGAAGCCGACCACGAGTTCCTGCTCGCCGGGGGCGTGTTCACCCAGGACGTGATCGACACGTGGCTCTCCTACAAGCGGGAGAACGAGATCGACGAGCTCCGGCTCCGCCCGCACCCGTGGGAGTTCTACATGTACTACGACATCTAGACACTCTTCGGGCACATTCCGGCGGCTAACCTCCCCGCCGATGAGGCGGGCAGGGCGACAGCGGGTCGCAGTCGGACTCGGCGCGGTGATCGTCGCCTTCGTCGCGAGCGCGTGCGTTGGTGCGCCGCCTCCTCCGCCACCGCCTCCTCCGCCGTCACCCGTGGCCTGCCAGAGCGCGGGGCCCGGGACCACGCCGGACGGCTCCGACGAACCCGCGCGTCCGCCGTCCGACCGGCCGATCTCGCGCGAAGAGGCCGCCGCTCAGGCGCGCGAGGTGACCTCGACGACGAGCGTGCGCACCAAGACGGGTGACATCCCCTTGTTGACCGTGGAGAGGCGCGGCGGGAGGCCGGAGATCACCTCGACACCGGTTGGATCGGCCGACGAAGCGGCGGCGGTCGCCGACAACAAGGCTGCAGACGGAGATCTCGTCGGCGTCGACGTCGACAAGCCGGTGCAGGCGTCGGCGAACCCGAACGATCAGCTCTTCGCCCAGCAATGGTCGTTCACGAAGGTGCCGTACGTCGCCGCGTGGGCGGTCGACGGCACGCAGGGCGGGGGAGTCAGAGTCGCGGTCGTCGACACCGGGGTCATGGCAAATCATCCCGACCTGTCGGGCCAGGTGCTCACCGGCGCGCACTTCCTGCACAGCGACGCCGGCGAGCCGGTCGACCCCGCGATCGGCGGTACGAACGACTTCAGCGGGCACGGCACGCACGTCGCCGGGACGATCGCCGCGAAGAGCAACAACACCACGGGAGTCTCCGGCGCGGCGCCCGGCGCGCAGATCCTGCCGGTGAAGGTGCTGTGCGCCGACGGCAACGGATTCACCAGCGACGTGGCCGACGGGATCACGTGGGCCGTCGATAACGGGGCGAACGTCATCAACTTGAGCCTCGGCGGTGGCGCCACGAGCGGCGAGGAAGCCGCAATCGCGTACGCACGCGATCACAACGTCGTGGTCGTCGCTGCGGGCGGCAACGACGGCACCGGCGGCCCCGCCTCGTACCCCGCTGCGTACTCGACCGGCTACGCGAACGTCATCGCGGTGGCGGCCACCGACAACGCCAACGGCCATCCCGCCTACGGCACCACGGGGAGCTACCTCGACGTCTCCGCCCCGGGCGGGGTGACGGTGTCCGGCTGCGCCGGCGACCCGGCCGTCGAGATCCTCTCGACGTGGAACGACGGCGGCTACTGCAGCATCGCCGGCACCTCGATGGCGACGCCGCACGTCTCCGCCGCCGCCGCGCTGCTTCGCGCCGCAAACGGCACGTGCACCGCGGTGCAGGTGAAGAGCCGTCTCGAGACGACCGCGGACGATCTGGGACCCGCCGGCCCCGACTCGACGTTCGGTGCCGGGCTCGTCGATCCGCTCGCCGCCGGCACGCACCTGCTGACCTGGTCTCAGCCGCGCCCGTAGAACACCCGCTCGACGACCTTGCGCGCCCGCCGTGTCACGCGTCGGTAGTCGTCGCGCAGGCGGGCCTGCGGCTCGTACTCGTAGCCAAGGAGGCGGGCGAGGCGCGCCGCTTCCTGACCGTCGGTCGGCAGGGCATCCCCGGGCCGGCCGGTGAGCAGGTAGCGAGCGTTGCGGGCGCGCTCGCAATACCGGTACGCCTCCTCGAGCGCGTCGGCGTCGCCGGCTTCGAGGAGTCCCGCGGTGCCGAGTGCTTGAAGCGCCTCGATCGTCGACGTGACGCGGATCTCGGGGTGGCGCGCGCCGTGCTCGAGCTGGAGTAGCTGCACGGTGAACTCCACGTCCGAGAGCGAGCCGCGACCGAGTTTGAGATGGAAGCGAGGGTCCTCGCTCGGCGGGATGCGCTCCCGCTCGATGCGCGCCTTCATGCGGCGCACTTCCCGCACGTCCTCCTCGGGAAACGGGTCCCGGTACACGAACGGCTCGATCAACGCCGCGAACTCTGTTGCCACCGCCGCGTCCCCGGCGACAGGACGGGCCTTGAGGAGTGACTGGAACTCCCACGTCTGCGCCCACCGCTCGTAGTAGGCCCGGTAGCCCGACAGGCTCCGGGCGAGCGCGCCCTTCTTGCCCTCGGGCCGGAGGTTGGGGTCGACCCGGAAGGTCTGGCCCTCGGGGGTGATCCCGCCCAGCTCGCTCAGCAGGTGCTCGGCCACCTTCTCGGCGGCGCGGAAGTCGACAGCGTCCTCACCGTCGTAGACGAACAACACGTCGAGGTCGGACGCGTAGCTGAGCTCCGCGCCGCCGAAACGACCCATGCCGATCACTGCGAACGGCAGCGACGGCCCGAGTGCCCGCAACGCCGCCTCGACGCACGCGTCGGCGAGCGCGGCGAGCTCGCGCGCGGTCGTTTCGGTAGAGGCGAACCCGAGCACGTCGCGCGCGGCGATGCGGAGCACCTCGCGTCGCTTGAACCGGCGCAGCCCGACGCGCCGGTCGTCGGCGCTCGAACGCCACGTGAGGTTGCCGAGCGCGCCCTCGACCAGCTCGTCGTGGGACTTCTCACGGGCGAGTGCCTCGTCGTCTGCCAGGGCCTCGACGAAGTCGGGTTGCCGGCGCAGTGCGTCGCCGAGCAGCCGGCTGGACCCGAGGAGCCGGCACGTTCGGTCCGCCGCGCTGGGGGATTCCCGGAACGTCCGGGCGAGCGATGCCGACCGCGCCTCGCCCTCGGCGAGCCGCCGGAGCTGGAGCAGGCCGAGGTCGGGGTCCGGGCGTCGCCGACAGCCAGCTCAGGATCACGGGCAGCAGCTGCTGCATGACGCGCGAGCGACGGGTCAGTCCCTGCGTGAGCTCCTGCAACGCGGCGCGGGTGTGGGCGACGTCGTGGAAGCCGAACGCGGCCAGGCGCTCCTCGACCGCCTCTGCCGTCAGCGGCCCGGCGCCCGCGAGCGTGTCGAGCAGTGGCGCGAAGAACAGTCGCTCGTGGATCGAGCGCACCCGGTTCTGGCAACTCCGGTACTCGGCTTCGAAGAGATCGAGCGCGGTCTCGTCGCCGCGGTCCCGGTAGCCGAGCACCCGGGCGAGGCGCGTGCGCGCGCCGAGGTCGGTCGGCAACGTGTGCGTCTGCTGCTCGTCCTGGAGCTGGAGGCGGTGCTCGACCGTTCGCAGGAAGCGGTAGGCGCCGTCGAGCTGCGTCGCCTCCTCGACCTCGATGTATCCCGCCGGCTGCGAGTTGCGCGAGCGCGTCGAGGGTCGTGGGCGAGCGGACCGACGGGTCGTGCCGGCCGTGGACGAGCTGGAGGAGCTGGACCGCGAACTCGATGTCGCGGATACCGCCCCGCCCCCGCTTCACCTCGCGGTCGGTGAGGCCGCGCCGGTTCATCTCTCCCTCGGCACGCGCCTTCATGGCCCGCACCGAGCGCACGGCGTCCGGGTCGAGGACCTCGGGCCACACGAACGGCTGCACGAGCTCGTCGAAGCGACCGCCGAGCGTGGCGTCGCCGGCGACGGGCTGGGCCTTCAGGAGCGCCTGGAACTCCCACGGCTGCGCCCACCGCTCGTAGTACGCGGCGTAGGCGTCGAGCGTGCGCGACAACGACCCCGAGCGGCCTTCCGGCCGTAGGTCGGCGTCGGTGCGGAACACGATGCCGTCGGCGGTCGGCTCGCTCATCGTCGTGAGCACCGCGCGGGCGGCGCGCTCGGCGGCCGCGCCGTCGCCGTCGTGCACGAACAGGACGTCGACGTCGCTTGCGTAGTTGAGCTCGCGGCCGCCGAGCTTTCCCATGGCGATGACGGCGAGGGGGACCTCGGGCGCCACGAGGTCGAGCGCGCACGCCAGGCACACGGAGGCCAGCGCCGCCAGCTCCCGGCCGACGGAGGGAAGATCGGCCACGCCGAGGAGGTCACGCGCCGCGATCCGAAGGATCTCGCGCTGCTTCCAGCGGCGCAGCGCGCCCGGACCGTCGTCCGACGCGGCGAGCGCGGCCGTAGCCGCTGCCTTGAACTCCGCCAACGAGCGCTCGCCTGCGAACGGCCTCCTCGTCGCGCAGCGGGTCGAGGAGCGACGGATCTCGCGCGAGCTGCGCTCGACAGCGAGCGCGACGCCACGCTCAGCGCCACGAGGGCATCGCGCACGAGCCGGTTCGTGGCGAGCTCCTCCCCCAGCTCGGGGTGCTCGTCGAGCAGCCGCGCCAGGAAGGCGCGAGCCGTCGCCGGGTCGGCCGAGCGTTCGACGGCCTCGTTCAGCGCCGGGGACAGGAGCGTCTGCGCCACCTACCCAGTGTCGCCGACAGAGCCCGGCCCCGTATCCTTGGGGCATGCCACGGCTTCGCGTCGCTCTCGCGCAGCTGAACCTCGTCGTCGGCGACCTCGAAGGCAACGTCGCGCGCATCCTCGACGCGTACGAGCGAGCCGAGGCCGAGGAGTGCGACCTGGTGGCGTTCCCGGAGCTCGCGGTCACCGGGTACCCGCCCGAGGACCTGCTGCTGCGGCCGGCGTTCGTGGCGCAGGCCCAGGAGAGCCTGGAGAAGGTCGCCGCCCGCACCGGGCGGACCGTTGCCGTGCTCGGCTTCCCGCTGCTCGAGCGCGACCTCTACAACGCGGCCGCGGTCTGCGCGAACGGCAAGGTCCAGGGCGTGTACCGCAAGCACATCCTCCCGAACTCGACTGTGTTCGACGAGCAGCGGTACTTCGCCGCGTCGAGCACCGACGGCCCGCTGTTCAACGTTGCCGGCACCCGCGTCGCCGTCACGATCTGCGAGGACGCCTGGAGCCCGAGCGGACCGATCAGCACGCAGGCGGCCGGTGGCGCCGAGCTCGTCGTGAACATCAACGGCTCCCCGTATTACGCGGGGCGGCTGCGCGAGCGCGAGACGATGCTCTCCACGCGCGCCGCCGACGCGTCGGTGCCGATCGTCTACGTCAATCTCGTCGGCGGCCAGGACGAGCTCGTGTTCGACGGCGGCTCGCTCGTGTTCGATGAAGAAGGCCGGTTGATGGCGCGGGCGCGCCAGTTCGCGGAGGAACTGCTCGTCGTCGACATCGACGTGCGGCCGACGTTCCGAAAGCGGCTGCTCGATCCTCGCGGGCGCTGGTCGGCGCCGCCGCTGCCCGACGTCAAGGTCACCGATCCGCAGCTCCGAGAGCGGGGCGAACTGCCCCGCGTCGAGCCGGCGCTGCCGCCGGTTCGCGAGGTCTACGAGGCGCTCACCCTCGGGACCCGCGACTACGTCGTCAAGAACGGCTTCACCGACGTGATCATCGGCCTCTCCGGCGGGATCGACTCCTCGCTCGTCGCCACGATCGCGAGCGACGCCCTCGGTCCGGACCGTGTCCGGGGCGTGCTGATGCCGTCCCGCTTCTCGAGCGAGGGCAGCGTGTCCGACGCCGAGGCCCTCGCCTCGAACCTCCGGATCCGGACGCTCACCGTCCCGATCGAGGCCGCGCACACCGCGTTCCTCGACATGCTGGCCGAACCGTTCCGGGGCACGGAGCCCGGCGTCGCCGAGGAGAACCTCCAGGCCCGGATCCGGGGCACGGTCCTCATGAGCCTGTCGAACAAGTTCGGCGGTCTCGTGCTGACGACCGGGAACAAGAGCGAGCTGGCCACCGGCTACTCGACGCTGTACGGCGACATGGCCGGCGGTTTCTCCGTCATCAAGGACGTTCCCAAGATGCTCGTGTACGCGCTGGCGCGCGATCGCAACGAGCGAGCGGGACGCGATCTGATTCCCGAGTCGGTGCTCGACAAGCCGCCCAGCGCCGAGCTGCGCCCGGATCAGCGCGACAGCGACTCGCTGCCGGACTACTCGGTGCTCGACCCGATCCTCGAAGCGTATGTCGAAGGCGACCTGTCCGTGGCCGAGCTCGAGGAGGCCGGCTTCGATCCCGACACCGCGCGCCGTATCGCCATGCTGGTCGACCGCAACGAGTACAAGCGGCGACAGGCGCCGCCGGGTGTGCGCGTCTCACCGAAGGCCTTCGGCAAGGACCGGCGCCTGCCGATCACGAACCGCTGGCCTGGTTGAACGCGCGGGCTGCGCCGCGTTCTACCCGGAGCTGGCGCTCGTCATGGCCAGCTTCCTGTACGGCGCCACGTTCACGATCGTCCAGAACGCGCTGGACGACCTCACCGCCACGGGGTTCATCCTGGTGCGCTTCACGATCGGTGGTTTGGCACTCGCGCCGATAGCGGTTCTCCGCGGGTGGCGGGGGCCGGCCGCACGCCCGAGCGACTCGGCGCGCGTGCTGACCGGATGTGGGATCGCGCTCGGGGCCACGGCGTTCGTGGGGTACGTCTGCCAGAACGTGGGCCTGCAGCACACGACGACTTCCAATTCGGCGTTCATCACCGGATTGTTCGCCGTGTTCACCCCGCTCGTCGTCGCCGTGGTGTACCGGCGGCTACCGAATCGGTGGGTCGTGATCTCCGTAGCTCTCGCCGTGGTCGGGCTCCTCCTCTTGACCGGCGCGCAGCCGCCTCCCAACGTCGGCGACGCGATCACGCTCGGCACTGCGTTCTTCTTCGGCATCTGGTTCGTGCAGTTGGGCGCGTGGTCGAACCGCTTCGACGTCGTCTCACTCACCTGCGTCGAGTTGCTTGCGATGGCCGCTTTGGCGTTGCCGTTCGTCGCGATCGGCGGCCTTGGCGACCTCACGGCCCAGGCCGTATTCGCGGTCGTGTTCACAGGACTGGGCTGTTCCGCGTTCGCGTTCACCATCCAGGCGTGGGCGCAGCGCCGGGTCGAGCCGGCACGCGCCAGCATGATCAATCTGCTCGAACCGGTGGTCGCCGGGTTCGTGGGCTACGCGGTCGGCGAGCGGCTCGGTTGGGGCGGCTACGTCGGCGCCGTCATCATCCTCGCCGGAATCCTCGTCGCCGAAGCGGGTGCGCGCCGGCGTGTCCAACCTCCGGAGGTCGCGCGCCGGTAAGTTCTCATCAGTGCGCGGCAGGGTGAGAGCGGAAATGCGTGCGAGCGCGGTTGTGATTGCCGCCGCCTTCGCCTGTGTGCTGGCCCGGCCGGATCTTCGAGGGCGCCGTGTGCGCTGCCCTCGCCCGGACGCGACGGGTGTGCCCTGAGTCACTTGACCGCCCGGTCAAGGCCCAGTGAGAATGAACCCTCAGGCCGCGATCGATCGGGGGTACGTCGCGTGACAGAGCCGGGCCAACCCCGCCCCGCTTTTGCGCCGTGGGACCGGCGCGAGCTGCCAGGGCTCTTCGGCGTCGTCGAGTCCGCCCGCCGCGTCGGCAACTACAAGTGGATCGAGATGCGCCTGTTCGAGGTGCTGGGCGGCTGGGTCGCCACGGTGCCCGAGCTCGACGTGAAGCTCGTCCTCGGCCGGCACTGCTACCACCACGCCTGGCACGCCGAGCTCTGGAACAAGCGCCTCCCCGAGCTGCGGGAGATGAACACCGAGCGGCTCACCGAGCCGCCGAACGACGCCATGGTCGCGTTCACCGACGCGGTGCGCGATCCCGAGGCGCCGGAGCTGACCATCGAGAAGCTCGTCGGCGTGTACCGCGTCCTCATCCCCCGCAAGATCGCGGCGTACACGTTCCATCTCAACGCAACGAGCCGCATCACGGACGCGCCGACGATGCGCTCCCTGAAGTTCATCCTCCAGGACGAGTTCGAAGACTGGCGCGAGGGCGAGATGCTGTTGCAGTCGCTGATCTCGACACCCGAAGAGGTCGACAGGGCAGCGAACCGGCCAACGCGAGCTCGAGAAGCTGATCCTCGCGGCCGGGGGCATCACAGGCCCCGGTACCATTGGAACCATTGAAGAAGCCGGCGCGGATGCGTCGGAGGGGGTAGCAGTCGGATGAAGAAGATCCTCCCCGTCGAGGAGCTTGCTCGCGATTCGCGCTTCGTACGGGTGCAGATCCAGGACGCCATGCTCGACCCGCGCCAGGCGAAGGTCGCCGAGCGCAACACCGGCTCGGCGAAGCTCCAGCCGGAGCGCCCCGCCGCGCCCGATCGCGCCCGTCAGCTGATGCACGGCATCTTCATGGGCGAGCTCCAGGCGCTCGAGGGGGCCGGCCGCACGACGTTCGACTTCGACGACGAGGACGTGCCGTTCCAGCTCAAGCTCGACATGGCCCGCCAGTCGTGGGACGAGTCGCGCCACTGCGAGATCTCGGTGAAGCTCGCGGAGCACATGGGCACGGAGATCGGCGAGTTCAGCGAGGCGACGTTCCTCTACGAGGCCGCCTGCGCCGAGGACGCGCTGCTGCGCCTCACCGGCGTGAACCGTGCCCTCGAGGGCCTCGCGATCGACGTGTTCAACACGATGAAGGAGTTCGGCGACAGCTCGGGCGACCCGGTGCTCGCGGCGTGCGAGGACTGGATGCTCGCCGACGAGGTCACGCACGTGAAGATGGGCTCCGACTGGCTCCGCCGGCTCACCGAGAACGACCCCGAGCGGCGCGAGCTGGCGCTCGAGTTCCAGCGCACCGTCGACAAGCTCTTCAGCCTGGGTGGGTTCCGCGGCGAGACCGACGAGAACCCCATCCAGCTGGCGCGCAAGTTCCGGCAGATGGCCGGCTTCAGCACCGACGAGATCGACGAGCTCTCGGAGGTCACCGTCGAGGCGCAGGCCGAGGCCGAAGCCATGGCCACCGCCGAACAGCAAGCTTCCTAGACGGTGGCGCGCGTCGAGATCACCCCCGAGCGGTTCACGCTCGTCGAGTACGACGCGGGTGCGATCGCCGGCCTCGTCGAGGAGCTGGCGACGAAGGTCGGGCTTCCCGACGACGTCCCCGTCCACATCGACATCGACGAGGAGCTCCCGCTGCCGTTGACCGGCAGCACCGCGGACGTCGTCGACGGCCGCGCCGAGCTGTGGTTCTCGGGCGCCAACTTCGAGGACGGCCGCCACCGTGGTGTCTTCAACCAGGAGCTGGGGCGCAGCGAGCTGGCGATGGAGCTGTTCCGCGCGGCCGACCGTTTCGGCGGCTTCGCCGACGCGCCCGTCGACGAGGAGCTCACCGACGGTCAGCGCGCCGCGTGGTCCGCCTTCGCCGAAGGGCGCGCCGCACGACTCGGCGAGTTCGCCCGCAAGGTGCGGCGGCAGTACGTGTTCCGCTTGTACAACGGCTTCACCGACGTCGCGGACGAGGCGTTCGAGCGCTTGTGGACGGCCGACCGGTTCACGTGGTCGGAGCTCGAGGCGCTCTGCGCGGAGTGCAAGGCCGCCGACCCGCGCCCCGAGCCCAAGCAGAAGTCGGCGATCCGCAAGGAGAGCTTGCGCGCGCAAGGCTGACCGTCACTCGAGGTCCTGAGCGCTGATCGACTCGTACAGGTCGAGGTCGGGAGGACCGGCGAGGACGTCACGGGCCGATTGCGCCATCTCCACCGTTTCGTCGGCGTCGAGGTGAGCGCGAGCGTCGTCGGCGCTCTCCCATTTCTCGATCACCACCAGCCGCCCGGGGCGGGAGCCCGACGCGACCAGGTCGACGTTGCGGCACCGTGGCCGGCGGCGGGTGAGGACGACGTATTTGGCGAGGACGGCGGCGAGCTCGCCCTGACGGCCGGTCCGGGCCTCGAAGCTCCCGATGATCACGGCGAGCTCCAGATCGGCCACGAACCCCCTCCGGCCCCTTCCGGTCCGGTGCGAATGCCCGCCCCGGCGTGTGGAAAACTTGCCTTGACGGAGTCGGTATCGTACTTGGGACAAGGCACCGACTCGGTTTCCTCTCACCCAGCCTGGGAACTCCTGGTCTGTGCACTCCGTTTTCCACTAGCTGAGCGGATCGTCCCCACAGCGAGAAAGGCATTTGTGGCGAAAGAGCGAGTCGAGCGGGACGAGGAAGATCTCGTCCGGCTCTATCTGACCGACATCGGGCAGTACCCGCTGCTCACGAAGGACGACGAGGTTCGGCTGGCGCAGCAGATCGAAGGCGGCAACGCCGCGCGCGGCGACCTCTTGACCGCCGGCAAGGACCTCACCGCGGGCAAGAAGCGTGAGCTGCGCCGCACCGCCCGTGAGGGAGACGACGCCCAGCGCACGTTCGTGCAGTCCAACCTGCGCCTCGTCGTCTCGATTGCCAAGAAGTACCAGGCCTCGGGCCTGCCCCTCCTCGACCTCATCCAGGAGGGGAACCTCGGCCTCATGCACGCGGTCGAGAAGTTCGACTGGCGCAAGGGTTTCAAGTTCTCGACGTACGCCACGTGGTGGATCCGTCAGGCGATCACCCGCGGCATCGCCAACACCGGTCGCACCATCCGCCTCCCGGTGCACGCCGGCGACACGCTCGCCCGCCTCCAGAAGGCGCGGTCGCGCCTCGAGCTGAAGCTCGGACGCCCGGCGACGCTCGCCGAGTTGTCGCTCGAGGTCGAGATGCCCGAGGACAAGGTCACGGAGGCGCTGCGTTTCGCCGCCGAACCGCTCTCGCTCTCGGAGCCGCTGCGCGAGGACGGGGACGCCGAGCTGGGCGACATCGTCGAGGACCGCTCGGCCGAGTCGCCCTTCGAGGTCGCGGCCACCGCGTTGCTCCCGGCCGAGATCGAGAAGCTGCTGGCGCCGCTCGACGAGCGCGAGCGCCAGATCCTCGCGCTGCGCTTCGGGCTCGATCGCGGCGAGCCACGCACGCTCGAGGAAGTCGGCGAGTACTTCAACCTCACCCGGGAGCGCATCCGCCAGATCGAGGCCCGGGCGATGTCGAAGCTCCGTCACCCGTCCGCCGACACCGGCGCCCGCGACCTGCTGGCCGTCTAGGACAGCCACAGGTCCCGGGAAGGCCGAAGGCCCGGCCCGAGCGGCCGGGCCTCGTCGCGTCCTCGCGGCACGGTCAGTGGGTGGCGTCGCTGTACTCGATGAAGTCGTACGGGTAGCCGCGCGGGAACGCGCTCGCCCACGACAGTGCCCGCCACTGCTCCTCCTCGAGCTGCCAGCCGACCGCGCCGAGATTGTCCTCGAGCTGGGTCCATGTTGCGGGCGCCGATGATCGGCGCGGTCACGCCCGGCCGGTGCACGACCCAGTTCAGCGACACCTGCGACGGCGTCTTGCCCGAGCTCGTCGGCGACCTTGCGCACCGCCTCGACGATGCCCCAGGCCTGCTCGTGCAGCCGGTACGTGAACGTGATCGGCTCCTCCGTGTCGCCGCCCCGCGTCCCCTTCGGGAAGTCCTCGCCTTCGCGGTACTTCCCGGTCAGCACGCCCCCGGCGAGCGGGCTCCAGGGGAGCACCGCCAGCCCCTCGTCGCGGCACAGGGGGAGCAGCTCGCGCTCGATGTCGCGCGTGATCAGGGAGTACTCGGGCTGGAGCGACACGAACCCGTCCCAGCCCGCGCCCGGCCGCGAGCCCGAGCGACTTGGCGAGCTGCCAGGCGGTGTAGTTGCTCGCGCCCGTGTAGCGGATCTTGCCCTCGTGGACGAGGTCGTCGAGCGTCGACAAGCGTCTCCTCGAGCGGCGTGCGCGGGTCCCAGCAGTGGATTTGGTACAGGTCGATCCACTCGGTCCCGAGGCGGCGGAGCGACGCCTCGATCGCCCATGCGGATGTGGCGACGCGAGGCGCCGAGTCGTTGACGCCCTCGCCGGTGGCGAACCGGACCTTGGTCGCCAGCACGATGTCGTCCCGCCGGCCTTGCAGCGCACGTCCCGTGATCTCCTCCGACTCGCCCTCCGTCGTACACGTCGGCGGTGTCGACGAAGTTGCCGCCCGTCTCGAGGAAGCGGTCGACGAGCTTGCGGCTCGTCGGCTCGTCGGCCTCGCGCCCGAACGTCATCGTGCCGAGACACAGCTCCGAGACCCGGATCCCCGTGCTGCCGAGCTGCCGGTACTCCACGACTGGCCTCCTCCATCGCGTCGAAGACCGAATCTAGGCTGCGGCGGTGGCGGGCACCGACGTGAACGAGCTTCCCGGCCTTGGCGTGCGCGCGGTGCTCGGAGCTACCTGCCGTATCTACCGGCACCGGTTCGGGCTCGTCGCCGGGAGCGCGCTCGTAGTGTTCGGGATCAGCGCCGGGCTCGACGTCCTCTTCGACGTGGTCGGCGACAAGCTGGGCGACTCCCCCGGCCTCCTGGCGCCGCTACTGGTCATCGCGGGCGTCGCCACGTTCGGCACCACGTTCTTCGCAGGCCTGCTCGACCGGATCGTCGGTGAGGAGGAGCGCGGTCATCCGCGCCGGTCGCTCCGCGAGGTGCTGCGCACGCTCCCGTACTGGCGCCTCATCGGTGCCGACGTGCTGCTGTCGTTGGGCGCGGTCGTCTCCCTGCTCCTGTTGGTCGTCCCGGGGCTGATCTTCTACACGTTCTTCTCGCTCGTTGGCCCGGCGGTGGTCATGGAGGACCGTGGGGTCTTCGACGGGTTTCGCCGCTCTGTGCGACTGGTGCGCGGACACTTCTGGCTCACCCTTCTCCTGGTCACCCTCCCGATCCTCGTCGAGGAGGATGCCGTCCACGGGATCGTCGCGCTGGTCGGCGACGCGAGCCCGTTCCTCGTGTTCGTCGTGAACGCGCTCGCCGGTGCTGCGGTCGGATCGGTCGTCGCGCTCGTCGAGGTGACGCTCGCCGGCCGCCTGGCGATGCGGAAGCCCGAGCCCGTCGCGGTCACGTCAAGCCGCGCAGCCCCTGACTGAACAGCACCACGCCGAAGACGAGGAACAGCACGGCCATCATCGCCGTGTTGTTCGTCGAGAGCCACGTCTTCCACCCCTCGAGCACGCCGGCGGCTCGCTCGCCGCCGGCGAGGTAGACGACGACCGGCACCGACGATCGCCGAGGCTGGCAATCGATGACGAAGACGATGAGGCCGACGGTGGCTTCACTTCCCGACACGCCCGCCTGGGCGAGGCTCGCACCGGCGGCGAGCGAGAGCGCGAGGTTCTTCGGGTTCGCTCCCGCCAGCAGCACGGACAGGCCGCCCGTCTTGACCGGCGTCAGCGTGTCGATCGCCGACATCCACTTCGGCTGGTCGACCGCTTCACCCGGTGCCGGCCGTTTCCGCCAGTCCCGGAAGGCCACGAGCACCAGAAGGATCCCGACGGCGAGCTTGAGCCAGTACGACGTGTCCGAGGCGCTGCCGCCGCTGCCGACGTCGCCGGCGTCGGCGAGGAGGTAGATGACCGTGCTCACGATCGCCACGCCGACGACCCACCCAAGGAGGAAGACGGGCCCGTTTACCCGCGCCCGGGCCGAGAACAGCACCAGGATCACGGCGATGATCCCCGCCGGGCTGATCGCCACGCCTATCGGCGAACGGGAGAACCTCGCTGATCGCACTGCCCATGTCCTTACCCCTCTCGAACGGCCACCCTCGATCGGCGGAGGTGGCAGGAATCGAACCCACCGGACGGGGATCGCCCGTCCCACTCGTTTTGAAGACGAGGGGGGCCACCAGACCCCGTTCACCTCCGGCGTCGGTCTACCAGCCTGGCTAGCATCGGGGGAGCGCCCGTCGACCAGGAGATCTGCTGTGAAGAAGCTGCTCGTCTTGCTGATTCTCGTGGCGATCGGAATCGCGGTGGCCCGCAAGGTCCGCGAAGTCTGACCGTCGGCCCACCGCCGGCTCGAGTGCCGGCGGCCAGGGCTCCGTATCGTGCCCGGGCATCGCCCGGGCACGTTCGCGCCCCGGGATCCCTCCAGAGCCGGGCTACGGGCCGGAGAAGAGCTCGGCGTAGCGCCGGGCGAACAACGCGATCGCCCCACCCGTGTGCCAGAACACGACGGTGTCGCCGACCTCGAAGCGCCCCTCGCGGGCGGCGCCGATGAGCCCGGCCATGGCCTTCCCCGTGTACACGGGGTCGAGGATCAGTCCTTCGAGGCTGGCGACGCGTTCGATCGCCTCGAGGGCGTCGTCCGTGATCGCTCCGTAGCCCTCCCCGAACCGTGAATGGTCGAGGACGAGCTCGCCGCGCGGCGCCGCCCGGCCGGCCCGCGCGGCCGACTCGGCGGCGAGGCGGGGGATCACGTCGTCGAGGTCGGGGCGCGTCCCCACGTCCACGCCCAGCACGCGGACTTCGCCGCCGAATCCTGCGACGAGCCCGGCGTGCGTGCCGCCCGAGCCGTCGGCGACGACGAGCCAGTCGACGGCTTCGTCGTTCCCGCCGCGGTCGGCCTGCGCGAGCAGCTCGTCGGCCGCATCCACGAACGCGGTCGCTCCCGTGACCGACGCGCCGCCGATCGGCATCGCGAACGGGCGGCGGCCGTCCGCCGTCAGGCGTCGCGGCGACCTCTTCGATCGCCGATTCGACTTCGTAGTACGACTCGGCCCCGGTGAAGTGCAGCGTGGCGCCGAGGACCCGGTCGAGCAGCAGGTTGCCGCTGTAGACGCTCGGCTCCTTCCCGCCGACGGCGAGGTGGCAGTCGAACCCGAGCCGGTTCGCCGCGGCCGCCGTCATGCGGGCGTGGTTGCTCTGTGCACCGCCACCGGTGACGAGCACGTCGCAGCCGCGCGCCTGTGCCTCGCCGCACAGGTACTCGAGCTTGCGCGCCTTGTTGCCCCCGAGCGCCAATCCGGTCAGGTCGTCCCGCTTGACGAGCACCCGCGGGCCGCCGAGCCACTCCGAGAACCGGTCCATCGGCTCGAGCGGCGTCGGGAGCTGCGCGAGCCGGACGCGCGGGACTTCCGCGGGAACCGTCGGCGTCAGGCGGCATCGTTGCGGCGCCGCAACCACCACCACACCGCGACGCCGGCGCCGGCGGCGGCGAGCGCTCCGCCCACCGCGAGCGTCGGGCCGGCCGGAGGGACCGGCATGCGGTCGCGCAGCCGCACGGGATGCTCGAAGTCCCGGATCTCCCATTCCCGCTCACGGGCGAGGCGGGCGAGCTCCTTGTCCGGGTTGACGGCAACGGGATGGCCCACCAGCTCGAGCATCGGCAGGTCGGTGATCGAGTCGCTGTAGGCGTAGGACATCGGAAGGTTGACGTGCTCGCGTGCGGCGAGCTCGCGGACGGCGCCGCGCCTTGGCGCCGCCGTAGGCGTAGAACTCGAGCTCCCCGGTGTAGTTGCCTTCGGCGTCGATCTCGGCCCGGGTGCCGATGGCCTCGTCGGCGCCGAGGAACTCGGACAGTGGTACGCACCACCTCCATGGGCGCCGACGACACGATCACCACCTTGCGCCCGGCGGCGTGGTGCTCGTCGAACAGCTCGAGCGCCTCGGCGTAGATGATCGGCTCGATCACGTCGGTGAGGGTGTCGCGCACGATCGACGCCACGTGGTCGCGGTTCCAGCCCCGCGTCATCGCCGACATCGCGACCCGCAGCTTCTCCATCTTCTCGGCGTCCGCGCCCACGAGCATGAAGACGACCTGCGCATACAGGCTCTTCACGATCGACCGCCGCGACAGCAGACCTTCGCGGTAGAACGGCCGCCCGAAGGCGAGGACCGAGCTCTTGGCGATGATCGTCTTGTCGAGGTCGAAGAACGCCGCGGAGTTCGTCCTGATGCTCACGACGGGCGCGAGCCTACGCGCCTCTTGACATCCGACTCATGGATCCCTAGGTTCGTCGCACGCTCCCCGGTCGGGGAGCTTTTGCGTCCCCCGCCTCCTTCCCCTTGCCGTCGCGCGCCCGCCGAGACGCGAGTGCGCGCAGAGAGAAGGAGAAGGAGGGGAGCGGTGCTCCTGGCCTTGTGGTCACCCAAAGGCGGCTCGGGCACGTCCGTGCTCGCCGCCGCCTGCGCGCTCGTGCTCGGCCGGCGCGGCGGCGCCCGGCTCGCCGACCTCGACGGCGACCAACCCGCGCTGTTCGGGCTGGCGTCGGACCCGCCGACCGGGCTGGCGGATTGGCTCGGCGCCGGCCCCGAGGCGCCCACCGACGCGCTCGAACGTCTCACCGTCGAGGCCGCCGCGGGCGTCGCGCTCATCCCCCGCGGCACGCCGGCCCGGCCGCTGGCCCCTGTCCCGGCGGCCGAGGCCGGCGCCGCCCTCGCGGTCGCGTTGCGCGACGGTCTCGTGCCCACCGTTGCCGACCTCGGCCGGGCGCAGAGCCCGGCGGCGCGCGCAGTGGTCGAGGTCGCCGACGCGTCGCTCGTGGTGGTCCGCGGCTGCTACCTGGCGCTGCGCCGTGCGGTGCGCGCCGCACCGCTTGCGCACGCCTCGGGCGTCGTGCACGTCGCCGAGCCCGGTCGCGCCATCGGCCGCCGCGACGTCGCCGGTGTGCTCGACCGCCCGGTCCTGGCCGAGGTGCCGGTGCGCTCGGCCATCGCACGCTCCGTCGACGCCGGCATGTTGCCCACGCGTCTTCCCGACGTGCTGGCCCGGCCCGTGCACGAGGCGCTGGGCCGGCTCGGCCTGCTCGGGGATCGTCGGGGCCGGGCCGCATGAGCGCGGCCGCGGCCTCCGCGCCTGCCTCTCCTTCCTCTCTTCCCGCCGCGCCTCGTGCCTCGGCAGGCGACGCCGCGCTCAAGCAGCGCGTGCACCGCCGCCTCGTCGCCGCCGGGGACCTCGACGGGCTCGATCACGTCGACGAGCACGACCGGCCCGGCCGCGCCCTCGCCGTCCGCACCCGCCTGGCCGAGCTGCTGCGGGACGAGGCGCCGCTCCTCACGCCGGCGCGGTTCGAGCACCTGCTGCGCGTCCTCACCGACGAGGTGTCGGGGCTGGGGCCACTCGAACCTCTTCTCGCCGACCCGGACGTCAGCGAGGTCATGCTCAACGGGCCCGGGCGCGCGTACGTCGAGCGCGCCGGCCGGCTCGAATCGGTGGACCTCGATCTCGACTCGGCCGGCATCGTCCGCCTCGTCGAGCGTGTGGTCGCCCCGTTGGGCCTCCGCCTCGACCGGTCGTCGCCCATGGTCGACGCCCGCCTCGCCGACGGGTCGCGGCTCCACGCGCTCATCCCGCCGCTCGCGCTCGACGGCCCGTGCGTCACGATCCGCCGCTTCCGCGCCCGTCCCGTCGATCTCGACGCGTTCGGCGCCGGTGGCGTGCCGGGTGCCTTCCTGCGGTGGACGGTCGCCGCGGGCTGGAACCTCCTGATCTCCGGGGGCACGAGCGCGGGCAAGACGACGTTGCTCAACTCCCTGTCGGCGGCGATCCCGGCCGGTGAGCGCGTCGTCACCATCGAGGAGACCGCCGAGCTGCGCCTGGCCCAACCCCACGTCGTGCGGCTCGAGGCCCGACCACCCAACGCCGAAGGGGCGGGCGCGGTGAGCGTGCGCGACCTCGTGCGCACCGCGCTGCGCATGCGTCCCGACCGGATCGTCGTCGGTGAAGTGCGCGGCGGTGAGGCGCTCGACATGCTGCAGGCGCTCAACACGGGCCACGACGGATCGCTGTCGACCGTGCACGCCAACGGACCTGTCGACGTGCTGCCGCGCGTCGAGACTCTCGTGCTGATGGCGGGAGCGGGGCTGCCGCTCGTTGCAGTGCGTTCGCAGATCGGCGCTGCGATCGACGCCGTCGTGCACGTCACGCGGTCAGCCGCCGGTGCGCGCCGCGTCGAGGCGATCGGCGAGCTCATAACCGACGCCGACGTTCTGGACGTCCGGCCGCTGTTCGAACGCCGCGGCGGCGGCCTCGTGGCGGCGGGTTCGCCGTCGCGGCCACCCCGCCGGCCCGGCACCGCGTTGCCCGATGCCCGGTGGTTCGCGTGCTGAGCATCGTGCTCGCGGTGGCCGGCCCGCTCGCGGTCGCGGGGCTCGTGGCCGCGGCCCGCCGCGCCACCGCGGTCGAGCGCACTCGCGCCCTCGGTCGAGGCCGGCAGTGGCGACTCCCCACACGGCTCCGTGGGGTGCTCGCCCGCGCGCTGGCCGACGCCGACCTCACGCTCGAGCCGGAAGCGGCCGTCGAGCTGTGGGCCGGCACGACCGCGGCCGCCGGTCTCGTCGCGGCCGCACTGTCGCCCGGGCTCGTCCCACCGGCGGTGCTGCTCGCCATCGTCGGCGCGCCCGCCGGCCTGTGGGTCCTTCGGGCACGCGCACACAAGCGCTACGCCGCCGCCCTGCCTCTTGCCCTCGAGCAGATCGCCGCGCACCTGCGCGGGGGCGGCACGGTCGGCCACGGTGTCGCCGCCCTCGCAGACGGTGACGGGGTACTGGCGGCCGATCTCCGCCGGGTGCAGGCGCGGGCGGATCTCGGGGTCGGGCTGGCCGACGCGTTGGCGGCGTGGCCGGCGGAGCGTGACGTCGGGGACGTGCGCGCCGTCGCCGGCGCGCTCGGCGGTCGCCGAGACGCTGGGCGGACGCAGCGCGCACGCGCTCGACGGTCTCGCCGCGTCCCTCCGTGATCGGATCGGCGCCGCCGCCGAAGCGCGCTCGCTCTCGGCGCAGGCTCGGCTCTCGGCGTTGGTGGTCGGGGTGTCTCCGCTCGCCTACCTCGTGTTCTCGGCGCTGGTGGATCCCGCTTCGGTCGGCTTGCTGGTCCGGACCGGCGCCGGCCGCCTCTGCCTGGGGCTCGGCCTCGTTCTCGAGATGATCGCCGCGCTCTGGATGCGGCGCATCCTGGCGTCGGCGGAGGCATCGTGACCGGCGTCCGCGCCACGCTCGGCGTGTGGCTCCTCGGGCTGGCGTGGGGCGTGCTCGCAGCGGCGCCTGTGGCGGTGCGCGCTCGTCGACGGCGCGTCGACGTGCGACTGCGGCCCCTTTTGCCGGAGCGCGCCACGGCCGCGCGCACGCCGCCCGTGCTGATCCGGCGCGTGTTCGTTCCGCTCGCTTCCGGCGTCGTCGGTCGGTTGCTGGCGGGAGTGCGGACCCGCCAGCGCGCGCGCCGCGACGCTGCCGTTCTCGGCGCCGAGCTTCCCGTCACCCTCGACCTGCTCGGCGTGGCCGTGGGCGCCGGTTGCACGCCCTATCTCGCCGTCGATACGGCCGCGCGCTGGGCGCCGCCCGTGATGGCGGCCCGGCTGGCGAGCGTCCGAGAGGCGTGCGCGCTCGGCGCGACGTTCGCCGACGCCCTCGACGACCTCGCCGCCCGCTCTCCGCCGCTGCGCCCCCTCGCCGACGCGCTCCTCGCCTCCGACCGCCTCGGCGCCCCCGTCGGGCCCGCCCTGGCCCGCCTCGCCACCGAGCAGCGCAACGAGCTCCGCCGCCGCGCCGAGGCGCACGCCCGCCGCGTGCCGGTGCGCTTGCTGTTCCCCCTCGTGTTCGTGGTCCTGCCCGCGTTCGGGTTGCTCACGGTGATCCCGACGCTGCTCGCGGGCTTCTCGCGCCTCTAGCGCTTCCCCGTCACCCCTGATCCGGAGGAGGAAGCATGCTCCGTCGATTCGTGCGCGCGTGCCGGGCCGAGGTCGGGCAGACCACGGCCGAGTACGCGCTCGTCATCCTGGGCGCCGCCGCCATTGGTGCGCTGCTCATTGCATGGGCCACCAAGAGCCACGCCATCGGCAAGCTCTTCGACGAGGTCGTCGAGAAGGTGCTGCCCTGAACCGCCAAGCCGGGCAGTCGACGGTCGAGTTCGCGGTCCTGATGCCGCTGGTCGTGATGGCGGCGCTGATCGTGCTGCAGGTGGCGTTCGTCGTCCGCGACCAGGTCGCCGTCGTGCACGCGGCCCGCGAGGCTGCGCGGGCCGCGAGCGTGGACCCCGACTCGGGGCGCGCAGTGCGCGCGGCGCGGCGCACGTTGCGCGGCGCCGAGGTGGAGGTCGGGGACCGGCCCGCAGTCGGGGAGCCGATCACCGTGGAGGTGTCGTACCGGTCGGTGACCGATCTGCCGCTCGTCGGTGCGTTGTTCCCCGACCCGACGCTCCACGGCCGCGTGTCGATACGCGTCGAGCGATGACGCGGGCCGAGAGGGAGATCGAGCGGGGCTCGATGGCGGTCGTGCTGATGGCGGTCGTGGTGCTCGCGGCCGTGCTCGCGCTCGGCGCGGCGCGCCTCGGAGGCGCCCTCGTCGCCCGGGCCCGGGCGGACGCCGCCGCCGACGCGTCCGCGCTCGCCGCTGCCGACATGCTGGCGCTGGGACGGGGCGAGCCTGCGGCTGCCGCGGCCGCAGCGGAGACCGCCGCCGACAACGACGCCCGCCTGGTCAGCTGCGAATGCGCGGGCCGGATCGCGACCGTGCGAGTCGAGGTGGGGGTGTCGGGCCTGGGACGGCTCGGCGGGCCGGCCCTCGGCACGGCCCGGGCGGAGGTTCGCCCGATCGGTTAGTGCGACTGGAGAATGCCGTCGTCCCGGAAGTCGGCGAAGAGCCCGTCGATGCCCGCACCGGGAGCCAGATTCGTGCCGCTTCCGCCGCCGGTGGGGATGACGACGTTCTTGATGTTGGCGGGGTCGATCGTGAGGACGAGCCGGCCCAGCCGGTAGAGCTCCGGGAAGCTCACGTTCTCCATCTGGACGTGGCGACCGAGGTTGCCGAGGAGGCTGAGGACGCCGGCCGGACCGACGGCGCGCTGCTGGACGTTCTGCAGCGTGCTGATGATCAGGTACCCCTGGTTCGCCGTGCGGCTGATGTCGCCGGCCGAGAAGCTGTGGCGGTCACGCGAGAACGCCAGCGCGCCGGGCCCGTTGAGCTTCTGCACCCCCGGGTCGAAGTCCGCCCCCGAGTTCTGGTCGTGCATGGGCTCCTGGATGTTGACGTCGATCCCGCCGAACTCGTCGACCATGTCCGTGAAGCCGGCGAAGTTGGTCGTGATCGAGAACTTGATCGGGACGCCGACGAAGCTGCTGATCGTCTGCGTGAATTGGCTGAGTCCGCCGTTGGCCAGGATCGAGTTGATCTTGCCGCCGCCGCCGACCGAGGTGTCGCGCGGGATGTCGATGATCGACGCCGCCTTCGCGCCCGGGTTCACGGCGATGACGTGAATGGCGTCGCCGAGGCCCACGCCGTTCGGATCACGCGAGTCGTTGCCGACGACGAGGAAGAACTGCACCTGGTCGGGCTGGCCGCTCGTGAAGCTCGCGCCGGCCACGGGCGGGACCTTCTGGATTGTGAACCAGGTCTCGCCTTTGGCGATCGGGAGCCCGGTCGCGACCCATGCCGCGATGACGAGGCACGCGACCAGCACGCCGCAGAGAGGCGGTCCGATGAGCGTGAGCAGGACAGCCCGGGGTCGTGCCGTCATCGCTTCGCCCCCGTGGTCGTCGAGCCCTCGATTTGCGCGCCCTGACGCGTGACCCCCACGTCGTAGCCGGTGATCTTCCACGTCCCGCTGTCGGGCGCGAAGGTGAGCGCGATCGCGCGAGCGGTGTTGAGCGTGCCGCCCTCCACCCCGACGTCGGCCCGGTACGCGAACGTCGCCGTCGCCAACACGAACTGCCCGTTTCCGTCCGACAGGGCGGTGATGAGCACCGGGTCCGCGGTCGGCTTGAAGTTGCCGGTGCGTTCGGGCCGGCCGCTCTCGAACAGCACCGCCTTGTCGGGTCCCTGGATCGCGGCCTGGGTACCGCCGTCGAAGAGGCTCGACAGGTCCGTGGGTGGCTTGCCCGTCTTGACCGGCGCGATCAGACCCTTGTCGACGTACTGGCCGACCGTCGCCATCATCTGGTTGGCGGCGTCGTCCCCGAGCGTGGCGGGTGCCCCCGTGTTGACGTTCTGGACCCCGGCGAGGGTGAGCTTGACCTCGCCCGAGACCGACGCCTTGCTCGGGCCCGAGCCCCCGTCGCCGCGGGCGAGAAAGAAGATGAGCGCGGCCCCGACGAGGAGGCCGACCGCCAACGCCACCACGACGAGTTGCATCCTCGGGGAGCGGGCCTGGCCCGGCGGCTTCGACCCGGACGGAGTTCCTGCCGGCGCGCGCGGCGTCCGGGTCGGGGTCGACATGGGGCGACAGGATGCCACGCCCGCAGCTCTACGATGCAAGCCGGGACTCGAGAGGAGGCTCCCGTGGCGCTGGGCAAGGCGATGAAGCGGCTGACCAAGCCGGTCGACGAGCTCGACCGCGAGGCCCTCGAGAAGTACTGCGACGACCTCGGGGCGACGCCGATGGACCGGGTCACGGCTCGCGCGCCGTCGCGGGTGGCGGGCGAGATCCGGGCCGTGCGCATCGTGCCGCGGGCCGGCGCCCCCGCGGTCGAAGTGACCGTCAGCGACGGGCGCGGGTCCGTCGTCGGAGTCTTTCTCGGACGGCGCAAGATCCCCGGCATGTCACCCGGGCGTCGTGTCCTGCTGGCGGGCATGCCGGGCAACGACGGCAACCGCTACCTGATGTACAACCCCGAGTACGAGCTCCTCGCCTGAGCCGAGCGGCGCCGCGTCGCGCCGCTCACGCGCCGGTCAGGATGGTGCGGACCTTCTCTTCGGAGTCCGGCGTCACCATCGCCAGGACCTCGTCACCGGCCTCGAACACCGTGTCACCGCGCGGCATGACGACGTGCTCGCCGCGGACGACGGCGACGACGGTGACGTCACGAGGCACGTCGACGTCCTTCAGCGCACGGTCGACCACCGGCGCGTTCTCGGCCAGCGTCACCTCGACGAGCCGCGCCTGCCCGCGCTCGAACTGGAGAATGCGTACGAGACGGCCCACGCTCACCGCCTCCTCGACGAGCGCGGTGATGAGGTGGGGTGTCGACACCGAGAGGTCGACGCCCCAGTTCTCGTTGAACAGCCACTCGTTCTTCGGGTGATTGACCCGGGCGATCACGCGTGGAACAGCGAACTCCTGCTTGGCGAGCAACGAGATCACGAGGTTGTCCTCGTCGTCCCCGGTGGCGGCGACGACGACGTCGCAGCGCTCGAGCCCTGCCTCCTTGAGCGAGGACACCTCGCACGCGTCGGCGACGAACCACTCGACGCCCGGGTCGGTGGCGGCGCGTTCGACGACGGCCGGGTTCTGTTCGATGAGCTGGACGTCGTGCCCGGCCGCGTGCAGGTCGTTGGCGATGAAGAGACCCACGTTGCCGGCGCCGGCGATCGCGACTCGCATCGCTACTCCGGCCCGTGCTCGAGGCGCTCCCGCAGCGCGTCGATGTCGTCGACGTTGACGATGAGGTGCAGCACGTCACCCTCCTGGCCGATGAGCTTGCCGCCCACGACCTGGGCGGTGCCCAGCCGCGTCACCGCCGCGAGCAGGAACCGGCCGGGCTCGTTGAGCGGCGCGAGCTTCTTGCCGCCCCAGATCGCCGGCAGCACGCGCTCGACGAGGGAGACCTTGGCGCTGGGGTCGATCCAGTCGTGCGGCTGCTCGCCCGGGAGGAGCCGCCGGAGGACCTGGTCGGTCGTCCACGACACGGTCGCGACCGTCGGGATACCGAGACGCTGGTAGATGACCGCCCGGCGCGGGTCGTAGATGCGGGCGACGACGCGCTCGATCCCGAAGGACTCCCGGGCGATGCGGGCGGCGAGGATGTTGGAGTTGTCGCCGTTGGTCACGGCGGCGACGGCGCCCGCCCTCTCGATGCCGGCCGCTACGAGGTTGTCGCGATCGAAGCCGAAACCGACCACCTGCTGCCCGGCATAGCCTGCGGGCAGCCGCCGGAAGGCGTTCGCGTTCTTGTCGATCACGGCGACGGTGTGGCCGGACTTCTCGAGGGTGCCGGCGAGCTCGCTGCCGACCCGGCCACACCCCACGACCACGACGTGCACGTGCTTCCTCCACCATCTCGGAGGCGTCGATCGTAGGACGCCCGACTCGCCCGGAAGCAAGCACGGGCAACCGGCATGGCATGCTGGCGCCGACGGGCTGACCGGGAGGTCAGCCTTCGTTCAGGTCCGATGGCACCGACCCCCGGGGGACGGGGTGGCGATCCTCAAGCGACTGCTGGTGGGGCGGCCCCTGGCGACCGTCGAGCAGGAACACCAGCGCATCCCGAAGACCATCGGGCTGGCGGTGTTCTCGTCCGACGCGATCTCGTCGACCGCGTACGCGACGGAGGAGATCCTGTTCGTCACCGCCGTCGGCGCGTCGAGCCTGGCGCTCGGTCTCGACACGCTCGTGCCGATCGGGATCGCGGTCGCGATCCTCCTCTCGATCGTCTGCACGTCGTACCGACAGACGATCTTCGCCTATCCGAGCGGCGGGGGGAGCTACATCGTCAGCCGGGAGAACCTCGGTGAGACACCGTCGCTCGTCGCGGGAGGTTCGCTGCTCGTCGACTACATCCTGACGGTGGCAGTCTCGATCTCCGCGGGGGTCGCCGCCATCATCTCCATCCCCGCCTTCCAGGGGCTGGCGACGCATCGCGTCGAGCTCGGTCTCGGCCTCATCGCGTTCATCGCGATCGCGAACCTGCGGGGCATCAAGGAGTCGGGCCGGTTGTTCGCGGCGCCGACGTACATCTACATCATCACCCTCGGCGCGCTGATCGTGTTCGGCCTGATCCGGAGTTACTTCGGCGACATCGGCCAAGTGCCGTTCGACCCCAAGGCGTTCGACGGCACCCGCGAGGCAGGCGGGACCCTCGGGCTGTTCCTGATCCTGAAGGGCTTCTCGTCCGGTGCCGTCGCGCTCACGGGGGTCGAGGCGATCAGCAACGGGGTGCCCGCATTCCGGCGGCCGGAGTCGAAGAACGCCGCGACCACCCTCGTCTGCATGGGCACGATCCTCGGCACGCTCTTCTTCGGCACCGCGCTGCTCGCCAGCCGGCTGCACCCCTACCCGAGCCACGACGAAACCGTGATCTCACAGCTCGGCCGGGCCGTGTTCGGCAACGGGCCGGTGTACGTCGTCCTTCAGTTCGCGACGGCCGCCATCCTCACGCTCGCCGCCAACACCGCCTACGCGGACTTCCCGCGGCTCTCGTCGATCATCGCCCGGGACGGCTATCTCCCGCGGCAGCTCGCCAACCGCGGGGACCGGCTCGTGTTCTCGAACGGCATCCTCGTGCTCTCGGGGCTGGCGGCCCTGCTGATCATCGCCTTCGGGGGCATCACCAACGCACTCATTCCTCTCTACGCCGTCGGCGTGTTCACGTCCTTCACGCTCTCGCAGACCGGCATGGTCATCCACCACCTCCGCCTCCGAGAGCCCGCCTGGAAACGCAACACGGTGATCAACACCACCGGCGCCGTCGCGACCGGCATCGTGACGCTGATCGTCGCGGTCACGAAGTTCACGAGCGGCGCTTGGGTGCCGATCATCGTGATCCCTGCGATCGTCCTGCTCTTCAAGAGCATCCACCGGCACTACCAGCGGGTGCGGGAGCAGCTGAAGATTCCGCCCGATTACAAGCCTCCCCCGATGAACCACACGGTCGTCGTCCTGGTCGGCGGCATGCACCGCGGCGTGCTCGACGCCCTCGCGTACGCGAAATCCCTCAACCCGACCCGCGTCGTCGCCGTCACCGTCGTCTCGGACGAGGAGGAGCAGGATCGCATCGAGAAGGTCTGGGCCGAACGCGACATCGACGTCCCGCTCGAGATCGTCTACGACCCGTACCGGGAGGTCACGCGGCCCATCCTCCGCTACATCGACGAGATCGACGCGCGCTGGCAGAACGACACCGTCACCGTCGTGATCCCCGAGTTCGTCGTCGACCACTGGTGGGGCCACCTGCTCCACAACCAGACCGCTCTGCTGCTCAAGGGCAGGCTGCTGTTCCGCAAGGGCACCGTGGTCACCTCGCTGCCGTACCACCTCCACGAGGAGTCCCGGGACGGGCACGCGAAGTAACCTGCCCGCCGCGCGGCGACCAGCCGGTCCCGGTCCAGGGGGAAGGAGCCCGTACTCCAGATGTCTCACATCGTCACGCTCGCGGCTGAGGGCGGCTACCAGGTCTTCAACTTGGCCGGTGGCGAGTGGGTCTGGCTGATCGTCTCGGCCGCCACCGCCATCCTCGCCATCGTGATCGGCTTCGTGCTCCGCCAGGGGGTGCTCGCAGCCGACGAGGGCACGCCGACGATGATCGAGATCGCCAAGTCGATCCAGGTCGGCGCGATGGCGTATCTCCGGCGTCAGTTCAAGACGATCGCCATCATCGTCGTGCCCGTCGCCCTGATCGTCTTCGTGACGTCGACCAAGGTCGTGGAGCCGAACGGCACGGAAGCGCTGTCGTTCGTGCAGTCCGGCCTGTTCCGCACGCTGGCGTTCATCGGCGGCTGCGTGTTGTCCGGCCTGACGGGCTTCATCGGGATGAGCCTCGCCGTGCGGGGCAACGTCCGCACCGCCGCCGCCGCCAAGGCCGGATCGCTGCCCGCCGCGCTCAAGGTCGCGTTCCGCAGCGGTGGCGTGGCCGGGATGTACACGGTCGGCCTGGGCCTGCTCGGGGCGACCGTGATCATCATGATCTTCCAGAACTCCGCCACCGCCATCCTCATCGGCTTCGGGTTCGGCGGGTCGCTGCTCGCGCTGTTCATGCGGGTCGGCGGCGGGATCTTCACGAAGGCCGCCGACGTCGGCGCCGACCTGGTCGGCAAGGTGGAGCAGGGCATCCCCGAGGACGACCCGCGCAACCCGGCGACGATCGCCGACAACGTGGGCGACAACGTCGGCGACTGCGCCGGGATGGCCGCCGACCTGTTCGAGAGCTACGAGGTGACGCTGGTCGCTTCGATCATCCTCGGCGTCGCCGCCTTCAACTCGATCGGCGCCAATCCCGCCCTCGGCCTCATCTTCCCTGTCGCAGCCCGTGCGATCGGCGTGCTCGCCTCGATCGTCGGCGTGTTCTCGGTCCGGGCGACCGACCGCGACCGCAGCGCGATGGCCCCGATCAACCGCGGCTTCTTCACCGCCAGCATCCTGACCGTGATCGGCACACTCTTGGTGGCCCTGCTCTACATCGGCAACGACCACGACAACGAGGGCTGGAAGGTCTTCGGCGCCGTGGTCGCCGGGCTCGTGCTCGCCCAGGTCGTCAGCCGGCTGACCGAGCACTTCACCTCGACCGACAAGGAGCCCGTCCAGGAGATCGCCGACTCGGCTCGCACGGGGCCGGCCACGACCGTCCTGTCGGGGACGAGCACCGGGCTCGAGTCGTCGGTGTGGGCGATCGTGGCGATCTCGGTCGCCATCGGCGTGGCGATCATCCTCGGGAACGGCAACATCGAGTTCTCCTTCTACTTGGTGGCGTTGACCGGCATGGGGATGTTGGCGACCACGGGCGTCGTCGTCTCGGAGGACACCTACGGTCCGGTCGCCGACAACGCGGCCGGCATCGCGGAGATGTCGGGTGAGTTCGGCGGCGAGCCCGAGCGGATCATGGTGAGCCTCGACTCGGTCGGGAACACCACCAAAGCCGTCACCAAGGGCTTCGCGATCGGTTCTGCCGTCATCGCCGCCGTCGCGCTGTTCGCGTCGTTCGTCGAGACCATCGGCGGCGAGCTGAACCTGCGGGAGACGGGCTCGGCGCTCTTCAGCGCGGCGCAGACGCAGATCAACGTGGCCGATCCCGAGACGTTCATCGGGCTGCTCATCGGAGGATCGATCGCGTTCCTGTTCAGCGCGCTCGCCATCCGCGCCGTGGGCCGGACCGCGGGCACGGTCGTGCAGGACGTCCGCGAGCAGTTCTCCGACGGCAAGATCATGGCGGGGACCAAACAGCCTGACAGCGGCCGGATCGTCGACATCTGCACGGCGGCGTCGCTGCGCGAGCTGGCGACGCCGGCGCTGCTCGCCGTGCTGACCCCGGTCATCATCGGCTTCGGGATGAACTACCTCGCGCTCGGCGCGTTCCTCGCCGCCGTGATCCTCTCCGGTCAGCTCATGGCCGTGTACCTCACCGTGTCCGGCGGCGCGTGGGACAACGCCAAGAAGTACATCGAGGACGGTCACTACGGAGGCAAGGGTTCCGAGACGCACAAGGCGGCCGTCATCGGCGACACCGTGGGCGACCCGTTCAAGGACACCGCCGGCCCCGCGCTGAACCCGCTGATCAAGGTCATGAACCTCGTGTCGCTGCTGATCCTCCCGGCTGTCATCAGCTTGCGCGACAACAACCCCGCCCGCTGGACGATTGCCGGCGCCGCCCTCGTCGTGGTGCTCGTGGCGATCGCGTTCTCGAAGCGCAAGGTCGGTGGCTTCGCCGAGGAGGCCGACATCGTCGAGGGGGCCGCGCCCGAGCCCGAGCCGGCGGGGACCACGACGCCGAGCTGAGCGACTAGCTCGAGGGGAAGAACCGGCGCGGGATGACCGCGCGCTGTCACGACCTTGTGCTCGTGGTCGGCTTCTCGACGCCCTGTTGAGACCAGCGATCCTGCGAACGCTCGCCGTCTGTGGACCGTCAAGCCTGGCGGGCCCGGCGTCAACAAGGCATCAGGCCCCTTCTCTCGGCACGCGTGACCGCGTATATGTCGAGACTGCATGAGCGAACCCGGGGAGAGCCATGGCTGACGTGTGGGTACTGCTCCTGATCGTTGCGTTCTTCGGACTGTGCGTCGCGTTCGTGCGCGGCTGCGACAGCATCATCGGGCCCGACGACTCCGAAGAGCTCGCCCCGCCGGCCGAGGCCGACGGCGGACCGCGAGCCAGTCGGCGTAGCCCAGTGAGCGGCGAGAACATCGCCGGCCTCGTCCTGGCGATCCTCCTCGGCCTGTACCTCGTGGCGGCCCTGCTGTTCCCGGAGAGGTTCTGATGACCGCTGCCGGCTGGGCGCAGCTGATCGCGCTCATCGTCGTCATCGGCATCACGGCGCCGCTCCTCGGGCGCTACATGGCCAACGTGTACCAGGGTGGGCCGTCTCGTCTCGACCGCGTCTTCGGTCCGGTCGAGCGGCTCATCTACCGCGCGTGCCGCATCGATCCGGATCGTGAGCAGCGCTGGAACATCTACACCCTGTCGGTGCTGGCGTTCAGCGTCGTCGGGTTCCTCTTGCTGTACCTGATGCAGCGCATCCAGAGCAGCCTGCCGTTCAACCCCACCGACATGGCGAACGTGGCGCCCGCGCTGTCGCTGAACACCGCCGTCAGCTTCATGACGAACACGAACTGGCAGAACTACGGCGGCGAGGCGACCCTGAGCCATCTCACCCAGATGACGGGTCTCACCGTCCAGCAGTTCGTGTCGGCGGCTGCGGGCATGGCGGTCATGGCGGCCCTGATCCGGGGCCTGTCGCGTGCCGGTCAGCGCACGATCGGCAACTTCTGGGTGGATCTCGTGCGCACGACTGTTCGCATCCTCGTGCCGATCGCGTTCGTGTTCGCGATCGTGCTCGTTGCCACCGGCGTGATCCAGAACACCCACGGCTTCACAGAGGTGCACACCGTCGCCGGCGCCACTCAGAAGATCCCCGGCGGCCCCAACGCCAGCATGGAGTCGATCAAGCAGCTCGGCACCAACGGCGGCGACTTCTTCAACGTGAACTCCGCCCACCCGTTCTCGAACCCGACCAAGTTCAGCGACTTCCTCGAGCTCTACGCCATCCTCATCATCCCGTTCGCCCTCGCGTTCACGTTCGGACGCATGGTCAAGGACAAGCGGCAGGGGTACGCCGTGTTCGCGATCATGTTCGCGATCTGGCTCACGGCCAGCCTGTTCACGATCTTCCTCGAGGTCGGGGGCAACCCGAAGCTGGATGCACGTGGTGTCGGCGTCACGCAGTCGGTCAGCGCCAGCTCGCCGGGTGGCAACGCCGAGGGCAAGGAGGTGCGGAACGGCCCGACGGCCTCCGCCCTCTGGGCCGCGTCCACCACCGGCACGTCCAACGGCTCGGTCAACTCGATGCACGACAGCTACACGCCGGCGGGCGGCATGGTCCCGCTCGTGCACATGAAGCTCGGAGAGGTGAGCCCCGGCGGCGTCGGCGTCGGCCTCAACGGCCTGCTGATCCTCGCCATCCTCGCGGTGTTCATCGCCGGCCTGATGGTGGGGCGAACGCCCGAGTACCTGGGCAAGAAGATCCAGGCCGCGGAGGTGAAGCTCGTCGCGCTCTACATCCTCGTGATGCCGGCCGTCGTGTTGATCCTCATCGCCATCTCGACATTCGTCAGATCGGTGAGCGACGTGTCGCTCCTCAATCCCGGAGCGCACGGGTTCACCGAGCTCATCTACGCCTTCACCTCGGCCGGGAACAACAACGGATCCGCGTTCGCCGGCATCACGGCGAACACGGCCTGGATGAACACCGCACTGGCCATAGCCATGTTGTTCGGGCGCTTCTTCCTGATCATCCCGACTCTTGCGCTCGCCGGCGTGCTCGTGCGCAAGCGCCGCGTCCCGCCATCCGCAGGCACGTTCCCGACGCATACACCGCTGTTCGTCGTGCTCGTGATCGGCGTGGTGCTGATCGTCGCCGCTCTGACCTTCCTACCCGTCCTCGCGCTCGGCCCGATCGTCGAGCAGCTGGGCATCTGATCGAGGAGCGTCTGTCAATGGCCCGCGAATCACGGCTCGTGGAACCCCAGATCCTGCGGCGCGCGATCGGCGACAGCTTCGTCAAGCTCAACCCGCGGACGCTGATGCGCAACCCGGTGATGTTCGTCGTCGGTGTGGGCTCCGTGCTCACGACGATCCTCTTCTTCAAGGACTTCGGCTCCTCGTCCACGAACGAGAACGTCTTCGTCGGGCTCGTGGCCCTGTTCCTCTGGTTCACGGTTCTGTTCGCGAACTTCGCCGAGGCCGTCGCCGAAGGTCGGGGCAAGGCGCAGGCCGACACGCTGCGCAAGACCCGGTCCGAGACCTTGGCGAATCGCCGGCGACCCGACGGCACCATCGAAGAGGTCGCGAGCACGGCGCTCGACGTCGGTGACGAGTGCGTCGTGAGCGCGGGTGAGGTCATTCCCAGCGACGGCGAGGTGATCGAAGGCATCGCGAGCGTCGACGAGTCGGCGATCACGGGGGAGTCGGCGCCGGTGATCCGCGAGTCCGGCGGGGACCGCTCGGCCGTGACCGGCGGCACTCGGGTGCTCTCCGACGAGATCGTGGTGCGCATCACGGCTCGTGCCGGCGAGACGTTCCTCGACCGGATGATCGCGTTGGTCGAGGGGTCCGAGCGAAAGAAGACACCGAACGAGATCGCGCTGAACATCCTCCTCGCCGGCCTCACGATCATCTTCCTGCTGGCAACGGTGACCCTCCAGCCGTTCGCGATGTTCTCCGACGCCGAGCAGACAGTCGTGATCCTCGTCGCGCTGCTCGTCTGTCTCATCCCGACCACGATCGGCGCATTGCTCTCGGCGATCGGCATCGCCGGCATGGACCGGCTCGTGCGCCGCAACGTGCTCGCGATGAGCGGGCGCGCCGTCGAGGCCGCCGGAGACTGCGCGACGCTCCTCCTCGACAAGACGGGCACGATCACGTTCGGCAACCGAGAGGCCGACGCCTTCATCCCCGCCAACGGCGTGAGCGAGCAGGAGTTCGCCGACGCCGCGCAGCTCTCGAGCCTCGCCGACGAGACGCCCGAAGGGCGCTCGATCGTCGTGTACGCGAAGGAGCGCTACGGGATCCGCGAACGCGAGCTGATCGGCGCGGACCTCGTTCCGTTCACCGCGCAGACCCGCATGAGCGGGCTCGACATGGAGGGGCGGTCGGTCCGCAAGGGCGCAGCCGACGCGGTCCGACGGTGGGTCGAAGACCAGGGCGGAGTCGTCCCACCCGATCTCGGCGACACGGTCGACTCCATCGCGGCGCAGGGCGGAACGCCGCTCGTGGTTGCCGAGGCCGGCGCGGCGGAGGGTGCCCCCGCCCTCCGCGCGCGCTGGGCGTCGTCTATCTCAAGGACATCGTCAAGCCCGGCATCGCCGACCGCTTCGCGGACCTCCGGCGGATGGGCATCCGCACCGTCATGATCACCGGCGACAACCCCCGCACCGCCGCGTTCATCGCCAAGGAGGCGGGTGTCGACGACTTCCTCGCCGAGGCGACGCCCGAAGACAAGATGGAGCTCATCAAGAGCGAGCAGCGCGGCGGGCGTCTCGTCGCGATGACCGGCGACGGGACGAACGACGCTCCGGCACTCGCGCAGGCCGACGTCGCGGTGGCGATGAACACCGGCACGCAGGCCGCGAAGGAAGCCGGCAACATGGTCGACCTCGAGTCGGACCCGACGAAGCTCATCGACATCGTCGAGATCGGCAAGCAACTGCTGATCACGCGCGGCTCGCTGACGACGTTCTCGATCGCCAATGACGTCGCCAAGTACTTCGCCATCATTCCGGCCATGTTCGCCGGGTTCGCGAGTCTGAGCGTGCTCGACCGCCTGAACATCATGGATCTCCAGACGCCGCGCTCCGCCATCCTGTCGGCGGTCATCTTCAACGCCCTCATCATCGTGATGCTGATCCCACTGGCGTTGCGGGGCGTGAAGTTCATTCCGACATCGGCTTCACATCTGCTGCGCCGGAACTTGCTCATCTACGGAGCAGGGGGCGTGATTGCACCGTTCATCGGCATCAAGCTCATCGACATCCTCATCACGGCACTGGGAGTGAAATAGATGCGACGCCAATTCATCCCCGCAGTGCTCTCGATGATCGTCTTCACGCTGGTGCTCGGAGTGGGCTACGGCCTGCTCGTCACCGGGGTGGCACAGATCCCGGGCCTGAAGGACAAGGCCGACGGTTCGCTCGTCGAGCGCGGCGGGAAGGACGTCGGCTCGAGCCTCATCGGACAGGCGTTCGTCGACAAGAAGGGCAACCCGATCCCCAGGTACTTCCAGTCGCGGCCCTCGGCGGCCGCCGGTGTCGATGCCAGCACCGAAGCCGGCTACGACCCGACGCTCAGTAGCGGCTCGAACCTCGGGCCCTCGAACCCGCTGCTCGTCGGGTTCATCCCGGGGTTCAACTCGGTCGACCTCAAGGGGAACTCGTCCAAGGACAACCCCTTCGCGACGCGAGCCGATCCGTACTGCGTACCCGTCGACAAGGCCGGCGATCCCGTCTCGAGCCCGACAGAGGGACAGGAGTACAAGAAGACCCGCAACGGCGCGTACGTGTGCGACACGAACACCGTGCCGCAGCGCACTCTTGCGTACCGGGAGCTGAACGGCGTCGGACCCGCCACGAAGGTCCCGGTCGATGCCGTGACCGCGTCGGCGTCAGGCCTCGACCCGGACATCTCGGTTGCCAACGCGGGGCTCCAGGCCAAGCGGGTTGCCAGGGAACGCGGCCTCCCCGTGGCGCGGGTGCGCCGGCTGATCGACGACCACACCTCCGGGCGGGCTCTCGGGATCTTCGGCGAGAAGACCGTCAACGTCCTCGAGCTCAACCTTGCCCTCGACGAGATCAAGTCGTGAATCCTTAGAAAGCGGGCCGGCATGACCAGCCGCGTCCTCGTCGTCGACGACGAAACCCAGATCCGGCGCACAGTTGGCATCAACCTCCGCGCCCGCGGCTTCGAGGTCGATCTCGCCGAGACCGGCGAACAAGCCCTCGACCTGGCCGCGCGCCGCCGCCCCGATCTCGTCATCGTCGATCTCGGCCTTCCCGGCATCGGCGGCATCGAGGTCATCGAGGGCATCCGCGGCTGGAGCCGGGTCCCGATCGTCGTCCTGTCCGTCCGCGACACCGAGGCCGACAAGGTCGCCGCCCTCGACGCCGGCGCCGACGACTACGTCACCAAGCCGTTCGCAATGGACGAGCTTCTTGCGCGTCTCCGGGCGGCGCTCCGGCGTGTCATCCCTGTCGACGAGGAGCCCGCGATCGAAACCGAAGACTTCACGATCGACCTTGCCGCCAAACGCGTCACCCGAAACGGCGAAGAGGTGAGGCTGACGCCGACCGAATGGCAACTCGTCGAGGTCTTGGTGCGCAACCGCGGCAAGCTCGTTCCACAGCACCAACTCGTCCACGAGGTCTGGGGTGCCGACTGCGGCGACGAAACGGGCAACCTGCGCGAGTACATCGCCCGGCTACGCCGGAAGCTCGAGCCGGAACACTCGCGGCCTCGATACTTCACTACTGAGGCCGGGCTCGGGTATCGCTTCGACGCCGCCGAGGGACCGGGGTCGTAGGCTTTCACCATGGCCCGCGGAAGACTTCGCGTATATCTCGGCGCTGCTCCCGGCGTCGGCAAGACCTTCGCCATGCTCAACGAAGGCTGGCGCGGCAAACAGCGCGGGAAGGACGTCGTCGCGGGCTACGTCGAGACCCACGGTCGCGCCAATACCGAGGCGCAGATCCGGGACCTCGAGGTCGTGCCCCGGAGGAAGGTCGAGTACCGCGGCACTGAGTTCGAGGAGATGGACGTCGACGCCATCCTCGCCCGGAAGCCGCAGCTCGTGCTGGTCGACGAGATCGCCCACACGAACGTCCCCGGCTCGCGGAACGAGAAGCGGTGGCAGGACGTCAACGAGCTGCTCGAGGCCGGTATCTCCGTTGTCACCACCCTGAACATGCAGCACCTCGAGTCGGTCAACGACGTCGTCGAGCGGATCACCGGCGTCAAGCAGCACGAGACCATCCCGGACGCCGTCGTCCGGGCCGCGGAGCAGGTCGAGCTGGTCGACATGACGCCGGAGGCGCTCCGCCGCCGCATGGCCCACGGCAACATCTACCCGTCGGAGCGGATCGACGCCTCGCTCGCCAACTACTTCCGTCCCGGCAACCTCGCCGCCCTCCGGGAGCTCGCCCTGCTCTGGGTGGCCGACAAGGTCGACGAGTCGTTGCAGGACTACATGGACGACCACGGGATCCGGGGTCCATGGGAGACCCGCGAGCGCACCGTCGTCGCGATCACCGGTGCCCCCGGCGGGGAAGCGCTCATCCGGCGGGCCGCGCGGATGGCGATGCGCGCTCACGCCGAGCTCTTCGGCGTGCACGTCCGCTCCAACGACGGGCTCACCGGCCCGCCCAAACAGCTCCTCGACGAGCACCGGGCGCTGCTGACGGAGCTGGGAGGCACGTACCACGAGATCGTCGGCGACGACATCGGCAAGGCCTTGATCGAGTTTGCGCGCGCCGAGAACGCCACGCAGCTGGTACTCGGAGCCAGCCGCCGGTCGCGCTGGGTCGAGCTCACCCGCGGCTCGGTGATCAACCGTGTGATCCGCGCGTCCGGCTCCATCGACGTGCACGTGATCTCGAGTGAGGAACCGGAGCGGGAAGCCCCGTTTCGCCGGCCTCGGGGTCGCCGAACCCTCCCGGTGCGACGTCAGGTCGCGGGGGCGGTGGTAGGGGCGCTCCTCCTCCCCTTGCTGACCGTCGTCATGGCCAACGTGCGGGACGGCATCGACCTGCCGGCCACGCTGCTGCTCTACCTGCTCGCCGTCGTCACGATCTCCGCGATCGGAGGTGTGTGGCCGGCGCTGGGCGCCAGCGTCGCGGCATTCCTTCTCGCCAACTTCTATTTCATCGCGCCCCTCCACGAGTTCACGATCCACGAGGGGAAGGACCTGATCGCGCTGGTCGTGTTCCTGCTGGTCGCCGGGGTTGTCAGCGGCTTCGTGCAATTCGCGGCACGACGTTCGACCGAAGCGTCCCGGGCGCGTGCCGAGGCCGAGACGCTGGCACGCCTCGGTGGTCAACTGATGGTGGAGGAGGACCCGCTGCCGCTCCTCATCGCCACGCTTCGCACCGCGTTCGGCCTCGGTGCGATCGCCGTCTTGCAGCGCAGTGGAGAGGGCTGGGTCGTCGAGACGTCGACGGGGGCACCCGTTCCCCAGACCCCCGAAGAGGGCGACCTCAGCATCCCCATCGATCCTGAGATGGAGTTGGTCGTTGTCGGGCCGGGGCTCGCGGCCGAGGACCTCGCGCTCCTCCAGGCGTTCACGGCCCAGCTCGCCCTCGCTCTCGAGCGCCGCCAGCTGCGCGCCGAGGCGGCGGTGGCAGCGGGGCTGGCGGAGGCGAACGACCTGCGGGCCGCCCTCCTCGCGGCCGTGTCGCACGATCTGCGGACGCCGTTGTCGTCGATCAAGGCCGCGGCCACCAGCCTTCTTCAGCAGGACGTCGACTGGACGCCCCAGGCGACGCACGAGCTGCTCGCCACGATCGACGAGGAGAGCGATCGGCTCAACACGCTCGTCGGCAACCTGCTCGACATGAGCCGCCTCCAGAGTGGTGCCCTCCAGCTGGCCATGCGCGACGTCGGTCTCGAGGAGGTCGTGCCGGCGGCCATCAAGGGACTCGGCGAACGCGCTCAGGCGGTCGAAGTGAGCGTCGAGGAGACGATGCCGCGTGTCCACGCCGACGCCGCGCTCCTGGAACGTGTCGTCGCCAACCTCGTCGGCAACGCGCTTTCTTGGTCCCCGCCCGATCACCCCGTCCGGGTCGATGCGTGCGCAGTCGGCGGACGGGTCGACCTGCGCGTCGTCGACCGCGGCCCGGGCATCCCGCCCGATCAACGTGACCGCATGTTCCAGCCATTTCAACGGCTCGGCGACCAGTCGAACGACGGCGGCACCGGTCTCGGCCTCGCGGTGGCGCGCGGCTTCGTCGACGCCATGGGTGGTGAGATCACCGTCGAGGACACGCCGGGCGGCGGCCTCACCGTGGTCGTCAGCCTCGAAGCCTCGGCATGAGCCGGGTGCTCGTCGTCGATGACGAGCCGCAGATCCGGCGAGCGCTCGTCGATCAACCTGCGCGCCCGCGGCTACGACGTGGAGCTCGCGCGCCGACGGCGAGCGCGCCCTCGATGTCGCGGCGCGCAAGCACCCCGAT
This sequence comes from uncultured Actinomycetes bacterium, assembly GCA_963781615.1. Lineage (GTDB taxonomy): Bacteria > Actinomycetota > Acidimicrobiia > IMCC26256 > JACDBD01 > JALZAA01. The sequence continues at coordinate 275 of CAWAGI010000004.1, read as the reverse complement.
GTGGTCGTGCTCGACCTCGGCTTGCCCGGGATCGACGGGGTAGAGGTCATTCGAGGTCTGCGGGGCTGGACCCAGGTGCCGATCGTCGTGCTGTCCGTGCGCGACGCCGAGGGCGACAAGGTCGCGGCGCTCGACGCCGGCGCCGACGACTACGTCACGAAACCGTTCGGCATGGACGAGCTCCTCGCCCGACTACGCGCCGCGGTTCGCCGAACCGCGCCTGCCGAAGAAGAAGCGCTCGTCGAGACCGACGACTTCACGATCGACCTCGCCGC
>CAWAGI010000003.1:0-325959 GCA_963781615.1 uncultured Actinomycetes bacterium | reverse complement strand
CACCTACGAGCGCGCAATCGAGCGGACGCGTCGGTTGTGGGGGACGGGCCGCGCGCTCATCGGTTACACCGTCGACGCCGACGACCACGCCGACGCCCTTCGTCGTCTCGCGCACCTCGAGCGGAACGTCGGCACACCCAGGTCGATCGCCGAGCAGTTCATGCTGAACTACGAGACCGACGTGAGCACCGCGCTGCCGCTCGTGCAGGCGCCGACACTTGTCGCGCACTGCGCCGAGGACCCGCGCTACCCGGCCGCTTGGAGCCGGTACATCGCCGACCGCATCCCGAACGCCCGACACGTCGAGTTCCCAGGCAACTTCGACGGCAGCTGGCGGCGAGCCAGCTGGGAGCCGCTGGCAGTCGAGATGGAGGCGTTCCTCACCGGCGTCCGCCCGCCGGCGTTCCGCGATGTCGAACGCACCCTGGCGACGGTGCTGTTCACGGACATCGTCGAGTCCACACAGCGGGCTGAAGCCCTCGGAGACCGCAGGTGGCGAGAGCTCCTCGACGCGCACGACGCACTTGTCCGGGGTGAACTGGCTCGGTTCGGTGGCCGCGAGGTGACCCACGCCGGCGATGGCTTCCTCGCTACGTTCGACGGGCCGGTGCGGGCAATCCGGTGCGCGCAGGCGATCGTCACCGGCGTCGCCGATCTCGGTCTCGGCGTCCGCACCGGCCTTCACACCGGTGAGTGCGAGCGGCGCGGCGACGACCTCGCCGGGGTCGCCGTGCACATCGGCGCGCGCGTGTCCGCCCTCGCCGGCCCCGGTGAGGTGCTGGCGTCGAGCACGGTGAAGGACCTCGTGCTCGGGTCGGGCATCGAGTTCGACGACCGCGGGACGCACGCGCTCAAGGGCGTCGAGGGCGAATGGCGTCTGTTCGCGGCAAGGGAGGAGTAGGCGTGTTCATTTCGGTCCTCGTGCGCCGGCTCAAGCCGGGCAAGACGTACGAGGACTTCGTCGACGCCTGGTACCCGGACAAGGGGTTCGGATTCGCCGGTCGGGGGCCGATCCTCGCTCGCAACATCGAGGACGACCGCGAGATCGTCGCGATCGACTTGATGGACCTGCAGCGGGACGAGATCCCGGCGACCATGGAGCGCATCGCGGCGCAGGAATCCGTGCGCCACGACCGCATCGCCGACGTCATCGAGTCGACGGCGCTGCGGGGGATCTACGAAGTTACCGACGAGTTCGACTTCAGCACCGACGAGACCGTTGCTCGTGGGCGCCCCGCCACGGGGCGCTAAGTTGCAGGTGTCGGGCGCGCGTCCGGCGACGGAGGGATCGGACACATGGGGACGGTGGGCACGGCAGCCGCGATCGCCGTCATCGCCTATCTCATCGGGTCGATCCCGTCGGCCTACATCGTGGGACGGCTCGTCGCCGGCGTCGACATCCGTGTCGCCGGTGAGGGCAACGTCGGCGGCCGCAACGCCTACCACGTGGTCGGCCCTCGCTGGGGCGTGGCCGTCTCGCTGATCGACGCGGCGAAGGGCGGCGCGGTCGCAGTCGCGTTGCGGGATCGCCCCACCTGGCAGCTCGTGCTCGGCGGCGTCGCCGTCATCGCCGGCCACGGGTTCCCGATCTGGCTCGGCTTCGTCGGCGGCAAGGGTGTGGCCACGGCGAGCGGCTTCGGCATCGCGCTCTTCTTTCCCGCGGCCGTCCTGGGCGGCGCGAGTGCGGGCGCCACGTTCGCGGTGACGCGCCGGTTCCTGCCCACCCTCGTCGTCGCCATCGTCGGGTCGTTGGCAGCGGCGGTGCTGATGGGCGAAGGCGCCGTCACACTCGGCATCGTCGTGGCCTTGTTCGCCCTCACAGGGGTGAAACGCGCGCTCGATGAGCCGCGCATGCGTGAGATCGAGGCGTCCACCGGCTGGGATCGCGCAGCCGGCGGCACTACGTGAGCCGCGCTTTCCTACTCGGCGAGGTCCTCACTCTCCTGCTGCTGGCGCAGGTCGCGTTGCTCGTCTGGAACCTCCGCGTCGTGCGCAGGCCCCCGGCGCGCGGCCGGCGCGACGACGCGCCGCGGATCAGCGTGCTGGTCCCGGCCCGGAACGAGGAGGCGTCGATCGCGTCGTGCCTCGACGCCCTGCTCACCCAGGACTACCCGAACCTCGAGATCATCGTCCTCGACGACGACTCGACCGACGGCACCGCCGCCATCGTGCGCGCACGACACGACCCGCGCCTCCGCCTCGTCACCGGCGCGGCGCTGCCGGACGGCTGGACGGGCAAGAACTGGGCGTGCCACCAGCTCGCGACGCGAGCGCGGGGCGACGTGTTGTGCTTCATCGACGCCAACACGATCCTGAGCTCCGATGCCTTGTCGCGCGCCGCCGGCGAGCTGCGGGACTCCGACCTCGGGCTCGTCTCCGTCCTCCTGCGGACGGATACCGGGACGGTGTCCGAAGCCGTGCTGATGCCGATCGTCAACTACGCGCTGCTCTCACTGCTGCCCGCCGCGCTCATCGAGAAGCAGGGGTTCCGCAAGGAGGCGATCGCGCTCGGGCCGTTCGTCATGGTCACGCGCGCGGCGTACGCCGCCGCCGGCGGGCACGCGGCCGAGCCGGCCCACATCGTCGACGACGTGCAGCTCGCCCGGTCCGTGAAGGCGTCCGGCCACCGCATCGCGCTCCGCAACGGCACCGACCTCGTACGAGCCCGGTGGTACGAGGGCTTCGGAGAGATCTGGCACGGCTTCTCGAAGAACGCGTACGGCGGGATCGGCTACCGGCCGGCTATCGGGCTCCTCACGATCTTCGTCGTCGCACCGGCGCTGGTCCTCCCGTTCCTCCGCCTCGGCGCCGGCCTCACGACCGGCGGCGCGCTGGCGTTTCCCGCGTTGCAGGTCGGCCTGATCCTGTCGATGCGGACCGTCACGTCCCGCGTCGGGCGCGACCCGCTGTGGTCGATCCCCTTGCACCCGGTTGCCGTCACCGTGTGGGCCGGAACGCTCGCCCGGTCGATGGTGCTCGCGCACACGGGGCGCGAGATCGAATGGAAGGGCCGCCGCTACGTGACCCGTCCGCTCGAGCCCGACTCCGAGCGCTCCCGAACCGAAGCCTCGGCGTAACTTCTGGTTTTGGCGTCACCTACGTGCCTCACAGGCAGGTTGTTGACGCCAAAACGGAAAAGCGCTACTCGATGATCCCCGTCGGGCGCGGGATTCCGGCGGCGTCGAGCGCGCCGTAGTACATGTCGAGGGCCATCTGGGCGTCGGTGTACCCGAAGTAGTTGCCGTCGTCGTCGTAGAGGATGAGCCCGCCCTCGATGACGAAGAACACCTCCACCGGCTCCTCGCTGTCGGGCATGGCCTCGAGCGTGTGCGTGGAGCCGGCTTGCTCGAACACGAAGGAGCCGGGCGACGCCACGAAGTCGTACTCGAGGTAGTGCCACCGCCCCTTGAGCGTGTACGCGTGCACCGACCCGTCATGGTGATGGGTCGGGATGCGCTTGCCTGGCGCGAACCGGTTGATGATCACCCAGGTGCCCGTCTCGCGCGAGATGCGCAGCACCTTGGCCTCGACGCCCTCGTCCCACACGGCCCACGGCATGTCCTCCGTGTCGAGGTGAGTGGAGATCGCGTCGGGGGCGACGGTCGTCATGGTGAGCTCCTCGGAAGTCTCCGGCTGCTTGACACGGTACGGCTGGAACAGGTTCCATCTTGGCCCATGCCGCTCGCACCCGCCGCCCGCACGATGATCGATCAGCTCGAGTCGGCCGGCGGCCCGCCGCTGTGGGAGATGTCGGTCGAGGACGCCCGTTCCATCAGCGCCGTGATGGGCGCGATGGACCAACCGCCCGAGGTGGCCGCAGTCGAGGACCGTGTGATCCCGGGACCGGACGGCGACCTCAACGTCCGCATCTACACGCCCGACGTGCCGGCGCCGCGGCCGGTGGTCGCGTTCTTCCACGGGGGCGGCTTCGTGATCTGCTCTGTCGAGACGCACGACGGCTTGGCGAGGCGGCTGGCCAACGCCATCGGCGCGGTCGTCGTCAGCGTCGAGTACCGGCTCGCGCCCGACGTGCGCTGCCCCGACTCGGCCGAGGATTGCTACTCGGCGACCGTGTGGACGCACGAGCACGCGGCCGAGCTCGGCGGCGATCCGGATCGGCTGATCGTGGCCGGCGACAGCGCGGGCGGGAACCTGGCGGCCGTCGTCGCGCTCATGGCGCGTGAGCGGAGCGCGCCACCGATCACCGCTCAGGTGCTCGTGTACCCGGTGATCGACGCCGCCTGCGACGCGCCGTCGTACACCGAGAACGGCGAGGGCTACTTCCTCGAAGCGTCGGGGATGCGGTGGTTCTGGGACCACTACCTCGGGCCCGACGGCGACGCCGCGCATCACCACGCGTCGCCCATCCGTGCCTCCGATCACTCGGATCTCCCACCTGCGGTCGTGATCACGGCCGAGTTCGACCCGCTGCGCGACGAAGGCGAGGCGTACGCCGAGGCGCTCGATGCTGCCGGCGTGCACGTCGTCACGCAGCGCTACGACGGGATGATCCACGGCTTCGTCAGCATGCCCATGGTGTTCCCCGAGGCCGACGACGCCGTGGCGCGCATCGCCGACGCACTCGAGTCGTCGAGGGTGGTGCGCTAACCCCGCTCACCGTTGGCACAGAAAAGCGCTCTATGAGCGCATTTTCGTGACAACGACGGGTGGGAGTCCGGCGCTACATGCGCTGGAGGATGGAGGCAGTACCGAGGGACCCGCCGCAGCACATCGACACGAGGGCGAACTCCTTGTCGGAGCGCTCCAGCTCGTGCAACGCAGTGGTGATGAGCCGTGCGCCCGTCGACCCGACCGGGTGGCCGAGCGCGATGGCACCGCCGTTCACGTTGACGCGGTCCATGTCGGGCTTGTGGACCTGCGCCCACGACAGCACCACCGAGGCGAACGCCTCGTTGACCTCGAACAGGTCGAAGTCCGCCATCGACATGCGCGACCGGTCGAGCATCTTCTGCGTCGCGTGCACGGGACCGTCGAGCAGGTAGTACGGGTCCGACCCGGTCACGAGCTGGTGCACCAGGCGGGCGCGCGGCTTCAACCCGAGCGCCTTCGCCTTGTCCTCGTCCATCCAGAGCACGGCGGCGGCGCCGTCGGAGATCTGGGAGGAGTTGCCGGCGGTGATGATGTACCCGTCGACGACGGGCTTCAGCTGTGACAGCCCTTCGAGGGTGCTCTCGCGCAGACCCTGGTCGCGTGTCGACGGTCATCGTCGAGCCGTCGGCCTGGGGCGCATCGATGGGCGCGATCTCACGCTCGAAGCGGCCTTCGTCCCACGCCACCTTCGCCTTCTGCTGCGAACCCAGGCCCCACTCGTCGAGATCCTGACGTGAGAGGCCGCGCATCTCGGCGATGCGCTGGGCGGCGCCGAACTGGCCGTTGGGCGGGTCGTCGTACGGCCACGGCTCGGTCTTGTAGTGCCCGGGGCCGTTGATCACGTTGGACCCGAGCGGCACGTGGCTCATCTGCTCCACGCCGCACGCGATGCCGGCGTCCATGCCGCCGGCGGCGATCAGACCGGCGACCAGATGGTTCGCCTGCTGCGCCGAGCCGCACTGCGAGTCGACCGTCGTGCACGCGGTCGTGTACGGAAGCACGTCGTTGCCGGCCGACAGCCAGGCGTTGCGGGTGACGTTGCTCCCCTGCTCCCCCGCCTGGGTCACGCAGCCGCCGACGACCTCCTCGACGGTGCCGGCGTCGATCCCGGCCCGGTCGATGACGGACACGAGGGCGTGGCGGAGCACCTCGGTGGCCTTGAGCTCCGAGAGCCAGCCGTTGCGCTTGCCGATCGGCGTGCGGACGGCTTCGACGATGACGGGCGTGCCCATGCGGTTCCTCCCGGGGAGCGTGCGGCCGACCCAATAATAGAATCCGTTCTAATGCCGGGTCCGCTCGAGGGGTTGCGCGCCGTGGAGATCGTCGGGCTCGGGCCCGGCCCCTTCTGCGGGATGCTCCTCGCCGACATGGGCGCCGAGGTGCTGCGGGTTGACCGGGTCGACGCCGCCCGGGCGGTCGACCGCTCCAGGCCGGCGACGAGCGCGATGGACCGCGGCAAGCAGGCCGTCGCCGTCGACCTCAAGCAGCCCGACGGCGTCGAGACGATGCTGCGGCTGATGGAGTCGGCCGATGTGTTCTTCGAGGTGTTCCGCCCCGGCGTGGCGGAGCGCCTCGGCATCGGGCCCGACGTCGCGCTCGCCCGCAACCCGCGCCTCGTCTACGGGCGGCTGACGGGCTGGGGCCAGGACGGGCCGTACGCGCAGGCGGCCGGCCACGACATCGACTACATCGCGCTGGCGGGCGCGCTCGAGCCGCTGGGCCGCGCCGGGGAGAAGCCGACGCCGCCCATCAACGTGCTCGGCGACTTCGCCGGCGGCGGCATGCTGCTCGCGTTCGGGATCGCGTCCGCGGTGTTCGAGCGGGAGCGGACGGGCAAGGGCCAGGTGATCGACGCGGCGATGGTCGACGGCGCGGCGCTGATGCTCACGCCGTTCTTCGGCGCGCGGGCGAGCGGCTTCTGGGGTGAGCGGGGCACGAACCACCTCGACACCGGAGCGCCGTTCTACGAGGTGTACGAGACGGCCGACCACAAGTTCGTCGCCGTCGGGACGGTCGAGCCGAAGTTCTACGCCGAGCTCGTGGCGCGGCTCGGCATCGACGTCGAGCTCGAAGATCAGTACGACAAGACGCGCTGGCCCGACGAGAAGAAGCGGATGGCGGAGGTCTTCCGGACGAAGACCCGTGACGAGTGGTGCGCGCTGCTCGAGGGCACGGACGCGTGCTTCGCGCCGGTGCTCACGCCGGTGGAGGCACCGGACCACCCGCACAACCGCGCTCGGGGCTCGTTCCTCGAGCTCGCAGGCGTGCCCCAACCCGCGCCGGCGCCCAGGTTCAGCCGCAGCGCGGCGGCGACGCCGGCGCCGGCCATGCATCCCGGGGCCGACACCGAGGCCGTGCTCGCGGCGTGGGGCTTCGACGCCGACGAGGTCGACCGGTTGCGCGACGCCGGCGCGGTGCTCTAAGGAAGCCGGCCATGCCCATCCCCGAGCAGCGCAATCTGGACAAAGCCCGCGGCGTGATCCGCGACTGGCTGGCGGGCAAGCTGCCCGGCGCACGCGACCTGACCATCTCGGAGCTGATCGGGCCGGCGTTCACCGGCTTCTCGAACGAGACGCTGCTGTTCGACGCCACGTGGACGGAAGCAGGCGAGCCGCGGTCCGCCGGTTACGTGATCCGCGTGAAGCCCACGTCGCACACGATCTTCCTCGAGGCCGACTTCGACTCGCAGTACAAGGTGATCAAGTCGCTGTCGGAGCACACCGACGTGCCGCTGCCGCCGGTGCACTGGTACGAGGACGACGAGTCGGTCCTCGGCGCGCCGTTCTTCGTGATGGGCAAGGTCGAGGGGCACGTGCCGTCGGACAACCCGCCGTACACGCAGACGGGCTGGCTGCTCGACGAGGCGACGCCGGCCGTGCGGGCGCGGGTCGTCTGGAGCGGCCTCGAAGCGCTTTCCCAGATCCACCAGACCGACTGGCGCAAGCTCGGCTTCGACTTCCTCGACAAGCCGCAGTACGGCGCGCCCGGGATCGACCAGCAGATCGCGTACTACGAGCGCTCGTTCGACTGGGCGGCGCAGGACCGGCCCCAGCCGATCGCCGAGGCCGCGCTCGAGTGGGTGAAGGCGAACAAGCCGACGGGTGAGCAGCACCTGGCGCTGGCGTGGGGCGACGCTCGCATCAACAACCAGATGTTCGACGACGCCGGCAACGTCGTCGCCGTGTTCGACTGGGAGATGGTCACGCTCGCCGACCCGATGATGGACCTGGCCTGGTGGCTGTTCCTCGACCGGCACTTCCACGAGGGAATGTCGCCGCCCGACGCCGGAGGCGGCGGCTACGGCAGCGGTCCGCCGGGCATGCCGCGCCTGAGCGGCTTCCCGACCCGGGAGCAGATGCTCGCCCGGTACGAGGCGCTGACGGGCTGGCAACCCCACGACATCGAGTTCTACGAGGTGTTCGCCGGCTTACGGTTCGCGGTCGTGATGATGCGCATCGCCGCGCTCGTCGTCGAGTTCGAGCTGCTGCCCAGCGAGACCGACATGGACCGCAACAACATCGTCACCCGCCTCCTCGCCGCCAAGCTCGGCCTCCCCGCCCCCGGCCCGGAGCCGCTGCCGGCCGTGTGACAAGGAAGCCTTAGAACGGCTTTCCCGTCCACCTCGGGTCGCGGCGTTCGAGCCATGCGAGGACGCCTTCGCGGGAGTCGGGGGTGCCCATCACGAGGCGGTGGTACTCGGTCTCGAGCTCACCGACCTCCTCGCGGTCGAGCGTGGGGCTGGCCCAGAGCAGCCGTTTGCTGAGCGCGACCGAGAGCGGCGCGGTGTTGACGGCGATGTCGCGAGCGACATCGAGCGCGGCCGCCAGCACCTCGTCGGCTGGGAGCACCCGGTTGACGAGGCCGAGCTCGGCGGCCTCACGTCCGGTGAACGTGCGCCCGGTGAGGAACAGGTCGGCGGCGCGGGCGAAGCCGACGGCGCGCGGCACGGTCCAGTGCGCGTGGGCGTCCGGAAGGACGCCCCGGCGGACGTGCACGAAACCGAGCTTGGCGTCCTCGGCGACGAGCCGGAGGTCGCATTGCATCGCCAGCGTCAGCCCGATGCCGATGGCGTGACCGTTGATCGCCGCGAGCACGGGCTTGCGCACGTCCCACGCCGGCGGGTGCACCGGCGAGGCCGAGAACTCGTCGCCCGGCGGCGCGGCGAACGTGTCGCCGCCGCGCTCCATGTCGGCGCCGGCGCAGAAGGCGCGCCCGGCGCCGGTGACGACCAAGGCGCGCACGCCGTCGTCGGTATCGCACGCCGAGTACGCGCGGCCAAGGGCTTCGCCCATGCCTCCGGTGAAGGTGTTGAGGTGCTCCGGACGGTTCAGCGTGATGACGGCGACGCCGTCGGCGACCTCGACCGTGACCGGCTCGTCGCCCACGACTAGAGCGCCCGGCCGGCGCGGTGGCCGTCGAAGATCGCCCGGTCTGCGGGGCGCGCCGCGACGGCGTCGCCGACGCGGACCACCTCGGGGACGCGGTCGTGGAGTGCGAAGTACAGGTCGTCGTTCGGAAGGCCGTGGGTGCGGATGACGACGGTGTTCGCGGGGATCGTGTCCATCGCGAGCGAGAGCGTGTCGATGAGCGTCGCCTCGTGGTCGCCGATCGAGACCATCGCCGTGTTCGGGCGCCATCGCGCGCCGGCCCGCGCCATGCGCGGGAGCGCTGCGGCCATCGTCTCGGGGTCGAGCAGCATCGGCGTCGGCAGCGGGCACGCCACCGTCACCTCGGCGCCGCCTGCGGCCAGTCGCTCGCCGAGGCCGACGGCCTCGATGTGGCCGACGACGTCGAGGATCACCACCGGGCCGTCCAGCGCGTCGGCATCGAGCAGGGCGCGCTCGTGGTCGAGCACGAACGGCTGCTCGCTGCCCGGGATCGGCATCGGGTGCCACTTCGACGCACCGGTCGTGGTCGCTCGCGCTCCCGTGGCCACGACCACCGCGTCGGGCTGCAGTGCGATGACGTCGGCGGCGGACGCGTCGACGCCGAGGCGCACGTCGACGCCCCGGCGCTCGCACTCCCCGACCCGCCAGTCCGCGAAGTCGGCCAGCTCCTCGCGACCGGGGAGCTGTTGGGCGAGGCGGATCTTGCCGCCGAGCTCGTCGCCCCGCTCGAGCAACGTGACCTCGTGCCCGCGGGCGGCCGCGACCCACGCCGCCTCGAGACCGCCCGGCCCGCCGCCGACGACCACGACGCGCTTGGCGCGGGCCGCCGGCCGCAGCGTGCCCGCGCCGAGCTCCACCTCGCGCCCGACGGCGGGGTTCGTCACGCAGGTGATCGGCAGGCTCTGGATGAGATTGCCGTAACAGCCCTGGTTGCAGCCGGTGCACCGCCGGACCGCCGCGTCCTCGCCGGCGCGCGCCTTGGCCGGCCAATCGGGATCGGCGATCAGTGCCCGCACCAGGGTGACCGCATCTGCCTCGCCCCGCTCGAGGATCGCCTCCGCCTCGTCAGGAGTGAGGATCCGGTGCACGGCGAAGACCGGTGTGTCGCGCAGCGCCTTCTTGACCGTGTGCGCGGCGTAGACACCGAGCAGGTGCGGCGCGTACAGAGGGCGGACCATGCCCATCCCGGACACACCCACGCTCACGTGGACGAAGTCGACGAGGCCGGCGTCCTCGAGTCGTGCCGCGATCTCGGCCGCGTCGTCGGCGGTGAGCCCGGACGCGTCGCGCTGCTCCTCGTCGCCGACCAGGCGCAGGCCGACAGCCACACCCTCGCTCACGGCGGCGCGCACCGCCTCCAGCACTTCGACGCAGAAGCGCATCCGGTTCTCGAGGCTGCCGCCGTACTCGTCGGTGCGGTGGTTGCTCTTGGGCGAGAGAAACTCGTGGATCAGGTACCCGTGGGCGCCGTGCACCTCGATGCCGTCGAAGCCGCCGGCGGCGGCGTTGGCGGCCGACCGACCGAAGTACTCGACCACTTCGCGGATCTCGTCCTGCTCCAGCGGCTTCGGCGGCTCGTTGTAGTTGGCCACGGCCGATGGCGCCCACGCCGGGAGCTTCGACCACGTGCCGTCGTTCACACCACCGTTGTGCGCGAGCTGGAGGAACGCCAGCGCGCCGTGCTCGTGAATCGGCGCCGTCACCTCCTCGAAATGCGGGATCGCGGCGGTGTCCCACGCGATCGCGTTGTTGCGCATCTGGTACGCCGTCGTCGGGTGCACCTGCGCCTGCCCGGCCACGATGACGCCCGCGCCACCCGCCGCCCGCTCGCCGAGGTACCGGCCGTAGCGGGCGCCGTAGAAGCCCGGCTCCCCGACCGTGGACGCCGGCTCGACGAACTGCGTGAAGTGTGCGCCGCACACGATCCGGTTCGGCGCCGTCACGGGCCCGATCCGCAAGGGCGAGAACAGCAGCGGCCGGGCCTGCGAGGTCACGGGAACTCGAGCGAGCACTCCTGGTCGAGCCGCAGCACCTCGGTCAGCCGCCCGAACGCCAGGAAGTCCGCGATGCAGATCGTGAGGTCGAGGATGTCGGCGTCACTGAAGTGCTCGTGCAGGCGCTCGAAGAACTCGTCGTCGATCTCGAGATGAGCGAGCGCGAAGCGCTCGGCATACTCGATCGCGACCCGCTCGGCATCCGAGTACTCCGCATGGTCACGATGCTCGGCGACGTGCGCGTACATGTCCTCGGTGACGCCCTGTTCCGCCAACTGCGGAATCCGCCAGCCCAGTCAGATGGGGCACTGGTTGATCTGCGCGATCCGCATGCGCACGGATTCGCGCACGCGCCCGGGAAGCTTGCTCTCGCCGTACACGGCCGCGGACAGCTCCGCCACCGGTCCACCGAGCTCGGGGCGGAGCGACCAGACCCGCGCGATCTCAGGACCATCGCCGTCCGGAGTCCGGATGCGCGCCATGTGACCCTCCATTGTCGCCGGCTCCGGTCGGTTGCCGCCCGCGATCAGAACGTGTTCTACTTTGCCCCGGGATGGAGTTCAACCTCGCCGACCTCTACGAGATTGTCGCTGGCACGGTCCCCGGTCGACTCGCTCTCGTGGCCGGCGATCGCCGCCTCACCTACAGGGAGCTGGACGAGCGAGCCAACCGCTTCGCTCATCATCTCCTCGATCACGGCGTCGAGCCGGGCGACAAGGTCGCGATCTACTCGTGGGACCGCGCCGAGTGGGTCGAGGCGATGCTCGGCACCTACAAGGCCCGCGCCGTCCCCGTCAACGTCAACTACCGCTACGTCGCCGACGAGGCGCGTTACATCCTCGACAACTCGGATGCGGTTGCCGTCGTGTTCGAACGCTCTTTCGCCCCCTTGCTCGAAGCGATCCGCGCCGACTTGCCGAACGTGCGTCACTTCGTCGTGCTCGAGGACGGCAGCGAAGCGGACACCGACGCGGTGCCGTACGAGGAGGCTCTCGACCGGGCGTCGCCGGCGCGCGACTTCCAGCCCCGCTCCCCCGACGACCTCTACCTTCTCTACACGGGCGGCACGACCGGCGTCCCGAAGGGCGTGATGTGGCGCGCCGAGGACATCTTCTTCGCCGCCCTGGGCGGCGGCGGCTTCGGGCAGCCTCCGATCACCAGACCGGAGGAGCTCGCCGACCGCATCCCGCCCGAGGACGCCCGCGCCATCCCGATGGTCAACGCGCCGCTCATGCACGGCGGCGGACAGTGGATGGCGTTCATCAACCTGTACGCCGGCGGAACCGTCGTGATGAATTGCGACCGCCACTTCGATCCGGACCACATCTGGCGCGTGGTCGAGCGGGAGCGGTGCAACTCGGTGATGGTCGTGGGCGACGCGATGGGCCGACCGCTCGCAGAGGCGCTCACGGCGCCCGGTGCGTCCTACGACACGTCGTCGGTGGTCATCGTCGGCTCCGGGGGCGCGATCCTCTCCCCGGCCGTGAAAGAGCAGCTGCGCGCCGGGCTCCCGAATGCGATGGTGATGGACAGCTTCGGTGCGTCAGAGACCGGCGCCACCGGCACCGTGTACGACACGCAGGGACCGGCGGCCGGGCCCCGCTTCACGATGGGTGAGTTCATGACCGTGCTCGACGACGAGTCGCGGCCCGTCGAGCCCGGATCGGGCACCGTCGGGCTGCTCGCGCGCCGCGGGCACATCCCGCTCGGCTACTACAAGGACGACGAGAAGACGGCGGCCACGTTCGTGACGGCGGCGGACGGGACCCGCTGGGTCGTGCCCGGCGACTTCGCCGTTGTCGAGGCCGACGGCACGATCACGCTGCTCGGGCGCGGCTCGGTCTGCATCAACAGCGGCGGGGAGAAGGTGTACCCCGAGGAGGTCGAGGCGGCGCTCAAGTCGCATCCCGACGTCTTCGACGCCGTCGTCGTCGGCGTGCCGGACGACCGGTACGTCGAGCGGGTCGCCGCCATCGTCCAGCCGCGCCCCGGCGGCGAGCCGTCGCTCGAGGACCTGCAGGCGCACGCCCGGGACAAGCTCGCCGGCTACAAGCTGCCGCGTCTGCTCGTCCTCGCCGACGCGATCCCGCGCACGCCCGTCGGCAAGCCGGACTACCGCGCCGCCAAGACGGCGGCAATCAAGCACGCAGCCCGCGAGGTAAGGAGCGCCGTGTAATGGCCGAGCTCGGATTCTGGAGCATCGCCCAGGAAGAGCCCGAGAAGCTGGCACTCGTCGATCCCGACGAGAACGAGGTGCGCGCGGGCGAGCTGCTCGCGTCGTGCAACCAGGTCGTCCACGGGTTGCGGGCGGCCGGGCTCGAGGCGGGCGACGCGGTCGCAATGGTGCTGCCGAACAGCATCGAGGTGTTCGAGCTGTACCTCGCGGCGCTGCAAGCCGGCTTCTACCTGGTCCCGATCAACTTCCATCTCGTCGGGCCCGAGATCGCATACATCGTGCAGGACTCCGAAGCGAAGGCGTTCGTCGGGCACGAGCGGTTCGCCGACGAGTGCGTGGCCGCGGCCGAGGAGATCGGGTTCCCGAAGGAGCAGCGCTTCGCCGTCGGGGACATCCCCGGCTTCCGCTCCTACGCCGATCTCAAGGCGGGCCAGCCGACGACGCTCCCGGATGACCGCACGACCGGCGCCGTCATGAACTACACGTCGGGCACGACGGGGAAACCCAAGGGAGTTCGCCGGCCACTACCCGGCGCCGAGCCCGAAGCCGGCGCCATCGGGTTCTCGGGGATGTTGTTCCTGTTCGGTCTGCAGCCGCACGACGGCAACGTCCACATCTGCGGCTCGCCGCTGTACCACACCGCGGTGCTCGTGTTCGCGGGCGGCGCGCTGCACGCCGGGCACACCGTCGTGCTCATGGACAAGTGGACGCCGGAGAGCATGCTGCAGCTCATCGACAAGTACGCCGTGACGAACAGCCACATGGTGCCGACGCAGTTCCATCGCCTGCTCGCACTTCCCGACGACGTGAAGGCGAAATACGACATGTCGTCCCTGCGTCACATGGTGCACGCCGCCGCGCCGTGCCCGCCCGAGATCAAGCGCCAGATGATCGAGTGGTGGGGCCCGGTGATCGACGAGTACTACGCCGCCAGCGAGGGCGGCGGCACGATCGTGTTCGCCGAGGAGTGGATGAAGAAGCCGGGCACGGTCGGGCAGCCGTGGCCGATCTCCGAGGTCGTCGTGCTCGACGACGCCGGCAACGAGGTGTCGCAGGGCGAGATCGGAACCGTCTACATGTCGATGCAGACGGGCAACTTCGAGTACTACAAGGACAAGGAGAAGACGGAGAAGAACCGGCGCGGCAAGTACTTCACGGTCGGCGACGTCGGCTACCTCGACGAGGACGGCTGGCTGTTCCTCCGGGACCGCAAGTCCGACATGATCATCTCGGGCGGCGCCAACATCTACCCCGCCGAGATCGAGAGCGTGCTTCTCACCCACCCCAAGGTCGGTGACGCGGCCGTGTTCGGCATCCCGCACGAGGACTGGGGCGAGGAGGTCAAGGCGGTCATCGAGCCCGCGCCGGGCGTCGACCCCGGCCCCGAGCTCGCCGACGACATCCTCGCTTTCTGCGGAGACAAGCTGGCGAGGTTCAAGACGCCGAAGTCGATCGACTTCATCGTCGAGATGCCCCGCGACCCCAACGGCAAGCTCTACAAGCGCAAGCTCCGCGACCCCTACTGGGAAGGCCGCGAGCGCGCGATCTGAGCCTCACCCTCGCATCGCGTTGTCACGGCGATTTCGGCCCTAGTCCTCTTCGATCGAGAGGGCTTGCTTGGGGCAGCGGCGGACTGCTTCCTCCATCTTGGGGCGAAGCGACTCGTCCGGGTGCTCGTTCAGGATCTGCAGCTCGTCGTCGTCGTCCACCTCGAACACGGACGGCTCGATGTCCATGCACACCGCGTTGCTCTCACACAGGTCACGGTTCACGACGATCTTCAACGGTCCCTCCTGGCGCCGTCGCAAGCTCGGCTTTCCCGCGCGGGAGCCTACGCGCCGAAGGGGAGCTCGCTCTTCGGCAGCTTCGCGAGGGCGGCGCGCAGCTCCTCGAGGTCCTCGCGGTCGAGGGCGAGCAGGTCCTCGGGCGGCTCGTGCAGCCGCTCGATCACCGAGTCCCGAGTCTTGGCACCGAGTGGGGTGAGCACGACCGTCTTGATCCGTCGGTCGGTCGGCACGCTCCCTCGCTCGACGAGACCCTGCTCCTCGAGCCGGTCCACGAGCCAGGTCGCGTTGGACGCGTCGCAGTGGAGCGAATCGGCGAGTGCACGCATCGGCCGAGCCTGGCCGGGCTCGAGCTCGAGCAGCGCCTTCACGTGTCCCGGCGTCACACCGAGCTCCTGGCTCGCCACGACCATGGCGTTGCGCGAGCCGGAGCTCCAGAAGAACGAGAACATCGAACGCCACACGTCGGCGGCGAGCGTCGTCTTACTCGCTGGTCGTGTCCGGGCCATCACACGGAGAATATCCCAAGGGACCTGGAAGGTTCAACTATTGTGACCTTCGACACTTGATGGCTAGGACACTTGACTTCTTCAAGCAACCGGCGCGAAAGTATCGCCCATGCCTGATTCAGCCATTGCAGTCCAAGGCCTCCAGAAGCGCTTCGGAGACGTCGTCGCCCTCGACGGCATCGACTTCGAGGTCCCCCCCGGGACCGTGTTCGGCCTTCTCGGTCCGAACGGCGCCGGCAAGACCACCGCCGTGCGAGTGCTGACGACGTTGCTGCCACCGGACAGCGGCCGGGCCAGCGTCCTCGGTCTCGACGTGGCCCGGAACCCCGAGAAGGTGCGGGCCCGCATCGGGCTCGCCGGCCAGTACGCGGCCGTCGACGGCAACCTCACCGGACGCGAGAACCTGCGCATGATCGGACGGCTCACGCACCTGCCGCGCCGGATGGTCGAGGACCGCGCGAGCGAGCTCCTCGAGGGATTCGATCTCGCCGACGCCGCCGACCGGCCCGCCCGCACCTACTCCGGTGGGATGCGCCGGCGCCTCGACCTGTGCGCCGCGCTCGTCCACCGGCCGCCGGTCCTGTTCCTGGACGAGCCCACGACGGGCCTCGACCTCTACAGCCGCAATCAGCTCTGGGCCGTCATCGAGGACCTCCAGGCCGAGGGGGCCACGATCCTGCTGACGACGCAGTACCTCGAGGAGGCCGACCGCCTCGCCGACGATCTCGTCGTCATCGACCACGGCCAGGTCATCGCCTCCGGCTCACCGGTGCAGTTGAAGTCGAGGCTCGGCGGCACCGTCGTCGAGGTCGGGTTCGCCGACCCGGGTGAGGCGCGCCGCGCACAGGGTTTCTTGGTGAATTACGCGGTCAGGCCGCCTGATGTCGACGGCTCCGAGGTTCGATTCGAGATCTGCGACGGCGCGCGCGTGATCGTCGACGCGTTGCGGACCCTCGACGGCGAGGGGCTCGCGCCCGCCACCCTCGCCGTCCGAGAGCCCAGCCTCGACGACGTGTTCCTCGCGCTCACGGGGCGGCGCGTCGAACCCGAAGAGGACACCGAGGAAGCCGAGCGAGGTGCAGCATGACCGCCACAACCGTCACTCCGATCGGCGGGCTCACGCCCGACCTCGACCTCCGGGGGGTGCGACGCCTGACGACCGCGGTCGGCGACACGTTCGCGGTCATGGCCCGCAACCTCATCGCATACCGGCGGGTGCCGCAGCTCCTGGTCTTCTCGACCATCCAGCCGGTCGTGTTCGTGCTGTTGTTCCGGTACGTGTTCGGCGGCGCGATCAGCGTGCCCGGAGTTCCGTACGTCGACTTCCTGATGCCGGGCATCTTCGTCCAGACGGTGACCTTCGGCGCGCTCAACACCTCGATCGGGCTGTCGACCGACATGCAAGCCGGCCTGATCGAGCGCTTCCGCTCGCTACCGATGGCCCGCTCGGCGGTTCTTGCGGGGCGAACGCTCGCCGATCTCGTCCGCAACGTGTTCGTCGTCGCGCTCATGTTCGCAGTCGGATTTGCCGTCGGGTGGCGTGTGCACACGGGGATCATCCCGCTGATCGGGGCTGTGCTGCTCGTCCTGCTGTTCGGCTACGCCTTGTCGTGGATCTTCGCCACGGTGGGTCTCGTCGTCGGCGACCCCGAGACCGCGCAGGCGGCCGCGTTCCCCGTGATGGCGCCGCTCGTGTTCGCGTCCAACGCGTTCGTGCCCGTCGCGTCGATGCCCGACTGGCTCCAGCCCTGGGCGGAGCACCAGCCCGTGTCGGTCGTCATCACGGCCGTTCGCGATCTCACGATCGGCGGCCCCACGACGTTCGACGTCATCGCGGCAATCCTGTGGTGCGTCGCGATCCTGGCCGTGGCGGCGCCGATCGCCGTGCACCGCTACCGGCTGGCCACCTAGCCCCCGGTCACCCCCGCTCGGCGCCTGGCGAGATCCCCCCGCTCGCCAGGCGCCTGGCGCGGGGCCTGGTCCCCGCGACTCGGCGGGATGAACCCGCTCACAAGCACCACGAGTTGCGCGAACTTGTCCCTCGCCGCCGGCAGCGCCGGCATCCCGCCGACCTCGACCCATGCGTGGGCGCCGAACCCCTTGACCGGGCGCACTCCGATGACGAGCGACGCGCCGACGCCGCGGCGGGCGAGGACTGCGATCAGCACGAGCGACGAGACCAGACCTCGCGAGTCGCCCGGGAGCGTGCCGAGGGTCCGGCGGACCGCGCGGCCGAGCCGCACCACCTCGTCGTGGGCGGCACGGGGCCTTGAAGGCGTGGTGTCCCGGCAGCGTGCCAGCGCCGTCGGCAGGTCGTGGCGCCGTAAGAGTCGACGCACGCGCACGCCGGCCCGCGTGATCTCCGCTCCGAGTCGAAGCGTGCCGGGGGCCCACGAGCGGGGCGGGGCGATGGTGGTCGTGGTCGCTGTCATGTCAATGCTCCTTCGCGAAGTCGCATCGTCACTTCTGGGTTCCGTCGTCGATCTCGAGGAGGTCGCGCCAGGCGAGGTCGGCACAGAGCCGTTCGACGTCGCTCGTCACCTCGCCGACCGGCCGGCCGAGCTCGCCGCGACCACGGTCGCGACCGCGGGGATCGAGCCGTGCTCTCGCAGAAGCTCGAACATGCACGCAGCGATCGGGTCGAGGCCGTGGTACTCGCCCGTGTGCAGGTTCAGCACCACCTTCTCCGTGTCGAACGTGCGCGACACGACGTGCTCGGCCACGCGGACTCGTGGTCCGTCGAGGCTCATCACGCGCCCACACCACGTCGAGCTCGCGCCCGGCCCAGACCGACCGGGGAGGAGCAGCGGAGGCCGAGCCCGAACGCCCGGTGAATTCCTCCTGAATCGCCCATACGGTTCATTCTGCCCGAAGACCGCGCCGGGGTCGAGCACCGGGACGCCGGCCCAGGAATACGCTTTGGGCGTGGCAGCGGCAGGGATCTCGCGGGTCCGGAACGAAGCGCTCGCGGTCGGGGTCGGCCTGCTGGTGATCGGGCTCGGGTTCGTGGTCGACGTCACCACGGGCCGCGACCTGTCGCTCTCCCTCGTCTACGTGGCCGGGGTCGGCCTCATGGTGTGGGCGGGAAGTGCCCGGGTGGGCCTGATCGGCGCGGCCGGTGCGTCGGTGGCGGTGCTCATGGACGGCGTACAGAACGACGTGGCGTTCGGCACCGCGTTGACCAACGCGGTGGAGGCCTTCGTGCTCCTGCTCGCGACGGTGGCGGTCGTCGACTACATGCACTCGAAGATGGTCCGAGAAGCCGACCGGGCCCGGTTCGACCCGTTGACCGGTCTCTCCAACCGACGCGCGTGCGAGGAGCGCGGGGTCGTCGAGATCGCGCGGCTGCAGCGCCGGGGCGGATCACTCTCGGTCGCGTTCCTGGACTTCGACGGCCTCAAGCAGGTCAACGACGTCCGCGGCCACGCGGCCGGCGACGCTGCGCTCGTCCACCTGGCGAAATCAGCGCAGGCCGTCCTCCGCCCGACCGACCTCCTGTCACGCGTCGGTGGCGACGAGTTCGTGCTGCTCCTCCCCGACACCGACTACGACGAGGCGACCAGCGTCATCCGCCGCATCCAGGGCCGGCTGGCCGAGGCCGACGGCGGTGAGCCGGCGTCGGTCACCGCCGGCCTCGTCACCTGGCACAGCGCGCCGCAGAGCATCGAGCAGATGTTCGTCGAAGCCGACGCCCTCATGTACAGCGCCAAGCGCGGGGGCGGCGACCACCACCTCGAATCGCAGGTGATCGGCTGAAATTCGCTGGGGTTTGTGTGCATAGCCGGGCGAAATAGGTAGTTTGCCCGAGTCAGCCGATCCGAGGATTCGAGGCGGGCTCCCATGGGGCGGGCGGTCCGCCGAGCGAGAAGTTCCGTGCACCTGCCGAACCCGCTCGACCACCCTCGCCGTCGCCGGGTTCCTGCTGGAGCCGGAGGGCCGCGTGCTCACCGCGGCGCGGGCGCGCGTCGAGACCGCCATCGACTGAGCCTGCGCACGGCCATCTAGCCACCGCGCCGGGACCGGGCAGCCGCGCATCGGGGGGTGCGCGTCGATATCGTGCCGCCCGTGACAGTCAGCCGGCGGGTGGCCTTCGGGGTGCTCGCGCTGCTGTCGGTGCAGTTCGTCGTGCTCGGGCTCGTGCAGGCCTGGCGCGACTCGCCCACCTACGACGAGAAGTACCACCTGGCCGGGGGCGTCACCGCCCTGACCGAGCACCAGCTCCGCCTCACGCCCGAGCATCCACCACTGCCGAAGGTGCTCGCGGCGCTGCCCGTGCTCGCGGCGCATCCGGTGATCCCGCACGGGGAGAGCTGGGCCCGGGGCGACAGCTTCACGTACCCGGACCAGTTCCTCCAGGCGCAGCTCGATGCCGGGAAGCTGCAGAGCGTCACGTTCGTCTCGCGGCTGGTGCCGTTGGCGATCGCGGCCGGCGTCGGGTGGGCGCTGTACGCGCTGGCCGCCAGCCTGTTCGGACGAGCAGGTGGGCTGCTCGCCGGCGGATTGTGGCTGACGACGCCGTTCGTGCTCGGGCTCGGCCATCTCGACGGCAACGACGTCGGCTTCACGCTCGTCGTCGTGCTGTCCGCGTGGGCTCTCCTGCGCTACGTGCGCGCCCAAACCTGGGGCAACGCGGTGCTCGTCGGCATCGCGGGCGGCGGCACGTTGCTCGTCCGCGTCACCGGCCTCGCGGTGGTGCCCGTCCTCGCCGTCGTCGTTGTGCTGTGCGCGTGGCCCCGGTTGACGACGGGGCTGCTGCGCGGCGGGCTCGTGCTCGTGGTCGCATGGGCTGCGCTCTGGATCGGGATGCGCGCGGTCTCCCCCGTCCCCGACTTCAAGCACGTCGACCCACTCCCGCACGTCAAGGACGCGCCGGTCACCGCCGACGTCGCCCGGATCGTGCCGTGGCCGGTCGAGTTCGACGCCGGCATCGACGACACGGCTCGCTTCAGCACCCAGAAAACGCCGGGCTACCTCTTCGGTGACGCGTGGTGGGGCGCGAACTGGTGGTACTGGCCGGGCAGCCTCGTCGTGAAGCTGCCGATCACCGTTCTCGTCGCGATCGTGGGCGGCGCCATCTGCTGGTGGCGGGTCGGCCGCGACAACCGGCGCCGGGCCGCTCTCGTGCTCGTGCCGCTGGCCGTCGCGCTCACGGCCATCCTGCTGCCATACCAGCAGCCCGTCGGCGTGCGGTACCTGCTGCCCGTCGTGGCGCTCGGCCTCGTTGCGGCGGCGCCCCTCGTCGTCATCGGTCGTCGACGCTGGGGACTGGTGCTGCTGGGGGTGCTCGCCGCCGGACAGGTCGCCTTTCTCTGGCAATCGCAACCGCACTCGCTCGCGTGGACGGCACCGCCGTTCCGCCCCGGGTACCGCGTCACGACGGACTCCAACCTCGACTGGGGGCAGGACTTCTACCGTCTCCAAAACTGGTCGAAGGGCAAGAAACCCGTGGTGCTGTACTTCGGGCCGCTCGAGCCGGTGCCGAACATCCCCGGATCCGAGCCGTTGTTCTCCCCGACCGAAGAGGAAGGCGTCGTGGCGATCCTCAATCCCGTGTTCCTGCGCGACCGGTGGCTGGCGGTGAGCGCCACCGCCCTCAACGCCTACTTCCGTCCGGTCCTCGGGTGGCTGCGCGTGTACTGCCCGGTCGGAAACCTCGGGGGCACGATCCTCTTGTACCGGTTCGACGAGCCGCCCGACTACGACGTCCGCGGGCCGGACCGGCCCGCGGCACCCTGCGCAGGCGACGTCAGCCACCGATAGCGAGCCGCCTCGCGCTGCCGGAACCCCGACGTCGTGGCCGGTGTAGAAGAGTTGGCACCGCTCCGGAGGGGCGTTCGGGGGGAAGGGGCACCACGGACGACGTCGAGTTGATCGAGCAGGCGAAGCGAGGGGACGTCGATGCGTACGGCGAGCTGGTGCGCCGCTACCAGCACGACGCCCGGCGCACGGCCGCCGCCGTCGCCGGCGTCAGCCAGGCCGACGACGCGGCGCAGGAGGCGTTCGTGCGCGCGTTCGGGTTCCTGCACCGCTTCCGGCCGGGAGCGCCCTTCCGGCCGTGGTTGCTCGCGGTCGTCGCCAACGTGGCCCGGAACCAGAGCCGATCGTCGAACCGCTGGACGCGGGCGGTGCGCGCCCCGGGCGAGCGCGGCCGGATCGTCACGACGACGCCCTCGGCCGAGGACGAGGCGCTCATCCGGCGGCGTGACGGCACGGTGCGCGCCGCGCTCGACTCGCTCCCCCTTCGCTACCGCGACGTCGTCGCGTGCCGGTACCTCCTCGACCTCAGCGAGGCCGAGACGGCGCAGGTCCTCGGGATCGCGCGCGGCACCGTGAAGTCGCGGCTGTCGCGGGCACTCGGCCGGCTCGAACGCGAACTCGATCGCGAGGTGCACCATGCCTGACAGCAACTCGCGCCTGCTCGTGGAAGCGGACCTTCGCGCCTTCTCGCGCGAGCTGGACGCGGCGCTCGGAACGCTCGACCTCTCGGGCGCAGTGACCCGACAGTTGCACGAGGCGGCGGAGCGGGCCCGCCGGCCGGAGCGCGCGCGCCGCCGCCGGCTCGTCGCGGCGCTCGTCGCTACCCTCGCGGTGACCGCGACTCTTGCTATCCCTCCGGCGCGCGCGGCGGTCACCAACTTCTTCGACATCGGCGCGGTGCGCGTCCACGAGGAACCTCCGCCCGGTGGTGGCGCCGTCGCCGGTCCGCTCGTGCTGGGCGAGCTCACCACGCTGGATGCCGCACGCGCACGGATGCCGGCCGTGGTGCCGGCAGCCCGCGGGTTCACATCGCCCGATGAGGTGTGGTTCGACGGCAAGGCGGGCGGTGTGACGTCGCTCGTGTACCGCGCCCGCCCGGGACTGCCGGCGGCGAGGCACTCCGACGGCGTCGGCCTTCTGATCCAGCAGTTCACCGGGGACGGCAGCGGGTTCCTGCACAAGTACCTCACCAACGGGTCGCGGGCGGAGTCGGTCGACCGTGGGGCGGTACGAGGGCGTGTTCATCCACGGTGGCAGCCACTTCGTCGCCTACGACGACGCGACGGGGGGCGGAGTGTCGGAGGAAGGCCGCCTCGCCGGCAACGCACTGGTCTTCCAGCGAGAGGGACTCACGATCCGCGTCGAGGGCAATCTCGCGCGCGACCGCATGGTCGCCATCGGCGCGTCCCTCAGCTGAGCGACTGCTCAAACGCCGAGGAAGTACACGGACGAGACGAGGACGAGATGTCTGCGAGCCAGGTCCCCCACCCGATGACGACCACATCAAGCGACCTCGAAGGTCGGTGCGAGCTCCTTCGCTCGCTCCACCGACCCGGTGCGCCACTCGTGCTCCCGAACGCCTGGGACGTGGCCTCGGCGCGGGCCGTGCGGGACGCGGGCTTCCCCGTCGTCGCGACCACGAGCGGGGGCGTCGCCGCCGCGCTCGGCTACGAGGACCACGAGCACGCGCCGGCCGCCGAGATGCTGGCCGCGGCCGGAAGAATCAGCAGAGTCGTGGACGTCCCGGTGACGGTCGACGCCGAAGCCGGCTATGGGATGGCGCCCGCCGACCTCGTCGCAGCGCTGCGAGACGCGGGCGCGGCCGGATGCAACCTCGAGGACACGGACCACGCCGCCGGCACCCTGCGCGATCCGGCGTCGCACGCGGCATGGCTCGGCGAGGTCCGCGAGGCGGCGACCGCTGCGGGCTACGGGCTCGTGATCAACGCCCGGATCGACGTCTTCCTGTCGGCCCTGCTCGCCGGATCGGAGACGCCCCAGCGCGAGCTCGTCGCCGAAGCCCGCCGACGCGCGCAGGCCTACCTCGACGCCGGTGTCGACTGCGTGTTCCCGATCGCGCTCTGGGAAGTCGAGGCGCTACGGGAGTTCACGTCTGGTACGCCGGGCCCGGTCAACGTGCTCAAGACGCCTCGCGCTCCCTCGTTCGGGGAGCTCGCGGAGGCCGGGGTCGCACGCGTCAGCTACGGGAGCCTCCTGCACCGCGCGTGTCATGGAGACTTTCGGCGGTGTCCTGCAGTCCATCGCGGCCGAGACGAAGGCCTGAACCGTCACGATTGCTCACAAGCGCTTGATCAGGAGGACGGCGGGGTTGTCTACGTTCCAGAGTGACGGCATCTCTTCGAGGACACGAAAGTCGAGCGCGGTGTAGAAGGCCAGGGTTCCGAGGTAGGGCTCGTCGCCCGCCGAGGCCGAGAGCGTCTTGACTTGCAGGTACTCCACGCCCTCCAATCGCAGCCGGTCCTCCGCCGCAGCGACCAGCATTCGACCGATCCCGTTCCGATGGAGTTGGGGACGAACTGCCATCACGTGAAGTTCCGCGGCGTGTGGGGAGTGGCGGACGACCGTGAGGAAGCCGACCGCTCGCCCATTGTCCATGGCGACGAGAGTCGGGCACCGATCGGCGACCCGTCGGTACTCCTCATTCGCCTCAGCTATGCCAAACCAGTGCGGCACAGTCGCGAGGAGCTCGGCGCAGGTCGCGCCGCCTCCCTCCTCAAACCAGACGAGCCTCACCGCGCGACGATCGCACATCTATTCGGTGTTACCCGCGACCGGACACGGACAGATTGACGCATCGAGCGACGAAGTTTCGGCACGACCCAGCGATACGGAGCGACACGTACGTATGCGCGGGACGCGACCCCGAGCGGGCAGTCGACCGACACATCCGTTGCCCTAGCCAACGCCACTAATCACGAGCTACTGAAGCGGCGCCGTAGCCCGAGCCGCGATATCAGGGGATGTGCATGCCCGAGGCGGCGCGGGCGATGACGAGGCGTTGGATCTCGGAGGTGCCCTCGAAGAGCGTGTAGATCTTCGAGTCGCGGTGCCACTGCTCGACCGGGAAGTCCCGGATGTAGCCGTAGCCGCCGAGGATCTGGATCGCCTGCTCGGTCACCCAGACCGCGACTTCGCCCGCCTTGAGCTTGCTCATCGACCCTTCGCCGTTCTCGAACGGCTTCTTGGCCGCGCCCATCCACGCCGCCCGCCACACCAGCAGCCGGGCGGCGTCGATCTCGGTCTTCATGTCGGCGAGCTTGAACGCGATGCCCTGGTTCTCGATGATCTTCCGGCCGAATGCCTCGCGTTCCTTGGCGTAGTCGAGGGCGAACTCGTACGCGGCGCGTGCGATGCCGACGGCCTGCGCGCCGACGATCGGGCGGGTCGTCTCGAACGTGCTCATCGCCGCCTGCACCTTCGAGCTCTTGCCCTCGCGTGCTCGGGCGAGCCGCCCCTCGAGCTTCTCCTCGCCCCCGAGGAGACACGAGCTCGGGATGCGCACGTCGTCGAACAGCACCTCGCCCGTGTGCGAGGCGCGTATGCCCATCTTCTTCTCCTTCTTGCCTCCCGTGAGGCCCGGCGTGCCGGGCGGGACGACGAAGGAGGCGTGGCCCCGCGACCCCAGGTCGGGGTCGACGCTCGCCACGACGACGTGCACGTTGGGCCGGTCGAGCAAGCCGCCGTTCGTGATGAACGTCTTCTGGCCGTTGATCACCCAGTCGTCGCCGTCCTTCTTCGCCGTCGTGCGGAGGCTCGAGACGTCGGAGCCGGCACCGGGCTCCGTGACGCAGAAGGAGGAGAGGTGGAGATCGTCGGGCGTGCCGAAGCACTGCGGCACCCACTCGGCGATCTGTTCCGGGGTGCCGTTGCCGGCGATGCCGGCGGCGCCGAGCGTGCTCCCGAAGATCGCCAGTGAGATCCCGGCGTCGCCCCAGAACATCTCCTCGCTCACGACGGGGAACAGGAGCCCCGTCGGGTCGGAGAAGCACTGGGCCATGAACTCCCACGAGTAGAGGCCGATCTTGGCGGCCTCTTCGATGACGGGCCACGGGGTCTCTTCGCGCTCGTCCCACTCGTGACCGGCGGGCCGCACGACCTGCTCGGCGAAGTCGTGCACCCACTTCTGGATCTGCTGCTGGTCCTCGTTCAGGTCGAGCGAGAACTCGGCCATGACGTCCTCCTTGCGGCGGCGAGAGCCGATCGGAAGTTACTGGCTGGTAACGACCATAGTCCCCAGCCGGGCCGGGGCCAAACACCGGGATCCCGGCTCAAGGAACCACCCTCGGGCGCCGATATCCACTCACGCGGGGTACGGGTCCCCACGCGGGCAGGAGGATCGGCATGGGCAGGCGGGCGGTGCTACGGCGGATCTCGATTCTCCTCGCCATCGCGCTCCTCGGTTTCGGTGCGGTCGCCGGCGGGGCCGCACTCGCCGACGAGACGATCCCCCGTGACACGGGCGGCGACCCGGGCCGGGTGCCCGGCGACCCGCCCGGGAACGAGCTCCCGACCAATTCCGAACGCGGCCCCGGTGACGGGCCGGTCGATCCGGGAGGCGGCCTCGGCGGTGGGAGCGGACCGGTCACTCCCCCGATGATCACGGCTCCACCCTCGGACCCGCCCACTGGCGGCGGCGGTGGCGGCGGGATCGGCGGCGGCGGCACCGGCACCGCGGTACCCGGTGTCGACCTGGCTTTGACCAAGAGCGACTCGCCGGACCCCGTGAACGCGGGCGCGAACCTCACGTACACGATCACCATCACGAACGACGGCGACACGGCCGCAACGAACGCGGTGATGACAGACCAGCTGCCGCAGGTCGCGCCGGGACCGGTCACGACCACGCAGGGTTCCTGCTCCGGGCAGGCCTTCATCACTTGCAACCTCGGGACGATCGCCAGTGGGGCGACGGTGACGATCACGATCAACGTGCAGGTCCCGCCGTCGACCGCGCCCGGCACCCTCTCCAACACGGCCGAGGTGCACTCGGACGGGTCGGAAGGCGACACGAGCAACAACGCCGCAACCGAGACGACAACCGTTACGGCCTCAGCCGACCTCGCGGTGACCAAGGATGCCGTGCAGAGCCCGGTGCCGACGGGAACGAACCTGACCTACACGATCAACCTGATCCCGCCCGCGCCTTCGGACGCGCAGAATGTGACGCTTACGGACGTCGTACCGGCCGGCACGACGTTCGTGTCCTTTGCCCCGGCGCCGGGTTGGAGCGCCACGGTCCCGTCTGTCGGCGGCACCGGGACCATCACGGCGACCAAGTCCACATTCACATCGTCCGACAGCAGCGGCTTTACATTGGTCGTCCATGTGAACGCGCCGAGCGGGACCACTCTCGTGAACACGGCGACCGTGAGCTCCTCGACACCCGATCCCAATCCGGGGAACAACTCCGCCACCGAGTCGACCCCGGTCAGTCAAGCGGCCGACGTCTTGGCAATGAAGACTGACGCGCCCGATCCCGTAGTGGCCGGCAACAACCTGACCTACACGATCACCGTGACGAACAACGGTCCCGACAACGCGGCCAACGCGATCCTCAGCGACACACTGCCGGCCGCGACAACGTTCTTCTCGCTCTCGTCGCCGGGGGGCTGGTCGTGCACGACGCCAGCCGTCGGCGCAACCGGGGCCGTCAGCTGCAGCAATCCGTCTGTAGCACCGGCGGCGTCGGGTGTGTTCACGCTCGTGGTCAAGGTCAACAGCAGCGCTGCCGGTGGCTCCACGATCAGCAATACGGCATCGGTGAGCTCGTCGACGTTCGATCCCAACACGGGCAACAACAGCGCGACCGCGGCCACCACGGTCAACGGCTCCGCCGACCTGTCGGTGACCAAGTCCGCTTCGCCCACCCCAGTGACCGCGGGTACCAACGTCACCTACGCACTCGGAGTGAGCAACGCCGGCCCGTCCGACGCCCAAAGCGTGTCGTTCACAGACGCCGTGCCTGCAGGAACCACGTTCGTCTCGTTCGTTCAGAACACCGGACCGGCGTTCACGCTGACGACACCGGCAGTCGGAGGCACAGGAACCGTGACTGCGAGCAACGCTTCGTTCGCGGCTGGCGCGTCTGCCACCTTCACAATGGTCGTCAAGGTCAACGCCAATGCGGCAGCAGACAGCGTCATCAACAACTCCGCGCACGCAAGCTCGACGACAGCCGATCCGAATCCCATCAACAACACGGACGCGGCGGCAGCGAGCGTGGCCACGTCGGCCGATCTGGCGGTGACCAAGACCGTCTCGCCCGACCCCGTCACCGCCGGGAACAACCTCACGTACACGATCAACGTGACGAACAGCGGCCCGTCCGACGCCCAGAGCGTGGCGGTAGTCGACGCCGTGCCTGCCGGTACGTCGTTCGGCTCGGCCACCCCGTCGCAGGGCTCGTGTACCGGGACAACGACGGTCACGTGCAACCTCGGGACGCTTGCACCCAACGGGACCGCGACGATCAGCCTCGTTGTGAACGTGAGCCCATCGACCCCCCCGGGTCTCATCACGAACACCGCCTCTGCGACCACGACGACCACGGACCCGGATCCCGGGAACAACACCGATACCGAGGTCTCGGAGGTGAACACGTCGGCGGACTTGTCCGTGACCAAGGCCGACTCGCCCGACCCGGTCATCGCCGGCACCGACCTCACCTACACGGTCACCGCGACGAACAACGGCCCGTCGAACACCGGCGGCGACGTGACGGTGACCGACACGCTCCCCGCCGGCACATCGTTCGTCTCCGCCACGCCGTCGGTCGGATCGTGTGTCGAGGGCCCGCCGGTCAGCTGCGATGTCGGACCGATGGCGCCCAATGCGACCGTGACGGTCACCGTCGTCGTCCACGTCGACTCCTCCGTCCCGGAAGGGAGTGAGCTCGGGAACAACGCTTCCGTCTCGTCCGGCACCTCCGATCCGAACACGGAGAACAACTCGGTGGTCGAGGAGACCCGGGTCGAGACGTCGGCCGACGTGGCATTGACCAAGGAGGCCGCCCCCGACCCGGTGACGGCGGGGAACGAGCTCACGTACACGATCACGGCCACGAACGACGGGCCGTCGGATGCCCAGGACGTCACCGTGACCGACCCGCTGCCCGCGGGCACGACGTTCGTGTCCGCCACGCCGTCGCAGGGGTCGTGCACGGGCACGACCACGGTCACGTGCGGGCTCGGCACGCTCACCGACGGGGCGTCGGCCACGATCACGCTCGTCGTCCACGTCGATCCCGGGACTCCCGGCGGGACCGTCATCACGAACACGGCGACGGTGACCTCGCCCCAGCCCGAGGTGACGGCAGCGACTGCGGACCCGGCCGACGCCAACAACTCGGCCTCGGTCAGCGTCACCGTCCTGGCGCGGCCCGAGGCGCCACAGAGCGTGCCGGCGACCGGGTCCGCCGGGACGGCAACCGCCGCGTTCGCGGTCGTCGCCGTCCCCACGTTCACCGGCTAGCTCCCGAGGCGCTCTCTCCTCGCAGATCCGAGGTATTCGCCTAGAGTCTCGGGCGTGAGCGAGCTTCGGATCGGGCAGGCGGCCGAGCTGCTCGGGGTGAGCGCCGACACGGTACGGCGCTGGGCTGACGAGGGCCGCCTCTCGACGACGCGCTCGGAAGGCGGCCAGCGGGTCGTCGACGGCGCGGCGCTGGCCGAGTTCGCCGCCGAGCAGGAGCCGGCGCCCGAGCCCGGCCTCATCGCAAGCGAATCTGCACGGAACCGCTTCACCGGGATCGTGACGCGCGTCGTCAAGGACAAAGTTGCGGCGCAGGTCGAGATGCGCGCCGGCCCGCACCGGGTGGTGTCGCTGATGACACGCGAGGCGGCCGACGAGCTCGGCCTCGAGCCCGGAACCCTCGCCGTCGCATCCGTGAAGGCAACGAACGTCGTGATCGAGGTACCGGGCGGAGGATGAAGCGCGCACTCGTCGCTGTCACTGCACTGGCCGTACTGCTCTTCGCAGCCGCACAGCCCGCGGCTGCAGGCGGTCGAGAAGCCGTCCGGCGAGATCACGGTGTTCGCCGCCGCCTCCCTCACCGAGTCCTTCGACGCGATCGGCAAGCAGTTCGAGAAGAAGTACCCGGACGTCGACGTCCAGTTCAACTACGACGCGTCGTCGAATCTCGCCACCCAGATCAATCAGGGGGCACCGGCCGACCTGTTCGCGTCGGCGGACCAGGACAACCTCCAAAAGGCCATCGATGCCGGGACCGCCAACCCGCCGCCCGTCGTCTTCGCGAAGAACCGGCTCGAGATCGCGGTCGAGGAGGGCAACCCGAAGAAGATCAAGAGCCTTGCCGATCTCCAGAAGTCCGGGACGGTCGTCGTCCTCTGCGCCGACCAGGTCCCGTGCGGGAAGTACGCGGCCGAGTCGCTTTCGAAAGCGGGCGTGAACATCACGCCGGCGTCGAAAGAGGAGAACGCGAAGGCGACGGTGAGCAAGGTCTCGATCGGTGAGGCCGACGCGAGCATCGTCTACGTCACGGACGTGAAGGCGGCGAAGGGGACGAGCGGCGTCAAGATCCCCGACAACGTGAACGTCATCGCGACGTACCCGATGGCGGTCGTGAAGCAGAGTCAGAACCGGACGGCGGCGAAGGCGTGGGAGAAGTTCGTCATGTCGAACGACGGGCAGAAGACCCTGAGGAAGTTCGGATTCCTGCCGCCGTGAGACGCCGCCGACGGGGGCCGCCCGTTCTCGTCGCCGTCCTCGCCGCGCTGGCCGTCGCGTTCTTCGTCATCCCCCTGGTCGGCCTCCTCCAGCGCGCGCCGTGGTCGGAGCTGGTCGACGACCTGACCGACCCGGTCGTGCGGGACGCGCTGCGGCTCTCGCTGGTCTGCTCGGTGGGCGCCACCGCGCTCGCCTTTGTCCTCGGTCTCCCCCTGGCGTGGGTCCTCGCCCGCACCGAGCTCCCCGGGCGACACATCGTGCGGGCGCTGGTGCTGTTGCCGATGGTCCTGCCGCCCGTCGTCGGCGGAGTGGCTCTCCTGCTCGCCTTCGGGCGGCGGGGGCTCGTCGGGCAGTACCTCGACGAGTGGTTCGGGGTCACACTGCCGTTCACGACGTGGGGCGCGATCCTCGCCGAGGCGTTCGTCGCCATGCCCTTCTTCGTGATCGTGGTGGAGGCGGGTCTGCGCTCGCTCGACCGTCGCTACGAGGACGCCTCGGCCACGCTCGGCGCGCGTCGCTTCACTACTTTCCGCCGGGTCGTGGTCCCGCTCATCGCGCCGTCGCTCGTCGCCGGAGCCGCGCTCACCTGGGCCAGAGCGCTGGGCGAGTTCGGGGCGACGATCCTCTTCGCCGGCAACCTCCAGGGCAAGACGCAGACGATGCCACTGGCGATCTTCGTCGAGCTCCAGACCAACCTGGGCGGGGCGATCGCGCTCAGTCTCGTGCTGCTGGCGGTCTCGATCGTCGTGCTGGTCTCGCTGCGCGACCGCTGGTTCCCCGCGTGAGCCTCGAGGCAGCGGTCGGGATCAATCTCGGGCAGCTCGCGCTCGACGTCACCATCTCCGCCCGGCCCGACGAGACCGTCGTGCTGCTCGGGCCCAACGGCGCCGGCAAGACGACCGTCCTGCGCGCGATCGCGGGGCTGCTCGCGCTCGACTCGGGACGAGTCCGGCTCGACGGCCGGGTCCTCGACGACCCGGCGACAGGCGAGTGGATCCCGCCCGAGCGCCGTGCTGTCGGGTACGTCTTCCAGGACCACGCGCTGTTCCCCCACATGAGCGCGCTCGACAACGTCGCGTTCGGACTTCGCGCTCGCGGCGTGCGGCGCGGCGAGGCGAACCGGCGAGCGAGCGCGTGGCTCGAGCGCGTCGGCGTGTCCGACCACGCCGCGGCCCGGCCCCGGGCCTTGAGCGGAGGGCAGGCGCAACGGGTCGCGCTCGCCCGCGCGCTCGTGCTGGAACCCCGCGTCCTGCTTCTCGACGAGCCCCTCGCCGCGCTCGACGCCACCGCCCGGGTCGACACGCGCCGGCAGCTCCGCCGCCATCTCGGCGAGCACCCGGGGGCTCGAGTCGTGGTCACGCACGACCCCGTCGACGCCATGACGCTGGGCGACAAGGTCGCGGTGATCGAGAGCGGCCGGGTCGTGCAGGCCGGAGGGCTGGCGGAGCTACGCGAGCAGCCGCGCTCCCGCTACGTCGCCGATCTCGTCGGCGTCAACCTCTATCGAGGTCACGCCGAGCGGGGCCGGATCCGGCTGCCGGACGGTGCCGAGCTCGTCGCCGCCGACCCCACCGACGGCGACGTGTTCGCCGTCGTACACCCCTACGCCGTCGCGCTGCACCGCCGTGAGCCCGAGGGAACACCCCGCAACGTCTTCGCCGGAACTGTCGAGCACCTCGACGTCGAAGGCGACCGCGTGCGCGTGATGGTCGCCGGGCCAGTACCCGTGACCGCCGAGGTGACGCCCGCCGCCGTCGCCGAGCTGGCGCTGGCAGCGGGCGCCGACGTGTGGGCCTCGATCAAGGCGACCGAGATCACTGTGTACCCGGCGTAGCCGAGCTTCCACTCTGGTTCTGCCGCTGACGGTTCACGAGCTCCTTGGCGCGGTCGGGCACGTTCTTCTTGATCTGGTCGGCCTTCGTGGAATCGAGCTTGCCGTCCTTGACCGCCTGGTCGATGTCGCTCGTCGCCGCCTTCACGATGGCGTCGACGACGTCGTCGACCGACTTGTCGTGGTCCTTCGCCACCTGCGCGATCGACTTGCCGTCCTTCAGCGCCGACTTGAGATCGTCCTTGGAGACGCCGATCTCCTTCGCCGCCGCGTCGACGGCGTCACCGAGAAGCTTGTGACCGCGGCGTTCACCGTTCTTCGCCTTCGTCTCGTTGACGAACCGGTTGGCGACGTCGGGCAGCTTCGCCTTCGCCTGCTCGGCGCGGGCGGCGTCGACCTTCCCCTGCGCCGCGGCCTCGTCGATCCGTTGTGTCAGCGCCGCGACCACGGCGTTGACGACGTTCGCGGGGTCGACGCCGTGCTCGGTTGCCACCGCCGCGACCGTCTTGCCGCTGCGGACCTGGCTACCGAGCTCCTGGGGTGACACGCCGATCGTGGTGGCCGCGGTCTGGAGCGCGAGGCGTACGCCGCCGTGACCCCGGCGGCCGTTCTGGGCCGCGCCGCTTCCCGATCCGCCGGTGCCCCCGTTGCCACCGGGTCCGGCGGCGTACGCCGCGCCGCCGCCGGCGACGATCAGGCCGGCGACGGCGAGGGCTGCAACGAGCTTCTTCATCCTGGGTCCCTTCGTGTGCGAACCCGTTCAGCCAACACCCCGAGCATGAGCGGACTGTGAGGCGGGCGCGAGCGCGGAGCTAGGCGCCCCGGCGCGGTGCACCGGGTGCCCCGACCCGGCGGGCGCCCGCGTTTACCCTGGTCCCGTGGCCCAGAGGCAGGAACGGGGCCCGGAGTTCGAGCTGCGGACTCGCGCCGAGGCAGCGGAGCTGCAGCGTGTGCGCCGGGCGCTGGGGACATGGCTCGACGGGCAGGGCGCGCCGCCCGACGTGGGGGCCGAGATCGCGCTCGCGGTCCACGAGGCCGCGGCCAACACGGTCGAGCACGCCTATCCCCGAGGCTCGGGAGTGCTCGTCGTGCGGGCCCAGCACGACGACGCCCAGCTTGTCGTGGTGGTGGAGGACGAAGGCGAGTGGCGGCCGCCGAGCCGCACCGACCAGCGAGGGCGGGGGCTCGCGCTGATGCATGGCCTCATGGACGATGTCGAGATCGGACCCGTCGAGGACGGCACCGGGACCCGGGTGACACTCCGCCGGCGGGTGGACCACCAGTAGACGGGCCACGGCGCGACGCCCGGTCACACCGCGCCACCATGGTGGGGTGAGCAAGCGTCTCGACCGGTACCGGGCGAAGCGGGACTTCGAGGCGACGCCGGAGCCCTCCGGTGCGCCTGAGGACGGCGAGCCCGGCGGACGGTTCGTGGTGCAGGAGCATCACGCGCGCAGCATGCACTGGGACCTTCGGCTGGAGCACGACGGGGTCCTCCTGTCGTGGGCCGTCCCGCGCGGGATCCCGCCCGACCCGAAGCGGAACCATCTCGCGGTGCACACCGAGGATCATCCCCTCGAGTACCTCGAGTTCGAGGGCGACATCCCCCGAGGCGAATACGGCGGCGGGACGATGCGCGTCTGGGACCGCGGCACCTACGACGCGCACAAGATGCGCGACGACGAGGTCATCGTCACGCTGCACGGCGAACGTGCCCGAGGTCGGTACGCGCTGTTCCAGACCGACGGCGACAACTGGATGATCCACCGCATGGATCCACCCGAGGATCCCGATCGCGAGCCGATGCCGAAGCACATCGAGCCGATGCTGGCGACGCTCACGGACAAGCTCCCTCCCGACGAGGAGCACTACTCGTTCGAGGTGAAGTGGGACGGCGTCCGATCGGTCGCGTACGTCGATGGGGGGCGGGCGCGGTTCGAGAGCCGACGCGGCGGCGACATCACCTCGCGCTACCCGGAGCTGCGCGGGCTCGGCCCTGCCCTCGGGTCGACCGCGGCAGTGCTCGACGGTGAGATCGTGGCGTTCGACGGCGAGCGCCCGAGCTTCGAGCTCCTCCAGCGACGCATGCACGTCGGCAACGAGCGGGCGGTGCGGCGGCTGATGGGCGAGGTGCCCGTCGTCTACGTGATCTTCGACCTGCTCTGGCTCGAAGGGCACTCGACACTCGAGCTCCCGTATCGCGAGCGCCGGCAGCTGCTCGACGAGCTCGCGCCGGACGGCCCGTCGTGGCAGACGCCTGCCGCGCGCGAAGGCGGCGGCGCCGCGCTCCTCGACGCGACAAGGCAGCTCGAGCTCGAAGGCGTCGTCGCCAAGCGTCTGGACAGCACCTACGAAGCCGGTCGTCGGTCACGCGCGTGGCTGAAGGTGAAGAACCACAACAGCCAGGAGTTCGTCGATCGGCGGGTGGCTGCCCGGGAAGGGGGCCCGCAGCACGAGCCTCGGCGCGCTCATGATCGGCTACTACGAGTCGACCGACTCCGACGCGCCCCTGCGGTACGCCGGTCGCGTCGGCACGGGACTCACCGAGAGCGAGCTTCGGCGTCTGGTCGATCTGCTCGAGCCGTTGCGGCGGGAGACGAGCCCGTTCTCGCCCGCGCCGCGGGTGAAGGACAAGACGTTCGTCGAGCCCGAGCTCGTCGTCGAGGTTCGCTTCACGGAGTGGACGCGCGCGGGTGTCGTGCGCGCTCCCGCCTACCTCGGCTTGCGCGACGACCGCGACCCGCGCGAGGTCGTGCGGGAGGACGCGGCGCGCTAGAGGTTGAGCACCATCTCCGTCGGGTCGTCGGGGTTCACGAAGCAGACCAGCTGCTTGCCCGGCTTCAGGGCGTTGAACACGAACGGCGCCATCGACTCCTGGTGCGTCACCGGCCAGTCCGGTCGGCCGTCGACGTGGACCATCAGCTCCATCTCGACCACCGGGTTCATGCCCGCCCGGCCGCCGGTGTCGCGGAACTGATGGAGCGTGGCCGTCCCCTTGAGGCCGGTCGACCGCAGACGCCCCACGTCGCCCTGGTTGGCCATGTTCTTCATGAACGAGGCGGCGTTGGCGGTGCCCTGGGCCATGTCGCGGGTCGTCGGCATCTTCGGCATGTCCCGGATGATCTGGCCCCAGGACTTGTCGCTGCCGTCGGCTTTGGGCCTCTTTTCGGCCTTGTCCTTCTTGAAGAGTCCCACGACTGCTCCCCTCTGCTGCGTGTCGGCGGGTTTGTCGAGCGCATGGAACCGCGATTCCGGATCGGGCGCCTGAGTAGCCGGTACTCAAAATCGCCGGCGTGGAAATGAGTACCGCCTACTCAGGCGGCCGGGCCTCGATCCCGGCACGCTGGGTGCGATGGCGGGGGCCCGGCCCCGACGACGACCAGGAGGCGAACCCCGTGGGATTTTTCAAGGACATCAAGAGCACGATGGGCAGCGCGACCGAAGCCGCCAAGGCCAGCAAGCAGATGCAGGCCGAGACGGCGGGCATCCAGTCGGGCACGGTCGGCTACGACCCCGACGACCCCGCCTTCGCGCCCATCGAGGGCGTCGACTGCGACACCTACGCCCGCATCATGGGCGGGCTGGGCAAGAACCAGATCATGGGCCCGGAGAACGTCGAGGAGTACGTGACCGGAAACGGTGTGCCGGCCGGCCGGTGGGGCGACATCTCGATCGGCTGGACCCAGCGGATGCAGCAGTACCCGCACGTCGCCAACCGCATCGGCGTGCTCATGTCACAGGCGTCGATGTAGCGACGCCGTCCCGTCACGACCGACCCAACCGAGCTCCGGACGAGGAGGAAAGCACCGTGGGCTTCTTCAAGGACATCAAGAGCACCCTCGGCAGCGCGACCGAGGCCGCCAAGAACGCCCCCGCGGCCAAGCAAGCCGCCGAGGCGCAGGCGACGGCGATGCAGGCCGGCATGACCGAGGGCTCCTACGACCCGAACGACCCGGGCTTCGAGCCCGTCGAGGGCGTGACGCTGGACCAGTACGCCAAGCTGTGCAAGGCGGTCGCCGGCGCCAGCCTGAAGGACGAGGCCGAGGTCGACCAGTGGGCCCAGCAGCAGGGGCTCCAGGCCGGTCAGTTCAAGCGGGTCAGCGACGAGTTCACCAAGCGCATGGGCACGAACCGGGCGCTGACGAACCGCTTCGGGATGCTCTACGCCCAAGGCTGAATCCCGGACGGGCGACGCAACGTAGAAGAAGTGGGCGGGTGTTGGCGCGGGGCCGGCGCCCGTCACTTTGTGCTCTCTTCCACAAAGGCTTCCCAAATCGTGTTTTCGGGGTCAAAATGGGCGACGGTGGCAAGCGTGCAGAGATTTGACGTGCGCCTCCAGCAACTGCTCGACGCGATGCTCAGCATCGGTTCTGACCTGAGCCTCCCGACGGTCCTGCAGAGGATCATCGAGTCGGCCTGCAAGCTGGTAGACGCAAGGTACGGCGCCCTCGGCGTCGTGGGCGACAACGGCCAGGTCAGCGAGCTCGTGACGAACGGGGTCGACGAATCGACGCACGGGGCCGTCGGTCGGCTCCCGGAGCTCAAGGGCGTCCTCGGCGTCCTCATGAACGACCCGAAGCCCGTGCGACTGCGCGACGTGTCCGAGCATCCTCTGGCGCAGGGGTTCCCGCCCGGGCACCCGCCTATGACCTCGTTCCTCGGCGTGCCGATCCGAGGCCGGGAGGCCGTCGGGAGCCTCTACCTGGCGGACAAGCAGAGCGCGGACGCGTTCAGCGAGGAGGACGAGCGACTCGCCGTGACGCTGGCGGCGGCGTCGGGCGTCGCGATCGACAACGCCCGCCTGCAGGCGAGCCACGAGCAGGTCGCCGTGCTCGAGGACCGCGAGCGCATCGCGCGCGAGCTCCACGACAAGGTGATCCAGAGACTGTTCGCGGCGGGCATGAGCCTGCAGACGACGGTGCCGCTTTCGGTTCGCGACGAGGTCAAGAGCCGCATCACGCAGGTCGTGGACGAGATCGACGAGACGATCCGCGACATCCGTCGCACGATCTTCGCCCTCGAGGCCCGCTCGCGCCGGGGTGTGCGCGTCGACGTCTTCGCTCGCGTCGACGCCGCCCGCGAGGCTCTCGGGTTCACTCCGGAGCTGCGCCTCGAGGGGCCGATCGACTCTGTCGTCCCCGAGGCGACCGCCGACCATCTCCTGTCGACCCTGCACGAGGCGCTGTCGAACGTCGCCCACCACGCGAAAGCCTCGTCGGTGGCCGTCGTCGTCGAGGCGGGGGACGGCCTGATGCTCCGGGTCACCGACGACGGCGTCGGCCTCCCCGATCGGGTCGAACCGGGCAACGGGCTGCGCAACATGGAGCGCAGGGCGCTCGAGCTCGGCGGGAGCGCGTCGGTGCGGCGAGGCGAGCGCACCGGAACCGTGGTCGAATGGCGGGTGCCGTTCGCCTGATCAGGCGCGCGGCTCTCGGTTCACTGGCCGGGCGCCGTCATCGCGTGGACGTCCGCCCCGCCCCGTTCGAGTGTGGCTGCCACCCCGACGATGAAGCGCCGCACGCACGCCTCGATGACGTGTTGCCGGTTGACGGCGTCACGGCTGGTGGCGCGCGGCGGCGGTATCTCGTAGCTGCCGCTGAAGGCCAGGTGCGATCCCCGCGGCGGCACCGGCTCGAGGCGGAGGTCGGCGTCGAGGGTCGTGAACGGGTCCGGCCTCGGCCTCCCAGTGGAGCGGCACGATCAGTGCGTGCTCGACCGAACGCGCCGCCCCGAACTCGACCTTGACCAGGCTCGGCCGGTTCGACGGCGGCCGCGGCCAGCTCCCCGAGCCACGACACGCGCCCGGCGACCAGCACCATGCCGGCCTGCTCGAAGCGCTCCGTGATGGGAACGAAGTCCTGCACGAGCGGCATGGGGCCGAAGGTAGGGACGGCCTGCCCGCTCGAACAGGGCCGAAGGTCACGGTTTCCGACCAGCTGTCACGGAGCGTGGCGGCCGCGGCCATGATGGTGGTCCGATGTCCTTCCGCGACCGGCGTGAGGCAGGGAGACGCCTGGCCGAGCGGCTCTCGGGTCTGCGGGCCTCGTCGCCGCTCGTCCTCGGGCCTCCCGCGCGGCGGGGTGCCGGTGGCGTTCGAGGTCGCCCGGGCCCTCGGCGCACCGCTCGACGTCCTGGTAGTCCGCAAGCTCGGTGTCCCCTTCCAGCCCGAGCTGGGAATGGGCGCCGTCGGCGAGGGCGGCGTCCGCGTCCTGAACCCGGACGTGCTGCGCCAGGCCCGGGTGACCGAGGCGCAGCTGGCCGAGGTCGAGGCACGCGAACGCGCCGCAGTGGAGGAACGGGCAACCCGGCTTCGGCGCGGCCGCCCGGCGATTCCGCTCGAGGGCCGGACGGTCGTGATCGTCGACGACGGGCTCGCCACGGGCGGGACCGCCCGGGCGGCGGTGCGCGTCGCTCGCGCCCGTGGCGCCGAGCGGGTGGTGCTCGCCGTGCCGGTCGCGCCCCCCGAGACGGTCGCCTCCCTGCTCGGCGACGCCGACGACGTGATCGCGGTGGAGACGCCGGAGCCGTTCTTCGCCATCGGCGGTTGGTACACGGACTTCTCGCCCACCTCGGACCGGGAGGTCGTCGAGCTGCTGACAGCGAGCGAAAAGACCAGCTCTGCGGTCGACCGGAGTCGACGAAGCAATCGACGAGGAAATCGAGATCCCCGCACAGCACCGGCGCCTGCCTGGTCACCTGACGATCCCTGCCGCTGCCACCGGGATCGTGGCGTTCGCGCACGGCAGCGGCAGCAGCCGGCACAGCCCCCGCAACCAGCTCGTGGCGCGGGCTGCTGCACGACTCCGGTCTCGGCACGTTGCTGTTCGATCTCCTGACGGCGGAGGAGGAAGCCGACCGCGCCAACGTGTTCGACATCCCGCTCCTCGCCGGGCGTCTCGGCGCCGCGACCGACTGGCTGCTCGGCCAGGGGAACGGCCAAGGCCTGCCGATCGGATACTTCGGCGCCAGCACCGGGGCCGGCGCGGCGTTGTGGGCGGCCGCCGAGCCGGGATCCCCGGTGCGCGCCGTCGTCTCGCGCGGGGGCCGGCCCGACCTCGCCCGGGGGCGGCTCGATCCGTCCGCGCGCCGACGCTCCTGATCGTCGGCGGGCGCGACGAAGCGGTCCTCGAGATGAACCGCGACGCGGCACGCGAGCTGTCCGTGGAACACCGCATCGAGGTGGTCCCGGGTGCGACCCACCTCTTCGAGGAGCCCGGCGCGCTCGAGGCCGTCGCCGAGCTCGCCGCCCGTTGGTTCCTGGACCACCTGCCGCCGCCGGCGTAACGGCCCGCGCCTCGGGGGAACACTCGGCCCGAGCGGCAGGTTCCCACCCTCGACCCGTGAACCCTTCCAGTGTCGGAGGCGTCGATGCCCGATCCTCGAGACGGCGTGCGCATCGAAGACGGGCCGAAGCGGGTCCGCACCTACCTGGGCGGCGAGCTCATCGCCGACACGAGGCGGCCCAAGCTGGTGTGGGAGATCCCCTATTACCCCGCGTACTACTTCCCGGCCGAGGACGTCCGCATGGAGCTCCTGACGCCGAACGGGCGCACGAGGCATTCGGACCACCGGGGCGAAGCCCACAACTTCACGGTCAAGGGCGGCAGCCGAGAGGCGGAGGACGCGGCGTGGCACTACCCGGAGTCACCGGTCGAGGAGCTGCGAGGGCTCGTCCGCTTCGAGTGGGACGCCATGGACGGCTGGTTCGAGGAGGACGAGGAGGTCTTCGTCCATCCTCACGACCCGTACCGCCGCATCGACATCCTGCACAGCGCGCGTCACGTGCAAGTCGAGGTCAACGGCGTGACGGTGGCCGACACGCACCGGCCGACGCTCCTGTTCGAGACCGGGCTGCCGACGCGCTACTACATCCCCAAGCTCGACGTGCGGCTGGACCTGCTGACACCCACGGACACCACGAGCGGATGCGCCTACAAGGGATTCGCGCGCTACTGGTCGGTCGAGGCGGGCGGCGAGACCATCGAGGACCTGGCGTGGTCGTACGCGACGCCGCTGCCCGAAGCCACCAAGGTCGCCGGGATGGTCGCGTTCTTCAACGAGAAGGCCGACATCATCGTGGACGGCGAGCGGCGGGAGCGCCCCCGGACGCCGTTCTCCTGAGGTGAGTACGACCTAGTCGGGCTGGGTGCGCGGAGTGGCGCCTCTCGTGCCGAGCCTGCCGCCGACGGCGTCGGGGATCGTGATGACCCACTTGGTGCGCTCGAGGTTGCTCCGGTTCACGACGAACTCGCCGCCGTCGCTCCGCGCGCTCGTCACGTGCACGACCCACCGGTCGCCCTGGTCGAGGACCGTCTCGAAGGCGTGACGCTCGCCTGCTGAGACCGGGCCGAGGTTGAGGCTCGCGCCGCCGTCGCTCCCGGCCACCGAGACCTCGAGCGGGTACGGCGTCGGGTTGCTGATCGTGACCCGATCGACGACGGCCGGTCCCTGCACCGCCCGGGACACGCCGAGGATCAGCGCCACCGCGAGAAGTGCAGCAGCGACGGCGATCACGACGTTGCGGCCCAGCCGGGTGGGCGCTACCTGCGGAGGTGCGGGGGTCAGTACGGGGCCCATGCGCTCTCCCAGCTTCGTCGTCGCGAGGGGGTGCTGCCAACCGCCAGGATACGCGGGGTCTACCCCCCGTCGGCCTTGCGGCAACCACTCCCCTTGCAGCTCTTCAGCGCCGACAGCCGCTTGGCGAGGTCCTGGACGACCTTTGGGTCTGCGGTGGACACGATGTTGTGGAGCTCGTCGGGATCGGCGCGCCGGTCGTACAGCTGACGCTCGCCGGTGACGTACTCCACGTAGGTGTACCGGTCGGTCCGTATGGCCGCGTATTCGGGGATCCCGAGGGCCCGGAACTGTCCGCGCCGGACTGCGGGCGCCTGAGAACCCGTGGTCGGCGAACCGCTGTTGGGCGGGTTCGTGTCGTTGTCGGGGTCCTGTTGCGCGGGCGCGG
Organism: uncultured Actinomycetes bacterium; assembly: GCA_963781615.1. Taxonomy (GTDB): domain Bacteria; phylum Actinomycetota; class Acidimicrobiia; order IMCC26256; family JACDBD01; genus JALZAA01. The sequence goes on along the minus strand of CAWAGI010000003.1, from coordinate 285,244 downwards.
CGTTGGGATCGGGTTGGCGGCCGCGACCCTCGGCATAGTGCTCGACGAGGACCTCCTTGCGCTCGCTGTCGGGCTTCTTGCCGTGCAGCTGGGGCACCAGCGACCGGCCGTTCACGAAACTCGGTGTCTTGGCACCGGCGAGGTCGGCGAAGGTCGGCGCGAAGTCGATGTTCATCGCGGGGTCGTCGACTTTCTTTCCTTGCGGCACGCCGGGCCCGCGGACGATCAGGGGCACGTGGATGTCCTCTTCGAACGCCGTCTGCTTCCCCGGCGGGAGGCGGTGCTGGCCGAGGTGGAAGCCGTTGTCCGAGGTGAAGACGATGTAGGTGTTGTCGAGCTGGCCCGTCTTCCGGAGCGTGTCGACGACGTTCTGCACGAGGTCCTCGACGCCGAGCATGCTCTGGAGCCGCCGCCTGTAGACCTGGTCGATGGTGGCGATCTGCTGGTCGTCGAGCACGGGGCGGTTCTGGAGCCACTGCGGCTCGGCGCTCATGTCCGCCTCGTTGAACGACGGCGTGCGTGGCGCCTGCACGCCGGGGAAGGCGTCGGCGTAGCGGGGCGCCGGCGTCGCGGGCAGGTGGGGCACGTAGGGCGCGACGTACAGGAAGAACGGCTTGTCGCTCTTCTGTTGGATGAACTCGCTCGACTTCCGGGACAGGACGTCGACGAGGTAGTCCTCCGGGCTCGCTCCGTAGCGGACGAGATTGCCGTTCTCGTTGAGCCGGTAGTTGTACTCCGAGTACGGGTTGCCTCCGCTCGTCGGGCTGTCCCACTCGTCCCATCCGGGAGGCACGAACGCCGGGTCCACGGTCTGCGGGTACCCGTTCAGGTACTTGCCGAGCAGCCCGGTGCGGTACCCGGCGTCGTGCATCCACGTGGCGACGGTCGAGCTCTCGTCCCCGTTGGCGTGGAACTTCTGGTAGCCGCCGGAGGGAGCCAGGTTGCCGAGGACGTCGTGCTCGTGCACGTACTGGCCCCGCAGGATCGACGAGCGGGACGGGCAGCACAGCGAGTCGGTCACGAAGAAGTTCGAGAACGTCGTTCCCTTGTCGACGAGGAGGGAGTTGACCTTCGGGAAGCGCGACGGGTCGAGGTAGGAGCTGAGGTCGAGGTCGTCGGTCAGGATGAACACGACGTTCGGCTTCTTCCCCGGCTGGCGCGAGAGCGCTGCTCCGGTCGTGGCGGCACCCGCTGCCGTGGCGAACGAGGTGACGGCGACGAGGAGTGCCAGCGGGGCAACGAGGGAGCGCGGCCGCAGGTGTGCTCTCACAGGTGCACTCTGGTTCCGGCCGGTGAACGAAGGGTCAGCCTCGCATCAGGAAGCCGTGAAGTGGTCGACGAGCTGCCCGGCGTAGTACTGCTCCCACGGCTCGGACCGCTGCTGCTCGGTGTATTCCTTGTCGAGGCGGACGAGCATGTAGACAAGCTCGCTGCGCACGGGTGTGGCCCCGAGCAGGTCCGGCAGCTCGGACAGGCGAATGAGCCAGTCCGCGTACCACGACGCCCAGTCGTCGTCGGCGCCGTCGACGATGCGGTACACCCGGTGATGCGTCTCGCCCACCTCGTGCAGCAGCTCGCTGATCTTCGTCACCGCATCTGGCATGCGCACTCCCCTGGTTCGCCGGTCGCGCGACCCTAGACTTCGCTCGCCGTGCCGGAGCACGTCTCGTTCGGAAGCCTGGCCGTCGTCATGGCCGTCGCGTTCGTGACGCCGCTCGCGCTCGGGCTCGTCCCCCGCCTGCGGATCCCGGCCGTCGTCGTCGAGATCGTGCTCGGCATCGTGATCGGTCCCGACGTGCTCGGGTGGGCGTCGGCGGACGAGCCCGTCCAGATCCTGTCCATCGTCGGACTGGCGTTCCTCCTGTTCCTCGCCGGCCTCGAGATCGACCTGGATCAGCTCCGGGGTCGGCTGCTGCGGATAGCCGGCGTCGGCTTCGCGCTCTCACTCGTGCTGGCACTCCTGGCCGGGATCGCGCTCGACGCCGCCGGGCTCGTGAAGTCACCGCTGCTGGCAGCGGTAATCCTCACGTCGACGTCGCTCGGGCTCGTGATCCCCGTGCTCAAGGAGGGCGGTCACAGCGAGTCCCAACTCGGACAGCTTGTGTTCGCGGGTGCCTCGATCGGCGACTTCGCCGCCGTCATCCTCCTCTCGCTGCTCTTCTCCCGGGACTCCACCGACCTGAGCTCGAGGCTGGTGCTACTGATCGGGTTCGCCGTGTTCGTGGTCGTGTTGGGCCTGGCCCTCACGCGCCGTACGCAGTCGATGGCGATCTCGAAAGTGCTGCTCCGATTGCAGGACTCGACGGCACAGATCCGCGTGCGCGGTGCGATGTTCCTCTTGATCCTGCTCGTCGTCGCCGCCGAGCAGTTCGGGTTGGAGGCCATCCTGGGGGCGTTCGTCGCCGGCGCCGTTCTCGGCGTCGTAGACCGCGACGCCACCCGTACCCACCCGCAGTTCCGCGTGAAGCTGGATGCGATCGGGTACGGGTTCCTCATCCCCGTGTTCTTCGTGACGAGCGGCATCACGTTCGACCTCTCGGCGCTCCTCGACGATCCTTCGACGCTCGCGAGGGTGCCGATCTTCCTCGGCGCCCTGCTGTTCGTGCGCGCGCTCCCGGCCGTCGTGTACCGCCCCGTCGTCGGGACGCGGAGCGCGGTGGCGGCCGGGCTCCTCCAGGCCACGTCACTGCCGTTCATCGTGGCCGCCACGCAGATCGGCATCGCGCTCGGGACGGTCACGAGGGCGACCGCGGCCGCGTTCGTCGCGGCCGGCCTGCTGTCCGCGTTGGTGTTCCCCACCACGGCGCTGAGCCTCCTCCGCCGGTGTGAGGTGACCGAGCCGACGCTCGCGCCGCCGGCGCCACCGGAAGCCGGCACGCCGGAGTGACGACGACCCCGCTCGCTCCCGACGCAAGGCGCATCCTGTGGGCGCAGGCATTGCGCGCGTTCGCGTACGGGTTCGGCGCCGTGCTCCTCGGGTCGACGCTCGACCGGGAGGGCTTCTCCTCGGGCGACGTCGGGCTCGTCCTCGCCGCCGTCGTCGCCGGGACGGTCGTCTCCTCGCTCGCCGTCGGACGGTGGGGCGACCGGTGGGGGCGGCGCCGGTCGTACGTCGTCCTGTACCTGGCCCTGGCCGTCACCGGCGGTGTCTTCGCGTTCTCCGACCAGGTCTGGGTGTTGAGCGCGGTGGCGCTGACCGGGGCGCTGTCCACCGAGGTCGTCGAGTCCGGTGCGTTCACGTCGCTCGAGCAGGCGATGCTCGCCACCGACCTGGAGGGTCGGGCACGAACGCGCGGGTTCGGCACGTACAACGCGGTCGCGACCGCCGCCGGCTCCCTGGGCGCGCTGGCAGCAGGCGCGCCGGATCTTCTCAGCCGCATCTGGTCGGGCGCGCCTGCCGAGCAGCGCTACTTCCTGCTGTTCGTCCCCGCCGCCTTCGCAGGCGCCGCGGTCGCATGCACGCTCTCTCGGCGAGTCGAGGTCGAGCCACGGCCGCACTCCGAGCAGACACCCCCGGGTTTGCAACGGTCGCGCCCGACAGTGCTGCGATTGGCCGCGCTGTTCGCCGTCGACAGCTTCGGCGGCGGGTTCGTCGTCCAGTCGTTCATCGCCTACTGGTTCGCCGCCCAGTACGACGCGTCCACGGGCGTCCTCGGTGTCATCTTCTTCTCGGTGGGCGTGATCCAGACTGCGTCGTTCCTCACCGCCGCCCGCCTGGCGGAACGGTTCGGCCTCTTGCGCACGATGGTGTTCACCCACCTGCCGTCCAACGCGCTGCTCGTCGCCATCCCGTTCGCGCCGAATCTCCCGGCCGCGGCACTGCTCCTGCTCGGCCGCACCGCGCTGGCGCAGATGGACGTGCCGACGCGCCAGGCGTACGTGATGGCGCTCGTGGAGCCGGACGAGCGCACGCCGGCCGCGGCCGTGACCAACACGGCTCGGTACGTCGTCCGGCCGGTCGGCCCGGCGCTGGCGGGCATCAGCCAATCCCTCGCGTTCGGCCTGCCGTTCTTCCTCGCGGGAGGCATCAAGAGCGTCTACGACCTCGTGTTGTGGCGATGGTTCCGGACGGTGCCCGTGCCCGACGAACCGGCACGCGGCGACGCCCGGAAATAGGGTGCAGCGCCGCGTCGCGGACGCGACCGAGGAGGATCGTTGCGCCCCGAGATCTGGACCACCGGCATCGCGTGGCCGGGTGCGATCGAGAGAGCCGCCGCCCGCGCCGAGGGCGCCGGGTTCGACGGGCTCGCGGTCGTCGACTCGCAGAACCTGGCCGGCGACCCGTACGTCGGCCTCGCGCTCGCGGTACAGGAGACCCAGCGCCTGCGCCTCGGCACGGCGGTGACGAACCCGGTGACGCGGCACCCCGCGGTCACCGCCGCCGCTGCCGTGACCCTGCAGGTCGCGTCGGCGGGCCGGTTCGTCCTCGGGATCGGACGCGGCGACTCCGCGCTCGCGCACCTGGGACGCGCGCCCGCTTCGGTGACGACGTTCGAGCGATACCTGGCTGTGCTCCAGTCGTACCTGCGCGGTGAGGAGATCGGCTTCGACGAGCTCGACTTCCACGAGGGCATCGCCCCGCCGGTCGGCACGCTCGGGCTCGCCAACGCCCCGACGGCGAGCCGCCTGCACTTCCTCCCGCCCGACCTTCCCAAGGTGCCGGTCGAGGTGGCCGCCACCGGGCCCCGCGTGCTCGCGGCCGCGGCGCGCCACGCCGACCGGGTCCTGCTCGCCCTGGGCGCCGATCCCGAGCGGGTGCGGTGGGGAATCGAGACCGTGCGCGCCGCCGGCGGGGCGTCGATCGGCTCCTTCGTGAACGTCGTCGCGCACCCGGATGTCGACGTCGCGCGCGAGCTGGCGAGCGGCGGCGTGGCCACGTTCGCCCGCTTCTCGGTGATGCACGGCACGGTGAGCGGCCCGGTCGAGCCGGACGAGCGCGATGCGTTCGCGGCCGTCCACGACGCCTACGACATGACCCGCCACACGCAGGTCGGCTCGCCACAGGCGGGCACGCTCACGCCCGGGTTCATCGACCGCTTCGGCATCGTCGGCACCCCCGATACCTGTGCCCGCCGCCTCGGCGAGCTCGTCGACCTCGGCCTCGACAAGCTGATCGTCACCGGCCCCACGCTCGGCGCCGACCCCGGCGAGGCGCGGGCCGCCCTCGAGCGGTTCGCGGCCGAGGTGCTGCCGGCGATCGGGTCCTGATCTGTTCCTGTCGCCGTCGCAAGCTCCGGCTCTGCGGCGCCGGACGCGCGACGCGACGCGACCTACGATCGTCGGCGTGGACTTTCCCGTGATCTCTGCCGATTCGCACATCACCGAGCCGCCCGACACCTACGTCGACCGCATCGACGCCAAATGGCGTGACGACGCGCCCCGTCTCGAGTTCATGGGTGACGAAGTCGGCGACCTCTTCGTGATCCCGGGGATGAAGACGCCGGTGCCGATGGGGCTGGTGGCGGCGGCGGGCAAGCCGGCCGAGGAGATCCGGATCACCGGCGTCCGGTTCGAGAGCCTGCACCGGGGCGGTTGGGACCCCGAAGCCCGCCTCGCGGACCAGCAGCGCGACGGCGTGGCCGCCGAGGTGCTGTACCCGACCGTCGGCATGCAGCTCTGCAACCACAAGGACTTCGACTACAAGCAGGCCTGCTTCGAGGCGTACAACCGCTGGATCGCCGAGTACTCCTCGAGTCACCCCGACCGCCTCCTCGGCTGCGGGCAGACGGCGATGCGCTCCCCCGAGGAGGGCGTCGCGGATCTCGAGTCGATCTCCGCGCTCGGGCTGCGGGGCGTGATGATGCCCGGCAACCCCGCCGTCGACGACTACGACTCCCCCGCGTACGACGCGTTCTGGGAGAAGGCGGTCGAGCTCGAGCTCCCGCTGTCGTTCCACATCCTCACGACGCGTGAGACGACGCCGACGCGCGGGCCGCGCATGAACATGTTCCTGTCGGTGGTGCGCGGCTGCCAGGACATCATGGGAACACTCGTGCTGGGCGGCGTCTTCGAACGCCACCCCGGCCTGAAGGTGGTGTGCGTCGAGGCCGACGCCGGTTGGGTGCCGCACTACATGTACCGCCTCGACCACGCGTACAAGCGACACCGGTACTGGTTGCCGCCGGGCCAGGAGCTCTCGCGTCTGCCGTCCGAGTACTTCGCCGAGCACATCTACGTGACGTTCCAGGACGACTGGGTCGCGTTCAAGACTGCCGACTTGTTGAACTGGCACCGCCTGATGTGGGCGAACGACTTCCCTCACAGCGACTCCACGTGGCCGTGGTCCCAGGAGATGCTCGCGGAGCACGCCGGCGGGCTGTCCGACGAGCAGCGCCGGGCGATCCTCTCCGAGAACGCGGCGTCGCTCTACGGTATCGACGCGTCGAGGCTCGCCGCCTGACCGAGGTTTCTCTCCGTGTCGCGTCGGGAACAACAAAGCGACGCAATGAAGGAGAGACCATGGAAGGCAAGAAGGACGACCTCAAGGGCCGGGTCAAAGAAGCCGCCGGCGACTTGACCGACGACGAGGACCTCCAGCGCGAAGGCAAGACGGATCGCGCCGCAGGCTCGGTCAAGGACAAGATCGAGCGAGCCAAGGACAAGGGCGAGGAGTTCGTCGACAAGGCCAAGGATCGCCTGCAGCGGAAGTAGCTGTTCGGCGGAGCGATTGTGATGACGCCCGGGGCACATTCCCCGGGCGTTCTCGCGCGGCGGATCGAGCGCGTTGTGTCCGTCACGGCGCGGTAGTGATCGGCGTCGTGGTCGGGGCGCTGGTTGTCGGTGGAGGCGCCGACGTCGAAGGAGCGGGCGAGTTCCCGTTGCCCGCTCTGGGCATCGGCGGGGACGGCTGCGATTGCCCCTGTCCCGGACCGGGGCCGGATTGCCCGGCGAGCCCACTCGGCGCGGGCGCGGGAACAGGCGATTTCGGCGAAGCCGCGTTCGCCTCCGGTGCGCCCGAGGCGCCCGGCGTCGCGGACGTCGGCGTGGTCTTCGGGCGCGGCTTCGACACGCTGTCGGCGGCGCGCATGAGCAGGGTCACGCCTGCGAAACCGAGCACGAACGCGGAGATGCACGCTCCGACGATGGCCGCACGCCGCTTGCGGGTCTCACGGCGTGCGACGTCCTCTCTCCCGTCGCTGTTCTCGACCGGCGGGGTCGGGTCGTCGGGAACGACCTCGACGGAGGTGTCGCGCACGGTTGCGGGCGAAACCGGCACGTGACCAGCGTTCCGCAGCCGCCTCCGCGCCAAACCCGAGCTCAGCGGCCGACGGCCTGCTCGAGCTGTCGCTTCGTCATCTTGGAGCGACCCTTGACGTTCTTCTGGCGGGCCTCCTCGTAGAGCTGGTCCCGGGTTCTCCCTCCAGGGCCACTGTGTGACCGCATCCCGCCACGGCGTCCGGACGAGATGTCCTCGGTCGACGTGCGGCTGGCCTGCCTCGACTCACCGCGGCGTGCCCGCTCCTTGTTGACGGTGCGGGCCGCGATCTCCTCGGCCTCGTCCTCGGGGCGACCGTGCTCCTCGAGCCCCTCCTTGACGTGCTCGTACTGCCGCTCTCGCTTGGAGCTCCATGCTCGTTGCGGCATCGGTGCTCACCTCCTTGCCTCTCGGCTCTCCTCGTTGCATTCCCAATCCGGACGGGTGACGAAACCGGGCGTTTCGGCACCTTGTCGTCACGGGTAACCGAGACAACGAGGACTACGGAAGCACCGCCGTGGAACAGCAAGCGACACTCGAGCTCGTCCCCGCCCTACGCGCCCCACACGCCGCCCGCGGCATTCGTCGCCGAGACGCTCACCGCCTGGGACGTCCAGGCGCGAGAGGTCGAGGCCGTGCAGCTCGTCGCGAGCGAGCTGGTGACGAACGCAGTGCTCCACGCGCCCGGGAGCCCGACGGTCACGGTGGAGCTCCTGATGGACCACGGATGCGTCCGCATCCTGGTGTCCGACCACGGCCGCGACGAACCCGAGCGACGGCACTCGTCGGAACCGCTCGTCGCCGAGAGCGGCCGAGGCGTCTGGATCATCGACGCTCTCGCCGATCACTGGGGCACAGAGACGAACGAGCGGGGCGAGAAGACCGTCTGGTGCGAGTTGAACGCCGAACCGACGACGTAGCGGTGATCAAGCCGGAACACGCAGGACGACGAAGGCGATGTCGTCGCGCGGTTGACCACGGTGGAAGTCGCTCAGGCTGCTCTCGATGGCCCTGACGGTGTCGTCGGCCGTCAACCCCGCGCACGACCTCAGCACTTCTCGTAGCCGCTCGTCGCCGAAGAAGCCGTCCGGGCCGCGGGCATCGGTCACGCCGTCCGTGTACAACACGAGCGAATCACCGGGATCCAGGCGGACGATGCGATCGACGGTGGCGAGCTCGGGGAACGGCCCGAGAACCCGACCCCGCGCTGCGACGGCCTCGATGTCGCCCCCGGCGTGGAGGAGGAGCGGGAGCGGATGGCCCGCGCCCGAGACCGTCAGGCGCGCCCCGTCCCCCTCGGGCCGGAGACGCACGTAGGCCGCCGTGCAGAACTGCTCCTCGCTCTGCCGGAGCACCACCTCGTTCACGAGGTCGAGGACCAACCGTGGCCGTCGCGTCTGGATGGCGGCAGCCCGCGTTGTGTAACGCACCAGCGCGGCGAGCGCCGCCGCCTCCGGACCCTTGCCGCAGACGTCGCCGATGACGATCGACCAGTCGTTGCGGGCACTCTCGAACACGTCGTAGAAGTCGCCACCCACATCGCTGCCCTCGCGCGCCGCCTCGTAGTGCGCGGCGATCTCGACGCCCGGGATGGCGGGCAGGTGCGGGGGAAGGAGGCTCTGCTGCAGTGTCTCCGCCAGCTGCGCGAGGCCGGCGCGGCTGACTCGCAGCTCGCGCTCGGTCTCGGTGCGTTCGATGAACTGGCCGATCTGTGCGCCGGCCGCGTCCATCAGGTCGAGGACATCGTCGTCCGGTGGCCGGCTCTCCGGAGCGAAGAACTCGATGACGCCGAGCACGTCGCGGCCGCGCCGGATGGGAACACCGAACCCTCCGTGCAGGCTGTCAGCGGCGGCCGCTTCCGATCGAGGGAAGTTGGGATCCTGGGCGACGTCGGGGATCCACGCCGGCTTTCCCTCGGCCCACACGCGCCCGGGCAGGCCCATGCCCTTGCGGAACGTCGTACGCGAGGTGAGGTCCTCGAATTCCGCCGCCTTGCTCTCGGGCGCACGCCACGTGGCGAGACAACGCAGGACGGAGCGTTCGATGTCGAGCCCCCAGAGCGCGCCTACGGCCCACCCGAGCTCCTCGCACACGATCCTGAGGAGCTTCGGGCTCGCCTCCTCGATCGAGTGCGCCTCCCCCAGCGTCCGTGCGATCTCGTACTGGGCGCGGAGCCCGTTCTCGGCGCGCCTTCGCGCCGTCACGTCGAGCGACATCGACGCGACGCCGACGAGCTCGCCGTGATCGTCGTGCAGCGGCGAATCGACGACGTGAGCGGTGACGACCGCGCCGTCCTTCCGCCGGATCGTGAACTCGCCCTCCCACGTGCGGCCGGCCCGGAGCGCGTCGTAGATCTCGTGGGCGACGTCCTCGGTGACGGGCTCGGCGGCGAACCGGGCGGAGTCGCGGCCGATCAGCTCGGACGCCGGACGCCCGAAGAAGACCTCCGCGTACGGGTTGCACGATCGGATCGTCCCGGCAAGATCGGTGACGATGATGGACGCCTGCATCTCGCTGAGCAGCGGCGAGTCGAGGCGTGCCCACCGGGGAACCTCACACCCTGCCGTGTCCATCGGGCCGCGCACCTCCCCGGACCCGTGAGAGGGGGCCGCCCACGACTGTACCCCGGCCCTCTTCCGACCTCGCCGTGCGCGCCCCCGTCTGTCGGCGTTCACGGCGGTCAGGCGATGTTGTGCCTGGGCTCGGCCGCGCGTGATACTCACAAGGCGCCGCCTCTGTGGGCCCGACGAGGGCACGGGCGACCGCGCGTGTGCTTGCAGCCCGATAGAGAGCGATGTCAGACCCCAACTTCCGGGTCGCCGTCCGAGCAGGCGAGGGTGGTATGAGGATCGAGCTGGCCGGCGAGCTCGACGTGGCGACCGCGCCCGAGCTCCAGCGTCGCGTCGACGAGATCATGGCTGACGACAACGACGTGTGGATCGACTGCAGCGAGCTCACCTTCGCCGACTCGACCGGGCTCGACACGCTGACGCGGCTGGCCAAGGCGCTACGCGCTCAGGAGCGCAGGCTCGTCCTCACCAATGTGCGCCCGATGGTGCGGCGGCCAATGGACGTGCTCCAGATCACCGAGCTCTTCGAGCTCGAAGAGTCGCCCTGATCACGACCTGCGGGCGGTCGCCTTCCCGCCCTTGCGGCCGACCCGGCGCTCCCTTAGAAGCGCTCGGCGTAGTGGCGGAACCACAGGTAGTCCGGCTTCTCCCAGGCGCCGGTGAAGACGAGCACGTGGAGCTGCCCGGGCGTCCGAACGTCGGAGTGACCGCCGACCGCGCCGTAGGTCAGGCCCTCGACGATGTGAAAGTCGGGCCAACCACGCTGGCGCTCGACTCGGTGATGCAGCACCCGCCGGCCGGAGTCGACATCGACGCCCACGATGCCGCTGTCACGTGAGTCCACGGTGAGGTAGAGACGACCCGACGGCGTGAACGACCCACCTTGCACGCGCTCGAGCGCGACCGGCGTGTCGTCGGCGTCGTGCAGGGAAACCGTGTGCGACGGCGTCAGACGCACGCCAACACCCTCGACGCTCAGGTCGTACGCGACGAGTCGGTCGGTGTCGAACGGGGACGAGTACAGCCGTCCCGTGAGGGGGTCGACGGCACACCACGGGTTGCTCGATCCCTGCTCGCCCACCGCGGAGCTGCCGATGAACTCGAGGTTCGCGTCGAACACGCCGATGCGGGCGGGCTTCGAGCCCTCCATCGCGACGTACAGGCGCCCGTCCCAGTAGTCGCAGTCCCCGAGGTGGTCGATCCCCGGGCACGGGATCCCCACGCTTCGAACCGACTCGCCGGCGGGATCGGCATCGGCGAGGTCAACGTCCGTCGGGAACCGCCAGAGCCGGCGTTCTTGGGTGATGAACCACCAGTCGTCGCCGAGCGCGACACCTTGCACGTGCTCGGCCCATTCGGGCGCGACGTCCTTCGGACGCGCCTTCTGCTCGTCCAGGAATCGGGGCCAGCGGCCTCGCCCCGGCTCCAAGCTCGCGCACCGCTAACCCGGTTGTCGATCGCGGATCGCGGCGAGGAGGCTGCCGCGCGTCACGATGTCGACCTGCCTGCCGGTGAGGCGGTGCCGCATCACGTAGGTCTCGCCCTTGGTCGCGTTCGCGACCTCGACCTGTGGGCCCCTCCGCAGTTGCCCGGCCGGATCGTCGATCACGAGCTCATCGCCCTGGTCGATCCGATCGTGGTCGTCCGGGTCGACGAACGTGAGCGGCAGGACCGCGAAGTTCACGAGGTTCTGGCCGTGGATGCGGGCGATGCTCTTGGCGAGCACGGCGCGCAGCCCCAGATACCGCGGGACGATCGCGGCGTGCTCCCGGCTCGAGCCCTGCCCGTAGTTGTCGCCCCCGACGACGAAGTGATCACCCGTCTCGCGCGTCGCCCGTTCCGGGTACGTCTCGTCGACGACGTCGAACGCGAAGTCGGCCATCGCCGGGATGTTGCTGCGATACGGGAGCACACGCGCACCGGCGGGCATGATCTCGTCGGTCGAGATGTCGTCACCGAGCGTCAGCAGGACCGGACCGGCGAGGCGGTCGGGCAGCGGGTCGAACTCGGGGAGCGAGACGATGTTCGGCCCCTTCTCGAGCCGCACGTCGTGGCCGTCCACGGGGGCGACGAGCATCTCGGTGTTCACGTAGTCGCGCGCCGGCGCGGTGTACTTCGGGTAGGGCATGCCGAGATCGCGAGGGTCCGTGATGACGCCCGTGAGGGCGGCGGCGGTCGCCGTCTCGGGGCTGCAGAGGTAGACGAGGTCCTCCTTCGTGCCCGAGCGGCCGGGAAAGTTGCGCGGGAACGTGCGCAGGCTCGCCTTCCCGGTTGCGGGCGCCTGCCCCATGCCGATGCACCCGTTGCAACCGGCTTGATGCAACCGGGCGCCTCCGGCGACGAGATCGAGCAGCCAGCCCTCGGCGGCCAGCGCCTCGAGCGTCTGACGCGACGTCGGGTTGACGTCGAACGACACGCGCTCGTGCGTCTGCCGGCCCCGCACCATCATCGCCGGGACCGCGAAGTCGCGGAGACCCGGGTTGGCCGACGACCCGACGACGACCTGGTACACCTCGCGGCCCGCGACCTCGCGCACCGGGACGACGTTGCCGGGGCTCGACGGTCGTGCGATGAGCGGCTCGAGGGTGGAGAGGTCGATCTCCTCGGTGTGCTCGTACGTCGCGTCCGGATCGGCGCGGAGCTCGCGCCAATCCTGCTCCCGGCCCTCGGATGCGAGGAAGCGCCGGACCTCGTCGTCGGATGGAAACACGCTCGTCGTCGCGCCCAGCTCGGCGCCCATGTTGGCGATCACGTGCCGGTCCATTGCCGACAGCTGCTCGAGCCCGGGGCCGTGGTACTCGATGATCCGGCCGAAGCCACCGTCGACGTCGTGGCGGCGCAGCATCTCGAGGATCACGTCCTTGGCGCTCACCCAGTCGGGGAGCTCGCCGACCAGCCGGACGCCCCAGATCTCCGGCATCGCGAAGTGGAACGGCTCCCCCGCGATCGCGAGCGCGACCTCCAGGCCGCCGGCGCCGATGGCCAGCATGCCGAGCGACCCGGCGGCGCACGTGTGGCTGTCGGACCCGACCATCGTCCTGCCCGGGGCGCCGAATCGTTGCATGTGCACGGGATGGCTCACGCCGTTGCCCGGCTTGCTGAACCAGAGCCCGAACCGGCGGCACGCGCTCTGGAGGAACAGGTGGTCGTCGGCGTTGCGGAAGTCCGTCTGGAGCACGTTGTGATCGATGTACTGCGCCGAGAGCTCGGTGTGTGCCCGGTCGAGGTCCATCGCCTCGAGCTCGAGCATGACCATCGTGCCGGTGGCGTCCTGCGTCAGCGTCTGGTCGATCCGGATCCCGACCTCAGCGCCGGGCGTCATGTCGCCGTCGACGAGGTGCTCGGCGATGAGCTTCTCCGCAACGTTTCGAGCCATCGTCCTCAGCCTCGCAGACCCTCGACAGGAGGTGAACCCACCTACGGTTTCCTCGGGATGTCAGGGAGGGTACAAGCGGGTCAGCTATGAACCCCGCCGAGCGGGTCGCGCAGCGCGTCGACGCGTTCCAACAGCATCATCGGCTCCCGGGATTCGCGTTCGGCGTCATCAAGAAGTTCGGTGACGACCGCGCCGGGGCGCTCGCCGCCCTGATGGCGTACTACGGGTTCCTCGCCCTGTTCCCGCTTCTGCTCTTGTTCGTAACGGTCCTCGGATTCGCCGCCCAGCACAACCCGGACTTCCAGAAGCGCCTCGTCGACTCCGCGCTGTCCGAGTTTCCTGTCATCGGCGATCAGATCGGCAAGAACGTCGACTCGCTCCGCGGCACCGGGCTCGGTCTCGCGATCGGCCTCATCGGGTTGGCGTGGGGCTCGTTGGGGTTCACGCAGGCCGGGCAGCACGCCATGGCTCAGGTCTGGAACGTTCCCGGCGTCGATCGTCCCGGCTTCTTCCCCCGGCTGGCGCGCGGCGCTTCGATCATCGGCGTCCTCGGCTTCGGAGTGATCGTCACGACGGCGCTCTCCGGCGTTGGGCTCTTCGACTCGACGAACCCCGCGCTCGGAGGTCTCACCATGCTCGTGTCCGCCGCCCTCAACGTGGTGATCTCGCTGGCGGCCTATCGCCTTCTCACGCCCCGATCCGTCGGTTCACGCGACCTGCTCCCGGGCGCGGTGCTCTTCGGACTGGCGTGGACGGTCCTGCAGCTCGTCGGCGGCTACCTCGTCAGCCAGAGGCTCCAACAGTCCAGCGAGGTCTACGGGACGTTCGCCGTCGTCCTCGGGCTGCTGTTCTGGCTCTTCCTCGCCGCGCAGATCAGCCTGTACGCCGCCGAGGTCAACGTCGTGCTGGCGCGCCACCTGTACCCGCGCAGCATCGTCCAGCCGCCGCTCACCGAGCCCGACCGCGTGGCGCTGCGGGAACTCGCGCAACAGGAGGAGCGCCGGCCGGAAGAGCGCGTCCGTGTCGAGTTCGTCGACGAGACGGCCGGCGGCGCCCGGCCGTCTCCGCCCGCGTCGCCGGGTGCTACACGGGAGGGTCGACGGGCCGGGCGATGAGATAGATGAAGACGCCCAGCAACGGGAAGAAGATGATGACGATGAACCAGCCGGCCTTGGCCCAGCCGCCGTGGTCCTTTCGCCGGAAGTTGTCGACGAACGCCCACAGGATCACGAAGAGAACGAGCACGAACAGAGAGAAGAGGACGAGCGTCCAGAAAGCGCCAAGGAGCGGGTAGTCGTACGCGAGCACGGGACTCTCCTCGAGTCGGTTGTGTGACCGGATCGACGGTACGGACGGACGTCCGACCGGGCATCACCCGAAGCGGGTGATCCGACGGTGCGTTGTCCGCATTGGGGTTTGATCGGGCGTTTGTTCCGGTCATGTCGACCGCGGCCGCGTAGATTCGCCCGACGATGGATGCCGCCGTGGCGTGGGGGACGCTCGCAGCGTCGTCGCTCGTCATCGGCGCGCTCCTGGGGGTCGCGAGAGCGTGGCCGCCGCGGCCCGTCGGACTGGTGCTGGCTTTCGGCGCAGGGGCCCTGATCGCCGCGGTCAGCTTCGAGCTCGCCGAGGACGGGGTGCAGATCGGCGGTGCCACGGCCGTCGCCGTCGGCCTCGCGTTGGGAGCCTTCACCTACTTCGTGTGCGACGCCGCCCTCGACCGGCTGAGCGCCGACATGCAGGCACGCAAGAACCGCGCGGAAAGCTCCGACGCCGGCCCTGCGCTCGCACTCGGTGCGGTCCTCGACGGCATCCCCGAGCAGCTCGTGCTCGGGATCGGCCTGGCGACCGGTGGCGGGATCGGCGTCGGCTTGTTGGTGGCGATCTTCGTGTCGAACCTCCCGGAGGCGATCGGATCGTCCAGCGAGCTCCGAGCGGCGGGGCGCAGCACGCGCGCGGTCGTCGTGCTGTGGATCGCGGTCGCGGCGGCGTGCGCGCTGGCGACCGTGGTCGGGTTCGGGCTCGCCGACGTCGCGTCGTCGGGTCTGCAGGGCGGCATCAACGGCTTCGCCGCCGGCGCGCTCCTCGTCATGCTCGTCGACTCGATGATCCCCGAAGCCACGGCCAAGTCCGGCCGCGTCGCCGGCATCGTGACCGCGTTCGGCTTCGCCGTCGCCGCCGGGCTGTCGGGGCTCTCGACGTAGCCGGCGGTCGGTAGGGTCGCGGCCGATGGTGTGGTCGCCGGATCGGGACGCGCTGCGCGGCCGGGTTGCCGTCGTCGCCGGCGCGACCCGCGGCGCCGGGCGCGGGATCGCGGCGGCGTTGGGCGAAGCCGGCGCCACCGTGGTGTGCACCGGGCGCAGCTCGCGGACGGGATCCACGCGGTCGGACTACGACCGGGCTGAGACCATCGAAGAGACGGCCGAGCTCGTCAACGACCTCGGCGGGAGAGGCATCGCGGCGGTCGTCGACCACCTCGACCCCGACCAGGTGGCGGGGCTGGCCGGCGACATCCGGCGCGAGCACGGCCACGTCGACGTCCTCGTCAACGACATCTGGGGGGCCGAGCTCCTCAAGGGCGGCCCGACCGACTGGAACACCCCGATCTGGGAGCTCGACCTCGACGACGGCTTGCGAATTCTCCGGCTCGCCGTCGACACGCACCTCATCACGTCGCATCACCTGCTGCCCCTCCTCGTCGACCGGCCGGGCGGGCTGCTCGTCGAGGTGACCGACGGAACCACCGACCACAACGCGTCGCGCTACCGGATCTCGGTGTTCTACGACCTGGCCAAGGTCGCGGTGAACCGGCTGGCCTTCTCACAGGGACAGGAGCTCGCACCGTTCGGTGCGACCGCGGTCGCGATCACGCCGGGATGGCTGCGGTCCGAGATGATGCTCGACACCTTCGGCGTCTCCGAGGAGAACTGGCGCGAATCTGCCACTGCCCCGCCCGACTTCGCTCTCTCGGAGTCGCCCCGATACGTCGGGCGCGCCGTCGTCGCGCTCGCGTCCGATCCCGATCGGGCGCGTTGGAACCAGCAGTCCGTCGACTCGGGACAGCTCGCGCGCGAGTACGGGTTCACCGACGTCGACGGCTCCCGGCCCGACATGTGGCGCTTCATCGAGGAGGTCCGCGAGCCCGGGCTCGACGCGCCCCTCGGCGACTATCGGTGATCCCTTCCAGCCGGCGCGAAGCGGCGCGTCTCTCGCGGCTCGCCGAAGAGCTCGAGGAGATCGGGCTCCCGAAGCATGGTCGCGAGCCGTTCCGCGACATGTTGTTGGAGGAAATCGATCACGCCTTGCGGCCCGAGCTCCACGAGCGGCGGATCTCGAGCAGCGGAACGATTCTGGAGCCGCGGTCTGATCCCGGTGACTGGGGACCGGGAACGCAGCTCGACATCGCCAGCGCGCCGGTGGAGCGGCAGCCGCTCGGCGCGTCGCGGCGCTTTGCCGACGGGCTCTCGAGCTGGCTCTTGCGGCGCTCCGACGGCGCCGACGAGTGGTTGCTGTTCGACCGCCCCGCCGGCTCCGAACGGGATCTCGTGGTGCTGTCGACCGTGCTCGACGCGACGGTCGTGCAGCGCCACCCCTCGGGCGCGGTGCGCGTCGTCGGGGGCTTCGGCGTGCTCCGTTGGAATCGGCTCGCGTGGCACTTCGAGCCGCCGGTGTCGACCTGGATCGGCAGCGTCACCGCCCCACCGTTCGTAGGCGACGCCGGCGTGATCGAAGCGATGCTGGAATTCGCCGTCCATGACCTCGGCTCGTTGGGGATCGGCTCCTTGCTCATCCACCGACCGGGCGACGAACCCGGTCCCACGGTGGAAGAGCGGCTCCCGACGCCACCACCCCTCCAGGTCGGGATTCCCGCGCACCTCGCGCCGTTGCGCCATGCGCTGGCGCAGATCGACGGTGCCGCCGTGTTCGACTCCCGCGGCGTCCTCCGCCAACTCGGCGTGCGACTGGTGCCGAGCGCGGCCGCGGAGGAGACGGTCGACGCGATGGGCGGGACGCGCCACACCTCCGGCCGCCGCTACAGCTTCGACGACCCGTCGGCCACGGTCATCGCCGTGAGCGCCGACGGACCGGTCTCGGTGCTGCGCGGCGGAGACGTCCTCGGGCGGTCGCCCGACGGTGAGATTCCGGCGTGAGCGAGCGCCGCTCGGGGCCTGGTCGGGTCAGCCGCCGGAAAGGGTGTGCCGCCGGAAGAAGTCGACGACGAGGCGGGGAACGGCCGGCGGGAAGGCGTGCCCGCCCGGGTATTCGTACGTCTCGAGCTCGAGTCCGCCGCGGCCCGGCTCCGAACGCAGGTACCCGTCGACCTTCGCTCGGCCGGGGTCGGCTCCGAGCTTCTGCTCGGCGAGCGGGATACTCCGCTTCTGAGTGTCGTACGGCACGACCGGGTCGCGCTGCCCCATCGCCATGAACATCGACCGCACCGGATCGCTCGCGAGCACCGAGGCCGACGGTTGCGAGGACAAGTTGGCCGTCGCCGCGATCGCATCGCCGCGCTGGTTCAACAGCAACGACACGAACCCCGACCCGTTGGAGTGTCCCATCAGATACACCCGATCGGCGTCGACCGAGAGCTTCGACCGGAGCGTTGCGAGCATCGTGTCGTAGAACGCGAGGTCGCGATCGCCATCCTCGCCCTTCCGCGTCTGCCATCCGGGCTTGACGCCTGCGGGATCGGTCTTGCCCTGGTGGCCGACGAGCCCGTCCGGATACACGACGATCGCGTCCGGCCACAATCCCTCGATGTTCGACTTGCGTTGCATGTTCGCTCCGCTTCCTCCGTGGCCGTGGAAGGCGAACACGAGCAGCACCGCGCGTGACGACGATTCCGGGACGGTGACGACGGCAGTTCGCTTGGTCCCACCCACGTCGAAGGAGACGTCGTGTCGTCCGGGTGCGTACGCGGCCTCGGGCGTCCGAGTCGAGGACGTCGAGGGTGTCGACGACGAGGACGCCGGATCCGCCGACGTGCCGCCGGAGCATCCGGCCGCCAGGGCACCGATCACCGCGAAGGCCCCGATCGCGACGCCTCGCTGACAACGCCTCATGCGGCCATCCTCGACCTCTGCCGCGCGGGCGGGATGGCGCCTTCGTGAGCGTTCTGTGATGGCGGACAAGACGCGGGCCGAAGGTCCGCGGAAACAGCGCATACCTTTCCGTTGTTGACAGCGTCGTGACCGAAGGCGAGGGAATGGCGACCGTTCGAGACGACCGCTCGCGACAACGCTTCGTCCTCGAGAAGGACGGCGCGGCCGGCGAGCTGGTGTACGACCTCGATGGCGACCGGTTCTACCTCTTGCACACGGAGGTTGCCGACGAGCTGCGCGGTCAGGGCGCGGGCGGCCTGCTGGTCGAGGCGGCGGTCTCCGCGCGACCAAGGACGGGCTCACAGTCGTGCCGTGGTGCCCCTACGCCCGGCGCTGGTTGCGCGAGCACCCCGACGTGGCCGCCACCGTGACCGTGGACTGGCGCACACCACGCCGGAGCGTCTGAGGCACGAAGGCGACGCGCCCCCAGCTGGGCCCGCCCTGGAAATCCTTGCCAGAGACACTCTTGTGCTACAAGGTGGTGTCAGAAGGGGGTGCACCGCGGCGGTGCCCACACCTCGTAGGGCGGTGGCTGTGACCGCCGCGAGAGGTGAGCAGAGCACGAGCCGCAGCGACACACTTCCCGGGCAGGAACGCACTGTTGTGCGTCGTGGCGATCGGCGGCGCGGTGTTTGTCGTCGCCTGCGGCTCCGCGAGCACGCAGACGGCAAAGTCGAGGACGGTGCCGACGCAGACGACGGTCGCCCCGACCGCGGCACCTGCGCCTCCCCCGGTGACGTACGCGATCAAGCGCGGCGACACGCTGACGTCGATCGCCCGGTTCTTCGGTGTGTCGCCGGCGGCGATCGCCGCGGCCAACCAGCTCACCAACACTGATCGGCTCACCGAAGGACAGGTCCTGACCATCCCCCCGACTCCACCTCCACAAGTGGCAGTCACGCCCCCGGACGGGATCTCGGGACAACAGTTCACGTTCACACTCACCGGGGCGAAGGCCGGCGAGAACGTCACGTTCCAGATCGTCGGCCCGTCCGGCAGGGTCTTCGGGGGCCAACCACACACCGCGTCGCAGGACGGAGTGGTGAGCGCCGGCTACCGGAGCGCAGGCGACGACCCGGGCACGTACCGCGTCGTCGCGAGCGGCGACCGCGGGACGTCACTGGAGACGACGTACCACCTTCTGGGGTGAGCGACGCCTCAGGGGTCTCGTGAGCGCCTCCGCTCCTCCGCCACCTGACGATCGGGGACGGCGAGCGACCTATACGCAGATCCGTGCCAGCGTCGGGTACGGGTCGACAGCGGGGCCGCCCCCGGGATGGATCTCGAAGTGCAGGTGCGGTCCGGTCGCGTCGCCGGTCGCGCCGACCCTGCCGATGACCTCGCCCGGGGTCACGTGGCGAGGGGGGCCCATGTACTGGGACAGGTGGAAATAGACGTAGCGATTCCCGTCGTCGCCGGCGATGTACGCGCCCATCCCGCCGCCACCGCCGTCGCCGTAGGTGACGTTGCCGCTCACGATCGCGAGCTCGGGGATGCCACTCGGCGCGTGCATGTCGATGCCCTGGTGGGTGCGCCCTCCCGGACGGGGCCGGCCGTAGTCGTCGGTGAACCCGGCGCCGGGCAACGGGCACGCCATCCCGTCGATGATCTGCAACGGACGAGCCGCGGCGGCTGCGTCGAAGCTGGCTTCGAGCCCGTTGAGCTGGTTGAGAGCACCCTGCCGAGCCTTCTCCTGGTCGGCAAGCTGGTCGCGCTGGGCGGTGAGCTGAGCGTTCAGCGCTCCGAGCTCGTCGGCCAGGTGATTGTCGGCCTCGTTGGCCCGGTCGAGCAGAGCGGTCGACCGCACGCCTGCGTTCGGGTCCTTGGCGTCGAACAGCATGCCGAGCTCGGCGCCCGCGTTCTTGTAGATGACCGCTGCCCGTCGCTGCGCGATATCGCGCAGCTCCGCCCGGCGGGCCTCCCCGGCTTGGATCTTCTGATTGAGGTCTGCGATCTGCCCGTCGAGGAGCTGGTAGCGGGTCTCGATGTCCGCGTACCGGGAGGCGGCATCGTTCGCTCCGGTCCTGGGATCGGGGGCGGGCTGACCGCCCGCGGGGCTCGCCAGAAGCGGGATCGCCGCAGCCGAGGCGGCGCAGACCGCGACAAGGACGCGCCGAACCGGCGCAAGTTGGCCCACTCGCACGAGCGGGGACGCTAGCGACCGGGCTGTCCCTCTCGCAACGCCGAGCCCGGATCGGCCTCCGCAGGCTTCGAGAACATCGACATCGGTGAGGTCACAGAGAGGGTGCTGCTCGGCGACGACGCCACCGACGCGGTACTCTGCGGCACAGGCACCGCGCGGCGCATGTCGTACGTCGCGCCGGCGCCTCCTCAGCCCGACATGTTCGCCATCTGCGCGTTCATGAGGCCGGCAGGCGGCGGCATGTCCGCGATGTTCATCTGGAGCGTCTTCAGTGCGGTGTCGTAGATCCCCGACCAGCTCGGGAAGGGCTGGATCGTGTCGCCGAGCACCTCGACCGGGACATGGGCGCGGATGGCCAGTGTCGCCTGCTGCAACCACTCACCTGCTTCGGGCCCGAGCGCGTAGGCACCGGTGAGCCGCTCGCCGTCGCTGAGCAGCGTCATGAACCCGTTGGACTCGGCGTAGGCGTGCGTGTAGGTGGCGGCCTTCGGAACCTCCGACACGCGTGCCGTGGCGCTGTACTGCGCTTCGGTCCCGCCCACCGCCGCGGCCTGAGGATCTGTGTAGGTGACGCGCGGAACGGCTTCGTAGTTCGCGGGGCGCGCCTCGCCGGCGATGTTCGCCGCGACGATGTCGCCCTCGTATTCGCCCACGTGGGTCAGCGGCCAGATGCCGGTGACGTCGCCGATCGCCCAGAGGCGCTCGCCGGCGCGCAGGTGCTCGTCGACCGGGATCCCGCGGGGGTTGGCCTCGACGCCGACCGTCTCGAGGCCGATGCCATCCACGCGTGGGCGCCGACCGGTTGCTACCAGTAGCCGGTCGCCCCGGACCTCCGTTCCGCCGTCGAACTCCAGGACGTACTCGTCACCGTCCCGCCGCGCGCCAGTGGCGTGCATCCCGAGCACCAGCTCGATGCCGTCCCGCCGAACGACCTCGCCGAGCGCCTCGCCCAGCGGCGCCGCCTCCCGGGGAAGCACGCGGTCGCCACCCTCGACGACCACGGCCTCGCCGCCGAGGCGGCGCACGACCTGCGCCATCTCGACTCCGACCGGCCCGCCCCCCAGGATCAGCAGGCGGCGCGGGACCTCCTTCATTCCTGTCACCTCACGGTTGGTCCACACGCCGTCGAGCTCGCGCAGCCCCGGAACCGGTGGCACGATCGGATCGGCGCCGGACGCGATGACGACGTGGTCGGCCGTGTGGCGCTCGCCGTCGACCTCGACCGCCCCCGTGCCGGCCAGTCGGCCCGTACCTCGCAGGAGCGCGATGCCCCGGTCCGCCAGCCAGTGCTCCTGGCCGGCGTCGGAGTAGTTCGACACCATGAAGTCCCGCCACGCCAGCGCGTCCTGGACGTCGACCTCCGCTTTCGCGCCCGCGTCGCGCGCGCCGTGCACCGCCTCGCCCGGGCGCAGCAGTGACTTCGACGGGATGCAAGCCCAGTAGGAGCACTCACCGCCGACCAGCTCACGCTCGACGACGGCGACGCGCAGCCCGCGCGCGGCCAGTGCCGCCGCGCAGTGCTCACCCGGCGCGCCGCCGCCGAGAACGATGACGTCGTAGTCACTCACGTGGGTAGCTCCGCACCCGATTGCTCGGCCACCATGAACGCCGCGTACCAGTCGGGCCAGTTCTCGTCTCTCACTCCGGTTCGCTTCTCGTGCTCGCCGTGGGCGGCCTCCGCGCGGCGCATCGCTTTCGCCAGGTCGCTGGTCGAGCCGAACGAAGTCGCGGCAGCGTCGACGCGCCCGGGAAGCCGGGTCGTGATCTCCTGCATCAACCACTCGTTGCCGTCGGGGTCCTTGAACGTGGCACGCGAGAAGTAGCTGCGACGCTCGGGGTCCGGGCCACTCTCCGGGCCGCCCGGGCCGAGATGGAAGACGTCGCTCACGTCGGCGCCGGCGGCGACCAGCGCGTCCCGGGCGGCGACGATGTCGGAGACGACCAGGTAGCCCTTGGCCGAACCGGGCGCGGCCGACGTGAGCGGCGCGCCGAATTGCACCGAGGACTCAGAGCCGTGCGGGGTGAACTGGACGACGCCCGAACCCGGCGGCGTGACGTCCTGCCTCCACCCGAGGCGCTTGTAGAACTCCGTCGCGCGGTCGACATCCGAAACGGGGATGACCATGACCTCGAGCTTCTGGTCCAGGTCCGCGACGCTGCCCATGTCCTGCCTCCTCGGCCGTGTCGGCACGGCTCGGTGAAACCTCAAGTAAGCCATCGAACAACGCCGAGAGCAACCGGGGACGTGGAATCACCGGTCGAACAACCCTGAGGCTCGGCGGAACCGAGGGTGTGGGTGCGCGCGAGCTCGAGGTCGCCGGCTAGGACTGCGTCAGGCGGAACCGCCCGCCGCTTCCCGATGCTCCGGCGGCAAGGTTGTTGACGTAGGTCTCGTTCGCCGGCCGGCCGTTGACCGTGAAGGTGATCTCTGCACCCTCCGTGCATCCGCCGATCGAATCAGGGCCGACGACCGACAGGACGTACCCGACGAAGCTCTCGGCTCGCCGCACCGAGGCGACACCGCAGCGCGTTGTACCGACATGCGCCTCGACGCGCGTCCCGGGAGGAAGGCGCCGGCCGTTCCGGTCGAAGACCTCGCCCGAGAGCTCTGTGACTTCAGGCGCGGCACCATTCGGCATGTCGCTCGAGAACTGAGGGTTGAAGCGGGCTCTGCTTCCTCGGGACGGCCACCGGACCGCCGTTGTGCTGTACACCTTCGTGTCGCCCACGAACGTCCAGAGCAGGACTTCGGCGCCCCGTCGACCGCAACCGCGTCCTGCACGCTCGGCGAGGACCGTGATCACATAGCGACCACGCGTGACGCCCGGGATCCCCGATTGACACGGCGTGATCATTCCGTCCCGGCGCACGACTGCACCGAGGAACTCGGCGTCCAGCGGAGCGCCGCCCTCCCTCGAGGCTCGCCGTCCCACGAACGGAGATCCGATCGACCGGCTTGCTGTGCACGGCTTGCGGGCCGTCTCCGAAGGCCGAGGCCGCCAAGCATCCGACGAGGAGCAGGATCCGCAGCGGAAGGGCCGCCGCCGTGCGCGCAGATGGATTCATGCCCTTCATACACCGAGGCGCCCCCCTCGGTTCCACGAATCGAGACACCCCTCCCTTGACTTGACCTCGGGCTGGTCGACGGCGCGAGCATCGCGGTATGCGGCTTCGCCGGTTGCTCCCGGTCGTCGCTCTGGTGATCATCGCCGCCGGTTGCGATTGGCCGAACATCTTTCCGTCCGGGAGCGGACAAGTGCGGTACCGCGACCAGATCTTCAGTGCGGTCACGGTCACGAACAACGTGACGTACGGAAGCGCGGTGAACCTGAGTGGCCAGGCGATCACCTTGCAGCTCGACATGTACCGGCCGACCGGCGACACCGTCACCAGCCGGCCCGCGATCGTGTGGGTGCACGGCGGCTCGTTCTCCGGCGGCAGCAAGACGTCGGGCGAGCTCGTCGACGAAGCGACAACGTTCGCAAAGCTCGGATTCGTCAACGCCTCGATCAACTATCGGCTCGAGTCACCGGGCTGTTCAGGGTCTTTCTCGAATTGCGGCGAGGCGATTCAGGAGGCCTGGTCCGACGCGCAAACCGCAGTGCGTTTCATGCGCACCAACGCCGCGACATACGGCATCGACCCGAACCGCATCGCCATCGGCGGCTCCTCCGCCGGT
This sequence comes from uncultured Actinomycetes bacterium, assembly GCA_963781615.1. GTDB lineage: Bacteria > Actinomycetota > Acidimicrobiia > IMCC26256 > JACDBD01 > JALZAA01. The sequence goes on along the minus strand of CAWAGI010000003.1, from coordinate 261,179 downwards.
GGGATCACGGCGCTGAACGTCGGCTATGCATCCGCCGAGGATCCGTCTGCGAGCGTACGCGCGGCGCAGTCGATCTCTGGTGCCAAGCTCTCGAGCAGCGCCGTCTCGGCCGGCGACGCTGCAGCCCTCGACTTCCACTGCACGACCGACCGCCTCGTGTCGTATCAGTCGGCAGTGAACACGATCAATGCGGCAAAGGTCCAAGGGCTCGACGCGTTCCTCGAGTCGTGGGATGCGACGTGTCACGTGCCCTACACCGAGCACCGTCAACAGATCCTCGACCAGTCGAGGAACTTCTTGTGGTGGGAGATGAACCTCACCCATGCGGCGACCTGAGCGGCGCGCCCGCTTGGTCGTGCGGCTGTAGTGGCGCGCGTTATTCCGCCCCTCACCAGGGCTTGGCGCGCTTGACGGCGGCGGGACTTGAACCCGCGACCCTCGGGTATGAGTCACGCAGGTCGGGCCCACTCCGACCACGATTCATGCAGGTCACGTCGGTGCGGTGGACGCGGGACCCATTGCGTCGAGTGGTCGAACGCTACTCAGGAAGACTCGTGGATGACGTCCTCGATCGCGGCGACCACGGTGTCGGGGGCCTTGTTGAGGATCTGCGTGTGCTTGTGGGGCGTCGTTGCGAAGACGGACACGCGCCTGTTGCGCTCCTCGGCGGCGGCGGCAGCAGCGCGCACGGTGCGCATCTCGTCCTCGGTGGCGCCCGAGTGGGCTCCGGTGCCGACCACGAACACGGTCGGGCATTCCAGCGCCGCGAAGTCGGGTCCGAGCTCGCCGTTGACGGCGTCCATCTCGATCACCACGTTCGCGGACTCGGCGGGAGACATCCGGGCCGAGCGGCCGAGCGCGGCCAGGATGCGCATGATCCACCCCAACCGACGGAACTGGGTGCGGACCTTCTGCCTTCCGGCCTCGTCGAGCATGGCGATCGGGTAGGCACCGTCGATGAGCACCAGTCCGCCGACCCGCCCGCGGTGCTGAGCCGCGTATCGCACCGCGATCGTGGCGCCGTACGACCACCCGACGAGGATCGGGCGTTCGAGACCGGTTGCGTCGATGACCCGTCCGATGTCGTCGACGGCCGCCCCGACGGAGTAGTCGGCCGATCTGCCCGACTTCCCGCGCGCCCGGGCGTCGAACCGCACCGTGCGGTACTTCCCGTCGAGACGCCGGATGACGCGGCTCCAGTTCTGCACGGTGCCGAACCCGCCGCTGAGGAAGAGCAGGGCAGGCGTGCCGCCCGGGGCGTCGACGGCGTAGAGCCGAGTGTCCGCGGTAGGGATCATGAGTTGTCGTGACATCGCGGTCGAGCCTTTCGATTGGCGTGCTCTCGGTGTGTCGAGAGCGCAGTGCGGAGACGTTCCCCGCGGGCATGCGCAGAGGGATAGCACCACTCGGGTTGCAAGGCCGGATGCAGCGAGGCCCTGAGCTCGTCGCTCAGGGCCTCTGATCTGCTCTTCCTTGGTGGCGGCGGCGGACCGCACCGCGCGCGTATGGCCCGAGGCACCGCCGGCGTGGATCCCTCCTCACTTGATCGACCCCCGCCCCTGCTTCACACGGCGCGCAGCTTCGGCATGGTGAGTGAGGACAGATCCTCGAAGACGCCAAAATCGCGGGACTCGACGTTCTTCAGGTTCTGGTCGGCCTTGATCGCATTGAAGACCTCGCCCTTGATGTAGCGCTCGTAGGCCTCCTGGTCGGCCCAGAGGTACAGACCTCCGTAGGTGTTCGTCTCCGGGTCCCGGAGCCAGATCTTCGCGAGGAGTCCGGGAAGGTTCGCGAACGTCGGCGTATCCGCCCCGCACGCCTCCCGGAACTGCTCCTCAGTGATGCCATTGAGTCCGAACGTGACCACCTGTGCATGCATCGCGTCTCCCTTCCTTTCTCCGGGCCCATTGCCTCGGAGCGCATTGGTGAGAAGGACGATACGGAGGCCGCACCCACGTATCATGAGGGACCTCCCTCAGATCCAGGGGGAACGTGGTACCCGTAATGTGGCGGGCGTGACCGGGTTCTTCGGGCGCACGCATGAGCTCGAAGTGGTTCGCGCTGCGGTTGCTCGGGCGCCCGGCGAGCGGCGCCCGACCGCCGTCGTCGTGGACGGCGAGCCCGGCGTCGGCAAGACGAGGCTGATCGACGAGGCTTGGAGGAACGTCCGGGTCGATCGGGTTGCGGTGTCCGCGTACGAGCCGGAGATGAGCCTGCCCTTCTCCCTCGGCCACGACCTGACCCGCGCGCTCGCGCGCTCCTCGCACGCAGCCGGACAGATCCTGGACCCGATACTCGCGCCGGAGCCCGGCGGCCCGCGGCCTGACTGGACGTCCGTGTTCGAGGCGGCCCATCGCGCGGCCGGTGTCCGCGACTCACTCCTCATCACGATCGATGACTTCCAGTGGTCGGACGAGCGATCTACAGCGCTCCTCCACTACCTGGTGCGCGGGGCCCAGGCCGACGGTGATCCGCTGGCGCTCGTCGTCGGCGGTCGGCGGTCCACTGCCGTGAGCGCGCTGGTCACATCCTTGGCGCGACTGCTCGGCGACGGACTGACGCGGGTGACGCTCGGACCACTCGACCATGACTCGACGGTGGCGCTCGCGCGCGCCGCGAACCCAACCCTGGATCCTCCGACCGCGGCCGCGGTCGCCGACCGGTCCGGCGGCTCTCCCTTCTGGTGCGAGCTCCTCGCCGGCGGCCCGGAACGTCGACGCCGATGTCGCGCGCATCGTCGCCGACCGTCTCTCGGCGGCGGGCACCGACGCGACGGTGCTCCTGGAGACGATCGCCGTACTCGGACGCGAAGCGCCGGTCGAGGATCTCATCGCCATCCGAGGCTGGCCGGACGATCGCCTCACGGCAGCACGGGTGGAGCTCATCGCAACGGGATTGCTCGTGGAAGCGGGCGGCGCGTTCCGAATCGTCCACGACCTCGTGCGAGCCGCCGTCGATGCCCAGCTCGCGGACGAAGGGCGCCGCGACATCCACGCACGTGTCGCCTCGTGGCTGGAGAGCGTCGCCGGCGAGGACGTCACGCTGCTGCTGCGGGCTTCGGAAGCCAAGGATCGAGCGGGCTCGACCACCTGCCACTTACCCTTCGGATCGTACGGTCACCGATGCGCAGACTGGTGGGCCCCGACGGGCTGCGGTCGATCGTCGCTCTCATCGACTCGGTGCCGGCCGGCACGCCACAGGAGCGCGAGCTGCAAGGCGAACTCGCATCCTTGGCCGCGGAGCTCGGTCAGCAGGGGCTTGCTATGGAGCGATGGTCGCGCATCGCAGACCGACTGGGTCACGCCGCGTGATCGTGCGCGCGCGTGGCTGGGTGCCTCCGAAGCGGCACAGCAGCTCGAGAGGCCCGATGATGCGCGCGCGCACCTCGAGCGCGCGCGCGGTGCGGGCAGCGATGACCCGGTTCTGCTCCTGGAGCTCCAGGCCGCGGACGCAGCGATCACACGGTGGCTCGAGCACCGCCCGCAGGAAGCCGGGAGCGTGACGATCGCCGCTCTCGAACGCGCGCGCGCCCTGGCCGCATCGACCCGCCCGACGGAGGCGCTCGAGCCACGCTTCCAGAGCGCATACGAACGCACCCTCGTCCTCGCCTGCGTGGACGCCATGCAGGCGAACGAGCCGGAAGTCATCCTGCCCCTGGTCGACGAGATGACACGGGTTGCAGCAGGAGCCGGCATCGAGGCATCGCTACAAGCGAGCCTCCGGCGTGGCTCGGCTCTCACGCACCTGGGTCGCCTCGCCGAAGCCGAGGAGCAGCTCGGAGCGGCCTGGCAGGAGGCGCGCCGCGCGTTCCTTCCAGGGATCGCTCTCGACATCGGTTCGTGGCTCACCCAAACGAGATACATGCGCGGCCGCCTGATCGAGGCTCAGGAGGTGGGCGACGAATGCGAGTCGCTCGCGGAACGCATCGGCCAACCTTCCCGGCCAGCAATGCTCGCGCGGATGTGGCGGCTGATCGCCACGATCTCCGGCGGCGACCACCGCGCCGCACTTGCCGGCCTTGCGGCCATGTGCGAGACCGAGCGGGATCCTCATCATCGCATCCCGCTCCAACAAGCCATCGCGCGCTGGCACTCGCGGCTCGGAGGAGCCGCGAGTGCCGACGAGGTGCGCGCGCGGATCGCCACCGGCCGCACGGATGTCGCGGACGCGCGATGCACCAGATGCGGCCTCGAGTTCATCCGAGCGGCCACTGAGTCGCTGGCGCGCATCGGCGCCGTCGCCGAGGCTATGCGCTGGTTCGAGGAGGCCGAGCACTCGCCGCCGCGGGGCGACCTTCAAGCGTGGCACCACCTACGAGCCCGATCGGCCCTCGCCGCAGCAGGGCGCGGGGATCGTGCCTCGCTTCAAGACGCCATCGACACAGCGGACAGACTGGGGATGGGCATCGAATCGATCTGGGCGCGCACGAGCCTCGCGCTCGTGAAAGCGGGCGAGGGCGACACGGCTGGAGCGGAGACGCTCCTGTGGCACGCCTCGGCGATCGCCGAGGCGACTGGGGCCACGACGGAGCGGGCGCATATCGATCAGCTCCTGCGCCAACTTGGCATCCGCACGTGGCGACGCGGAGCGCGGGCAAGGCCGACCGGTGACCTCTCCGTCCTGAGCGACCGCGAGCGCGAGATCGCGAACCTCATCGCGGGCGGCGCCACCAACCCGGATATCGCGGGCACGCTGTTCCTGTCGCGCAAGACGGTCGAGCGACATGTCTCGAGCATCCTGGGGAAGCTCGAGGTGAAGAATCGTGCCCAGCTTGCGGCCAGGATTGCGGCCGGCGACGGAGGTCGCGAGGACCGAGCGGCCGAGTTGACTCGTCGCGACGACGCCTGACGATCACACTGGGCCGATGCGGTTGGATCCTCCTTGCCCAGGTGGATTGGGACGCGGCGCTCCTCGTCGTCGAAGACCGCGACGAGCTTGGTCCGTGAGAAGTCGGCGCAGCCGCGCAACGGGCCGACCCTGAGAGGCCGGCCCGTCTGACCTGCGCTTTCGATGGTGGCGGGGGCGGGATTTGAACCCGCGACCTTCGGGTTATGAGCCCGACGAGCTACCAGACTGCTCCACCCCGCGTCGCGACCGATGAGGTTACCAGAGGGCCTCTGACCTGCGGCTGGGCCGGGTCGCGTGGCCTCGTCCGCTTCGCGAAGATGGGACCCCCCGGGGGAGAGGAGGACGCCGTGGATCTCGTCGACCGCTACGAGGAAGCAGCAGCCGGGTTCACCGACCGGCTCGACGCCGTCACCGACGGCCAATGGTCGGACCCGACGCCGTGCACGGACTGGGACGTGCGCCAACTCGTCGACCACGTGATCACGATTCAACGGCAGATCCCCGAGAGCCTCGACGTCCCCGTCGACGACAGCGCCGACCCGCGGTCGATGTGGAAGGCCGTGCGCGCCGCCGCGCTCACCGCGCTGCACCAGCCGGGCGTCATGGAACGGACGATCACCGGCTTGCGCGGTGAGATGCCCGTCGAGATGGCGCTGATCCCCCGCCTCTCGGATCTCATCGTGCACACGTGGGACCTCGCCCGCGCCACCGGCGGTGACGAGCGCCTCAGCCCGGAGATCGCCGCCATCGTGCTCGAGCGCCTGAGGCCGAACGACGAGGCGCTGCGGCAGTCGGGCAGCTTCGGCCCGAAGATCGACCCGCCGGCGGGCGCCGACACGCAGGTCGAGCTCCTCTGCTTCGTCGGCCGGCGGCCCTGACATGCCCGACGTGGCCGCGCTGCTCGGCGACGCGGTCTCCGCCGAGCACGTTCTCACCGGCACCCAGATCAGCGACGACTACGCGCACGACGAAGCTCTGACCGCGACGCCCGAGACGCCGACGCTCGTGGTGCGCCCCGGGAGCACCGCCGAGGTCTCCGCCGTCCTGCGGATCGCCAACGAGCACCGCATCCCCGTCACGGCGCGCGGCAGCGGTACCGGATTGTCGGGTGCGGCTGTCCCGCGCGCCGACGGCATGGTCGTGTCGTTCGAGCGCATGAACGAGATCGTCGAGATCGACGAGAACAACCACGTCGCCGTCGTCCAGCCCGGCGTCACACTCGACCAACTCGACGAGGTCACTGCGGCACACAAGCTCGTGTACCCGGTCTATCCGGGTGAGTACAGCTCGAGCCTGGGCGGCAACGTGGCGACGAACGCGGGCGGGATGCGCGCGGTCAAGTACGGCGTCACCCGTCACCAGGTGCTGGGCCTCGAGGCGGTCCTCGCCAACGGCGACGTGATCCGCACCGGCGGCCGGTTCGTCAAGGCGACGACGGGCTACGACCTCACGCAGCTCGTCATCGGATCCGAGGGCACGCTCGCCCTCGTCACCGAGGCGACCCTCAAGCTCTACCCGCGCCCCGACTACCAGGCCACGGTGCTCGCGCCGTTCCCGGTGCTCGAGGACGTGACACGCGCCGTGCCGGCAATCGTCGCCAGCGGCATCGGGCCACTGATCCTCGAGTACATCGACACCCTGACGATGTCCGCGATCACCGCGCACGTCGGGCTCGACCTCGGTGTCCCGCCCGAGATCAAGGACAACGCCCTCGCCTACCTCGTCGTGATGATGGAGAACACGCACTCCGACCGGCTCGAGGAGGACGTGAACGCGCTCGGCGAGCAGCTTGCGGAGCTCGGCGCGCTCGACGTGTACGTGCTGCCGCCGCATGCCGCCACGCAGCTCATCGACGCCCGTGAGAAGGCGTTCTGGGTCGCCAAGGCCAACAGCGCCGACGACATCGTCGACGTCGTCGTCCCGCGCTCCGCAGTCCCCGAGTTCATGGCCAGGGTCGCGGAGCTCGGACAGACGTACCAGTCGCTGATCGCGGGTTGCGGTCATGCCGGCGACGGCAACGTCCACCTCTCGGTGTTCCAACCCGACGACGAGCAGCGCTACAAGGTCATGCGCGGGCTGTTCGAGGCGGGCATGGCGCTCGGCGGCGCCATCTCGGGTGAGCACGGCGTGGGCAAGGAGAAGAAGCGCTACTACCTCGAGCTCGAGGACCCCACCAAGGTCGCGCTCATGCGCCGCATCAAGGCCGCGTTCGACCCGAACGGCATCCTCAACCCGGGCACGCTCTTCGATTGAGCCATGGACCAGCCGAACATCCTCCTCATCGTCACCGACCAGGAGCGCTACCCGCCTCCGTACGAGTCCCCGGCGGCGAGCGCGTTCCGTCGCGCGCACCTCCCGGGGCGCGAGCGGCTGCGTGAGGCCGGCGTCGAGCTGCACCGTCACTACGTTGCGTCGACGGCGTGCGCGCCGAGCCGGGCGTCGTTGTTCACGGGCCAGTACCCGTCACTGCACGGAGTGCGCCAGACCGACGGACTCGCCAAGAGCGCGTGGGACCCCGCGATGGTGTGGCTCGATCCCGACACGGTGCCGACCCTGGGCGACTGGTTCCGCGCCGGCGGGTACCGCACGGAGTACCGCGGCAAGTGGCACATCTCGCACGCCGACCTGCCGATCGCCGGGAGGCACACGAGCCTGCGCACGAACGACCGCGACGGCAACGTGCTGGCCGAGCTCGTCACGGCGTACCGGCACGCGGATCGCCTCGATCCCTTCGGGTTCTCGGGGTGGATCGGGCGCGAGCCGCACGGTGCCGACCCGGCCGACACGGGGTACGTCCGGGACGAGCTGTTCGCCGACCAGGTGCGATCGCTGTTCGCGACGCTGGCGGACGATCGCGGCACACCGTGGATCGCGGTCGCCTCGCTCGTGAACCCGCACGACATTGCGTTCTCGGGAGCGGGATGGCAGCTCTTGGGCTTCCCGGAACCGGACGACTCGGTGCCCGACCCGGGAGAGGCCCCCTCGCAATCGGACTCCTTCGACGGCCGCCCGCGTTGTCATGCCGAGTACCGCGCCGCGTGGGCGGCGATGCTGTACGACCAGCCCGCCGACGCCGCGTACCGGCGCTTCTACCTGTGGCTGCACCAGATCGTCGATCGCGCCATCGACCGGATCGTCGACGGGCTCCACGACGAGGGACTGGCCGACGAGACGATCGTCGTCTTCACCTCCGACCACGGCGAGCTCCTCGGCGCGCACGGCGGGCTGCAGCAGAAGTGGCACAACGCATTCGACGAGACCGTGCGGGTCCCGTTCGTGGCGTGCGGCCCGGGGATCCCGAGCGGCGGCGCGGGCATTGCCGCGCCCACGAGCCACGTCGACGTCCTGCCCACGCTCCTCGGGTTCGCCGGCATCGACGTCGAGCACGCCGCCAAGGAGATCGGGCAGAACCACGTCGAGACGCAGCCGCCGGTCGGTCGGGATCTCAGTGCCACGATCCGGTCCGGTCACGGCGACGAGCGAGAGCACGCGCCCGTCTACTTCATGACCGAGGACCAGATCAGCCGCGGGCTGCGCACCGCGAACCAGTTCACGGGAAAGCCGTTCGACGCCGTCGGCGAGCCCGGCAACGTCGAGTCGGTCGTCGCGACGCTGGCGACGGGTGACGGTGGTGAGCTGTGGAAGCTCAACCACTACTACGCGCACGTCGACGACCCCGACGCCGAGGAGCCCTTGCCGTCGGAGTGGGAGCTGCACAATCTCTCGGTCGACCCGGAGGAGCGGCGCAACCTCGCCGGCGCCGCTGTCCCCCAGATCGACGAGATGAAGCGTCTGCTCGTCGCGGCGCGCGCGGCATCCCGTCGCACGCCCCTCGTCACCAACCACCCGGAGGTCCGACCATGAACGGTGCGCAGGCGCTGATCCGGACGCTCGTCGATTCCGGCGTCGACGTGTGCTTCACGAACCCGGGGACGTCCGAGATGCACTTCGTCGCCGCCCTCGACACCGTCCCCGAGATGCGCGGCACCCTCGGCCTTTTCGAAGGCGTCGTGACCGGCGCCGCCGACGGCTACGGGCGCATGGCCGACAAGCCGGCGGCCACGCTCCTGCACCTCGGGCCCGGCCTCGGCAACGGGCTCGCCAACCTGCACAACGCGCGCCGCGCCCGCACGCCGTTGGTGAACGTCGTCGGCGACCACGCGACGTATCACGTCCAGCACGACGCGCCGTTGCAGTCCGACATCGAGAGCGCGGCCCGCAACGTGTCGGGTTGGATCCGCACCTCGCGGAGCACCGCCGACGTCGCTCTCGACGCCGCCGACGCGGTGAGCGCCGCCCTCGGGCCGCCGGGTCACGTCGCGACGCTCATCCTCCCCGCCGACGTCTCGTGGGCCGAGGGCGCCGAGCCCGCCGACCCCCGAGCGCCGGCGCCGCGGGCCGCGGTTGCCGACGACGTCGTCGACGCCGTGGCGAAGGTGCTCGTGTCGGGCGAGCCTTCCGCCGTGCTCGTCGGCGGAAGCGCAACGCGCGAGCCCGGGCTCGTCGCTGCCAGCCGCGTCGCCAACGCCACGGGCGCCAAGCTCCTCGGCGAGACGTTCCCCGCCCGCCTGCAACGGGGCGCGGGTCGTCCGCCGCTCGAGCGGCTCGGCTACCTCGCCGAGTTCATGACGGCGCAGCTCGACGGCATGCGGCATCTCGTGCTCGTCGACGCGAAGGCGCCGGTGTCGTTCTTCGCCTACCCCGACAAGCCCAGCTATCTCGTGCCCGACGGCTGCCAGGTCTACGTCCTCGCCGCCGGCGCGGACGACGCCGTCGGCGCGCTCGAGCACCTCGCCGACGTCGTCGGCGCCGCCGAGCCGACGCTCCAACCGGCGCAGCGACCGGAGCGGCCGACGGGCGACCTCACGGGTGAGGCGGTTGCAGACGCGATCGGCGCGCTGATGCCCGAGGACGCCATCGTCTCGGACGAGGCGAACACGGCCGGCCTGTGGGTCGCGGCCGCGACTGCGGGCGCGCCACCGCACGACTCGCTGACACTCACGGGAGGCGCCATCGGGCAGGGTCTGCCGGCCGCGACGGGCGCGGCCGTGGCATGCCCCGACCGGAAGGTGCTGTGCCTCGAAGCCGACGGCAGCGCGATGTACACGCTGCAGGCGTTGTGGACCCAGGCGCGCGAAGGCCTCGACGTCACGACCGTGATCTTCAACAACCGGTCGTACGCGATCCTCAACCTCGAGCTCAGCAGGGTCGGGGCCGAGTCGTCCGGCCCCAAGGCGCTCGACATGCTCGACCTGTCGCGTCCCGACCTCGACTTCGCCGCCCTCGCCAAGGGCATGGGCGTGCCGGCGGCACGGGCGACCACCGCCGACGAGCTCGTCACCGCGCTCGAGCAGGGCATCGCCGAGCCCGGCCCCTTCCTCGTCGACGCGGTGCTTCCCCCGCGGCTCTAGCCGCTACGTCTCGAACGACCAGCGGGTCGGCGAACCCGTGAAGTCGTCCTCGGTGAGGCTGAACACCCACGACGGGTCGACGCGGAAGGTCGCGTTCACGGCCGGGTCGAGGAAGTCGACGCCGTAGTCGGTCCCGTACTTCTCGTTCTCGGCTCCGATGAATCGCGCCAGCGATTCGTGGTCGGTGACGACGTGGGCGGTGCCCTCGAGCACGACGGGCTCCCAGGCGTTGTCGGTCGCGATCGAGCAGCGAGAATCGGCGGCGAGGTTGCGCGCCTTGCTCGACCCGAGGCTGCTGCTGAACCAGAGCGCGCCACCGTCCCAGACGGCCCACACGGGCATGAGGTGCGGCCGCCCGTCGGACCGGACGGTGGCGACCCAGTAGTCGTGCGACTTCGTGAGCCGCTCCTCGGCCCACGACCACGGCAGCAACCCGCGGCCCTCGGTCGGGCCTGCGATCCCGTAGCCCGGCATGTGCGGTCTGGCTGGCGGGCGGCTCCGGCATGACGGCACTCCTCGCTGCGAACATATGTTCGACGGCGGTACACTCGTGTGTCTGTGACCGTGTACCAGACCTCCCTGCTCGGTGCCGGCGACCCGGCCGTCGACCTGACAGTGCCGTTCGAGCGCCTCCAGCTCGACGACCAGTCGTGGGTCGACGTCGCGCGCGGGTGGCTGCGCGGCGCCGACACTCTGCTCGACGCGCTGATCGACACCGTCGACTGGCAGCAGCACCGGCGCTGGATGTACGAGCGCATGGTCGACGATCCGCGACTGTCGCGCTGGATCAGCACCGGCGAGTCGCTTCCGCATCCTGCGCTCGCGGCGGTGCGCTCGGCGCTCGAAGCGCACTACGACGTCCCATTGGGCGGGATCGGCCTCAACTACTACCGGGACGGGCGCGACAGTGTCGCGCCCCACCGCGACCGGGAGCTGCGCCACCTCGACGACACGCTCATCGCGATCGTCACGTTGGGGGCGCAGCGGCCGTTCCTGCTCCGGCCGCGCGACGGAGGCAAGTCACGCGATATCTCCCCCGCGTCCGGTGACCTGCTCGTGATGGGCGGTCGCACGCAGGTCAACTGGGAGCACGGAGTGCCCAAGGTGAAGCGCGCCGGGCCACGCATCTCCGCGACGTGGCGCTGGTCGTCGGAGAAGGGCCCCGTCGACCGCACGTAGGCCGACGCTCCCTCCGATTCGGCAGCCTCAGCGCCCCCGCCAGTTCGGCGGTCGGCGGTCGCGGGCGGCGGCGAACCCTTCTGCCGCGTCCTCGGTGGCCGCCGCGACGCGACGCATCGTCTCGCCGAAGCGCACGGCTTCCACCCACGGCAGATGCCGCCCGCGCGCCGCGACCTCCTTCGTGGCCCGGGCCGCGAGCGGCGCGGCCTGGAGCAGCCGTTCGGCCAACCGGTGCGCCTCGGCCACGAGCCCCTCGCGGGGAACGACCTTCCACGCCAAGCCCATGTCGCGAGCGCGGAACGCGTCGACGCGGTCGCCCGTGAGGAGCAGCTCCATCGCGTTCGACCATCCGACTCGATCGGGCAGCCGGAGTGCCCCCACGATCGTCGGGACGCCCAGGCGCACCTCGGGGAAGCCGAACTCCGCGTCGTCAGCCGCGATCACGAAGTCGCAGCGGGTGACGAGCGTGAGGCCGTAGCCCAGGCAGTAGCCGTTCACCGCCGCGATCGTCGGTTTCCAGACCTCGAGCCCGCTCTCGTAGGAGTTGATCGTCGGGATCTCCCAGAACGAGCCCGGCCATGTCCCGGCGGACCCGCCGGCACCCTTCATGTCGGCGCCGGCGCAGAACGAGTCGCCGGCTCCGGTGACGATGCCGATCCACGCGTCCTCGTCGTCGCGGAACCGCTCCCACGCCGCGTTGAGGTCCTGACGCAGTTCGGCGTTGATGGCGTTGCGGGCGTCGGGCCGGTTGTAGGTGATCGTGGCGACGTGCTCGTCGACCTCGTAGAGAACCGTGCCGGCCATGGCCCCCTTGGCTAGCCGATGTTGACGAGCCGGGCGAGCCCGATCGCCCGCAGCGCGTCCTGCAGCCGCGCGGTCACCAGCGGCAGCCGGTCGAGGAGGAGGATGACGCCGAACACCGCCAGCAGTGCCGCCGACACCAAGGTGATCGCCTTCGAGTGGCGCTTCACCCAGGCGAGGGCGGGTGCGAACCGGCCCACGCCCAGGCCGACGAGCAGGAACGGGAGGCCCAACCCGAGCGAGTAGGCGATGAGCAGCACGGCCCCGCGGGCGGTGTCGCCCTCGGTGGAGGCGACGGCGAGGACCGCGGCGAGGATCGGCCCGATGCACGGCGTCCACCCGAGCCCGAACGCGGCCCCGGCGACCGGCGCGGCGAAGGGCCCGAACCGGTCGAGGTGGGGATGGAAGCGGAACTCCTGGTACATCCGCGGCGTCGTCAGGAGCTGCGAGCCGGCGAGGTACAGCGCCATGAGGAGGACGAGCGCGCCGGCGACGCGCGTGAGGACCTCCTGGTTGCGGAACACGACATCGCTCACGGACCACGTCGTCAGGAACAACGCGACGAACACGAGCGTGAAGCCGAGAACGAACAACCCGGTGTTGACCGCGATACGCGTGAGGCGGCGGGCGTCGGGCTCTTCGAGCTCGCCGAGCGTCAGGCCGGTGACGAGGCTCAGGTAGCCGGGCACGATCGGCAGCACGCACGGCGACAGGAAGGAGATGATCCCGCCGCCGAAGGCGACCAGCACGTTCACATTCGACGCGGACACCCCGAGCACTGGCGACATGCTACGGGCGAGGGGTGCCGCGCGACTCAGCGGGTAGCGATCAGCGCGAGCCCGACCAGACCCAGCGCGAGCCCGCCGGCTCGCTGCCGCCCGATCCGCTCGTGCAGAACCAGCCGAGCGAGGACGACGGTTGTCGCCGGATACAGAGCGGCCACGGGAGCGACGAGCGAGAGCAAGCCTCGCCTCACGGCCAGCAAGCACCATCGCGTTCGCGCCGACGTCGAACAGGCCCGCGCCCGCTACCGGCGCAATGTCGGCGCGTGGCACGCGAGCCGAGCGCCCGAGCGCCAGCGCCACTGCGCCGAGCAACGGCACCGCGGCACAGCGCGAGATGAGCAGCGGCCACATGCCCGAATCGGTCGCGCTCTCGCTGAACAGGATCAGCACCACACCGAAGCCGATCCCCGATCCGACGCCGAGGGCGAGCTCTTGCGACGGCGGGACCGACGCCGCGGGATCGTGCTCGGCGCCCTGGCCCACGATCACGACCGCGACCAGCGCCAGGGCGACCCCGACGAGCGCAAGCGCGGTCGGGTGCTCGCCGTGCAGGAGACCCCAGGCAACGGGGAGCACACCGCCCCCCACTGCGCTGAGCGGCGCGACGACGCTCATGCGCCCGAAAGCCAGACCGCGAAAGAGGAGCCACGAGCGCGGCGACGCCGACCACACCGGCGATCGCGGACAGCACGAAGACGTGCGCGTCCGGGGAGCCTCGTCGCGGAGTGCGACGAGGAGCAGGATCGCGGCACCGAGCCCGAACGTCTGCGACACCAGTAACACGGTGATCGTGTGCAGCCGCTGCGAGGTGAACCCGCCGAGGAAGTCTGCGCTCCCCCACGAGAGCGCGACGAGCACGCCCAAAGCGACGGCCATCGGCGCGGGTCAGGCGGCGTGTTCGTCGGCGACGCGCCCTTCGGCGAGGGCGACGTATTCGGCTTCGGTGTCGTACCCGACGTACCGGCGGTCCGTGCGGACGGCCGCCACCGCCGTCGATCCCGAGCCGAGGAACGGGTCGAGGACGACGTCGCCCCGATAGGTATAGAGCTGGATCAGCCGTTCGGGCAGCTCGACGGGGAACGGCGCCGGGTGGCCGACCCGCCGCGCGTGCTCGGGGCGGATCTCCCACACGTCGAGCGTCGACGCGAAGAACTCCTCCTTCGAGATGGTGTTCTCGAACGGGAGCCCCCGCTTCTCGCGTTCCGCCCGGCTCACGGCGCGATCGAAGCGACCCTTGCTGGCGACGACGACGCGTTCGGTCACGTCGCGGAGCACCGGGTTCGCGGCCGAGAGGTACGAGCCGACCGCGATCGAGCCGGTTGCGCCGCGGGCCTTCTGCCAGACGATCTCACCTCGAAGGAGGAGCGCGAGATCGTCCTGGAGAACCCGGACCACGTCGCCGGCCAGCGAGCGGTACGGCTTGCGGCCGAGGTTCGCCACGTTCACTGCGATGCGCCCGCCCGGTTCGAGCACCCGCCGGCACTCGGCGAAGACGTCGCGTAACATCGCCAGGTACTCGAGGTAGGAGCCGGGCACGTGCCCCTCGCCGAGCGCGGACTCGTACTCCTTGCCGGCGAAGTACGGCGGTGAGGTGACGACCAACGCGACCGAGCAGTCGTCGACGGCGTGCATGTCACGGGCGTCCCCGCAGACGATCGAGTCGGCGATCCGGCACGGGTTGACGGTGTCGTCGTCCGAGAGCTCGGGCTCCGTGAAGCGCTCGTAGAAGGGGCCAGCGTCGTGCGACTCCCGATTGCCGGCGCCGAACGATCGCGTGCGGGTGGGCATTGATCTCCTTGTCGCCGTCGCAAGCTCCGGCTTTGCGGTAACGGTCGGCAAAGCCGCCGCTACCGCGGCACCGTACCGGAGCCGGGCGCCGAAACCGCGTTCTAGCCCGGCATGATGTCGCCCTTGCCGAACACGTACAGCAGGCCGAGCGCCAGGCTGGCGGCGGCGGCCACGAGGGACGCGATGGTGTAGAGGCGAGCTCGGGAGCTCGCGCCCGTCAACCCGAACGTGCTCGCGGTCGCGACGACCGTGTTCGCAGCGAGCAACCCGACGAGGAAGCACGCCAGCACGAACAAGCCGGCGGCCCGGGTCCCCGCGCCCGCGGCGGTGACGAACACGAGCGCCTGGGTCGGCGTCTCGAACCCGATGCCGTGGATCATCCCGACGCCGACAGCCGCGCCCCCGCCATAGGTCGGCAACGGGTCGTCGGGCAACGCTCCGACGTGGCGGTGACGGTGGCTGTGCTTCGACCTGACCATGGTCCGCCGGGCCGCCGCCGACGGGCTCGTGCTCGTCGTCGTGGTCGTGGTCGTGATGCTCGTCGACGGGATGGTCGTGCTCGTGCTCGATCACGACCGACGCCGGCGCGGCGCCGCCGGAGGCGTCGGAAGCCGGAGACGAGGAGCGCGCCGCGACTCGGCATGCCCGTGCTCTTTCCGTGGCGGATGGTGGAGACGATCACGAAGATGCCGAGCACGATGAGTGTCACGCCGACGAGACGTTCCATGACCTCGCCGACCGACTCCGGCAGATGCGCGGACGCGAGGATGACGGCGGCCCCGATCGCAAAGGCGACCGCCGCGTGCCCCAACGCGTAGAACGTGGCGAGCATCATCGAGCGGCGGCGGCTCTGCTGCGACGCAGCGATGTCGCTGAGTGCCGCGAGGTGGTCCCAGTCGAACCCGTGGCGGAACCCGAGCACGAGTGCGGTCGCGACGAGGCCCACGGTCTTTGCCTACCCTCCGAGCGCGTCGAACGTTGCCATCTCGTCCAGGAGCCGTGCCGCCGCCTGCACGACGGGTACCGCGAGACACCCGCCGGTGCCCTCGCCCAGACGGAGGCGGAGATCGAGGAGGGGCTCGACCCCGAGGTGTTGGAGCACCACGCCCGCGCCCGGCTCGGTGGAAAGATGGCCAGCGATGCAATGCGCGGCAACACCCGGGACGATCGCTTCAGCAGCGGCGAGTGAGGCGAGCGTGATGACGCCGTCGACGACGACCGGGATCCGCGCCGCGACGCTCCCGACGATGAAACCGGCGAGAGCGGCGATCTCGAGTCCCCCCACGTCCGCCAGGATCGCGACCGGATCGGACAGTCCTCGCGCGCGCGCAACGGCAGCGCCGACGACCTCGAGCTTGCATGCGATCGTCGGCGCGTCGCTGCCGGCGCCCGGTCCCGTGACCTCGGCTGCATCCCGACCGCACATAGCTGCGATCACCGCGGCCGCAGGCGTCGTGTTGCCGATCCCCATGTCGCCGGTGACCAGGAGATCGTGACCGGCGTCGACGAGCTCAGCTGCGACGAGCGCCCCCGCATCGAGCGCACTTTGCGCGTCGGCGTGGCTCATCGCCGGTCCCTCGGCCAAGTTGTCGGTGCCAGCTCGGATCTTGCGGTTGCGTACGACCAGCGACGACCCCTGCACGTCCGTGGCGACGCCGACGTCGATGACGTGCACGGCCGCACCGACCTGCCGGGCGATCGCGTTGATCGCCGCACCTCCTGTTGCGAAGTTGGCGACCATCTGCGCCGTGATCGCTCGCGGCCACATCGTGACGCCGGCGTCGACGACGCCGTGGTCGGCCGCGAAGACTGCAACCGCCGGCGAGCACGGGATCGGTGGCGGGCACGTCCCGGTGATGGCGGCAAGCCGTGTCCCCAATTCCTCGAGCGCGCCAAGGGATCCGGACGGCTTCGTCAGCTGGTCCTGACGCGCCAGCGCCACCTGCCGCGCCGCCTCGTCGAGAGGCCGGACGCGTGCGGCGGCGGCCGAGAAGAGGCTGCTCATGGGGAAACCCGCTCGAGGGTCTGAGCGAGACGATCCAGGCCCGCCGCGTCGGGCACGGCGATGCGCACACCGCCGAGAGCACCGAACGAGGCTGTGTCGCGGACCAGGATGCCGTGTTCCGCGAGCGCGTCGCGCACTCCGGGCGCGTGGCGGACGAATACGAAGTTCGCGTCTGATGGCTCGGGAACCAGCCCGTGAGAACGCAGGAGCGCGCCGAGCCGCAAGCGCAGGTCCGCGATCGCAGCCGCCCAGGCCGGCAGATCCTGCATCGCCAGCAGATCGGGCAGCACCGAGCAGACGAGCCCGTTGACCGACCATTCGGTTTGGCGGTGACGCACTCGCCCCGCCAGCGCGGGGTCAGGCGCGAAGACGTAGCCCGCACGGAGCCCGGGGCAGGCAAAGATCTTCGTCAACGAGCCCACCACGACGGCGTCGGGGTCGCGGCGTGACCAAGCGCCCGTTGCCAGGGGATAGAACGCCTCGTCCCAGACGCTGGCGCGTTCGTCAGCGCCGGCGAGCAGGCCGGTCGGGTGGTGCGGGTTGGAACGCCATGCGTGGCGCGCCGGGCTCGACGCGGGCGAGGTGACGCGCGTAAAGCGAGAAGTCGCACGGGTCGACGTCGCCGACGGGGAGCTCGGCCGCGACGAGCGCGATCGCCTCCGGCGCCCCCGTTGGTGACGACGACGCGGTCCTTGTCCACGCCGAGCGCCTCTGCGAGCGCAGCGGTCGCAACGCTCGGGTCGGGATACCGGCTGGCGGCAGCGGCGTGGGCTCGAATCAGCGCCGAGACGTCGGGCGCGCAGGGGTTGAGGCTCACCGACAGGTCGAGGACCTCCTCCGGTCGGATGCCGAGGACCGCGGCGAGGCGGGCGCCGTCGCCGCCGTGCGGACCAGGGTGCGGCGCACGAAAACGCGTCACGTCCTCCTCCGGCGCGCGAGCCTCAGCAGCCCCGAGGTCGCAAGCAGGGCCGCGCACGCGATCTCGACTCTGTCGGCGAGCTGTACCGCGCGACTGATGTCGGCCGGCTTCGGGCGGCGGCCGCTACCGAGGTGGGGGCGGCGCTCGACCCGCTCGCCGTAGCGGACAACCCCGCCGAGCTGCAGGTCCAGCGCGGCGGCGAATGCCGCTTCGGCCACGCCCGCGTTCGGTGACGGATGGTTCGGAGCGTCACGCCGAACGATCCGCTGCACGGCAGCAGCACGCGGCGGACAGACGGCGGCGACGAGGGTTGCGGTGAGTCTCGCCGGCACGAGGTTGGCAACGTCGTCGAGGCGGGCGGCGCACCGACCGAAGCGCTCGTACGGTGAACCTCGGTGCCCGACCATCGCATCCATCGTGTTGACCGCGCGGTAGCCGAGCGCGCCGGCCGCCCCGAACGCGAACCCCCACAGCGCCGGACCGACCACGGCATCCGCTGTGTTCTCGGCCAACGACTCGATCACAGCGGCCGAGACGCCCGACTCGTCGAGATCGCTGGGGTCGCGTCCACACAAGGCGGAGAGACGGGCGCGAGCGTGACGGAGGTCGGCGTGCTCGAGTGACGACCGCACCGCCTCCGCCTCGCGACGAAGCATGCGCCCGGAGGCGCAGAGCGCGACCGCCGCCGTCGTCGAACGCGCCGCCAGCCCGGCCGCCACGCCGAGCGCGACTCCCCCGATGGCGTACGCGGAACCGGCGACAACGGAATCGCGATACAGCTTCTCCTCGACGCTTCCCATGGCACGACCGAACGCGACCACCGGGTGGAGTTCCGCGGGCGGCTCGCCTACTACCCGGTCGAGCGCAAGCCCACTGGCGGCGGCGAGTGCCCGTCTCGCCATGAGCCGGGTCACCACTTCGCGGCCGCCACGACCAGCCCGATGGTCTCACCGAGGACGATGCCGGCGCCCAGCACGTCACCCGTGAAACCGCCGATTCTCCGCTTCGCCAGTGCCGCAACACCGGCCACTCCGACGGCCGTCACCGCGACCGCCACCGAACCTCGGAGGCCCGTGGTCAGCGCGGCGACGACCCCGGCCGGGAAGAGGGCGACGAGCAACCACGTCGAGGCCGGACTCGGCAGCATCGCCGACGCGAGGCCCTCGTCGCGGGCGTAGGGGCTAAAGCGCGGAGTGGATGCGGCTACCGTCCGTGACGCGCACCACAGCGCGGCGATCAGACCGATGCTCACGGGCTGCGCCGACAGTGCCGTGACGCGGATGAGCAAGGCCGCCGCGACGGCGACGACGCCGAACGCTCCGACGTCGGGTGTGCGCATGATGCGAAGCCGTTCCTCGCGGGCCGCGTGCGGCAGCAGGCCGTCCGCGGTATCAGCTAGCCCGTCGAAGTGAAGCATCCCAGTGACAGCGAGGTCGGCGACCACCGCGAGCGCCGCCGCGACGATCGGCGGGAACGACAGGTCCGACGCCCACCACACGCCGCCGACCAGCACCCCGATGGCAGCGCCCACGATCGGGAACCAACCGCCACACGCGGCCGTCGGCTCGCGGGCCCGGCCGAGGACGGTGAGGAGCGCGAGAGCGGCGGTCATGGCCCCTCGACGCCCAGTGCATCATCGACCGTGCGGAGCGACACGGCGCGTCCGGCCACGACGAGCAAGACCCGGTCGGCGTTCGCGGCGACGGCCGCGTTGAGGAGCCCGAGGGTGTCGGCGAAGCGACGACCCGCTTCGGTCGGCGGGTGCACTGCGAGGCCGACCTCCTCGGACACGACGATCGTCGGTCCCGAACGCCGCCGCAGTGCATCGACCAGAGCCGCGGTGTCGACCTGCATCCCCGGCGCCCGTGCCACCCACGTCCCGAGGGAGTCGACCAGGACGGTGCCTTGGAGCTTCGCCACGGTCTCGACGAGGTCGGCGTGATCGTCTTCGCACTCGACCGTTCGCCACGCCGATGGTCGCCGGGCGCGGTGGGCGTCGATACGCGCCGCGATCTCCGAATCCGTGGGCTTGCCGATGCCGACGAACGTGACCGGGTCGCCGAGCTTCCGGTGCGATCTGCTCGGCCACCTCGGACTTGCCGGAGCGGGTACCGCCGACTACGAGCAGGATCACGAGTGCCTTTCTCCGCCCGGGCGCCAACCTGCTTCGGTTCCGGCGCCGACTGCAGCGTGCACAGCACGCGCGATCCGGCTGCCGATCGGCGCGCGAGGACCGGCGAAGGCGTCGGCGTCGCCTGTCGGCGGCGCACGCGACGCAGACCGCGTCGCTGGCCGTGCCGGTTCCAGGCACGCCGTGCTCGACGAGCGCCTGGGTCTTCGCCTCCGTGGCCGTCATCACCGCGTTGACGAGCGCGGCGTCGGGCGAGTCGGACTGGCGACCCCGACCAGCAGTTGATCGTGCCGACCGGCGGGCCGCCCGCCGCCGCCCTCGGCGTCGGCGGCCCAGGTGGGATGGCGAAGCCCGACCGTGGCGTACGCGTCGACGTCACCGTCGCGACCCGTCGTGAACGACTCGACGGCGGCCGCGGTGAGGAAGCCGACGCCGGGGCCGTCGCAACCCAGCGACGCCGGCGATCGCGCCGAGGTGCGCACTCGAGGTCGGTGCGGGCGTAGTCGAGCGGCACCTGCGCGTTGACCACCCACCGGCGCTGCCCGATGCCGCCGCCGAGCGGCGCGGACGCGATCGCGAGCGCGGCGGGTCGAAACGCCAGACGCAGCGCCGGGTCGCTCGCGCGGACCGTCGTCGTAGCGCTCGATCGTCAGGTGCGCGCATCATCAGTAGTCGATGCCCTTCTTCGCCACGATGCCGCGGTCGTAGGCGTGCTTGACGTTGCGCATCTCGGTGACGGTGTCGGCGACCTCGACCAGCGCCTCGGGCGCGTCGCGGCCGGTGGCCACGACGTTGACGTCGTCGGGCCGGTCGCGGATCGCGCGCGACGACCTCGTCGGTGGTGATCCAGCCCCAGTTCATCGGGTACGTGATCTCGTCGAGCACGACGAGCCGGTGCTCGCCGGCGCCGATCGATGTCGGCAGCGTGTCGCCACGCTGCCTGCGCCACAGCCTCGTCCTCGGTGAGGTCGGCGGAGTCCCAGGTGAACCCCTCGCCGATCGCCCACCAGTCGACGCCGAGGCGCTGCGCCGTCTTCTCCTCGCCGACGTGCCACTGCCCGACTTCAGGAACTGCACGACCGCCACCCGCCACCCGCGTGCGACGCGCGCGCATGACGACGCCGAACGCGGCGGTCGACTTGCCCTTGCCGTCGCCGGTGTTGACGAGCACGAGCGATCGCGCCCGGCGCAACTGCTCGGGTCGGGGGTCCTCGAGCGGTGGCTCGTGCGTCGTTCACGGCGTCGCTCATCGTCGCGCTTCCTGGCGAGGCGGTGGGGCACGACGACGGGGCCGTCGCTCCCGTCGAGCACGGTGACGTCGGCGCCGAAGTGGCGCCGCAGGTGCTCCTCGGTCAGCACGTCGCGCGGCGGGCCCACGCTCCACGACGCGGCCGCCGTCGAGCAGCACGAGCTCGTCGGCGTAGAGCCCGGCGAGCGTCAGGTCGTGCATCGTCGACACGACGGCGAGGCAGCGCTCGCGGCGCAGGCGTCGACGAGCTCGAGCACGTCCTGCTGGTGGCCGATGTCGAGCGCGGTCGTCGGCTCGTCGAGCAGGAGCACGCGGCGCCTCCTGGAGCAGGGCGCGGGCGAGCAGCACCCGCTGGCGCTCGCCGCCCGACAGCGTCTCGACGGCCGCGCCGCGCAGTCCGCGCACGTCGAGCAGCGTCGAGCATCTCGTCGGCGCGCGTCGACGTCGTGGCCTGCTCTCGCGTGCCGAAGAACGGGAGGTGCGGCGTGCGGCCGAGCAGCACGTAGTCGAGCGACGCGCGACGCCCGCCGGGACCACCGGGGTCTGCGGCACGAGCGCAACGAGCCGGGCGCGTGCGCGGTGCCGCAGATCGCTGCGCGTCGCGCGCCGAAGAGCTCGACCCGGCCGGCGCACGGGACGATGCCCGGCGATCGCGCGCAGCAGCGTCGTCTTGCCGGCGCCGTTCGGGCCCGACGACCGAGACCCACTGCACCGGCTCGACGCACGACGTCGACGCCGTCGAGGATGCGACGAGCCGACCGCAGCTCGACGCGTCAGATCGCGCACGATCGAGCGGCCGTCACGCCGCGTGCCTCCTGCGATGCTCGCTGAGCACGAGGATGAAGAACGGCGCGCCGACGAACGCGGTGATGACGCCGATCGGCACCTCGGCCGGCGCGCGATCGGTGCGCGCCGACGAGGTCGGCGAGGCACGAGGAACGCGGCGCCGAAGAGCAACGACAGCGGCAGCATCGACGCGGTAGCTCGCGCCGGCGACCAGGCGGACCGTGTGCGGCACGATGATCCCGACGAACCCGATCAGCCCGCTCACCGACACCGCGGCCGCGGTCGCGAGCGATGCGGCGGCCACGATCACGAGACGGGTGCGGGCCGTCGGCGATGCCCAGCGTCGACGCCTCCTCGTCGCCGACGCGCGAGCACGTCGAGCACGCGCCGGTGCGCGAGCAGCACGGCCGTCGTCACGACGAAGTAGGGGAGCAGCAGGACGACCTCGGTCCAGCCCGCGGTCGTGAGCCGGCCGAGGATCCACGTGTACACCTCGCGGATCGTGTCGGAGTTCTGCTGCTGGACGTACGTCTGCACCGCGGTGAGGAAGCTCGTGACCGCGACCCCCGCCAGCACCAGCGTCGCCGCCGATCGCCCGCCGCTGCGCGCGGCCCAGCACGTAGGCCAGCGAGCACCGCGCACAGCGCGCCGACGAACGCGGCGAGCGGCACGAGCTGAGCGCCGCCGCCCGGCGCGCCGGGCGCCGCCACGATCACGAGCGTGACGGCGAGCCCGGCGCCGGCGGCCGCGCCGAGCAGGTACGGGTCGGCGAGCGGGTTGCGGAACACGCCCTGGTACGACGCCCCCGCCATCGAGAGCATCGCGCCGACGAGCAGCGCGAGCACCACGCGGGGCAGCCGCAGGTCCCACACGATCGCCGCCTGCTGCGACGCTGAGGCCGCGTGCCGCTGCCGACGAACGGGACGTGACTGAGCAGCTCGCGGACGAGCCGCGCCGGCCGCGATCGACACCGGGCCGACGGTGACGCCGACCGCGACGACGCGAGCGCGACCGCCGACGACCCCGGCTGCGATCCAACGCAGCTCGCAGCCGGGTCGACACGCAGCTCGGCGGTCGTCGCCCGTGCTCATCGCTTGGTCGTCGCTTCACGATCGTGCGGAGCAGGTCGACGACCCGCGGTCCCCACCGCGACGCGATGTCGTCGTCGAGCGGGACGACGTGCTGGTCGCGTCACCGCCGCGATCTCCGACCAGCCCGGCCGCGCCGCGACCGTCTCGCGGCGTCTGGCCGCAGCACTCGCTGTCGGCGAGGAAGACGACGTCGGGATTCGACGTCGACGATGTACTCGGACCGACAGCTGCGGATAGCCGGATGCCGTCACCGCCGGCCTTGTCGGCGATGTTGGCGAGGCCGGCGAGCGACAGCACCTGCCCGATGAACGTCTTCGAAGTCGCCGAGAAGAACGTGTCGTCGAGCTCGTAGTAGGCGGTCGGCTTCTTTGACCGCTTCGGCACCTGCGCCTTGAGGTCGGCGATCCCCGCCTTCATCTTGTCGACGACGCGAGTCGCAGCGGCTCGCGTGCCCGGTCGCCTTGCCGAGCTGCGCGGATCTGCGCGTAGCTCGTCGTTGAGGCTGGTCGGCAGCCGGTTGCACCAGCACCTTGATGCCGAGCTGCTTCAGCCCGTCCTCCACCGTGTTGTCGGAGAGCACGACGAGGTCGGGTTGGTTCGAGGCGATCGCCTCGACGTTCGGGTTGAAGCCCGAGAGGTCGGTGCGCGGGGCCTTCTCCGGGTAGTCGGACTGGTCGTCGACCGCGATGACCTGCTTCCCGCGCCGATGGCGAAGAGCATCTCGGTGGCGGTTGGTGACAGCGAGACGATCCTTGTCGGCTTCTCTTGCGTCTGATGGCGGTGCGTCACCCACCCCGCGCCTGCAGGCGCACTGACGAGCCCGAACGAAACCACCACCGCAACGAGAAGCGAGGCGAGCACTCGGCGTGTCATCGAAAACCTCCCGTCGGTCGAGGAACTGGCCGCCGACAGGAGGTCTGCCGGACGAACCGCCCTTTCCTCGAGAGCTGTGTTCGTCACCGGCTGGCCAGGCGACCTGGCTCACCTCCGCACCCTGCGGAGGCATCACAGTTGCGGGACAGCGCCGGGATCACACCGGACTTCGCTGCACCAGCCGGTAATCGACCGCACTATACCGACAGAGCGCTTCTCCCGCTTCGCCCTCGGAGGGTCCCGGGTGCGAACGTGGACGCGTGCTGATCGACGAGTTCCTCCCCGACTACGACGTCGTCGAGCACCACGCGGTCGACGTCGACGCGCCGGTCGACGAGGCGTACCGCGCCGTGAAGGAGCTCGACCTGGCGCGCTCCCCTGTCGTCCTCGCGTTGCTGTTCGTCCGCGGGCTCCCGCACCTCTTCACCGGAGCGGTGAAGCCGAAGCTCCAGCTCCAGCTCGACGACATCGTCGAGTCCGGCTTCGTCGTGCTCGGCGAGGAACCTGAGCAGGAGCTCGTGCTCGGCGTCGTCGGGAAGTTCTGGCAGCTCTCGAGCGGCGTCCACCGGATCGACGCCGCCGAGTTCACGGATTTTGACGAGCCCGACTTCGCCAAGGCGGCGTGGAACTTCGCGGTTTCCGCCCGACCCGGCGGCGGGTCCAGAGTCGAGACCGAGACCCGCATCCTGTCCACGGACGACGAGGCCCGCCGCCGGTTCTCGCGCTACTGGTGGCTCATCGGCCGATTCAGCGCCCTGATCCGGCGCATCGTGCTCGGCCAGATCAAGCGCGACGCCGAATCACGGCGTTTGGTCGCCTAGGACGCGCGGCCCATCGCGGCGCGCGAGTCCCAGGCCGCGTACAGGCTCGCGTAGCGACCCTCGTGCGCGATCAGCTCGTCGTGCGTGCCGATCTCGGGGACGTGGCCGTCGTCGACGACCGCGATGCGGTCGGCCCGGGCGGCGGTCGACAGGCGGTGGGCGACGACGACCACGGTCCGTCCCTCGGTCAGGCGCCCGAGCGCGCGCTCGACCGTGCGCTCCGTCCCCGGGTCGAGGCTCGACGTCGCCTCGTCGAGCACCAGCAGCGCGGGATCGGCGAGCGCGGCGCGCACGAGCGACACGAGTTGCCGCTCCCCCGCCGACAGACGCGAGCCGCGCTCGCGCACCTCGGTCTCGAGCCCGTCGGGGAGGTCGTCGAAGCGGTCGGTGAGACCGAGGGCGGCGATCGCTTCCCGGACCTCGTCGTCGGTGGCGTCGGGCTTGCCGACGATCACGTTGTCGCGGACGGTCCCCGCGAACAAGAACCCCTCCTGGGGCACGACGACGATCCGCTCCCGCAGCGATCCCAGCGTCGCGTCGCGCAGGTCGACGTCGGCATACTCGACGGTCCCTTCGCGCGGGTCGTAGAAGCGGGCGATGAGCTTGGCCAGCGTCGACTTGCCGGCGCCCGTCGGGCCGACCAGCGCCAGCCGCTCCCCCAACGGGACGCGCAGTGAGACGTCGTGCAGCACGTCCTCGGCGCCGTAGCCGAACGAGACATGCTCGAGATCGAGCCCACCGTCCTCGGGCAGGTCGACCGCGCCGGGCCGCTCGGCGATCGACGGCGGCTCGTCGAGGAGCTCGAACACCTTCTGCAGCGCCGCTCCCGCCTGCTGGAGCGTGTTGTACAACTGGCTCAGCTGCTGGATCGGCTCGAACAGGTTGTTCAGGTAGAGCACGAAGGCGGCGACGGTACCGACCGTGACGATCTCGGCGGACACGAACGCGCCGCCGATGCCGACGATGATGGCGACGCCGGCGACGCCGGCGAACTCGACGATCGGGAAGTACTTCGCCGAGATGCGGACGGTCTCGATGTTGGCGTCGTACTGCGCCTCGTTGGTCTCCTGGAACCGGCGCGTGAACGAGCGCTCCCGGCCGAACGCCTGCACGACGCGGATGCCCGCCAGGCCCTCCTGGAGCGTCGAGAGGTTCTGGCCGATGCGGTCCCGCACGAGCAGGTAGGCCTTGTTCGACGCCCGCCGGAACCAGCGGCTCGCGATCACGACCGGCGGCACGACGACGAGCGTGCACAGTGCGAGCTTCCAGCTCATCAGGAAGATCACGAGGATCGCACCGACGAACAGGAGGCCGTTCTGCACGAACATGACCAGCCCCATCTGCACGAGCTCCTGCAGGGCGTCCATGTCGGAGGTCATGCGGGCGACGAGCTTGCCGGTCTTCTCGCGCTCGAAGAAGTCCATGCCCAGCGACATCAGGTGCCGGAACACACCCGACCGAAGGTCGCGCAGGAACGTCTCGCCGACGCGGGCGACCATCTTGATGACAGCCCGGCCGAAGAACAGTCCCGAGATCGCGGCGAAGAGGTAGAGGAGCGCGGACAGGTTGAGCGCGCCGGCGTCGTGCGCGCGCAGCCCGTCGTCGATGCCGTGACGGACCAGCGCCGGCCCGGCCAGCAGGCACGAGGTCTGCCCGATGAGCAGCAGGATCGCGAGCGCGATCCGACCGCGGTACGGGCGCAGCATCGGGCGCAGCCGGCGCAGCACCTTCGTGGCGTCGTGACGGCTCAGCGTCTCCTCGATCGCGTGCTGGCCCCAGCGCTCCGCCGCCGCCGCCCCTCATTGCACGGTCTCGACCGTCGACGCCGCCTCGATCGCGGCCGCTTGTGCGAGCACCTCGCGGTAGCGTTCGGAGCTCTCGAGCAGCTCGTCGTGCGTCCCCTCGGCGACAACGCGTCCGCCGTCGAGCAGGACGACCCGGTCGGCGAGGGCGATGGTCGCGGGCCGGTGGGCGATGATCAGCGTCGTCCGCCCCGTCATGACCTCGCGCAGCGCGGCGCGGATCTCGTGCTCCTTGGTCGGATCGACGGACGACGTGGCGTCGTCGAGGATCAGCACGCGCGGATCGGCGAGCACCGCCCGCGCGATGGCGAGCCGCTGGCGCTGCCCGCCCGACAGCGTGTAGCCGTACTCGCCGACGACGGTCTCGTACCCGTCGGGCATGTCGTCGATGAACTCGTCGGCCCCCGCGAGCCGCGCCGCGGTGCGCACGGTCTCCATCGGCGCCTGCGGGTCGGCAAAGGCGATGTTCTGGCGCACCGAGTCGGAGAAGAGGAACGTGTCCTCGAAGACGATCCCGACGTTGCGCCGGAGGTCGTGCTTCTTGACGTCGCGCACGTCGGTGCCGTCGAGCAGCACCCGCCCGCCTTCGACGTCGTAGAAGCGAGGGACGAGCCGGGCGACAGTCGTCTTGCCGGCGCCGGTCGGACCGACCACCGCCACCGCCTCGCCGCCCCGGATGAGCATGTCGAGGTCGGTGAAGATCGGCCGGCCCCCGCGGTACCCGAAGTGGACGTGCTCGAAGCGGATCTCGCCCGGTCCCGGCGGCAGCGCCCGGGCGCCGGGCTTGTCGACGACCTCGGGGTCGGTGACGAGGATGGCGTCGAGCCGGCCGGCCGCCGCCGACGCACGCGACGCCTGCGCGACGAGCATCCCCGCCATCCGCAACGGCCAGATCAGCATGAGGACGTACGAGTTGAAGGCCACGATGTACCCGAGCTCGAGCTCGCCGTTGAGCACGAGGTGGCCGCCGTACCAGAGGATGGCGACCAGCGCGAGCGTGGGCAGGAAGTCGACGAGCGGGAGGAAGCCGGCGCGCAGCCACGCGGTCTTGAGCGAGCTCGTGCGCACTGCGTCGGCTTCGGCGTCGAGCTGCCGCTCTTGGAGCTTCTCCGAGCCGAAGCCCTTGACCGCGCGCACCCCGGCGACGCTCTCCTCGACGACGGCGGTGAGGTCACCGAGCTTCTCCTGCAATGTCGTGGTGACGGGTTGCATCTTCCGGCTGAACCGGAACGCGCTGACGTTCAGCAACGGCAGCGCGCCGAGCGCCAGCAGCGTGAGGGGCACGCTCTGCAGCGCCATGACGGTCACGACGCCGACGAGCGTGAGCGTGCTGGCGATCGTGAGCGGGATGAGGATGACGGCCTGGTTGATCTGGAAGATGTCGGTGTTCGCCCGGGCCATGAGCTGGCCGGTCTGGGCCTCGTCGTGGAACGCGAAGTGAAGCCGCTGGAGGTGGGCGAAGAGCCGCTGGCGCAGGTCCGTCTCGGACCGGTACGCGATGCGGAACGCGCAGTACCGCCGGAACCCCGACGACAACCCCTGCACGACGCCGACCGCCACGATGACCAGCGAGTACACGAGGATGGCCTCGCCGTTGCCGGGGAGGATCCCGTTGTCGATCGCGCCGGCGGCCAGGAGCGGAACCGAGATCTTGGCCGCCGTCCACGAGACCCCGGCGAGCACTCCGAGCACGAGCGGCGATCGCTGGGAGCCGAGCGTGCCCCGCATCAGCCGCCAGCCGGCTCGTCGGGTTTCCCGCTCGCGATCCACCAGTTCCCCCTCGATGCCTCGCGCCCCGCGACTGCCTGCCTCTGCGTCGGCGGGGTGCTGTTCGAGATTACCAGCGGGCTTCCGGGAGCCCTGGTGCGATTGCGAGACTGTGGTCGTGGAGGCGACGCACCGGGCACCCCGCGTCTCGTGGCGCGCGGCCGCCGCCGTCGCGGCCGCCCTCGCCTACTCGTGGATCGCGTCCGGCTTGCGGCCGTTCACGCATCCGGAAGCGGTCGCGGTCGCCGTTCCGCTCGTCGTCGGGGGCCTCGCGGTGCTCCGTATGCGCCCCGGCACCGGATCGCCGACCCGTCGGGGCACCTGGGTCTGGGTTGCGCTGTTCGTGGCGCTGCTGGCGTGGGAGCTGATCTCGTACCGGCTGTCGCCCCGTGTCGACCACCCCACGCTCAGCTCCATCGCCGACTGGGCGATGAGCGCGCACCCGGGACGGTTCGGCATGTTCGCGGCGTGGCTGGGTGTGGGCTACTGGCTGTTCCGGCGATGAGCTCGAGCGCCTTCGGCTACACCGTCTATGCAGCGATCGCCGCGGTGGCGATCGTGTGGGGCGTGCTCACGCACGTGCGCCGGCCCCGCTCCGCCACGCTCGACGACGTCGTGACTCGGATGATGCGGCACCCGGTCCTCCGTTGGGCGGTGTACGCGCTCTGGGCGTTCATCGGCTGGCACCTGTTCGTGCGCGGCTCGGGCGCGTTCAAGTAATGGTCCACCACCCGTCGCGGCGCGGCTTCGATCCCCGGCCGTTGCGGTTCGAGCAGGGTGCGGTCGCGTTCGTCCTGCTCCTCGGCTTCACGTTCCAGGCCGAGTTGCTGATCCCGGCGGTGACGGCCGTGCTCGCAGTGAGCGGCGCGGTGGGGCCGCGCCGGTCCCCGCTGCCCCGGCTGTTCTCGGCCGTGATCGGCGACCGGCTCGAACCGCCCGACGCGTTCGTCGACCGTCAGACGGTGCGGCTGTCGGTGCTCGTCCAGACGGGCGTGCTCCTGGTCGCGTCACTCCTCGTGTTCCTCGACCTCGGCTTCCTCGCCTGGATCCTCGCCCTGGCCGTCGTCGCCACGACCGCCTTCGACGCCGCCACCGGCAGCTGGGTCGAGGCCGGCCTCTACTGGCGGATCGCGCGGCGTCGCCGTCCGTAGCCGAGCGCGAGCACGACGTACACCGCCACCATCGCGGCGCCGATCGCGTATGCAAGCACGACGGCGGCGTCGTCGGCCGGCTCGTCCACGCCGGTCGCGATCACGGCCAGTGCAAGGAGCCAGGCGTTGCTGACGATGGTCCGCGCCGAGACAGGCCGGTCCGCGCTCGCCATCCCGAAGCACGGGCACGGCGGCGGCTCGTCGCGGGCCAGGTTCGCGATGACCGCGCCGGTGAACAACGCGAGGAGTGCGATCGCCGCGAACGCGGGAACGGAGGAATCACGGAAGACCGCCAGGCACACCGCGATCGCGAGCTCGGCCGCCGGCACGACCACGGCGGCTGCGACCGCCAGCGAACCCGGGATTCCGAAGGCGCGCATCTGGGCGGGCAGCTCCCGCAACCCGCGCAGCTTGGAGAGAGCCGACGCCGTCAGCGCCACCACGAGGGCGAGCCGAGCCGCGAGGACGAGTGTTCCCACTCAGCCCCAAGGGCCGGGGGCGCCCCACCGGTCGAGATAGGCGGTCTCAGCGATCGGCTTGCGGACGTTCGGGCCGAAGTTGCCCTGCGGGTAGCCCAGCGGAACGCAGAAATGGAAGCCGACGTCGTCCGGGATCCCGAACATGGCGTGGAAGCGATCCATGACGGAGGGATGGAGCGTCGTCGGCACCGAGCCGATCCCGATCGCGCGCGCCGCCAGCATGAGGTTCTGGACGGCAGGGACGACCGAGTCGGCCGGGCCGTTCCGCACTGCCAACGCGAACACGACGCACGGCACGTCCGCCATCGCGTCTGCGAGCCCGGCGGCGGGAAGGAACCGGCGCGGGAGATCCTCGCGCCCGCCGAACCCCTCGTCGTGGCGCTTCGCCCACCACGCCTCGCGATACAGCGCGCCGAACTCCCGGACGGTGTCGCGATCGTTCACGACGAGGAAGCGCGCAACCTGTTGGTTCCCGCCGTTCGGCGCCTTGACGGCCGCTTCCAGGATCAGGCGAAGATCCTCCGGCGGGATCGGGTCGGGCTTGAACCGCCGGATCGAGCGCTGCGTGAAGATGGCTTCGCCGAGCGGCATCGACAGCCGGCTGTAGTCCAACGAGCCTGACCCGTCAGCTGTCGAAGTGGCCGTAGCCGCCCCGGTAGAAGATCAGTGGCCCGTCGTCGCCGAGGACGCCGAGCTCCTGCACCAAGCCGACGACGATGAGGTGGTCGCCGGCTTCGTGCTGGTCGCGGATCGTGCAGTCGATGTAGGCGAGGGCGTCGTGCAGGATCGGCGAGCCGCCGGACGACGGCCGCCACCCGATGCGGCTGAACCGGTCGGCACCCTTGGTCGCGAACACCCGGCAGATGTCCTCCTGGTGCTCGTTGAGGATGTTGACCGTGAACTTGCCCGTTGCCTCGATCTTCGGCCACGTGGTCGACGCCTTCGCGGCGCAGAACAGCACCAACGGCGGGTCGAGCGAGACCGACGTGAACGAGTTGGCGGACACCCCGATGGGCTCGTTGCCGTCCATCGCCGTGATGATCGTGACGCCGGTGGCGAAGTGCCCGAGGACCGTCCGGAAAGACGGCTCGTCGGGCGGCATGAGCGTCTCGGCGCTCTCCGATTCGCTCACCGTGTCAGGACGGACTGCAGCTCGAGGACGAGTCCTTCGCGAGCTGCGAGCACCTCGAGGCTCCCTGCCACGCGCTCGGCGAGCGCGCTGGCGTAGAGGTGCATGAGGTCGACGCTGTCGTCCGAGTGTGACGGGCAATGGTGGAACAGCACCAACTGCCGCGCCCCGGCCCGGCGCGCGACGTGGACCGCGTAATCGACGGTCGAGTGGCCGAAGTGACGCTTCTCCTCGAACTCCTCGCAGGTGTGTTGCGCGTCGTGGATCAGCACGTCGACGTCCTCGGCGAGGTCGAGCACCTCGGACGGGACGAAGTCGTCGGCGTCGTCGGAGCATCCGGGCCCGTGGTCGGACACGTACGCAACCGAGTGACCCTCGAGGTCGACACGGAACCCGATCGTCGGGCTCGTGTGCCGGACCCAGCGCGACCGCACCTTGGCGCCGTTGATAGCGAAGTCGTCGTCGGCGGCGTCGTGGAACCGAACCGTGCCGTGCAGCTCGTCCGGCGTGATCGGGAAGTACGGCTGCTGCATCACACCGGTGAAGACGGCGTCGAGCGGCCCCGCTTCCTGCGCCGGTCCGTACACGTCGAGCACTGCGTTCGCCTGCGAGATCGGGCCGAAGAACGGCAGCCCCTGGATGTGGTCCCAGTGCAGGTGACTCAGCAGGACCGAACCGTGGAACGGGCCGTCGACGTCGAGCGCCTGCCCGCACGGGCGAAGACCGGTCCCCATGTCGAAGATGATCGGGTCGTGGCCGTCCGCCTCGAGCGCCACGCACGACGTGTTCCCGCCGTACCGCTCGTATTGCTCACCCGAGCACGGCGTCGATCCCCGCACGCCGTGAAACGAGAGCTTGATCCCCCCGCGCACCCCTGGAGGATACCGACTTGCCGGCGGAAGAGAAACACGCCCCACAGCAGGTCAGGGGGCCACTTAGCTGAGGACCCGCTTCTTGAACCCGTTGATGCCCAGGTAGAGGAAGAGCGCCGCGAAGCCCGCGAGCGCGAGATATACCGCCGCGAGCGACATGTGGTCGGCGGTGGTGAAGGCGCCGCGGAACCCCTCGCTCATGTAGACGAGCGGGTTGACGAGCACCAGCCACTTCAGCCAGGAGAACCCCCAGATCTTGATCGGCCCCAGTGCGGTCCAGGAGTAGTAGACGCAGCCGAGGAACGTGATCGGGATGATGATGACGCCGAACATCATGGGCACGGTGCGGGGCTGGAACCGGGTCCCGAACGTGAGCCCGAGCGCCGAGGACGTGATGCACGCCAGCGGGATCAGCGTGAGCACGACGGGCCAGTTGAAGCTGAGGTGCACGTCGTTGGCGGGGACGACCGCCGCGATGGGGAAGACGATGAGAGCGGCGATCAGTCCCTGGATCGCGCCCGACGTGACCTTGGCCAGCGCGACGAGCGACACGGGCATCGGCGCCAGCACCCGGTCCTCGATCTCCTTCGTGTAGCCGAACTCCTGCACCATCGGCAGGGCGACCGACTGGATGCCCTGGAACAGGATCGTGATGCCGACGACGCCCGCGACGAGCAGCGTCGCGAAAGCCGACTGGGCCGCCGGTCCGCCACCGCCGCCGACGCCCTGCCCGATCTTCGGGAACACGTACGTGAACACGAACACGAGAAGGAACGGCTGCAGGATGGTCCGCGGCAGGAACTCGTTGAGTGTCTTGCGCAGCACGGTGAGGTCGCGCAGCAGGAGCGCCCGGAACGCGGCCCCGCTGGCGGTGACGGTGCTCCGGCGAGCGGTCGCGAGGGCAGTCGTCGCGTCGTCGGTCGTCGTCGTCGACGTGGCGTGGTGGTAGCCATCAGTCGCGTAGCTCCTTCCCCGTCAGGTTGATGAACACGGTCTCGAGGGTCGGCTCGGCGAGCGAGAGGTCGGTCACCGTGAAGCCGCCCTGCTCGGCGGCTGTGACCACCGCCGGCAGAACGCCCTGGGACCCGGTCGCGAGGAGCTGCACGGTGCTGTCGACACGCTTGGCGTTCGTCACGCCGGGCACACGCGCCTCGAGCAGGCCCGCGAGCTCGTCGAGCTGGCCGTCGGCGGACACGGTGACGATCGTGTCGGCGCCCACCCCCCGCTTGAGGGAGGCAGGCGTGTCGAGGGCGAGGATGCGGCCGTGGTCCATGATCGCAACACGGCTGCAGAGCTGGTCCGCCTCCTCCATGTAGTGCGTCGTCAGGAGGATGGTCTGCCCCTCAGCGTGCAGTTCCTGGAGGATCTGCCACAGCGCGATGCGACTCTGCGGGTCGAGGCCGGCGGTCGGCTCGTCGAGGAAGAGGATCGCGGGCCGGTGCATGACCGCGCGTGCGACCATCAGCCGCTGCGCCATGCCACCCGACAGCTCGAGCACCTCCGCCGAGGCGCGATCGGCGAGCCAGAACTTCTCGAGGAGCCGGCTCGCTTCCGCCTTGGCATCCCGAGCGCCCATCCCGAAGAAGCGCCCGTGGAAGTAGAGGTTCTCGGCGACGCTGAGCGACCGGTCGAGCGTGTTCGTCTGGGGAACGACGCCGATCGCCTGCTTCGCGAGCGCCGGGTGCGCGATCACGTCGACGCCGCCGACTTCCGCGCTCCCTTCCGTCGGGACCACCATCGAGGTGAGCATCCCGACGGTGGTGGTCTTGCCCGCACCGTTGGGGCCGAGCAGGCCGAAGATCTCGCCGCGATGCAGCGACAGGTCGAGTTGGTCGACCGCCTTCACGCCGCCGGGGAAGACCTTCGTCAGGCCCTCGGTGCGAATGACCTCTTCGGTGTCAGCGAGTGCCTGCGACATCGGCGCGGCTCCCTTCCGGCTCTACGACGCGGTCACCGGCCGCGACGTATGCGTGCAGCGTCTCGAGCGCCCGGTAGAGCACGTCGAGGTCGCGCCCGGTGAGCTGCGCGCGCAGCTCGTCGTCGGCGCCGCTCATCACGACCGCGAGCTGCTGGAACCGACGTTGCCCCGCGGCGGTCATCGTCACCCGGACGACGCGTCGATCGCGGTCGTCGCGACGGCGAGCGACGAGCCCCGCACCTTCGAGGCGATCGAGGTGGCGGAGCACGGTCGGCGGCTCGATGCCCATGCGGGTCGCCAGCTCGCGCTGGCTGATGCCACCGGCGGCCTCGGGCCGCTGCAGCGACTTGAGCACGATCCAGTCGGTGATGCTCGCTTCGTGGGGCGCGAGGAGACGGTCGACCCACTCGTGCACCGCCTTGTGCGTGAGAGCCAGGCGGCGACCCAGGAACTCGTCGTACTTCGGCTCGTACTTCGGCTCGACCATGTCGAAGAGAACGTTAGCGTGCTAATCATTAGCCTGCAACTCGTCGACCCGAGCGTAGGCTCCCGATCCGTGAGGCAAGGTCGCGTCGGCGCCAACGGGATCGAGTTCGCCTACCTCGAGGAGGGGCCGGCGGACGGACCGCTGGCGCTGTGCCTGCACGGGTTCCCGGACCACGCCCCGTCCTACGAGGCGCTCCTCACCGACCTGGCCGAGGAGGGGTTCCACGCCGTGGCGCCGTGGATGCGGGGCTACCACCCCACCGGCCTCGCACCGGACGGCAACTATCAGGTCGCGAACCTGGCGCTGGATGCCGTCGCGCTCGCGGACGCGCTGGCCGGTGACGGGCCGGCGGTGTTGGTGGGTCACGACTGGGGCGCGATGGCGGCCTACACCGCGGTCGCGCACGCGCCCGAGCGGTTCGGCCGCCTCGCCAACATGGCCGTGCCCCACGCGGCCGCCCTGGGCCAGCACATCTTCGATCCTGCGCAGCTGAAGCGCTCCTGGTACCAGTTCTTCTTCCAGCTCCCCGTCTCCGACGCGGTCGTGGCGATGGACGACTACGCGATCGTCGACCGGTTGTGGAGTGACTGGTCACCGGGCTTCGAGCCCGACCCCGAGCTCATGGCCGACCTGAAGAAGACCCTCGCCGCTCCGGGGTCGCTGTCGGCCGCGCTCGACTACTACCGCTTCGTGTTCGGCTCCAAGGACGCCGACCCGGCGCTGGCCGACGTGCAGTCGGCGTACCTCCAGCCGACGCCGGTGCCGACGCTGTACCTGCACGGCGTCGACGACGGCGTCATGGGTGCCGAGATCGTCGTCGAGGACGAGCTCCGCCCCCACCACCCCGCCGGCCTCGAGCTGGTCATGGTGCCGGGCACCGGGCACTTCCTCCATCTCGAGGAGCCCGACGTCGTCAACCACCGCATCGTCACGTTCCTCGCCGGCTAGAGCCTCGACCGCTGCTCAGCGCACGCCGCAGCCGGGCGCGCCGATGTAGCGGTCCCACAACGTGCGGACCGTGTCGGCCTGCTGCGGGAACGCGCCGACGAGCTCGTCGCGCAGCTCCGCCGGCGTGATGATCCCGAAGGCATGGCGGGCGACGACGCCTCGTAACGCGGCGATCGTCTCGCTCTCCCCGACCGAGCTTGCGAGCGCGAAGTACAGCTCGGGTGCCTGGTCGTAGATGAGCGAGCCGTACTCGCCGGCCGACGCGAACTCGTTCGTCGGGCGGTCGGCGCACTCGGTCCGGCCCGAGCCACTCGGGTCACCGGGCCCGCCGAGCAGCTCGCACGAGCTGCCTTCGGTCGCCGCGACCACGCACATCGAGTACTGCGCCAGCGGCTCGTCGACCACGGGGGCGCGGATCGAGTCGTTGCCGACGAGCGCGTGCCACCACTGGTGCGCGAGCTCGTGGTCGATCGTCAGCACCGCGCCGTCGGGGCCGTCCGCGAGGCCGTCGATCCACACCGCGCCCGGCCACTCCATGCCACCGGCATCGGGACCGAGCGACACCGCGATCACGTCGATCTCGGACCACGGGTACGGCCCGAACCGGTCGGCCAGCGTCTGGAGTGCGCCGGCGGCGGCGCGGGCGGTGCCGTCGACGTCGATCGAGGCCGGGCCGGTGGCGCGGACCGTGACGTCCCCGGCCCGGGTCTCCGCGTGGTGAAGGCCCTTGGCGACGACGAGTGACAGATCGCGGAGCCCGACGCCCGACTCGGTGCTCGTCGTGCTCCCGTCCGCTTCACGACGGTCGACGGTGACGCCCCCGCTGGCGACGTCGAACCCGGACGGGACCCGCACCCGCGCAGTGATCGCGCCGGCCGCGAAGTTGCCGATGTCGCCGAAGCCGGAGAGCGAAGGATCCCGGTCGGCGCCCGGCGGCAGCCACACCGGGAACCAGTGGCCGTACTGGCTGAGGTCGGCGCTTCGGGAAAGCAGCGCGATCGTCGCCTGCGTGAGCGGGCGACCGTGCGTCGTCCCGGCGAGAGGCACGCGGTACGAGAAGCGCACGCCGACGACGACTCTCTCCTCTCTTTTCCGCGGCGCCGACATGGTCAAGAGCGTCTGATCCCGTTCGGCGCGAACCTTCTTGCCGCCGACCGTCACGTCCTGCACGGCAAGCCCGGTATGAAGCGCCGGCAGGCCGGCGAGCATGCGGAACCGGAGCTCACCGTCCTTCGGGCTCGGCACCTCGGCGCGCATGCGGCCCTCGACCTTCCCGGTCTCGGGATCGATCTGGACGCTCAGCGCGTAGCGGGGCGCGTCGTCGAGCGCGGCGCGTTCCAGGTACTCACGCCCGCCGGGCGACAGCGACGGCGATGCCGGATCGACCGTCGGGAGCTCCGGGAGCGCGGGCACGCGGACCGGCCGGTCGACGCGTACCGCGCCGGCCGCGGGGACCGGCGCGATTGCGAGGAAGAAGCTCGCCGCGAGTACGAGACGCGCGGCCCTACCCATCCGTCGAGTCTGACAGAACCCGGATTTAGGCTGAGGTCGGCTCCGGGCCCGCGTCGCGGGCCTCGTCGACGTGAGCCAGTGCCTCGCGCAGCTGCTTGATCCAGTCGCCCTCGTGCTCGCGCACGAGTTGCACGCACCACGCGAGCGCCTCGCTGCGGCTGCGGGCGACATTGGCCTCGACGAGCGTGTCGAGCACCGCGCGCTCCTTCATCCGCAGTCGGGTCATGACCGGGATGCTGAGGGTCGTGAACACGACGCGCTCGCCGCCGCACTCGGCGCCCCACGCCACCTTGCGACCGAACTTGCCCTCGGCGGCCTCGGCGATGCGGATGCGCTGCTGGCGGGTCTCCTCACGGAACGACTCGATCCGGGCCTGCCGGGCGGCGGCCCGGGTCTCGGCGTCGGCACCCTTTGCGCCTCGGGCTCCGGAAGAGAGCCGACGACGAGGATCTCGTCCCGGTCGTAGGTGATCTCGGGGGGTCCGCCGAACCAGCCGTCGGGCAGCCGGCCCACGAACCAGCCCTGGGTGGTCGTGGAGACTGGTTTCATGATTACAAGATTACACCAACTGCTCGGCGATGCGAGCAGCCACCGCCGCCATCTCGCCGTCGCTCGCATATCTCGTCCGGGGCCAGAAGAAGCCCCGGAGGCCGTCCTTCCGCCGCCGGGGCACGACGTGCACGTGCAGGTGGGGGACGCTCTGGCTCACGACGTTGTTCTCGGCCACGAAGCTCCCCTGCGCCTCCATCGCCGTGCGGACGGCGGCCTCCACCCGCTGGACCTGGAGGAAGAACGGCCCCACCCGGTCGGTCGGGAGGTCGGCGAGCGTCTCGACGTGCTCCCTGGGCAGCACGAGCGTGTGGCCGGGGAAGAGCGGCCGGTGGTCGAGGAACGCGACGACGTCGTCGGTGTCGAGCACGAAGTGGGCGGGGATCTCCCCCGCGATGATCTGGCAGAACTTGCAGCCGGGCGTCACTCCGCCGACGTGTACGGACGCTCTCGGGGCTTGGCCGCCTCGCGCTTGAGCACCATCACCTTGCGCCGGAAGTAGCAGACCTCTTCGCCCCGTTGGTTGAACCCGCGCGTCTCGACGGCGACGATGCCGCGGTCGGGCCTGCTCCCCGACTCCTTCTTGTCCAGGACGGTGGTCTCCGCATAGATGGTGTCGCCGTGGAACGTCGGCATCTTGTGCTTGAGCTCCTCGACCTCGAGGTTGGCGATGGCGGCGCCGCTCACGTCGGGCACGCTCATGCCGAGCACCAGCGAGTACACGAGGTTGCCCACCACGACGTTCTTCCCGAACTGGGTCTGGGTCTCGGCGTACCACGCGTCCGTGTGCAACGGATGGTGGTTCATCGTGATCATGCAGAAGAGATGGTCGTCGTACTCGGTGATGGTCTTGCCCGGCCAGTGCTTGTACACGTCACCGGGCTCGAAGTCCTCGAAGTACCGACCGAAGGGCCGCTCGTGCACCGTCATGGCGCCAGAGCTTACGATCTCCCGCTCCGGCTCAAGAAGGAGTGCTCATGTCGCAGGTCTCGTTGCTCGCCCGGTTCACGGCCAAGGAGGGAAAGGGCGACGAGATCGTCGCCGCGTTCGAGTCGCTCATCGACCAGGTCCGCAGCGAGCCGGGCACGCTCCTGTACGTGATGAACCGGGCGAAGGACGACCCGAACGTGTTCTGGTTCGCGGAGCTCTACGCCGACGACGACGCGTTCGCCGCCCACGGTTCCAGTGAAGCCATGGCCAAGGCGATGCCGACCCTCGGCCCTCTCATCGCCGAGAGCGAGCTCGTCGTCGGCGAGCCGGTTCTCGCCAAGGACCTGCCCGGACTCGCGCTCTAGGGCGGCACGAGGTCGCGATCGCCGTTCGTCCCGACGACCTTCCAGCCCGCGTACGTCTTCAGGCGGTGGTGGTGCGAACACAATCGCCAGAGGTTCCCGACCTCGGTCCGGCCGTGGTCTTCGAGAGCGACGACGTGGTCGATCTCGAGGTATTGATCGTTGGCGCACGACTGAACAGCGCACGTCGGAAAGCGGGCCTCGAGCGCCCGGCGCAGCTTGACGGGAATCGTGCGCGTCGGTCGCGACACGGCCGTGATGTCGTCGCCGTCGCGGGTCATCACGGACACCGACGCGTCGTCGAGCAATGCGCGCGCGGTCGTCACGGGCACCGGGCCGACTCCGGTGATGTCGCAGCGCTCCCCGGCCGACGTGTGACCACGCGCCAGCGCCGCGCTGTCGACCGTGACCCGCACCTCGACAGGCTTGCAGGGGCCTTCACTCGCCAGCGCCACCAGCGCGTCCGCCGCGTATGCGGCCCGAGGCTCACGACGCCCGGCTCGACGCGCTTCACAGAACACCCGGTCGGTGTGCGCCTTCCAGGCCGAGCTGAAGCGCGCCCCGGCGTCGGGCGCCAATCGCGCCTCGAGCCGGTAGGTGCCGTCGGGATCGGTCCATTCGTGCGCCCGCCGATTGTTGTGTAGCCGCCGCGCCCACGCCCGGTCGTCGGGCTCGGCACCGGCGCGTACCGCGCGGCACCGGTCACGCAAACCCTTCACGCTCGTCGAGTCCGCCGCGGCGAGCAGCTCGGCCTCGGCCTCCGGATCGGCGACTGCCGTGGAGCTGATCTCCGCCACCTGGACGTCGGACAGTCGGCCGGCACGGAACGCGGCGTCAGTGTCGGGGAGCTGCTCGAGGGCACGCGCCGTCTCGAGCGTCCGCGTGGCGGCACCGACGGTCTCGCCCGTCGCCTCGGCCACCCAGTGCGCCGCGCTGCGGTGCCCGCTCTCGCGCCACACCCTCGTCTCCTCGACTCGTCGTGCCAATCGAGACTTGATCGCCGCGCACAGCCGCTCCGCTCGCGCTGCATCGCCGAAGAGCTCCGCCGCGTGCTCGCCGTCGAGCGCGCCGGGATCCAGCTCCCGCGAGATCTGCTCGAGGCTGCCGAGCACCTGTGCGAACACGCTTCCCCCTCCCGGAATGGCCACGGATCCGGGGAAGCTCGGGAAGTTCCTTTACTCTATCGAACGTATGTTCGCACCTGTCAAGTCCTCAACCAGAGGGGTACAGCACCATCTGGGTGCAGCGCTGCAGCGCGATCGTGCGGCCGGTCCCCTCGTTCGTCACGGTGACGTCCCAGACGTGCGTCGTGCGGCCGATGTGCGCCGGGACTGCCTCGCCGACCACCACCTCTCCCGGCCGCGCGCTCCCGAGGAAGTTCGTCTTCAGCTCGACGGTCGTGAACGTCGCGCCCTCGGGGAGGTTGATCCCGGTTCCGGCCGCGCACAGGGCGTCGGCCAGTCCGACGATCACCGGCGCCCAGAGGTAGCCGGTTCCGGCGATCAACCGCTCGGTGGTCTCGAGCCGGCCCCGAACAAGGTCGAGCTCCACGTCGAGCATCTCGAGCCCGATCAACGACGGAAACTCGCCCCACCCCGGCTCCTCGTTGAACCGTCGAACGGCCTCCGGCCCCGTGCGCCCGCCGTCGTCCACCGCGTTCAGATCCGGTGG
The DNA here is from genome assembly GCA_963781615.1 of uncultured Actinomycetes bacterium. Taxonomy (GTDB): domain Bacteria; phylum Actinomycetota; class Acidimicrobiia; order IMCC26256; family JACDBD01; genus JALZAA01. The sequence goes on along the minus strand of CAWAGI010000003.1, from coordinate 220,915 downwards.
CGCTCGAGCAGCCCGCGGGCGATCACGAGGCGCTGGATCTCGTTGGTGCCCTCGCCGATGATCATCAGCGGCGCGTCGCGGTAGTAGCGCTCCACCGGGAGCTCGGTCGTGTAGCCGACGCCGCCGTGGATGCGCATCGACTCGGTCGCGATCTCGAACGCGGCCTCGCTGGCGAACAGCTTGGCCATCCCCGCCTCGACGTCGGTCCGCTCCCCCGCCTCCTTGCGCGCCGCCGCGTCCTCCGTCATCAGGCGCGCCGCGTGCAGCTGCGTCCCCATGTCGGCGAGCTTCGTCTGGATGGCCTGGTGCTGGGCGATGGGCTTGCCGAACGTCTCGCGTTGCTGTGCGTACGCAACCGCCGCCTCGAATGCAGCCCGGGCCACCCCCACCGCCCGGGCGGCGATGTTGATCCGGCCGACCTCGAGCGCCGACAGGATGAAGTGCTGGCCCCGGCCGAGACCGTCGTCGCCGCCGAGGACGCAGTCCGCATCGACGCGGTGGTCGTCGTAGGTCATCTCGACCGTCTCGATGCCCTTGTACCCGAGCTTCCCGATGTTGCGGCTCACGCTGATGCCGCCGAAGCGCTCCGCGCCGGGCTCCTTCTCGACCATGAAGCACGTGATGCCCTCGTCGGTCCGCGCCGCCGAGCGCGACGAGCCCGGCGCGCTGCCCGTTCGTGACCCACATCTTCGTGCCGGTGATCCGGTACTCGTCGCCGTCGCGCACGGCGCGGCACGTGATCGCGCTCGTGTCGCTGCCGGCATCCGGTTCCGACAGTGACAACGCGCCGCGGATCTCACCGGCGGCGAGCCTCGGGAGCCACCGCTTCCGCTGCTCGTCGGTGCCGTTCGCCTTCAACAGGTTCGCCGCCATGACGTGCGTGTTGAGCACACCCGACAGCGACATCCACCCTGCCGCGAGCTCCTCGATCACCCCGCAGTACGTCGGGAGGTCGAGGCCGAGACCGCCGTGCTCCTCGGGAATGGTCACGCCGAACAAGCCGAGCTCGCGCATCCCGTCGACGATCGCGGCCGGGTACTCGTCGGCGTGCTCGAGCTCCGACGCGACCGGCACGACCTCTCGCTCGACGAAGCGCCGCACCGTGCCGACGAGCTCGGCGCGCACCTCGGGATCGGTCCGCATGCTGCGAGCCTACGTGTCGCCCACAGGCGGGGCGGCGGCGTCGGGCGGTCGAGCCGAGGCGTGTCGGCGGCGAAGCGAAGCGGAGCCGCCGGGCATGTGGGTGGGTGGGACGCCGAGGCCGGCCGTCCGGCGTCGCCGCCCCTAACCGGCGTCGTTCCCCAATGCGGCGGCGAGCTCGGAGCGGCCCGACACGCCGAGCTTCTCGTAGGCACGCTGGAGGTGGTTCTCGACGGTGCGCGTCGACACGACGATCGTCTCGGCGATCTCCCGACTGGTGAGCCCGCGCGCCGCGAGCGTCGCCACCTCCCGTTCCCGTTTGGTGAGCGCGGCCGGTTGCGGGCCGGTCTCGAGGGCGGGACTGCGGGCGCCCTCGCAACGCTCGGCGAGCGTGCGGGAGCGTTGCCCCGACGCCGAACCACGGCGCCGGAGGCCCTCGCGCCCGTAGAACATCGACGCCTGGTTGGCGGCCTCGGCGGCATAGAGCCACCCGCCGATCGCCTCGAACGCCTCCGAGGCCTCGTCGAGACCGGGTGCGTCGCTCTTGCTGAGCGCGGTCGCGTGCGCGAGCCGCGCCGGCATGAGCTGCCCGTCGACGTGCTCGGCGACCCGCTCGAGGTGCTCGACCGATTCGGCGGGCTCGCCGAGGCGGGCGAGGTCGTGGAAGGCGCCGGCGGCCAACGCGTGCTGCCCTCCCTCGACGCCGGCGTCGGCGGCTGCGCGCAACATTCCGAGAGCACGCCCGTGCTCGCCGCGCAGCCACGTGTACCAGGCGCGCCCCCGCTCGATGTCGACGTCCATCATGCGGACGGGCGTCGGCGGCTCGGCGTCGAGGTCCTCGAGCGCGGCCTCGGCGCCGTCGAGGTCGCCGCTCAGTGCGAGTGCATGCGCGAGCCCGCCGAAGCCCCAGCGGGCGCTGGTGTGCGCGAGCTCGCCCCACAGCACGGCCGCCTCGCGGAGCCACCGGGCTGCTGTCACCACGCGGCCTTGGAGCAGGCACGTGCGGCCGAGCATGACGGTGAACCACCCTTGCCCTTCGAGCACCTGGGACTCGACGGCACCCTCGTACCCGGCCTGCGCAGTCGCCTCCGCCTCGCCGAGCCGGCCCGCCTCCGCGAGCGCCAACGCGCGCGCGACGAGGTACACACCCGGCCCTGCCATCTGCACCTGGTTCCCGAGCTCCATCCGCAGCTCGAAGGCCCTGTCGGCGACTCGGATGGCGTCGGCGGTGCGGCCCGTGAGTGCGAGCGCGGTACCCGCCGCGAGCGCGGCCTTCACCACCACACGGCCGGGGTAGTGCGTCTCGTCCAACAGCGGCTCCGCGAGCGCGAGCGCTTCGCCCATGTCCGCGGCGAACACCGCATGAATCGCCCGCTGGGCGGCGAGCTCGGCGCGCAGGTTCGGGTCCTCGACCGCGCGCTCGGCCGCGATCGTCACCTCGTCGGCCTCGGCGGCGCGGCCGAGCCCGCGGAACAGGTTGCCGACCCTTGCCTCGGAGATCTGCGCCCGCTCCTCGTCGCTCCGCGCGTCCGCCTCGACGGCGCGCAGGACGTCCTCGGCGGCCTCGTGCTCGCCGAGCGTGTCGAGCATGTTGCCGAGCAAGTGACCCGCCTCGACGCCCGCGCCCGCGTCCCACGCCGCCGCCGCCAGCCGGCGCGCCAGCCGAAAGTCGAAGGCGAAGCCCGCTTGCCGTGCCGCGATCATCAGGAGGTCCGCGTGCTCGGTGTCGCCGCTCTCGAGCCGCCAGACGGCCACGCGCAGCGCGTCCTCGGCCGACAGCTCGCCGGCGGACTCCACCGCGTCGGCGAGCAGGCGGCAGATTCGCTCGTAGCGCCCCGACGGCAGCTCGGCGCGCAGGACCTCGCCGTAGAGCGGGTGCGCCATGCGCGCCTGCCGGGCGTTGCCCTCGGCTTCGATGTCGACGAGTGCGCGCGCCTCGAGACGCTCGATGCACGCGCGGTCGGAGAGGGCGTCGATGGTCGAGAGGGTCACGGGCTCGCCCACGCTCACGACCTCGAGCGCGTGGCGCTCGGCGTCATCGAGCGTGCCGAGACGCATGCGGACGAGCTCGATGAGGCGCGGCGACGCGGCCAGCGATCCTTGCAGCCGCCAGATGCCGCGCACGTCGGTGAGCGATCCCGACGCGACCGCCGAGAGGATCAGCTCGCGCAGGAACAGGACGTTTCCCTCGCTGGCGGTCCGCAAGGCGTGGACGGTCGTCCCGTCGACCGGTCCGCCGAGGACGTCGGCGGCGAGCATGGCGATGTCGGCCACCGTGAGCGGCGACACTTCGATCCGCTGGAGCAACTCGTCCTTCCACAACATGACGACCGACTCCGGCGCGGCTTCGCCGGTGCGCAGCGTCACGACCGGGAACACGCCGCCGTGCAGCACGAGGTGCAGGAGCAGCGCCGCCGACGCGTCGTCGAGCTCGTGGGCGTCGTCCACGACGAGGAGCAACGGGCGGCCGTCGGCGTCGGCGAGGATCGCCTCGGCGAAGTAGCGCAGCAGGTCGCCACGGCTCTCGGACTCGCGGCTCGTCGCCAGGGGGAGCAAGGCGGCGAAGGCGCCATACGGGATGGTCGCCGAGCTCCTGTTGGCGCGTACGTGCGCGGTCCGGTACCCGCGCTCGGCCGCGAAGCTCAGGCATTCGACCGCGAGACGGGTCTTGCCGACGCCGGCCGGGCCTGCGAACAGGACGCCGCCGGGCTCGCCCTCCATCGCCGCCGCGACCTGCGTGAGCTCGGTGACCCGCCCGACCAGTGGCCACGTCGCCGTGTTCACGACCGCGCCCTGCCCTTGCCCTGCCCGTGGGTCACGGCGGCATTGTCGCGCGTGGGGCCGGGGAATCCCCAGGTACGCCGGTAGGTTGGAGCGCACGATGATGTACGGCGCCATGCGCGGCTTCCGCCGCGACGAGGACCTTGCGGGGAAGCACGTCGAGTGGGCGCTCATGCGGCGCGTCTTCCGCCTCGCCCGTCCCTACCGCTGGCTGCTCGTCGGCTTCCTCCTCACCGCCGTCGCGGCATCGGTCACGACCGTGATCCCGCCGCTGCTGTTCCGATCCCTGCTCGACACGGCCGTGCCCGACAAGAACCGCACGCTCGTCGCCTGGCTCGCCGTCGCGGCCGTCGTCCTCGCCGTCGCCAACGCGCTCCTGAGCCTCTGGCAGCGCTGGTACTCGGCCCGGATCGGCGAAGGGCTCATCTTCACCATGCGGGTGAGGCTCTTCGACCACATCCAGCGGATGCCGGTCTCCTTCTTCACCCGCACCCAGACCGGCGCCCTCATGTCGCGCATGAACAACGACGTGATCGGCGCCCAGCAGGCGATCACCAACACCCTGGGCACGGTCGTCGGGAACGTCATCGCGCTCGCGGTCACGCTCACCGTGATGCTCGGACTCGAATGGCGGCTCACGCTCCTGACGCTCCTCGTGCTGCCGGCGTTCATCATCCCGGCCCGGCGCATCGGGCGAAGCCTCCAGCGCATCACCCGCGAGGGCATGCAGCTCAATGCGTCGATGAACAACACGATCGCCGAGCGCTTCAACGTCGCCGGCGCGCTCGTCGTCAAGCTGTTCGGCAGGCACGACCGGGAACGAGACCAGTTCGAGAACCGCGCCGAGCGCGTCCGGGCCATCGGCGTCTCCACCGCGATGTACTCACGCGTGCTGTTCGTGGCGCTCGGCCTCGTCGCCGCCGTCGGCACAGCCGTCGTCTACTTCGTCGGCGGCAACCTCGTGATCTCCGGCACGCTCTCGATCGGTACGGTCGCCGCCTTCGTGATCTACGTGACCCAGATCTACCAGCCGCTCACGCAGCTCACGAACGCCCGCGTCGACGTGCTGACCGCGCTCGTCTCGTTCGAGCGCGTGTTCGAGGTGCTCGACTTCGAGCCGCTCGTCACAGACCGTCCGGGCGCAGTCGACCTCGTCGCGCCGAAGGGGCGCGTCGAGCTCGACCATGTGTGGTTCCGTCACCCGCCGGGCGCGGTCACGTCGCTGCCGTCGCTCGAGGAGGGCGTCGTCGTGGCAGACGGCGAGGAGGAGAGCAGATGGATCCTGCGCGACGTGTCGCTCGAGGTCGAGCCGGGTGAGCTCATCGCGCTCGTCGGGCCGTCTGGTGCCGGCAAGACGACCACCGCGATGCTCGTCCCGAGGATCGCCGACGTGAGCGAGGGTCGGGTGCTGGTCGACGACCACGACGTGCGCGACCTCACGCTCGAGTCGCTGCGAGACGCGGTCGGGTTCGTCATGCAGGACCCGCACCTGTTCCACGACACGATCAGCAACAACCTGCGGTACGCGCGATCCGACGCCACCGACGACGAGCTCGTCGCCGCGTGCAAGGCCGCCCGGATCAACGACCTGATCATGAGCCTGCCCGAGGGGTACGGCACGCTCGTCGGCGAGCGCGGCTACCGCATGTCGGGCGGCGAGAAGCAGCGCCTCGCGATCGCACGGATGCTGTTGAAGGACCCGGCGATCGTGATCCTCGACGAGGCGACGTCACACCTCGACTCGGAGTCGGAGCTCGCGATCCAACGCGCCCTCGCCGACGCGCTGCAGGGACGCACGGCGCTGGTGATCGCGCACCGGTTGTCGACGATCGTGAACGCGGACCGGATCCTGGTCATGGACGACGGCCGCATCGTCGAGCAGGGCCGTCACGAAGACCTGCTGCGCAACCGCGGGCTCTACGCCGACCTGTACCGCACTCAGCTCGACCGGGCCGCCGAGCCGCGTAGCGCGGGAAGCCGCGGCGACACCCGCCGCCACTACGCTCGACCAGGCCCCCGAGCGGAACCGTTGATCCATGCCGTCCGACGACGACGCCACCGCGAACGGGTCCCGCCGAGAGCAGCGGGCCCGGCGGCGCACCATCTGGCAGCGCAGCCTCGTCCTCGGCGTCGTCGTCGTGCTCCTCGTCGGCGGCGCCGCGTTCGCCGTTGACCGGGCCGCTGCGGGACGGCGACGACAGCCACGTGCTGCCGGCAGCCTCGACGAGCACGTCCGCCGCCGCGACCACGTTCCCGTGCCGCTCGCCACTGAATCCCGTCGACCCGCTGCGGCTCTGGATCGGGGGCGACTCGCTGGCCGGGTCGCTCGGGCCGTCGCTCGGCGAGCTCGCCGGCGAGAGCGGCGTGGTGCAGCCCGTCTTCGACGCCCGTGTGTCGAGCGGGCTGCTCTCGCCCGCCTTCGTGGACTGGCCCGAGCACGGCAGCGAGGACATGTCCCTCTACCACCCGGAGGTCACCGTCTTCATCATCGGCACGAACGACGCGAAGAACATCTCGAAGGGGTCTGAGCGCGACCCCGACTGGCGGGCGAAGTACTCGGCTCTCGTCGAACAGATGCTGACGGTCCTCGGCGGCAACGGCCGCGCCGTGTACTGGGTGGGCGCGCCGGTGATGGCCGACGCCGAGCTCTCGGAGCGGGTTCAGGACGTCAACGACGTCTTCCGCGAGGTGGCCGCGAAGCACCCGGAAGTGACCTACGTCGACGCGTACGCGCTGTTCTCCTCGCCCGACGGCGCGTTCGCGTCGACGCTCGCGGTCCCGGGCGGCGGCGTGGCCCGTGTGCGCGCCGCGGACGGCATCCACTTCACTCCCGAGGGCGGCGACCTCCTGGCCAAGACCGTGTTCGACTCGCTCGACCCCGCGTGCAAGGTCACGCAACAAGCCGTGCCGGGCGTGACCAAGCAGACCATCGAAGCCAAGGGGAGCTCGTCCGTGCCGGGAACACGGCGAGGCGCGACCACCGCCACGACAAAGGCGCCGACGGGCGCGACCACAGGCGGGTAGGGAGGTCCGCCGTCCCCGTCGGTAGGCTCCCCGCATGACAGCTCGGCTGGAAGCGGCCGCGGCGGCCGTCGACGCCGCCGCCGAGCTCACGGCAGCTGCCGCCGAGCACCTGGCGCGGGACGCCGCCGAGGACGGCCGCATCTCCGTCGCCAAGCTCGACCGGCACCAAGTGCTCGCCTACGACCTCGCGCACGTCGCCAGCGCGATCGAGGGGTGCCGCGTGATGCTGGACTACGGCGGGCACGGCGAGCTCGAAGGCATGCTGGCGGGAGCGTTCGTCGCCGACGCGGTCGCCGACCTCGCAGGCCGGGTCGTCGCGCGAGACGAGATCTGGGGCGCGTCAGCCGACGTGCTCCGTCCCGCGCTCGACTTCGTCGCCGACCGCCGTTCGCCCGAGTTCCTCGAGTCGATCGCCACGCAACTGCCGAAGCACGGGACGGGTCCCACGCACCTGTCCGACGACTTCGAGCTCGTCCGCGAGACGTTCCACCGCTTCGCGGAGGAGAAGGTGCGGCCGGTCGCCGAGCACGTCCACCGCACGAACGCGGACATCCCCGAGGAGGTGATCGCCGGCCTGGCCGAGATCGGTGGCTTCGGCCTGTCGGTGCCCGAGGAGTACGGCGGCTTCGCGGCCGGGGGCGAGCACGACTATCTCGGCATGGTCGTCGCCACCGAGGAGCTGTCGTGGGGATCGCTCGGCGTCGGCGGCTCGCTCATCACCCGGCCCGAGATCCTCACCCGGGCGATCGTGCAGGGCGGCACGGAGGAGCAGAAGCAGCGCTGGCTTCCCGGCATCGCGAGTGGCGAGCTGATGGTCGGGGTGATGGTCACCGAGCCCGACTACGGCTCCGACGTCGCCCACATCAAGGTGACGGCGACGGCGGGCGACGGCGACTACCGCATCAACGGCGTGAAGACCTGGGCGACGTTCGCGGGCCGGGCCAACATCCTCATGCTCCTCGCCCGCACGGACGCCGACCGGACGTCCGGCCATCGCGGCCTCTCGCTGTTCGTCGTCGAGAAGGAGCCCGCCGCCGGGCACGCGTTCGCGCTCGAGCAACCCGGCGGAGGCAAGGTCGAAGGCCGCGCCATCGACACGCTCGGCTACCGAGGCATGCACTCCTTCGAGGTCGCGTTCGACGACTGGGTCGTGCCCGACGAGAACCTCGTCGGCGGCGATGCCGGGCTCGGCCGGGGCTTCTACCTGCAGATGGAAGGGTTCGAGAACGGCCGCCTGCAAACGGCTGCGCGCGCGGTGGGGCTCATGCAGGCGGCGTTCGAGGCGGGCCTTGCCTACGCCCAGGAACGCCGGGTGTTCGGCCAGTCGGTGTTCGACTACCAGCTGAGCCAGGCGAAGCTCGCCCGCATGGCGGTGCTCGTCCAGGCCGGGCGGCAGTTCGCCTACGACGTCGCCCGCCGCATGGCGAAGGGCGAGGGCGCGCTGCAGGCCTCGATGGTGAAGGCGTACGTGTGCCGGGCGGCGGAGTGGGTGACGCGCGAGGCGATGCAGCTGCACGGCGGGATGGGGTACGCCGAGGAGTTCCCCGTCTCCCGGTACTTCGTCGACGCGCGCGTGTTGTCGATCTTCGAAGGCGCCGACGAGACGCTGTGTCTCCGGGTGATCGCCCGCCGCCTCGCCGAGCAGGCGCTCGAGCGCGTCGGCGTCTGACGGAGGAGGTCCGGAGTGGACTTCAAGTTCGAGGCCGTCGTCGTCCCCGTCTCCGACGTCGACACGTCGAAGGCGTTCTACGAGGGGGCCGGCTTCAACGTCGACGTCGACCATCAGCCGAACGAGAGCTTCCGCGTCGTGCAGCTGACGCCTTCGGGATCGGCCTGCTCGGTCATCATCGGGAAGGGCCTGACCTCGGCGACACCGGGTTCGGCTGAGGGTCTCCATCTGGTCGTCACCGACATCGAGGCGGCGCGGGCCGAGCTCGTCGGGCGAGGCGTGGACGTCAGCAACTTCTTCCACTTCGGCCCGGGCGGGCAGGAGGAGGGGCTGGACCCCGAACGTCAGGACTACGGATCGTTCGTGTCGTTCACCGATCCCGACAACAACAGCTGGTTGGTGCAGGAGCGGCGCGGCTAGCGCGCCATCAGCGCGACGAAGTCGCGTTCGCCGGGCTGGAGGTAGCGGTCCTCGCCGCGCTGCATGTCGGGGAGAAGCTTGCGCCCCGCCACTGCGTTCGGGTTCGCCGGGTCGACCTGGTCGTACAGGTAGTAGGAGACCCACTGCGAGTTGATGTCGAGCTCCATGGCGCGGACGGCGCCCGCCCGCACCAGCACGTCGCCGAGCGTCTTGGCGTTGAGGCCGTTGCCGCCGACGAAGATGAGCGCACCGTTCGCGTCGACCCCGACGGCCGACCGCCACACGAACACCTTGTTGCCGAGGGTGGCGCCCCATTTGTCGTTCGTGTCGGAGTCGAGGCCGGGCACGGTCTGGCCGCCGTCGACCATGAGGTCGAGGTTCTGGCGGACCGTCTTGATCCTCGGGTCCATCGCGAAGTCGCGCCCCCACATCCCGACGTTGACGGAGCCGTCGGCGAGGATCACGAGCGACGCGGCGCCGTCGCGCAGGGGCTTCACCATCTCTCCGTCCGTGTAGTAGCCGCCGCGCGCGCCGTCCATCTTGAACCCGGAGTTGAACGCCGACACGAGACCCCCGCGCTGGTCCTCCGGGATCTGTGAGCCCCAGGGGTTCGGGCCGCCGCCCGGCTCCTGCAGCCCGGGTACGAAGACCGCCCGCACGAGCTTCGTGTCCATCCACGCGATGCCGGTGACGAGGCTGGTGTGGACGGGGTCGGGACGCATGAAGGTCGTGTAGACGGCGGGCAGCCCGTGCACGGTGCGGCCGGTAGAGCTCCACGCGCCTTCGCCCGGGAGCGGCGTGGTGAACGGCAGGAGCGGCGTGCGGCGGGGCGAGGTGGGGCGCGACGGGCGGCGCGGTGACGACAGGTGCCTTCAACGGCTTGGCGTGCTTGGCGACCGCGTCGGCTCCGGGCTCGGCCGATCTCGGGAGGCCGTGCTCAGGCCGCCCCCCGACGGGCGGCGGATGGTTCGTGTACCACCAGTGCTCGATCCGGTTCACGATGCCGCCGCCCCCGTGGTCGCGAACCCACTCGACCGACCGCGGCGGTCCACGGGTCCGTGCCGGGCGCGGTCAGCGTGTGGACGTACGACCAGCCGGCCTGGAACACCAGGAGGAAGGCGGCCAGCGCGACGGCGCGGAGGATGAAGCGATGGCGACTCGAGCGGACGCCCTGCGCTTCTTGCGCTTCGCGCGCCGAAGTTGCCTCGCCGACCTGGGATCCGGCTTCCAGAAGCGAGCCAGATCGGGGTCGTTCTCGGTCGTGACGACGTCGAGTGCGGCCGTGGTTCAGTTCCCCGCGCGTGCACGGCGACCCTGCTGCGCCGAGCTAGAGCGACTCTATGTGTCGCCGCTCTCCGGTTCGCGGATGGTCGGGGGGTCGCCGATGCCGTACGCCTCGCGGCGCGCCTCGTCGAGCGCGTCCAGGCGGTTGCGCAACCGGTCGTTGCCGTCGTCGGCCTCGGTGACGCGCGGACGCGCCATGTCGACCGCGAGCTCGCGCACGCGCACGGCGAGCTGTTCGGTGTCGATGATGCGGTACTTGAGCTCGAGCAGCGACTTGTGCCGCTTCCCCTGCGGAAGTTGCGACGCCTCGACGAGCTTCATGTCGATGGTGACCGCCTGGTCGTAGAGGTCCTCGGTCAGCGACTTGAGCTGGTCGACGGGCACGCCGTTCCCCGCCTTGGCGACCGTACGGCGCGTCTCGTCCACACAGCGATGCAGCCGCCGGTGGAGGATCGCCGCCTCGCTCTGGGACAGCTGCCAGCCGCGGGGCACGCCGGGATGGCGGCGCCGCATCCAGAGCACGAACGCCACCGGCAGGAGCGGCAGACCCACGAGGACGAGCGGGTCCATGCCTCCACTCTGCCCGCCCCGGGGGGCGGGTGCGAGTCGGCCCGGCGCAGCAAGAACGCAGCTCGGTCTTGGCGCTGCGGGACATGCCGGCGCGCTCGCCGCGGCGGAGGAACTTCGTGGCCATCTTGCGGCTGGCCTCGTCGATCATCTCGTCGCCGAACATCACCGCGCCCTTGCGCTCGCCCGGATCACCCTCGGTGGTGGCCTTCTCGTACGCCGCAAGCATGTCGATGGCGTGGTCGAACTGCTCCTGGGTGGGTGTGAACACGTCGTTGATGACCTTCACCTGATCGGGGTGCAACGCCCACTTGCCGTCGTAGCCGAGGATGCGCGTCCGCATCGCGTAGTCGCGCAGCGCGTCGAGCTCCCGGATCTTGAGGTACGGGCCGTCGATCACCTGGAGCCCGTTGGCGCGGCCGGCCATGAGGATCTTCGAGAACACGTAGTGGAAGTGGTCGCCGGGGTACTCGGCGATCTGCACGCCGCCGGTGAGTACGGGCATCTCCGTCGACGCCGCGAAGTCGGCCGGCCCGAACACGATCGTCTCGAGCCGGGGCGAGGCGGCGCAGATCTCCTCGACGTTGATCAGCCCGCGGGCGGTCTCGATCTGCGGCTCGATGCCGACCTGGCTCTTGCGGCCGGTCGTCTCCTCGATCTGGGTGAGGAGCATGTCGAGCGCCTGGACGTCGGCCGCCGACTGCACCTTCGGCAGCATGATCTCGTCCAGGCGCTCGGAGGCGTTCTCCACGACGTGGATGACGTCGCGGTACGTCCACTTCGTGTCCCACGCGTTGACGCGCACGCACAGCACGGTGTCGCCCCAGTCGAGGTCGTTGATCGCCTTGACGACCTTGTCGCGAGCGGCTTCCTTCTCCAGCGGCGCGACGGCGTCCTCGAGGTCGAGGAACACCATGTCGGCGCCGAGGTCGGGCGCCTTGCCCAGCATCTTCTCGCTGGACCCGGGCACGGACAGGCAAGAACGGCGGGGAAGGTTGCGCGAGCGCTCAGACATGGCAGTGGAGCGTAGCTATACGCTCGGTTCGTGGCGCAATCCGCCCCGACCCGCACGCTGCACGAGCTCGCCGACGGCGTCTACGTCTGGATCCAGCCCGGCGGCGAGTCGGGCGTCAGCAACGCGGGCGTGATCGTCGACGACGACGGCGTGACGATCGTCGACACGCTGATGGTGCGCTCGCAGTGGGAGCCGTTCGCCGAAGCGGTGAAGGCGCTCGACCTGCCGATGCGGCGGATCGTGCTCACGCACGGCCACATCGACCACGTCGGTGGCACGAAGGCGTTCCCGCACGCCGGCGTGTTCGCGTCGCCGCAGACGAGCGCGGTGCTCGACCAGCCCATGCCGATCGAGGCGTACAAGGCGTTCATGCCCGCGTTCGACGAGGAGTTCGACGAGCTCGCCGAGCTCGGGACGCGCCCGGCGACGCACCTGATCGACGGGGCGGCGTCACTCACGCCCCGGATCGAGGTGCTGCCGGCGAGCGGCCACACCGAGGGCGACGTCATCGTGCTCGTCGCCGACGCCGACGTGTGCTTCGCCGGCGACCTGTGCTTCTTCGGCGTGACCCCGCTCGCGTTCCAGGGCGACCCGGCGAAGTGGGCCGACATGCTCGACGCGGTCGCCGAGCTCGCCGACACGATCGTCCCCGGGCACGGCCCGGTCGGCGGCGAGGGCGAGGTGCGCGAGCTCCAGGCCTACCTGCGGGCGTGCGTCGACGCCAAGGGCGACCCGAGCGCGATCCCGCCCGGCCCGTGGGACTCGTGGCTCGAGCGCGACCGCGACGCCATCAACGTCGAGCGCGCCGCGCTGCTCGCCGAGGGCCGCGACGAGATGCCCCCGAGCATGCTGAAGGCGATCGGCTTCGGTTAGCCCAGCTGCTCGCGGAAGAACGCGACGGTGCGCTGCCACGCGGTGTCGGAGTGCTCTTCGTGGAAGACGTCGGGGCGGTGGTGGTTCGTGAACGCGTGGTCGGTGCCCGGGTAGGTGAAGAACTCGACGTCCTTGCCGAGCCCCTTCAGCTCCTCTTCGAGCTTGCGGACCGTCTCGGCGTCAGCGAAGTCGTCGTTGGCGGCGTAGTGGCCCTGCACCGCGGCTTGCAGCTTCGAGTAGTCGGGCTGCGCGTCGGGCCACGGGATGAGCCCGTAGTACGGCACGACCGCCTTGACCGCGTCCGGTCGCAGCGTCGCGAGCCAGAGCGCGAGCCCGCCGCCGGCGCAGAAGCCGGTGACGCCGATGCCGCTGCCGCTCACGGCGTCGTGCCCCTGGAGGTAGTCGACCGCGCCGGACATGTCCTTGGCGGCCTGCTCGACGTTCAACGACATCATCATCTTGGCCGCCTCGTCGGGCTCCCCGATCGGAACCTCGCGGCCGTACACGTCGGGCCCGAGGGCGACGAACCCCTCGCTGCGTACCGGTCGCACACCTCCTTGATCTGCTGGTTGAGCCCCCACCACTCCTGGATCACGACGACGCCGGGCCCCTGCCCACCGTCCGGTACCGCCAGGTAGCCCTGCGCCTCACCACCGTTGCTCGGGAACGTGACCATCTCGCCCATCAGTACGCACCTCCCAACTTGCCGTGGTCCCAACTCAGGATCTTCTCCGGCTTCACAACGATCACACGCGCTTGGTGCTCATCGCCCGCACGCCTTCGAGGACCGTCTCGTTCAGTGGTCCCCAGTAGCGCTCGTAGACGGCTTCCCCGTACCGCAACACGTCGTCGGGGTCGTCGACGAGCTCGGCGCGACCGGTGACGGACACGCCCTTCAGCTGCTCGTACACCTCGCCGGTGGCGACGAGGACCGTCAGCCGCGGATCGCGACGCAGATTGACGACCTTCTGCGACTTCGCCGTAGGTCCAGAACGCGATCTCGCCGTCGCGCACGACGTACCACATCGTCACGAGGTGCGGCGTGCCGTCGGCGTTGATCGAAGCGACCTGGAGGTCCCGGCCCTCCTCGAGGAAGGACCGCATCTCGACGTCACTCATCTTGATGGCGTCACGCCGCCCGGCCATGGCCGAACACTATCCCTGGGCTATCTTTCTCGACCGTGGCCAAGAACCCCGACCCGTCGCTGAAGCTCACGAGCCTGAAGGGCGTCACCCGGACGCTCGACGACTGGTCGACGATGTTCCACCTCACGCTCGTGATCCTGCCGGCGCGGCCCGAGGCGTCGGCGTGGCTCCCCGTCGCGCGCCGGATCTTCCGCACCTTCCGAGACGCCGACTGCCGGACCGCGTACTGCGTCCCCGGCTCGCCCGAGGTCGCGCGCCGCGTCCTCGCCGACGCGGCCGACGAGGCGCTGGTGTTCGTCGACCCGGACCGGACGCTCGTGCAGAGCCTGGGGCTCGAGCGTCTGCCCGCGTTCGTGCACCTCCGCCAGGACACGACGCTGGTGGCGTCGGCCGAGGGATGGGACCCGCGCGAGTGGCAGCGCGTCGCGCGCGAGGTCGGCAAGGCGATGGCCTGGACCGTGCCCGAGGTCACGGGCCCCGGCGACCCCGCCGCCACGTCCGGCTGGCCCGCCTGACCGCCCGGGCGGCCCAACCGCGCCGATCGCCCCAAATCGTCCTCTGACCAGCCCCTTCGTGTGGGGGTGGCATCGGCTTTTGGCATCGGTCTAGGGTGCGCCCGACCCGGAACGTCCTGAGCGATCGGTGGCGTCACGGGTCTGTTGTTTACGGGCCCGGTCTCGAAGCAACACGGTCCCGGCTGATGGCGGAGCAGCAAGGGAGATCCACACCACATGACGACCCGGCACATCCGGATCCTGGCGGTGCTCGTCTTCGGCCTGGCGCTCACTCTCCTGTTTCCCGGATACGCCTCGGGTCAGCCGACGCAGGACATCCACGCCAAGGCCGCCCAGATCGAACGGGATCTCAACGCCGCCAACCAGCAGGTCGCCACGGTCGGCCAGCAGCTGCAGGTGGCGGAGGCGAAGCTCGCCGACGCCGACGCGCGGGTGAAGACCGTCCAGGACGAGATGAACCGCATCAAGTCGATGATCAACGGCCGCGCGGCCGCCTTCTACAAGTTCGCCGGCGCGGCGGGGCCCTTCGACGCTCTCAACGCCCAGGACGCCAACGACCTCTCGGCACGCTCGAAGTACGGCGACGTGGTCGCCGGCAACGACGACAACCTCGTGCAGCAGCTCGCCGCGCAGCGCGCGGAGCTCGACAAGGCCCGTGCCGCGGCCGACGGCGGAGCGCGACGGCGTCGCCGCCGCCAAGGCGCAGGCCGACTCGGCGGCCGCAGACCAGCAGAAGCTGCTCGATCAGGTGAAGGGCGACATCGAAGCCGAGCTGCGGAGCCAGACCGCGGCCCGCGCCGCGAACAGTGGGCCGGGGCCGCTCGGGAGCGGAGGCGCCGGCGCCGCTGCCTCCTACGCCCAGGCGCAGGTGGGCAAGGCCTACTGCAACACGGGCGCGCGTTTCGGCCCCGACTGCTTCGACTGCTCGGGCCTGACGACGAGCTCCTGGCGGGCCGGCGGGCTCAGCATTCCCGTGACCTCGGGCGCGCAGGGCGCCGCCTTCCCGCACGTCAACCTCGGTTCTCTCCAGCCCGGTGACCTGATCACGACGAGCAGCTGGAGCGCGCACGTCGGGATATGGGTCGGCGGCGGCTACGTGCACGCGACGAGCTACCGCAACAACCCCAACGCGGTGAAGTTCATCGAAGGCACCGGCAGCGTCGTCGACGCCGTCCGCCCGAGCTAGCGGCGAAGGCGATCACCGGCCGGTCGTAGGATCGGTCCGGTGACCACAACGGAGCCGGTCCGACTCACGCGCTTCTCGCACGGCGCCGGTTGTGCCTGCAAGCTGTCGCCCGAGGACCTGCGCACGGTGCTCGGAATGGTGCACGGGAGCGACGCCCCCGCCGACCCGGACCTTCTCGTCGGGCTCGACACCTCCGACGACGCCGCGGTCTATCGCCTGCGCGACGACCTCGCCGTCGTCGTCACGACGGACTTCTTCACCCCGATCGTCGACGACCCGTACGACTGGGGCCGGATCGCGGCGACGAACGCGCTCTCCGACGTGTACGCGATGGGCGGAACGCCGCTCCTGGCGCTCAACCTGGTCGCGTGGCCGCGCGAGGGACTCCCGTTCGAGCTGCTCGCCCGCGTGCTCGACGGGGGCGCCGACGTGGTGCGCGCCGCCGGCGCGCTCGTCGCCGGCGGCCACTCCATCGACGACGCCGAGCCGAAGTACGGGCTGGCGGCGGTCGGCACCGTCGATCCCGAGCGCGTCCTCACCAACGCCGGCGCGCACGCCGGCGACGCCCTCGTGCTGACCAAGCCGATCGGGCTCGGCGTGATCTCGACCGCCGTCAAACGCGACTCGGCGACGCCCGAGCTCGTCGCCGAGGCGGTTCGCGTCATGACGGATCTGAATGCCGGCGCCCGCGATGCCGCCCTCGAGGTCGGCAACTCGGTCCACGCCGCCACCGACGTCACCGGCTTCGGGCTCCTCGGCCACCTGCGTGAGCTGCTCGTGGCCTCCGGAGTCGCCGGCGAGGTCGACGCCGCGGCGGTGCCGGTGATCGACGGAGTGCGCGAGCTGGCGGCGGCGGGCATGGTGGCGGGTGGTACGCAGCGGAACCATGCGTTCGTCGCCGACACGACGGCGTGGGGCTCGCTCAGGGAGCCCGACCAGCTGTTGCTCGCGGACGCACAGACGTCGGGCGGCCTGCTGGTTGCAGTCGCCGCCGACCGTGCGGGCGACCTCGTCGACGCGCTGGGTCGGCACCATGCGCTCGCGGCGGCGGTGATCGGGCGGTGCGTGCCCGGCACGCCCGGTCACGTCGCAGTGCGCTGACGTCTGCACAGGATCTCCATCTCGAGCGCCATCCACGCAAGATATCGGCTGCGAACTCGCGGCAACAAGCGTGTACGTGTTTCCATCGTTCGCAAAGGAGCTTGTGATGTCGCTCGTCAAGCTGTTGCCAGCCTGGTTCCATGCTGCTGCCGACTACGCCGTCGGTGGACTGCTCGTCATCGTGGCGCTCGCCGTCGGTGGATCCGCCGGCGCGGTCGCGACCGGCATCGTGGTCGGCGCCGTTGTCCTGCTCGTCAGCATGCTGACGCGCTATCCACTCGGCGTGCTGAAGGTGCTGCCGTTCACCGTGCACTCCGCCGGCGACTACCTCGCCGCCGCGCTGCTGATCGTCGCTCCCTTCGCGCTCAGCTTCTGGAGTGGCGACACCGGCCTCAGCATCTTCTATGTGGTCGGCGGTATCGCGGTGCTGGCTGTGAGCCTCATCACGAACTACCAGTACAGCCCGAAGCGCACACTCGCGCGCCCCGCGACCGTCACCGCGTGATACCTCACCTCTCGGCGGCGGCCGGATCACCGATCCCGGTCGCCGCCCGGGGTGGGTCAGCCGGCTCCCCTCGACGCCAAGAGGATCGACCCGACAGTCAGGGAATGACGAGCATCCCGAGCTCGGCTTCGATCTGCGGGCGGGGCTTGGCGCCGAGCGACTGACGCTCGAGCCGTCCGTTCCGGAACAGCCCGATGAGCGGAATGCTCTGGATCTGGAACTGCTGCGCGATCGCGGGCTCGTCGTCGATGTTGATCTTGACGACCTTGTAGGCGCCTTCGCGCATCGCCGCGATCTGCTCGACGATGGGTGACACCTGGCGGCACGGTCCGCACCACGGCGCCCAGAAGTCGACGATCACCGGAACCTCGCTGCGGAGGACCTCCTGCTCGAACGTCGCCGTGGTCACCGCCTTCACCGGGCCTTCGGGCGGCGGCTCGGGGATCGGCTCGGCCGGCAGTTCCCCGGCGATGACGGCGTCGAGCCACGAGCGCGCCCGCTGCACGCTCTCGAGCGCGACCTGGTGCTCCATCGGATACTCCGTGTACACGAGGGGCACGCCGTGCTCGTCGAGCTCGCGTGCCAGCTCGCGCGAACGCGCCACCGGGACGAGCGGGTCGTGCGTCCCGTGCTGGAGGAGCACCGGGATCTTGCTGGCAGCGTCCCAGTCGGGACCGATGCCGGCGAGTGACGCCTCGGGGAGCGCGGGGCTCAGCGCGAGCACGCCCAGCGGATGCGGACGGTCGCTCCCGCGGAGCGCGAGCGCGAGCGTGAGGCCGGCGCCCTGCGAGAACCCGCCCACGATCGCGTCGGCACGGGACAGGTCGTGCTCGGCGGCGGCCTCGTCGAGCAGGTCGTCGAGCTGGTCGAGAGCCGACGAGAAGGCGGTGTCGCGCTCGGCGGGCGGGAGCCCGAAGTCGTACCAGGCGAACCCGGGCATCCCCGGCGTCGCGACCGGGCCCCGGGGCAGCACGGTCACGAAGCGCCCGTCGGGGTCGAGGTACGGGAGCAGCCCGCCGAGGTCGCGCTCGTCGGCGCCGAACCCGTGGACGAGCAGCAACAGGCGGTCGGCGGTGCTTCCCTGCACGACGTTCGTGATCAACGACACTGGCCCCTCCGGTGTCCGGCGCTCCTCGGCCCAACACCCTAGGGGGCGCCGGTAATCCGCACGCGAGCCGTTTGACGCTCTGTCACCCTGGCCGGGTGGAGCTGACGGTTCCCCGTCTCGATGACGGCGTCATCGCGCTGCGACCCCCGGCGGTGGACGACATCGACGCGATCACCGAGGCCTGTCAGGACCCGGAGATCCCCCGCTGGACACGTGTCCCGTCGCCGTACACGCGTGCGTACGCGGTCGACTTCGTCGAGCGGTCGACGCGGAGGTGGGACCAGGCCACGGATGCGCCGTTCGTCATCGTCGACGCCGAGTCGGGCGAGCTGCTCGGGGCGATCGGCGTCCACCGCTTCGGGGGCGAGGACGACGGGCCGGAGGTCGGCTACTGGGTCGCGCGGGAGGCGCGCGGCCGTGGCGTTGCGACGCGGGCGCTTCGGCTCGTGAGCGACTGGGCATGCCGCGAGCTCGGTATGCGGCGGCTGCTGCTACAAGCCGACGTGCGCAACACGGCATCGCGACGGGTGGCCGAGCACGCACGGTTCCGGCACATCGGTGAGGCGGAGGCGCCGGCGGGTTGCGGCGAGTGCGAGACGATGGCCGTCTACGAGCTCACCCCGTGAAGCGCGGAGCAGCGGCAACGGGCTGAGCGGGTTCCGGCGCGGGCCCTGTCGTCGCGATGCGGCCGATCCGGTCGCTGTTGGTGCTCGCGAACCAGACGTCGGTTCCGGGGCCGGAGGTGATCCCGCGAGGGAGAGCCACGTTTCCCGCCGGGTCCGTGAACGTCGTGATGTCGCCGGCGGTGGTGATGCGTCCGATGCGTGCGTTGTTCATGCTCGTGAACCAGAGGTTGCCTTCGGGCCCGGCCGTGATCCCGAGAGGGGCCTCGACTTCGTTCTCCGGGTCCACGAACGTGGTGATGTCCCCTGCGGTCGTGATGCGAGCGATGTCGTTGGTGTTTGTGCTCGTGAACCACAGCGCGCCATCCGACCCGAGCGCGATCTCGCCGAGCCCGTCGAGCCCGCCGGCGGGGTCGGAGAACGTCGTGATCGCGCCCGCAGGCGTGATGAAGCCGACCACGTTGCTCCGGAAGTCCGTAAACCACACGTTCCCGTCGGGCCCCGCCGTGATGCCGAACGGCCGGATGAGGTTGCCGGCGGGGTCGGTGAACGTCGTGATCACCCCGCCCGTCGTGATGCGACCGATCCGGCTGTTGACCCCGCTCGTGAACCACAGGTCGCCGTCCGCGCCGGCGGTGATCTCGAACGGATGGTCGACACCACCGGCCGGGTCGGTGAACGTCGTGATCACCCCGCCCGTCGTGACGCGCCCGATGCGGGCGTTGTTGCTGCTCGTGAACCACAGCGCACCGTCCGGCCCCGTGGCGATCCCGTCCGGGAGGTCGACGTTTCCGGCGGGGTCGGCGAAGGTCGTGACGTCGCCGGCCGGTGTGATCCGCCCGATCCGGCCGTTGGCGAAGTTGGTGAACCAGTAGCTCCCGTCGGGGCCGAGCGTGATGTCCTCGGGTTCGGAGACGTTGCCGGCGGGATCGGTGAACGTCGTGATGTCACCGATCGCCGCCGAAGCGCTGCTCGCCTGCACGACGAGCACGATCGCGACCCGACACGATCGCAGCTCGCGTCGCCCGTGTGCGCATGATCCCCCCAGTCCCGTCGCCGATCGCAGTGTGACACGATCGTGGCATGCGACTCGGGATGAACTTCGGGTACCAGGATTGGGGCGGCGGCCTCGGCAACGCCGTTGCACAGGCACAGGAAGCCGAGCGGCTCGGGTACGACTCCGTGTGGACGGCCGAGGCGTACGGCACCGACTCGATCACGCCGCTCACGTGGCTCCTCGCGCACACCGAGCGCATCCGCGGTGGGTCGGCGATCATGCAGATGCCGGCGCGCACGCCCGCGATGACCGCCATGACGGCGGCGACGCTCGACCTCATGAGCGGCGGGCGGTTCCTTCTTGGCCTGGGACTCTCGGGCCCGCAGGTCGTCGAGGGCTGGCACGGCCAGCCCTACGGCAAGCCGCTGGCGAAGACCCGTGAGTACGTCGAGATCGTGCGCACGATCCTCCGACGCGAGGAGCCACTCGAGCACCAGGGCGAGCACTACGAGATCCCCTACACGGGCCCGGGCGCGACCGGGCTCGGCAAGCCGCTCAAGATCATCGGCCGCCCGCGGGCCGACCTGCCGATCTACATCGCCGCCATCGGGCCCAAGAACGTCCAGCTCGCGGCCGAGGTCGCCGACGGCTGGCTCCCCATCTTCTTCTCGCCCTACCGGCTGGCCGAGACGTACGGCGCCGCGATCGACGCCGGCTTCGCCAAGGCCGGCGGCGGCAAGTCGTCGGCCGACTTCGACATCGCGCCGAGCGTCACCGTGCTCGTCGGCGACGACGTCGACGCGCTCCGCGGGTTCGTGAAGCCGGTGACGGCGCTGTACGTCGGCGGCATGGGCGCGCGCGGCCGCAACTTCTACAACGATCTTGCCTGCCGCTTCGGTTACGAGGCGGCGGCGAAGGAGATCCAGGACCTCTACCTGGACGGGAAGAAGCAGGAGGCGACGGCGGCCGTCCCCGACGAGCTCGTCGACGAGATCGCGCTCGTCGGCCCCAAGGAGCGGATCGCCGAGCGGCTCGAGCCGTGGCGCGAAGCCGGCGTCAACACCATGGTCGTGCTCGGCCAGCAGCCCGAGGCTCTCCGGGTCATGGCCGAGCTCGTGCTCTGAACCAGGAGGAAGCGAATGCCCGAACGCACCGCGACCGCACGATGGGAGGGCGGTCTCCAGGGCCGCAAGGGGACGATGCGCCTCGGGAGCGGCGCGTTCGAAGGTCAGTACTCGTTCTCGTCACGCTTCGAGGAGGGGACGGGCACGAACCCCGAGGAGCTCATCGGCGCCGCCCACGCCGGCTGCTTCTCGATGGCGCTCTCCGCCGGGCTGGAGCGCGCCGGCCATGCTCCGAACTCGGTCGAGCCCTCGGCCCGGGTCCATCTCGAGCGCGGCGAGAGCGGCTTTCGCATCTCGCGCTCGACCTGAACACCACCGCCGACGTACCCGGCATCGACACGGCGGCGTTCGGCGAGCAAGCGGAGACGGCCAAGGCGAACTGCCCCGTCTCGCACGCACTCGCCGGCGTGGACATCCATCTGGACGCCCGTCTGGCGGGCTGAGCGCTCACGAAGAGAGCTAGAACATGAAGTTCATCTGCTCGACGATCGAGCGGCCGAGCTTGCCGTCACCGGTGATCGTCACCTGACGATCCTCCAGCGCCGCCGCCGGGTCCCACCGCCCGAGCCCGAGGCAGGCCAGCGTCTGGGCGTCCATCGACAGCGTGACGGTCGGAGCCTCGGGTGGCGTGGACAGCGGCTTGGCGCGGCCGCCTTCGACCCCGATGGCGAACGTCGCCGGGCTGTGATCCCGTCACGTCGAAGACGATGGTCGTGCCGTCGGGCGGGCCCACCTTCTTTCCGACGATGTACGGCAGCGCGCTGACCACCCGTTCGAAGGACAGCTCGCCGGCCGGGCTGCTGAAATCGCACGGCTGGTCGATGGCGCGGCGGATGTCCTGCTCGTGTGCCCACGAGTCGAAGATGCGGAACGGGAGCAGTTCACGGACCGTGCCGGGACCGGCCGGAGTCCACGACTCGGCGTCGAAGTCGGGCGCGGTGAACCCGCGGAGTTGACGGAGCCGGGCGTCGGTCACCTCGCGGAACTCGTCGAGCGCCTTCGTGCCGGGCCACGAGCGCCGCGAGTCGATCCAGATCTCGTTGCGCTGCCCGACCTCGTTCTTCACGTGGTCGTAGTCGGGCGGCGTGTGATCGGGCGCGGGCCGGCCGAGGATGCTCGACTCGATGGCGGAGATGTGCACGACGTTGTCCTGCACGCTCCACCCTGGCAGGTCGGTCGGCGTCTTCCACTGTGCCTCGGTGAGGTTGGCGCACATGGAATCGATGGACGCCCACACCTCTTCGAGGCGGTCCACGAGCTCCTGGTCGTCCGTCGGAGAGTCAGTCAACAGTCCTCCTTGGTCGCCGTCGCAAGCTCCGGGCTCCTGCGGAGACGGTCGGCAAAGCCGCCGTCATCGCGTGATTCTGCCTGCTGCGGCGACAACCGCGCGAGCCCACGGCGCCATCAGCTCGAACAGCTCGTCGACGTCGCCGCCCAGCGCCTCGACCAGCTCCACCTCCTGCACGTCGGTGGCGCGTTCGACGCCCTCCCGAAAGTCGCGGCCGTCGTCGGTGAGCGCGCCGTTGCCGTCGACGAGGCCGCGCGCTTCGAGCTGGGAGAGTCCGGCCGCGATCTCGCCGGCCGCGTAGCCCATCTGCTCTGCGGTGGTCGCGCCCGGATTCGTGGTCGTACGCCAGCGCTCGGTGAGCAGTTGGATCTCGACCGCTTCGAGGCCGGCGGCCGTCCACGCGTTGAGGTGCGACCCGCCCCGGCGCTCGCGGATCATGTCGCTCGCCCGCCAGAGGTCGCCGAGCGGTGTGCCCGGCCAGGGCAGGGAGTGCAGGCCCGCGTAGACGGCGTGACCGGCGGTCGAGCCGGCGCTTCCACCGACGCGCCGCAGGATGGCGACGGCGCGCCCGACCCCTGCCGGCTCGTCGCCGAGTGCACCGGCGAGGTACCTGGTTGCGCCGCGCGAGACGCGCCTCGACGAGGGCCGTCGGGATCGTGATCGCGCCACGCACCGTCGACCGCGGCCGCGACGCGTTCGGGGTGCTGGGGCGCGAACAACGCCGCCGCCACCCGGCCCGGCACCCGGCCCATACAAGCAGCGCGAGCGGCGAGTGCGGGCAGGTCGTCCTGGGGCATGAACCAGACGGCGCCGAGGATGGCGTCGGCGCGCGACCGCAGGCGCCGGCTCACCTCCGCGATCCGCGGCGTCCATTCCTCCATGGTCAGTCGAGCCCGGCCGGATCCCGCAGGTGGTGGCTCAGGTCGCCGATCAGGTCGGGGATGATCTGACGGTCGGCGAAGCGCCACTCGCCGTCGTCGCGCTCGAAGCGATCGTGGTAGCGCCCGGCGATCACGGCTTGGAGCGGGAAGTCGGGCCGTCCTTGCAGCACAGTGAAGTACGAGCGCCCGGTCGCCGTGGCCCGATCGTCGGCGATCTCGATGGTGACGTTGCTGATCACGTGCTTCGTGCCCGGGATGCCGTCGTAGAGGATGACGCCGTCGTACGCATGCCTGACCTGCTCGGCACCCCGCAACGGCGTGCCGCGCCCGGGCGAGCTCCATGTCCCGTGGGTGAAGAGCGCGGCGACGCCGTCGAGGTCGCCGACATCGATCAGCTCGGCGTACACATGGATGAGCGCGCGGATCGCTTCGACATCGTCGGTCAGCACGGGCTCATGCTGGCACGCGCGGCGGTAGCGTCGGAAGGTGGCGGAACCGGCGGCGGTCGTGTTCGACCTCGACGGCGTGCTGATCGAGTCCGAGCAGGTGTGGGACACGCGCGCGAGGAGCTCGTACGCGAGCGTGGCGGCACCTGGCACGACGGCGCGACCAGGGACATGATGGGCATGAGCTCGAAGGAGTGGTCGAGCTACATGCACGACCGCCTCGACGTGCCGATGGACCCCGACGAGATCAACGACGACGTGGTCCGGCGGGTGGCGGCCGCGTACGAGGGGCACCTCCCATTCCTCCCCGACGCCCTCGAGACGGTGCGGGAGCTCGGTGAACGCTGGCGCCTCGGCGTGGCGTCGTCGTCGAACCGTCCCGTCATCGAGCTGGTCCTCGATCGCATGGGTGTGCGCGACCGCTTCGCCGCCGTGGTCTCGTCGGAGGAGGTGGCGAACGGCAAGCCGGCCCCCGACGTCTACCTCGCCGTCGCCCGCGACCTCGACGTCGACCCCGCAGCGTGCGTGGCCATCGAGGACTCGACGAACGGCATCAAGTCGGCCGTGGCGTCCGGCATGCGCACCATCGCCGTGCCGAATCGCCAGTTCCGGCCGGACGACGACGTGCTCGCGTCGGCGGCGGTGGTCGTCCCGTCCCTGACCGAGGTGACGTCGGAACTCGTCGCGTCCTTGTAGCGCTACACGCCCGCCGTCGCGTGTTTCCATCGGAACAGCCCTCCGTTGCGAGCGGGCGCCGGCATTAGCCTCAGCGCCGTGGCGAACACCGCCAAGGTACGCAAGTTCTGGGGCTGGGGGTACGAGGGCGAGGGCCCGACGCGGGACCAGCAGGAGCAGATGGCCAAGACACTGGCCGGCATGTTCCACCTCGACGAGCTCGACGTCGCCGACCCGCCCACCGTCGAGGAGCTCGACCTTCCTGCGCCTCGGCTCGAGCCCCCGGCGTCCACTGGCGCCGCTGTGCACCACCGAGCCGGCCGAGCGGGCCGGGCACACGTACGGCAAGTCGTTCCGCGACGTGGTTCGCGCCTTCCGCCGCGAGTTCGCCCACCCGCCCGACGTCGTCGCGCTCCCGCGCACCGAGGACGACGTGACCGCGCTCCTCGATTGGTGCGCCGACGCCCGCGCCGCCGCGGTCCCCTACGGCGGCGGCTCGTCGGTCGTCGGTGGCGTGGAGTGCGACGCGGGCGAGACGTACCGCGGCGTTGTCACGATCGATCTGCGCGAGCTGGGCCGGGTCGTCGACATCGACCGCGTATCCCGCGCCGCTCGCATCCAGGCGGGCGTGTACGGGCCCGCGCTCGAAGACCAGCTCCGTCCGCACGGCCTGACGCTCCGGCACTTCCCGCAGTCGTTCGAGTGCTCGACGCTCGGCGGCTGGATCGCGACTCGCTCGGGCGGCCACTACGCCACCCTCTACACGCACATCGACGACTTCGTGGAGTCCCTGCGCGTCGTGACACCCCGCGGCGTCGTCGAGACGCGGCGGCTGCCCGGCTCGGGCGCCGGCCCGTCACCCGACCGGCTGTTTCTCGGGTCGGAGGGCATCCTCGGCGTCATCACCGAAGCGTGGATGCGCCTTCAGGACCG
Organism: uncultured Actinomycetes bacterium; assembly: GCA_963781615.1. Taxonomy (GTDB): domain Bacteria; phylum Actinomycetota; class Acidimicrobiia; order IMCC26256; family JACDBD01; genus JALZAA01. Next base: position 195,614 of record CAWAGI010000003.1, on the reverse strand, counting down.
GCCGCGCTTCCGCGCGTCGGCGGCGGTCAGGTTCCCGACCTTCGAGCAGGGCGTGCAGGCGGCGCGGGCGTTGGCGCAGAGCGGACTACACCCGTCGAACTGCCGCTTGCTCGACGCCACCGAGGCCATGGTCACCGGCACGGACGACGGGTCCGCGCACCTGCTGCTGATCGGGTTCGAGTCGGCCGACCATCCGCTCGAGCCGTGGATCGCCCGCGCCTCCGAGTTGGCTCGCGACCACGGCGGCGACGTGCCCGACGACGCGGTCCGCACCCGCACCGACGACTCGACACGCGAGGGCTCGGCGGGCGCGTGGCGGAACGCGTTCCTGCGGGCGCCCTACACCCGCGACGCGCTCGTGGGCATGGGAATGGTGAACGAGACGTTCGAGACCGCCACTACGTGGGACCGCTTCGACGCGTTGTACGGCGACGTCATGGACTCCGTGCGGGGTGCGCTCGCCGAGATCGGCGCCCCCGAAGGGGTCGTGACGTGCCGTTTCACCCACGTCTACCCGGACGGCCCCGCGCCCTACTTCACGGTCATCGCGCCCGGGCGTCCCGGGGCGCAGCTCGAGCAGTGGGCGGTCGTCAAGGACGCGGCGTCCGAGGCACTGGTCCGCCACGGCGCCACGATCACGCACCACCACGCCGTCGGCCGGGACCACCGACCCTGGTACGACCAACAGCGGCCGGCGCTGTTCGCCGACGCGCTGCGATCCGCCAAGGCCACACTCGACCCGCACGCCACGCTGAACCCGGGCGTCCTGATCGACCCGTGAGCTACGAAGCGGTCGTCTTCGACCTCGGTGGTGTCGTCTTCCCATCGCCCCTTGACGTGTTCCGCATGTACGAGCGCGAGCACGGTCTCCCCCACCGGTTCATCAGCGAAGTCGTGCTCGCCGACCCTGAGCACGGCGCGTGGGGGCGGCTCGAACGGGGCCAGCTCACCGTCGAGGAGTTCTGCGACGCCTTCGACGCCGAGTGCGCTGCACACGGCGAGACCGTCGACTCGCGGGAGCTCATGCGCGCCGTCGGCGCCGGGCTCGAGCCGCGGGTGGCGATGGTCGCCGCGATCGGCGCCATCCGCGACCACGGCCTGAGGACGGCCGCGCTCGACGAACAACTGGTCCGACGAGGCCGGTCGCCGCGAGGCCTCACCCACCGCGGGGTGGTTCGACCTGGTCGTCGAGTCCGCCGTCGAGGGGCTGCGCAAGCCCGACCCGCGCATCTACGCGCTCGTGTGCGAGCGACTCGACGTCTCGCCGACGGCAGCAGTGTTCCTCGACGACCTCGGGGCCAACCTCAAGCCGGCCCGCGCCCTCGGCATGACGACGATCAAGGTCGACGACGCAGACGCCGCGCTCACCGAGCTCGAGTCCGTGCTCGGGTTCGCGCTCGCCGGGTGAGCCGTGGAGCTGCTCCTGATCCGCCACGCCGAGCCCGTGCGCATCGCGCCCGGCTCCGCCGCCGGCCCGGCCGACCCGCACCTGACCGAGCGCGGCCGGGTGCAAGCCGTCCGCCTCGCGGCGTGGCTGGACGCCGAGCCGGTCGACGCGATCCTGTCGAGCCCGTTGCGCCGGGCGCGCGAGACGGCGGCGGCGGTCGGGCGGGCACTCGGCCTCGACGTCGAGGTCGTCGACGGGCTGATGGAGTACGACGCGCAGTCCGACTTCTACATCCCGGTCGAAGAGCTGCGCGAGACACGCGACCACCACTGGACGGCCATGATCGAAGGACGGTGGGACGAGCTCGGTGGTGAGCCACCGGACGAGTTCCGGGCGCGCATCGTCCCGTGCGTGGACGCGATCATCGAACGCTTCCCCGGCGGCAGGGTCGCCGCCGTGTGCCACGGCGGCGTCATCAACGTCTACCTCGCCGCCCTGCTCGGGCTGGACCGTCACCTGTGGTTCCATCCTGAGTACACGTCGATCAGCCGCATCGCGGCGGCGCGGACCGGAGAGCGGTCTGTTGCCAGCCTGAACGAGACCGCGCACCTCGTCGCGACACGTGACGCAAGGGAGGAACCGGCATGAGCACGGTACGCATCGACCACGACGGCCCCGTCACGATCGTGACCATCGACCGTCCCGAGGTCCGCAACGCAGTCGACCGCTCGACGGCGGAGGCGCTCGCGGATGCGTTCCGCGCGTTCGACGGCGACGACGAGCGGTCGGTCGGCGTTCTCACGGGCGCGGGCGGCGCGTTCTGCGCCGGTGCCGACCTCAAGGCGATCACCGCCGGCTCCGGCGCCAACCGCACGAGCCCCGACGGCGACGGGCCGATGGGCCCGAGCCGCATGCTGCTCGACAAGCCGGTCGTTGCCGCGGTCGAGGGGCACGCGGTCGCGGGCGGGCTCGAGCTCGCGCTGTGGTGCGACCTGCGCGTCGCCGCCCGAGACGCGGTCTTCGGCGTGTACTGCCGCCGCTGGGGCGTCCCGTTGATCGACGGCGGGACCGTCCGCCTGCCGCGCCTCATCGGGCACAGCCATGCGCTCGACATGATCCTCACGGGCCGCGGCGTCTCGGGCGAGGAGGCACTGCGCATGGGCCTCGCCAACCGGGTCGTGGAGACCGGAGCCGCGCTCGACGGCGCGATCGCGTTGGCGCAGGAGCTGGCGCGCCTCCCCCAACTCTGCCTGCGCAGTGACCGGCGATCGAGCTACGACCAGTGGGGGCTTCCGCTCGACGCCGCGCTGCGCAACGAGTACGAGCTCGGTGTGGCAACGGTCGCGTCGGGCGAGACACTGGAGGGCGCGACGCGCTTCGCCGCCGGCGCGGGCCGTCACGGAGCGCCGGCGTCGTAGGGCTGCGGCGTAGACTCCGCGCGCAGGCTGCACCTGAGAAGGGACGTTGCGCATGACCGACGGTTCCAGCGCCCCCACGGTCGCCGAGCTCATGAGCACCCCGGTGATCACCGCGACGCCGGACGAGACACTCGCCGACGCGGCGGGGCGCATGCGCGAGAAGCACGTCGGATCCGTCGTCGTCGTCCAGGACGAGAAGCCTGTCGGCATTCTGACCGAGCGCGACATGATCCGGATCGCCGCCGCCGGCGCCGACACCGGTCAGGGGCTCGTGTCCGAGTGGATGACCGCGAACCCCGACTCCGTCGCTCCCGGGGTCCCCGCGGCGGAGGCGTTCGCCAGCCTCGCCGAGCACGGGTACCGCCACATCCCGGTCGTCGACGGCACGCAGCTCGTGGGGCTCGTTTCCATGCGCGACCTCATGCGCATCGCGCAGGTGCAGCCCGTCGAGCGCCCCGCGGCCGAGATCCCGAAGGGTCTCGAAGGTGTCGTCGTCGCCGACACGACGATCGGCGACGTCCGCGGACTCGAGGGCTTCTACCACTACCGGCAGTACAACGCGATCGAGCTGGCGGAGAAGCGGACCCTCGAGGACGTGTGGTACCTGCTCTTCGAGGGTGAGCTCCCGTCGCTCCGTCAGCGCGACGCGTTCATCGAGCAGATCAAGCCGCTGCGCGAGATCCCGGTCGAGGTGAAGGAGCTGCTGCCGCAGGTGGCGGCGCTGGGTGGGCCGGAGGCGCCACCCCTCGACATGCTCCGCACGACGTACTCGATGATGGCCGTCGACCTCGACTACCGGCCATGGCTCGACGGCAGCCACGCCGAGCTCCGCGCCCAAGCGCTGCAGACGTGCGCGGTCGTGCCGACCCTGCTCACCGCGCTGTACCGGCTCAAGCACGGGTTCGAGCCGATCGCCCCGACATCCCGACCTGCCATACGCGGCCAACTACCTCTACATGATGCAGGGCGAGATCCCGAAGCCCGAGTACGCCCGGGCGGTCGAGCAGTACCTGATCTCGACGATCGACCACGGGTTCAACGCGTCCACCTTCACGGCGCGCGTGATCACGTCGACCGGGGCCGACATCGGCTCGGCGGTGGTCGGAGCGATCGGCGCGCTCTCGGGACCGTTGCACGGCGGCGCCCCGAGCCGCGCGCTCGCGATGCTCGATGACATCGGCACCGAGGACAAGGCCGAGCCGTGGCTCCGAGACGCCGTCGAACGCGGCGATCGCCTGATGGGATTCGGACATCGCGTCTACAAGACCGACGACCCGCGCTCGACCATGCTGCGCGGCGTCGCCGAACGGCTCGGCGGGCCCATGGTCGATCTGGCCAAGGCGATCGAACGGCAGGCGATCTCGGTGCTGGCCGAGATGAAGCCCGGCCGCCAGCTCTACACGAACGTCGAGTTCTACGCCGGCGTCGTGATGGACACCTGTGGCGTGCCGCGCGAGATGTTCACTCCGACGTTCGCGTCGAGCCGCGTGATCGGTTGGACGAGCCACGTGCTCGAGCAGGCCGCCGACAACCGCCTCATCCGGCCGAGCGCGCACTACGCCGGTCCCCCGCCGCCGCAGCCCGTCCCGGACCCCGACTGAGCTCAGCCCTGCGAGCAGCCCTTCGGCGCGCGGTGCGACTTGAGCGTCCGCTGGAGCTGGACGGGGTGCGAGGTCATGATGCCGTCCACGCACCAGTCGACGAGCTTCCGCCAGTTCTGCACACCGTCCACGTCCTTGTCGCCGAACCACGTGTGCACGGCGTAGCCGCTGCGGTGCGTGCGGGCGACGCTCTCCGCCGTCGTGACGTCGACGAGCGTGTCACCGAGCTCGAAGGTGATGGGGATCTGGAAGGCCACGGTGCCGGGTGCCGGTGGCATCCCGTTCAGGATCCAGTCGGCGACGCCGGTGGTCCCCGGCGCCACACCGATCTGAGGCTGGAGCTCGTGGAAGCGGTCGACGGCTTCCTGGTGGAACGACACGACGACGAGATCGTCGCGGTTCACACCTGAGAGCTCTTGGGCGAGGACCTCGGCGTTGTACACGTACTCAGAGGTGGCCTCCCCCTTCGTGCGCCCCTTGATCTCGATGTTGATCGGCGTCTTCGGAAACGCCTGCAGCACCGAGTGCAACGTCGGGACACGGAAGTCCGTCGCCTTGAAGCCTTTCGGCGGGCGTCGTTCGCCGGTCGCGACGCCGCGGAACGGGTAGGCACTCGGCTGGAGATCGTGGCTGTAGTGGTCGGAGCCGTCGGGCGTGAACCAGTACGCGCCGTCGAGGCTCTCGACCTCCTGCAGGGGCTTCTCGGAGATGAGACCGGTCCCGTTGGTGGTGCGGTCGACGCTCGTGTCGTGCATCACGACGATCTGATTGTCGCTCGTCACGCCGACGTCGAGCTCGAGCATGTCGGCGCCGGCCCGGAGCGCCTTCCGAAACGCGTACATCGTGTTGGACGGAAACTCGTCCTCGCCGCCCTGGTGCGCGATGTTCAGGACTCGCCGCTCCAGCCACGGGTTCGGCGCTTGCCCGGCGGGGGCCGGCGCGGCGTCGAGTCCGATCAGGACGACGACGGCGAGGAGTACGAGGAGGCGGCGCATCTCGGGCATTCCTACTGCGCCCTACAGGTCCGGTCGAGTGGCGTGGTCGATCTCCATCAACTCGACCGGCGCCCCGTTCACCTCCACGAAGGCGACCGTCACGCCCGCGCTCGGGCTGTTCGGCTCGATGATCACGTGCTGACCCTCGAGCGCCCGCGCGAGGTCCTCGACCTCGAACGCGACGTGCGGGACGGCCTTCACCAGGTCCGGGTAGGGCGCGTCGTCCCAATAGCGCTGCCATTGGATCCCGTAGGGATTGTCCTGATGGTCGCTCACGGTGATCTTCAGGTGCGGGAGCTCGATCTCGCCGTCGAAGCGACCGGTGGTCGGGATGCCGATGTGATCGAACTTCATCGGCTGCGACCCTAACGACCGATAGCGTCGAGTCGCCATGGGATTGCTGTTGGACACGACGCCGCTGCGCGTGTCCCGCGACTTCCGCCGGTTGTGGATCGGGCAGGCGGTGTCGGTGTTCGGCACCACCGTCACGACGGCGGCGTTGCCGTTCCAGGTGTTCGACCAGACCGGCTCGTCACTCGCCGTCGGTCTCCTCGGCGCGGCGGAGCTGGGGCCGCTGCTCCTGTGCGCCGTCGTCGGGGGCGGCTTCGCCGACCGCGTCGACAAGCGCAAGTTGCTTCTCGGCATCACCATCGTGTCCATGGCCTGCTCGGCCACACTCGCCGTCAACGCGTGGCTCGACCAGCCTCAACTGTGGGTCCTGTACGTGGTCGGTCCGATCGCCAGCGGCGTGACGGCCGTCAGCTTCGCCGTCATGCGGTCCCTGCTGCCGCTCCTCCTCGAACGGGACCTCCGGCCGGCAGGCTTTGCGCTGCAGTCCACCTACACGACCCTGGGCTGGATGGCGGGACCGGCCGTCGCCGGGCTGCTCATCGGCAGCTTCGGGCTCACGAGCGCATACGGCACCGATGTCGCGACCTACGTCATCGCGTTCCTCGCCTTCGTGGGGATCGCGCCTTCGCCGCCGATCTCGAGCATCACCGGGACGGCGATGGAATCGTTGCGTACCGGCCTGCGGTTCGTACGCGGACATCGGGTGATCCTGAGCGTCTTCGCGCATCGACTTGATCGCGATGGTGTTCGGGATGCCCCGAGCGTTGTTCCCCGCACTCACCGACCGGCTCGGAGGTGGGCCCGTTCTGTACGGCTTGTTGCTCTCCGCAGTCGCCGCCGGAGGGTTCCTGACATCGCTCGGAAGTGGATGGACGACGCGCGTCCGCCGCCAGGGTCGCGCCATGCTGGTCGCCGTCGCCGTCTGGGGCGCGTGCATCGCCGCGGTGGGACTGATCCTGCAACCCGCTGTCGTGCTCGCCGTGCTCGCCGTCGCCGGCGGCGCCGACATGATCTCGGCCGTGTTCCGGTCGAGCGTCGCCGCCAACCTGACCCCGGACGACATGCGCGGTCGGGTCAGCGGTGTCGAGTTCGCGGTCTACGCCGGCGGTCCCGTCCTCGGCGACGTCGAATCGGGCGTCGTGGGCGGCCTGGCCGGGGTTCCGTTCGCGATCGTGTCAGGCGGCGTCGCGTGCGTGATCGCCGCCGGCATCTTCGCCGCCAAGGTGCGCGGCCTCGCCACGTACCGCAGCGACAGGACCGCCGGCGCCGACGCGCCGGCGGTCACCGCGCCGTAGTGCAGCCGGCTACGAGCCGGGGATCTTCGGGATGGTGACGCCACCCGGAAGGTTCTCGGCGACACAGTTCTGGACGATGTAGCTCGCGTACTTGGTCGAGGCCGCGGCGAACTCCTGGGCCTTCGCCTGAATCGCAGCCGTGTCGACCTTGGCGATCGACGCGTAGTAGCTCGCCAGCGTCTTCAGCGTGGCCTTGATGTCGCCCTTCGCCTGCTTGGCGGCCTTGCTCAGCGCCTTGCTGTACTTCTTGGCGTTCTCCTTGCCGCCGGCGGCGGTCGGGTCGGACGACGGGTCGATCTTGATGTCCGTCAAGAGCTTGCACACCTTGCTCTTGGCCGGCGCCGGCGCCGCCCCGCCGGGCGCGGCGGCGAGCATGACTCCCGTGAGCGACACGGCGGCCACGCAGAGGACGAGGACGAACTTGCGCATCTGTGACTCCCTGCTCGAGGACGTCCAGAGGATGCCCCGACGGGCGCCATCGAACATGAGTAGTTGCTACTCATTTCCGGAGATGTCTCGGTGCCCGGGGAGGGATTCGAACCCCCACGCTCCCGAAGGAACAGAGCATTTTAAATGCCCCGCGTATCGCCAGTTTCGCCACCCGGGCGCGTAGGAACGCTACGCCGCCGCCGGTTGACCGGCCTCGGGGTCGACCGCGTCGAACAGCAGCGGGCGCATCCGGGCGGCGGCCGTCTCGTCGAGCCGGTTGACCGCGATCACGCCCTCGACCATGTCGGACGCCACCTCGGTGAAGGGCCGGCCCCTGAGCCGCACCGCGACCACGGCGCCGTCCGGGTAGCGGCGGATCGTGCGGATGGCGCCCGCCACCCGGGGAGGGCACCGGAACGCCGGGACCATGAGGCCGGCGGCCCGCGCCGCCCCGCCCAGGCGTCGAGCAGCCTGGCTGAAGAGGAGAGCGCCCGCTTCCACCTCACGAGGATCCCACGCGGGTGTGACAGCTACCCCGGGGGCAGGATGAGCCCGTGGCCGTCCACGTCGGGACGTCGGGTTGGCAGTACCGCGACTGGCGGGGCACCTTCTATCCCGCCCGCCTCGCGCAGAGCCGCTGGCTGGAGCAGTACGCGGCCGCGTTCGCCGTCGTCGAGGTCAACAACACCTTCTACCGGCTCCCCGAGCGGTCGACCTTCGAGGAGTGGGCCGCCCGGACGCCGGCCGACTTCGTCTTCGCGATGAAGGCCAGCCGGTACCTCACCCACATCCGGCGCTTGCGGGACCCGGCCGAGCCCGTCGCCCGGATGCTCGACCATGCCGGCGGCCTTGCCCGCAAGCTCGGCCCGGTCCTGATCCAGCTTCCGCCGAACCTCCGGTCCGACACCGCCCGGCTCGCCGAGACGCTCGCACGATTCCCCCGACGTGTGCGCGTCGCAGTCGAGCCCCGGCACGAATCGTGGTTCACCGGCGACGTGTATCGCGTACTGCGGGAGCACAACGCCGCGCTGTGCCTCACGGACCGCGCCCGTCATCGGGGCCCGGTGGAACGCACCGCCGACTGGTTCTTCCTTCGCTTCCACGAAGGGCTCGCGCGGCCGCGCCCGTGCTACGGCGACAAGGCGCTCGCGAGTTGGATCGAGCGGCTGGCCGAGCGCTGGCCGCCGACTGCCGGCGGATACGTCTTCTTCAACAACGACCACCGCGCCTGCGCCGTGCGCGACGCGGCCCGCTTCGCGGTGCTCGCCGAGCGCGCCGGCCTCGAGCCGACACGGGCGCCGAATCCCTCCGACGTGCACGTGCGTGGTCGGTAGCGTCGCGGATGCTCCGAGTCCGGCGCAGTCCGCACGACCGCGAGATCCTGCGCCTGGCGGTGCCCGCCTTCGGGGCGCTGGCGGCCGAGCCGCTCTACATCCTCGTCGACACCGCCATCGTCGGGCACCTGGGCACGAACCCGCTCGCAGGCCTGGCGGTCGCAGGCACCGTGCTCACGGCGACGTTCGCGATCTTCAACTTCCTCGCCTACTCGACGACCGGCGCGGTGGCCCGCCAGGTCGGCGCGGGGAACCGCCGCGCCGCCGCCGAGGACGGCGTCGACGGCCTCTGGCTGGCCGCCGGCCTCGGCCTCGCGCTCACCGTTCTCGGTCTGGCGTTCGCGCCGATCATCGTCGACGTGATGGGTGCGTCGGGTCGCGTCCATCCGTTCGCCGAGACGTACCTGCTCATCAGCATCCTCGGCGCGCCGGCGCTCCTCGTGACCCTGGCCGGCGCCGGGTACCTGCGCGGCCTGCAGGACACGCGCACCACGCTCGTGATCGCGGTGGCGTCGAACGCCGCGAACCTCCTCATCGAGGTCTTCTTCGTCTACGTCCTCGACCTCGGCATCGCGGGGTCGGCGTGGGGCACGGTCCTGGCCCAGTACGGCGCCGCGTTCGCGTACATCGCCGTCACCGCGCGCACCGTGCGTCGTGAGCACGCGTCGGTTCGTCCCCACGCCGCCGGGATCCGGGCGTCGGCCCGCGTCGGTGGCCGGCTCGTGATCCGTACCGGATCGTTGCTGGCCGCGTTCCTCGCCGCCACTGCGATCGCGTCACGCATCGGCGACGACGACGTCGCCGCGCACCAGATCGCATTCCAGATGTTCCTGTTCCTCGGCCTCTCCCTGGATGCGCTCGCGATCGCGGGCCAGGCGATGGTCGGTCGGTTCCTCGGCGCCGACGACCCTCACGAAGCGCGGGCCGCGGCCCGGCGGATGATCGAGTGGGGCATCGCGGTGGGCGTCGTCTTCGCCGTCCTGCTCACGATCCTGCGTCCCGCCATCGTCCCGCTGTTCACGCCCGACGCCGGCGTCCAGGACCTCGCCCTCCAGGTGCTGTTGATCGTGGCGGCGATGCAACCCCTCAACGCCGTCGTGTTCGTCCTCGACGGTGTTCTGATCGGCTCCGGGGACGTCACGTACCTCGCCGTGGCAATGCTGGTCGCCACGCTCGGGGTCTTCGCGCCGGCGGCGGCCGCCGTGCTCGTGTTCGACGGCGGCCTCCTGTGGCTCTGGGGCGCGCTGGTGCTCTGGATGGGTGCCCGCTGCGTCGGCATGGCGGCCCGCTTCGTCGGACACCGCTGGCAGGTGACGGGCGCGGTCCGGGCCGCCTGATCGGAGGCGGTTTGCAACGTTCGCCCCGACGCGGTTTCCTTCCCGGGATGTCCGACCAGTGGGACCAGCAGGCACCGACGGTCCATCTGCGGGAGCCCGACGACCTCGACGTCGAGGCGTCGCCCCAGAGCACAGAGCTGGTGCCGGTGCCGAAGCCCGAGGCGAAGGACGCGTCGCTGCGGCGCGGCGACGTCGACGCCTGGGGCCGGAGCGAGCGCATGCGCGAGGTCGCGCGCACGGTCTACGACCCGCTGTACCGCCACTGGTTCCGCGTCGAGTGGGAAGGCCTCGAGCACATCCCGCGCAAGGGCGGCGCGCTCATCGTCGCGAACCACGCGGCGGCGATCCCGTCGGACGCGCCGGTGATCATGCACGGCATCGAGAAGGAGCTCCAACGCCCCGTCTACGGCCTCGCCGAGAACCTGCTGCGCGCCATCCCGATGCTCGGCACGCTCTGGTCGCGTTTCGGCGGCGTGCCCGCCCATCCCGACAACGCCTACCGGCTCCTCCACGACGACAAGCAGCTCGTGCTCGTCTTCCCCGAGGGCACGAAGGGCACGGGCAAGCTGTACCGCGACCGCTACAAGCTGAACCGCTTCGGCCGGGGCGGCTTCGTCGAGATCGCGATGCGCGCCGGGCGTCCCGGTCGTGCCGATCGCCGTGGTCGGCGCGGAGGAGTCGATGCCGATCGTCTGGAAGAGCCCCCGGCTGGCGAAGATGCTCAACATCCCCTACTTCCCCGTCACGGCCAACATGCTGATGTTCGGCCCGGCGGGCCTGATCGCCTACTTCCCGGCGAAGTTCAAGCTGCGGGTCCTGCCCCCGGCGCACTTCGACGTCCCGCCCGACCAGGAGCGCTACTCCCGCAGCCGGGTCATGGACGAGGCGGACACGATCCGCGAGCGCATCCAGCACGCGCTGTACGACATGCTCCGCGCCCGCCGCAGCGTCTGGACCGGCTAGCGCGGTGCGCGTTCTCGTCACTGGCCTGGGCACGTTCTGGGGCAGTCGCCTGGCCCAGGAGCTCGAGGCCCGCCGCGACGTCGACGTCGTCGTCGGCGTCGACACCACCGAGCCGCTCCTGCCGCTCGAGCGCACCGAGTTCGTGAGGACCGACTCCTCGCACTCGATCCTCCAGCGCATCGTCGAGGCCACGCAGGTCGACACGATCCTGCACACGCACCTGGCCGTGGACTCGACGAAGCTCAGCGGCCGCGCCATGCACGAGATCAACGTGATCGGGACCATGAACCTGCTGGCGGCGGCGGGCGCCGCCGACAGCCCCGTCCGCAAGGTCGTCGTGAAGAGCTCCACCCTCGTGTACGGGTCGAACTACCAGGATCCGTACTTCTTCCGCGAGGAGACACCGCGCACCAAGGGTCCCCAGACGAGCATCGAACGGTCGCTCCTCGAGTGCGAGTCGTTCGTGCGCGACTTCGCCGAGGACAACCCGCACGTGCTCGTGACGGTGCTCCGGTTCTCGAACGTGCTCGGCGATCACATGGCGACGCCGTTCGCTCATGCGCTTCGGATGCCTGTAGCGCCGGAGCTGCTCGGGTTCGACCCGCGCCTCCAGTTCACGCACGAGGACGACGTGGTCAACGCGCTCATGTACACGACCACGCACGACGTGGCGGGCATCTACAACGTCGCCGGCGACGGCATGGTGACGTGGAGCGAGGTGTGCCGCATCCTCGGACGGCCGCGTGTGCCGCTCCCACCCGTCTTCGCAAATCTGGCGGCCGAGCCGTTGCGCGCCCTGCGCGTGGTCGACCTGCCGCCCGAGATGCTCAGTCTCCTCCGCTACGGGCGCGGCGTCGACAACTCGCGGTTCAAGCGGACCGGGTTCCGCTACAAGTACACGACCCCGGGGACGGTCGACGCCTTCGCCCGCAGCATCCGGCTCGAGCGGGCGGTCGGCTCGGCCGAGCCCGAGTACACCTACGAGCGCGACGTGGAGAACTTCTTCCGGCACTCGCCGGCCGTCGTGCGAAGCCGTAGGTAGGCCTTGCCGCTCCACCTCGAGCGGCGCGACCGCGTCGCCGTGCTCACGCTCGACGATCCCGACCGTCGCAACGCGCTCACGCCCGATCTCGTCCGGGAGATCGTGACCGGGGTCGACCGGCTCGAGGAAGACGACGGGATCGGCGCGCTCGTCGTGACGGGTGCGCCGCCGGCGTTCTGCTCGGGCGCCGACGTCGGCGCGCTCGGCGCGATGAGCGGCGGTGACGACGACCGTGGCGGCTCGTTGCCATCCATCTACGACGGCTTCCTCCGCTTCCATCGCTGCACCCTTCCGACGGTCGCCGCCGTGAACGGCCCCGCCGTCGGCGCAGGCCTGAACCTCGCGCTCGCGTGCGACATCCGGGTCGCGAGCCCGGCGGCACGCTTCGACTGCCGCTTCGCCCGGATCGGGCTCCATCCGGGCGGCGGGCACACCCGCCTGCTCAGCGAAGCGGTCGGCCCGCAGGCGGCGGCGGCGATGGTGCTCGCGGGCGAGTCGCCCGGCGGCGAGCGGGCGGCGGAAATCGGATTGGCATGGACGTGCGTCGACGACGCCGACCTGCTCGGCGAGGCGACCCGCCTCGCCGGTCGCGCCGCCGACCTGCCGCGTGAGCTGGCCCGACGGGTCAAGGCGTCGTTGCGCGAAACGCCTCGGCTGGCGTCGCTCGACGACGCCGTCGCCCTCGAGCTCGAGCGCCAGCGGTGGAGCCTGGAGCAGGGCTTCTTCGCCGAGCAGCGGGCGAAGGCGGAAGCGCGCCGCAGCAAGTCATGACCGGTCCGGCGCGCGGGGCAGGAGCGCCGGCGGCGACGGGTGAGATCTACGGGGAGTCCGCCCGCCAGCTCGCCGGGTGGCGAGAGCGCTACCGCGGGCGGCCGGACCGTGAGCGGCGCCGTCTCTGGCTGCTGGCCCTCGAACGCGAGCAGGTCGTGAGCATCGCGTACCGGGAGAGCGCCATCGCCGATCGGATCGCCCGGATGCCGCTGGCCGAGGAGATGCGCGACCTGCTGCGTCACGCCATGGTCTGGGTGTGGAAGGACGAGGAGATGCACACCGCGTACATCCGCGGCGTGGTGCTGCACCGCGGCGATCCCGTCCTGCGCACAGTGGCGTACGGGGAGCAGATCGTCGGCGCGGTTTCGGGATGGGCGGCGGCCGTCGAGCAGCACACGCAGTTCCGCGACGCGCCGGTGTCCGTCGCGCTGGCATCGGTGCTGGCCCTCGGCGGACGGGTGACGGGCAAGCTGACGAAGGCGCTGCGCGGCGCGCTCGAGTACGGACCGTTCCGGCGGTTCTGCGCGCTCAACATCGAGCTCGAGCGCAGCGCCGAGCTGTGCTGGGCCCGGCTGGTGGATCTGGCCGAGGGCGACGTGCAGCGCGAGGAGTTCGCGCAGGTCCGTGACGACGAGGCGCGTCACGGCGAGATCTTCCGGATCTTCCACGATGCGCTGGGCGAGGACGACCGGCTCCGGCCGGGGGTGACACCCACCGGCCTCGTCGAGGAGATCCGGGCCGTCGGCGAGTGGTTCCTCCCCCAGCGCTACCGCGCCGCCGGCCCCAGGCCGCGCGTGTTCGGGACCGGCAGCCCGGTGTGGTGCCGGCAGGGCCGCTCGGCGGGCGACAAGTTCGCCGTGCTGCGAGAAGTCGCCGGCGAAGCCGGCCTGCCCGCGCTCCTGGCCGAGCGCCGGAAGGCGAACGACGGGAGGGACGTACGCGTTCGCGATCAAGACCGCGTTCATGTTCGGATACAACAGGCGCGACCGTTCGAACGTGATCGACGTCCAGCTGGTGGACGAGCTTGCGAAGTTCCTGCGCCAGTACGGCTGTGACGACGTCGCCGTCCTCGAGGCGCCGACCGTCTACGACCACTTCTACGGCCACCGGTCCGTCGAGGAGGTGGCGCGGTACTTCGGGCTCGAGTCACCGACCTACCGGATCGTCGACACGTCCACGGAGCAGGTGCCCTTCGAGTACGCCCGGGGCATGGCCCAGTCGACGATCAGCCGCACCTGGAGCAGTGCCGACGTGCGGATCGTGTTCTCGAAGCTGCGCACGAACCCGTCCGAGCTCGCCCACCTCTCGCTCTCGTCACTCGAGGGTCTGGGAGAGCGCCAGGACCAGATCCTGTTCCCCGACCGCCAGGTGCATTACCGGGCGGCGATGATGATGGTGGTCGACGCCTTCGAGCCCGACTTCGCGCTCGTCGACGCGTACGAGCAGGCGGCCGACGGCCCGTTCGGTGTGATGGGCTGCCGGACACCGGCTGAGCCGCTGCGGCTGTACGCGGGACGCGACGCGCTCGCCGTCGACAGCGTGGTGCTGCGGGACACGGGCCTGCCGGACCCGTTCTTGTCGCCCATGTTGCGCAGCGCGCTGCACTGGTTCGGCGCGCCGGCCGAGCCCGAGGCCGTGCACGGGGACGTCGGCCCGATCCCGGGCTTCCGCAACCCGTACCACAACGGCGTGTCCACGATGCTGTCGATGGCGGCGTACCCGGTCTACGTGTACGGCAGCGGCGGCGGCGCGCTCTTCGTGCCCGAGATGGACGAAGCCGCGTTCCCGCCCCTCACGCACCCGTCGATGCCGGTGCGGATGGTGCGCCGCGCCGCCCAAGTCGCCTTCGGCCTCCGCCCGCCGGCGTAGGAAGCCCGCTGGATTACCGCGCCTTGAACGTGCCCTTGGCCTTCAGGGGTTGGCTGCCGTAGGTGGTGTCGCAGGTGAACGATCCCGAGATGCGCGACTTCGTCAGGGTCTTCACCTTCACGGTGCAGCCGCCGTCCGTCGAGTCGAGCAGCATCGACTGGTTCCCGACGTCGACGCTGATCCCGACCGCCACGGCCTCGCTCGTCTTCTGGCTGCCCTTCTCGACCCGCCCCGACAACGAGAACTCCTGGAACGGCTCCGCCTTGGGCGCCGCGTGCAGGGAGACCGGCACCTGTGGCGTCCAGTCGAGCCGGCTCTCGACGATCCGGCTCTGCCCGAAGTCGTAGTTCCCGGACTGGTCGGCGAGCTGGACGGAGAACTTCGCCGACGCCTTGACGTTCCGAGCGGCGCCGGCGGGCATCGACCCGGAGGCGACAACAGCTGTGACCACGACCATGGTTGCCAGGGCGCGCTTCATGAACGGGAGATGTACCCGAGCGACACCGTCACCATTCAGGATTCGGTCGAGTTCGTGTCGCGCGGCGCAGGTTTGAACTGTGAGACGAGGCGGGCGATGAGCGTCACCAGGAAGATCTGCCCGAGCACGGCTTCGAGCACGGACAGGCTGCGCCCGAAGTCGCCGCGCGACACGAAGTCGCCGAATCCCAACGTCGTCAAGCACGAATAGCTGAAGTAGAAGTAGTCGAACTGATCGACGGGTCCGCGGGAAGCGAAGAACGGCGGGTCGACCCGTCCGATCAGCGCGTAGACAAATCCGAAGACCATCCCGATGAGCATGTACGCGCACACCGCGCCGAGGATCGTCGAGACCTGCACCTCGGGATGCCGCAGGATCCGGTTGATGATCACGAGCGGCGTGACCAGCAAGAGAAGCCCGTAGATGAGGTAGATCGACCCTGCGAACGCCTCGCTGTCGAAGACCGCTTCGGCCACGACGATCACGTACGACGCGGCCAGCGCGATCACTGCCGCCCGCATGAGCTCGAAGCGTGCTCGTGACGCGTAGAGCGCAAGGAGCAGCATGGCGCCGACGGCCGGCGCGACGACGAGCCGGGTCCACCGGGCCGGATCGATCTGGGACAGCAGCACGAACGTGAGGACGATGATTGCGAGCAGGAGACCGTAGGCGTCCTCGGTGGAGAATCTTCGGGCCGGACGACCCTTTGACGCGCTGATCAGGTGAGGAACCGCCTCGTGATCTCGTCGCGGCGCACGTCCCATTCCTCTGAAGTGATCGCGTAGCGCACGTGGTCTTCCCACACTCCGCGGATCTGGAGGAACCGCTCCGCCACACCTTCGTCGCGCAGGCCGAGCTTGTCCGCGACGCGGCGGCTGGCGGCGTTGCGGGGCACGATGGCGGCTTCGATGCGATGCAGGTGCAACTCCTCGAACCCGTAGCGCAGGATGACGGCGACGCCCTCGGGAATCAGGTTCTGACCCGCGTGCAGGGCGTCGATCCAGTAGCCGACGAAGGCCGACTGGAACGGCCCCCGCTGGACGCTCCCGAGGCTCACCTCGCCGATCAGCGAGCCACCCTGGAGGAACAAGCCGAACCCGTACGCGGTGTCGAAGTGCCGTTGGCGCTCCCAGGCGCCGCATCGGGCCCGGAACGCCTCGGGGTCGGTCACGGGATCGGGGCTGCCGGGATCGGCGAGCGGCTCCCACGGCTCGAGCCAGTCCCGGCTGCGCGTGCGCACGTCGTGCCAGTCGTCGAAGTCGCTGCCCCGCAGCGGCCGGAGCTCGACACGCGGCCCGCTGAGGACGGTTGACTTGACGTTGCGGACGCTCGTCATGACGCACGAACGGTAGCGTGATCCGCGGTGGCGGCGGCTTTGCCGACCGCCGCCCGCGGAGGCGGCGGCTTTGCCGACCGACGGAGCAGGAGCCCGAGTTTGCGAGGGCGACCGCGGTAGTACGTGCCGGCGCTTGCGACGGCGACTGGAGGACAAATGCCCGAGGCTCCGGCGAGCGCCGACGACCGCCTCGTCTGGATCGACCTCGAGATGACCGGCCTGGACGTCGAGCGGCACCGCATCGTCGAGCTCGCGGTGCTCGTCACCGACGCCAACCTCGAGGTCCTCGCCGACGGGCTCGATCTCGTCGTGCACCAGCCGCCGGAGGCGCTGGCCGAGATGGACGACTTCGTGCGCAAGATGCACACGAAGTCCGGCCTGCTCGTCGAGATCGAACGGTCGTCGCTCACCCTGGGCGACGCCGGCAAGCAGGCCGTCGAGTACATCACCCAGTTCGTCCCCGAGCGCGGCACGGCGCCGATGTGCGGCAACTCCATCGGCGTCGACCGGCGGTTCCTCGACCGCTACCTCCCCGACCTCGACCGGTACCTCCACTACCGCAGCATCGACGTGTCGTCGATCAAGGAGCTGTGCCGGCGCTGGTATCCGGCCGTGTACCAGAAGCGCCCGGGCAAGGCCGAGTCCCACCGCGCGCTCGACGACATCCGCGAGTCGGTTGCCGAGCTCCGCTACTACCGCGACACGATCCTGCGCCCTCCGGGCGAGGCGACGCCGCCGACGGGCAAGAACGCCACATAAGCCAGCGGTCCGTCGACGGGTCCGCTGGCTCGACGCTTGCGTCGTTACGCTCCGCGTCGTGGCAGTCCCGCCCGCCAGGACCGATCTGACCGCCTTGGAGGCGATCCGGCTCGGTCAGGCCGCGCCCCAGACCGCGATGCACCTGTACCACGCCGTGCACGACAAGTACCCGGCCATCGCCGACGTCGACAAGCTCGTCGAGAAGTACCGCCGTGAAGGGGTCGACGTCACCTACCGTCGGTTCAGATTCGGTGGTCACGTGGCCGTGGCGTTGACCGGTGTGTCGGGCGCACTCCGATTTCTGAGCGAGCAATTCGGTAGCCCGGTCAGACGACGCTGAGCCCCGCGCAAGGCGCCGCGCGTCAGGCCACTGAGCCGGCGCTATGTGACGACTCTGCGAGAGATGAGGTCGGCCCGGCCCTGTCGTCTCCACAGAGACGCATCGCCACCAGGCAAAGGAGGACACCATGGGCAAGCTCATCGTGACCGAGTTCGTGACGCTCGACGGGGTGGCACAGGCACCTGGAGGGCCCGACGAGGATCTCGACAGCGGCTTCGCGCACGGCGGATGGCAGGCGCCACTGCTGGACCAGGAGTCCGGCGCGGTCATGTTCGAGCGAGCGAGGAGCATGGACGCCCTCCTCCTCGGTCGAAGGACCTACGAAATCTTCGCCGACTACTGGCCGGGGGCTCCGGAGGAGATCCCGTTCACCGGCCTGCTCAACGGCGTCCCCAAGTACGTCGCCAGCCGCACGCTGGCCGGCCCCCTCGCCTGGGAGGGGTCGACGCTCGTCGCCGGCGACCTCGCCGAGAGCATCACCGCGCTCAAGGAGCGCCACGACGAAGTCCATGTCATTGGCAGTCTCGACCTCGTGCAGTCACTGCTGCGCTTCGGCCTCGTCGACCGGACGAACCTGTGGCTGTACCCGCTGCTGCTCGGCAGCGGCAAGCACGTGTTCGCCGGCGGGACCGTGCCCACTGCGCTGCGCCTGACCGAGTCGGTCACCTACCCCAATGGCACGCTCCAGCTCGTCTACGAGACCGCCGGCGTGCCCACGTACGGCGACATGACGATCGAAGAGTAGGTGTCAGTGGCGGTACGCGGCGGCCTGTTGCCGGGCGAGGTCGACGAGGTTGCCGAGGGCGAGATTGACGTCACCCAGGTGGAGCCCCCAGTTCGGCGGGAGCGAGCCCCGCGGCTGGTAGCGCGGCGCGCCCGGCTTGCCCGTGTCGGTGACCTGGAGCCACGTGAAGCCGTTGCCCTGCTCGCACTGCGCGCGGTACAGCTTCGGGTACTCGACCCACGGGGTCGGAGCCGAGGGCGGCGCACCGGTGGCGCTCCCGAGCGGGCCGGGGAACTGCTTCGTCCGGAAGTACGGCTGGAGCGTGCCCGTGCCCGTGAACGAGGCGGGGTTGACGCACAGCACCTGCAGGCTGCTCCCGTCGGGACCGGGGCGGCTCCTGCCGAACAGGCCGTCGGGTGGCGGCTGCTGGGCGTACATCGAGTAGGCCACGACGCAGTGCGTCTCCTTGGCGGACTGGCACGCAGGGATGTTCTGGAAGTCGCCGCCGACCTTCTGGCCCTGGGGCACGGCGACGTTTCCGCCGAGCAACAGCGCCGACACCGTCTGACGGCGCAGCTTGGGATTGGGATCGATCTCCGACTTGAGGAGCTGGATCAACATCCCGGAGCCCTGTGAGTGGCCGATGAACACGACCCCGCGGCCCTTGTTGTACTTGTGCAGATACTCCTTCCACGCCGAGAGCACGCCGGCATACGCGGTTGCGCGGGCCTGCGCGCTCGAACGACCTGCAATCGACGAGAGCGTGAGCTGCGGATACACCGGCGCGTAGACACGACACACCTGCGAGAAGCGCGCCGCCTGGTTCTCGGCCACGGCGATCAGCTCGGGATCGATGTCGAGGTTGGCGTTGACCGTCGTCTGCGCGCTCACGGTCGGGTACACGTAGAAGCAGTCGACGGGAGGGTTCTTGGCCGCCGTCGCGCGTCGGGTCGTCTTCTTCCCGTCGGGGTTCACGACGGTGGTCGTGAGGCTCGACTCGCACGGGTTGTTCTTGATTCCGGGGCGGCAGAGCCACACCGTCGGCGACTCCTGTGAGGACGCCGGCTCGACCGCCACGCCGGCGGCAGCGACGACCACAGAGACCGAAACGGCGACACACGCAGAGAAGGCCCGCGCGCCGCGCCTCATCCCAGGAGCTCTCGCAGTGCGCCGAGCAGCGCGGTGACCGAGCGGTCACGCGCCGAGTGCCCCATGAGGCCGATGCGCCAGGCCTTGCCTGCGAACTCGCCCAGCCCGGCTCCGACTTCGATGCCGTACGTCTCGAGCAGCCCCTTGCGCAGCGCGGCGTCGTCGGCGCCCTCGGGCAGCCACGCCGTGGTCAGCTCCGGGAGTTGGTGGCCGTGCTCGGCCGCGAGCCGGAAGCCGAGCTCGGGCAGCTCCGCGTGCAACCGGGCGCCGACGCGGCGGTGCCGTTCCCACACCGCGTCGAGACCCTCGTCGAGCACAGCGCCGAGCCCGGCGTGCAGCGAGTAGATCATCACGATTGGCGCGGTGTGGTGGTACCGCCGCGTCGATCCCCCGACGTACGCGCCGATCAGGCCGAGGTCGAGGTACCACGACTGCGGCGGGTGCAACCGGTTGCGCAACCGGTCCACCGCGCGTTCGCCGAACGTGAGGGGCGCCAGCCCCGGCGGTACCCCGAGGCATTTCTGCGTGCCGGCATAGCACGCGTCGATCCGCCATCCGTCGACCTCGACCGGGATCCCGGCGAGCGACGTCACGGTGTCGACCACGAGGAGCGTGTCGGTGTCGGCGATGGCGGCGAGCGGCGCGATGTCGTTCTCGACGCCGGTCGACGTCTCTGCGTGCACGACTGCGAGAAGGCGGGCGCCGGGATGCTCCCGCTGCGCGTCGATCAGCCGCTGCGGGTCGAGCGCGCGACCCCAGGCCTCCTCGACGCGGACGACCTCGGCGCCACATCGGCGGGCGACGTCGGCCATCCGCTCGCCGAACACACCGTTCACGCCGACGATCGCGGTGTCACCGGGCTCGAGCAGGTTGACGAAGCACGCCTCCATGCCGGCGGAGCCCGTCCCGCTGATCGGCAGCGTGAGCGCGTTCTTCGTGCGGAAGACGCTCCGCAGGCGCTCCATCGTCTCGTCGAGGAGGGCCAGGAACTCGGGGTCGAGGTGCCCGAGGAGGGGGCGGCTCAGCGCGGCCACGGCCTCGGGGTACGGGTTCGACGGCCCCGGCCCGAGCAGGAGACGGTCGGTGTGCGGCACGCCGGGAACGCTAACGCTCCCGCGGCCTCCTACGCCGCAGGGGCTCCGACGAGTGGTGACCAGTCGACGAGCAGCGTTCGCACTTCGCCGCGCGCGTCGTCGCCGGCGATGAGCCCGCGGGCGACCTCGGCGGCGGCGCGGGCGACGTGAGTGACTTCCTCGTCGGGCAGACGGATGCCCCGCGCGGCTGCGATATGGAGCACGGTGTGCGTGACGGTAGACGCGGCGCGCGCCGCGATTCGCGTGCGGTGCGTGCGGCGCAGAACGCGGTCGATCGTCAGCGTGACGCGCCACGCGTCGACCTCGTCGGCGGCCGAGTCGGCGTGATTGGTGGTGAGCGTCGCCGCGATGCGATGGACGTCGTCGGCAGTGAGCCGCTCGAGCGCCTGGGTGAACTCGCCGACATCCATTACTCGTATCTTCGGCGCGTTGGCACGCGAAGTGATGGATTTCGAGGTCGATTTCTCGCGTGCCGATGCTTCGAACGAGTTATCGCGTCCCGATGCTTCGAACGAGCCCGTCCAGAATGTCCGCTTCCGACACGAGGACCTCGTTGAAGTCGAAGGTCCGCATCGTCGTCACGAGGATCAGCGTGCCGCCGACGATCACGTCGACCCGGCCGGGCTCGAGTCCCGGGTTGTGCCGGCGCTGCTCGACGGGTTCCGTCGCCAACGTGCGGAACACCTCTTCCGCGACCGACCGGCTGAGGCGGAAGTGATGGATCTTGGCGCGGTCGTACTCGACGAGGCCGAGCTCGACGGCGGCGACCGTGGTGATCGGTGCCGGCCAGGCCGATGAGCGTCGCGGCCTCGCGCACGGCCGGGATCTCCTGCTCGACGTCGGCGAGGTGGGCGCGCACCACGGACACGGCTTCCGACAGCTCTTCGGGCTGGGGCGGGTCGGAGTGGAGATACTGCTCGGTGATGCGCACGCTCCCCGTGTCGACGGAGATCAGCCCTTCGGGCTCGTGCGTGCCGACCACGAACTCGGTCGAGCCGCCACCGATGTCGAGGGTGAGGTACGGCGCGCGCTCGTCGAGGCCGGCCGTCGCGCCGAGGAACGAAAGCCGCGCTTCCTCGGTCCCGGGGAGGAGCTCGGGCTCGAAGTGCAGCACGTCGGCGGCGGGCCCGAAGAAGTCCTCCCGGTTGCTGGCGTCGCGCGCCGCGCTGGTCGCGGTGGCGCGGGCCCGCTCGACGGCCAGCTCGTCGAGGGCGCCGCGGTACTCGCGCAGCACGTCGAGGGTCCGGGAGATCGCCTCCGGGTTCAGGCGGCGGGACTCGTCGACGCCCTGACCGAGGCGCGTGATGTGCACGCGCCGATCCAGGGGCTCGAGGGCGGCGGTCTCACCGGCGCCGTCCACGTCGGCGACGAGCAGGCGCACCGAGTTCGTGCCGATGTCGATCGCGCCGAGGCGGCTCGTCACGAGCGATCCCCCGCTGCAGCCCCGAGGCGCTCCTCGACCCAGCGGCCGACGGGATCCTCGCCCCCGGCCAGGAAGTACGCGTAGTGCGCGTGCAGACATTTCACGCCGGTGCGGGTGCCGCCGACACCGCCGTGGGGACGGGGCCCGCGGTGGTCGGCGGACAAGGCCGCGTCGCGCTCGGCGGCGTACGCGGCGTGCGCGGCCGCGAGCTCGTCGTCGTCGACGGCACCTTCGGCGGCGCGCACGCCGCCGTCACCTTCGAGCCGCGACACCGCCAGCACGAGGTCGGGATCGACCAGCCAGTACCGGGTCGGCATCGGAGTGCCGTCGTCGAGCAGGGGGGCGTTGCGGATCACGGCCGGCCGACCGGCGGGGGTGCGCACGACGACGTCGAAGTCCGCCTGGGGCGGCCGCCCGAGCAGCGCGGTGAGCTCGGCGACGTCTTCGGAGGTGGCGGGCACGACCCGAATTCTACGGAGGCGCCGTCCGTACACTTCTGGCGTGGCGGGGAGCGGTCAGCCGGACGGGTTCCTCACGGGCGACGAATGGCACGCGCTCGAGACGGCCGGCCGGCGGCGGCGCTACCGGGCCCGCCAGCGCCTGTTCCGCGAGGGCGAGCCCGGTGACCACGTGATCGCCGTGCTCGCGGGGCGGGTCAAGGTGTCGGTGCAGACGCGATCCGGCCGCGAGATCCTCCTGGCGGTGAAGGAGCCCGGCGACCTCGTCGGCGAGCTGTCGGCGATCGACGGCCGGCCGAGATCGGCCACGGCGGTCGCGCTCGAGCCCGTCGACGCTCTCGTCGTGACCGCGCCGGCGTTCGTCGAGTTCATCGAGGACCACCCGCGCATCGCGGTACGGCTGCTGCGCACCCTCGCGGCGCAGATCCGCGACGCCGACCGCCGGTCCGTCGACCGCGACACGGGCGACATCACGTGTCGCGTCGCCCGCCGGCTCGTCGATCTCGCCGAACGGCTCGGAGAGCACCGCGGCTCGGGCGTCGAGGTCACGCTGGTCCTCGGCCAGGACGACCTGGCGGCGTGGGTCGGGGCGACGCGCGAGGCGACCAGCCGGGCGCTGGGACGGCTGCGCGCCGAGGGCTGGCTCACCACGGGCCGCCAGCGCATCGTGCTCATCGACGTTCCCGCGCTGCGCCGCCGCGCCATCGAACACGCGTAGACGGCGGCTTTGCCGACCGTCGGAGCAGGAGCCGGAGCTTGCGACGGCGACCATGGGGCGCTCCGTGACGGACGTCACCACCCGACCGTGATCACGGTCATGGGCGGATCGCCCCTCATGGTCGAGGCTGCACGAACACGGTCGCGGGGACGGCGGCTTTGCCGCCCGTCACCGCGAAGCCGGAGCTTGCGACGGCGACGAAAAGGGATTGGGAGGGACGAGGATGCGGAACGTGGACGACCCGAAGATCCAGCGGCTCGGTGAGGTGGCGCTGTTCCGCCACTGCACGCCGAAGGAGCTGAGCCGTCTGGCGAGCATCACCGACCAGGCCGTCCTCGAAACCGGGCAGGTGCTCTGCCGGCAAGGCGAGGTGGCGACCGCAGCCTTCATCATCGACGACGGCGATGCCAGTGTGAAGGTCGGCGAGCAGGTCATCGGCGCGGTCGGCGCCGGCGAGATCGTCGGCGAGATGGGGCTGCTCGACTACCGGCCCCGGTCCGCGACCGTCGTCGCCCGCACCCCGATGAAGGTGTACGCGATCGACTCCCGTCGGTTCGAGAGCGTCCTCGAGGAAACGCCGACGCTCGCCCGCAACCTCTTGCGCGAGCTGACGGGACGCATCCGTGGGCTCGACCAGGCCCGCGCCTCCGAGACCGCCGCCTAATCCGCCTGGGTCAGGTTTCGGGGCAGGGGCGCGATCGAGCGGCGCTGAAGAAAGAGGCGTCGCTCGATCGCGCTTCCTTCGGCTCGAGCCCGGGCTCAGGGCTTCTTGGCCGGCTTGGTCGTCGTGGTGGGCGCCGGTGGCGCCGTCGTCGGTGGCGGCACCACGACGAACGGGCGCTCACCGGGGTAGACGAACCCGTACTGCTCGCGCGCCATGCGCTCGACCTCGGCGTCGCTTTGGAGCCGCCTCGACGCCTCCTCGAGCTGGCGGCTCTGCTGATGCAGGAGCTCGAGCGTCTTCCGTTGCTCGTCGGTCTTCTGGCGCTGCGCGAGCAACGTGCGAGCCGGGAACACGAACACGAACAGCAGCGCGACGAGGATCATCCCGCCGATCAGGACGCGCACGAGGACCCGGCGACGGTGTCGCAGCGCGCTGGCCTCGGGATTGCGACTGACCGGTGCGCGTCGAGGCTCGCGTTTTCCGCTCTGCTGCGTGCGGCGCCGGTCAGCCATGCCCGCCCCCCCGGCTGAGGGCGTCCCCGCCGAGATACCGGGCGCCGCCGTCGAGGTCCTCTTCGATCCGCAGCAGCTGGTTGTACTTGGCGACCCGGTCGCTGCGGGCCGGCGCACCGCCCTTGAGCTGACCGCAGTTCGTCGCCACCGCGAGGTCGGCGATCGTCGTGTCCTCGGTCTCGCCGCTGCGATGCGACATGACGGACGAGTAGCCGTGCCGCGATGCCAGCAGGATGGTGTCGAGGGTCTCGGTCAGCGTGCCGATCTGGTTCACCTTCACGAGGATCGAGTTCGCGACCCCGGCGTCGATCCCGCGCTGCAGCCGCGCCGCGCTCGTGACGAAGACGTCGTCGCCTACCAGCTGCACGCGGTCGCCGATGCGCCGGGTGAGATCGGCCCAGCCTTCCCAGTCGTCCTCGGCCATGCCGTCCTCGATCGACACGATCGGGTAGCGGTCGACAAGCCCCGCCAGCCATTCGGCCCACTCGGCCGGCGTGTAGGACGCGCCCTCGCGCGTCAGGGCGTAGCGGCCGTCGGTGAAGAACTCGGTGGCCGCGGGGTCGAGCGCGATCGCGATCTCGTCGCCGGGGCGGTAGCCGGCCGCCTCGATGGCGCTGACGAGCAGCGTCACCGCCTCCTCACTCGAGGGGAGGTTCGGTGCGAAGCCGCCTTCGTCGCCGAGCCCGGTGGAGAGGCCGCGGTCGCGGAAGAGATCCTCGAGCGCGTGGTACGTCTCCGACCCCCAGCGCAGCGCCTCCGTGAAGCTGGCGGCGCCGATCGGCGCCAGCATGAACTCCTGGAGGTCGACGTTGCTGTCGGCGTGAGCGCCGCCGTTGAGGACGTTCATCTGCGGGACGGGCAGGACGTGTGCGCCGGCGCCGCCGACGTACCGGTACAGCGGCAGCTCGCTCTCGTCGGCGCCGGCCTTGGCCGTCGCCAGTGACACGCCGAGCATCGCGTTGGCGCCGAGGCGCGACTTGGTGTCGGTCCCGTCGAGCGTGACGAGCGCGTCGTCGACGAGGCGCTGGTCGAGACCGTCGAGGCCGAGCACGGTGTCGGCGATCTCGCCGTTCACGTGGTCGACGGCCCGGAGGACGCCCTTGCCGCGGTAGCGCTCGCCGCCGTCGCGGAGCTCGACAGCCTCGTGGGCGCCCGTGCTCGCCCCACTGGGAACGGCGGCGCGGCCCCGGGCGCCGGAGATCAGCTCGACCTCGACCTCGACGGTCGGATTGCCGCGGGAGTCGAGGACCTCCCGGGCGACGACCTCGACGATGGCGCTCATCGGTCCTCCGGCGCAGTGGGGCCCCTCCGCCCCTGGGCCGTGGGTCACCAAGACGTGCGGTCGATACTCGTGTGGTTGGAGTGTCGAAACTAGCCTAATGAGGCTACTGGGGGAAGGACCTCCGCCGTCCCGCGGGCCCGCCCTCGGTGGTGGCGGCGGGTAGCTTGCGGACGTGGCCGGGACTACCACAGGCGAGCCGGTGATCTTCAACCCGTTCGAGCCCGGGTTCTTCGAAGACCCGTACCGGCAGTACGCGGCGCTCCGCGAGGACGACCCGGTGCACCGCAGCCCGCTCGAGGTGTGGGTCCTGTTCCGCTACGACGACATCGTGCGCACCCTGCGCGACCCGTCGCTCAGCGTGCAGGTCGACAACGCCACCCCGACGGAGCGCATGAAGATGTTCGCGGAGCAGGCGCCCGGCGAGGTCGAACGGGGCTCGCACGCGATGCTCAACATCGACCCGCCCGACCACACTCGCTTGCGCCGGCTCGTGTCGAAGGCGTTCACGCCGAAGATGGTCAACGGGCTGCGCCCGCGCATCGAGGTGCTCGTTCGGCGACGCGCTCGACACCATGGCGTCACGGGGCGAGGCCGACGTCATCGCCGATCTCGCGTTCCCGCTGCCGTTCACGGTCATCTCCGAGATGCTCGGGATGCCCGACGGCAACCGCGACGAGGTGCGCGGGTGGTCGCACACGCTCACGAAGACGCTCGACCCGATCCTCAGCCCCGAGGAGGTCGAAGCCTCGCTCGCCGCCGCCGACAACATGATGGGTCACATCCAGAGCGTGCTGGCTTGGAAGCGCGACCACCCGGCAGAGGACCTTCTGACGGGATTGCTCGCGGCCGAGGAGGAAGGCGACCGCCTCACCGAGGTGGAGCTGCTCGATCAGGTCATCCTCCTGTACATCGCCGGTCACGAGACGACCGTGAACCTGATCGGCAACGCCACGCTGGCGTTGCTCGGACATCCCGACCAGCTCGCGCAACTGCGATCGGACCCGGACCTCGACGGTGGCGCGATCGAGGAGCTGCTGCGGTACGACAGCCCGGTCCAGTTCTCCAGACGCATCACGACCGCCGACCTCGACGTCGACGGGACGACCATCCCCGCCGGCACCTTCACGCTCACGTGCCTCGGTTCCGCCAACCACGACGCGGCCCGGTGGGGGCCGACGGCGGACGAGCTCGACATCACGCGTTCAGACGCCAACCAGCACATGTCGTTCGGGAACGGGATCCACCACTGCCTCGGCTCGTCGCTGGCCCGGACGGAGGCCCAGGTCGCGATCGGCACGCTGGCCCGGCGGTTCCCCGACCTCGCCCTCGCAGGCGAGCCGGAGCGCAACGGCCGCGTCGTGCTGCGAGGTCTCGAGTCCCTTCCGGTGACCGTCGGGAACTGACCGGCGTCCGCCGTGACCCCGTTCGTCACCGCCGGGGCCGGCTTCCTGCTCGCGGTGCTGTGGTTCGACCTGATGTTCGACGTCCAGGTCGTCGCGACACCGTGATTCGCGAGCTGCCGGAGAGCGTCCTGTCGTCGATCGCCGCCTACTACCGGAGGGTGACGACAGCGGCCCGGCCGATGAACCGACTCATCGCGGCCGTGATGGTCGGGCACGATCGCCGCGGTCGTCGTGCAGGTGGTGCAAGACGACGCACCGCGCTGGGCGGCCTTCGTGTCGCTGGCGCTCATCTGTCGGCGCCGTGTCGCTCGCCGCCGTGCACACGGTCCCGAACGCGATCCGGCTCGGCTCGAGGACGGACACGATCGCCGGGCAGAGCCAATCGCGCGATTCGATCCTGCGCGACCACCTGCTCTGCATCCTCGCCGTCGCCGGCGTGCTGTTCGTCCAGCTCGCGTTCGCCGAGGTAATGGACGGTCAGCGGCGAATTGGCAACACTGGACGTGCAGATCCCGGGCTGCGGGGAGGAAGAATGGCCGACAAGTCGCCACATTTCTCGAAGGACAAGAAGAAGGGCAAGACGCTGCAGGAGAAGCGGGCGGCCAAGCGACAGAAGCGATCGGAGCGCCGATCCGCCGACGAGGCCCGCAACCGAGCCGAGGGGATCTAGCCACAGCGCCGCTCTGCGCTCCTCACCGTCGTCGCGTCGACGGAGAGGGCCTCGTAGGACCCGGGTTTCGCACGACGGACAAAAGGGACAAGCTGTTCGCATTCCGTCCCCCAGAAGGACACCGATGCCCGGCTCCGAGCCCACACCCGTGCGCACCGAGCGCTTGGTCCTACGGCCCTTCCGGCCCGACGACGTCGAGGCGATCGCCCTCTACGCCGACGACGATGGCTACCGCCGCTACCTGAGCCCCGGCCACCCCGGGCCGAAGGAGTTCGTCGCCCACAACGTCGGCGTGGACTGGTCCGTCGAACGGTCGTGGGTGATCACGCTCGACGGCCGGGTGGTGGGGTCGGTGTTCCTCGGCATCAACAGCGACGACGATGCGGCCGAGCTGGCGTGCCTGGTGGCGCCGGAGCTCTGGGGACGGAAGATCGGGCTCGAAGCGTGCCGCGCCGCGGTCGAGCACGCCTTCGTCGAGATCCACCTGTCGAAGGTTGTGGCACGCGCCGACAGCCGCCACGACGCGTCGATCCGATTGATGACGAAGCTCGGGATGCGATCGAACGGCGTGACGCACTCACTCCCTGACCGAAGGCGGGACGAGCGCGTCGACGAGGTGCTCTACGCGATCAGCCGCGACGACTGGTTGCGCGCTCGATCTGACGCCAGATGAGCGCGGGCGCGAAACGGCGGGCACGCCACACCGCCTTCGTACCTTTCCCGGGGAGGACGAACAGCTCCTCGGCTTCGAGCGAGCGCTCGATCGCGTCGAGGACGACGCCCGGCTCGATGCCGCGCTCGACCAGCGAGCGCGGCGTCGTCGCGGGCGTGGATGCCGGCGACCATCGGCGTGTCGACCACCGGCGGGCACACGCAGGCGAACCGCACGCCGCTCCCCCGGTTCTCGTACGCGAGCACCTCCATGAACGCCACGACGGCGTGCTTCGACGCCGAGTACGCGCCGAGGTGCGGGCTCGGGAGCCATCCGGCCAGCGAGGCGAACGCGACGACCTCGCCGTGACGCCGGTCGAGCATCCCCGGCAACACCGCCATCACCGTGTGCGCCGTGCCGAGGTAGTTGACCGCGATCGTGCGGTCGATCTCGTCGATCGGCTGCTCGGTGAGGAGTCCCGGCAGGCAGATGCCCGCGGCGTGCACGAGCCGGTCGATCGGCCCCAGCGCCGACTCGACCTCCTTCACCAGGCGTTCGACGCCGTCGGCGTCCGTGACGTCGCATTCCCACGACCGCATGGTCGGCGCGCGCTCGACGGTGGCGGCGAGTCCGTCGCCGTCGAGGTCCACGGCCGCGACCGGACGCGCCGGCGGCGGCGAGGCGGCGCGCCGCCAGCTGTCCCATGCCGCTCGCAGCGCCCGTGACCAGCGCGACCGCCGGTACCGACGCCATCAGAGCTCGTCCGCAGACTGGAACTGCATGCGCACATGATCCATCGTGCTGCTGAAGGCGGCGCGCCCGGGGAGGCCGAGGCTGCGCAGCTCCTTCGCGATCGGATGATCACCGAGGGTCAGCTCCGCGCCCGTCGGCCGGCCGCGCACGCCGGTGGGCTCCATCGACCACGCGGTGCGGCGCAACACCCCGTCGGCGTGCGAGTACGCATCAACGCTGGAGCCGCGTGCCGGCATGGTCACGCCCCGCCGGATCGACAGGGAGAGCACGTGCTCGCCGTCGTGGCGAAGCTCGCAGCGGGAGACCGGCCCGGCGAGGTCGAGATCGATGTCGGCGAGGAACTTCGGGAAGCCCCAGATGCCGCGGCCGGCCTCGAGCGTGAACTCCTGGTTCACCGGCAGCTGGTGGATGAACGCGCCCATGAAGCCGCGAGCGACCTCCGCCGACTTCGTCAGCGCCGACGCCGGTTCCATGCCCTTGTGACGAACGAGGAACGCCACCGCGAGCTCGTGGTACGGACCGAGATCGCTGTCGAGGTAGCGCATGAACGCGAGCGAGCACACGGCCCGGCCCGGGAGCGGCTCGGCGACGTCGAGCCCCGAGTACCCGATGAGGTCCTGGGCCGCCGCCGCCGGCACGAGGAACGACGCCATGCACGCCCCGGCGTCGCGCACCTCGACCGGGATCGTGACCTCGTGACCTTGGATCGTGTAGCGCGAGGTACGGCTCACGGCTCTCCCCCCGACTCCACCCACAGCGCCGCCACTTCGGCGGGCGGGAGCGATGCCAGCTCCAGCTGCTTCGCCTCGGCCAGTCGCTCCATCGCCTCGAATCGACGCCGAAACCGTACCGCCCAGCCTCGCAGCGCTGACTCTGCGTCGACGCTCCCCGACCGGGCGAGCACGATCGCCGCCGCCAGCAGGTCGCCGAGCTGGGTCTCGAGGTCGCGATCCCCACCCGAGCGGAGCTCGACGAGGACTGCGTCGAGCCGTGCCAGCGCGTCGTCGCGTCCGCCGGGGTCGAGGCCGACGGACGCCGCCTTCCGCAGGAGCTTGTGCGCGTACAGGAGCGACGGCAGCCCCGGCGTGATCCCGGCGACGATCGACGTGGCGCCCTTCTCGTCCTTCTTGATCTGCTCCCAGTTGCGCATCACGTCCGACGACGTCTCGGCCTCCGTCTCGGCGAAGACGTGCGGATGGCGGCGCACGAGCTTGTCGTGGATGCCGCGGGCGACGCCGGCCATGTCGAACGCGCCCGCTTCTTCGGCGAGCACGGCGTGGAAGATCACCTGGTACAGGAGATCGCCGAGCTCGTCCTCGAGTGCGAGGTACGCGTCGGCGGGAACGCTCCCTGCCGGCGCGTCGGGCGGCAGCGCCTCGACGGCTTCGACGACCTCGTACGCCTCTTCGAGGAGATAGCGGGTGAGCGAGTGGTGGGTCTGGTCGGCGTCCCACGGGCAGCCGCCCGGGCGCCGCAACCGTTGGGCGAGACCGAGCAGGCGCGCCAGCTCGCGCGCCGCCGCGCTCACGCCGCTGTCGACCACGAGCGCGGTGAGGTGGTCGGGCTCGACGTCGCGGTCGAGGTCAGCCAGCTCCACCGTGCGCACGGTCTCGTCGTCGAGACCGAGGCGCTGGAGCACGGTCACGGGCGCGTCGGCCGGGAGCACCTCGAGGAGCACCAGCTTCACGTCCGAGAGGAGCAGGCGCGTGTCGCACTGCGCGACGAGCAGCGGCCCGTCCCCGACCGCGTCCTCGGCCGTGAGGCACCGGGCGTCGGCGACGCGGGCGCCCGCCATGGGGTCGACGCCGAGCCGGATCCAGGCCAGCTCGGCGAACGAGAGCCCGGGCACGATCTCGAGCACGACGTCACCCTTGGCGGCGGCGGTGCGCAGGAGCTCGACGGTGCGCTCGGCAACGGCCGGGTTGCCGGGCACGGCGTACACGACCTCGCCGGCGGAGCCGGCGGCGTCGAGGAGCTCGGCCACGATCCCGTCGTAGACGTCGTCGAGATCGTCGGCGGCGTCGTAATCGACGTCGAAGCTGCGATGCTCGATGCCCGCCGCAGCCAGGTCGTCGACGGCAGGGTGCCGGGCCGTGCGCACGTAGCGGTTCGGGGTCTGCTCGAGCGCACGGCGGGCGGCGGGGAGCACGAGGTCGGCGCCCGCCGGCCCGAGGCCGACGACGACGATGCGACCACCCACGGCTACGGCACCGGCTCGGGTGTGGTGGTGGGCGGCGTGGGCGGCGTCGCACGGGGCGCGCCCGGCGGCGGTTCGACGGTGCCGCGGCCGTCGCGCACGACCCAGCGCCCGTACCGGGGGTCGACGTCCACGTCGGCGCGGGCGACCCGCGCGATCGAGCCTGCGCTCGGCGGCGGGTGACTGCTGCTCGAGCCGCAACCGCAAACCGTTTTCGAGGAGCTCGAACGGGATCGTGTCGCGCACGAGGATCAGGTGCCAGCCGAACTGGGTCTGGACCGGCGCCGACACCTGGTTCAGCGGCAGTGCGGCCGCGGCCTGCTGGAACGCCGGGACGAGCTGCTGTCCGTCGATGCACCCGAGCGCGCCGCCGTCGCGCGCCGTCGTCGTATCGGTCGACTGCTGACTGGCGATCTGCTCGAAGCTCGCGCCCGCCCTGATCTGGGCGGCGAGCCCGGCGGCCAGCTGCTGGCTCGGCACGAGGATGTGCGACACGAAGCGGCCCGAGGGGCATTGCTGGCGGAGCTGCGAGATTGCCGCGTCGTAGGCGGCGCGCACGTCGGCGTCGGTCGGCGCCGTGCCCGTCGCTGCGCAACAGCGCCTCCTGGCGGGAGAACTCGTCGACCGCTTGGTCGCGGAACCACTTCGGGAACGCGGTGAAGGCCTGCGTCCCGAAGAAGTTGGCGGCCTGCGCCTGCCCCGCCCGCCGGTCCGCCGGCGTCACCTTGATGCCGCGTCGCTGCACCTCGCGGTCGACGACCTGTTGGGTGACGACGTGCGTGAGCCAGATGGCGCTGCCGCTCGATTTGATCGTGCCGTCGGTCGACGCGATCTCCTTCAGGCCCGGGTTGTCGGCGATGGCACCGAGCTGCTCGTCCACCGAGTCGCGCGAGACGTCGCTCCCGTTCACGGTGAGTGCCGCCGGGCGAACCGAGCTGCAGCTCGCGGCCACCGCGGCGATCAGGACGACGCCGGCGAGCGCGAATGAGCTGCGCAGCAGGGTTTTCACGGCGCGGCGGATGCTAGTGGTGCCGCTTCCTCGGCGGGAAGCAGCTCGCGGAGCAGCTCGACGAGCGCCGAGCACACGGCGGCTCCCGCCCCCGCGACCGGGACGGCGACCTCGCCTTCGGCCTTGGCGACCGCGCCGGGCACGAGCCTCCGCAACCGGATCTTCTGCGACTCCCGCAACTCGAGGCCGGTGAGGCGGGCGACCCCGCGCTGGACCGACAGGCTGCGCACGCCCGTGCGCACGCACTCGGCGCGCAGGCGGGCGACGTCGAGGAGCGCGGCCGCGGGCGGCGGGGGCGGGCCGTACCGGTCCTCCCACTCGTCCCGGATGTCGTCGACGTCGGCGGGGGTCGTGACCGCGGCGAGCCGCCGGTACGCCTCCATGCGCACGTCGTCGCGCGAGAGGTATTCGGGAGGCAGGAAGGCGTCGACGGGCACGTCGATCGTCACCTCGACCGGCGCCGGCGGCTCCTCGCCCTTCAGCTCCCCGACTGCCTCGGTAACGAGCTGGCAGTAGAGGTCGAACCCGACGGCGGCGATGTGCCCGGACTGCTCGGCGCCGAGCATGTTGCCGGCCCCGCGGATCTCGAGGTCGCGCATCGCGATCTTGAAGCCCGATCCGAGGTCGGTGAACTCGCCGATCGTCTTGAGCCGCTCGTACGCCTCCTCGGTGAGCGACTGCTCGCGCGGATGGAACAGGTAGGCGTAGGCCCGCTGGCCGCGGCGGCCGATGCGACCGCGGAGCTGGTACATCTGCGCGAGCCCGAGCAGATCGGAACGATCGACGACGAGCGTGTTCACCGTCGGGATGTCGAGCCCGCTCTCGACGATGGTCGTGCAGACCAGCACGTCGTACTCACGCTCCCAGAAGTCGAGAACGACGCGCTCGAGCCGGCCCTCGTCCATCTGCCCGTGCGCGATGCCGATGCGGGCCTCGGGGACGAGCTCGCGGAGTTGCTCGCTCACGTACTCGATGTCGCGCACGCGGTTGTGGACGAAGAACACCTGGCCTTCTCGCAGGAGCTCGCGCCGGATCGCCTCGGCCGCGGCGCGCTCGTCGTACTCGCCGACGTAGGTGAGGATCGGCTGGCGGTCTTCGGGCGGCGTGTTCACGAGCGACAGGTCGCGGATGCCGGTCAGCGACATCTCGAGTGTCCGGGGAATCGGCGTGGCGGTGAGCGTCAGCACGTCGACGTCGGCTCGGAGCTGCTTGACGAGCTCCTTGTGCTGCACGCCGAAGCGCTGCTCCTCGTCCACGACGAGCAAGCCGAGGTCCTTGAACTTCACGTCACCGGACAGGAGGCGGTGGGTCGCGATGACGATGTCGACGGACCCGTCGCCGACGCCCTCGACCACCGCGCTCTGCTCTCTGGCGGTCAGGAACCGCGAGAGCACCTCGACGCGTACCGGGTAGTTCGCGAACCGCTCGCGGAACGTCTGGCCGTGCTGGTTGGCGAGCAGCGTCGTCGGGACGAGCACGGCGACCTGCTTGCCGTCCTGCACCGCCTTGAAGGCGGCGCGAATCGCGACTTCCGTCTTGCCGTACCCGACGTCGCCGCACACCAGACGGTCCATGGGGACGGGCCGCTCCATGTCGGCCTTCACGTCCTCGATGGCCTGGGCCTGGTCGGGCGTCTCCTCGTACGGGAACGCGTCCTCGACCTCGCGCTGCCACGGCGTGTCGGGCCCGAAGGCGTGACCGGGCGTAGCCAGACGCCGGCGGTACAGGACGACGAGCTCCTGGGCGATCTCGCGGACTGCGGACCGGACGCGGGCGCGGGTCTTCTCCCAGTCGCTTCCCCCCATGCGGTTCAGCGTGGGCGTGTCGCCGCCTGTGTAGCGGCGTACCGCGCCGACCTGGTCGGTCGGGACGTAGAGCTTGTCGCCGGCTCGGTACTCCAACAGCAGGTAGTCGCGCTCGACACCGCCGATGGCACGAGTGGTCATCTCCTTGTAGCGACCGACGCCGTGCTGGTAGTGCACGACGAAATCGCCGGGCTCGAGCGCGTCGTAGAAGTCGGCGCCGCGCCGGGCTCCCCGCGGCTGTCGGTGGACGCGCCGCCGCCCGGTCAGATCGGCTTCGGCGATGACCGCGAGGCCGGCGGCCGGGACGACGACGCCGCGCTCGAGGGGCGCGACCACGATCCCGATCTCACCCGGCGCCACGCCGCGGATCGTCGTGATGCCTTCCCCCGCCAGCACGTCGTGGAGCCGGCCGGCCGTCCCCTGCCCGTCGGCGGCGAGCACCACACGGGCGCCGCCGTCGCGCAGGTCTCGCAGCCGGCGTGTGAGCCCCTCGGTGTCGCCGACGACGGGATCGAAACCCGTCCCGGCGAGCAGCGGCGTCTCCGGCGACTCGGGCGCGGCCATCACGGCCGTGGCGCCGGCCTTGGTGTGCGCGAGCAGGCGGTCGAACGGCAGCGACAGGCGCGGGAACTCTCGGCCCTCGCCGGCGCCCCAGGTCGTAGCGAGAGTCGACCCGAGCGCGGCTTCTTCGTCGAGCAGCTCCTGGGCTCGGTCACGCGTGCGCTTCGGCTCGACCAGGAGGACGAGCGCGTCGTCGGGCAGGAGGTCGGGGAGGAGGTGCTCGCGGTCGGAGAGCCACGGGAGCCACGACTCCATCCCGTCGAAGACCTGCCCGTCGGCCAGCCGTTCCCATTGCTCGCGGCCCCACGGCTCGCGCCCGACGAGCGCGCCGGCGCGCCGGCGGACCTCGTCGGTCGGGAGCAGCTCGCGGGCGGGGAACACGCACGCCTCGTCGATCTCGTCGGTGGAGCGCTGGTCGGCGACCGAGAAGCGCGAGAGCCGGTCGACCTCGTCACCCCAGAGGTCGATGCGCACGGGATGGTCGTCCGTTGCCGGGTACACGTCGACGATCGACCCGCGCACCGCGATCTCGCCGCGCGCTTCGACCTGGTACTCGCGCCGATAACCGAACGCGCCGAGCCGGTCGACCAGGGCGTCACGATCGAGCTGCGCGCCCGGGCGGATGCGGATGGGCTCGACGTCCTCGACGTGCGGACCGAGCCGCTGCACGAGCGCCCGCACCGGCGCCACGACCACGTCGGGGAGCTGCTCGCCGCCGGCGCGGAGCTCCCAGATCACGCGCAAGCGGCGGCCCATGGTGTCGAGCGACGGCGAGACCCGCTCGAAGGGGAGCGTCTCCCAGGCCGGGAACAGCTCGACGGCCGCCCCGGGTCCGAGGTACCGGGAGAGGTCGTGGGCGACCCGTTCGGCCTCCACCGCCGTCGGCACGGCGACGAGGACCGGCCGGCGGGTCGTGACCCGGGCGAGGGCGGCGAGGTAGAGGGCACGGGCCGGCTCCGGCACGGCCACGACCGGCGCCCGGTCGATCACGGCGCGCACGGCCGGCTCCCCGGCCAGGAGGGGCGGGAGCTCGGCGAGGAGGGCGGTGGTGTCGGTCTCGGTGGTCGTCAATGGTCGTCGATTCGCGTCGCGGAGCGCGCGAGGAGCCCCCGACCGATGCCGACCGGGGGTTTGCGAGCTCGGATCGAGACTACCGCCGGAGGCAGTGCCTCACGGACGAGCGAGCGAGTCCTGAAGCCGGTCGACGTCTCGGGCGGCGCGCCGCATCGCGGTGTTGGCGCTGAGCGTGTCCCAGTCCGGGAGCCGATTGTCGGCGGGACGGATCCGGGTCTCGTAGTCGGCACGCGCCGCGGACAGGTCGCGATCGGCAGCCGTCACGAGCGCGAGGACGCGAACGTCGAGGAGCCCGTCGTCGAGTGCACGGGCCGCGGCGCGGCCCGTCGCTCCCCAACTCCGAGGAGAGACGCGGCGACAGCAGCCAGAGCCGGTCGGCGAGGGCTTGCGCGTCGTCGACGTCTCGTTTCGTCGGCGGAGCGCTTGCCCGCCGCGAGGGTCGCCGCGTCGAGCCGGGCGAGGTGTTCGATCGGCGGTCCGTCGCGGTCGAGCGTGCGGCGAAGCTGGGACTCGGCGTTGTCCTCGACCTGGTTCCGCGCGAACGCGACCCCGCCCGCGGCGACGAGCACGCCGACGACGAGTGCAATCGCGAGCACGACCTTGGTGCGGCGCGGCGGATGAGGGCGTTCGGTGTGGCGCGATGGTGTCTCGGTTTCGGGCGAACGCCGTCCGATCAGCTCCGCGACAAGGAGCCCGGCGCCGATCGCGGCGGCCAGGTCCAGTGGGGCGCGCAGCCGAGGCACCGCGATGGTCGCAAGGGACGCCACCGTGAAGTAGGCGGCCTCCAGGAGGAGCAACTCGGCTCCTCGCCGACGACGCGCCCGCCACAACCCGATTCCTCCCGCCACCGTCACCGCGTAGAAGAGCGGGAGCGTGACGATACGGACCGTGATGTTGCGCCCGTCGTCCCGCTCGGCGCTCTCGTTGCTATCGGGGCGGAGCTCGAAGTAGTTCGCAAGGTTGTGGCCGACGACGCGCAGCGGGATCGACGGGTCGTCGCGCACGGAGTCGAGCGCGTGTTGGCGGTAGGCGTGGTCGAGGTCCACTTCACTGCGGTTGGCCAGATTGATGCGGGTGAAGCGATCGTCGAACACCGCGTCCGCGAACCCGCCCGTGGTCTGCGCCTCGGCCGAGTACGTCGACACGAGGTTGAAGCCGTTGGAGGTCACGAGCGTTGGCGTACCGACAAGGACCCAGTTGCGCACGACCCACGGGACGACCACGACGATCGACACCAGCCCGAAGCGAGCCGCCGCCCGCCACCCGGCCCGCCAGACCAGCCACGCGGCGACGACGATCACGAGGAGCTGCGCGCTCGGTCGGGTGAGCATCAGCAGACCGCACGCCCCACCCGCCCACGCCGGGCGGTTGCGCACGAGCAAGAGGATCATCGTCAGCAACAGCGCGAGCGACAGCGGCTCGCTGAGGAGCACGACGTCGTTGGCGAGGATCGGCGGGTACACGCTCACGGCGATGCCGGCCGCGACGCCGCCGCGGTACCCGGCGATGTGGGCACCGAGCAGCGCGGCGAGCACGACGACCGTGGCGCCGAGCGCGACGTTGACGAGCTGTCCGACGCCCACGTGGACGCCGGTCGTCCAGTAGACGACCCCGAGCAGGGCCGGGTACAGGGGCGGTCGGAACGCCGTGGGGTGCAGGTACGCGAACGGGAACTGCGCCGAGATCCCGTCGCCGTTCGCCAACGCGGATGCGATCAGTTGGTAGTGGCGGGCGTCGCGAACGCGGCGCGTAGTCGCCCGCGAACGCGGCGAGGTACCCGAGACGGACGGCCACCGCCCCGACCGCCAGCAACACGAGCGTCTTCCTCGGCACGCGCTCCGAGGACATCGCCCTCAGTTGAATCGGTTCATGGCGGCGTCGACGCCGTCACGGGCGATCGCCTCGACGGCGTCGGCCGCCTGCTCGACCGTCACGTCGACCTCGGCCCGTTCGCGCTTGCCGAGCCGGTTCAGGACGTGGTCGGCGCCGCGCTCCTTGGATACGGGTTTGCCGACGCCGATGCGCACCCGCTGGAAGTCCTGGGTGTGCAGGTGAGCGACGATCGACCGGAGCCCGTTGTGGCCCGCAAGCCCGCCGCCCGACTTCACCTTGAGCTCGGCGACGGGGAGGTCGAGCTCGTCGTGCACGACGACGAGCTGCTCGGGAGTCACGCCGAACCGGCGTACCAGCGCGCCGACCGCGTTCCCCGAGTCGTTGACGTACGTGAGCGGGATCGCCAGCGCGACGCGGCGCCCGTCGATCGTGACCTCGTCGACGAGAGCGCGCTCCTTGCGCTTGCGCAGGCGTCCGCCGTGTCGGCGCGCCAGCAGCTCGACGACCTCGGCTCCGAGGTTGTGGCGCGATCCCCGGTACTCGTCACCGGGGTTGCCGAGGCCGACGACCAGCAGGTCGGCCGGTGTCCCCCGGCGCGGCCGGAGCCGCACGGGGTCAGCTCTCGGAGGACTCGTCGGAGGAGGCGGCGGCCTCGCCCTCGCCGCCTTCCGCAGCGGGTGCGCCTTCGCCTTCCTCGCCCTCCGGCACCTCGCCCTCGATCTCCTCGCCCTCCTCGCCCTCTTCGGGCTCGGGCTCCTCGACGACGCGCGGCATCACGACCTGCACGACCAGCTCTTCGGCCTCCTGTTGCACGGCCACCCCCGCCGGCAGCGGCAGGTCGGCGATGCGCAGCTGGTCGCCGATGTTGAGCGCGGACACGTCCGCCTCGACACCGGGCGGGATGTCCTCGGGCTTGGCCTCGATGCTGAGCGTGAACACGAGCTGCTCGAGGACGCCGCCGTCACGGACGCCTTCGGGCTCGCCGACGAGATGGACAGGAACCTCGGCGGCGACGGCGACGTCGCGGCGGACGCGGATGAAGTCGACGTGCAGCAGATCGCCACGGGTCGGGTGGCGCTGGATCTGCCGGGCGAGCGCCAAGTGCTCCTCCCCGTCCAGCTTCAGGGTGATGAGCGTGTTGGCGCCGGACTCGCCGGCCAGGATGTGATTGAGCTGCCGGCCCGGGACGGTGACGTTCGCAGTCTCCGTCTCGAGGCCGTACATGACGGCCGGGACCTTGCCCTCGCGGCGCAGCCGCCCCGCGGGGCGGCTGCCGACGACAGAGCGCGGCTCGGCGGTCAGCGTGTTGTCGGCGTTGTCGGCCATGAGATCGGGCCTCGTCGGCGTCCGGGGACCTTCCATTGTGCGCCGTGGACGACCCGAGAGCCAAGTCGGATGGCACGAATCCGGTGCTCGAGACTCACCGATTCGGGTTCGGTGCCTCCCAGAAGACCTCGATCTCGGTGCCGTCGGGGTCCCGGCACCGGAAAGTCACGTACTCCTCGCCGGGGCGGTAGTCCTCGATTGCGCGCACCGGGACTCCCGCCGCGGCGAGCTCGGCGTGCACCGACGAGACGGCGTCGGCGTCCGTCGCGCCGAACCCGATGTGAAAGCCGTCGGGCAGGTCCCGGTGCTGCTCGACCGGCACGAGGGCCAGCACGAAGCCCTCGTCGTTGCGCAGGAACCAGCCACCGTCGGCCTCGAAGGCGAGGCGGAACCCGAAAATGCCGCTCGTAGAAGTCACGACACGCGTTCGCGTCCTTGACGCGGAGGTTCAGATGATTGAGATCCATCCCGTCATGTTCTCAACCACGAGCGCAGCTATCGAGGCTTCCAAGCCGGGTCGCGGCCGGTGAGGCCGATGACACGATCGAGCAGCGGCGCATCGTCCGGCACCTCGACCACCGGGCCGAAGAGCCCAGCCCGCATCTCCTCCTGCCCGGGCTCGGAGAACTGCATCACGAATCCGTGCACGGCTTCGAGCGACGCCGCGTCGCAGGTGTAGTCCTGTCCGGACGCGCGGGCGACATCCCAACCGTGGATCACCAGCTCGTCGAGGGCCACGAGGCCGGCCACCTCGCCCGGCAGCTCGACGCCTCCCGCCCGCGTCATTCCGGTCCACGCCTCGGGGTCGCGCCACGCCTCCGCCAACCCGATGAGGTCCTGCGGGATCCGGGTCCGCCAGTCATCTGCGAGTCGCGACGCGTCGCCCGACGGGCCGCTCGCGGTGGACTCGCCCATCTCCTTGCCGGCTGCGCCGGTAAAGGCGAGCGCCGCTCCCCCGACGTGGTCCACGAGATCGCCGAGCGAGTACGCGGGACACGGCGTCGGTGCGTCGAGCATCTCGGCGGGGACGCGGCCGATCAGGTCGGCCGTCTGGCGCGCGGCGGGTGCGAGATCGACGGTTGTCACAGGCGCTCAGGATAGAACCGGCTCGCGGTGAAGACGGCGCCCTGCGGGTCGCGCACGACCGCGATGCGGGTGGGGCCGGCGTCCATCGGAGGCACGACGATCGTTCCGCCGAGCCCCTCGGCCCGCGCCGCGCTCGCGTCGGCGTCGTCGACGAGGAAGGTGGCACTCCAATGCGGCGGGACGTCATCGGGGAACCGGTCGCTTGTCATCGGCACCAGTCCGGCGATGACGTCCTCGAACCCGGGAGGCGCGCCCACTTCCGCCTGGACGGCTCGCAAGTCCGGGTTCACCTTCTCGACAAGGAAGTCGCCGTATCCCGGCAGTCGGAGGAAGGAGAACTCCATCCCTCCGCCCTCCGTCGTTTCGGCGACCCAACCGAAGACGTCGCCGTAGAAAGCGGTGGCGCGATTGACGTCGCGGGTGTTGAGGTCGCTGAAGCTCCATGTGCCCGGCTCGTTGACCAGCTGCGCGCCCTTGTGCTGGTTCGCCTGCCACACGGAGAACACGGCGCCGGACGGGTCGGAGAAGATTCCCATGCGCCCCGAGTCGAAGACGTCGAACGGCTCCGCCAGCGTGCTGCCGCCCGCGGCCGTGACCTTCGCGGCGGTGTCGTCGGCGTTGTCGGTCGCGATGTACGTGCTCCAGACCGGCACCGGTGGTGCTCCCTCCGGCAGGGAGCTGACAGCGGCGACATCGCGGCCGTGGAGCCTGGCGATGAGGTAGTTGCCGGGCGCCTCCGCCGGCATCTGGTCCTCGAGGTCCCATCCGAAGAGGCCGCCGTAGAAGGCGGCGGCTGCCTCTGGATCCGGCTGCGACGTGTCGATCCAGCACGGGACGCCGGGCGGGTATCCATCCCTCTCGAGCACGGCGGCTCCTTCCGTCGACGGTCAAGCGAGTGTGACTGCAGCTCCGGTCTCGAGTGTCCCGGGGCGAACGACGTTCGCGTACACGCCGATGTTCTGGTCGGCGTGCCGGACGATCGTGCGGAGCACGCGGCGGTCCGCGGGCAGGTCGGCGAGGTCCCGCGTGACCATGACGCATCGCGGGCAGGCTGCCGTCACCTCGAGCTCGGCGTCGCCCACGCCGAGCCGTTGTCCGATCCAGCTCTGTTCGGGGAAGTCGCCTGCGACGTCCGGCTCGACGGCGACGACGACGTTCGGCCGGAAGCGGCGCACGTCGAACTCGGACTCCGGAGCGAGCGCGGCGAGTGTGGCGAGTGAGCGGTCGGTCACGATGTGGACGGGGAAGGCGTCGAAGTACGACCCCGGTGGCGACTCGTACTCGACGAGAACGTCGAGCGGGATCCCCTCGAAGGTCGGCAGCGGCTCGTCGGGCTCGCGCCCGAACATGGCGCGCATCTCGGCGGCGACGTCGTCGGTGTCGGGCGCGCCGCGGCGGT
The DNA here is from genome assembly GCA_963781615.1 of uncultured Actinomycetes bacterium. Classification (GTDB taxonomy): domain Bacteria; phylum Actinomycetota; class Acidimicrobiia; order IMCC26256; family JACDBD01; genus JALZAA01. Next base: position 154,117 of record CAWAGI010000003.1, on the reverse strand, counting down.
AGTGGTCGAGGTCGTCCTTCGGCTGGAGGGGCCACAACGTCACTCGGTGCTCGAGGAACTCGGAGAGCCGCGTGTGCACGTCGTCGTCGTCCGACCGGGCGCGTTGCCCGTCCGGCGCGGTCACCTCGATCGGCGGCGGCGAACCACCGGACTGCGGCTCCTCGATATAGCGGGCGTGCAGCCGCATCAGGCCGCCGATCTTCTTCGCCCCCCGGATTCCGCCGCGCACTTCGTCCCGGACCGCCCACGCGCGGTCGCCGATCACGCCGTGCTCGTCGATCGGGATCGACGGGAAGGTGTCACCCATCATCGACTTCGCCGGATACCGCCAGACCGACTCGATCGAGCCCAACCGCGTCACGGCGGCAGTTATAGCTGAATGTCCTGCGCGTAGCCTCGGTCTGCACCCCTCGGCACCGGGAAACCCGCATGCGCCTTGTCATCGCCGTCGACGATCCGAGAGCGGATGACGTGCAAACGGTGTTACGCAGGCACCTGGCGTTTACTCGCCAGGTCACCCCGCCCGGCCACGTCCACGCCTTGGAGGTCGACGACCTCGTGGATCCCTCGGTCACGTTCTTCAGTGCCCGCCGAGACGGCACACTCCTCGGCGTCGGCGCGCTCAAACATCTGGACGAGTGCCACGCCGAGCTGAAGTCGATGCACACCACCGAGGCCGCACGTGGGCACGGAGTAGGACGGGCAATGGTCGATCACCTCCTGGCGGTGGCCACCGCCCGGAACTACCGGCGGGTGAGTCTCGAGACCGGGACCATGGATGCCTTCGCACCGGCCCGCGCGCTGTACACGAAGGTCGGCTTCGAGCCGTGTCCTCCCTTCGGCGAGTACACGGTCAATCCGAACAGCGCGTGCATGACCATCGACCTCGGCTGACGCGCGCCTCGAGCAGCCCGCGCAGCCCTTAAAGGTCGACTGTCGTGAGGTCGTCGCCGAGGACGATTGCGCCCTTGAAGTGCGCAGTGGCAAGCGCGCGCCAGTCGCCGGCTTGGTCGGGAGCCATCGGCGGGACGTAGTGCGTCAGGACGAGCGTGCCGACGCCGGCGTGTGCGGCCGTCCGGGCGGCGTCCTCGACGGTGGAGTGATAGTCGACGATGTCCTGGAAGCGGGCGTTCGGCACCTGCCGCACGAGGTCGTCGCGAATCACGGTCTGGACGTAGACGTCTGCGCCCGCGCACAGCTCGTCGAGACCGGCGCAGGGAACACCGTCACCGCCGAGGACCACGGAATGACCGTCGCCCTCGATCCGGTACGCCACGGTCGGCTCGACGGGCCGGTGATCGGTGGCGGCGACGCGCACGGCGGCCGAGCCGACCTCGAACCGGTCGCCCCCCGCCACCTCGGTCACCTCGACCACCGGGTCCCAGTTCAGGTCGGCGTGGTGGTCCAGTCGGTAGCGGATGTCCGCTGCCAGCGCGCCGAGTGTCGCGTCGACGACATCGCGCGTGCCGGGCGGCCCGAACACACGCAGCGTCGACGGCTGGACGTTCATGATCCAGTGCGTCGTGATGACGTCGTTCAGGTCCGTCAGGTGGTCACTGTGCAGGTGAGTGATGAGCACCGCGCTCAACATCGGCGGCAGCACCCCGGCACCCGCGAGGCGCATGAGCACGCCTCGGCCGCAATCCGCGAGCAGCGTCGAACCGGCTGCCCGTACGAGCGTCGATGGCCCGGCGCGCGTCGGATCCGGGAGCGGGCTCCCGGTACCCAACAGCGTGACGTCCACGACCTACACCGCCGGCGCGGTTCGGGCCAGTCCTCCACGACGCTCGTCGCCCATTCCGCCCAGCTCGCGACCATCGCGTAGAAGTCCGTCAGGAAGCGTCCGCCGAGCTGGTTGATCGCGGCCCGTTCGGGGAAGGCACCCTCGCCGACGCGGTACGCGCGTGCGGTCGCGAGGTTCTCTTCGTTCTGCTTCCGTACCCACTCCCGCGTCGCTGCGAGGTTCGCCAGAACGTCGTCCTTCGTTCCGCTGTCCGCGAAGTGGATCTTGAGGAGCTGCTCGAACTCGAGCACCGGACCGGCGCCGGGCTCGTCGAGCCACGAGGCCAGCGCGCGCCGCCCGCGAGGCGTGATCGTGTATCGCGTCCGGCGGCGTTGCCCGACCTGCTCCTCCGCAGCCCGGGCGTAGCCGAGCGTGACGAGCTTCTTCGGCTCTTCGTACAACTTGCTCTGTGCACGCGGCCAGATTCGCCGCAGACTGCGATCGACCTGCTGGATCAGCTCGTACGTCGTCCACGGCTTCACCGCGAGGAGGCCGAGGATGGCGTACGACGTCGTGGTCATCGAGGGACGCCTTGACATTCTCCTCCCTTTGGGAGTACATAAGAACTCCCAAAGGGAGGATAGCGGCGAGGAGGCCAGGATGGCGGGAACCAGTGAGCTCGAAGTCGCGGGGTCCAACGCCGAGCAGCTCCGCGCGTGGGACGGCGACGAAGGCGCCTATTGGGCGGCGCATGCCGACTCCTTCGACCGGTCTCTTGATGCGCATCACGATCGGTTCGCGGCTGCGGCGGGCATCCAGGTCACCGACCACGTGCTCGACATCGGGTGCGGAACCGGCCAGACAACCCGCGAGGCGGCGCGGGTGGCCACGTCGGGATCGGCACTCGGCGTGGATCTGTCGTCGCGCATGATCGAGCTCGCACGACACCGCGCCGTCGAGGAGGGCCTCGGCAACGTCGACTTCCAGCAGGTGGACGCCCAGATTCACCCCTTCGAGGCGAACACGTTCGAAGTCGCCATCAGCAGAACCGGCGCGATGTTCTTCGGTGACCCCGTGGCCGCGTTCACCAACATCGCTCGCGCTCTTCGACCTGGTGCGCGGCTGGCGCTCCTCACCTGGCAGCCGCTCGAACGCAACGAATGGATTCGCGAGTTCATCGCCGCGTTCGCGGTCGGCCGCGATCTCCCCGGCCCGCCGCCGAACGCACCCGGACCGTTCGGGCTCGCCGACCCCGACCGGGTGCGCACGATTCTCTCCACCGCCGGGTTCGTCGACATCGATCTCGACGGTATGAGCGCGGAGATGTGGTTCGGCGAGGACGCCGATGATGCGTATGGCTTCGTGCTCGGGCTGCTCGGGTGGATGCTCGAGGGCCTCGACGACGCGGGCCGCGACCACGCGCGCGAAGCGTTGCGGTCGGCCATGGCCGCCCACGAGACTGACGGCGGCGGCGTCGTCTACGAGTCGGCGGCGTGGATCATCACCGCGAGATGCGACTGAACACCGAGGGGGGCACTGCGCTCAGGTGTTGTCGCCGCGGAAGATCTCGCTGACGGAGGTGTCCTCGAAGACCGCGTCGAGAGCGTGGGCGACGAGCGGGGCGATCGACAACACGGTGAGGTTGTCGAACTGCTTCTCGCCCGGGATCGGGAGCGTGTTCGTGACCACGACCTCACGGATCGGCGCGTCACTGAGGCGCTCGACCGCAGGACCGGACAGGATCCCGTGCGTCGCCAGCACGTACACGTCGGTCGCGCCCCGGTCCGTCAGCAGCCGGGCCGCGCTGCACACGGTGCCGGCGGTGTCGATCATGTCGTCGATCAGGATGCACGTGCGTCCCTCCACGAGACCGACGACCTCGGTCGCTTCGGCGACGTTGTGCGTCCCCTTGGGGCGGCGCTTGTCGATGAACGCAAGGTCGGCATCGACGTCGTCGTGCTCACCCAGGTAGTTCGCGAACCGGCGGGTGAGCTTGCCGCCGCCGGCGTCGGGCGAAACGACCGTGACCTCGCCCGAGACCTTGTCGGCGAGGTAGTTGGCGAGGATCGGGACTCCTGTGAGGTGGTCGACCGGCATGTCGAAGAAGCCCTGTGCCTGGCCGGTGTGGAGGTCGACGGTGACGACGCGGTCGGCGCCGGCGACCGTGATGCAGTCGGCGAGCATCCGGGCGCTGATCGGCTCGCGCCCCTCGGCTTTCCGGTCCTGGCGGGCGTACCCGTAGAAGGGGCAGACGGCGGTGATGCGCTTGGCCGACGCCCGTTTGGCGGCGTCGATCATCAGCAGCTGCTCCCAGATCCGGTCGTTGATCGGATCGCAGTGCGCCTGGAGGATGAAGACGTCGGCGCCGCGGATGCTCTCGCCGAACCGGCAGTAGATCTCGCCGTTGGCGAACGTCGACAGGACGATCTCGCCCAGCGGGACCTGGAGGTGCTCGGCGATCTCCTTGCTGAGCTGCTCGTTGCCCCGCCCGGCGAAGAGCATGAGCTTCTTCTTGGTGACCAGCTCCATCGCCCGCTCCCCCTACCTATCGTCGCCGTCGCAAGCTCCGGCTTTGCGAGGACGGTCGGCAAAGCCGCCGCCACCCGCTCTATTCCTTCTCAGCTTCGCGCTTGTCGAGCCAGCCTTCCGTGATTTCCGCCGGGACGCCCTTCGCCATCGCCCGAGGCGGCACGTCGCGTGTCACCACCGCGCCGGCGCCCGTGTACGCCTCGTCGCCCACCTCGACCGGCGCGACGAGCACGGTGTTCGACGAGATCCGGGCGTCCTTCCCGACCTTCGTGCGGTGCTTCTCCCGCCCGTCGTAGTTGGCGGTGATCGTCCCCGCCCCGATGTTGGCGCCGTCGCCGATCTCGGCGTCGCCGATGTAGGCCAGGTGCGGCACCTTGGCGCCCACGCCGATGTCGGAGTTCTTGATCTCGACGAACGTGCCGACGTGCGCCCGGGCCGCGAGGCGCGTCCCGGGACGGAGGAACACGAACGGCCCCACGGTGGCGTCGTCGCCGATCTCCACCTCGTTCGCGACGGTCTGGCGCACGACCGCGCCCTCGCCGACGATCGTGTCGGTGAGCTGCGCGTCGGGGCCGATGACCGAGCGGGCGCCCACGACCGTCCGCCCGGAAAGGGTGGTGCCCGGCAGCAGCTGGACGTCCGGCTCGAGCTCGACGGTGGCGTCGACGTACGTGCGCTCGGGATCGGTCATCGACACGCCGTCGCGCATCCAGCGCTGGTTGATTCGGCGGCGGAGCGCGCCCTCGACCTCGGCGAGCTGCTCTCGGTCGTTCACGCCGGCCGTCTCGTACGGGTCGTCGGCGACGACGCCGATGACGGTGTGCCCCGTCTCCTTCAGGACGCTCACCGCGTCGGTCAGGTAGTACTCGCCCTGCGCGTTCTCGGGGCTGAGACGGCGCAACGCGGGCGCGAGCAGACCGCGCCGGAAGCAGTAGATCGACGTGTTGATCTCCGTGACCTCGAGCTCCTCGGGAGTCGCGTCGGAGTGCTCGACGATGTGGTCGACGGCGCCGTTCTCGTCGCGCACGACGCGGCCGTAGCCGGTAGGCGGGTCGAGGATCGCCGTGAGGACGGTGGCCGCGGCATCGGCCTCGCGGTGGGCACGGGCGAGCGCCGCGAGGGTCTCGGCGCGGAGGAGAGGAGCGTCGCCCGGCACGACGAGAAGGTCGTCCTCGGCGTCGAGGTCGAAGACGCCGGCGGTGAGCGCGACGCTCGCCGCGTCGCCGGTGCCGCGTTGGACGTGCTGCTCGACGAACTCGACGGGCAGTTCGGTCGCGAGTTGGTCCTGGAGCGTCTTCGTCACCCGTTCGGCTCCGTGGCCGACGACCACGACGATGCGCTCGAGCGGCAGCGCGATGAGCGCGTCGATGACGTGCAGGAGCATCGGCCGCCCGCAGAGAGGGTGGAGGACCTTGGGCGTCTCGGAGCGCATGCGCGTGCCCTCGCCCGCGGCGAGGACGACTGCCGACAGCGGCCGGTACTGGGTCATGCGCTCACCTCCTGCCGAGGTCGCGGAGCAGTGTGCGGCTGAGGCCCTCGGGCTCGGGGGCGAGGCATCGAACCTCGACCTGGGACTCCAAAGGACCCCGTGCTGCCGTTACACCACCCCCGATCGACCTTCTTGACCATACCGCCGCGGGTGCGCGGTCGCGAGCCACACAATGTGACAGGTCGTGATGGCACCGATAGCGTCACACGCCGTCATGGGATCGCTGATCAAGAAGCGCCGCAAGCGCATGCGGAAGAAGAAGCACAAGAAGCTGCTGAAGAAGACGCGCTGGCAGCGCCGTCAGCAGGGCCGCTAGCGCCATCCCACCGCTCTCGTCTTCGGCCGCCCACCGGGCGGCCGAAGCGCGTCCGGGCCCACAATCAGATCGCGACGGTGGCGGCTTTGCCGACCGCCGTCGCAGAGCCGGAGCTTGCGACGGCGCCCATCAGACCTCGAGCCGTACCGCCTTGGAGACGGTCGCGGCGGCGGCGACGGGCACGCCGATGGCCTTCGACAGCTCCTGTGCCCGATCGGGGAGGCCGACCGGCCCGTCGGCGAGGACCACGTGCGTGGGGCCGCTCCCCGCCATGAGCGCGTCGCGACCGATCGCTGCCTCGATGCGCTCACGTAACGGGCGAAGCCGCGGCTCGACGTGCTCGGCGGCGGGCTCGAGGTCGTTGACGAGCTGCGGTGTGAGATCGCCGAGCGGTCCCGGCGCCGCCACCGACCGGTGAGAGCGAGGCTCGCCGAGCTCGTCCCATGCGTGATAGACGTCGGCGGTCGCGACGGGGAACGGCGGCATCACCACCAGCATCGGGAGACCGGGGCGCAGCGCGACGCGCTCGAGCACCTCGCCCCGGCCGCGCATCCAGGCGGCCCCGCCGGCGAGGAAGAACGGCACGTCAGAGCCGAGCTCAGCGGCGAGCTCGAAGAGCTCGCGCTCGGTGACATCGACCTCGAGGAGCCGGTGGACGGCGAGCATGGCGGCGGCGGCGTCCGCCGACCCCCCACCGAGCCCGCGCGCGGACGGGATGCGCTTCTGAAGCCCGAGGTGCACGCCGTGCCCGGCGCGCCCGGCGCGGATCAGCAAGCTCTCTGCCGCGCGCACGGCCAGGTTCTCCCTGCCGGTGGGGACGCCGTCGTCGCCCGCGATTACTTCGAGCGTGACTCCGGGCGGGTCCGGCACTGCGACCGCCTCGAGCGTGTCTCGGGGCTGGCCGATCGGCACGGTGAGCGCTTCGAGCTCGTGGAAGCCGTCCTCGCGCCGGGGGCCGAGCACGCGCAGCGACAGGGTGAGCTTCGCGAACGCGGTCGCGCGCACGCGTCCCAGGTGAGCCGTGCTCACGGTGCCGCCTCGGCACGCGCCAACGCGGCCCATTCGCCGAGTCCGAGTGATTCGGCACGGGCACGCGGATCGATGCCGGCGTCTGTGAGCAGGACCTCCGTGCGTTCGCCGAGTGCGGGACGCAACGTGCGCCGAAGCATCTTGCGTCGATGCGCGAAACCGGCGCGCACCAGCTGGAAGAGCCGGTCGCGTGACGGGACGTCCACCGGCGGAGCGTCACGCCTGACGAACTCGACGAGGGCAGAGTCGACTTTGGGCACCGGGACGAACACGGCGCGGGGCACCATGCCGACGATCTTCGCGTCGGCGTAGTACGCCACGCGCACGGAGGGGGCGCCGTAGGCAGACGTTCCGGGTGTGGCGACGAGGCGCTCGGCGACCTCGCGTTGCACCATCACGAGCCCGCGCGTCACTGATTTCGCCTCCTCGAGCAGCCGGATCACAACCGGAGTCGCCACGCTGTACGGGAGGTTCGACACGCAGTGCCATTGTCTGTCGCCGAGCAGCGCGGCCAGGTCGACGGTCAACGCGTCGCCGGCGACGACGCGCACGTCCGCGTCATCCGCGGCCTCGTCCTCGAGGACGTTCACGAGCTTGCGATCGACCTCGAGGGCGAGCACCGAGCACTCGCCTTCGAGCAACGCGAGCGTGAGGGAGCCCAAGCCGGCGCCGATCTCGAGCACGCGGTCGCCCGCGCCGACCCGGGCGAGGCGAACGATGCGGCGGGCGGTGTTCGGGTCGGCCAGAAAATGCTGGCCACGTCGCCGGGAAGGTCGGATCCCGTGCTCCGCCAACAACGCGCGCACACTTGCCGGCGTCAGCAGAGTCATCGACTCGAGAACACGGCAGCCGCGTTGGCCGCGGTGTGCTCCGCGATCTCGCTCTCTCGGCCGGTCTGCGGCGCCGGCGACGGCCGCGCCGACGAACGGGACCAGACCGGGCTCGTTCTCGTGTCCGCGCCGCGGTACCGGCGCGAGGTACGGAGCGTCGGTCTCGACGAGCAGCCGGTCGAGCGGCGTCATTGCCGCTGCGGCACGCACGTCGTCGGCGCCGGGGAACGTCAAGATGCCGCTATAGGAGAGGTATGCGCCCAGCTCGAGGGCGCGGCGGGCTTCGGCCGGGCCGCCGGTGAAGCAGTGCATGACCGTTCGAGGCGGTGGGCCCTCGTCGGCGAGGACGCGGAACGTGTCGTCCCAGGCGTCGCGGGAATGCACGACGAGCGTACGGTCGAGTCGCTTCGCCAACCCGATCTGGGCACGGAACGCAGTCTCCTGCTCGTCGGCCGGGCTGTGGAGGTAGTGGAAGTCGAAGCCGCTCTCCCCGACGCCGACGACGTCGGCGGCAACGGCGAGAGCTTCGAGCCGCTCCCATTCCGTCCTCAGCTTCGATGCGTCGTGCGGGTGGAGGCCCACAGTGGCGCTCACGTCGGGATGCCCGGCGGCCAGGTTGATCGCCTGGTGCGATGTCTCGAGGTCGGTGCCGACGCACACCATGGCCGAGACCCCGGCCTCCCGCGCCCGCTCGATCCCGCCCCCGGGATCACTCAGCGACTGCAGGTGGCAGTGGCTGTCGACCCACGATGCGTCCACAGACCGGAATTATTCCGGTCTAGGGACGCATCACGCCGAGCGCGCTTCGGCCGGGCCGCCGAAGCGCTCGGTCCACGCGGCGACGTCGTCGTCGGTGAGCTTGCGGAAGAGCACCTCGGGCACGGTGAACGGCGAGCCCGGCCCCAGCGCGTGCAGCTCGGTCTCTGCGTCCTCGGGCCACGACGCCGGGATATCGGGCGCGACCGCGGCCAGGACCGTGTCAGCGGAAGCGGGGATGATCGGCGCGGCAAGCAGCGCGAAGAGACGCACGAGGTTGACGCCCGTGCGCTGGATCACAGCCGCCCGCGCCTCGTCGCTCTTCACCGCCTTCCACGGCTCGGAACGCTCCCAGTACGCGTTGCCGGCAGCCCAGATGGCGCGCAGCTCGGCAGTCGCCTTCCGGAACTGCTTCGAGTCGAGCAGGTCGGTGTACTCCCGGATGCGCGCCTGGAGACTCGGCTGCGAGTACCGTCTCCGCGTCACTGTCCTCGCCGCCGGGCGGCACCTCGTTGCCGACGTTCCGGCTCGTGAAGGTCAAGCACCGGTTCACGAAGTTCCCGAAGGTGTCGGCGAGGTCCTTGTTGACGGCGCCCGCGAAGCCCTCCCACGTGAAGCTGCTGTCGTCGGATTCGGGTGCGTTCGCCATGAGGAAGTAACGCCAGTAGTCGGCGGGCAGGAGCTCGACTGCATCGTCCATGAAGACGCCGACGCCCTGGCTGGTCGAGAACTTTCCCGCCGTAGTAGTTCAGCCAGTTGAAGCTCTTGATGTAGTCGACGAGCTTCCACGGCTCCCGGGAGCCGATGATCGTGCACGGGAACCTGACGGTGTGGAAGGGCACGTTGTCCTTGCCCATGAACTGCGTGTACGTGACGTCCTCGGCCTCGTACCACCACGACTTCCAGTCGCGGGAGCCCGGGTCGAGGTCGGCCCACTCCTTCGTCGAGCCGATGTACTCGATGGGAGCGTCGAACCACACGTAGAAGACCTTGCCCTCGTAGCCGGGCCGGTCGACGGGCACGCCCCAATCGAGGTCACGCGTGATGTCGCGGTCCTGCAGCCCCTCGTCGAGCCATTTGTAGGCGATGGACGTGGTGAGGACCGGCCAGTCGGTCTTGGTGTCGAGCCACTCCCGCACCTCGCCGGCCAGGGCCGCCTGCCGGAGGAAGAGGTGCCTGGTCTCCCGCACCTCGAGGTTGGTGCTGCCGCTGATCGCGGAGCGGGGGTCGATCAGGTCGGTCGGGTCGAGGAGCCGGGTGCAGTTCTCGCACTGGTCGCCGCGCGCCGTCGTCGTAGCCGCAGTGCGGGCAGGTGCCCGACGATGTAGCGGTCCGGCAGGAAGCGGCCGTCGTCGATCGAGTACACCTGCTCGGATCGCCCGCTCCTCGATGAAGCCGTTCTCCTCGAGGCGGCGGGCGAAATGCTGGGTCAGGTCGTGGTTCTGCGAGCGACGAGCTGCGGCCGAAGTGGTCGAAGGAGAGATCGAACGCCTCGTACCCAACTTCTCTTGGATCGCGTGCTGGCGGCGGCAGTACTCGGCGACCGTCGAGGCCTTCCTCGAGCGCGGCCAGCTCGGCGGGGGTGCCGTGCTCGTCGGTGGCGCAGATGTAGAGGACATCGTCGCCCGCGCAGCCGCAGGAAGCGGGCGTACACGTCTGCCGGCAGCATCGAGCCCACCAGGTTGCCGAGGTGCTTCACGCCGTTGATGTACGGCAGAGCACTGGTGATGAGTTGGCGCGGCATCGGGCCTACGATACCGACGGCTCCGATACCCCTCGTCGGAATAGGAATCAATGGCTCGACGCACGGGCGTTGCGCGGAAAGTCGATCAGCTCGGTCGTGTGGTGCTTCCCGCGGAGGTTCGACGCCACTTCGGCATCACTCCCGGCGACTTCATCGAGATCGCCGTCGACTCCGACGCGATCCTCCTCACCAAGGTCGAGGACCACTGCGTTTTCTGCACCGGCACCGCGAACCTGAGCGAGTTCTCGGGGAAGCTGGTGTGCAGCGAGTGCCTCACCCGCCTGGCGGCGGAGAAGCTTTCAGGCGCGTAGCCACCTCGTAGGCACGCCGCCGCGGGACGCCCAGGGCGTGCGCGACGTCGGTCGCGGCGTCGCGAGCGGTGCGGCCGTCCGCCAGGGCGGCTCTCACCGCGGCCTCGATCTCGGCGTCGCCGGGAGGCGCACGCTCGGGCGCCGGGCCCACCACGACGACGTGCTCGCCTCGGGGCTCGGTGCGCTCGTGGTGCCGGGCAGCGGCGCCGAGCGTGCCCCGCCACACGTCCTCGAAGGCCTTCGTCAGCTCCCGGGCGACGGCGACGGGCCGGTGCGGGCCGCAGGCGGCCGCCAGGTCGACGAGGGTGGCGTGCATCCGGGTCGGCGCCTCGAAGAGCACCGTGGTGCGCCGCTCGTCGGCGACGGCGGCGATCCGCTCGGACCGGGCGCGGCCCTTGCGGGGCAGGAACCCCTCGAACACGAAGCGGTCGGTCGGAAGGCCGGAGAGCACGAGCGCGGTGAGCACCGCGCTCGGACCGGGGACGGTCTCGACGCGGAGGCCGGCGTCGATGCACGCTCGCACGAGCACCGCGCCCGGGTCCGAGATGCCGGGCGTCCCGGCGTCGGTCACCACCGCCACCCTGTCGCCGCCGCGGATCTCGTCGACGATGCGCTCGGCCGCCGAGGCCTCGTTGCGGGCGTGCACCGCCCGCAGCCGGCGCCCGGCCGGGATCCCGGCGTGACTCAGGAGGGCGCGGGTGCGGCGGGTGTCCTCGGCCGCGATGACGTCAGCCGTGCGCAGCTCTTCGAGCGCGCGGGGCGTCAGGTCGCCGAGGTTGCCGATCGGCGTGCCGACGAGGACGAGGGCCGGTCGGTCGGTCACTCCTTCACTTCCACCCGGTCACCCGTCGCGAGACCCCAGCGCTCGAACGCGCCGGCCTGGGCCTCGATCGCGAAGGCAGCGTTCGCGACCAGGGGCGACACGCGCCACGGGCGGAGGCAGGTGGTGCGCACGACCACGCCGTCGGCGTCACAGAAGGCCACGTCGATCGGGAAGCGCATGAACAGGGTGTGGACATGGCGGCAGGGGCGCAGCACGAGCGCGCCCTCGAAGTCGGACTTGCCCAGCAGTCCGCGCCGCCGGGCGCGTCGGGTCTCCGCGACCTCGGCCGTCGCCAGCACGTCCCCTTCACGCACCAGCCAGGGCATGACCGCCTCCCGGTTCTCCTGTCAGACGTTGAAGCGGATCTCGAGCACGTCGCCGTCGAGCACCTCGTACTCCTTGCCCTCGACCCTGATCTTCCCGAGCTCCTTCGCCTTGTCCCAGGAACCGATGTCCAGGACTTCGCTCCAGTCGATCACCTCGGCGCGGATGAAGCCGCGCTGGAGGTCGGAGTGGATGACGCCGGCGCACTCGGGTGCCTTGGCACCGGCCCGGAACGACCACGCGCGTGTCTCGTCCTCGCCGGTCGTGAGGAACGTGCGCCGGCCGAGGAGGTGGTACGCGCTCCGGGCGAGGCGGGGCAGCACGCTCTCGGTCACCCCGAGGTCTGCGAGCAGTGCCGCCCGCTCGTCGGGATCAGCCTGCGCGACGTCCGGGTCGCCCTCGATCTCGACGCAGACGGACACGGCGTCAGTGCCGAACGGGGCCGCGAGCTCGGCGGCCCGGTCGAGCAGGTCGACGGCGACGTTCACGACCACCAGCATCGGCTTGTTCGTGAGCAGGAAGACCGGGCCGAGCAGCTCCCGCTCGTCGGCAGTCAGGTCCGACCTGTGGACGGGTGTGCCGTCCGCGAGGACGACCTCGGCGCGCTCGAGCGCGGCGACCTCGCCCGCCAGCGTCTTGTCGCCCTTCAGCGCCCGCCGCTGCTTCTCGAGGCGCTGCTCGACGGAACCGAGGTCGGCGAGCACGAGCTCGAGCTCGAGCGCGCCGAGCGCGTCGGCCGGATCCGCGTCGTCATCGGCGCGTAGCACGGCGAGGATCGCGTCGCAGTCACGGATCGACCCGAGCAGCCGGCTGCCGAGACCCTCGCCCGGCTTTCCGCCCGGCGCGAGGCCGGGGATGAAGTCGATCTCGAACGTCGTGTGCACGCGCTTCTTCGACTTCGACATCTCGGCGAGCCGGTCGACGCGGTCGTCCGGGAGCGGCGCGACACCCTTCGTCGTCTCGAAGCCGGTGGGGGTGTCGAGCCCGGTGAGCGCGCTGAACAGCTGCGCGTGCCCGGAGTCGGGGAGGCCGACGAGCCCGAGGTGCTCCATCGCGCCTCAGAGTACCGGCGGCCTCTCGACTAGCGTGATCGATCTCATGTCGAAGAAGACGAAGAAGCGCCGCATCCGAGCCCGCCGGAACAAGGCGAACCACGGCAAGCGCCCGAACGCCGGACGGCGCTGAGCGGCGCGCTCGTCTCACGCCCGCTCTGGTCGCCCGAGCGTCAGAGCGAGCACCACGACCGCGAGGACGGGCACCGCTGCGAGCCCGACGACGTTCGCAACCTTGTCACCCGTCGAGAACACGCCGAGGTGGCGCAGGTGGTAGACGAGGTGCGGTATCCCCCACGCCAGCCACGCGACCGCGACGGCGATCACGAGCGGGCGGCCGAGCGTGATCAGAGCGACGATCGTCACCACCGCGAGCGCGAGATTCAAGGCGCCGAAGTCCCGGACGAGGTGCTCGTTGTACGGGCCGTAGGCGCGCACCCAGTGCCGCCCGAGTCCGGGGTAGTCGTCGAAGAACGACCGGGGTGCGAACGTCGCCCAGACACCGAGCTCGACGCTCACGAGTGCGAGCACCGCGAGCGCGATCCGCACGATCACGTTACGCACGGCTCGCCTCCCTCTCTCGGGCGACCGCCGGCCACCCCTCGCGGACGCTCGGGAACCGGGGTGACCAGCCGGTCGCGTCGCGGAGCTTGCGGTTGCTGACGCGTTGCGACCGGATGACGGCTTCGGCTCCCGACCCTGCGGTCAGCTTCACCAGCCACGTCGGCATGGGCCGTCGCCTCGGCAAGCCGAACGCGCCGGCGAGGCTGTCGAGATACCCACGGCGCGTCGCCGGCTCGTCCTCGACCACGTTGTAGACGCCGGCCGGCGCGTCGAGCGCGGCGACGGCGGCGCCGGCGACATCGTCGGTGTGGATCGACGACACGTACCCGTCCGGAGCGCCGGCCATGATCGACAGATGCCAGCGCGCGAGGCGGAGCGCCTCGTCGACCATCCGCGCGGTCGGACCGTAGAAGGATCCGAAGCGCAGCACGACGCCGCGGCCGCCCTCAGCCGTGAACCGGTCGACCATGCGCTCGCCCTCGAGGGTGGGATGGAGCATCGCGATCGAGTCGTCCGGCGGCGTGGATTCGTCGATCCACGCATCGCGGCGGTCGGGGTAGCAGAACGTGACGGACTCCTTCACATACGTGCGCGCGCCGGTGGCCAGCGCGGCGTCGATCAGGAGCTCGTTGGCCGTCGTGCGGAGGCGGTTGTGCTCCGCCCAACCGTTCTTGCTCCGCATCTTGCGCAGCGGCGGGACGTGGGTGGCCAGATGGAGCACCGCCTCGCAGCCGTCCACCGCCGCCTTCACCGCGTCGCCGTCGAACAGGTCGACCGCGACCGGCTCGGCGCCCTGCGCGCGCAACTGCGCCGCCTTCTCGTCTGTCCGGGCGACCGCTCGTACGTCGTGGCCTTTCTCTCGCAGTCCGCGCACGGTCGGGGACCCGATCGCTCCTGTCGCGCCGGTCAGAAACACCTTCATGACGTCACCTCCTGGAGCCACTGCCCGAACTTCTCGTACATCTTCGGGGTCGCGTCCTGTGCGACCCCGGCCGCGAGATCCGCAATCGACGTGAGCGCGAGGCGCTCGCGCCAGACGCCGTCCGCCTCGACCATCACCCGGTGGATGCCGCACATGGTCCGGTACTCGCGCGCCGGCACCGCGGCAGGCCCGCGGCGACGGATCTCGAGGCACCGGAACGCGGGGTCCTCGCCGTCGACGACCTCGACCACGTCGAGCACCGAGATGTCGGCGGGCGGTCGCGCCAGCCGGTACCCGCCGCGCGGGCCCTTGCCGGCGGTGAGGATCCCCGCCCGCGACATCGTCTGGAGATGCTTGGCGAGGTACGCCTCGGGGACGCCGTGGTAGTCGGCCAGCCGGGCGGTCGACAGGGCGGCGTCGGGCGGCATCACGGCGAGGAGCACCGCGCAATGCAGGCCCCACTCGACGCCTTCGGAGAGGCGCATATCCGGATACTAAATATCCGTATTTAGCTTCGCAAGCTCAGCGCCGGTCGAGGAGCAGGGCCTGCACCGACCGCCCGATGCGGCCGCGCTCGTCGTAGAGGGCGGCGTCGGCGACCCCGACGCCCTCGTGGGTCGGCCACGTCAGGGCGTCGAGCCCGATCCACTCCCCGTCGGGAAGCCGGTGCACGTAGATCGACAGGTCGGGGTTGATGAACAGGTGCTCCTCCCAGGTGACGGCGCCGCTGATGCCGTTGCCGAAATCGGCAGCGGCCGCGACGCGCATCAGCGGTGTGGTCGCCTCGCCCGCGACCACCGGCACCGCGAGCCGGAACCACACCGCCGCCGGACCGGGCGCGCCGATCTCGCCGTGCGCCAGGCTCATCTCCATCGCGAACCCGAAGTTCAGTGGGCCGACGTTCTCGAAGCGCTCGCGCAGCGCGCCGGGCCCGGGCGTGAGCCGGTCGTCGGGCGCGTCGGCGTACTCGACGTCGGCGAGGCGGATCCGGAGTGCGGTAGCTCGCACGACCTCGGTCTCGCCGGCGAGCACGGACGCCTCGACCAGCTGCACCTTCTTCCCGGGACGCAAGGTGCGCGCCCGCAGCTCGATCGGCTGCATCGGCACCGGTCGCAGCAGCTCGATCGTCATGCGGGCGACGTGCGCGGGCGGGCCGACCTCGTGCCGCTCGACCAGGCCCGCGAGCAACGCCGCGCACGGGCCGCCGTGCTGCGCGTTCGGGTCCCACGGCCCGCGCGCCAGCTCGGTCGGGACGAAGCGTTCGCCGTCACGATGGAACACGGCGTCGGGAAGCTCGGGCGGCACGGTGCGCAGCCTACGGGAGCGTTGTTGACGCCCCTGTCAGGGTTCTCGTACCGTCCGCGCGACGACGGCGGCTTCGCCGACCGTCGTTGCAAAGCCGGAGCTTGCGACGGCGACAGGAGAGAGATTGCCGGAGATGCGACTCCTCGACGGAAGAGTCGCCCTGATCACGGGGGCCGCGTCGGGCCAGGGCCGCGCCGCATCGGTGTTGTTCGCCGAGCACGGCGCTCGGATCGCCGTCGCCGACGTGAACGACGAGGGCGCGCGCGAGACCGTCGATCTCGTCGAGCAGGCGGGCAGCAAGGCGGTCCCGGTGCACGCGGACGTGTCGCACCGCGCCGACAACGACGCAATGGTCGCGGCCGCCGTCGACGCCTTCGGCGGGCTCGACGTTCTCTACAACAACGCCGCCATCCAGATGTCGGGACGGCTCGTCGAGTGCACCGAGGAGCAGTGGGACATCACGATGGCGACGAACCTCAACGCGATCTTCTGGGCGTGCCGCGCCGCCATGCCACGCCTGGCCGAGGGAGCCGGCGGGAGCATCATCAACACCGCGTCGGTGCTCGGCCTGATCGGATCGGAGGGTTACGCCGCGTACGGCGCCGCCAAGGCGGGGCTCGTCGCGCTGACGCGGCAGATGGCGACCGAGTACGGGCCGAAGGTGCGTGCGAACGCGATCGCACCGGGCTCGATCGACACGCCCCGGTTCCGGAAGGTCGCCGCCGAGATGGACGACGGCGAGGGCTTCATCAGCGGGCTGCTCGAGAACATCCCGCTCCATCGCCTCGGCACTGCGGCCGACGTCGCCGGCATCGCCCTGTTCCTCGCGAGCGATCTGTCCGCGTACACGTCGGGCGCGGTGATCCCGGCCGACGGCGGCTTGGCGGCGTTGCGGTGAGCCCGGTCGACGGCCGCTTCGGGGGGCGCACGGCCATCGTCACGGGCGGCGCGTCCGGCCTCGGCGAGGCGAGCGTGGCCCGCCTGGCGGCGGCCGGCGCCCGGGTCGTCGTCGCCGACGTCGACGAGGCGGCCGCGGCGCGAGTCGCCGGCGCCGTGGTCAAGGCGGGCGGCACGGCCGAGGCGGTCGCCGCCGACGTCACGAGCGAGGAGGACGTGCGGCGCATGGTCGGCGCCGCCACGGGCGGGAACGGCGACGGGCGGCTCGACGTGCTGGTGTGCAGCGCGGCGGTGGAGGTGCGGGCGTCGCTCGCCGACACGAGCGACGACGAGTGGCAGCGCGTCCTCGACGTGAACCTCAAAGGCCCGTTCCTGTGCCTCAAGCACGCGATCCCGGCCATGGCGCGGTCGGGCGGCGGTTCGGCTGTCCTTCTCGGCTCGGTGCTCGGCGCGATCGGCTCACCCGGGTACGCGGCGTACTGCGCGTCGAAGGGCGCGCTCGTCAACCTGGCCAAGCAGGCGGCGATCGAGCACGCGCCGGACAAGGTGCGGGTGAACGTCGTCTCCCCGACCGCGTGCGAAGCCGGACTGTTCCTGAAGGTGGTCGAGCAGGCGCCCGACCCGGAGGCGATCAAGCGCATGGTCGCCGAGCGCACGCCGATGCGCCGGCTCGGCACGGCCGACGACGTGTGCGAGTCGATCATGTTCCTCGCCGGCGACGAGTCGAGCTACATCAGCGGCTCCGTCTTCCCGCTCGACGGCGGCCTCGCCGCGCGGAGGACGTGACGACGATGCGCGACGGGAGGCGGATCCTCGACGCCGACGCGCACGTGGTCGAGCCGGGTGACGTGTTCGGCGACGCCCAGCGCGTCGGTCCGGGGATCATGGACCTGCCTCCGACCACGCCTTTCCAAGCCGCCGGTGACACCGCCAAGTTGACCGACTTCTTCGAGTCCGGTTGCTCGGCCGCCGAGTACCTGCGGTGCATGGACGCCGAAGGCATCGACGCGGTCGTGCTCTACCCGTCGATCGGGCTGTACGTGCCGTACCTCCCCGAGCTGGACCCGAAGGGCTCCGCAGCTGCGTGCCGCGCCTACAACGACTGGATCGCCGCGTACTGCGCAACCGAGCCGTCGCGTCTCGCGGGCGTCGGCCTCGCCCCTGTCGCCGACATGACGCTCGCCGTGGACGCGGCGCGTCACGCCGCCTACGTCGGCCTCCCCGGCGTGATGGTGCGCCCCAACCACGTCTACGGCCGCAGCCTCGGCGCCCGCGACTACGACCCGCTCTACGACGTGCTCGAGGACACCGGTCTCGTGCTGGCGGTGCACGAAGGCCTCGGAGTCCGGGGCGCGCCCACGATCGGGCGCGACGTGAGCGAGACGTTCGCGGTCCGGCACGCGATGTCCCACCCGATGGAGCAGATGGCGGCAATGGCGAGCCTCATGTTGGAGGGCGCGCTCGAACGCCATCCCGGTCTGCGCGTCGCGTTCCTCGAGTCGGGAACGGGCTGGTTGCCGTACTGGCTCGCCCGCCTCGACGGTCACGCAGACTGGATGCACGACACCGAGACCGCCGGCTTGTCGCTGACCCCGTCTGAGTACTTCGCCCGCCAGTGCACGATCAGCACCGACCCCGACGACCCGCTGGCGGCGTGGACCGTGTCGCAGGTCGGCGCCGACCACGTCGTGTGGGCGAGCGACTTCCCGCATCCCGACGCCCTCTACCCGGAGGCCGTCAGCAGTTTCCTGAAGGAGTCCGACGAGCACGGTCTCGGCGGCGCCGACCTCGAGGCAGTGCTGTGGGACACGCCCGCACGTTTCTACGGGCTGGGAGACCGCTTCGCGCCGGCAGGCTAGGTGTAGATCACCCGGCACGCCGTCGACGTCTCGAAGCGCGCCGCGACCATCTCCTTGAGCCCGCGGGGAAAGCTCTCGTGCGCGGCCAGGTGCGGATGCACGAGCTCTCGCTGGGCCACGGCATCGCCGCCGAACGCTCGCACGCACCGTTCGGGCTCGGCGTTCGCCAGAGCGAGGATGGCACCGGCGCAGCCGACGGGTCCGCCGAACGACAGCAGCGCCGACGAACCGGTGTAGACGGGCCCGTCGTACCGGTCGAGCTCGTGCAGGAGCCGCTCGGCGTCGCCCGACGAGTCCTTGATCCCGGCGACGGGCAGGTCGCCCAGGAGTCGCACCGCGATTCCCGGCGGCGCGACCTTCGGGTAGTGGTACGCGACGACGGGCGTGCCGGCGGCGGCCTTGGCCACGGTGTCGTAGTACGCACGCGAGTCGGCGACGCCCGGCGGAGACAACACCAGGACGGCATCGGCACCGTGCTGGACCGCGTCGCGCGTGTATGCCGCGGCCTGCCGCGCCGAGGGGGCGCCGGTCCCCGCGACCACGGGGACCGACGACGGCACATCGCGGCGCACGGCTCCCAGCAGGGCGACGCGCTCGGCGGGCTCGAGGGCGGCGGCCTCGCCGGTCGTACCCGCCACGATGACCGCGCGCATTCCCAGATCGACGAGACGGGCCGCGAGGCCGGCGGTGGCGGGCGCGTCGAGCTCGCCGCGGTCGTCGAACAGCGTCACCAGTGCGACGCCGACACCGGTGAACACCGGGCGAAGTCACGCCCGCAAGCTAGCGGCTGGTCGGCGTCCCCCAAGCGTTGCCCGAAGTGGTGACCCGTGATCCGGTATCCGCACGCGAGGTAGAGGCGGTGGGCGTCGTGGCGCTGGGAACCGGAGTCGAGTTGGAGCGAGTCGCAGTCGTTCTGGTCGGCCTCGCGCCGCATCCAGGCGAGAAGACCCGTCGCGTGCCCGCCGCGACGGGCAGACGCGCGCGTGACGAGATCCTCGGCGTACAAGTAGTGGCCCCACGCCAGCATGTCGCCGATGTGGAAGCCGGCGGCCGCGGCGGCGACGGGCTCACCGTCGTCGAAGGAGGCAACGATCCGGTATCCGGCGGGCCGCTGCACGTCGTTCACCAGGGCGACGAACTCGGTCTCCGTCCCGATGTTCGGACGCAGCTCGAGCATCGCCTCGTACGCGAGTTGCGTCTCGCCGGGGCCGAGCTCTCGAATGCGCATGCGGAGAAGCATTACTAGTGTCGGTCGCCGCGACGGCGGATTTTCCGACCGGCGCCGCAGGAGCCGGAGCCTGCGACGGCGACCAGAGAGGCAATCGTGAGCGAAACGGTTTTCTCGGAGACCTACGATCGCGTCTGCACTGTCACGCTCAATCGCCCTGACGCCCGCAACGCGATGAACAGCGAGCTGCAACGAGCCCTCGCCGTCGGGCTCGCCGGCGCCGAAGCCGACGACGGCGTCGACGTCGCCATCCTCACCGGCGCCGATCCGGCCTTCTGCGCCGGGCTCGACCTCCGTGAGCTCGGCAGCACGGCGGCGAACCTCGTCGGCGGGCGCGACGACGAGAACCGCAGCCCGTTCACCGTGCTCTGGACGATGACGAAGCCGGTGATCGGCGCGATCAACGGCCCCGCCGTGACCGGAGGCTTCGAGCTGGCGCTGGGTTGCGACTTCCTCGTCGCGTCCGAGCGCGCCACCTTCGGCGACACGCACGCGCGCGTCGGTGTGACGCCCGGCGGAGGGATGAGCGTGTTCCTCCCCCAGACGGTCGGGCTCCGCCGGGCGAAGGAGATGAGCCTCACCGGCAACTTCATGGACGCGCAGGAGGCGCTCGCCTTCGGGCTCGTGAACCACGTCGTCGAGCACGCAGAGCTGCTGCCGACGGCCCGACGCCTCGCCGCCGACATCGTGGGCAACGACCAGCACGCCGTCCGGAACCTCAAGGACCTCTACGACCGCGGCTCCAAGTTGAGCGTCGGGGACGCGATCGCGCTCGAGCAGGAGCGCTTCCGCAACTTGCGTGTCGACCCGTCCGAGATCGAGCGGCGTCGAGCCGCCGTCGTCCAGCGCGGCCGAGGCCAGCAGCGGTAAGGGCGGTACCGTGAGGACATGGACGTCACGCCGCTGATCCAGGCCGCGGACACCAAGATCCTGCTCGTCGTCATGGACGGCCTCGGCGGCTACGCCGACCGCGAGCACGGCACCGAGCTCGAGGAGGCGTCGACGCCGCACCTCGACCAGCTCGCCGCCGACGGCACGACCGGGCTCGTCGAGCCGGTCGGGCCCGGCATCACACCCGGCTCGGGCCCGGGTCACCTCGGCCTCTTCGGGTACGACCCCGCGGGGTTCGAGCTCGGGCGCGGGGCGCTCAGCGCTGCCGGCCTCGACTTCGAGCTGCGCCCTGGTGACGTCGCCGCCCGCGGCAACCTGTGCCGCCTCGAAGCCGACGGCACCGTGGCCGACCGCCGCGCCGGGCGAGTGCCCGACGACGAGGCGGCGGCGGTCGTCGCCAAGCTCCAGGAGGGCGTCCACCTCGACGGCGTCGAGGTGTTCTTCCGGCACGAACGCGAGCACCGCCTGCTCGTCGTGCTGCGCGGCGCCGGCCTCGACCCTGCGATCACCGACACCGACCCCCAGCACGAAGGCGTCGCGCCGCTCGATCCGCAGCCGCTCGAACCGGAGGCGAAGCACACCGCCGAGCTCGTCACCGAGCTCGTCACCCAAGCGCAACAGATCCTGACCGGGGAGCCCAAAGCAACCGGCATCCTGCTGCGCGGCTTCGACACGCACCGCGAGCTGCCCGGGTTCGCCGAACGCTATGGGCTGCGCGCCGCCGCCGTCGCGATCTATCCGATGTACCGCGGCATCGCCCGGCTACTCGGCATGGACGTGCTCGGCCGTCCCGCGACGCTCGACGACGAGCTGCAGATCCTGCGCGACGCATGGACTGACTACGACTACTTCTTCCTGCACCACAAGGGAACCGACTCCGCCGGGCGAGGACGGCGACCGGCCGCGCAAGGTCGCCGCCATCGAGCAACTCGACGCCGTCGTTCCCGAGCTGCGAGCGCTGGAGTCCCGACGTGATCGTCGTATCCGGCGACCACTCGACGCCGTCCCAGATGGCCGCGCACTCGTGGCATCCGGTCCCGGCGCTGCTGTGGAGCGAGCGATGCGGTCGCGACGACGTCGACCGCTTCGGCGAACGCTGGTGCGGGCACGGGGGCATGGGCCTCCGCCCCACCAAGGACCTCATGGCGCTGATGCTCGCCAACGCGGGTCGCTTGCAGAAGTACGGCGCATAGCGCACGCTGGCCCCGTGACGGGGCGGGGGGAGTCAGACCAGTTCGACCTCCAGATGAGCGACGCCGACGCGCTCATGTGGACCATCGAGAAGGACCCGACGCTCCGGTCGACGGTCGTGACCGTGTTCACGTTCGACCGCAGCCCCGACTGGGACGCGCTCGTCGAACGGGTGGACCGCGGCAGCCGCCTCATCCCCCGGCTGCGTCAGCGCGTCGTGACGCCGATGCTCCGCGTCGGGCCGCCGTGCTGGTCCGCCGACCCGCACTTCGACCTCTCGTACCACCTGCGCCGAGTTCGCGCCCCCGAGCCCGGCAACTTCGAGTGTGTGCTCGACCTGGCCCGCAACGCGGCGATGGCGGGCTTCGACCGGGCGCGGCCGCTGTGGGAGTACACCGTCGTGGACGGCCTCGAAGGAGGCCGGTCGGCGTTCGTCATCAAGGTCCACCACTCCATGACCGACGGCGTCGGCGGCATGAAGCTGCTGATGATGCTGTTCGACCTCGAGCGTGACCCGGGCCCGCCCGGTCCGACCGACGAGCTCGACGACCTGCCGGCGTTCACGCCTGTCGATCTCGTCGGACGCTCGCTCGACTACCAGCGTCGCCGTGTCTGGGACATCGCGCAGCACGGGATCGCGAACACCGTGAACGCGGCACGCGCTGCGGCGCGCGACCCGGAGGCCGCGCTCCAGGAAGCAGGCCGCGTGACCCAGTCTCGCTGGCCTCGTTCCTGGCGCCGGCCACGACGCCCCGCTCCCCCATCATCGGCGCCCGCAGCCTCGCCCGCCGGCTCGCCTCGTTCGACGTGCCACTCGACGATCTGAAGCGCGCCGCCAAATCCGTCGGCGGCTCGCTCAACGACGCCTTCCTCGCTTCGGTCGTCGGCGGCGTCCAGCAGTATCACGAGCTGCACGGCGTCGAGCCCGCCGAGTTGCGCATGGTGATGCCGATCAACCTGCGCGGCGAGGGGACCGCCCTCGGGGGAAATCACTTCACGCCGGCCCGATTCCTCGTCCCGCTCCAGATCGCCGACCCCGAGGAGCGGATGCACGCACTCGGCGAGCTGGCACGAGCGGTCCGCGACGAGCCGGCCGTCGCGCTGACCGACGCGCTCGCGCTGGTCCTCAACCAGCTGCCGAGCCGGTTCACGACCGCGTTCTTCGGGGCCATGTTGAAAGGGTCCGACTTCGTCACGAGCAACGTGCCCGGTTCACCGTTCCCGCTGTACGTGGCGGGCGCGGAGCTCGAGCGCATGTATCCGTTCGGACCGCTGTCGGGGACGGCCGCCAACGTCACCCTGCTCTCGCACTGTGGGACGTGTTGCATCGGCATCAACACGGACGCCGTCGCAATCCCCGATGCTCCCGACTTCGCGAAGTCGGTCGAAGCCGGCTTCGCCGAGGTGCTGGCACTGGGGTCTGAACGACCCCTGTTCTCGGCAGCAAAACGGTCGTTATGCCGTCTTTTCGCTGCCGAGAATGGGAGGGGCTGTGGCCGCGAGGCGCCGCCGTGCCTGCTCGATCTCCCACGCGACGTGCCAAGCCATGGCGTTCACGTCACGCCACACGTACCGAAGGACTGTCCACCCACTCGAGACGAGGTGGTTCTGGCGGGCTCGGTCCGTGCGGAACACGTCGAGCCCCGTATGGGGCTCGAAGCCGTCGACCTCGATCGCGATCTTGAGTTCCGGGTAAGCGAAGTCGACGCGGCCGATGAACTCGCCCCGCTCGGACACGGTGAACTCCGGGACCGGCCGCGGAACGCCGTGCGCACGGAGCAGCGCCGCCATTCGCGCTTCGAGGACGCCCGCCGGCCGCGGGCCATCCGTACGCTCGTCGAGGAGGCGCCGCATCGCACCGACGCCAGCGCGCCCCTTGCGTGCAACTGCATCGAGCGCGGCGCGGACGCTTGCGACCGTCACCAAGTGACGCCCGAGAGCGCGGTCGAGCGCACGCGCGACGATCCCCAGCCTCACGACGGCGCCGAGGTCGACGAGGGTCCGCTCGACGACGGTGCACGGAATACCGTCGACCACACTGGTCCAGCACGGATCGAAGTCCTCGATGCGATGCAGGACGACGCCGGCGGGCACCGGCGCGCGTGGTCGGGTGACGGTGATCTCGACGATGCCGCTGGGGTCGTCGACGAGACCGAGCAGCGCCGCAGCCGACCGGTGCGAGGTGGCGACGGTCCCGCCTGCCGCAAGGCAGGCCGCCAGCAGGTCCTGTTGCCACGTACGCGGCGCACCCGCCACCCGGTAGACGGCACCATGAACCCGGAGCCAACGACCGGCAGCAAGGCGCGATTGGACGGCAGCGTCCGTCAGCCCCACCAAGCGTGCGTGCTCGCGGGTGATGAGCCCGTGTTGTGCCTCGGCGAGGGCGGCGATGGAGTGATCCTGCACGCCACCAGACTGCTTCGGGGGTGTGACAGCGCCCGCCGCTCCCCGTTCTCGGCAGCAAAATAGGCGTCAAGCCGCCGTTTTCCTTCCGAGAATGTTAAGGGCGCCACGCCGTCCACCCGAGAGCCGTGTCCGTATCCTGAGTGCATGGACGGTGCACCGGTCGGCAGGCGGGTGTTCCTCGGGCTCTTGGGTGTGGGCGCAGCGGGGATCCTGTGGGGATCGAACGCGCAGCGCTGGCTCGAGCAGCAGGTCGGGCCCTACCTCGCCAAGGACGGCACCGGGCTGTCGGGGCTGCTCCCCATCGGCCGGTTCCGCATCTACTCGGTCACCGGGTCGATGCCGCACCGCGGCCACGACGAGTACCGGCTCCGCGTGAGCGGCCTCGTCGACCAGCCACTCACGCTCACCTACCGCGACCTGCGCACGATGCCACCGACCGGCCTCACCCGCGACTTCCAGTGCGTCACGGGTTGGCGGGTGTTCGCGGTGAAATGGAAGGGAGTTCGCCTGGGCGACGTGCTCGATCGCGCCGGAGTCCAGCCGAGCGCGAAGGCCCTGCGGTTCCGGTCCTTCGACGGCACCTACACCGAGAGCCTCACCTTGAAGCAGGCGCGCCGCGACGACGTGCTCGTCGCGTACGAGCTCGAGGGCGACGAGCTGTCCGACGCCCACGGCGGCCCCGTGCGCCTGTACGCGGCCCCGATGTACGGGTACAAGTCCATCAAGTGGCTCGACCGCATCGAGGTGACCGACGAGGTCGTTCCCGGCTACTGGGAGGATCGCGGCTACGACGTCGACGCCTGGGTCGGGCGGTCGAACAACCGGGACGACAACGCGCCGTGAGGCCGACGTGATCCCGCGGTTCGACCGGGTCGAGCGCGGCGCGCACTGGACCACGGCCGCGCTGTTCGGCGTGCTGATGCTGACGGGCGCGGTGCTCTACGCGGGACCGTTCTCGGCGATGTTCGGGCGCCGCGAGCTCTTCCGCCAGATCCACGTGTACGCGGGGATCCTGCTGCCCGTCCCGATCCTCGTCGGTCTCGCCGGACGATGGGGCACCCAGCTCCGACGCGATCTCGGGCGCATCAACCGGTGGACTCGCGACGACGCCCGCTGGTTCCGCCGTCGCAACCGGGTCCGCCCCGGCCGGCTCGACATCGGCAAGTTCAACGCCGGGCAGAAGCTCAGCGCCACGTTCTTCGCCGGCGCCATCGTCGTGATGCTCGCGACCGGCCTGATCCTGCGCTGGCCGAACCCGTTCTCGAACGACGTGCGCACGGGCGCGACCTTCGTGCACGACTGGTTCGCGTTCGGCATCTGGCTCGCGGTGCTCGGGCACATCTACTTCGCGATCCGTGATCCCGTCGCGCTGGGCGGCATGACCCGCGGGGATGTCACGCCGTACTGGGCCCGCACCGAGCGCCCGGCCTGGTACCGCGAGATGACCCGGCAAAGAGAGGAGTTGGACGAACCAGCCCGTCGCTAGGCTCGAACCGTGCCCGAGAACGCCGGCGTCCGGCTCCCGCCCGAGCTGCACCCGTCGGACGGGCGATTCGGGTCGGGTCCGTCGAAGATCCGCAGCGAAGCCGTCGCCGCGCTCGCTGCCGCTGCGCCCGAGTACCTCGGCACCAGCCACCGGCGCGAGGGCGTCCGCTCGGTCGTCCGACGGATCCGGGCCGGCGTCACCGACCTGCTCCAGCTCCCCGACGGCTACGAGGTCGTACTCGGTGTGGGCGGCACGACCGTGTTCTGGGACGCGGCCGTCTTCGGGCTGATCGAGCGGCGTAGCGAGCACCTGAGCTTCGGCGAGTTCTCGGCCAAGTTCGCGGCCGCCGCTACCGGCGTCCCTCACCTCGAGGATCCGCGCGTGATCGAGTCGGCGCCCGGCACGCGCCCCGAGCTCCGCGGCTACCCCGACGTCGACGCGTACGCCTACCCGCACAACGAGACGTCCACCGGCGTCATGACCGATGTGCACAGGCCGGGAGGCGTCGACCCCGACGGGGGCCTCGTGCTCGTCGACGCCACGTCCGGCGCCGGCGGGCTGCGCGTCGACCCGAGACAGTTCGACGCGTACTACTTCGCGCCGCAGAAGGTCCTCGGGGGCGAGGGCGGGCTGTGGATCGCGTGCTGCTCCCCCGCCGCGATCGAACGCATCGAGCGCATCGCCGCCTCCGGCCGGTGGATCCCGCCGTCGCTCAGCCTCGCGATCGCGCTCGAGAACTCCCGGCTCGACCAGACCTACAACACGCCCGCGTTGGCGACGTTGTTCCTCGTCGCCGACCAGCTCGACTGGCTGCTCGTCAACGGTGGGCTCGAGTGGGCCGCGTCGCGCTGCGACCGCTCGGCCGAGATCGTGTACGGATGGGCGGAGTCCCACGCGCAGGCGGCGCCGTTCGTGGCCAAGCCGGACGAGCGCAGCCGCGTCACCGCGACGATCGACTTCGAGGACCCGGTCGACGCCGGGTGGCTTGCGGCGCAGCTGCGGGCGAACGGGATCGTCGACACGGAGTCGTACCGCAAGCTCGGTCGCAACCAGCTGCGCATCGCCATGTTCCCGGCCATCGAGCCCGACGATCTCGCCGTGCTCACCCGCGCGATCGACTACCTCATCGAGCGCGCGCCGGGATGACGAGCGCGCCGCTCCTCCCCGACGGGCTGGTGGCGATCGTCAAGCGGGACTGCCCGACGTGCCGGCTGGTCGCGCCGGTGCTCGCCGAGCTCGCCGACGGCGACGAGCCGCTCACCGTGTACTCGCAGGACGATCCGGCGTTCCCGGATGGCGTGAAGGTCGTCGACGACACCGCGCTGGACGTGTCGTTCGCGCTCGACCTCGAGACGGTCCCGACGTTGTTGCGCGTCGACGGCGGCGAGATCGTCGCCCGCACCGAGGGTTGGATGCGGCCCGAGTGGGAGGCGTTCACGAGCCGGGCGCCCCTCGGGGCCGGCCTCCCCGAGTACCGGCCCGGCTGCGGGTCGCGCACGCTCGACCCCGACGTCGCATCCGCCCGCGCCGACGCGGCCGGCGCCTCGGGACTGCGCTCGCGCCGGATCGACCTCGGCGAGCACGAAGACGACGTCGAGGCCGCGTTCGAACGAGGATGGAGCGACGGATTGCCCGTCGTGCCGCCCACTCCCGAGCGCGTCGCCCGCATGCTGACGGGCACCTCGCGCGCACCCGAGGACGTGGTCGCCGTCGTGCCCCCCGATCTCGTGGAGTGCACCGTCGAGAAGGTGGCGATCAACGCGGTCATGGCGGGCTGTAAGCCCGAGTACCTGCCGGTGGTGCTGACGGCCGTCGAAGCCGCGTGCACGGACGAGTTCAACGTGCACGGCCTGTTGGCGACGACGTACTTCTCGAGCCCGGTCGTGATCGTGAACGGGCCGATCGCCCGCGCCATCGGGATGAACTCGGGGATCAATGCGCTGGGCCAGGGCAACCGGGCCAACGCCACGATCGGGCGGGCGCTGCAGCTCGTCGTGCGCAACGTCGGCGGTGGCCGGCCGGGCGAGGTCGATCGGGCGACGCTCGGCAACCCCGGCAAGTACACGTTCTGCTTCGCCGAGGACGAAGCGGGCTCACCGTGGGAGGCGCTGCACGTCGAGCGGGGCCTGCCGGCCGACGCGTCGGCGGTGACGCTGTTCGCGGGCGACGGCGTGCGCGGCTTGGTCGACCAGCTGAGTCGCACCCCGGAGTCACTCGCTCGTTCGCTCGCCGCCTGCCTCACGGCGGTGCCCCACCCGAAGTTGGCGCTCGGCTTCGATGCCGTCCTCGTCGTGTCACCCGAGCACGGGCGCGTGTTCCGCGAAGCCGGCTGGTCGAAGACCCGCGTGCGCGACGAGCTGTTCGCACTCCTGCAGCTCGACGGCGACGACGCCGTGCGGGGCGCGGGCGGCATCGCCGAAGGCCTGCCCGAAGGCCTCGCCGGCGTCACCGTTCCGAAGTTCCGCGACGACGGACTACTGCTCGTGCACACGGGCGGCGGCGCCGGCTTGTTCTCGGCCATCATTGGCGGCTGGATCAACGGGCCCGGCGGCAGCCAGCCCGTCACCCGGGAGGTCAGACCGTGAGCGACACCTCGGAGCGTCGTGTCCTGCTCGATCCCACCGGTGAGCGCACCGCGCCCACCCGTGAGCGGTCGCCCCGCCCGGAGGCGCTCGACGGCCGCACCGTCGGCCTCCTCGACATCTCCAAGCCGCGCGGCGACGTGTTCCTCGACCGTCTCGAGTCGCACCTCACCGATCGCGGTATCGGCGTCCGGCGCTTCACGAAGCCGACGTTCTCGAAGCCGGCCCCGATCGACCTCCGCCACGAGATCGGCACGCAGTGCGATGTGGTGATCGAGGCGCTCGCCGATTGAGGGTCGTGCACGTCGTGCAGTGTGCACGACATCGTGAACCTGGAGAGTGGAGGCCTGCCGGGCGTGATGATCGCGTCGAGCGAGTTCGTCGACGCGGCGGCGTCGCAGGCGGCCGCGCTCGGCGCCGACCCGGCCCGCGTGTTCGTCGCCCATCCCATCCAGGACCGCACCGACGACGAGCTCCGTGCCCTGGCAGACGGCGCGCTCGACGAGATCCTGCGTAGGCTCCTCGCCGAGAGCTGACTCGAAGGGCAAGGATCCATGCTGTTCCTGCACGAGGTCCATCAGGTCGCGGGCCGCCGCGAGGAGGAGTTCGAGGCCGCGTACCGCGACGGGTGGATGCCGTCGCTCGCAAAGGGTGACGACGCGCGCCTCCTGTACTTCCTCCATCACGCACACGGGACCGGGCGCGCCTACAACGTCGTGACGCTCACGGCGATCCGCGACGGCGCCGCATGGGAGGACCTCATGCTGCGCCTGCACGACGGCGACCTGCAGCCGTGGGCGCGGGACGTCGACCAGCTGCGACACGAGGTCGCCGCCAAGATGCTCGTCCCCGTGCCGTGGTCCCCGCTCAAGGAGATCGACCTGGCGACCGTGCCGACCAGCGGCCACCACGCCCTCACGCTCTTCATGGAGGACACCGCCTGGCCCTACGAGGGCGGCCTGGACAAGTACCTCGAGGCGGCGCGCACGAACTACGCGCCGAGCCTGGCGGAGGGCGGGCGGACGGGGCGATCGCTCCTCGAGCTCCAGGCCGTGTTCCGCCCCGCGTGGGGCGCCGGACGCTGGCGCGAGGTCGTGCTCTGGCAGAAGGTCACCCAGCTCAAGGGGATCACGCCGCTCGTGACGACCGAGGTCCCGCCCGAGTACCGCGCACCTGGCACCTGGATGCACGACGCCCTCGAGGTGCGGGACGACTGGGAGAGCAAGCTGCTCCGCACCACGGCCTGGTCGCCGCTCTTCTGATTCTCTGGTCGCACGTGCGAGCGCACGTGCTCCAGCCCACCATCGTCTCGATCCGGGGCCGGGGGAACCCCGGCCCCTGCCGGAGGTGCCCCACTCACCCGGGCGCGTTCGCTTCTGTTCGTCACGCGCCGAGGCCCGCGCCGAGCGCGGGCCTCGAGCAATCTCCCGTGCCGGTTCGGGGTTACGTCTCGGTGTTCCCGAGCGCCTTCCTCGAGGCCGCGTCGGGCACGCCGTTGATGTCGCTGATCTTCCCACCGAGGTCCGGGTTCTCGGCGCTGAAGATGCCCCACGAGCTCTGCCACGCGTCGGCAGTCCACGCATGCATCATCCAGAGGTTGTGGAGCGCGGTCTTCTTGCCGCCGCGCGCCGCGCACTCGGCGTCGCTGGTGTTCTCGGCGCCGACGACGACGCCACCCTTCATGCACAGCCCGCCGTTCTTGTCGTGCTTGTGCCACGGGTCGTTCGGTCCGACGAAGCCTTCCGGCGGAGTGTTCGGGTCACCGAGGACCGAGTAGCTCAGACCGACGATCTTCGAGTCGGGGTTGGTGCCGTCGTAGAGCAGCATCGACGGCTTGGCCGGATCGAACCCGCCGAGCATGTTGCTGATCTTGATGTAGTGGGCACCGATGCACGGCACGTATCCCGTCACCATGTTGTATCCCGCGGCCTCGGCGTCGGCGACGGTCGGGAACTGCAGCGTGACCTGGTGCGCGACGTCGAGCTGCGCGCCGAGCTGGTCACGCGTGGCGCGATCGGGGATCGACTGCCACTTGATCGGGCCACGGTGCCCGTGGCCGCCGGCGCCGCCCGAGATCTGGCCCTCGGAGGCCGGTGGGCCCGACTGCTCGCACGGCGTGTCACCGGTCGGCGCGTTGCTCACGATCGCCCCGTGCGAGTGGCCGCCGGCTGCGGCTCCGCCTTCGGCCGCGGCGCTGTGGCTGTGCGTGTGCCCATCCGCCGACTCGGTGCCGTGGTGGTGGCCCGACGCGAACGCCGGAGCAACCGCCATCGACGAGACCACCGCGACGCCCAACGCGGCGACCGCAACGCCGGGCAACGCGACCGCCGGCTGCAGTCGCTGCGACGCCAGCTCCGGACGCACGATCACAGCGAGCGAGAGGACGACGATGCCCGCCTCGAACGCAGACGACAGCCCGTCGGCCAGGCCGACGGTCTCCGGGGTCCAGGCCTCGGGGCCGATCGGGACGCCCCAGATACGCGACATCGCCCACACGCCGATGATCCCCGCGCTGAGCGCGATGCCGGCGACGAGGAGCCGTCGGCTGGGTCGCAAGATGACACCGACTGCGAACGCGAGCTGCAGCCACGCGATCGCCGCGAAGAAGCTCCCGTGCAGCCACGACAGCTCGTAGTGCTCACCACTGACGGCGAAGTGGATGAGCGCCGCGCCGGCCGAGAGTGCTGCGAGCAGCCAGCACAGATACCGGCCGACGGTCCGCTCGTTCGTGGTCATGGAGAGGCCCCCGTTCCTGACCCGAAGAATTCACACTGCGTGCAAGTTGCTCTGGCAGTTTGTGTCACCCGTCACCCTCCGTCAAGGAGCCATACCCCGGAAGCCGAGGGATGGTTCCCGGAATACTTCGCTAGACTAAATAGTTGACCGAACAGATGACCCGCACCGCTCCCGCCCCACGCTCCACCGCCCCGGCGTTGCCGAGCCGCCTGCGCATGGTCGTCACGCGTCTGGCCCGCCGACTCCGCCAGCAGGGCGAGTCGGCGGCGTCGCCGACGCAGCTCGCCGCCCTCGCGACGATCGAGCGCGAGGGCCCGCTCACGCTGGGCGCGCTCGCCGCCATCGAACGCGTTCGCCCGCCGACGATCACCGCCGCCGTCGGGCGCCTCGAGGAGCAGGGCCTCGTGCGCCGGCGCACCGACCGACGCGACCGCCGGGTCGCCCATGTGGAGATCACCGCCGCGGGCCGCCGGCTCCTCGCCGAGAGCCGCTCCCGCAAGACCGCCTACCTCGAGCGGCAGCTCGCGGCGCTCGGCGCCGACGAGCGCGAGACGCTCGAACGGGCGGCCGGGATCCTCGAGCGCGTCCTCGAGGAGGACCAGTCATGACCCGCCTCTGGCGCGCCACACGCCTCACGTTCCGGTCCATGAGCGTCCGGAACTACCGCCTGTACTTCGCCGGGCAGCTGATCTCCACGACCGGGACGTGGATGCAGTCGATCGCCCAGGCGTGGCTCGTGCTGCAGATCACGGGCAGCGGGGTCGCGCTCGGCGTCACCGTGGCGTTGCAGTTCACACCGGTGCTGATCGCGGGGGCGTGGGGCGGTCTCGTCGCCGACCGCGTCGACAAGCGTCGCCTGCTCGTCGGCACGCAAGCCGCTGCCGGCGTGCTCGCCCTGATCCTCGGGGCCGTCACCGCGTTCGGCGTCGTGCAGCTGTGGATGATCTACGTGCTCGCGCTGGGACTCGGCGCGGTCAATGCCGTCGACAATCCCGCCCGCCGCGCGTTCGTGGTCGAGATGGTGGGTGACGAGCACGTCAGCAACGCGGTGAGTCTGAGCAGCGCCATGTTCATGGCTGCGCGGGTCATCGGTCCCGCGATCGCCGGCCTCGTCATCGCCGGGCTCGGCGTGTCGTGGTGCTTCTTCGCCAACGGAGTGTCGTATTCGGCCGCCGTCCTGGCGTTCTTGGCCATGCGCGAGAGCGAGTTCTTCGCCGTCGAGCCGGTCCCGAAGCGCAAGGGCCAGCTCCGCGAGGGTCTTCGGTACGCGTGGTCGACACCGGCGCTCCGGCTGGTCCTCCTGCTCACCGCGGTGATCGGCACGCTGGCGTTCAACTTCCAGGTCGTCCTCCCGCTCCTCGCCAAGGAGACGTTCAGCGGCGGCGCCGAGACGCTGGGCGTGCTGTACGCGTTCATGAGCATCGGCTCGGTCATCGGCGCCCTCGTCGAGCGCGCACGAGGCGCAGGCGACGCGCCGGTTCGTCCTCGGCGCCGCGCTCGCGTTCGGCGCCGCACTCGTGGTGGCCGCGTTCGCACCCACGCTCGGGATCGAGGTGCTGGTGCTCGTTCCCGTCGGTGCGGCGGGCATCGCGTTCACCGCCATGGCCAACGGCGTCCTCCAGACCGAATGCGCCCCCGAGATGCGGGGACGGGTGGCGGCCCTGTTCACGGTGGCGTTCCTCGGCAGCACCCCGATCGGCGGGCCGATCATCGGATGGGTGTCGCAGCTGCTCGGGCCGCGCGCCGGGCTCTGGGTCGGCGGGGTCGCCACGCTGGCCGTGACGACGGCCGCGATCGCCGGCATCTGGCGGCACCGAGCCGCGCCGCGACCGATCTTGGCCTCACCGACCCGGGCGTAGCCCGGCGAGGCTCGCCGGAGCCGCACCCACGGACGCGTTCGCGGTCGCGGCCGGCGCCCGGGCGAGACGGACGAGCTGGGGCGCGAGCCACCCGGCCACCATGTCGGCGCCCTCGGGCGACAGGTGGGTCCTGTCGGGGCCGCGGGCGCTCACACCGTTCACCGTGTCGGTCCAGCCACCGTCGGGGTCGAGAAACCGGTTGAGATCGATGATCGTGACTGACGACGCGTTCCGCGTCGCGACGGCGCGGAGATTCCCGTTCCACCGGTCGATCCATCTGGGGTTGTAGGACGAGCGTTCCGCCGGGCCCAGAATGCCGCCAGCGCGATGCGCCCCGAGTGGTGCCACTCGGACACGAGCAGGCTCGTGATCAGGAACCCGCTGGGGACGAAGAAGGCGTCGACGCCGAGGTAGCCGCCCCGCGCCCACGAGACGTCGCCGTGGTAGAGCAGCACCGCGGCAACCGCCAGCGCTCGCACCCCGTCGAGGGCGGGCATGTACCGCAGTCGTGGATGCCCCTCGGACGTGCTCGACGGGCGCGATGCTGCCGCTCTCGCCATTCGATTCCCCCCGGTTTCCCGCCGGGCCCGTGCGCGGCGGGAACGGATGGCGGGGCAGATAATACCAATTGAGCACGGTATAGGGGTATTTGGGGAGATCGGGGCGAACCGGGGTGGGGGTCCTCACGGTTGCAGGAGCAGGCGCAGGCGCCGGCCGGCGACGCGGACGCCGACGACGCCCATCGTCACGAGGTACGCGACCCGGAGCAGCAGGGTCCAGTCGAGGTCTCCGAGTGAGAGCGCCCGCTCGAGCGCGACGCCCTGGTACAGGGGCGTGACCTGAATGAGCCACTGGAGCCCGGTGGGATACCGCGACACGGGAAAGAACGTGGCCGAGAAGAGGAACAGCGTGATGATCGCGAGGTTCACGTAGTCGAAGTGGACGAACGACCGCATCCACGTCGTCGCGGCCATACCCGCACCCGCGAACGCGAAGCCGATGAGCATGGCGGCCGGCAGGCAGAGGATCCCCCACCCCGACGGCACCAGCCCGAGCAGCGCCATTGTCACGAGGAACGCGGCGGCGTAGATGGATCCTCGCAACAGCGCCCAGCTCAACTCGCCGAGGGCCACGTCGGTCGTGCCCAGCGGCGTGGCGAGCATGGCGTCGAAGCTGCGCGCGTACTTGAACTTGAAGAAGAAGTTGAAGGTCGTGTCGAACACCGAGCCATTCATCGCGGCCGCGGCCAGAAGGCCGGGCGCGACGAACACCTCGTAGTCGACGTTCTGGCCGCCGACGTGCACGGTGCCGACCAGGGCGCCGACGCCGACGCCGATCGAAAGGAGATACAGGAGCGGTTCGGCGAAGCCGGTGAGGAAGATCAGCCACATGCGCCGGTAGGCGAGCATGTCGCGCTCGATGACGTGGAGAAAGAGCGCGGTCACTGCGCGAGCTTCCTCGTGAACGTGCGGGTGCCCCACCGCCAGCCGGCGACGACGCATGCGGCGAGCACGGCGACGTGCGCGACCGCGGGCCAGAAGTCCATCGATCCCGTCATCGCGCCCCGGCAGAGCTCGACGCCGTGCCACAACGGCGAGAGCACGCAGAGCGGCTGGAGCGCGTCGGGAAGTTGGGAGATCGGGAAGAACGTCCCCGAGAACAGGAACAGCGGAAGGATCCCGATCCGCATGATCAAGGGGAAGCGCGCGTCGGTGTCCTGCGTCGCCGCGAACGCGGTGAGCGGTGCGGCAAAGGCCGCCGCACAGAGTGCGGCCGCGGGCACGGCGAACACGCCCCACGCTGAGAGCACCGCCCCGAGGATCGCGGCGACAACGAGGAAGATCGATGCTCCGACCGCGGCCCGGGCGGCGGTCCACGCCACCACCCCGCCGTACACATCGGCCGGTCGCACCGGAGTCGCGACCATGGCGTGGAACGTGCGGACCCACTTCGTTCCGGCCATCACGGGCCACATCGACTCCGCGCCCGCCCCGAGCATGGCGCCCGCTGCCATCAAGCCGGGCGCGACGAACGCGTCGTACGGGACGCCGGCGACCTTGCCCGAGCTCTCCTGGACGAGCCCGCCCAACCCGAAGCCGATCGCGGCGAGGAACATCAGCGGGTTGAGCACGTAGAACGTGGCCGACCCGCGCCAGAACCGGCGGAAGATCGCAGCCTGGTGCTCGACCACCCGGACCGTGAGCGGTGTCGCCATCACTCCTCCAGCGTGCGGCCGGTGAGCGTCAGGAACACGTCCTCGAGCGAGCTCCGCCGCACGAGCACCGTGTCGGGTCGGACGCCGTCGTTCGTCAACCGGTCGGCATCCGCCTCGCCGTTCGCGGTGTACACGAGGATGCGATCCGCGAGCGCCTCGTACCGCTCGCCGATGGACGCCACCTTCGGGAGCGCGTTCTCCCGCTCCTCGTCGGTGCGGAAGCGCAGCTCGACGACTTCGCGCGTCGAATGTTGGTCGATCAGCTCGCGGGGAGAGCCCTCGGCGGCGATGCGTCCGTCGTCCATGATCACGAGCCGGTCGCACAGCTGCTCCGCCTCGTCCATGTAGTGCGTCGTCAGCACCAGGGTCACGCCCTGCCGCTTCAGTTGATAGAGACGCCCCCACACGAGGTGGCGCGCCTGCGGGTCGAGCCCGGTCGTCGGCTCGTCGAGCAGCAGCAGCTCGGGACGGTTCACGAGCGCGCGGGCGATCGACAGCCGCCGCCGCATGCCGCCGGAGAGGAGATCGACGCGGTCGTCCCGGCGGTCGCTCAGCTGCACGAACGCGAGGAGCTCGTCGGCGCGCTCGCGGATGATCGACCTCGGCAAGTCGAAGTAGCGGCCGTAGATCAGCACGTTGTCGCGCACCGTGAGCTCGAGATCGAGCGTGTCCTCCTGCGGGACGACACCGAGCCGGCCGCGGATGCGTGTGCCGTCGATGCGCGGGTC
Organism: uncultured Actinomycetes bacterium; assembly: GCA_963781615.1. Lineage (GTDB taxonomy): Bacteria > Actinomycetota > Acidimicrobiia > IMCC26256 > JACDBD01 > JALZAA01. The sequence continues at coordinate 118,322 of CAWAGI010000003.1, read as the reverse complement.
CATCCCGAGCACCTGCAGGTCGCCGTCCGACACGGGCGAGACGCAACCGATCATCCGCATCGTGGACGTCTTGCCGGCACCGTTCGGGCCGAGGAACCCGAACGCCTCACTCCGTTCGACGCTGAAGTCGATGCCGTCGACCGCGACGAACTCACCGAAACGCTTCGTCAGGCGACGTCCCTCGATGAGCGGGGTTGCAGCAGGCACATCGGGCGACGCTATCGGTGGCCGCGCCGATCGTGTCGCCGGTTTCTCAGCGGCGCTCGACGCGAGTCGTCCCGCGGCGCTCGCGCCACGTCTCGATGACGAGGTGGTCGGGCGGATCGCCGCCCAGGGTGGTCAGGACGATCTCCTCGATGGCGACCGTGAAGAGGTGGAACGGCTCCGGTGGCTCTTGCCCCTTGTCCTCGCGCTCCTGCCCGACGAACCACTCGAACGTCTCCCGGTCGGTGACCTCATCGGCCCGACCCGACAGCTTGGCGTCGCCGTCGGTCATCTCCGGGTCGGCGGTGGAGCTGTGCAGCGCCAGCCGGGGATCGCGGAGCAGGTCCTTCGCCTTCCGCGAGTCGGGCATCATGCCGAGCCAGAGCTCGCCGTCACGGAAGGACGCCTCGACGCCGCTGATCCGGGGCGAGCCGTCGGCACGGAGCGTCGCCAGCGTCTTGTGGCGATGGGCGTCGAAGCGTCGTTGCACGGCGGCCGACAGGTCCGGTGCCGCTCTCGTCACGTCGTTCCAGGTAGCGATGGAGCAATCCTCGCCGCTACGTGAGCGGGTGCACCACTTGGAAGCGCGCGTCGAAGACCTTGTCCGGCACCCGGAGGTCGTCGCCGTCCTCGTAGGCGCGCCGGATGGCGTCGAAGTCGTCGCCGGCGATGACGTCGGCAACCGTGTCGGTGAGGGCGACGGTGGCCGCGTCCGGCTCCTCGCGGATCGACATCGGTCCCCAGGTGTCCCACGGCAGGAGCTCCATCTTGTTCAGTGCCGCGAGGTCGCGCACGACGTTGGCCTGCACGAACCAGAGTCCCCACATGTCGAGGATCCCGAATGTGTCGGGGTCGGCCTCCCCTCGCCGGCATCGCTGCCACGCCTCGCCCGCAGCGAGGAACACGCCCGGCGGCAGGTCCTCGGTGTCGAAGTCGGGTTCGAGGGCAGCGCGTTGCAACGCGTCGAGTTGGGCGTCGATCCTGATCCACCGGCTCTCCGCCGTGTCCCAGTACTCGGTGACCCAGTGATCGACGTACCGGCCGGGATCGAAATAGTCCGCAAACCCACAACGGGCACGGGCGGGGATCCCGGCGCGCCGCAACAGTGCACTGCTGAGCGTGCTGAAGTAGCGGCAATTCCCCACCATCCGTTGCTCGACCGGCCGCTCGACCGCGAGCGGCGCAGGGTTCAGCGCCAGGATGTGCTCGATCATCTCGGCACACGACCTCGTGTGGAACGCGTCCAGGCGGCTCACGGGCACGTCGAAGCCGTACGCGTGCGCCCAGAACTCGTGCACGAGGACACCCGGGACGATCCGGCACAAGCCCCTCGCGTCCGGCGGAAGACCGTCGAAGACATCGATTCGCACGTCGTCCAAGTGCGTCATCGGGCCGGGCGTCGCGTAGTAGTCGCGCGCCTCGTCGTTGCGATCGGTCATGGTGTCCTCCTTACTCTCCGTGCTTGCCTCGTTCGTGCAGCACGAACTGGAGCTCGGTGATCCACGTCTCGGGATCACCGCTCATGTCGAGGTAGATCTCACGGCTGAACCCGTCGATCTGCTCACCCGTCTCGTCCGCCCAGCGCAACAGCGCCTGGTAGCCGTCCTCGACGCGCTGCCATCGACCCTCGGGACAGCGATGTGGAGTGGTGCAGCGTGCCGACCGACCCCTGTGCGGACCCGGGCGAACGCTCCGATCACCGAACACGACCCCATACCTACAACCTCTCCCGACGTCAGGGTCAAGAGCGAAGTTCCGTGAGACCTCCCTCGGTCCCGACCATCCACGTATTGCCCTCAGGATCGACGGCAGTGAACGTGTAGAACCCGTAGCCGCTCTCGCCGAGGGGCACTGTGATGTTCGCTCCTGCCTCGACGGCGCGTCTGTGCAGCGCATCGACCTCCGCTGCCTCTGGAACGTTCAACCAGATGGAAGCGGGACGCGCTTCGTACGGCCCACGAGCGAGGTTGATGGACACGAAGCCCGCACGCCAGCGAACCTCGGCGTTCTCGAGCGCGCCGTCAGCTGCGCGATTTACCCACGACTCCGTCAACCCCAGCGTCTCGCCGAGCCAGCGCAGCGCTGCCTCGGGATCGTTGTAGTGGAGCACTGGCGTCACGCTCGGCATCAGGTCCAGATCGACAGTCATCACGTCCTCACTTTCCTCGGGAACTCGCGAACGGCCCAGCTCGTCCTCGACGCGGCGTCGCAGCTCGGCTGCGAACGTCGGCCGTGGGCTCACGGGCACGATCGGCAGGCGCAACGTGTCCAGCGGCTCAGGCGCCATGGCCCTCACTCCCCCCGTAAACGCGACGGAAGGCGGCGCGGGCGCGCACGAGCAGCGTCTCGGTCGCGCGCACGCCGCGACCGAGGAGCTCTGCGACCTGCGCCACCGGGAGACCGTCGAGGTAGCGGAGTGCCAGGGCTGCGCGCTGCGGCGGCGGGAGTCGGGTGAGCGCCGCGTACGCCTGCTCCGCATTCAGGTGCTCGTCCCAAGGGTCGTCGACGTCGTCCCTGCCGCCGTGCACGGCACCGAGGCTGCGCTCTTCACGTTCCCTCCAACGCCAGTAGTCGACGAGCTTGTGGCGGGCGACGCCGACCAGCCAGGCGACCGTGAGGTCCGGAATCGTCCCCTCCTTCGCAGCCGCCACCGCGGCCATGAACGTGTCGGCAGTCAGATCCTCGGCCAGGGAAGCGTTTCCGCAGCGGGGAAGGAGGTATCCGTACACCTGAGGCAGCGCCCGGTCGTAGAGCGCGAGCAACGCGCCCTCCGCATCCGTCCCGGAACGCTGCTCGCGGGCGCCCATACCTCATCATCGCTCGCCGGGCACGAACCCCGAACATGAAGGTCGAAGTGCCGCCTCTACAATTCCGGCGTGGCAGGCGTCGTCGCAGACCGATACGAGCTGCTCGAGGTGCTCGGGCGAGGCGGCGACGCCGAGGTCGTGCAGGCCCTCGACCGCCAACACGACCGCCTCGTCGCCCTGAAGGTCCGCCGGATCGAGCCCCACGAGCCCCGCGAGCCGTTGCTCGCCGAGGGCCGCGCCCTGCTGGAGCTCCGACCGCATCCTGCACTTCCGGTCGTGCGGGACGACTTCTTCCTCGACGATCGTCACGTGCTCGTCATGGATTGGGTCGACGGGACGCACGTGGGGCGGATCGTGCGCGAACGCGGTGATCCCGGGCTCGCCGTCGCCACCGTGCTCGGGGAGCTGCCCGTGATCGCCGACGGGCTCGACCACCTCCACCAGCACCGGCCGCGCGTGCTCCACGGCGACGTCCGGCCCGAGAACGTCATCATCACGCCCGAGGGCCGGGCACGTCTCGTGTTCGGCGTCGCAGCCCTCGGGTCGCGGACCGGGGACGCCGGCGACGCGTATCTCGCTCCCGAGTTGATCGACGGCGGAAAGGTGAGCCCGGCATCCGACGTGTTCGGGCTGGCGGCGACGATCGTGTACGCGCTCACGGGCCGCCCGCCCGCGCCGGGGCCGCGGATCGAGTGGGAGGGCATCGCACCGGAGCTCGCGAAGCGGCTGGACCGCGTGCTGCGGCGCGCGCTCGACCCCGACCCGGTCCGACGTCCGCCGACGGCGAACGACCTGCTCGGGCGTATCGTCGCCGCGCGCGACAGCGTGCTGCCCGTCGGCGTGGTGACGTTCGCGCTCACCGACATCGAAGGCTCGACCGACCTCTGGGAAGCGCATCCGGACGTCATGGCGAGCGTGATCGTGCGCCACTACGAGCTGGCAGCCGAGATCGCCGAGACACACGGCGGGCGCATGCCGCGCTCACAGGGCGAAGGCGACAGCACGCTCACGGCGTTCGCGCGTGCCACCGACGCGATCGAAGGGGCGCTCGCGTTCCAGCAGGCGGTCACAAAGGAGAAGTGGCCGGAGGGCATCGAGTTGCGGCTCCGCACCGGTCTCCACACCGGAGAGGCCCAGGTCGAGCACGGGGACTACTTCGGCGCCGCGCTGCAGCCGCGCCGCCCGGCTGCGGGCCCTCGGGCGTGGCGGTCAAATGCTCGTCTCGCAGGCGACCGCGGAGCTCGTCGCCGACCGTCTGCCGTCCGGCGTCTCGCTGCGCGACCTCGGCCGGGTCCAGCTGCGCGGCTTCGGGCGGGCCGAGCAGGTGCACCAGATGCTCGCCCCCGGACTTCCCGACCGCGGAGATCCGATCACGGTCGCGAGCAGTGACGGTGAGACCCCGGACCGATTGGCGTTCCCGATCGCGCTGCCCCCCGGCGCGTCCCCGTTCGTCGGCCGGGCGGGTGAGCTCGCGGCGCTGGCCGCGCCCTGGACGCGCGCCGTCGACACCTCGCAGCGCCGCGTCGTGCTCGTCGGGGGCGACCCGGGCGTCGGCAAGAGCAGGCTCGCCGCCGAGTTCGCACGGGAGTGCTACGAGGCCGGCGCGACGGTGCTGTTCGGTCGCTGCTACGAGGAGAACGTCGTCCCGTACCAGCCGTTCGTCGAGGCCATCGAGCAATACCTGCGACACGGCGACTCGTCCGAGGTCCGCGCCGACCTCGTCCGCAGCGGCACGCTCCTCGCCCGTCTCGTTCCCGACATCGCCTTGCGGTTCCCCGATCTCCCCGAACCGATCCGGGCCGAGCCCGACACCGAGCGGTACCTCATGTTCGAGGCCGTCGACGCGCTGCTCGCCGGCATCGCCAAGCGCTCGCCGTTGCTCGTCGTGGTCGACGACCTCCACTGGGCCGATCGCCCCACGCTGGCCTTGCTCCGCCATCTCGCCTGCCACACCGAGGCCGCACCGCTCGCCGTCCTCGCCACGTATCGCACCGGGCGAAGTGGTCGGCGACCACCCGCTGCGACAGGTCATCGGCGACCTCCGCCACGACGGCGTGTCCGAGGAGGTCGCCCTCGGGGGCTTGACCGAGCACGAGGTCGGCGAGCTCATCGACGCGACGTGCAAACTCGAGCCCCGCCCCGGGTTCGTCAGCAGCGTCCGGCGCGAGACCGACGGCAACCCGTTCTTCGTCCAGGAGATCTGCTCGCACGTCGGCGAGACGGGCGCCACCGCGGGCGTGTTCACCCTCGAGGGGCTCGGCGTCCCGGAGGGCGTCAAGCAGGTGATCGGGCAGAGGATCGCGCGCCTTCCCGACGGCACCGAACGCCTCCTGACGATCGCCGCGCTCATCGGTCGCGAATTCGATCTGGATCTCCTCGCCGACGTCGCCGGCGACGACGAGGACGCGGTGCTCGACGCATTGGAGCGCGCATGCTACGGCGCGGCTCGTCGAAGAGGTCACCGGCACGATCGGTCGCTATTCGTTCGTGCACGCCCTGACGCGAGAGGCGCTCTACGACTCGCTCGGCGCCACCCGCCGCTCCCGGCTGCACCGCCGTGTGGCCGGTGCGATCGAGTCACGCTTCGCCGACGACCTCGAAGACCACTACGGAGCACTCGCGTTCCACTACGCAGCCGCCGGGTCCGAGCTGCAGAAGGCGGTCGAGTACGCGAGCCTCGCCGGCGAGCAAGCGCTGACGCGGCTCGCGCACGAGGACGCGGCAAAGCAGTTCGAGCGCGGGCTCGAGCTCCTCGCCGATCAGGACCGCGCCCGTTGTGATCTGCTCCTCGGGCTCGCCGAGGCGCGCCGACGCGCCGGAGACGTGCCCGGGCTCCCAGGCCGCGTTCGCCGAAGCCGGTGCTCTCGCCCGCACGCTCGGTGACGCCGAGCGGCTCGCCCGAGCTGCGGTGGGCAGCTTTCGAGGCCACGTCATGGCGAACCCCGGCTGGCACGATCCTGTGATCGAGTTGCTCGAAGACGCCCTCGACCTGCTTCCGGGCGAGGACAGCGTCCTCCGGTCGCGGGTGCTGGCTGCGTTGTCGCTCGAGCTCTACTTCACGCCGCAGCAGCTGCGCGGCATCACGACCAGCTCGGAAGCCATCAAGATGGCGCGGCGAGTAGGCGATGACGACGCGCTGGCGTTCGCTCTGGCCAACGCTCATACGGCGTTGCACGATCCCGGGCATCTCGATGAGCGGCTCACCGTCTCGACCGAGCTCGTCGCCGTCAGCGAACGTGGAGGCAACCCCGAGCTCGCGTACGTCGGTCACGTGCACCGCGCGTGTGATCTTCTCGAGTTGGCTCGCGTGGACGACGCGCGACGGTCAGCCCGGGCGGCGGCGGAAATCGTCGACGAGCTGGGCCAGCCGATGCAGCGCTACTTCGTGATCTGGCTCCAATCGACGCTCGCCCTCCTCGAGGGACGTTTCGACGACGCGCAAGATCTCGCCGACGAAGCACTCGACATCGGTATCGCCGCCGACCATCCGGACGCGTTCGTGGTGTGGGGTACGCAGGCGCTGATCCTCGGATGGCAGCGGGGCGAAGTCGGGCATCTCGTCGAGCCCGCGCAGCAGCTGCTCGAGCAGTTCCCGGACCTGACGGCGTGGCCGGCGGCAGTGGCCTTGGTCGAGGTGTTGGCGGGGCTGCACGACGAAGCGCGCGCACGGCTTCTCGCCTACGCCGCGGATCTCGACGTCCTCGAGTTCGGCGCGATCTGGGTGCCTGCCCTCGTCGCCCTCACCGAGGTGTGCCGCATCGTCGACGCGCCGGAGTGCGCGGCACCGATCTACGAGCGGCTCGTCCCCTACGCGCAGACGCTCTGTGTGGTGAGCCTCAACCTCTCGGAAGTGGGCCCGGCGAGCCGGGCGCTCGGCGTCCTCGCGTCGATGATGGGCGACTACTCCCGGGCGGAGCTCCACTTCGCGGATGCGCTCGCGACGTGCGAGCGCATCGGCGCGCCCCCGCACGTGGCGCGGACATCAGTCGACTACGCCCGCATGCTGTTGGCACGTGGCGACGCGGGAGACGTCGAACGCGCGCGGACACTGCTTGCGCAGGCGCGCGCCATCGCCGAGCGAGTCGGACAGGGTGGCGTCGTGGCCGACGTCGCCGGCCTTGTAGAACGCGCCCGAGTCTGAGCGCCTCTAAACGGTGCGAACGTTCTGCGCCTCTTCACCCTTCTTGCCGGGCGCGATGTCGAACTCGACGCGCTGTCCCTCATCGAGGGTGCGGTACCCGTCACCCTGGATAGCCGAGAAGTGGACGAAGACATCGTCTCGTCCCTCGATGGCGATGAAGCCGTAGCCCTTCTCCGCGTTGAACCACTTGACCGTTCCGGTCGTTGCCATCGTTACTTCGCTCCTTGCCGTTCCCGACCGCCGTCTGGTCGGCCGGGGGGTCGTATGTCGAAAAGGTCGGTGGCGGCTGTCGCGAATCGATTCGGACCGGGACGAAGCGAGGGCTGTCGCACCGCAAATGTCACGCTCGTGTCGCTACCGCCGCGACCAAAATCGGACTGTATCTCAGGGGTCCGAACGTCCAAACTCGCGCGCGGCAAATCGTCCCGTTCGGGTGATGGATGTTCGTCTGGGTCTTCATCGACAGTTTCCGCCGCGCCCACCACTCCGGGTGAGCGAAGGCGGATGAGTAGCGTGCCGGGGCGTGACGCCGCCGCCCTCTCCGCTTCGAACGGCGGTGCTCACCGACGCCGAGGCCGGCGCGGTGGCGAGCTGGACGGACGCCGTCGAGTCCTGGCCCGTCGGCAGCCACGTCTGGGGCCAGTACGCCGAGCAGATCGCGGACCGGGTCGCGGTGTGCCGCACCGAGAACGTCGCGGCGTGCCACCCCGGCATCGCCGCGTTGGTCGACGGCCCGCTCCGCGAGATCGCGACCGGTGCGCTCGGCGAGCCTGCGACCGCGTTCAAGGACAAGATCAACTACAAGCATCCCGGCGGCGCGGGCTTCCGACCCCACCAGGACCGTCTCGCCTACCCCGGGGTCGACCGGGTGTTGTCGATCCTCGTGGCGATCGACGAATGCACCACGGCATCGGGCTGCCTCTGGCTGGCGGCGGGCGTCGACGACGCGCTCCCGACGGACGACCGGGGTGTCGTCCGCAGCGACGTCGTCGACTCGCTGCGCTGGGAGCCGGCCGAGCTCGCGGCCGGCGACGCGGTGCTGCTCGACGGCCTCGCCCCCCACTACAGCGAGGCGAACCGGGGCGACCGGCGCCGTCGGGTCCTCGTCGGGAGCTACGCGCCGGCGAGCGAGGGCTATTCGCGCGACAGCTACTACTCGGCGCGAGCCGACACGATGCGCCGGGCGTCGCAGCAGGACGGGCGCTTCCGGATCAGCACCCTGGCCGACTTCGACGGCGTCGAGGTGGCCGGTGACGAAGTCGTCGCCGACCGCTGCACCCACGCCGCCGTGCCGAGGGGCTGACCGCACCTCCCTGACGGCCGGGTCGCCGACGGTCTCGACTCCAGTCGCCCGGCATGCGAACATGTGTTCGTGAGCGGCGGTGCGACGATCCTCCACGCCGACCTCGACGCCTTCTACGCGTCGGTGGAGCAACGGGACGATCCCCGCCTGCTCGGCCGGCCCGTGATCGTCGGCGGCGGCGTCGTGCTGGCGGCCAGCTACGAGGCGAAGGCGTACGGCGTCCGCACGGCGATGGGTGGCGCGCAAGCCCGAGCGCTGTGCCCGCACGCGGTCGTGGTCGAACCGCGCATGTCCGCCTACTCGGAGGCGAGCACGGCCGTGTTCGAGGTCTTCGAAGGGACGACTCCGCTCGTCGAGGGGCTCTCGATCGACGAGGCGTTCCTCGACGTGGGCGGGCTGCGACGGCTCGCAGGCCCGGCCCCCGCGATCGCCCGGCGACTCCGGCGCGACGTGCGCGAGCGCGTCGGCCTGCCGATCACGGTCGGCGTGGCGCGGACCAAGTTCCTTGCCAAAGTCGCAAGCGCGGTGGCCAAGCCCGACGGGCTGCTCGTCGTGCCGCCCGAACGCGAGCTCGCGTTCCTCCATCCCCTTCCGGTCGAGCGCCTGTGGGGAGTCGGGCCGGTGACGGCCGACAAGCTCCGCGCCCGTGGGATCACGAGCGTGGGAGAGGTGTCGCGCCTCACCGAGGGCGCACTCGTCGCCATGCTCGGCACGGCCTCCGGCCGCCACCTCCACGCCCTCGCCCACAACCGTGACCCCCGTCCCGTGCAGATCGGGCGCCGCCGGCACTCGATCGGCTCGCAACATGCCCTCGGCCGTGCTCCGAAGTCCCCCGACGACGTCGACGCCACGGTGGTGGCGCTCGTCGACCGCGTCACCCGGCGGATGCGCGCGGCCGGGCGCGTCGGCCGAACCGTCATGCTGCGGCTGCGCTTCGGCGACTTCTCCCGAGCCACGAGGTCGCACACGCTGACACAGGCGACGGCGCAGACGCGCGCCATCCTGGAAGCAGTGCGAGATCTCCTCACGGCAGCGACGCCGATGATCGAGCGCCAAGGTCTGACGCTGGTCGGGATCTCGATCGGCAACCTGCACGACGACGCTGCAGTGCAGCTCGCGCTCCCGTTCGATCGTCGGGCCGGCAGCGCGCTCGACGCCGCGCTGGACGACGTGTGCGACCGCTTCGGCTCGACGGCGGTGACGCGCGCGGTCCTGCTCGGCCGGGACCATGGCCCGACGGTGCCGCTGCTGCCCGATTGAGACACTCGGCCTGGCGCTCTGCTTCACTGACGGCATGACCAGCGCAGAGCTCCTCGCCGACGCCTTCGGACGGGTCCGCGCCGACGTCCACGGCGCGGTCCACGGCCTGACTCCGGACCAGCTCGCACTCCGGGTCGACGAAGGCGCCAACTCGATCGCCTGGTTGGTGTGGCACCTGACCCGCATCCAGGACGACCACATCGCTGCCGCCGCCGACATCGAGCAGGTCTGGACGTCCGCCGGGTTGGGCCGCCCGCTTCGGGCTGCCGTTCGACGCGTCCGACACGGGCTACGGCCACAGCTCCGCTGACGTCGCCGAGGTCACGGTCGGCTCGGGCGAACTGCTCACCGGCTACCACGACGCCGCCCACGCGCAGACCATCCGCTTCGTGGAGCACATCGAGGACGCCGACCTGGACCGGATCGTGGACGAGTCGTGGGATCCGCCCGTCACGCTCGGCGTGCGGCTCGTGAGCGTGATCAACGACAACCTCGAGCACGCCGGACAGGCGGCGTTCGTACGCGGAGTCCTCCTGCGCCGTTAGCGGCCGGCGCCGGTACGATCGGCGCGAGATGGCCGGGCAGTCGGCACGATCGTCCCCTCCGGAGGTGGAGGGTGGACTCGCGTTCAGAGATCCCGCCAAGCGGCGCGGCCTCCAGTTCGCGGTTCTCCCGATGACGAAGCTCGAGGTCATCTCCCACCAGCGCAAGGCGAGCGACGCTCATGTGAAGCGGGTTGCGAGCTCCGTCGATCGTGTCGGCTTCCTCGCTCCGGTCGTGGTCGTCGAGCGCGACGGCGGCGCCGGGTACCTGATCATCGACGGCCAGCACCGGTTCCTCGCCGCCAAGGAGCTCGGCCTGCGCCGGATCCCGGCCGTGATCGCGCCGCGCGACGTCGCCCGTCGCATGCTGACGCTGAACGTGGAGAAGGAGCCGAACATCCGGGAACGGTCCGCGGTGGCGCTGTCGATCTACCAGGAGCTGGTCGAAGCCGAGCCCGGCATGGCCGAGGACGACGAGGAGGTCGCCGACGCGGTGCAACAGGCCCACTACGTCACGCTCGGCCTCGGGTACAAGGAGTCGGGCCGGCTGGCCGGCAGCCTCTACGAGCCCATCCTCCGCAAGTGCGACGGGTTCATGGACGCGCCCCTCGCCGAGTCGCTTCCTGTGCGGGAGGCGCGCGCCGGACGCGTGGTCGAGGCCCACCGGCTCGTGCGGTCGGTGACCGACCGGCTGAAGGAGGTCGGCGCGTGGCACGAGTTCGCCGGCGCCCAGATCATCTCCTACGCGAACCCGCTGAAACGGGCACGCAAGCAGCACTCGTTCGACCAGACGTTCGACAAGCTCATCGCGAAGCTGGAGAGCCTCGGCGACCACCCGGAGAAGGTGCTGCGCGGGGGCTAGCGTCTCGCCTGCATGAAGCTCTGGGACGACGAGCTCGAGGCGTTGCGGTCACGACTTCGCGAAGAGGCCGACGCCTTCATCGTCTCCTTCACCGAGGAGGTCGACGACCCGAGTCTCCCGACCCCGGAGCGCGTCGCCCGGCAACGCGGCGCGCACGACCAGCGCGTCCTGCGGTCCGACATGGCCGTCGACCGGGACATCCCCGGGCCGGCTGGGCCGATGCGGATCCGTACGTTCGTGCCCGACGAGGTCGACGCCGTGTTCCTCCACATCCACGGGGGCGGCTTCGTCACCGGATCACCGGAGATGACCGACCTGCTCCACGAGACGTTGAGCAAGGAGCTCAACCTCGCGTTCGTGAGCGTCGACTACCGGCTCGCGCCCGAGCACCCGTACCCCGCCGGCCCGGACGACTGCGAAGCGGCGGCGCTGTGGCTCCTCGAGCACGCCGGGCGCGAGTTCGGCTCGGAGCGTCTGCTCATCGGCGGCGAGTCCGCCGGCGCGCACCTGGCGGCGTGCACGCTGCTGCGGGTGCGTGATCGCCACGATGCCGTCGACCGGTTCGCCGGCGCCAACCTCGTGTTCGGGATCTACGACCTCAGCGGGACGCCGAGCCAGCGGGGCATGCCCGAGCGGCCGGACATCCTCACGGTCGAGCTCACCCAGTACTTCGCCGAGCTGTTCACACCCGGTCGATCGGCCGAAGAGCGCCGGGAGCCCGACGTCTCACCGCTCTACGCCGACCTGCGCGACCTGCCACCGGCTCTGTTCACCGTCGGGGCCGACGACCATCTCGTCGACGACACGCTCTTCATGGCCGCGCGTTGGGAGCTGGCCGGGAACCCGACCGAGCTCCTCGTCTACCCGGAGGCGCCGCACGGGTGCATCGGCATGCCCAGCGTCCTCGAACGCTGGTTCCCGCAACTGATCGACTTCCTCCGCCGCGCGACGAACGCGGACTGACCGAGGCGTACAGACTACGAGGAGGACTGACCGTGGCATCCCTTGACTGGCTTGATCTCGACAAGTTCCGGCGAGGAGAGTTCTACCGGCACTCGGACTCGGGCAACACCGTGCAGTTCGTCGGCATCGCTTCCATGCCGGAGCTGGGCGGCGAGGATGTCGGCGTCTTCCGCTTCGTGGAAGGCGGCAGGTGCCTCATCGCCACGAGACAGGGCCCCGACCGAGGAGAGACGTTCACGCCGATCGCCGAATACCAGGAACCCGACGAGGCGACAACGGCCGAATGGCGCGCCTTCGTCGAAGGGGACGAGTCATGAGATTCGGCCTTGGGCGTGGAGGTGATGGGACTTGAACCCACGACTTCTACGTTGCGAACGTAGCGCTCTACCGGACTGAGCTACACCCCCGGGAAGAAGCCAGGTTACCCGTCGGGTCGCTGTGATTCGCCTCCGATGGCGTCCTGCATCCTCGCCATGACGAGCGCGTTCGTCACGTCGCCACGGGTGCGTTCGAGCACGCCGCGCAGCGCATCGCTGGCGCGGCGGAGTCCGCCCGTCAGTGCCTCGGGGTAATCGATGGTCACGAGCAAGGTGTACACGTCGTCCATCACCGCCAGCAGATTCTCCGACTCTTCGAGCTCGCCGCGCCGCAAGCAGTCGAGCACCTGGCGTCGCAGCTCGCTGGCGGCCTCGGCCATGCCGTTCAGGTACGCCGGCGTCTCGACCCGCAGCTCGTCGGCCCCCGGGATCGGCTGGCCGGACACGAACGCGAGCGTGAGGTTCGCCTCGGCGAACTCCTTCTTGGCGTCGTGGAGGCTGCCGCCGTACCGGACGTCGTAGTGCCCGTCGAGCGCGGCGTCGGCTTCGGCGAGGAAGGCGGCCGCTTCCGCGATCAGCTCACGCGCGGTGTGGAACTCGCGCCGGTGAACGGCCCGAATCGCCGACGCGCAAGCGCGGATGGCGCGCCGCGACGCGTTGTAGGTGATCTCGCGGGCACGGTGCTTCTCGTCGAGGACTCTCCGAGCACCTTCACCGGCCGCGGACAGCTCACCCGACCGGTCGGTCGTCACACGTCCCCGTTACCCAGCAGCGGAGCGGCGCTGCCTCGAGGCTCCCGGCATCGGCGCGAGCTCGGGCCGCGCAGGGACGCGCGGGTGCGCCACGGCCACTGCTCGGTTGTCCGGCGACGAGTCCCAGAAGTAGTGGTCGCCCGACGCCGCGAAGCCGTGCTGCTTCACCAGGTAGAGCAGAAAGAGGTAGACGGCGAGGAGCACGACGGCGGCGACCACCACGATCCACAGCAGCGGGCTGATCAGCAGCGCGAGCCCGAGGCTGAGGAGGGCGCTGCCGATCAGGACGATCAGCACGCGACGCCGCCGACTCTGCGCCGGGATCATCGCACTTCCGGCTCGGTCCGCGGTCCGGGTCCGGGTCGATTGCGACGCGACCGGGCGCGGTGACCGGCGGCCGTCACGACGACCCATGGGAGGCGACGAAGCGCGACGGTGCGTCAATGCGCCGAGCCGAGACGTGTAGTCACCGACACCGCCCCGCCGGCTCTCTGACCGGGACCGGAGCACGGGAGGAACGAGGACGGCCGCCCAGAGGACCGCGAGGATCAAGAGGACCGGTATCGCCACAGGTTCTCCGCCAGCTTTCGCGTGTCATCGACGCTAACAACGCATGACGGGCAAAGGGTGGACCTGCACCCGAAAGGACCTGCCTGGAACTCAACCTCCGCCTCGTGCCCGAGAACACTACGGAGCCAGTCCCGGCCGGGTCAACTCGGCGCGAATGCGCTGGTCAGATGGGCAGAATCGGGCCAAACCCCCTCAGATGCCCAAATCGTCGTCGTCGAAGGAGCGGGGGCGACGGAACGTGCCCGATCGGCCACCGGTCTTCTCCCACAACGTGAGCTCGCCGATCGTCATCGTGCGGTCGATCGACTTGCACATGTCGTAGATCGTGAGCGCGGCGATGGCACACGCGGTCAACGCCTCCATCTCGACCCCGGTGCGATCGACCGTGTCGACCTGCGCCTCGACCTCGACGTGCTGGTCCTCGATCCGGAAGTTCACGAACACCGAGCCGACGAGCAGCGGATGGCACAGCGGGAGGAGGTTCGGCGTCTGCTTGGCGGCCTGGATGCCGGCGACGCGGGCGACGGCGAAGACGTCGCCCTTCGTGATGGCGCCGGAGGCGATCTTCGACGTCGTGTCCGCCTCCATGTGCACCCGGCAGCGCGCCACCGCCCGACGGTGCGTCGCCTCCTTGGACGAGACGTCGACCATCCGGGCCCGGCCGAGCGGGTCGAGGTGCGTGAACTCCGATGCCGACACAGCGCTCCTTTGGTCGCCCTCGCACGCTCGGGGCTCCTACGGCGCCGGTCGGCCAAGCCGCCGTTCGCCGCGCGTGAGTGTAAGGGCTACCCGCCGATCTGGCTCATGGAGCGGGCCGGGCGGACGAAGTTGACCTGCCCGATTCGGTGCCCGGCCCACTTCGTCGCCACCGCCCGCTCGATCTCGGCCGCCAGCCTGTCGTCGATCGGGACGCCGTCCCGGTCGTCGCCGGCGTCGCCGGTCCCACGAAGGATCGCCCGCAGGTCGAACTCCTCCAGCGCGAACAAGCATGTGCGGAACTTGCCCTCGGCCGTCACCCGCACGCGATCGCAGTGATCGCAGAACGGGTCGGTGACGCTCGGGATCACGCCGACGTCGCCGGCACCGTCGCGGTACCGGTAGCGGGTCGCGGGCTCCGTGTCGCCGGGGGCGACGTCGGCCTCGAGCGGGAACGCGGCATCGACGCGGTCGAGGATCTCCTGGGCGGGGACGACCTGGTCCATGGACCACGTGCCTTCGGCGTCGAGCGGCATGAACTCGATGAAGCGAACACCGACGCCCTTGTCCCGCCCGTACGCGGCGAGGTCGACGATCTCGTCGTCGTTGACGCCTCTGATCACGACGCAGTTCACCTTGACCGGGTCGAGCCCGGCGTCGAGCGCGGCGTCGACACCGGCGAGCACCCGGTCGAGGTCGTCGCGCCGGGTGAGCGCGGCGAACGTGTCGTGGCGGAGCGAGTCGAGCGACACGTTGATGCGCCGCAGCCCGGAAGCGGCGAGGTCATGCGCCATCTCGGGCAGCTTCACCCCGTTGCTCGTGAGCGCGACGTCGACGCCGAGCGGGGCGAGCATGGCGATCAGGCGAGGGAGATGCGCGCGCAAGGTGGGCTCGCCACCCGTGATGCGGATCGCCTCGAAGCCGAAGCGCTCGACGCACACCCGGGCGATGCGAGCCTGCTCCTCGTAGGTCAGGAGCTCCTCACGAGGAAGCCACTGCATCCCCTCTGCCGGCATGCAGTACGTGCACCGGAAGTTGCACCGGTCGGTGATCGAGATGCGCAGGTCCTTGACCCGCCGGTCGAAGGGGTCGACGAGCGGGACGGACGCAGGAGCCATAGGTCCAGGCTACGGCGTGGCGGCGCACATGCTTTCCCCGGCCCAGGTATGCCGTGTCCCCTGCACGGATCAGTGGTCGGCGGGCCAGTCGAGGCGCATGACCCGGACCTCGCCGCCCTCGGCGACGCCGTCGCCGTCGGGCAGGAGCGCCAGCCCGTTGGCGAGGGCGGTCGCCGACAGCACGTTGCTCGCCTGATCCCCGGTGCGGGCCGCCAGATATCCACCGCCGTCCGTGCGCACGCGAACGCGGTCGAGGTGAAGCTTCCCGTCGGGCTTCCGGGGCATGGCGCGCTCGGCCGTCGCCGTCACCTCGGGCCGGAACCGCGCCGCGTGGCCCATCATCGAGAGCAGTGCGGGCCGGGCGAAGAGCTCGAAGCTCACGAGCGACGACACCGGGTTCCCGGGCAACCCGAACACGGGAGTCCCGTCGACGACGCCGAACGCCAGCGGCTTGGCCGGCTTGATCGCGACCTGCCAGGAGTGCAACCCGCCGAGGCGGTCGAGCGCCGCCTTCACGTAGTCGTAGTCGCCGACCGACACGCCGCCGCTCGTGAGCACGGCGTCGCAGCTCGCGAGGGCGTCCTCCAGCGTGCGCGTGATGATGTTCTCGTCGTCGGGCGCGAGCCCGAGGTTGACGGCGTCGACGCCGGCGTCGGTAGCCAACGCGAGGAGCATCGGTCGGTTCGAGTCGCGGATCTGGCCCGGGCGCAGCTCTCCCCGTTCGACGAGCTCGTCGCCGGTGGAGAGCACGCCGACGCGCGCGGGGCACCACCTCGACCTCGTCGTAGCCGAGGCTGGCGAGCACGCCGACGTGCGCAGGACCGAGCGGGGTTCCGGCGGGGAAGACGAGCTCTCCCGCCTCGAGGTCGCCGCCGGCGCCGCGCAGGTGATCGCCCGGGCGCGCGGCGTGGAGCACGCGGACGGCGTCGCCGTCGCGTTCGGTGTACTCGACCATCACCACCGCGTCGGCGCCGTCGGGGATGGGCGCCCCGGTCATGATGCGGATCGCCTCGCCCTCACCGACCGGCTGCGTCGGGGCACGACCTGCCGGAAGCTCCCCGACGACGGCCAGCCGCACCGGCGCGGCGGCATCGGCACCGGACGTGTCGGCGGCCCGCACCGCGTAGCCGTCCATGGCGGTGTTGGCGAACGGCGGCACGGATTCACCGGCGACGACGTCGCCCGCGGTGACGAGCCCGAGCGCGTCGCGCAACGGCGTCGTGACCGGTGCCAGCGGCGCCACCGCGCCGAGGACCTCGCGCTGGATGTCGGCGAGCGGGATCACGCGCCGTCAGACGAGGCCGCGCCGGCGCACGACCTCGACGATCATCGCCTCGACGTCGGTGGCCAGGTCGGGCCGGTCCAGGGCGAGCTCGAGGTTGGCCCGCAGGAAGTCGACCTTCATGCCGGCGTCGTAGCGCCCGTGGACGAAGCGCCGCCCGAGCACCGTCTCCTCGCGCAGCAGCAGGCCGATGGCGTCGGTGAGCTGGAGCTCGCCGCCGGCGCCGGGCTCGATGCGATCGAGGGCGTCGAAGATGCCGGGACGGAACACGTAGCGGCCGATGACGGCGAGGTTCGAGGGCGCGTCCTCCGGTTTCGGCTTCTCGACCACGGACCGCAGCCGGAACACGTCGCCGTCGACCGGATCGACTTCGGCCGAGCCGTAGGCGCTGATCTCGTCGGGTGCGACCTCGAGCAGCGCGATGACGGACGCCTGCTCGCGGTCGTGAATCTCGATCATGCTGCGCAGGAGCGCGGCGTCGTCGACCATGACGTCGTCGCCGAGCAGCACGGCGAACGATTCGTTCCCGACGTGCTGGCGCGCAACGGAGACTGCGTGGCCGAGGCCGAGCGGCTCGTGCTGGCGGACGAAGTGCAGATCGGCGAGGTCGGCGAGCGCCTGCACCTGTTTCAGCAGGTCGTGCTTGCCCTTCTGCTCGAGGGCCGCCTCCAGCTCCGGCTCGCGGTCGAAATGGTCCTCGATCGGCCCCTTGCCGCGGCCGTTCACCACGAGGATGTCGCGGATCCCGGCGCGGACGGCCTCCTCGACCACGTACTCGATCGTCGGGCGATCGACGATCGGGAGCATCTCCTTGGGGATGCTCTTGCTCGCCGGCAGGAAGCGCGTGCCCAGCCCGGCGGCGGGGATCACGGCCTTGCGCACCGTGGCCATCACTCCGAGACGCTATCGCCGGGCGGCTCCCGACCCAGCCCGTGCTCCTCACCCCGCACGAGGCGGCGCACATTGGGCAGGTGACGGGCGAGGATCACGAGCGCGAGCCCCGACGTGATCAGGACGTCGCCCCACGAGTTGCCCGTCACCGCGACGAGCACGGGAAACGCGACCGTGATGACGATCGACGCGACCGACGCCTTCCCGAAGCCACGCGCGATCACGAACCAGAGGAGCGCGAGCCCGAGGGCGATCAGCGGGAAGATGACGGCGAGCACCCCGCCGGCGGTCGCCACACCGCGTCCGCCGCGGAAGCGGAACGTGATCGGGAGCACGTGGCCGATGACCGCCGCCGCGCCCAGCACGTACGCGCCGCGGTGGCCGTCGAGGACGAGCCCCACCGCGGAGGGAATGGCGCCCTTGGCGAAGTCGGCGACGAAGACGATGAGACCGGCCTTCCAGCCCGCGAGCCGGTAGACGTTCGAGGCGCCCGGGTTGCGCGACCCCTCGGTGAGGACGTTGTGCCCCGTGGCCCGGGCCACGAGCGCGGCGGTGGGGAACGAGCCGAGCAGGTAAGCGAGGGGGACGAGGAGCAGAACGCCCGGCACTCCGGTAGCATTAGCAGTCGAATACTGAGAGTGCCAACGGCATCGCCGGGGCACGGA
The DNA here is from genome assembly GCA_963781615.1 of uncultured Actinomycetes bacterium. GTDB lineage: Bacteria > Actinomycetota > Acidimicrobiia > IMCC26256 > JACDBD01 > JALZAA01. The sequence goes on along the minus strand of CAWAGI010000003.1, from coordinate 99,949 downwards.
AGACCGAGGACGGCGATGCCGACCTATCAGTACCGATGCGCCAAGTGCGGTGAGCAGTTCGAGCTCTGGCAGTCGATCCACGACGACGCCCTGCGGCGTCATCCGGGCTGCGGCGGCGAGGTCACCAAGGTGATGGCGCCCGCGGGCATCGTGCTCAAGGGCTCGGGCTTCTACCGGACCGACAGCCGGGCCGGGGGTCGGAAGAGCGGTTCCCGCGACAAGGAGCCGGCCAAGGACGGCGCGGCGGCCGGCAACGGCTCCGGCACCGACTCGCAGGGCTCGGGCACCGATTCCGACTCCAAGGGCTCGAAGGGCGAGAAGTCGAAGGAGTCCAAGGACACGAAGACGTCCAAGGACACCAAGCCGACGAAGAGCGGCTCTTCCTCGAGCTGATCCCGAACCTCCCCGTTCACCTCCCCTTCCCAGGGCGTCCCGACGCGCCTCCGCTCCAGAAGGGGATTTTCAATGTCTCGCCGTTCACCACGCGCCGTGCTCCTGTGGCTCGGCGCCGTCCTCGTCGCCGTCGTGACGGCGGCGTTCGTCGCGACCGATCTCGCCGCCCTCCACCGGCGGGCGCACTCGCTCGGTGCCGCGACATCTGTCGCCGTGGCGGCCCGTGACCTTCCCCTCGGATCCGTGATCGATCGTGCCGACGTCACGACGCGTTCGGTGCACCGATCGCAGCTCCCCACGCGGGCCTTGACACCCCGCGCCGCCAACGGGCGCGTGGTCGCAGTCCCGGTGGTGCGCGGCGCCTTCGTGGTCGACGGCAACCTTGCGCCCCGCGGGCGCACAGGTCTCGACGGCGCGATTCCGCCCGGCATGCGGGCGTTGCGGATCGTGGCGCGCGACGCGTTGCACCCGCCTGTCGGGAGCTCGGTGGACGTGCTCGTGACGTTCGAGTCGAGCGACGGGGCCGCCGCCGGTGGCGCGCCGACGGTCGTCGCGGCGCGCGGCGTCCTCGTGCTGGGCACGGACGATGTGCCGGCTGCGGTCGAGACGGGCCCGGCCGGGCGCGCCGAGGACGCTCAGGGCGCGCCGGCTCGGTGTCACCCTGCTCGTCACCGAGGACGACGCGCCCCGCCTCGCGTTCGCGGCCGCAGCCGGAATCGTGACGCTGGCACTCGTGCCGCCCGAGGACGCCGCCGCGGTGCCTGGCGAATAGGGGCCGCCACCTAGGCTGCGTCGCCGTGCCGATCCTCCACGCGATCGTGCTCGGCATCGTGCAGGGCCTGTCCGAGTTCCTGCCGATCTCGTCGAGCGGTCACCTCATCCTCGTGCCGGAGCTCTTCAGGTGGACCGAGCTCACCGACCATCCGAGCCTCAACAAGACCTTCGACGTCGCGTTGCACGTCGGCACGTTCGTCGGCGCCGCGTGGTACTTCCGCCACGACCTCGCCCGGTACATCGCTGCTGCGTGGCGATCGCTGTGGCGGCGCTCGATCCGCTCCGTCGACGAGCGCGTCGCGTGGCTGCTGCTGATCTCCGCGATCCCCGGTGCGATCGTCGGGGCGGCGCTCGAGAGCGTCATCGAGGACCACTTCGGTCAGCCCGTGCTCATCGGCGTCATGCTGATCGTGTTCGCGGTCGTGCTGTACTTCGCCGACCTCCTGCCGAACCGACGCCACCAGGACGACTTCCGCCTCCGCGACGCCCTCCTGATGGGCAGCGCGCAGGCGGTGGCGTTGCAACCGGGCGTCTCCCGCTCGGGGATCACGATCTCGATGGGGCGCTGGCTCGAGTTCGACCGCACCGCGGCGACGCGGTTGTCGTTCCTGATGAGCCTGCCCATCATCGCCGGCGCCGGCGCTGTTCAAGGGCGTCGAGGTCGTGAAGCGACGGCGGGATACCCTGACAGCTACGTCGCGCCGTTCCTCTGGGGCATGCTCGCCGCTGCGATCAGCGCGTTCATCGTGATCGCGTTGCTGCTCAAGTTCCTGCAGACGCACACGTTCACGCCGTTCGTGATCTACCGGATCGTCGTCGGCGCCGCCATCATCCTGATCTTCGCCTCCGGCATCCGGTAGGTCGTCGGTAACCTGCGTCCGTGGACACGCCGGTCGAAGCCGTCATCTGGGACTACGGCGGCGTCATCTCGAGCCCGTTGTTCCGTGGCATCGGCCGCTTCGAAGCCGACATGGGCTACCCGCCGGGGTCGATCCTGGAGCTCATCTTTGGCGAAACCGCCTACATCGGCTCGGAAGGCAACCCGGACGGCGGCGACCCGATCGACGGCGCCGTGCCGGAGAGTGCCTCGGCCGTGACCCACGATTGGCACCGCCTCGAGACGGGCGAGATCGGGTTCGACGTGTACATAGCCGGCGTCGTGCAACGCGCACCGGAGGTGATCGGTCGGGAGATCGACCTCGACGCGTACCAGCAGTTCACCCGCGACATGCCGCTCGGCATCCACTGGCCCGTCGTGCACCGGATCCGGCGCCTCCGGAGCGACGGGGTCAAGGTCGGGTTGCTCACCAACAACGTCAAGGAGTTCGGCTCGGCGTGGCGGTCGACGTTCCCCGTCGACGAGCTGTTCGAGGTGGTCGTGGACTCGAGCGAGGTCGGCATGCGCAAGCCGGACCCGCGCATCTACCTGTTGACGTGCGAGCGCCTCGACGTGCCTCCGGCGGCGAGCGTGTTCGTCGACGACAACCGCGACAACGTCGAAGCTGCGCGTGCCGTCGGGATCGAAGCCGTCCACTTCGGCGACGAGCCCCTCGGGGGCATCAGCGAACTCGACGCGATCCTCGACCGGCGGGGGACGCGCCCCTGAGCATGTGCGGTCGCGGGCTACTCGCCGCTCATGGTCATCTCGGTCACCAGCAAGGTCATGCCGGCGCCGCCGCCCGGGAGCCAGGTGAGATCGGAACCGATCTCGCCCACGTCGAGCAGGATCCGTTGGAGGGTCGAGGCGATCGTCACCTCGCGCACCGGCTCGGCGAGCGCGCCGTCGCGCACCATGAGCCCCTCCGCCCCGACCGAGAAGTCGCCGCTGACCGGGTTGGTGCCGGAGTGCAACCCGCTCACCGACTGGACGTACAACGCCTCCGGCACCGAGGCCAGGATCTCGTCCGGGCCGTGCGGACCGGGCTCCAGCGAGAGGGCGCGGGCGCCGACGCCCGGCGTCGACTTGAAGCCGCCCCGCACCGCCGACCCGGTCGACGCCGTTCCCGACCGGCGGCCGGTGTACGTGTTCTGGAGGTAGCCGCGCAGCACGCCGCCGGCGATCAGGTCGACGCGCCGGGTCGGGACGCCCTCGGCGTCGTGGCCGGCGGCGCCGAGCGCGTCCGGCAGCGTCGGGTCGTCGCGCAGCGTGACGGCGGGCGCGGCGACCTGCTCGCCGTCGCGGCCCACGAACATCGACCGGTTCTTCAACACCGCTTCGCCGCCCAGCGCCGATCCGAGGATCGCAAGGAGCGAGCGCGTCACGAGCGGATCGAGGACGACCGGCAGCCGCCGTGTCCGCGGCTTGGTGGCGCCGAGCAGCCGCACGGCACGTTCCGCCGACGTACGGGCGGCGTCGGCGGTGTCGAGGTCGTCGAACGCGCGTCCGGCGGAGAAGCCGTAGCCGGTCTGGGTGTCACTCCCGTCGCCCGCCATCGCGAACGACGAGCACGAGCACATCGTGCGCCGGTTCGTCGCCGCCACACCGAGCGAGCTCGCCACCGCCGCTTCGATCGCGGTGTCGCCGTACCCGGCGCTCTCGACTCCGCGCACGCGCGCGTCGGCGGCGCGCGTCGCCCGTTCGAGCTCGAGCGCGAGCGCCACCTTGTCGTCGGGGGAAACGGACAGGAGCGACTCGCGCCACACGTCGAGCTCCGCCGGCACGATCGCCTCGAAGTCGGCCGGGGAGGGCAGGCCGTTCCACTCGTCCGGCTCGCCGAATGCGGCGTTGTCGCGGGCCTCGTCCAGCGTCTCGTCGACCACGCCGGTCTCGAGCGAACCGGCCCACGCGAAGCCCTGACTGTGATCACGGACGACGCGCACACCGACGCCCTCCACGCCCGCCATCGACAGCGACTCCACGTCGCCGTCGAAGACGCGCACCTCGGTCTCCCGTGACCGGACGACGTACGCCTCGACCTCCTCGTCGGGGCGGGCGGCGCCCGCGACGCGCTGCGCGAGGTCCAGCAACTCCCGGGACGGGACGTCACTCACCGGCGGTGCCGCCGATCGTCAGCTCCGACACGCGCAGCGTCGGCTGCCCGGCGGAGACGGGCACGCCCTGCCCGAACTTGCCGCACGTGCCCGGCCACGTCCCGAAGTCGTTGCCGACGGCGTCGACCCGGCGGAGCGTCTCGGGCCCGTTCCCGATGAGGTTGGCGGCTCGAACCGGCTCGGTGATCTCTCCGTTCTCGATGAGGTACGCCTCGGTCATCCCGAACACGAAGTCCCCCGTCGCCGTGTTGACCTGCCCGCCCCCGAGCTGCGCGCAGTAGATGCCGTACGGAGTCCGGCGCACGATCTCCTCGGGGTCGTCCTCGCCGGCAGGAAGGTACGTGTTGGTCATGCGCACCATCGGGAGGTGCTGGTACGTCTCGCGCCGTCCGTTGCCACTCTGCTCGCGGCCCTCCTTCCGGGCGCGGATGAGATCCCACATGTAGTCGGTGAGCACGCCGTCCTGGATGAGCACGTTGTGCCGGGCCGGCGCGCCTTCGTCGTCGATCGCGTACGCGCCCCATTCGCGCGCCAGCGTCCCGTCGTCGACCAGCGTCACGAGCGGCGACGCCACCTGGTCGCCGGCGCGGCCCGCGGAACACCGACGCGTCCTTGGCGACGAGGTCGGCTTCGAGGCCGTGGCCGCACGCCTCGTGGAACAGGACGCCGCCGGCACCCTTCTTCAACACCACCGGCAACTTGCCCGTCGGCGCGGGCCGGGCTCGCAGCATCGTGAGCGCCCTCCGAGCAGACGTGCGCGCGACGTCCTCGGGGTCGATGTCGTCGAAGAGCTCGAAGCCGACCGTCAGCCCGGGCGCTTCCAGGCCCGTCTGCATCCCGGTGTCGGCGACGGCCACGGTCTGGACGAAGAACCTGGTCCGTACCTGGTCGTCCTCTGCCAGCAGCCCGTCGGAGTTCGCGACGAGGATCCGGCGACGCGAGTCCGCGTACGACACGCCGACCTGGCGGACGGCGTCCCCTTCGGCGCGAGCCGCGTCGTCGGCCCGCGCCAGGGTCTGCACCTTGCGGGCCTTCTCCACCGACTCCGGGAGGACGCGCACCTGGTGGGGAGGCGCGACGTCGCGGCGCTCGAGGCCGACGATGTTCGTGCTGCCCTCGCTCCCCCGCGCCGCTGCCGCCGCTGCGGAGGCGGCTTCCCCCAGGCCGGTCTCCGACAGGTCGGCGGTGTGCGCGAACCCGGTCGTCTCCCCCCGCACCACCCGGATGCCGGCGCCCCGCTCCCGACCCGACGTGAGCTCCTCGACCTTGCCGTCGTCGAGGCGCGCCGACGACGCCCGACGGTCCTCGGCGAAGACCTCGGCGAAGTCACCACCCGCGCGCAGCGCGGCGTGCAGCGTGCGATCGAGAACGGCTTCGTCGATCATCGCGGCTCCCGAGGTCGGTAGGGAGATGCCTGTCGCAGCTACCCTACGCCGGTGCCTCTGGAGCCCGGACTCGTGGGAGTCGTCGAGATGGTCGTGACCGACGACGACACCGCGCCCGCATTCCAGAGCGGCAGCGTGCCGGTGCTCGCGACCGGTCGCGTCGTCGGTCTGGCCGAGTCGGCCACCGTGCTCGCCGTCGGGGATCGCCTCGGCGAGGGAACGACGACGGTGGGCTACCGAGTGCAGCTCGACCACCTCGCGCCCACCGCGGTCGGCAGCCACGTCAAGGCGGAGGCCATGCTCGAGGCCGTGCAGGGGCGACGGCTCACGTTCCGGGTGTCGGTGACCGACGCGCGCGGGCTCGTGGCTGCCGGCAAGATCACGCGGGTCGTCGTCGAGCGCACCCGCTTCCTCGAGAAGGCCGCCGGAGGCTGAGACCGATGGCCGGGCAACCCCCGCCGTCGGCGCCGTGGGCAGCACCCTCGCCACCGCCTCCGTCGTGGACTCCCCGCCCGCCGAAGCCGCGCCGCCGCCGCGTTTGGATCTACCTGCTCGTCGGCGCCGTCGTCGTGATCGTCGGGCTCGCGGTCGCGAGCGGGACCATGTGGATCCAGAAGGTCAAGCCGCCGATTGACGCCGCCAACGACTACCTGCGTGACATCAGGCGGGGCGACTACCAGGCGGCATTCGCTCAGCTCTGCGCGGCCGAGAAGGTGGACGGCTCGCCGCAGTCCCTCGCCCGGACGATCGACAAGCTCGTGTTCTCCCTCAGCGACTACGAGGTCAGCCCGTTCGACGTCCACATCGACGGCAGCCACGCGACGGTCAAGGCCGACCTGAGCCCGAACAGCGGCGGAACCGACGCGGACCTCGTCCGGATCCGGCTGCAGAAGATCGACGGCGAGTGGCGCCCGTGCGGCGGCCAGTTCGGTTTCGTCGACTCGCTCCTGACGCAGCCCGCGACGTAGCGAGGCCGCTACGCCGGCGCGGCGGCTTTGCCGACGCGCCGCCGGAGCCGGAGCTCGAGATGGCGACCGGCTAGGCAAATTGCTCGAGCGGGGGTAGGCGTCGGCGGGGTCGGTGAGCACGTTCACGAGCGACGGGCCCGGGGTCGCGAACGCCCGGTCGAGGGCGGGACCGATCTCGCCCGGCTCGGCGACGAGCTCTCCGTGCCCGCCGAGCGCGGTCATCACCTCGTCGTATCGCGTCCCCGGCCGGAGCTCCGCCACGACGTCGTAGCCGTAGATGAGCTGCATCGGGTGCTTCTCGAGTCCCCAGATCCCGTTGTTGCCGACGACCGCTACGACGTCGGCGTCGAAGCGTACGAGCGTGTCGAGGTCGCCGAGCGAGAAGCCGAGCGCGCCGTCGCCCCACATCACAACGACTTGACGCGTGGGATGCAGCGAGCGCGGCTGCGAGCGCATACCCGGAACCGGTGCCGAGACAGCCGTACGGGCCCGGGTCGAGGAACCCGCCGGGCTGGTAGGTGTCGACGTACTTGCCCGCGTACGACACGAAGTCGCCGCCGTCGCCGATGACGATCGCGTCGCGGTCGAGCCTGCGACGAAGCTCGCCGTACACGCGCGTCGGTCGGATCGGTGACGCGTCGGCGTTCAGGTCGTCTGCCTCGCGGGCGCGCCGCGCCTGCTCCTCGTCGCGTAATCGTGCAATCCACGAGTCTCGCTGCCGGCCCGGGGACGCCACGCCCGTCGCGTCGGCGAGCGCGGCGAGCATGGCCGCGAGGTCACCGGCGGCGCTCGCCGCGAGGTCGACGCGGCCGGCGACGCCGGCGGCCGAGTCGGCCAGGTGCACGACGCGGGCGTCGCCGAAGCGCCCGAACCCGAGGCGGAAATCGAGCGGCGCTCCCGCCACCACGACCAGGTCGGCGTCCCCGAACGCCGTGGCCCGCGCCCGCGAGAAAGCGAGCTCGTGGTCGGCGGGGAGCAAGCCGCGCCCGAGTCCGTTGGCGAAGACAGGCAGCCGGGCCGCCTCGGCGAGGGCACGGAGCGCGTCTTCACCTCGCGCCCAGAACACGTCGGCGCCGACCATGAGGACCGGACGCTCGGCTTCCCCGACGAGCTTCGCGACCTTCGCCAGCGCGTCGGCGTCGGGAGTAGCGCCGGCCAGCTCGTCGAGCCGGGGAGGATCCGGAACCTCGGCGGACGCGACACCCCACGCGTCCAACGGGACGTCGACGAACGCAGGACCGCGGTGCGGAGTGCGCGCGGCTCGGAGTGCTGAATCGACGATGTCCGGGATCCGGTCGGGCGACGGCGCGGTCGACGCCGCCTTCGTGATCGACGCGACGATCGGCACGTGGTCGAGCTCCTGCAGCGAGCCGGAGCCCCACCGCGCCTGCGGCGCGCGCCCGCCGAGCACGAGCATCGGCGTCCCGTTGAGGTAAGCGGATGTGATCGCGCTCACGCCGTTCGTGACGCCCGGCCCCGCGGTCAACGCCGCCGCGCCGGGCCGGCGGGTCACCTTGGCCCAACCCTCGGCCGCGAAGGTCGCCGTCTGCTCGTGGCGCGTATCGACGAGCCGGATGCCCGCCTTCACGCAGCCGTCGTAGAGCGGGAACAGGTGCCCGCCCGACAGCGTGAAGAGCGTGTCGACGTCGTGACGGCGCAGCGTCTCCGCCGCCCGCCGTCCCGCGTCGGCCTCGAGGGACTCGGTCACGCAGCAGGCGCGCGCTCGACGCTGCCGAGGAAGCATTCGAGCGCGTCGAACCACGGGCCCGGGTTCTCGAGCTGCGGCGAGTGGCCCGCGTCGCGGACGACGACGAGCTCGGCGCCGGGAATCGTCCCGGCCATGTCGCGTGACGCATCGAGGAACGCCGTGTCCTGCTCGCCGACGATCACCAGCGTCGGGCAACGCAAGGCCGCGAGCAGGTCGAGCTGTTGGGGCTGGTGCACGATCTCGCGGAGCATCGTCGCCCACATGACCGGCGACAGCGCCTCCCAGTTCCGTTGCTCGTACTCCTCGAGCTCCGGCCTCTCCGCGAGCAAACGCACGTGCGCGGGCGACTCGAGCGTTCCCGCCTCGTCGAGCAGGGGCTTGAGGACGTCCTTCCCCTCGTCGAGCATGATCCCGGCGGCGAGCTCGGCGAGCGCAGAGTCCAGTGACGGCAGCGGCCCCGGCGAGGTGCCCATCAGCACGAGCGCGTCGATCCGCTGCGGCTGCGCGAGCACGATCCGCCGCGAGATCATCCCGCCCATCGAATGCCCGAGGAGCCGGAAGGTGTCGAGGCCGAGCCCGCCGGCGACGGCGAGCACGTCGGCCGCCATCCGGTCCAGCGAGTAGGACGCGGCGCCGGGCGGGTCGTCGCTCTCGCCGTGCCCGCGGTGGTCGAACGTGACCACCCGGTACCGCGCGCCCAGCGCGTCGACGTGGTCGGCAAAGTCCTCCTTGGCCCCGCCGAATCCGTGGACGAGGAACAGCCCCGGCCCGCTCCCGGTGTCGGTGACCTCGAGAGCCACGCCGTCGTCCATGGTCATCCGCATGCCGCTTCCCCTCCTCGAACGGGCGCCTCGGTCGTCCCCGACGTTCGTCAGGGCGGGCCAGGAGGCGCTTGTAGGCTACGTCGATGGCCGTGACCGATACTGCGGCACCGTCACGCCGCCAGTCCCTGGGCCGATGGCTGCGTGTCATCGTCAGCGCGGTGCTGCTCGCGGTGCTGGTCACGAAGATCCACCCGGAGGACCTGCTCCCCGAGCGGCGCCACGTCTCGACGCTCGCCTTCCTCGCCGCCGGCCTGATCGTCACGGCGCTGGGCATCGTCCTGTCGGCGTGGCGCTGGCAGCGTGTCCTCGAGGTGTTCGACGTCCACGTCCCGTTGCGCACGCTCACGAAGCACTACTTCGCCGGCCAGTTCGTCGGGAACGTGCTCCCCTCGACGGTCGGGGGCGACGTCGTACGGGTGAGCCGGGGCGCGACGACGACGGGCTCGGGCAGCGTGGCGTTCGCGTCGGTCGTCTTGGAGCGGCTGTCGGGGTTCATCGCGCTGCCGCTGCTCGTGTTCATCGGCTTCCTGATCCGTCCGTCGCTGGTCGACAACAACCACGCGTGGATCGCGCTCGCGATCGCCTTCGGCACGCTGGTGCTCCTCGGGCTGATTCTCGTGGTCGCCGGACACCCGAAGATCGCGGGCCGGTTCGCCGATCGTGACAACTGGATGCGGTTCATCGGCGCGGTGCACGTCGGCATCGACCGACTGCGTCGCCAACCTCGCGACGCGTTCGGCGTGCTCGGCGCCGCGGTCGTCTACCAGGCTTCGGTCGTCGCCGCCGTCTACTGCGCGGTGCAGGCCCTCGACATCACGATCCCCGCTGCGGCCGTGATCGCGTTCATCCCCGCCGTGGCGATGGGACAGACGATCCCGTTGTCCGTGAGCGGGTTCGGAGTCCGCGAGGGCCTGCTCGTGCTGCTGCTGCACCCGCTCGGCGTGTCGACGTCCGCCGCGGTCGCGCTCGGCTTGTTCTGGTACGGCATGCTCCTCATCGTCAGCCTGCTCGGCGCACCGGCGTTTGCCATGGGCCAGCGCGCCATGCGGTCTGCAACGGGTTCGGACGGCAACACGACCAACCCGTGAGCATCCTGGAGCGGCCCGAAGGCCGCGTGCTTCCTCGACTGCCCGGCGGCCGCCGACTCCGCGACGGGCACTACATCTACTGGTGGCTCGAGATCCTCGCCATCGTCGCCTTCTACCTCGTGTACTCGGCGATCCGGAACGCGAACGAGGGCGGCACCGCCGAAGCCTTCACGCACGCCAAGGAGCTCATCCGCATCCAGGAGTTCCTCGGCATCAACCACGAGCAGGTCCTCCAGGAGTGGGCCCTGCACTTCAAGCCGCTCATCATCGCCTGCAACTACTTCTACGGATCGCTGCACTTCGTCGTGACAGCAGGTGTCGGCATCTACCTCTTCCGCAAGTGGAGCGACGACTGGCCACTCTGGCGGAACACGCTCGCGATCACGACCGGGCTCGCGCTCGTCGGTTTCATCCTCTGGCCCCTGATGCCGCCCCGCCTGCTGCCGGAGAGCTACGGCTTCGTCGACACGCTGGCGAAGTACCCCACGTTCTGGTCGTTCAACTCGGGGGCGGTGAGCAAGATCTCGAACCAGTTCGCGGCGATGCCCAGCGTGCACTGCGCCTGGGCCCTCTGGTGCACGGTCGTGATGGTTCCGCGAGCTAGGCGCACCTGGGCGAAGGTCGTGTTCGTCCTCTATCCGGCGGGCACCGTGACGGTCATCGTGCTCACCGGCAACCACTACGTTCTCGACGCGGTCGGCGGCTTCGCGACGCTCGGCATCGGCTACCTCGCCGCCCGCTTCCTGACCCGCGCCGGCCAGGGACCACCCGTGCCCGCGACCCCCTAGAACAGGACCTCGCATGGACCTTGATCATGTCGCCCTGGCGACGCGCGACGTGCGCGATGCTCTCGACGTCCTCGTCGGCGAGCTCGGCGGAACCGTCTTGTTCGGCGGCAACAGCGTGGGGTTCCGGCCGATGCAGCTGCGGCTGGGCGATGCCACGGGCGGCATGAACATCGAGCTGCTCGAACCGTGGGACGTCGAACGCAACGACTTCCTCGAGCGGTTCGTCGCCCGGCACGGCGGCGGCCCGCACCACCTCACGTTCAAGGTCGACGACCTCGGCGCGACGCTCGAACGCGTCGGCACCGCCGGCTACCGCCCCGTCGGCGTCGACCTCTCCGACCCCGACTGGAAGGAAGCGTTCCTCCACCCACGCGAGGCGCACGGCACGGTGGTCCAGCTCGCCGAGGCTCGCGGGAACTGGGGCACGCTGGCGGAGCAGATCGACCGCTCGCGACGGAAGGGCGCCGACGGTCACCCCCGCTGGTGGCCGGACCCGCCCCCGCGCGGCGACCGGGCCGGGTTCCTGCGGTGCGTCGTGATCGGCACGCCCTCGCTGCCCGCGACCCTCGGGTTCTTCGCCGGGCTGCTCCAGGGCGACGAGGTCGCAGGCGGCGAGGGTTGGGTGGAGCTGGCGTGGCCGGGCGCCGGCCGCGTGAAGCTCGAGGACCGCCCGGGCCGGCCGCCGGGCGTCGATCGGCTCGAGGCGGACGTGGTGGGCGACGGCCCGCTCGGCGAGCGATCGGTGGCCGGGACCCGACTCCTGCTCGAGCCCCGCTAGCTCACGCCCCAGGAGCTGTCAGTCGCGACGCTCGCCTCTCCGCGCGCGACGGCGGCGCCGTCCGAGGAGATACGCGAGGAGCATCCCGAGGAGTGCCGACACGATGATCAGGTAGATGACGCGCGCGTCCCAATGGAGGAACAGGAACGACACCCGGACCTTGTCGGTGTTCTGGAACGCGAAGATCAGGATCACGGCGGCGATGACCAACGCGACGACCAGGCGCGTCCGGTTCTCCCTGCTCGGCGGCTGCGACCTTCTCTGCGGCTCGGTCGACACGATTCGCTCCTTCCGGCCGGCGGACGCTATCTCGCCGCCCCGGCTGCGACCTCCGCCACTGCCGCCTGCTCGTCCCGATGGCGGGCGATGAGCCTGCGCACGCCGTCACGCACGGCCCGATCCGCGAGCGACAGGTACGCCTCGCGCGCCGTGATCAGCCCGAGCCGGCGCGGCGGAACGTCGCGCAGCGCGACGCGGCTCACGCCCAAGAGCTCGGGAGGGATCGCCGTCTCGGGGAGCACCGACGCGCCGCCGCCGGCGGCGACCATGTCGGCGATCAGCCGGATCCCCTCCACCTCGACCGGTACCGCGATGGTGAGGCCGCTCGCGGCGGCGGCGGCGTCGACCTCTCGCCGCAGCGGGTTCTCCACGGGAGGGAGGATCATCGGCAGCTCGGCGAGGCGCGCCAGGGACACCGGCCCCGGCCCGAACTCGGTCGCGTCGCCCGGCACCAGCCCGACGAGCGCCTCGTCGAGGAGGTGCTCGACCTCCAGCCGGGGTGAGGTCATCGGCTCGGTCACGACCGCCTGGCCCAGCTCGCCGGCGAGAACCTCGGAGGCGAGTCGCTCCGATGCGCCTTCGTTGATGCGGAGCTGCACGCCCGGGGCCTCGGCGCGCAGGTCGGCGACGAGCGCGGGGATCACCCAACGGCTGGCCGTCCCCACGATGCCGAGGCTGGCGTGCCCGGTCCGCAGGCCCTGCAGCATCGACAGGTCGGCTTGCATGGCCTCGAGCTCGCGGCGGATACGCCGGGCCCGCTCGAGGACCACGGTCCCGCACTCGGTGGGCGTCGCCCCCCGCCGGCCCCGGACGAGCAGGTCGGCGCCGAGCTCGTCCTCGAGCTGGCGGACCTGCTCCGACACGTTCGACTGGACCGTCGACAGCGCGTCGGCCGCGGCGGTGAACGAGCCCTGGTCGGCGATTGCGAGCAGCGTGTCGAGGTGTCGGAGCTCCACGACCGTCCCCTTTGTGCTACTCTATCCCATCAGCGACTCTGATGGATGCCATCAATCCTAACTGTTGGACAGATTCGAGGCCAGCGGTCAGGATGGTGTCAGGACGACTCGGGGGGTCGGTAGCCCCCCACCGGCTCCCCGGAGTCCTCCTTCAAATCGGGCCACAGCGGAGGTCGGCCTTGGCGGCCGTGGAGACCATCTCCAACTTGATCTTCAGCGGACCCCTGGCGTGGACCGCGGACGCGGCGTGCCAGGGCCGCAGCGAGCTGTTCTTCGCTCCCGCCGGTGAGCGACCCGAGGCCCGCGTCCTGCGCGAGAGCCAGGCTCGCTCGGTGTGCACGTCGTGTCCTGCCGTCCGGGACTGCCGTGACTGGGCACGCGAGCACCGCGAGTACGGCTTCTGGGGCGGCGAGTCCGAGGAAGAGCGCGCCGCTGCCGGATACCGCGTCGACATGCCCGTCGGGCGCGTCGCGCGATACCCGAAGGGCTCCGGTCGCCCGGTGCGGCCCCGCGCACCCCGCGTCGCCTGAGGCGCTCCCACACCTTCCTTCCGCCAGGCGAATTCAGAAACGCACCGTTAGGCTGCCCCGCGTGACCACGGGGGGTCCGGAAGGCGTCGAGCTGGAGTCGTTGCGGCGGTTCTTCGCCGACAACGTCGCCGGCGCCGACGGGCGGCCGCTGTCGGCGGAGCTGATCGCCGGCGGTCGCTCGAACCTCACCTACGCCATCACGGACGGCGAGCACGAGTGGGTGCTCCGTCGCCCGCCCCTCGGTCATGTGCTTCCCACCGCGCACGACATGGCGCGCGAGTACCGCGTCATCACTGCGCTGGGCGACACCGACGTCCCCGTCCCACGGTCGTACTCGCTTTGCGAGGACGACGACGTGAACGGCGCGCCGTTCTACGTGATGGAGCGGGTCCACGGGCGGATCCTCCGCAACGGTGAAGATCTGGCGACGCTGACCTCTGACGAGGCAGCGGCGTGCTCGCACGAGCTCGTCGACGTGCTCGCCCGCATCCACACGGTGGACTACGACGCGGTCGGCCTGGGCGACTTCGGTCATCCGGACGGGTTCATGGAACGGCAGCTGCGACGGTGGAACCAGCAGTGGGAGCGGTCGAAGGCCGAGGACCTCCCGGAGATCGACGACCTGGCGCGGCGCCTGCGTCGGGCGCTGCCTGCGTCCGGGCCCCCCACGATCGTGCACGGCGACTACCGGCTCGACAACACGATGCTGGCGAACGACGATCCCGGGCGGATCGTCGCCGTCCTCGACTGGGAGATGTCGACGCTCGGCGACCCCCTCGCCGACGTGGGGTTGTTCCTCCTCTACTGGGGCCAGTCAGAGGCGCAGATCATCGCCACGGGCCAGGCGATCGACGAGCAAGCGGGCTTCGCCAGCCGCGACGAGATCGTCGAGCTGTACGCCAAGAAGACGGGGCGAAACGTCGACAACCTCGACTTCTACGTCGTCTTCGCGTTCTACAAGCTCGCCATCATCGTCGAGGGGATCGCCGCCCGGTACCGCATGGGCAAGACGCTCGGCGAGGGCTTCGAGCACATGGGCCAGATGGTGAAGAGCCTCGTGCACGAGGCGCTCGAGCAGGCCAACCGCTCCTCGATCGCAGCGTTGCGCGGCTGAGCGCGCGCCGCGGGCGCGTTCTAGACGTGGCGGCTGATGTACCCGCGGGCGCGGAACACCGACAGCATCTTCACCACGAACCAGACCGATGCGATCACGAGCACGAGCGCGCCGATGGCGGCGAGCGCGAGCTCGTCCCACGGCAGCGCGTCCCCGTCGAGCACGGTACGGGCCGCCGCGAAGATGTGCGTGAGCGGCAGCACACGGCCGATCGGCTGCAAGAGGCCGGGCAGCGCGCTCACGGGGTAGAAGATGCCCGACAGCGGCATGAGCATCGCGAGGAGTCCCCAGGCGAGGATCTCGGCGCCCTGGCCGACGCGCAGGATCAGGCCGATCACGATCATGCCGACCGACCAGCCGACCACGAGCAGCAGCGCCACGATCGGGATCAGTGCCAGCCCGACGTCCGTGATGTTGAACGCGAAGAGCGCGAACGCGACGAGCGCGACGACGGTCACGCCCATCGCCAGCTTGGCCAGCCCGAAGAGCATCACCCCGGCGGCGTACTCCCCTTCACGCAACGGCGTGACGAGCAGGTTCAGCAGGTTGCGCGACCACGTCTCCTCCATGAAGCCGGTCGCGAGGCTGATCTCGGCCTGGAACACGACGTGGAAGAGCAGGATGCCGGCCAGCAGGAAGCCGGCGCCTTTGGCGCCTGCGCCCGACTGCCGCGCGAAGTACACGCCGATCGCGCCGAAGAGCAGCGCGTCGACCACGGGCCACACCACGACGTCGAACCAGCGTTGCGGCGACCGCTGCAGCACATACGCGTGCCGGCGCGCCACGGCTCGGATGCGCAGCCAGCTCACGCTCCCCTCCTTCTGCGTTCCTCGGGCACGGCTTCCTCGCGCTCCTCGGCGAGGTGGAGGAACACGCCCTCGAGGTCCTCGCGGCCGAAGCGAGCCGCGACTTCGCCGGGGTGGCCGTCGGCGACGATCCGGCCCTCCGAGATGAACACGACGCGGTCGCAGAGGCGCTCGACCTCGACCATGTTGTGGCTCGTCACGAGCAGTGCGGCGCCGTCCTCGGCGCAGAGGCGGTTCAGCCCGGTGCGGACCTTCAGCGCGACGTCGGGGTCGAGCGACGCCGTGGGCTCGTCGAGGATCAGCAGCGCCGGCCCGTGGAGCGCCGCCTTCACGATCCCCACCAGGGTGCGCTGGCCGGACGAGAGCTCGTTGCCCATGGCGTCGCCGAGGTGGGTGATCCCGAACCGCTCGAGCCCGGCCTCGACCTCCGGGGTCGGGTCGTGGAGCCCGTAGAGCTGACCGAACAGGTGTAGGAACTCGCGGACCCGCAGGCGCTCGGGAAGCGGGAGGTAGCCGGCGGCGAAGCCGACGTGGGCGGCGGCGGCGCTGCGCTGCTGGGGCAGCCGGAGACCGGCGATCTCGACCCATCCCGCGTCGGGCGTGACGACGCCGAGGAGCATGAGCAGGGTCGTGGTCTTGCCGGCGCCGTTCGGCCCGAGGAGCGCGACGCGCTCTCCGGCGCCGACCACGAGGTCGATGCCGTCGACGGCTCGGATGCGCTTGTACTGCTTGACGAGCCCGCGAGCGCGCAGGACGTCGCCGTCGAAGGAGGGCACATTTCTCCTTGTCGCCGTCGCAAGCTCCGGCTTTGCGGCGACGGTCGGCAAAGCCGCCGTCGCCGCGATGAGCATGACAGACCTCGGCCAGGCGGAGACTCGGGATTTAGGATCCCGCGCATGAGGTGGATCCGGAACGAAGGTCAACGACAGGTCGTCGAGGTCGAGGACGCAGCCGCGCTGGCGCACAACTTGAACCTCGACCCGCCAGTCGAGGGTGTGCGGATGGTATGGGCGATCGGGCACAACTACCGGGATCACATCGCCGAGACGGGGGCGCCGATGCCCACCGAGCCGGTGGTGTTCGTGAAGTCGACCGGGTCGGTCGTCGGTCACGGCGCCGACATCCTGATCCCGCCGCACGTGACCCAGCCGGACTACGAGGGGGAGCTGGCGGTCGTGATCGGACGCCGCGCCCGTGACGTCCCGGCCGAGGAGGCGCTCGATGTCGTGGAGGGCGTGACATGCGCGCACGACGTCAGCGCCCGCGACCACCAGTTCACGACCGGACAATGGGTGTGGTCGAAGTCGTTCGACACGTTCTGCCCGCTCGGTCCGGTGCTCGTGACGCCGGACGAGCTCGACGTCGACCACCTCGACGTCGAGACCCGCATCAACGGCGAGGTCCTGCAGAGCTCGAACACGGAACAATTCGTGTTCCCGGTCCCCGACCTGATCGCCCACCTCTCGCGCGGGCTCACGCTCGAGCCGGGCGACGTGATCCTGACGGGCACGCCGGGCGGCGTGGGTATGGCCCGCAACCCGCAGCGGTGGCTCGAGGACGGCGACGTCGTGGAGATCACGATCGGGGGCATCGGTACGTTGCGGAACCGGGTCATCCGGCGGTAGGCAGAGCGGCGAACCGAGGGAGACCGAAGGGGGACCGTGGGCTCTGACCTGCACGAGACGGCACGCCGGCTGCGCAACCTCGTCGAGCCGATCGCCGCGGGCGTGTATTTCGCTCCTGAGGCACAGCAGCGCTACGAGGCGCAAGGGCTCAACTACTTCGAGGGGTACTTCTGCAGCCGCAGCGCGTGCTTGGGACGGGCGCCCGGGAGCGTCGTCACAGCCGCCTTCGGCGCGTTCAAGCCCGCCGTGGTCGAGCAGGCCGTCACGGGAGGCTGGTCGAAGACCGACCCCGAGACTCTGCTGGCGGCGCGCCGGGACGGCGCCACCGATCAGCTGAACCGCCTGCTCGGCGAGCCCGGGCCCGAGGTCAAGCAGGCGACCGACATCCTCTTCTCGCTCACGGAGGGCATCGATCCGTCGGGCCGGATGCTCTACTCCGGCCTCTCGGCGCTGCCGGTACCCGACACGCCGATGGGGCAGCTGTGGCGCGCCGCCGACCTCGTGCGCGAGCACCGGGGTGACGGCCACATCGCGGCGTGGATCTCGCGCACCGACTCGACCGAGATCACCGTGCTCACGGAGCTCTCGTGGGGGCTCCCATCCGGCGCATACGTGTTCACCCGGGGTTGGGACGCGGACGAGGTCGACGCCGCCCGGGCGCGCCTCCAGGAGCGGGGCCTGCTCGACGACGACGGCCAGCTCACGGAGGCCGGCCGCTCGTTCCGGGCCGAGATCGAGCACGACACCGATCTGGCCGAGCGGGAGATCCTGGATCGCCTCGGCGACCGCGCCGGCGAGCTGTTCGGGCTGATCCAACCGATGGCCAAGACGATCGTCGAGAACGGCGGCTACCCGGTCGACTTCAGCCAGCTGCGCGGCACCCGCGGCTGAGCCGCCCGACGGTCTTCTTTGTGTCCGCGGCAGCCGTAAGCTCGCCGCCATGTCGAGCCTCGAGTGGGAACAACGGCCGGAGTTGCGCCGTCCGGTCCTGGTGGCCGGCTTCGAGGGATGGAACGACGCCGCCAGCGCCGCGTCCGAAGCAGCCGGATGGCTGACCCGCCGGTTCGGCGCCACGAAGATCGCGTCGATGGATCCCGAGGAGCACTTCGACTTCCAGTCCGCCCGCCCCACCGTCGAGCTCGTCGACGGCGTGACCCGCGATCTGACGTGGCCGGCGACCGAGTTCTTCGCCGTGCCGGTCGACGCACGTGACCTCGTCGTGCTGCGCGGGGTCGAGCCCAACCTGCGCTGGCCGGCGTTCTGCCGCGAGGTTCTCGGCGTCGCCGGCGCGACCGGGTGCGAGATGGTCGTGACGCTCGGCGCACTTCTCGCCGACGTCCCGCACACGCGGCCGGTGCGCGTGACCGGCGCGACCACCGATCCGGAGCTGATGACGAACCTTCACTTGCAGCGTTCCCGTTACGAAGGGCCGACGGGCATCGTCGGCGTCCTGCACGACACCGCCCGCGCCACCGGCGTCGCCTCGGCGTCGTTGTGGGCACCGGTCCCGCACTACGTGTCGACGCCGCCCAACCCGTTGGCGACGCGTGCGCTCCTCGACCGGCTGGGCCACCTGCTCGGTACCGCGTTCGAGCTCGGCGAGCTCGACGAGCTCTCGGAGGCGTGGCGGACGCGCGTGGACGAGGTCGTGTCCCAGGACGACGACGTCCGCTCCTACGTCGGCCAACTCGAGGAGCGGTACGACACCGAGACCGAGACCGACATCCCCTCGGGCGAGGGGCTCGCCGACGAAGTCGAACAGTTCCTGCGCGACCGGGGCGACGACTGACTCAGCCGAGCAGGTCCTTGGCGACTTCTTCCCACAGCGCGGTGCACAGACCGAGCGATTCCACGTCGATGCGCTCGTCGTTGCCGTGGAACATCGTGGCGTAGTCCTCGAAGGTCAGTCGCTGGCTGAACAGGCCGAAGCCGTAGCCGACCGAGCCTGCGCGGCGGAAGTACCGGTTGTCGGTGCCGCCGACCATCACGAACGGCACGAGCGCCGAGCCGCCGACGAGGCGGCCGCTCACCGACGAGAGCGTGTCCCACAACGGCGTGTCGACCGGCGACGCCGTCGACGGGTCGTCGTTCCCTTCGATCTCGACCGTCGGATAGAGATCGCCGAGCGCCTCGCGCAGATGGTGATGGACGTCCTCCTCGGTCTCGCCGGGCAGCGTGCGGATGTCGACCTGGATGTCGACCTGGTCGGGGATCACGTTCGTCTTCGTGCCCCCGTGGATCACCGTCGGCGCGAAGGTCGTGTGCGTGCAGGAGTACACGACCCGCGACAGGCCGAGTGGCAGCGTGCCCGCGAAGTCGCGCAGCTCGTCGTCCTTGAGGAGGGCGTCACGGAACTCGGGTGGGTACTGCATGCCCTCGACGAACCCACGCCAGGTGTCGTGGATCCGGGTCGGGGGGCGGTATTCGTGCAGTCGCCGGACGACCTCGGCCGCGGTGACCACAGCGTTGTCGGTGCGGAACGGCTGCGACGCGTGCCCGGGCGTTCCTTTGACGGTGAGCTTCGACCAGTACGTGCCCTTCTCGTCCACCATCACGGGCAGGCGGGCGCCGGCGGCGGTTGGGATCTGGAACCCGCCCGACTCGGTCAGCACGTAGTCGGCGTACACGGCGTCGCGCTCGTTCTCGACCAGCCATTTGGCGCCCCACGTGCCCAGCGCCTCCTCGTCGGCCACGGCGAGGTAGATGAGCGTGCCGCGCGGCTTGAAGCCGGAGTCGGCGAGCCGCCGGAACGCGATCGCCATGGTCGCCGTCTCGTTGAGCATGTCGACGGCGCCGCGGCCCCAGATGAACCCGTCGACGATCTCGGCGCCGAACGGGTCGCGGCTCCACCCGTCGGGGTTCACCGGCACGACGTCCGTGTGCCCCATGAGCAAAAGCGACGGCGCCTGCGGATCGCTGCCCTCGATGCGGGTGACGAGGCTGCTGCGGCCGGGCTGGGGCTCGTAGCGCTCGATGTCGAGGCCGGCACCCTCGAGATAGTTGCCGAGTAGGTCGACGCTCTTCGTCTCCTGGCCCGACTCGACGCGGCCGTCGTTCACGCACTGGTTGCGGATCAGTTGCCGCAGGAGGTCGGTCGCCTCGGCCGTCGGGTCGTCGGCTCTCGTCGCCACGTCATCTCCTGTCGCCGTCGCAAGCTCCGGCGGTGCGGGAACGATCCGGCAAAGCCGCCGTTCCCGCGCGACCCTAGGCGGGCCGGGGCGCGACGGCGACCGTGTCGGGAGAGCGCTCGCGCGTCAGCCGGTGAACGTCGGTGTCGCGGTCACGGGCACGGCGACAGGGCTCGCGCCCGTCCCCGTCCCCGCTCCCGGCTCCGACCCCGAGCCGGGCGCTTCCTCGACGGGAACCGGCCCCGTCCTCACCGAGACGTCGTCGAAGAGGAATCCCTCGCCGGCGGTGTCGAGCTGCGGATTGCCGCCGGCGCGGATGAGCAACGAGTCGACGGTACGGCTCACGCGGGGCGGGTTCGGGCTGCTCTCGGTGTCCAGCGTGTAGTAGTCCTCCCACGAGCCGCCGGTGTGCACGAGGCTGCCGTCGACGAAGACCTTGACGATGTCGTTGGCTCGGCCCG
Organism: uncultured Actinomycetes bacterium; assembly: GCA_963781615.1. Lineage (GTDB taxonomy): Bacteria > Actinomycetota > Acidimicrobiia > IMCC26256 > JACDBD01 > JALZAA01. The sequence goes on along the minus strand of CAWAGI010000003.1, from coordinate 79,353 downwards.
TCGACGAACTGCATCGTGATCCGCACCGTGTGGGGCACGGTGGGATCGAACGTGCCCAGCGATGTCTGCACGAAGTTCGCACATTGGAAGCATGGCGTGGGCGTGTTGGGCGGATCGACGCCCTGCACGTCGTAGAAGAAGAGTGCGAGGTCACTCGCGGTGTGCTCCATTCTCACGTAGCTCATACGCGAGCCGTCGCCGCGGTCCGGGTTGACTTGCACGTTGAGGCCGGGCTGCAGGCCGCCGGTGAACGACGCGAACGTGAACTCGGCCTCGTAGTAGGGCTGGCGAGTCCCGCCTGACTGGGCGCTGTCCTGCGCGCTCGATTCCCCGGCCTCGTTCGCCGTTTGCGGGGTGAAGGCGTCGTTGAAGCAGCCGGCAACGACTGCGTTCGACATGCGGAGGCTCTCAGTTTCGAACGAAGACGGAGCGGCCGTATTGGGCGCGTTGAGGACGACGGCGGAGTCGATGGGCGGACCGCACGCGCCACCCGTCCACGGTGGACTTCCTTGTCCGATCACGGAGACCGGGAGGTAGCCCTCGAAGTCGATCGGGCCGACGGTGTCGGCACCGGCGGCGCTGGCAAAGCTGAGCACCGCGACGACTGCCCCGACTGCCGCGATTCGTGACAAACGCATCTCCACCCCTCCCGGCGGGCCGACGGCCCACACGGCGAGCGGCAGGGTATGCCCGTTTCGCCAGGATTGTCCAGAGTGGGCGGGCCCGCCTTCAGGCGGCGGGTGCGACCGTGTAGATGAGCTTGCCGTCCTCCCGGTGGCGCTCGGCGCGCCCCTCCAGCACGAGGTGCTCGAGGTGGGCGAACGTCTCGCTCTCGGCCATCACGCCCCAGTGCTTCTTCGGGAACAGCTCGTGGGAGAGCTGCTGCACGCTGGCGGGACCGAGCGCGGCCGACGCCGCGCCCAGCAGCTCCATGCGCTCGTGGTGGTGGCGCTTGATGGCGTCGACCCGGCCCGGGACGTCGCCGAAGGGGTGGCCGTGCGCGGGCAGTCCGAGGCGCACACCCGGCAGGTCGGCGACGAGGTCGAGGGTCGCGATGTAGCTGCGGAGCGCGTCGGCGCCGTTGCCGACGCCGGAGACGTGGGGAGTGATCGACGGGAGCACGTGGTCGCCCGAGAGCAGGATGCCGTGCTCCTCGTCGTACAGACACAGATGGTCGAGGGTGTGACCGGGCGTGTGCAGCGACGTCCACTCGCGCCCGCCGAGCTCCACCGCCTCGCCGTGCCGGACCCGCCGCGACGGGTCGGGCGGGGTGAACAGCATCCCCAGCGCGCGGATCATCACCCGGCGCCGGAAGGGCGGCATCGGGTGCTTGCTGCCGCCCCACGGGGTCTCGCCGCCCCACGGCACGGACTGGCGCTGCCGTTCGACGGTCGGGTCGTCCAGCAGGGGGTCGCCCGTGTCGCGGTCACGCTCCTCATCGCCGACCTCGGCGACGGTCGGGAGCTCGTCGGGAGACACGTCGACGCTCTCGGCGACTGCGGCGGCGTCCCGCTCGAGCTGCTCCGCTTCGCGGCGCGACAGGCGCGCCTGCTGCTTCCGCGTCTTGCGGTCGAGCGACCACGTCGTGAACGCGCGGTGTGCGATCAGCTCGGCCTGCGCCTCGCGGGCGAGTCGGCCGGCGCCGCCGAAGTGGTCGGGATGTGAATGGGTCACGACGACGGTGTGGACGTCGCGCAGCTTGAAGCCGCCGGACTTGAGACGAGCCTTGAGCGCCTTCCACGACTGCGGACCGGGGAGGCCGGGGTCGACCACGGCGAGGCCGCGGTCGTCCAGGAGGCCGTACATGTTCACGTGGCCGAGGCCGGGCATCCAGATCGGCAGCTGCATGCGCAGGATTCCGGGGGCGACCTCGACGATCTCCTCGCTCGCCGGCTCCTGCTCCTGCTTCTTCGGCTTGGGCGGCGTGGATGCCCCGTCGGAGTCACCCGGCCGGCGCGCGACGTCGGTCACGGGTTGCATGTTACTTGACCGCTTGGTCAAGCCCTCCCGGGCCCGTTGTCACGAAAACGTGCTGATAGGCAGCGTTTTGGTGACAACAGACCTGGTGTTACTCGTACGCGAGGGGCGCGAACTTCGGCCACGGGCGCAGGCGTTCCAGCAACGCGCCGGCACCGAGGCAGAGATCGTCGCCGTGGCGGGCGGCCACGACCTGGAGCGCGACGGGGAGCTCGTCGACGAGGCCGACGGGGATGCTCGCCGCCGGCTGGCCGGTCATGTTGAACGGGGCGGTGAACGCCGCCGACAGGCCCATGAGGTTCACCTCGCGCCCTGCGACCGTGCCGCGGAGGGTGCCTTCGGCCCGGAACGCCGGCGTCGGCGTCGTCGGCGTGAGGAGCACGTCGACCTCGGACCAGATCTTGGCCGACGCGAGCATCAGCTCGTGACGGCGCCGCACCGCCTTGTACAGACCGCTCGGTCGCAGGTTCATCATCAGCTCGACGCCGGCGCGGTGCACCTCGTCGAGCTCGTCCAGGTGCCGGCTCTCGAAGTCGAGGTGGAACGCGGCCGTGTTGAGTGACGACAGCAGTCCCCACGCCACCCCCGGCTTCGGCATCTCGACCGGGATGTCGACGAGCTCGAGGCCCGCCTCGTCGACGAGCGTCATCGCGGCGTCGTGCACGACCTTCTCGACCTCGGGATCCGTGCCCGCGTACCCGAGCGTCGACGTCCAGGCGACGCGCTTGCCGCGCAGCCGCTCGGTCGCCTCACCCGAGGAGACGAGGTCTTCGAACGGCACGGCCGGCTTCGGGAGCGATGTCGGGTCGGTCAACGTCGGCCCGGCGGTCGCGTCGAGGTAGCGGGCGGCGTCGCGCACGGAGCGCACGATCGGCCCGTGCACCGACGTCATCGAGTAGTTGAACGGCTCGGGGCCTGCGCCGAGGAGCCCGAAGGTGGTCTTCATGCCGAACAGGCCGGAGTACGACGACGGGATGCGGATCGAACCACCGCCGTCGCTGCCCGTGCACGCGGGGAACACGCCGGCGGCGACCGACGCGGCCGACCCGCCCGACGAGCCGCCGGGGGTGCGCTCGAGGTTCCACGGGTTGCGCGTCACGCCGTGCAGCTTGCTGTTCGTGTAACTGACGACCCCGTGCTCCGGGGCGGTCGTGAGACCGACGAGCACCGCGCCCGCCTCGCGCAGGCGGGCCGCCTCGGTGCAGTCGAACTCGGCCACCGCCCCCGCCTCGGCGTACGGCACCGACGCGTTCGTGTCGGGCCACCCCTGCACCTGCGCCAGCTCCTTGACGCCCATGGGGATGCCCGCGAACGGGCCCGGGTCCTCGCCGGCGGCGACGCGCCGGTCGACGAGCTCGGCGTCCGCGCGCGCCCGGTCCGGGTCGAGGAAGCACACCGCGTTGAGCTTCGGGTTCAGCTGCTCGATGCGTGCCAGCGAGAGCTCGAGGAGGGCGCCGGCGCCGAGCTCGCCCCGCACGCACACGATCGGCGAGCTCCCATGCGTCGTGCTCCCACAACTCGGTCATGCCGGGATCGTAGGCCTCGTCCCTACGGCGTGCGCCTCAAGGCGTTCCCCGGGTGCACTCGGTGAGCCCGAGCTGCACGGCGACCGGATCCGTGGCGGCGTCGATCTGGGCCTGACCGGCAGAGAAGCTCGCCAGCGTCGCCGGATCCTGCATCGCGGCGACGGCGTCGGCGTACTGGTCCTCGAGGTCGGCGCGCTTTCGCCACGCGTCGAGCACCTGGTCGACCTGGTCCTGCTCGGACTCGGGTGGGACGAGAGCGTCGACGCGCCGGATGAGCTCACGGTCGGTGGTGGCGACGCTCTGGAGCTTCTGCGCGTCCGCTGCGCCCGAGGGGTTCGGAGGCAGCTGCTGGAGCTGTGCATCACGCTCGGTCTTCGCCGTCGAGCACAGCGCGTTCGCCTGTTTCGCGAACGCCGGCTTGCTCAGCGTGCCGGGGTCGTCGTCCGAGCCTCCGCACGCCGCCCCGAGGGCGGCGAGGGCAAGTACCGACACGGCGAGCCTCGTCAGGAGTCGAGTTCCGTGCATGGACTCACCTTATTGGCGCCGTCGCAAGCTCCGGCTCTGCGGCAACGGTCGGCAAAGCCGCCGTTGCCGCGGATGTTAGGTTCGCCGCCGATGCGAACCGCGAGCGCAGTCTGGCGCTCGTCCCCCGAGCTCGTGCTCGCGCTCGACGAGCACTTGGGGCCTCCCGTCGACAGCTACGTGAACGGCTCGCAGACGTGGCTGCTCGACGACGGGCCCGGTGACGTCACCCTGGAATGGCGGCTGCACCCGGTCGCCGCGTACCGGCCGCCCGCAGAGCTCTCCCACTACGACCTCTGGGAGCGCGTCGTCTCGCAGCTGCGCGCGGGCGGCGAACCGGGCGCACTGGTCCTCGGCGAGGAGCGCCGCGCCGTCGAGTCGCTGTGGGAGGGGCTCGAGGTCTTCGCCGCCTACGGCGACGAGGTCGAGCCCGCCGGGCTCGTCCAGGCGGCCACGGCGGCCATCGGCCGGCCGCCCGACGCCGCCGGTCTCGTCGACCACGAGCGGATCGGCGATGCGTGGGAACGGGCGCGCGGCGACGTGTCGATCCTCGGTCTCCTGCTCGAAGAGCTCCGCGTCTGATGCGGAGCGTGACAAGCTCACGTCGATGAACCGGGACGAGCTGGCGCGGACGATCTACAAGCGGACGCACCTCACCGGCGAGTTCCGCTTGCGGTCGGGTGCGATCAGCGGCGAGTACTTCGACAAGTACCTGTTCGAGTCCGATCCGTGGCTGCTGCGCGAGATCGGCGAGGCGCTCGTGCCGCTGGTCCCGCTCGCGAGCGATGCGGTCGCCGGGCTCGAGCTCGGCGGCGTGCCCCTGGCGACGATGCTCTCCCAACTGACCGGGTTGCCGGCCTTCTTCGTCCGCAAGGAGGCGAAGACGTACGGGACGTGCCGCCTGGCCGAGGGAGGTGAGCTCGGCGGTCGGCGGCTCACGGTGATCGAGGACGTCGTGACCTCCGGCGGGCAGGTGGTGACGTCGTGCGGCGACCTGCGCGAGCGCGGCGCGATCGTCGAGCACGCGGTGTGCGTCATCGACCGCGAGGCGGGCGGCGCCGAGAACCTGACCGACGTGGACGTCGAGCTGCGCTCGCTCTACACGATGAGCGAGCTCGAACGCGCCGGCAGCTAGCTGCCGCGCCAGGGGGGTGTGCGGGGCTCGTCGAAGTCGGCGGGGCGGGTCTCGCCGGTGATGGCCGCGAACGCGGTGTCGACCCAACGCGCGCCGCCGGCGAGCGGCTCGGGGAGTCGATCCCGCGCGAAGAAGCCGACCTGGCGCGTCTCCAGGGGGTGCCCGTGGAGCTCACCGCCGAGCATGCGGCAGTGGAACACCAGCGAGTACAGGGGAACGCGGGCGAAGCCGAGGCGCAGACCGTCGAACACGGCGATGAGCGACACGGGCTCGACCTCGATGCCCGTTTCCTCGTACACCTCCTTGACCGCCACCTCCGACGGCGAGTACCCGACGTCCGCCCAACCCACCGGGTACAGCCACACGCCCGAGTCGGACCGCTGCGTGAGGAGGATCTCGCCGTCGTCGTTGCCGACCACGGCCGCGACCGCGACCTTCGGGGTGACGTAGCCGGGAACGCCCTCGCCCACCGACGCCAGCCACTCCTCGAACAGCGCGTCGCTCTCGGCCTCTTCGATCGCGGCCGCGCGAATGTCGGCCGCGACCTTCAGCACCTCCTGGAATCGCTCCTTCTCGTACAGGCTCTGCGTGAACCCGAGCCCGGTGCGCGCGACGCCCGCGAGTGACTCGGCCCAGCGAAGCAGATCGGCGGCGGAGACGGCGAACGGCTCTGACATCGAGTCTCCTTTCGTCGCCGTCGCAAGCTTTCGGCTTTGCGGTAACCGTCGGCAAAGCCGCCGTTGCCGCGGAGCCTATGACCGGGGACTAGGTCGGGTTCGGGCAGCCAGTACTCGCTCGTCAAGCGCGCGATGAGCGTCGCCTTGAGCTGGTCGATCGTGAGTTGCTTGGTGATCTTGTTCCCGGCGGCGTCGTGGACGTAGAAGACGTCGACGACGCGGTCTCCCAACGTCGAGACCTTCGCGGTACGCACGTCGACGTCGAGGTCGGCGAACGTGGATGCCACTTGGGCCAGCAGGCCCACGTGGTCGGGCGCGTGCACCTCGACGACGGTCTCGGACGGGGACGCGTCCTGGTCGATGACGACGGCGACGTCCCCGGGGTCGGGGATCCGGTAGCGGCGGATGCGGGCTCGCAGCTGCTCCGCGAGCGGGAGCTCGCCGGTCAGCGCGCCGCGCAGGGCAGTGAGGACCGCGTCACGACCGGCCGGATCCGCCAGGCGTCCGAAGCGGTCGGTGCCGTCGAACACCTCGAGCGCCATGCCGCCGGCGATGTACCCGGCCGCGTCGCGGATGTCGAAGCCGAACAGCGCCAGCACGCCTGCGACGCTGCCGAGCAGACCGGTGCGGTCGGGAGCCGCGACCGCGCATTCGAGCAGGCCGTCGTCCCGTTCGCTCCAGTCGATCGCCACTTCCCGTCTTGCGATCAGGGCGTCGTGGCGCTCGAGGGTCTCTCGCCGGTGGGCCTCGAGCCCGGGACCGACGACGCCCAGCTCGAACAGGCTGTCGGTCTTCGAGAACAGCTCACGGAGGAGAGCCGCCTTGGCGGGGCTCCAGGCCGCAGGACCGGTGGCGCGTGAGTCGCCGACCGTCAGCGCGTAGAGCAGGTCGAGGCGGTCGGTGGACCCCACGAGACGCCCGAAGTTGGTGATCGTCGTCTCCTCCGAGAGGTCCCTCCGGGTGGCGGTCTCGGCCAGCGCGAGGTGGTGGCGGACGAGCCAGTCGAGGGTGGCGACGCCGGGCTCGTCGACGCCGATCCGGCGCGCGAGCTCGACCGCGGCCTCGGCGCCGACGACCGAATGGTCGCCCGCCATTCCCTTCCCGAGGTCGTGGAGGAGCGCGGCGAGGAGGAGCAGGTCGGCGCGGGCCCGACGGGCGACCTCACCGTCGAAGCCGTCGTCGTCGAGCAATGCCGCGCACTCCGCGACCGCCTCGAGGAGATGCCGGTCGACGGTGAACCGGTGGTACGCGTTGCGCTGCGGCAGAGACCGGACCCGATCCCACTCGGGCAGGAGGCGCGCGAGCACGCCGGCCTGGTCGAGCGCCTCGAAGACGGGCACCGCCCCGCGGCCCGCGCGCAGCAGCGCCACGAACGCGTCGCGCGCCTCGGAGTCCCATTCGACCCGCTCCATGTCGCGCGAGCGCTCGAGCGACGGACGGTCGAACGACGCGCCGAGGTCGGCCGCGGCGGCCGCCGCGCGCAGCACGAGCTGGGCGTCGATGCGCGCGTCGGCGGAGAACGCGAGGCGCCCGTCACGCACGACGACGCCGTCGCCGAGGTCTCGGTCGCGTCGCGAGAGCCGCCCGCCGGGCCCGCGCGCCGTCGACTCGAGCCGGGCGAAGACGTCGTTGACGAGCCAGGCCACCGTGCGGGCTGCACCCGCGAGGTCGCGCACGAGGGCGTCCGCGTCGGCGGCGCCGGTCTCGGCGGCGACCGCGTCCTGCTCCTGGAGCGTCAACACGTCGGTGCGGCTGCGCGTGACGCGATGCAGCGCCACTCGGAGGTCGAGCAGCCGGGCATTGGCTCCCGCGAGGCGGCCGGGGTCGTCGGGCCGGAGGTAGCCCTGGTCGACGAGGGCCGTCCATCCTCCGGGTTCACCGAGTGCCCATCCCGTCCACGACAGCGATTGGATGTCGCGCAACCCACCGCTGCCTTCCTTGAGGTTGGGCTCGAGCATCTCGGCGAGCGGGCCGAACTTCTCCCGCCTGGTGTCGGCGGCCGAGCGCAGGTCGTCGACCAGGCGATCCCGACGCCGCACCGCGAGGCCCCGGATGCGCCCGACGAGCTCCGCGAACAGGTCGGGGTCGCCGGTGACGAGGCGGGCGTCGAGCCACGCCGTCAGCGCGTGGAGGTCGCGCTCGGCCAGGGCGACCACCTCCTTCACGGTGTTCGTGGCGTGGCCGAGGACGAACCCGGCGTCCCACAGCGGGTACCAGAGCCGCTCGGCGACGTCGGCGACGTTCGAGCGGCCGTCGTGCAGCAGCACGACGTCGACGTCGGATCCCGGGCAGAGCTCGGCCCGGCCGTAGGAGCCCACGGCCGCCAGCGCCAGGCGGCCTTCGGACGCACCGCCGAGCGAGCGGGTCAGCGAGGCGTCGAGCAGCTCCGAGAGCGCGCGCCCGAAGTCCGCCCCGCGCCGGGCGCGATCGGCGACGAGACGATCGCGCGCCGCCCGCAGCTCGGAGGCGGTGACCGGGTCAGAGGGCGTCGGGCCCGGTCTCCCCGGTTCGGATCCGCCAGATGTTGTCGACGGGCACGACCCATACCTTGCCGTCGCCGATCTTGCCGGTGCGAGCCGTTTCGACGAGCTTCTGGACGACGCGGTCGACGTCGCCGTCGTCGACGAGGATCTCGACCCGGACCTTGGGCACGAAGTCGATGGTGTACTCGGCTCCGCGGTACACCTCGGTGTGGCCGCGCTGGCGACCGAACCCCTGCACGTCGGACACGGTGAGCCCTTGCACGCCGAGGTCCTTCACCGCGTCCTTCACGTCGTCGACCTTGAACGGCTTGATGATGCCCACGATGAGCTTCATGAGTCCTCGATCCTCCTAGTGGTCGCGGGCGCTCACACGCGCTCGAGCGCGTAGCCGGTCTCCGAATGCTGGGAGAGGTCGAGGCCCGTCTCCTCGTCCTCCTCCGAGACCCGGATGCCGCCCGGTAGCACCTTGTTCAGCACGAACACGATCGCAAACGTCACGGCGAACGACCACACCATCGTGGCCACGACGGCGATGACCTGCTCGCCGAAGAGACCGAAGCCTCCGCCCTGGAACACGCCGTCCGGCGCCGGCCGGGTTGATCGCAGCGTCGGCGAAGAAGCCGAGCAGCAGCGAACCGACCAGGCCGCCCACGAGGTGCACGCCGACGACGTCGAGCGAGTCGTCGAAGCCGAACTTGAACTTGAGGCTGATCGCGAAGGCGCACACGCCCCCGGCGATCAGCCCGATGTAGATCGGCGCCATACCGCCGACGAACCCGGCGCAGGGCGTGATCGCGACGAGCCCGGCAACCAGGCCCGACGCGGCGCCGAGCGTCGTTGCGTGCCCGGTCCGCAACCGCTCGACGACCAGCCAGCCGAGCAGCGCCGCCGCCGCCGCCATGTGCGTGTTCACCAGCGCCTGGGCGGCGATCGCGTCACCCTTGAGGGCCGAGCCGGCGTTGAACCCGAACCAGCCGAACCAGAGGATGCCCGCGCCGATGAGCGTGAACGGCAGCGCGTGAGGCGGCATCGGGTGATTGGGCCAACCCTTGCGCTTCCCGAGCAGTAACACGGCCGCCAGCGCCGCGATCCCGGCGTTGATGTGCACGACGGTCCCACCCGCGAAGTCGAGCGCGCCCCGCTTGAACAGCCAGCCGGCGGGCGAGAACACCCAGTGCGCGATCGGGGCGTACACGAGGATCGCCCACAGCCCGATGAACCACACCCACGCCGAGAACTTCATGCGGTCTGCGACCGCGCCCGTGATCAGCGCGGGCGTGATGATGGCGAACATGAGCTGGAACGCCATGAACGTGAGCGGCGGGATCGACAGCTCGAACCCGGTCGGCGACGTGGTTGCGGCGTTGTGCAACCAGGCCAGGTCGAGGTTCCCGATCCACTTGCCGTCGCCGCTGAACGCCAAGGAGTACGTGAGCGCGGCCCAGATGACGCTGATCAGCCCGAGGCAGAAGAAGTTCTGCATGAGCATGCCGAGCACGTTCTTCGCCCGCACCATGCCGCCGTAGAAGAGCGCCAGCCCCGGCGTCATGAACAACACCAGCGCGGCCGAGGCGAGCACCCACGCGGTGTCGCCCGGGTTGTACCTGGGCCTCGGCGCCCCCGACACCACTTCCCACACCGCAAGCTTCACACCCGTCACCTCCGGTTCAGCGTGCCGTCAGACTGCGGGAGACTAGATGAAAAGCGGCCGATTCAGCCCGGGGTCGAGATGCGGGCCAGCCGCGACCGGTCGACGCGACCGGCGGGGTCCTCACCCAGGCCGGGTGGGGCGAACAGGTAGCCCTGGGCTGCGTCACAGCCCAGGGCAGTGAGCTCGGAGAGCTGGCGCTCGGTCTCGACGCCCTCGGCGATGACCGTGAGCCCGAGGGCGTGGCCGAGGCTGACGACCGCGGCGACGATCGCCGAGTCCTCCGGGTCCGAGCCGAGCCCGTCGATGAACGAGCGGTCCACCTTCACCGCCTCGACCGGGAAGCGCTTCAGGTAGCCGAGCGAGGAGTAGCCGGTTCCGAAGTCGTCGATGCTGAGGCCGACCCCGAGACGCTTGAGAGCGGTGATCGCGCCCATGGTCGCCTCGGCGTCGTCCATGAGCGCGCTCTCGGTGATCTCGAAGCACAACCCGGCGGCGTCGGCGCCGGTGTGCTCGAGCGCACCCCGCACGTGCTCGGCGAGCTCGGGGTTCGACAGCTGCCGGCTCGACAGGTTCACCGACACGACGAACTCGGGGCCGTGCTCGACGCGCCACTCCCGTGATCGGCGGCACGCCTCCTCGATGACCCACTGTCCGACGGGCACGATCAGCCCGGTCTCCTCGGCGAGGTCGATGAACTGCGCCGGCGCCAGCAACCCGCGTTCGGGGTGCGCCCAGCGCACCAGCGCCTCGGCGCCGATGCACCGCCGGTCGCGCAACGACACCATCGGCTGGTAGTGCACGCGCAGCTCCCCGCGCTCGAGCGCGCGGTGGAGCGCGTTCTCCGTCTCGTGGCGTTCGCGGGCGGTCTCGCGCATGAGCTCGTCGAACAGCTCCCAGCGGTCCTTGCCCCGCTCCTTGGCCCGGTACATCGCGGCGTCGGCGTCGCGCAGGAGACCTTCCGGCCCTTCGGTGCCGGGTCCGGCGAGCGAGATACCGATGCTGGCCGAGAGGAACTGCTCCTCGCCGTCGAGGAGGAACGGAAGGCGGATGGTCCGCAACAGCCGCCGGGCGACATCGGTGGCGTGCTCGCGCGCGCCGGCCGACGGCAGGTCGTCGCACAAGATCGTGAACTCGTCGCCGCCGAACCGGGCGACGGTATCGGCGGGCCGCAAGACGCCGCGCAGCCGTTGACCCAGCGCGATGAGCAGCTCGTCGCCGGCGTCGTGACCGAGGCTGTCGTTCACGATCTTGAAGCGGTCGAGGTCGAGGAACAACACCGCGAACGTCGACTCCCGGCGGCGCGTTCGCGCCAGGGCGAGCTGGAGGAACTCGAGGAACAGCGTCCGGTTCGGCAGCCCCGTCAGCGGGTCGTGGTGGGCCTGGTGCGAGAGGCGAGCCTCGTTGCGCTTGCGCTCGATGGCGATCGCGGCGAGGTCCTCGAACAGGTCGACGACCTTGCGGTGCTCGACGTCGGGCTGCCGCGGGTGGTCATACGTGAGCGAGAGCGTGCCGAGCGTCCGCCGGTCCACCGAGGATGCGATCCGTTTCGACCAGGTGCGGTCGGCCGGCGGCGCGACGAAGCGGCGCCGAGTCGGAGTCCCGTCCTCGTTCAGCAATTGGATGGAGCAACGCGCGCCGTCGACGTGCAGCTCCACGACGCGGCACATCTCCCGGAGGATTTCGTCGAGCGGCGCGCTCGTCGTGATCAGCTGGAGCACCCGGGCCTGCTCGTTGGCGAGCGCCTGGCTCTTGACGGCGGCGTCCTCGGCCAGCCGCTGGTCGGTGATGTCGCGGCCGACCGCCTGGTATTCGGCGATGCCGTCCTCGTCGTCGAGCACGACTCGGTCGGTCCATTGGTGCCAACGAACGTCGCCGTCGGCGGCGCGCACGCGGTGCACGTACGTCACCACGGGATTCTCCGGCGTCAGCGACCGGATCATCCGCACGGCGAGCTCGCGATCCTCCTCGGGGATCACGTCGATGAAGCGCGTCCCGACGAGCTCCTCGGGCGTCCGACCGTGGTCGCGCGCGTACGCCTCGTTGACGAACGTGAGCGTCGTGTCGGCCTGGTACCGGCAGATCAGCTCCGACTGGTCCTCGACGATCCCCCGGTACCTGCGTTCGCTCCGCCGCAACGCGTGGGCGGCGTCGCGCTGCTCGGTCACGTCCCGGGCGTGGACCACGATGCCACCGACGGCGGGCTCGTCGAGCAGGTTGTTCGCGATCGCCTCGACCCAGCGCCACGAGCCGTCGGAGTGCGCGACCCGCAGCCACGCCGGCTTGGTCGGGCCGGGCTCGGCGAGGACGTTCTCGAAGATGCGCCGGATCGCGTCGAGATCGTCTGGGTGCACCAGCTCCAACGCGTCGCGATGGAGCCATACCTCGTCGCCGTAGCCCATGACCCGGCTCGCCGACGGGCTCAGGTACGCGATCGTCCCATCGGCGTCGAGCACGGCGACGATGTCGGAGACGTGCTGCGCCACGGCGCGGAAGCGCTTCTCGCTCGCGGCACCGCCTCCTCAGCCTCTCGCTGGGCGGTGACGTCGCGGCTGTTCGTGACGAACCCCTGGACGTTCTTGTCGTCGAGCAGGTTGGTGGTGACCGCCTCCAACCACCGCCACTCGCCCCGATGGTTCCGAACCCGCACGAGGTGCGGCGGGGCCGTGCCCTCCTGCTCGCGAAGCGACTGCACGTCGTGGAGGTGCCGATCGTCGGGATGCACGTAATCCAGCAGGGAGCGACGCCCCACCGCGTCCTCCGCGTCCACCCCGAAGAAGCGCTCGGCCGACGCGCTCATGTACTTCAGTCTCCCGTCGGCGCCGTACACGGCCAGGATGTCGGACGAGTGCTCGGCGAGGGCGCGGAACCGCTCTTCGCCCGAGCGACGCGCCGCCGCCGCACGCTCGCGTTCCTCGCCGCGGTCGGTGACGTCCCATGAGCTCGTCACCACGCCCCGGACCGCCGGGTGGTCGACGAGGTTGACGACCTGGGTCTCGAGCCAGCGCCATGTGCCGTCTCGGTGTGCCGCACGGAAGCTGACCGTCACGATGCGGTCCGGCGCGTCGAGCACGTCCGTCAGCTTGTCGATGACCGCGTCACGGTCGTCGGGATGGACGAAGTGCGTCGGCGCAGGACCGACCAGGCCGGCCGGCTCGTACCCCAGCAGCGTTGTCACGCTCGGGCTCACGTACCGCAGCGCGCCGTCGGCGTCGTGCACGGACACGAAGCCCATCGTCGAGTCGAGCGCGGCGTGGAGCCAGGCGGCGCCGAGCGCATGCTCGATGGCCGTGAGATCGGGCTCGGACGCGTGCGGACTCGGCGATCCGTGCGCGTCCAACGCCTGCCCTTCCGCTGCTCTCCGCATGGTGCGGAAAGTGACGCTACCGCACCGTTCTCACTCTCTGGTCGCACGCGCTCGCGCACGTGCTCGAGCCGGCCATCCTCTCGATCCGGGGCCGGGGAAACCCCGGCCCTGCCAGAGGTGCCGTGCTCAGCGCGCGGCTCGTGACCGTCGAGCGCGGAGGACGGCCGCCTTGGCCATCCCCCAGGCGAGGTGCAACGGCGCGAGGTCGGGGTCGCCGAGATCGCCCAGGGTGCGGGGCACGAGGCCGTACACGTCGTCGGGCCACGCACGCTCGTCGAACTCCTCGCGGACGACCGGCGGGACACCCGCTTCCTCGAGCACGGCGGTCGGCTCTCGGTACACCGTGCGGACGATCTCGAGCGGCGTGGCCCGCTGGTGCTCGGCGTCGACGGCGAACAGCGCGTCCAACTCGGCGACGATCCGGTGCGCGGCAGCGGCGCCGGCCTCGACCGCCGCGGCCGTGGCACGGGCGCGCGAGTCGACGGAGGCGCGGCCCCAGGCGTCGAGCAGCCGTTCGACGTTCGCCTGCGCCCAGGTCGGCACCTGCGCCTCCACGCCGGCCACGATGGCGGCGCCCGACTCGTCGAGACGGGCGAGCGCGCGCGCTTCGTCGTCCGGCTTCGAGTCCGTCACTCGATGCGCTCCCACACGGGGAAGACGATGTACTCGACCCCGTCGCGCGTCTCGGTCCGGCCCGCGGCGCGGAAGCCGGGCAGCCGGGCGTCAACGGTGTCGAACCCTGCCATGCGCTTGTAGTCGGCTACGGGGAGGAGCAACGGCCCGTCGGCGTCACCGTCGCGCAGTATCGCGTCGACCTCGAGGCGGGGGTGGGCAGGGTCGCGGTCGTCGATGCACAGGCAGTGGTACACGAGCTGCTCGAACACCGCGGTGACGAGGATGCGCATCAGCTCTCGAGGACGTCGCCCTCCATCCGGTTCACGGTGCACCCGAGCCCCTCGAAGTACGCGATGGCGGCGTCGAGCTGCGTCTGGTCGCCGTTCACCTCGAGGATCAACCAGCCGGAGTTCCCCTCGACATTGGCGCGCCGGATGTTCGGGACGACGTCGAACTCCTTGATGATCTCGTAGATGAGCGGGCGATCGACGAGCTCCGCGGGGAACGAGACGAACAGCCGGAGTTTGCTCACCGGGCGGGCATCCCGACCCGTTGCAACGCCTCGGCCGGCTCGAGCAGCAGACCGGTCACGAACGGGCCGAACTCCGCGTAGCGGGCCGAGACCGCGTCGAAGCGCATCTCGTACACGATCTCCTTCAGCGCCGCCGGGTCGTCGGCGAGCAGCGTGACGCCCCATTCCCAGTCGTCCAGCCCGGTCGAGCCGGTGATGAGCTGGAGCACCCGGCCGGCGTAGGCGCGTCCGACGCGGGCGTGCCCGCCCATGAGCTGCTTGCGTTGGTCGAAGGGGAGCTCGTACCAGTTGGCGTCGGCGGCGCGGCGCTTCGACATCGGGTAGAAGCAGATGGCGCGCTTGCGCGGGAGCGTCGGGTAGAGGCGGGCGCGGGCTCGCTCCTCGTCGTCCGTGTACTCCGAGCGCTCCGTGAGCGAGACGTACGACCACTCGAGATCGAGGGGCGCGGCGGCGAGCTCCTGCTGGAACGCCTGCAGGCGGGCGACGTCGGGCCCGAGCGCCATGATCCCGAGCTCGGCCTTGTGCCCGAGCACCGTGAACACCAGCACCTGGTGCTCGTCGGCCTCGAGCGACGCGATCGCGTCGAGCACCCGCTTCGTGCCACCGGGCTCGGCGTCGGCACGCGCCCGGTCCACCTTGTAGAAGAGATGGAGGACGCCCCACCCTTCGGACGGCACCAGCGGGTCCACGCGGTCGAGGCTACCGCCGCCACCCTCCTCGTTTTGGCGTCAAGTACATGCCTCACGGGCACATTGCTCACGCCAAGACGAGCGAGTGGGGCGCCCCGGAGGGCGCCCCACTGCGTTCGGTCGTGGACCGGTGGTACGAGCGCGCAGGCGGCGGCTGTGCCGACCGCCGAAGCAGGAGCCCGAGCTCGCGAGGGCGACCTGCCGGGACTCTAGAAGTCGCCCATGCCGTCCATGCCGCCGGGCATGCCGCCGCCGGCCGGCATCGCGGGCTTCTCCTCGGGCTTGTCGGCGACGACCGCCTCGGTGGTGAGGAACAGCGCCGCGATCGATGCCGCGTTCTGCAGCGCCGAGCGCGTCACCTTGGCGGCGTCGGTGACACCCGCCTTGACGAGGTCCTCGTAGTCGCCGGTGGCGGCGTTGAGCCCCTCGGACCCGCTGAGCCCGCGCACCTTCTCGACGACCACGCCGCCCTCGTAGCCGGCGTTCACCGCGATCTGCTTGAGCGGCTCCTCGAGCGCACGCGCCACCATCTTCGCCCCGGTGGCGTCGTCGCCGTCGAGCTTGTCCGCCGAGGCGAGCACGGCCTTCTGCGCCCGCAGCAGCGCCACGCCCCCGCCGGGGACGACGCCCTCCTCGACCGCCGCCTTGGTGGTCTGGACGGCGTCCTCGATGCGGTGCTTCTTCTCCTTGAGCTCCACTTCGGTGGCCGCGCCGACCTTGATGATCGCCACGCCGCCCGAGAGCTTCGCCAAACGCTCCTGGAGCTTCTCGCGGTCGTAGTCCGAGTCGGTGTTGTCGATCTCGTTGCGGATCTGACCGATCCGACCCTGGATGTCGGGCTGACTGCCGCCACCCTCGACGACCGTCGTCTCGTCCTTGGTGACGACGACCTTGCGGGCGGTGCCGAGCAGGTCGGGCCCGACGTTCTCGAGCTTGAGGCCGACCTCCTCGGAGATCACGGTGCCGCCGGTGAGGATCGCCATGTCCTCGAGCATGGCCTTGCGGCGCTCGCCGAAGCCGGGGGCCTTCACCGCCGCCGACTTGAACGTGCCCCGGATCTTGTTGACGACCAGCGTCGCCAGGGCCTCACCCTCGAGGTCCTCGGCGATGATGACGAGCGGCTTCCCGCCCTGCATCACCTTCTCGAGCACCGGCAGCAGATCCTTGACGGCCGAGATCTTCGTGCTGACGAGCAGCACGTAGGCGTCGTCGAGCACGGCCTCCATGCGGTCGGGGTCGGTCACGAAGTACGGCGAGATGTAGCCCTTGTCGAAGCGCATGCCCTCGACGAGGTCGAGCTCCATGCCGAAGGTCTGGCTCTCCTCGACGGTGATGACGCCGTCGGTGCCGACCTTGTCGAGCGCCTCGGCGATCATCTCGCCGATCTCCGGGTCGGCGGCCGAGATGGCGGCCACGTTGGCGATCTGCTTCTGGTCCGCCTTGACCTCGATGGCGCCCTTCTGGATCTCGTCGACTGCCGTCTCGACGGCCGCCTCGATGCCCTTCTTCAGGCTCATCGGGTTGGCGCCGGCGGCGACGTTGCGCAGGCCCTCCCGCACCATCGCCCACGCCAGCACCGTGGCGGTCGTCGTGCCGTCACCGGCGACGTCGTCGGTCTTCTTGGCGACTTCCTTGACGAGCTCGGCGCCGACCTTCTCGTACGGGTCCTCGAGCTCGATCTCCTTGGCGATCGAGACGCCGTCGTTCGTGATCGTGGGAGCGCCCCACTTCTTCTCGAGCACGACGTTGCGGCCCTTGGGGCCGATGGTGACTCGGACGGAGTCGGCGAGCTTGTTCATGCCCGCCTCGAGGGCCCGGCGGGCCTGCTCGCTGTAGGCGATCTGCTTCGGCATACGTACATACCCCCTGGCGGAGCGCCCTCCAGGTGAGGGCGGCGACGGTTAGCACTCAACGGATTCGAGTGCTAACAGCATATGGCACTCCCCCCATGGGAGTGCAAGTTGGTCGCCCGGCAGCCCGCCGCGATCGCTCCCCCTCGGCGACCCGCGCACAGCCCTATTCTTCGGACGTGGCCGAGCTGCACGACGCGACCGAGGAGTACCTCGAGACGATCCTCGAGATCGAGGAGGAGGGCATCCCTCCGATCCGCGCCCGGCTGGTCGAGCGCCTCGGCATCTCGGCCCCGGCCGTGTCCGAGACGGTGAACCGGCTCGTGGAACAGGGCTACGCCCAGCTGCTCGACGACCGAAGCCTTCGGCTCACCGACAAGGGCCGCAAGCTCGCGGTCTCGATCGTGCGCCGCCACCGCCTCGCCGAGCGGCTCCTGACGGACGTGATCGGCCTCGAGTGGGAGAAGGTGCACCGGGAGGCCGACCGGTGGGAGCACGCCATCTCCGCCGACGTCGAGGAGAAGCTCGTGCAGCTGCTGGGCGACCCGGCGACGTGCCCGCACGGCAACCCGATCCCGGGCTCCGCCCACAAGGTCGACGTGAAGGGCTCCGCTCCGCTGAGCCGCGTCGAAGCGGGCCCGGTCACGGTGGCGCGGATCAGCGAGAAGATCGAGCTCGACGACGACGCGCTGGTCCTGCTCGCCGGCGCCCGCCTCATTCCCGGTTCCGAGGCGGTCGTCGTCGGCCCGGCGGCCGAGGGGATCGTCGTCAAGAGCACGTCCGGCGAGCACACGATCCCGACGCGGCTCGCCGAGCTGATGTTCGTCACGCCCGCCGCCTGAGGCTGCTCGCCGCGACTCAGCGGAACAGGGTCTCGCCCACGTAGCCGCCCGAACCAGTTCCCGGCGGACAGGCGAAGATCCCGCTGCCGGTGTGGCGGATGTACTCGTTGAGAGCGTCCTGCTGCCCGAGCTGCTGCTGGATCGGGACGAACTGGCGACGGGGATCGCGCTGGAACACGATGAAGAACAGGCCCGCGTCGAGCTGGTTGCGCACCGGGTCGATGCCGTCGGTGAACGAGAACCCGCGGCGCAGCAGGCGCGCGCCGTCGTTGGAAGCGGGCGCCGAGAGCCGGATGTGGGCGTCCATCGGGATCACGGGCTCCTCGGAGCGCGCCGAGAGGTCGGGCGCGTCGTGCTCCGCCTTTCCCCCGAGCGGAGCGCCCGTGTCCTTGACCCGGCCGATCGTCTGCTGCTGGTCGTCGAGGGTCGAGCGGTCCCACACCTCGAGCAGCATGCGGATCCGCCGCACCACCAGGTACGAGCCGTGGTGCATCCACGCCGGCTGGTCGCCCGTGCCGACCCACACGTCTTTGTCCATGAGGTCGGTCTGCTCGCTCTTGATGTTGTTGGTGCCGTCCTTGAAGCCCATGAGGTTGCGCGGGGTGGCGCCGGCCGCGCTCGTCGTCGACGTCCGCCCGAAGCCCAGCTGCGACCACCTGAGCGTCACGGCACCGCGCCCGATGCGCGTCAGGTCGCGGATGGCGTGGAAGGCCACCTGCGGGTCGTCGGCACACGCCTGGACGGCGAGGTCGCCGTCACTGCGGGCGGGATCGAGCACGTCGCTGTTGAACTCGGGCAGGTCGATCAGCTGCTCCGGCCGCCGGCCGGCGAGGCCGAAGCGCGGCTGCCCGTCGCGCTCGAACATCGACGGGCCGAAGCCGAAGGTGACCGTGAGATTGGCCGGCCCGAGCCCGAGGGTCTCGCCGGTGTCGTCCGGCGGCGCGTCGAGATCGTCGTTGTCGGGACCGACGGGACGCCCCGCCGCCATGCGCTCGGCCGCGCGCGTCCAGTCCTTCAGCAGCGCGACGAGGTCGGCCCGGTCGTCGGTCGTCACGTCGAAGGACGCGAACAGCAGCCGGTCCTGCACCGGCGTCGCGATGCCCGCCTGGTGACGACCGTGGAACGGGACCACGTGACCGCGGCGCGCCGTCGTCGCGGCCGCGGCGGGTGCCGCGACCAGCGACGGGGCTGCGGCCGCGGCGGCGCCGAGCGCGCCGGTTGCGGCGAGGAAGCCTCTCCGGCTGACGTGCGGTCCGCCGCGTCTACTCATTGCCCCTCCGAGCTCACCACCTGCTTCGCGACCTTCGACAGCGGTTCGGCGAGCGTGTCGATCGCCTGGGAGAGCTTCTTCGAGTCGGCCTCGGTGAGCTGTGTGTAGGACACGAACTCGGTTCCGCTCCCGTAGGGGGCGAGAGCGGCGTAGACGTCGGCGAACCGCTGGTCGACCTCGGCCGCCAGCTTCGGGTTCTTGGCGACGAGGATCGGCTTCACGCTCTCGTACGCGGCCTGGGAGCCCTCGACGTTGGCGAGGAAGTCGACCAGATCGGTGTGCGAGTAGCGCTCCTCTTCGCCGGTGATCTTCGACGCGGAGACCTCGTTGAGCAGCTCGACGCTGCCGTTGGCGATGGTCGCCGGCTCGAGCTGCGTGTCGACGACGAGGTTCTGGAGCTGCTCGACATCCTTCTGGAGCTGGTCCGCGACCGGCTCCATCCCCTCGGTCGTGTTGGCGACGTAGAGCGCCTGCTCGATCTTGTGGAACCCGCCCCAGTTCTTCTTCGGGACGTCACCCTCGCGGGCGTCGATGCGCGGGTCGAGGTCGCCGAACGTCTCGGCTACGGGCTCGATCCGCTCGTATGGGACCCGCGCCGTCGTGTACGCCGCCTTGGCCCCGTCGACGTTCCCGGCCGCTACCGCGTCGGTGAATGTCTTCGTGGCCGCGATGAGCTGCGCGGTCTGGTCCTGGACGTACGCGCGGTACTGGTCGACGGCCGCCTGCGCCTGCGGCGCGAGTGCGGTGCTCGAGGTCCCGGTCACGACGAGCTCGCCGCGCTCGCGGTCGCCGCCCGGGCAGTAGGTCTCGTACTTGCCGGTTTTGAGCGTGAGCGTGAACTCGCCGGACAAGCCGGGTGACAGGTTCTCCTTCTCGCCCAGGACGCGGTCGCCGCTCAGCACCTCGAACTCGGTGACGGCATCGGCATCGACGTTCTTCACCTTGAAGGTCGTGGGGCCGGCGACGGTCTTGAGCCGCTTGGGACACCCGGCATCGGTGAGCTTCACCGAGATGGTCTTCGTCTTCGCCGCGGCGGCGAGGCCCGGGGAAGCCCACATCATCGTGGCCGTCAGTGCAGCGGCGACGGGTGGCATCAACCAGCGGTTTCGGAAGGACATGGCTCCTCTTCTCGGGGCGCAGCTCGGACGGGGCCCGAGCTCACCGTGCAACGGACGTGGCGACGTTCTCGGAAGGCGGGCGGGAGCCGGCCGGGGCACGGCGGCGAGGCCCGCTGAGGACGAAGATCGTCATCGGGACGGCGTACGCGACCCACACGAGCGCCTCCCCGACGGTCGGCTTGGGCTGGATGCCGAACATGCCGGTGATGAGCGCGGACGCCACGCTGCCCGGCTTGATGAGCCAGCTGAGGTCGACGGCCTGGTCGAGCAGGATGTTCCACCATCCCGCCTCGTGTGCCGTGTGCACTGCCGACGAGAGCAGGCCGGCCGCGACGAGGACGAGGACCACTCCCGTGATGCGGAAGAAGCGTCCGAGGTTGATCCGGACCCCGCCTTTGTAGATGCCGTATCCGAGGACGACCGCCACGAGGATCCCGAGCGCGGCACCGGTCCCCGAGAGCCCGGGCTGGTCCGAGTCCTGGAACACGGCGAGGAGGAACACGGCGGTCTCGAGGCCCTCCCGGAGCACGGCGAGGAACGCCATGCCGACCAGGGCGACGGTGGAGCCCTGCGCGAGTGCTACGGCGGCGTGCTCCTCGAGCTCGCCCCGCAACCCGGCGGCGTGCTTGCGCATCCAGACGATCATCCAGGTGATCATCCCGACCGCGAGGATCCCGATGACCGTCTCGAGCTGCTCCTGCTCCCGCTGGGGCAACTGCTGGGAGGCGATCCGCAGCCCGACGCCGACGGCCAGGCAGATGACCACCGCCAGCGCGACGCCCAACCACATGTAGAGCAGTGCGTCCTTCCGCCGCTGCTGCAGCAGGAAGGCGGCGACGATCCCGACGATCAGCGCGGCCTCGAGGCCTTCGCGCAGCCCGATGACGAAGGTCGGCAACATGGGCGGCTGACACTAAGGGTCGCCTTACCTCTAGTCAAGGCAGCCTGCCCTCAGGCGAACAGGGCTGCGAGCCTCCGGTGCCGGTGCCCGAAGATCGCCGCCACCGTCCGTCGGACGAGCGCCGCCGAACCGGGCAGGCGCGCGATCGCAGGTCGGAGCTCCAGCGCGAGCCGGTCGACGACCTCGCATCCCTCACCCGTGGGCGTCACCGTGCGCTCGTGCTGCCACGTGCGTCCGACCAACGTCGACGAGCGTTCACGGAACCGCATGCCGGGCCCGCGCTCGACGAGAACGAGGTCGTCGTACTCGAACGGCACGACGCCCAGCAGGAGAACCCAACTCCGACAGACGCGCACGCCGAGCTCGACGTCGTCGAGGCTGATGTGCCGGAGGCGTCGCGGCACGGTCATGCGCATCCACGGTTTGAACTCGTCGTTGATCCCGGCGGGCGTCGTCGCGTGCCGCCAGACGGTGGTCGCGTCCGCCGCGAGGCGCGTCGTGCGCTCGACTTTGACCGCCGTGGACGGCGCGGTGGTCGCCAACCCGCTGGCTACGCGCCGGCGGCCACGAGCACCAGGTCGGTGCCGAAGCCGAGCACGATGCCCGCGAACAAGCCCCACATGAGCATCTCCTTGTGCCCCAGCTTGAAGCCGACGTTCAGGAGCTGCACGACGACGTAGAGGATCGAACCCGCGGCGAGCGCGAGGAACGCCATGTTCAGCGTCTCGTTGACGACCGACTGGCCGACGAGCGTGCCGAGGAACGTCGGACCGCCTGCGATCAGCCCCATCGCGCCGAGGAAGCCCCAGCTCGGACGGTCGGCTTCGGCACACAGCGGGCCGACGATGCCGAATCCCTCGGTGGAGTTGTGCAACCCGAATCCGACGACGAGGAGCAGCGCAAGCTTGATCTCGTCGTTTGCAGCCGACTGCCCGATCGCGAGGCCTTCCGAGAAGTTGTGTAGGCCGATCCCGACCGCGATCAAGAGCGCGAGGCGCTTCGGCTCCGACAGGTGATGGACACGCGACGACAGTCGGATCGACGCCGCGGTCGCGGCGCCGGGGCCGATCGGGCGTTCCGGCGCGCGCGTCGAAAGCCGCCGGTCGTAGTAGACGAGCCCGACCAGGCCGAGCGCGAACAACCCGGCGAACAGCGCGCCTTTCCCGACGAGCGCCGCCCACTCGCCGTCTTCGACCGCGTGCTCCACGGGTTCGAAGCCGTGGTTGAACACCTCGATGAGGAGGAACACGAGGATTCCGGCCGCCACCGCGTTGAGGAACGCGCGGGCCGGCACCGACAGGTTGCGGAGCCGCCCGACGGGCAGGCCGAGATAGATCGTGAACCCGGCGACGGCGCCGAGCAGCAGGATCTGGCCTTCGGACACGCGGCCTCCCTTGGATCTGACTGCCGGTCAGAAGCTTAGGGGAGCCTAACTAACCTCTCGCGGGCGATCAACCCCCCGCGACGGCGGGGACGATGCTGACGACCTGGCCCTCGGCGACGGGGGTGTCGATTCCCTGGAGGAAGCGGATGTCCTCGTCGGCGACGAACACGTTCACGAACCGGCGCAACTCGCCCTTGTCGTCGTAGAGACGCGCGGCAAACCCGGGATGGTCTGCCTCGAGCTGCTTGAGCACCTCGGCGACGGTCACGCCGTCGACGTCGACCTCCGCCGCGCCGCCCGACAGCTCGCGCAGCTGCGTGGGGATCCGAACCTTGACAGCCAACGTTTCCTCCTACTCCTCGATCTCGCCGGGCGCGAACGCCTCGTGGAAGGCGTCGAGCGTCGGGGAGATGACCGCCGTGGGCCCGACGTGCGGCGAGACCGCGTCGAGCGTCTTCAGGCCGTGCCCGGTGATGTACACGACGACGCGCTCGTCGGGCCGGACGACGCCGTCGCGTGCGAGGCGCGCCAGCGAAGCGACGGTCACTCCGCCCGCGGTCTCGGCGAAGATGCCCTCGGTGCGGGCGAGCAACCGGATCCCCTCGACGACCTCGTCGTCGGTCACGGCCGCCAGCCCGCCGCCGGTCTGGCGCACGGCGTCGAGGGCGAAGTAGCCGTCGGCAGGGTTGCCGATCGCGAGCGACTTGGCGATCGTCGCCGGCTTCACGGGTCGGATCGTGTCGCTGCCGTCCACGAACGCGGCCGTCACCGGTGAGCACCCCTCCGCTTGCGCGCCCGACACCCGCACGCGTGCGGGAGTGTCGAGCAAG
The DNA here is from genome assembly GCA_963781615.1 of uncultured Actinomycetes bacterium. Classification (GTDB taxonomy): domain Bacteria; phylum Actinomycetota; class Acidimicrobiia; order IMCC26256; family JACDBD01; genus JALZAA01. The sequence goes on along the minus strand of CAWAGI010000003.1, from coordinate 55,987 downwards.
CCGACCCGGTGCAGCTCGTCGAAGCCCTTGCGGACCTTGGTGAGCAGCGAGCCGCTCGCGACGGGCACGACGACGTGGTCGGGTGCTTCCCATCCGAGCTGCTCGACCGTCTCGAACGCGAGCGTCTTCGATCCCTCGGCGTAGTACGGCCGCACGTTCACGTTCACGAACGCCCAGCGGTACGTCCCCGCCAGCTCGGCGCACAACCGGTTCACGTCGTCGTAGTTGCCGTCGATCGCGACGACGTTCCCGCCGTACACGGCGGTGGTGACGACCTTGGCCTGCTCGAGATCGGCCGGGATGAACACGAAGCTGCGCAGGCCCGCGTGGGCGGCGTGGGCGGCCACGGAGTTGGCGAGATTGCCGGTCGACGCGCAGGCAGCCGTCTTGAAGCCGAACTCGAGTGCCTTCGACAGCGCGACCGACGCCACCCGGTCCTTGAACGAGTTCGTCGGGTTCAGCGTGTCGTTCTTCACCCACACCTCGCCGAGGCCGAGCTCGCCCGCGAGGCGATCCGCCCTGACGAGCGGCGTGAACCCGGCGCCCAGGTCGACGGCGTGGCTGTAGTCGACGGGCAGCAGGTCGGCGTACCGCCAGATCGCCTGCGGCCCGGCGGCGATCTTCTCGCGGCTGATCGCCGATCGAATCGCCTCGTAGTCGTAGTCGACCTCGAGCGGCCCGAAGCACCACTCGCACGTGTAGACGGGCGCGACCTCGTACTCGCGGCCGCACTCCCGGCATCGAAGACCCTGTACGTACGACACGCCGACGCTCCTTTCGCGTTCTCCGTGGGGCGGACGGCCCGCCCCTCTCGACGCGCTCTCGAGCGCCCCGAGCGGAGATCCGCTCGTCGGCTACTCATCGTTCAGGCATTGGCACCTGGCGTTCACTTGCACTTCACGCTGGTTGCCGCGGCTTCACTGGGCCTGTCCCTCAGCCGCTCTTGATGAGCGCGTACGGATGGGAACAGGTACTACGACCCCGATCGCTTCCCTAAACCCACTTGCCGAGCCATGCGTAATCTGGCCTGCATGCGGCGCTCCCGGGAGTCGCGGTTCCTGACCTCGCTCGTGGCGGCGAAGGCACGCCACGGGAGCACGGTGTCCGTCTGCCTTCCCGCACGCGACGAAGAGTCGACGGTCGGCCACGTCGTCGCGACCGTTCGCCGGAGCCTCGTCGAGCAGCTTCATCTCGTCGACGAGATCGTGGTCATGGACGACGGCTCGACCGACGCAACCGGCGACGCCGCCCGGGCTGAGGGCGCGCGCGTCTTCCGCGTCGCCGAGCTGCTCCCCGAGCTCCTTCCCGGCACGGGCAAGGGCAACGCGATGTGGAAGTCGCTGTACGTGTGCCAAGGCGACCTCCTGTGCTGGGTCGACGCCGACATCCGCAACTTCCGCGCAGATTTCGTGACGCGGTTGCTCGCCCCCTTGCTCAACGACCCCGACGTCGGGATGGTGAAGGGCTTCTACCGGCGCCCTTTGCACGACGACCCGACGGGCGGCGGTCGTGTCACCGAGCTCATGGCGCGGCCCGTCCTCTCCTATCTGTTTCCGCTTCTCACGCGGTTCGTCCAGCCGCTCGCGGGCGAGTACGCGGCGCGTCGTTCGATCCTCGAGACCGTCCCGTTCGTCGAGGGATGGGGCGTCGAGATCGGGCTGCTCCTCGACGTCGTGCACCGGTTCGGCATCCAGTCCGTCACGCAGGTGGACCTGGGCGTTCGGGCGCACCGCAACCGCCCGCTCGAGCAGCTGGGACCGCAGGCGCTGGCGATCCTCGCCACCGCCCTCCGCCGCGCCGGCCTCGACGCGTGCGACCCGCCGTTCGCGGCCGAGCTCGTGCGCTACGACGACAACCTGGCGCCCGAGCGTGTTCCCGTCGTCGTGCGCGAGCGGCCGCCGATGGTCACCGTCCCCGCCTACTGCGCGAAGTTCGGCCGCGAGCAGACCGCCTAGCTCGCTGGGCTCCCTTCGCCCCGGAGCCAGGCCGCGCACCGCTCGGCGATCATGATCGTCGGCACGTTGGTGTTGGCGGCCGGGATCGCCGGCATGATCGACGCGTCGATCACGAACAGGCCGTCGATGCCGTGCACCGCACCGCGCGCGTCGACGACCGAGCCGGGATCGTCGGCCGGCCCCATCCGGCACGTCCCGACGGGGTGCTGGTAGATCTCGCACCCGGCGCGCACGGCGGCGGCGAGCGCGTCGTCCGCGGTAGCGCCTGCGCCGGGCATGATCTGCTCGCCGAGCAGGTCGCACAGCGGCTCGGTCTCGGCGAGCCTCCGGGCGACACGCATGGCGTCGAGCATGCGCGGCATGTCCGCCGGGTGCGTGAACATTCCGAGGTCGATGTGCAGTCCGTCGTACGGGTCGGCCGAACGCAGTCGTACCGAGCCGGTCGACTTCGGTGTCATCACCGAGGTGAGGATGACGAGAACGGGCGGGTCGCCTTGGAGCTCGGGCGGGTTGAACAACGGGAGCACATGGAGGTCGTAGACGCCGTCGGCAGTCGAGCTCGCCGTGGTCAGCAGCGCCTCGAAGACGGGATCACCCGCCCGCGGCGGGGTCGTCGCCTCGAATGCATTCGGCATCAGCGGGTGCTCGATGAGGTTCGCGCCCACGCCGGGCGATCGAGCACGGGGTCGACTCCGACGGCGCGGAGGTCGTCGGCGGAGCCGATGCCCGTCCGCATCAAGATCGCCGGGCTGCCGTACGCGCCCGACGCGAGCACCACACGACCGGCGTCGATCACCTCTCCGGATTCCGCGAGCCGAACCCCGATCGCGCGGGCTCCGTCGAGCTCCACGCGGTCGACGAGGGTGTCGCTGCGGAGGGTCAGGTTCGGGCGGTCACGGGTGCCGGCGAGATACGTGAGGGCGGTGCTCTGCCGCACACCGTCGATCAGGTTCATGGGCGGCAACCCCGCGCCGACCGCGTCAGGTGCGTTGTGGTCGTCGACGGTCGGGAAGCCCGCACTGGTGCACGCGTCCAGGAACGCGCGTTGGATCGGAGAGAGGTCACCGCGCACCCGGCGGCGGATCGGCAGCGGGCCATCCTGTCCGTGCGCCTCACCGCCGAAGTCCAGGTCGTGCTCGAGGCGGCGGAAGAAGGGGAGCACGTCGGCGAACGACCAGCCGTCGCAACCGAGGGCCGCCCATCCGTCGTAGTCGGCGGGACGGCCGCGTACCGCCAGCGCGGCGTTCGTCGCCGAGCAGCCGCCGACGATGCGGGCGCGGTTGGCGTCGAGCACGCGCCCGTCGAGACCGGTGTCGGCCCGGTACCCCCAGTCGTGGGTGTACACGGGCCGGAGACCGCTGCGGATCTCGGGCGGCAGATCGGCGAGCGACGGGTAGTCGGGCCCCGACTCGAGGAGGACCACGCTCCGGTCCGGGTCCTCGGTGAGCCGGGCGGCGAGCACACACCCGGCTGAGCCCGCGCCGACGATCGCGACGTCGACCGTCGTCATCGGTTTCCCAGCGCGCGCCGCCCGGCTTCGATCGCTGCCTCCTCGACGAGCACCGCCGCGCGCGCGTACGCCTCACCCGCCTGCCAGACGCGGTCGATGAGCGTGAGCAGCTGGACGTCGCCGAGGACGCTGAGCTCTTCACGGCCTTCCGCCGTCGCCTGCCCCACGATGACCACGCGCTCCGCGACCCCCTCGTCGGCGGCCCATTCGAGCACACCGCCCACGACCTTGCCCTCGAAGCTCGTCGCGTCGAGCCGGCCTTCGCCCGTGACCACGAGATCGGCGCCGCCGAGCGCGTCGTCCAGGCCCGCGGCGCGGGCGACGACGTCGAACCCGGGCTCGAGCTGCGCGCCGATCGCCGCCAGACCGCCTGCGAGCCCGCCCGCCGCTCCCCCGCCTTCGAGCTCTGTCACGTCGACGCCGGTCCGGTCGTGGTACACCTCGGCGAGTCGGGCGAGGCGGCCGGTGAGCAACGACACCTGGGCGGACGTCGCGCCCTTCTGTGGGCCGTAGAAGGTGGCGGCGTCGAGGAACGGCGTCGCGACGTCGCACGCGACGGTGACGTCGTGACCGGCGAGCGACCAGCCGAGGGTGTCGACGGCGCCGAGGCCGCCGTCGGTCGACGCGCTGCCGCCGACGCCGACGAGCACGCGACGCGCGCCCCGCGCAACGCGGCGGCGATGAGCTCGCCCGTCCCGCGGCTGGACGCGCGCAAGGGGTCGTTGCGCATGCCGACCAAGGCAAGGCCGCTGGCGCGCGCCATCTCCACCACCCCGGTGCCGTCGGGCAGCAGCACCCATTGCGCGTCGACCGAGTCACCCAACGGCCCGGTGACGGTCGCGCTACGCGTCGATCCGCCCCGGGCGGCGAGCAGAGCGTCCAGCGTCCCTTCCCCGCCGTCGGCGAGCGGCATCCGCCGCGCCGTGAAGCCGGCCGCCTCGACACCGGCCGCCATGGCTTCGGCCGCCTCGGCGGCGCTGAGGGAGCCGCGGAACTTGTCGGGAGCCACGATCGCATTGGCCACGGTAGATAGATTGCACCGAGTGCCGGAACGTGTTCCGCTTCTCGAGAAGGGCCTCGGCGAATATGCGCCGATCGTGGGCCCCGAGGTGCTCGAACGCATCGAATCGCTGGCGGCTCCATTGCGCGGATGCCGCGTACTGCACATCAACGCGACTGCCTACGGCGGCGGCGTGGCCGAGCTCCTCGCCACGCACGTCCCTCTGCTGCGCAGCGTCGGCATCGACGCCGACTGGCAGGTCATCCGGGGCAGTGACGAGTTCTTCAGCATCACGAAGGAGGTCCACAACGGGCTCCAGGGCGCCGACATCGACTGGTCGAGCCGGAAGCAGCGCGTCTACCTGGAGCACGTCCTCGACAACGCGCTCCGCCTCGAAGGCGAATGGGACTTCGTCGTCACCCACGACCCGCAGCCCGTCGCGTTGCGGAGCTTCCTCCGCGACTCTTCGCTGGGTTCGTCGGAGACGAAGTGGATCTGGCGCTGTCACATCGACCTCACCGACGCCAACCCGTCGGTGTGGGAGTTCTTCCGGCCGTACGTCGAGATGCACGACGCGTCGGTGTGGACCATGAAGGAGTTCGTTCCCGACTCGCTGTCGATGGACCGGGTCGTGGAGCGGCATCCGGCGATCGATCCGCTCTCGGTGAAGAACCTCGAGATGCCGGCGCCGTTCGCCGAGGAGCTGTGCCGCCAGTACGGGCTCGACGTGCGCCGTCCGATCGTGTGCCAGGTGAGCCGGTACGACCCGTGGAAGGACCCCGTCGGTGTCATCCACGCGTTCCGCGCCGTGCGCGAGAAGGTGACCGACGCGCAGCTGCTGCTCGCCGGGTCGATGGCGACCGACGACCCCGAAGGGTTCCGGGTCTGGGAGCAGGTGCAGGACGAGCGGGCCGGCGACCCGGACATCCACACGCTCTCGAACCTCCATCAGGTCGGCAACGTGCAGATCAACGCGTTCCAGCGCGTCGCCGACGTCGTGATCCAGAAGTCCGTGCGGGAGGGTTTCGGCCTCACCGTGAGCGAGGCGCTCTGGAAGGGCCGACCCGTCGTCGGCGGTCGCGCCGGCGGCATTGCCCTGCAGCTGCGCGACGGCTTCGACGGTTACCTCGTCGACTCGGTCGACGAGTGCGCGGCGCGCACAATCGATCTGCTCGCCGATCCCGTCGGCGCCGACGCGATGGGCTCGCAGGGCCAGGAGCACGTCCGCGAGAACTTCCTGTCGACGCGCGAGCTCGAGGACTGGCTCCGCCTGCTGGGAGAACTGCGCGGGTGATCGTCGTCTCCCATCGGGGGCCGGCGACGTTCGTCCGCGGGCAGGACGGCTCCTTCCAGGCCCGGCGCGGGTCGGGCGGGCTCGCCGGGACGCTCGGCCGGCTGGTGCACGACGGCGTCGACGGGCCCGTCGGGTGGGTGGCGGCGGCGATGACCGAAGACGACCGGGCGGCGGCGGCCGCGGGCGAGACGGCGCTCCCGGACGTCGCGCTCGAGCTGCTCGCCATCGACGCGCGGCAGCACCGCCTCCACTACGACCTGGTGTCGAACGCCACCCTGTGGTTCCTCCACCACGGGCTGTTCGACCTGCCGCGCCGCCCCCGCTTCGACGACCGCTTCCGCGAGGCCTGGGACGCCTACGTGGCCGTCAACCGGACCTTCGCCGATCGCGTCGTCGAGGTCGCCGAGACGGGCGATGTGGTGCTGGTGCAGGACTACCACCTCGCGCTCGTGCCGGGTGAGCTCAGCGCGCGCCGGCCCGACCTGCGGGTCGTGCACTTCACGCACACGCCGTTCTGCGGCCCGAACTCGATCCGCGTGCTCCCCGACGACGTCGGGCGCGCCATCTGCGAGTCGATGGCCACCGTCCCGTGCGGTTTCCACACCGAGCGGTGGGCGCGGGCCTACGAGGCGTGCGTCGCGACCGTCCTCGGTGACGATCACCCGCGGGCGCGGACGTTCGCGGCGCCGCTCGGGCCCGATCCCGCCGACCTCGGCGAGGCGATCGACTCGCCCGATGGCCGCGCCGCCCACGCGGAGCTCGAGGAGTACCTCGGCGATCGTCTTCTCCTCCTACGCAGCGATCGCATCGATCCGTCGAAGAACATCGTGCGCGGGTTCCTCGCCTACGACCGTCTCCTCGACCGGGCACCCGAATGGCGCGAGCGGGTCGTGTTCGTGGCGAGGTTGAACGAGTCCCGCCAGGGGCTCCCCGAGTACCAGGCGTACGCGCAGGAGGTCGAGCAGGCGGCGGCGTTGGTGAACGAGCGGTGGGCGCGCCGCGACTGGGACCCGGTCGTCACCGACCTCCGCGACGACTTCCCGCGCAGCGTCGCCGGGTACGCGCGGTACGACGCTCTGCTCGTCAACCCGCTGAAGGACGGCCTCAACCTCGTCGCCAAGGAAGGGCCCATGGTCAACCGTCGCGACGGCGTGGTCTGCCTCTCCCCCGAAGCCGGATCGTGGGACGAGCTCGAGCCGGCGGTCCTCGAGGCGCACCCGTACGACCTCGACCAGACTGCGAGCGCGCTGCATACGGCGCTGTCGATGCCGGCCAAGGCCCGCCGCGAGCAGGCGGCCCGGTTGCGCGACCTCGCGGCCGTGCACACACCCGCGAGCTGGCTGCAGGCGCAGATCAGCGCGGCGTGCGCGTAGCGGCCGCCGCCAACTGCTCGAGCACCGACACCAGGCCCGGAGGACCGTCGACGACGAGGTCGGCCCGCGCGAGCAGCTCGGGCGGCACCTCCGCCGAGCCGACCGCGATGCGGACCGCGTGCTCGAGGCGTCCGGCGGACGAGAGCCGCTCGAGAGCGGCGAATGCGTCCAGGTCGCCGCGATCGTCGCCGGCGAAACATGCCCTCTTCGTACCGTCGACGATCCCCTCGACCGCCGTGCCCTTGTCCGCGGGTACCGGCGGTCGCATCTCGCGCGCCATCTTGGTGGCGTACACGGCGAGGCCGTGGCGGCGTGCGATGCGATCGATCGCGCCGATGGCGTCGTCTTCGCGCGGGGGCCGTCCGCCAGTGGACGGTGACGGCGACGCCCGCCTTGCGTTCGACGAGCAGGTCGGGGAGCTCGCGCTCGGCGTCGTCGGCGGCGGCGGCGACCGCATCGAGGTAGGGCTCGGCGCGCGGGTCGACGACGGTCGCGGCCGTCCACCATGCGTTCGAGCCCGTACTGGCCGACGAGCGTGAGCCCGCCGAGGTCGATGGCCCGGGCGAGGAACTCGACCGGCCTCCCGCTCACGACGGCGACGGTCCCGACCACACCGATCAGCCCCGCGAGCGCCTCACGGGCGGCGGGGAGCACGCCGGCGGCGGCCGGGATCGTCGACGATCGCCGAGATCGAGCCGTCGAAGTCGACGAGCACCGCCGCATCCTGTGGTTCAGCCGCCAGCGGGAGCAGCGCGTCCGGGAGGGGCACGCGGCGGTGTTACTGCCCGAGGAGCACGACGCAGTTGACGTTCTCGGTCTCGGGGAGAGCCGGGTTCGCGAAGGGTTCGACCGTCGTGCCGGCTCCGACGTCACCCTGGAGCTGCGCGGCCTCCTTGTCGAAGTCCTGTTTGCATTGCACCGCCGTCCCGCGGCGCGCGTTCGTGTTGGCAGGTGGCGCGAGCTGGTACCCGAGCGTGCGCAGCTTGTTCGTCATGTTGGCGGCGGCCCCCGACGCGGCGCCGGCATTGAAGACGACCACACGTACCTCGCTGCGGGGTTTGGCGTTGCCGCTCTTTGCGGTCGTGGCCGGCTGGGACGAGGCGGGCGCCGCCGCCGACGTCGGTGCCGGCGTCGAGGCCTTGGTCGTGCCTGCCGTCGTGTCGCCGCTGCCGGCCGGTCCCTTGTCGATCACCTGCAGCAGCACGATGCCGAGAATGACCGCGAGACCGACGAGCCCCGCGCCGCGGACCGCCGAGTTGACGCCCGAGCCCTCCCGGGAGCCACCGCGCCCACCGGTTCCGCTCCCAGTCGGCGTCGCCATCGTCACCGCAACTCGGGATCCGCGCGCCGGCCTTCGATGCGGACGCGCCGACGCTGGTTCCGTACTCGCTGCGCGCGCTTGACCGTGAGGGGGTCGTACGTCAACGCGTCCGCGTCGCCGAGCAACGCGTTCAGGATCTCGTAGTAGCGCGACGGCGAGATGTCGAAGTTCTCACGAATAGCGACCTCCTTGGGACCCGGCTGATGACGCCAGGTCCGCTCGAAGTCCAGGATCTCGCGGTCGCGTGCCGATAGGCCCATCACCGTCGATCCTGGCCGCTGATGGCCGCAAGAGCAAGCATTTCGGGCATTTGCGCGATGGCGGTGGTTTCGCCGGCGACGACGGCGCGATGGCGGCGGCTTCGCCGACCGCCGTTGCAAAGCAGGAGCTTGCGACTGCGACAAGGGCGCAAAGGCGGCGGCTTTGCCGACCGCCGGAGCAACGCAGGAGCTTGCGACTGCGACAAGAGGGCGCGAAGGCGGCGGCTTTGCCGACCGCCGGAGCAAAGCAGGAGCTTGCGACTGCGACAAGAGGGCGCGAAGGCGGCGGCTTTGCCGACCGCCGGAGCAAAGCAGGAGCTTGCGACTGCGACAAGAGAGATCGAGCCGGAGGTCGGATTCGAACCGACGGCCTGCTGATTACAAATCAGCTGCTCTGCCAGCTGAGCTACTCCGGCGCCGCGTCAGAGAGTAGCCGTGCGCAAGCGCGCGACCGTTGCGCACGCGATCGCGGCGGCGGCGCCCACGTTCAACGACGCGACGTGCCCCCGCATCGGGATGCGGGCGACGACATCACAGCGTTCGCGCGCGAGACGGGACAGGCCGCGTCCCTCCGCACCGAAGACGAGCATCAGCGACCGGTCGGCGACCGCGAGCTCGTCGATCGTCACGTCGCCGTCGGCGTCGAGCCCGACCGCCCAGACGTCGGCGCGCGCCGCCTGGATGATCGCCGCGGGAATGCCCGCAACCGAGGCGACGGGGAGATACTCGATCGCGCCGGCGGCGGCCTTCGCAGCCGCGGCAGTGATGTGCGCGGCGCGGTGACGCGGCAGCACGATCCCCGTTGCACCGGCGGTCTCGGCGACGCGCAACACCGCGCCGAGGTTCTGCGGATCGGTGACGCCGTCGAGCGCGACGAGGAACGCGGACGGCGCAGCAAGGAGCGTTTCGATACCGGTGGGCTCGATCGGGTCGGCGTCGGCGACGACGCCCTGGGGAACCTGCGTTGTCGCGATCTCGGCGAGCTCCTCGCGTGTGACGTGCCGGACGGGGACGCCCCGGCGCGTCGCGTCGTCGGCGAGCTCGGCGAGGTCCTCCGAGCGCTCCGACGCCACCCACATCGTCCGGACCCGGCGCCGCCCCGCCGTGAGCAGCTCGGCCACCGCCCGCCGCCCCTCCACCCGGTCCCCGCCCAGGTCAGGGGCGGCCAGTCGCGGCGTCACCGGTGCCAGCTGGTGCCGGTCGGCGTGTCCTCGAGGGTGATCCCGCGCTCGGCGAGCTCGGCGCGGATGCGGTCCGCTTCGGCGAAGTCGCCGGCCGTGCGTGCCTCGTCGCGACGTTCGACCTCGGCTTGTATTTCGGCGTCCCCGGCGCCCGAAGCGTCGTCGAGCTCGAGCCCGAGCGCGCCGGTCAGCTCGCGCACCGTCGCCACCCCGGCGGCCGCCCGGTCGACCTCACCCTCGTCGATCGCGAGGTTCGTCTCCCGGGCGAGGCGGAACACCACCGCCATCGCCTCCGGCGTGCCGAAGTCGTCGTCCATCGCCGCGCTGAACTCCGCCACCGCGGCGGCGTCGAGCGGCGCGTCGGGTCGAATCCCCGCGACGCGCGCCCGGCGCGTGAGCGCGTCGAGCCTCGCGACTGCCTCCTCGGCGGCGTCGAGCTCGCCGTCGCCGATCTCGACGGGGCTGCGGTAGTGGGTCTGGAGCACCGCCATGCGCATGGCGCGCGGCCCGTGGGCGTCGACGGCGTCCTTCAAGGTCGTGAAGTTGCCGAGCGATTTCGCCATCTTCTCGCTGCCGACCATGACCATGCCGTTGTGGATCCAGTACCGGGCGAAGCGATGCCCCGCTCCCTCGGCCTGGACCCGCTCGTTCTCGTGGTGGGGGAAGATCAGGTCGTCACCGCCGCCGTGAACGTCGAATCCTTCGCCGAGCAGATCGAGCGACATCGCCGAGCACTCGATGTGCCAACCCGGCCGGCCTTTGCCCCACGGCGAGTCCCACGCCGGCTCGCCCGGCTTGGCCGACTTCCAGAGCGCGAAGTCGACCGGATTGCGCTTCCGCTCGTCGACATCGACGCGCGCGCCCGCCGACTCGAGGAGATCGTCGAGCCGGCGGTGCGCGAGCTCCCCGTATTCCGGGAACGACGCGACGTCGAAGTACACGCCCTGGCCTTCGACGACGTACGCACGGCCGGCGTCGACGAGCTCGCCGATGAGCTTCACCATTTGCTCGATGTACCCGGTCGCACGTGGCAGCGAGTCCGGCCTGCGCACACCGAGCCTGTCCATCTCGGCCCAGTAGGCAGCCTCGTACCTCTGGGCGACTTCCGGCTCCGTGCTGCCCTCCTCGGCGGCGCGAGCGATGATCTTGTCCTCGACGTCGGTGACGTTGCTGACGAACGTCACGTCGAACCCGCGCCATTCGAGGTACCGCCGGATGACGTCGAACTCGAGCGCCTGGCGGCCGTGCCCGACGTGCGGCACCTCGTACACCGTCGGGCCGCACACGTAAAGAGAAACCGCGCCTTCTTCACGCGGCACGAGCTCGACCTTCTCACGCGCGAATGTGTCGTGGACGCGGATCATCTCGTCTTGCCGTGATCGAGAAGGGCGACCGCCCACACTGCAATTCCCTCGCCGCGCCCGATCGCACCGAGCCCTTCGCCTCGCTTCGGCTTGACGGACACGACGTTCTGGGCGCCCGGTTCCGGGAAGAGCGGGACGAGGGCGTGGTACAGGTTGTCGGTCATGCTACGGACGTGGGGCGCGAGCGAAGGGCGCTCGGCTGCGACGACCACGTCGACGTTCCCGAGCTGCCAACCACGCGCCGCGACCTGGGCCGCTACCTGGCGCAGCAAGCCGATCGACGACGCGTCGCGGTAGCGCTCGTCAGCCGCCGGGAAGAGCGTTCCCAGATCGCCCAGCCCCGCCGCACCCAGCAGCGCGTCGGCGGTGGCGTGCGCGACGGCGTCGGCGTCGGAGTGCCCGACGAGCGCGGGGCCCTCGAGCTCGACGCCGCCGAGGACGAGCACGCCGCTATCGCCGAAGGGATGGACGTCGAAGCCCTGCCCGACCCGGGGCGTCACCGCCGCTCCTCGGGCAGGGCCACGAGAAGGGCGACCGCGACGACGAGGTCGGCGGGCGTCGTGACCTTGAGGTTGCGCGCGTCACCCGGGACGACGGCGACGCGCCCGCCCGCGGCTTCGACGAGCGCGGCGTCGTCCGTCGCTTCGCCGCCCTCGGCGTGCGCGGCGCGGAGCGCGACGGTCCGGAACGCCTGCGGCGTCTGCACGGTGACGAGGTTGTCGCGCGAGATCGTCTCGGCGGCGTGGTCGCCTTCGACTCGCTTCACGGTGTCGGGGATCGCGAGGCCGGGCACGGCGGCGTCGGCGCCGGCGCGCACTGCACCGATGACGGCCTCGAACACCGCCGGCGAGGCCAGCGGGCGGGCGGCGTCGTGCACGACCACGATCACGGCCGAGCCCGCGATCGCGTCGAGGCCGGCGCGTACGGACTCGGAGCGGGTCGAGCCGCCCGGCACCACGGCGGTCACGGGGACACCGTCCCACGCCACGCCGGCGGGCAGCACGACCACGACGTCGTCGCACGCGGCGGCGGTGGCGTCGACGGCGCGGTCGACGAGGCGGGCGCCGCCCATCGACTCGAACTGCTTCGGGACGCCGAAACGGCTCCCGGAACCGCCGGCGACGACGATTCCCCAGGTCTCCACGCCGTCCACGAAATCAGGATTGCACCGGACCGTGTCGGACGAGCGCTACTTTCCGAGCGCCTGGTCGAGACGCTCCTCGGCGGCGGCCTCGTCGACGTTGAGGGCGAAGGTCAGCTCGGAGACGAGGATCTGGCGGGCCTTGGCCAGCATCCGCTTCTCCCCTGCCGACAGCCCCTTGTCGTTCTCGCGGATCGAAAGGTTCCGGACGACCTCGGCGACCTGGTAGATGTCGCCACTCTTCAGCTTCTCGACGTGGTTCTTGAACCGGCGTGACCAGTTGGTCGGCATGCGCGCCTCCTTCTTGCGAAGGACGGCGAACACCTCCTCGACCTCTTCGTCGTTGATCACGTCGCGCAGCCCGATGTCCTCGGCGTTGTCGGCCGGCACCATGAGCGTCAGGTCGCCGTACGCGAGCTTGAGGATCAGGTAGTCCTTCTTCTCGCCGAAGACGTCCTTCTTCTCCTTCTTCTCGATGGTCGCGGCACCGTGGTGCGGGTACACGACCTTGTCACCAACGCGGAAGGACATGAGGCTCCTCGGACGAGGGCGGGAAGGACAACAAGGATACCAGACTGACGTTTTGACCCTTACGTGCGGCTAGCCTCGGGAAGCCGACAGAGGAGGTGCAGGCGCGTGCCCGAGCGACGGCTGCTCGACACGACGGAGCTGTTCGCGGCCCTGCCCGCCGACGTGCTCGACGACTTGCGCAAACGAGCAGCGAACCGCACGTACGACCGCAACGAGCTGCTGTTCACGCAAGGCGACATCGCCGGCGAGCTCTTCGTCATCGAGGACGGACGCATTGCGATCGCGACGAAGGCTCCCGACGGTCGCGAGTCGGTGCTCGCGGTGCTCGAGAGCGGAGCGATGTTCGGCGAGCTCCCCCTCTTCGACGGCTCTCCGCGCTCCGCCGACGCGCGGGCGTTGACCGAGTCGCGGGTCATCGTGCTCGAGTACGAGCCCGTCCGCGACGTGCTCCAGGCGAAGCCGGAGCTGCTGTGGACCGTCACCCGTCTCCTCGCCCGCTGGCTGCGCGCCACCGACGAAGCGCTCGCCGACGCCGTCTTCCTCGACGTTCCCGGCCGCACCGCCAAGCGCCTCCTCGAGCTCGCCGGCGGCGACGACGAGTTCAAGCTCCCCGTCACCCAGGAGGAGCTCGCCGGCATGGTCGGCGCCTCCCGCGAGCGTGTGAACAAGGCGCTGGCATTGTTCGCGCGCTTGGGTTGGCTGGAGGTGAAGGGCCGGGGCCGTTACAAGTTCCTCGACCGCGCCGCGCTGGAGGATCGCGCCACGGTCTAGGTCGAGGCGCCGACGTCGGTCGATCGAGCCGAGGCGTGTCGGCGGCGGAGCGGAGCGGAGCCGCCGGGCACGTGGGTGGGTGGGACGCCGAGGCCGATCGGGCCGGCGTCGGCGCCGGTCACTACCCGCGCAGGAACGCGAGCGCCCGTCGCCACGCGTCGGCGGCGTCGTCGGGGCGGTGGGCCGGGCGCTCGATCCCGTGGACGAAGCCATGGTCGGCATCGGGATACACGACGATCTCGCAGTCGTCCCGATCGCGCCATGCGGCGCGCAACGCGTCGACATCGGCCGGCGGGACCCACGGATCCTTGGCGCCGAAGATCGCGAGCGTCGGGCACACCTGGGCCGCGGTGTCCAGCGCGTCGCGCAGGCGAGGACCCTTCCAGTCCTCCGGTACCCGGATCATCCCGTAGAACACGACCGCGCGGGCGAACACACCGGTTGCCGCGGCCTTGAGCGTGTACATGCCGCCCATGCAGAAGCCGACGATCATGACGCGCTCGACGCCGTCGGTCTCGCGCAGGAACTCGGCGGCGGCGGCGAGATCGCCGAGCTGGACGTCGTCGTCGAGCTCCTTGACGTGCGCCATGCGCAGCGTCGGGTCGGCCGCCTCACGAACTTCTGGCGGGACGCGTGCGAACGGCTCGGCGCAGGCGACGGCGAAGCCGTGCGTCGCCAGGCGGCGGCACAGGTCGTCGAACAGGTCGCGCACCCCCATCAGGTCGGGGTGCACGACCACGCCGGCCTCCGGTGACACCGCGGGTCGGGCGTGGATGGCGTCGACGGGCGTCCCGTCCCGGGAGACGAGCACGAACCGCTCGGAGCTCGCTTCGTGCGGCCCTACTTCGAGCGCGCCCAAGGCTCAGACGTACCGCTCGAGGATCGAGGTCTCCGCAAGGCGCGACAGGCCTTCCTTGATGGCCCGGGCACGCGCCTCGCCCACGCCCTCCACCTCGACGAGGTCGGAGACACCGGCTCGCATGATCTTCTGCAGGTTCGAGAACCGCTCGACGACGTGATCGGCGACGGACTCCGGGATGCGCGGGATCTTGTGCAGCAGCCGGAAGCCTCGGGGCTGGATCGGCGCGTCGAGGCTGACGTCGGCGGGGAGGTGCAGCAGCGAGGCGACCTCGCGCAGGTCGAGGAGCGACTCGGTGTCGAGGTCGGCGAGCTTCACCATCACGTCGACGAGCGTCCAGTCGGGGCCGTCGACGAAATAGTCCTTGGCGACGAGCCGGCGGTCGTCCTCGACGCCGCCCATCGCCTCCTCGAGCTGGAGCAGCACCAGCCGACCGTCGGCGCCGAGCTCGATCACGTAGCCCTCGATCTCCTCGGCGATCCGGCGCACCATCTCGGCCCGCTGGAGCACGGTGGCGACGTCGCGGACGGTGACGAGGTCCTCGACCTCGAGGGCGGACAGCGAGTTGCTCACGGCGTCGAGGCGCACGCGGTACCGCTCGAGGATCTGGACCGCCCGGTCGGCGCGCCCGAGCACGCGCGGGATCGGCTCGAGGGTGCGCTTGAGGCCGCGGCGGTGCACTGCGACCACCGACATGTCCTCGGACACGGTGATCACGGGCACGTCGATCTGGCGGCCGACCCGTTCGGCGGTGCGGTGACGGGTGCCGGTCTCGGACGTCGGGATGTTGGAGTCCGGCACCAGGTGCACGTTGGCCCGGGCGACACGGGACGTGTCGGAGGCGAGGATGATGGCGCCGTCCATCTTCGCCAGCTCCGAGAGGCGTTGGGGCGTGAACTCGGCGTCGAGCAGGAACCCGCCCGAGCACACGTGGAGGACATCGGGGCCGTCGCCGACGACGATCATGGCGCCCATCCCGGCTTGCAGGATGCGGTCGAGGCCTTCCCGCAGCGGGGTCCCGGGCGCCACGAGACGGAGGGCTTCGAGCATCGCTTCTGTACGTGGTTGAGCGGGCACCGCAGGATCCTCCAGGTCTCGAACGGTCATCGCCCGCCCGTTCGAGAGGCCAACGATACCAAGGACGACCGGTGGCGTCCCGGCCCTCGGATCGGCCGATCTGCGCCGAATGGCGTCACGCCTTGGTGCCGGAGACGTAGCGCGCGGGCGGGAAGAGACGCCACGTGAGCCCCGAGCGCAGGACGTCGGTCCAGCCCGCCGCCTGCAGCTCGGCCACGTACTCGCCGGTGCGGGCGAGGTCGAGCAGGACGAGCCGTCCGCCCGGCCGCAGCACCCTGTCGATCTCACGGACGGCACGCCGGCGGTCCTCGGCACGCCTGATGTTGTGCAACACGAACTGCGAGACGACGGCGTCGAAGCAGCCGGCCGGGAACGGCAGGCCACGCGCGTCCGCGGTCGAAACTGCGACCGGGCCGACACCTTCGAGACGGGCGTTCTCGCGCGGCGCCGCCGGCATGTTGCCCGACTGGTCGACCGCGCTCCAGATGTCGACACCGACGCCACGACCCGTCGGCACTCGACGAGCGGCTTCGACCAACAAAAGCCCCCGACCGCAGCCGATGTCGAGCACGGCTTCCCCGTCTCGGAGGCGTGCGGCGTCCACCAGCCTGACCCGCTCACGAATCTTGGCCACCTTGCTGTACCGGAGGTGCAGGCCTGTGAGGACACCGAAGTAGGCGAGGAGCCCGAGGCCGACCCAGAACAGCCACGCTCGGTCCAGACCGAGTCCGACGATGGCGAGCGCGAACCCGCCCGCCGCCGCGAGCGCCATGGCTCGAACCACGCCCGGCGCATCGACGCCGTAGTCGGGACGCCGTCGAGTGCTCATGCGCGCCGGCTCCGACGGCGGCGGGATCGCAGCTCACCTCGGACGAACAGGAGGACCCCGGCGAGCGCGAGCACGCCGGCGGCGGCCAGGAGCGCGACACGAGTGGTGTCGACCTGTGACGTGGAGGTGGCGAGGCTCACGCTCTTGCCCGGCTTGGCGTCGACGTCTGCCTCGCCGCCGGGCAGCACGAGTCGGACGCGCAGGCGGAACGCGTCGTTGATCTGTTGCGCGAGGCGCTGCTCGATCTGGGCGACGTCGACGCGCTGCGCCGTGAGCTGCGAGACGACGGCCGGGTCGGCGGCGACGCCCGCCGTGAGCTTCGAGAGGTCGGCGGCGCCGGTGAATTTGTAGCCCGTGGACAGCACGCCCCGGTCGCGCTCGAGCTTCACGTCACGGAGCGGGCCGGCGTTGCCGTTGACCTCACCGACGACGCGGGCGAGCTCGCCGGCGTTGGCGAAGTCCTTGCGCAGCGACACGGTCGCGCCCCCACCCGGGGCGCGCCGCCACGGTGACACCGTCCACCCGGCCGCCTGGAGATCGCCGAGGCGCACCCGGTCCTCGAGCTTGCCGCCGCCGGCTTCGGCGTTCTGCACCGCCTCGGCGTCGAGCGCGACCCGCACCCGCACGGTCCCGCCGCCGTCGTCGTGGACGTCGATCGTCAGCGTCGTGTCGACCTTGCAGCCCGCGAGCAGGAGCACGCAGGCGGCGAGGACGACCAGGAGACGACGCATCGGGCGCCGAGTCTGGCATCAGCCCGCGCGGCGCAGCGCGCGCCGGCGGGCGTCGCTCAGCTCTCGGAGGGACCGCTACCGGCGAGCTCGACCGGCGGGGGCTCGACGCCCTCGACGGCGCGGAACACGATCTCGGCCGAGTCACCCTCGCCCTCGACGTCGACGACGATCGTCTCCCCGGCGTGGAACTCCTTCCACAGGATCTTCTCCGACAGCGGGTCCTCGACGTGGCGCTGGATGGCGCGACGCAGTGGCCGAGCGCCCAGCTGCGGGTCGTAGCCCTTCTTGGCCAGCATCAGCTTCGCCTCGGGCGTGAGCTCCAAGCCGAGACCCTGGCCCTCGAGCTGCTCCGTCACCCGCTTGATCATGAGGTCGACGATCTCGGTGACCTCGGGCTGGCTGAGCTCGTTGAAGACGATCACCTCGTCGATGCGGTTCAGGAACTCGGGGCGGAAGCTCCGCTTGAGCTCCTCCATCACGCGTTCCTTCATCTTCTCGTAGGTGACCGCCTCGCTCGACGGGCCGAACCCGATCGCGGCCTTGCGCAGATCGGCGGTGCCGAGGTTGGACGTCATGATGATGACGGTGTTCTTGAAGTCGACCGTCCGGCCCTGCGCGTCCGTCAGCCGCCCGTCCTCGAGGATCTGCAGCAGCGTGTTGAACACGTCGGAATGGGCCTTCTCGATCTCGTCGAAGAGCACGACCGAGAACGGCTTGCGCCGCACGGCCTCGGTCAGCTGGCCGCCCTCGTCGTAGCCGACGTAGCCCGGGGGCGAGCCGACGAGCCGCGACACGGTGTGCTTCTCCATGTACTCGCTCATGTCGAGCTGAATGAGCGCGCTCTCGTCGCCGAAGAGGAACTCCGCCAGCGTCTTGGCCGTCTCCGTCTTCCCGACACCCGACGGGCCCAGGAAGATGAACGACCCCGACGGGCGCTTCGGGTCCTTGAGGCCGGCGCGGGTCCGGCGGATCGACTGGGACACGGCCTTGATGGCGTCGTTCTGGCCGACGACCCGCTTGTGCAGCTCGTCCTCCATGCGGAGCAGCTTGGCCGTCTCCTCCTCGGTGAGCTTGTAGACGGGGATGCCCGTCCACATCGCAAGCACCTCGGCGATCGACTCCTCGGTGACCTCGTTGAAGAGGTCGACGCCTTCGGCGCGCAGCTCGGTCTCCTTGGTCGACCGCTCCTCGAGGAGCTCCTTCTCGCGGTCGCGCAGGCTCGCGGCCTGCTCGAACTGCTGGCCCTCGATGGCGCCTTCCTTGTCCTTGCGGACCTTGGCGATCTCCTCCTCGAACTCCTTGTAGTCGGCCGGCGCACCCATGCGGCGGATGCGCAGGCGCGACCCGGCCTCGTCGATCAGGTCGATCGCCTTGTCGGGCAGGTAGCGGTCGGAGATGTACCGGTCGGCGAGGTTCGCCGCCGCCACGACGGCCTGGTCGCTGATCGTCACCCGGTGGTGGCCCTCGTAACGGTCGCGCAGGCCCTTCAGGATCTCGATGGTGTGGGCGACGGTGGGCTCGTCGACCTTGATGGGCTGGAACCGCCGCTCGAGCGCGGCGTCCTTCTCGAGGTGCTTGCGGTACTCGTCGAGCGTGGTCGCGCCGATCGTCTGGAGCTCGCCGCGGGCCAGCATCGGCTTGAGGATGCTGGCGGCGTCGATCGCCCCTTCGGCCGCGCCGGCGCCGACGAGGGTGTGGAGCTCGTCGATGAACAGGATGATGTCGCCGCGGGTGCGGATCTCCTTCAGCACCTTCTTGAGGCGCTCCTCGAAGTCGCCGCGGTAGCGGGAACCGGCGACCAGGGCGCCGAGGTCGAGCGTGTAGAGCTGCTTGCCGACGAGCGTCTCGGGCACGTCGCCGTCGACGATGTCGGACGCGAGGCCTTCGACGATGGCCGTCTTGCCGACGCCGGGCTCACCGATCAGGACCGGGTTGTTCTTGGTGCGCCGCGACAGCACCTGCATCACCCGCTCGATCTCCTTCTGTCGACCGATCACCGGGTCGAGCTTCTTGTCGCGGGCGAGCTGGGTGAGGTTGCGGCCGAACTGGTCGAGCACGAGCGAGCCGCTGGGCTGCGCCTCGCCGGAGCCGGCGCCCTGGGTCGCGCCCTCCTTGCCGCCGGCGTAGCCGGACAGCAGCTGGATGACCTGCTGGCGGACCCGCGACAGGTCGGCGCCCAGCTTCACGAGCACCTGGGCGGCGACGCCTTCGCCTTCGCGGATCAGACCGAGGAGGATGTGCTCGGTGCCGATGTAGTTGTGGCCGAGCTGCAGCGCTTCGCGCAGGCTCAGCTCCAGGACCTTCTTGGCTCGAGGTGTGAACGGGATGTGCCCGGACGGCGCCGAGCCACCGTGACCGATGATCTCCTCCACCTGGGCGCGCACGGCTTCGAGCGAGATGCCGAGCGACTCGAGCGCCTTGGCCGCGACGCCCTCACCCTCGTGGATCAGACCGAGGAGGATGTGCTCGGTGCCGATGTAGTTGTGGTTGAGCAGCCGCGCCTCTTCCTGCGCCAGCACGACCACTCGTCGGGCTCGATCGGTGAAACGTTCGAACACCTGTCAACCACCTCTCGGGAGCAATTCAGCGTCCGCATCTCCCTGTACCCCATTCGGCACCGGGAACGACTTCGGACGCTGACTCCTGGAATCAGTGTATCGGGCAGGCCCCGGAATCCCGGCCCGGATCGCCGGCCTCCGGATCGCTGGTTTCCCTGCAAATCCCGGCATCTGCCTGAGTGGAGATAGACACCCCGAGCTTGGAGTTTGTTCCCGCCGGACCGTAACGTCGGTCGCATGGACCCGGTCCAGACGCTGGCGATCCCCTCGCTGGCCGGCGACCTGGCCCGGGTCGAGGACGCCCTCCACGATGCGGTCAGCACGTCCGACCGCTTCCTCGCCGAGGTCGCGTCGCATCTCATCGGCGCGGGCGGGAAGCGGATCCGCCCCACGCTCACCCTGTGCGCGGCGTACGCCGCCTCGGGCGCGTCCGGGCCGGCGGCCGCCGACGCCGTCACCGGCGCGGTCGCGATCGAGCTCGTTCACCAGGGCTCCCTGTACCACGACGACGTGATCGACGAGGCCGAGACGCGCCGGGGGGTGCCGAGCGTCAACGCCCGCTGGAGCAACATCGTGGCCATCCTCGCCGGTGACTTCCTGCTGGCGCGGGCCTCGGCGCTCGCAGCCCGGCTCGGCGGCGACGTCGCCGAGATCCTGGCGAGCACCATCGCCGAGCTGTGCCGCGGCCAGGTCCTGGAGCTGCAGCACCTCTTCAGCGTCGACCGCAGCGAGGAGGCGTACTGCTCGGCCATCGAGGGGAAGACGGCGTCGTTGTTCGGGACCTCGTGCCGCGTCGGCGGCATGGTGTCCGGTGTCGCCGAGCCCACGCTCGACGCGCTCACGCGCTACGGCTTCCACCTCGGGATGTGCTTCCAGATCGTCGACGACGTGCTCGACATCACCGCGACCGATGCCGCGCTCGGCAAGCCGGCCGGCCAGGACCTCGTCGAGGGCGTGTACACGCTGCCGGTGATTCACGCGCTTGCGTCGACCCCCGCTCTGCGCGACCGCCTCGGGAAGCCACTCGACGCCGAGCAGCTCGCCGAGGTGCGACGCCTCGCCGTCAGCGATGGTGCCATCGACGCCGCGCTCGGCATGGCGCGTGACCACGCGGCCAAGGCCGGCGGCGCGCTCGACGGCGCCGAGGGATTGTCGCCCGACGTGTGCACCGCGTTGACCCGGCTCGTGCAGGGTTTGGTGACCCGCGACTCCTGAATGTTTTGGCGTCGACTACGTGCCCACACGGCACGCGCTTGACGCCAAAACGGCGCTAGGCGCTGGCGGCATGACTGACCGCGCCGGCGTCGAGACCGCTGACGCGGTCGAGGAAGTCGAGCACGATGTCGTTGAAGCTGTTCGGTGACTCGACCATGAGCCCGTGGGCAGCGCCCCGGAGCTCTACCAGCTGCGCGTAGGGGATCATCTCCGTCAGCTCCTCGGCGTCCCCGATCGGAGTGAGCGCGTCCTGGGAGCCGGTGACCACCAGCGCGGGCACGCGCACGTTGCGCAGCTCGAAGCGCAGGTCGTCGGGCGCGGCGAGGATCGCCTGCACCTGACCTGCGAAGCCGTCGGGATCCGCGTGGACGAGGATGCGGGCGAGGATGTTCAACCACAGGCCGAAGCGCCGCCGCAGCCGCGGTCCGACGAGCCAGCGCAGCGCCTCGTCTCCCAGGCTGGCGGAGCCGCGCTCCTGCACCGCGTCGGCCCACTCCTGCAGGACCTCGCGGCGCCAGGGGTGGTGGCGGCACGACGTGCACACGAGCACGAGGGATCGGGTGCGCGCGGGGTGCATCACACCGATGATCTGGGCGATCACGCCCCCCATCGACGCACCGACGATGTGGGCGGACTCGACTCCCTCGGCATCGAGGACGGCCACTGCGTCGCGAGCCATCCGCTCGAGCGAGTACGGCCGGGGCACCGGGCCGGTGTGGCCGACGCCGCGGTTGTCGGGGGCGAAGCAGTGGTAGCGGCGCCCGAGCGCCATGCGCTGGAGAGCCCAGCCCCGTGAGTCCATCCCGAGGCCCTGGATCAGCAGGACGGGCGGGCCGTCGCGGCGTCCCCAGGAGTCGTAGGCGATCTCGACGCCGTCGTCGGCGGTGACCTGCCTCACGCTGCCTCCGCTTGCTCGTCGCGAATCATTGCTCGCGTCTGTACACCTCGAATCTACCCCTGTGTCACCCGGGGGGATGCGTATCCCGTCGGACAGAAGGAGTCAGGAACGATCGCCTTGGCGTGCCGCAGTGAGCAGGGCGTTGACGGCGGTGCGGGTCCGCTCCGCCAGCTCGGCCCCGGCGAGGGTGTCGCCGGGGACGGCGTCGGTGGCGGTCTCGACGACCGGACCGACGACGACGCGCCACGGCCGGATCGGGAGCCGGCCCGGCCCGCCGGGCACCACCGCTGCCGGCACGACCGGGTAGCCGAGGATGGCGGCGAGCAGCTCGCGCGGGGGCGCCCCGGCCCCCGAGCGCAGCCACGTCGGCGCCAGCGGGGCGGCCGCGAGGTGGCCGGCCCGCAGCAGCGCCGCGACGTCGTCGGCCCGGTAGCCGACGGCGCCGATCTTGCGGAGCACGTCGCCGAGAACGGGGAGGTCCGGCGCGCCGATCACGCGCAGGCGGCGGGCGACGGCCTGGCGAACCGCCGTCGCGAGGACGGCGGGCTCGACGATCCCGAGCCCGCGGTTGGCGACGACGAGAGCGCCGCCGATGCGCGGCAGGCGCTCGGCGTGCTCGACCTCGACGCGCACACCCAACTCGAGGGCACGCCCGGCGAGATCCATGAGCTGGGCGTCGCCTCCGAAGGCGTCGATCTGGAAGCGCCCGTCGAGCCGGCGGCGCGCGAACGCGAGCGGGGACTCGAGCGGCTGCACCCGGTCGTCGTCGACCACGGCGGGAGTGCTGTCGGGCGCCGCGCTCATCTCGTTCCCCGGTCGCCGTCGCAAGCTCCGGCTCCTGTGCCGACGGTCGGCAAAGCCGCCGTCGTCACGCGACGTCCTCGGCCGGGTGCAGCACGCTCACGGTGCCCCACTCGTACAGCTCGGTGCAGATCTCGATCGTCGACCGCAACCCCGGGAGCGACAGGACGTCACGCGCACGTGCGCCGTCACCGGCGCGTCCCTGCCGCATGAGCTCGAGCACGTGCGGCGGGACCGGCGCGCCGGCGACCTCGGCGATGCGCCGCGCCGCGTCCCACCCCGGGCCCAGCACCGGAATCGGGATGCGCCCGCCGAGGCGCGCCGCCTGCCACGGGCTCGCCGCGCCGCGGCCGACGACGTTGACGGGGCCGTCGACGCCGCGCATCACGGCCTCGACCATCGCCCGCGCGGCGTCCTCCTGGTGCAGGAGCACGAACGCGGGGTCGGCGAGCGCGGGCACCGGGACGAGGGGCAGCCGCAACAGCCGGCCCAGCGGGCTCGGCACGTGCGAGCCGACGACGGGCGCGAGCCGCAGCGCGGCGACGGGGATGCCGAGCCGCCGCACGAGCGCGGCTGCGAGTGTCTCGACCTCGAGACACGTCCGCCCGTACGGCGACGTGGGCGCGAGCGGCGCGTCCTCGGCCGGCACGACGGGACGTCCCCGGCCCCGGCCGTACACCTCGAGCCCGCTGCGCACCGCGACGCGCTCGAGCCGGCCCGTCTTCGCCGCCGCGGTGAGGGTGTGCACGGTGTAGGCCTCGCTCGCTTCGGCCGCCTCGCGGCCGCCGAGGCGCGAGTCCGGCTCGTACACGCCGTAGTGGACGACCAACTCGGGCGCGAAGTCGGTGACGAGCTCCTCGATGCGCTCGTGGTCGTGCGGCTCGACGCGGTGGAACTCGCTGCGGCGCAAGCGGCGCCGGGGCGGCCAGATGTCGAACCCGGCGATCTCGGTGACCTCGTCGCGCTCCTCGAGCAGCTGCGTGACGCGCGTGCCGAGCTCGCCGCCCATGCCGGTCACGAGCGCGCGCATCAGCTCTCCTCCGCCTCGGGTCGCAGATGCGGGAACAGGATGACCTCGCGGATCGTCGTGACGCCGGCGAGCAGCATGACGAGCCGGTCGACGCCGATGCCGAGCCCGCCGGTCGGCGGCAGCCCGTACTCGAGGGCGCGCACGTAGTCCTCGTCGACGTCCATCGCCTCTTCTTCGCCGCCGGCTCGCAGCGCGGCCTGCGCCTCCAGGCGCTCCCGCTGGTCGACGGGATCGGTCAGCTCGCTGAACGCGTTCACCAGCTCGCGGCGGAGGACGACCACCTCGAAGCGCTCGACGAGGTCGGGGTCGTCGCGATGGGCCCGGGCGAGCGGCGAGACCTCGCGCGGGTAGTCGTACACGATCATCGGTCCGACGAGGTTGGGCTCGACGGTCTTCTCGTAGATCTCGTTGACGAGCACGCCCGAGCCCCAGCCCGGCTCGCGCGGCACGTCGAGGTCGTCGCAGATGCGCTCGAGCTTCTCGCGCGGCATCGAGGGATGGACGTCGACGCCGGCGTACTCGCGGATCAGCGACAGCATGGTCTGTCGCTGCCACGGCGGGGTCAGGTCGACGGCGGCGTCGCCTTCGCCGACCTGGGTCGTTCCGACGGCCGCCTTCGCGGCGTGGGCCACCATCTGCTCGGTGAGGTCCATCATGTCGTGGTAGTCGGCGAAGGCCTGGTACGCCTCGAGCATCGTGAACTCGGGGTTGTAGCGGGTGCCGAGACCCTCGTTGCGGAACACGCGCCCGATCTCGAAGACCTTCTCGTACCCGCCGACGACCAGGCGCTTGAGGTGCAGCTCGAGTGCGACCCGGAGCGAGAGGTCGAGATCGAGCGCGTTGTGGTGCGTGAAGAAGGGCTTGGCCGTCGCGCCCCCGATGACCTCGTGGAGGATCGGGGTCTCCACCTCGACGAATCCGTGCTCTCTCAGGTACGAGCGGAGCGCGTCGACGGTGGCGAGGCGGATGCCGGCGATCCGCCGGGCGTCCCCGTTCACGATGAGGTCGACATAGCGCTGGCGGAACCGGGTGTCGACGTCGGCGAGGCCGTGCCACTTGTCGGGTAGCGGGCGCAGCGCCTTGGCCAGGAGCTCGAACCGGGTGACCTTGACCGACAGCTCGCCCTTCTTCGTCTTCATGACGGTGCCTTCGACGCCGACCCAGTCGCCGAGGTCGAGGTCGTCGAACTCGGCGTGCCGCTCGTCCCCGATGACGGCCCGCGACACGAACAGCTGGACGGTCCCGGTGCCGTCGCGGACGGTCGCGAACGTGAGCTTGCCCTGCCTTCGGACGAGCAGGATCCGCCCCGCCACCCGCACCACGTCGTCGGTCTCGGCGCCGGCGTCGATGGCCCCGAACGTTGCGTGCAGCTCGGCAGCCGTGTGCGTCCGGTCGAAGCGCACCGGGTAGGGGTCGCGACCTTGCGAGCGAAGAGCCTCGACCTTGGCCAGGCGCCGCGCCCGCTCGTCCTGGAGTTCGCTCAACGGTTCCTCTCGAACACGATCCGGAGCCCGTGGAGGGTGAGCCACGGCTCATTGTGCTGGATCGTGCGGGAGAACGGCAGGATGAGCTCGGCGAGACCGCCCGTGGCCACGACCGCGCAGTCCCCCAGCTCGGCTTGGAAGCGCTCGACCAGCGCGTCGACCTGCCCGCTGAAGCCGTAGACGGCGCCCGACTGCACCGACTCCATCGTCGACTTGCCGATCACGTTCTTCGGCGGGACGAGCTCGACCCGGCGGAGAGCTGCCGCGCGTTCGAACAGCGCGTCCATCGAGATCTCGATGCCCGGGAAGATCGCACCCCCGAGGTACTCGCCCTTCTCGCTGATGGCCTCGATGGTGTTGGCGGTGCCGAAGTCGACGACGATCGAGGGGCCGCCGTACAGGTCGTATGCCGCCACCGCGTTGGCGATGCGGTCGGGCCCGACCTCCTTGGGGTTGTCGTAGAGGATCGGCATGCCGCTGCGGACGCCCGGCTCGACGACGAGGGCCTCGAAGCCGAAGTAGCGCCGGGTCATCAGACGCAGCCCCGCCGTGACGCGCGGGACGCCCGACGCGATCGCGACCCCGGTCACCTGGGCGTCGAACGAGAAGCCATGGAAGCCGAGGAACTGCTGGATCATGAGCGCCAGCTCGTCCTCGGTGCGGTCGGCGACGGTCGCGATGCGCCAGTGGTCGGCGAGCTCCTTCTCGTCGAACAGGCCGATCACGGTCTGGGTGTTGCCGGCGTCGATCGTGAGCAGCACTGATCAGGCCTCGGCTTCCACGTCGAGGCCGAGGTCGAGCGCCGGCGCCGACTGGGTGATCGCGCTGGTCGAGATCAGGTCGGGCCCGGAGGCCGCGTACTTGGCGACGGTCTCGAGCGTGACGCGGCCCGACACCTCGACGAGGACGCCGGGACGACTGCTCGTACGCACGAGCGTCACGCACTTCTTCACCTGCGCCGGCGTCATGTTGTCGAGCATCACGATGCCGGCTCCGGCCTGGATCGCCTCCGCCACCTGCTCGGGGCGTTCGCACTCGACCTCGACCGTGCGGCCGGGCCACCGGTCACTCGCCGCCTGGACCGACTTCTCGATGCCGAGGCCGACGAGATGGTTGTCCTTGATCAGAAGCGCGTCCGACAGCGACGCGCGGTGGTTGTGCCCGCCGCCGGCGCGGACGGCGGCCTTCTCGAGCGCCCGCAGCCCCGGGAGCGTCTTGCGGGTGTCGAGGATCCTGACTCCGCCCCCGGCGGCGTCGACGAACGCTCGTGTGAGGGTGGCGACGCCCGAGAGGTGACAGAGGAAGTTGAGCGCGGTGCGCTCGCCGCTCAGGACCGAGCGCATTCCGCCGAAGACCCGGCCGAGCTCGTGGCCGGCCGTCAGGGCGTCGCCGTCCTGCACCCGCCAGGTGACGGTGACGTCGGGGTCGAGCTGCCGGTACACCTCGGACACGGCCTGCGTGCCCGCCAGCACGCCGGACTCGCGGGCGACGAAGCGGCCGGTGCCGACGGTGGCCTCGGGGATGATCGCCTGCGACGTGAGGTCGCCGAGCACTCCGAGGTCCTCGTCCAGGGCGGCGGCGACGGCCTCGCGCAGCGGGCCGACGGCCGCGTCGGCGTCGCTCATGGGACCCGCTCGGCCTCCGGGAGGGGCACGAAGCCCAGGTGCGCGCCTTCGCCGAACACGAGCCGGCCGAGGAACTCGGACGACGGCGCGGGGTAGTCGAGGCGGGTGTGCGTGCCGCGCGACTCGGTCGCGCGCCCGCGCCGCGTCGACGAGCGCGGTGCTCACGGTGACGAGGTTGCGCACCTCGGGGTCGGCCGCCCCGGCCATGGTCGAGAGCTGGGTGGCAGCACGATCGAGGCTGGCGGCGTCGCGGAGCACGCCCGCCTCGCGCGTCATGAGTCGCTGCAGATCGTCGCGGGCGGCGGACGTCTCGCCGGGAGCGGCGGGCGAGGGCGCGCCACGGTACGGCTCGACGCCGCGGAGCACGCCGTTCTCGTCGTGCTCGTCCTTGCCACGCCCGATCGCGTCGACGGCGCGGTGCGCGAACACGAGGCCGTCGAGAAGCGAGTTCGACGCCAGCCGGTTCGCGCCGTGCACGCCCGAGCACGCGGCTTCGCCGCACGCCCACAGACCGGGAAGGATCGTCGCCCCGTCCAGGTCGGTGCAGATGCCGCCGCAGAGGTAATGGGCGGCGGGCGCGACGGGGAGCCAGTCGCGACGAGGGTCGAGACCGACGGCGCGGCACGCGCGCCAGATCGTCGGAAAGCGCGCTTCGAAGCCCTGTATGGAGGTCGCGTCCAGCCAGAGGTGATCGGTGTGCTGCTCGTGCAATCGCCGCGTGATGGCGCGGGCGACGATGTCGCGCGGCGCGAGGTCGCCGAGCGGGTGCTCGTCGGCCATGAAGGCGTACCCGTGCTGATCGCGCAGCACCGCACCCTCGCCCCGCAGCGCCTCGGAGAGCAGCGGTCGGGGCATGGCCGGGTGGTGGAGGGCGGTCGGGTGGAACTGCATGAACTCGACGTCGGCCACGGCGACGCCGGCTCGCAGCGCCATGGCGATACCGTCGCCGGTGGACAGGGCCGGGTTGGTCGTCACGGCGAAGCACTGTCCGGCACCGCCGGTCGCGACCAGCGTGTGACGCGCACGGACCTCGGTCGCGGTGCCGTCCGGCGCGCGCGCCGTCACGCCGACGGCGCGCTCCCCTTCGACGACGAGGTCGAGGGCGAGCCAGCCTTCGCGCACCTCGGCGGACGTCGCTTCGACGGCGGCGACGAGCGCCCGCTCGATCTCGGCGCCCGTGGCGTCGCCGCCGGCGTGCAGCACGCGTGCGGCCGAGTGCCCACCTTCCCGCGCCAGCGCGAGGGCGGCCGCCTCGCCGTCGCCCGTGGCGTCGAACACGGCGCCCATGGCAATGAGCTCGCGCACGCGGTCCGGCCCCTCGGTGACGAGCACGCGCACCGCATCGGGGTCACACAGACCGGCGCCGGCCGCGATGGTGTCGGAGAGGTGCAGCTCGGGCGAGTCGTCGGGACGGCCGTCGAGGGCTGCGGCGACGCCGCCCTGCGCGTACCGAGTGGCGGAGTGCGCGAGCTCGCCCTTCGTCAGCACGAGGACGGACCAGCCGGCGCGTGAGGCGTGGACGGCTCCCGACAAGCCGGCGATCCCGCTACCGAGCACCAGCAGGTCGAACATCGGCCCAGCCTACTGACGGGTAGTCGTCACGTCGTTGGCTTGTCGCCGTCGCGGGCTCCGGCTCCTGCTCGGCGGTCGGCAAAGCCGCCGCCTCACGGAGCGAGCTCGTGCAGCTCGCGGTCGAGCGCCTGGAACTCCGGGTCGGTCGGACGGTTGCGCGAGTCGACGAGCACGACCTTCGGCGCGTACGACTCGAGCTCCTCCGCGTCGTACTGGGCGTAGCTGATGACGATCACACGGTCCCCCGTGTGCACGAGGCGGGCGGCGGCGCCGTTGAGGATGACGTCGCCGGGACCGCCGCTGATCGCGTACGTCTCGAAGCGGGCGCCGTTGTCGAGGTCGAGCACGTGCACCTGCTCGTGCTCGAGCACGTCGGCCAGCTCCATGAGCCTCGGGTCGAGCGTGATCGAGCCCACGTAGTCGAGGTCCGACCCCGTGACGGTGGCCCGGTGGATCTTGGACTTCATCATCGTGCGGTGCATCAGCGGGTGCTCTCCTGTGTGGCGAGTGTGATGACGCCGAGGTCGACGGAGACCTCGGCGCCGGCGATCTGCATCGTGACGTTGTCGATCAGGCGCGCCCTGCCGACCGGGGCCGCCACCGCGACCACGACCTCGCCGTCGAGCACGGCGAGCGGCGCAAGATCGGAAGCGCGGCGAATCTCGGCGTATTCGAGCTCGAGGCCGTGGCGCGCGGCGTCGGACTCGACCGCGGCGCGGACGCGATCGGGGTCACGCTCTCCCGCCTCGACCACGACGGCGGCGGCGCGCAGCGCGGCAAACAGGCCGCGGGCGCGCTCGCGCTCCTCCGGAGACAGGTAGGCGTTCCGGCTCGACATCGCCATGCCGTCCTGCTCGCGCACGAGCGGGCAACCGAGCACCTCGACGGGCAAGTCGAGGTCGGCGGCCATGCGACGTACGACGGCGAGCTGCTGGAAGTCCTTGCGCCCGAAGTACGCGGTGCACGGGCCGGCGATCGAGAACAGCTTGGCGACGACCGTGGTGACGCCGTCGAAGTGCGCCGGGCGGGCAGCGCCGCACAACCCGTCGGTGAGGCCGGCGACGTGGACGGTCGTCACCGTCGGCTCCGGGTACATCTCGGGCACGCTCGGCACGAACAGCACGTCGACGCCCTCCCCCTCGGCGGCGGCGGTGTCGGCGGCGAGATCGCGCGGATACGAGTCGAGGTCTTCGTTGTCCCCGAACTGCAGTGGGTTCACGAAGATCGTGGTGACGACGAGGTCGTGGTTCGCACGCGCGGCCCGCATGAGCGACAGGTGGCCCTCGTGGAAGAAGCCCATCGTGGGAACGAGCGCGACTGTCTTGCCGGCCCGGCGCGCCGCATCGCAGCGGTCGCGCAGCTCGACGATGCGCTCGACGACGATCATGCGTCGCGCGTCCTCGACGGCGCGTCGACCGGCCAACCTGCGCGCCTCGCGCACCAGCGCCTCGTACCCGTCGCGTTCGTCGTCCGGCAGCGCGTCCAGGTGGCGGGCAACCGTCTCGTGGTCACCGCGCGCCACGGGGCCCGTGAGCGCGTCGGCCGGTCCGAGCTCGTCGACGTTCTCGAGCGTGCCCTGCACCAGCGGGAGGAACGCCTCGAACGGCACGCCGGCGTGGGCAGCGAGCCGCTCGACCTGCCCGAGCAGCGCGACGAGGTGGTTCGAAGCGACACACGCAGCGGCGTGGTACCGCACGCGATCTGCGGCGCCGACGCGGAAGGGCCGCATGCCGAGCGTGATCGCGATCTTCTCGACCCGCGGCGAGCCGTCGATCGCGCACCACGAGCCGGCGAGCCGGCGGCGGCCCACGTCGGCGGAAGGCAGCGACTGGAGCGGGTGAAGAGAGCCCACCTCGACGCCCGGCCGCGCCAGCAGCACACCGTCGAGCTCGTGCAGGGTGGAAGCCCCCGAGAGGTGGACGACGAGCGCCCCCGCTCGCAGTGCCGGGGCGAATGTGGCGGCGGTCTCGGCGATGGCGGCGTCCGGTGTGGCGACGATCACGAGGTCGGCCTCGCGTCCGGCGTCGGCGACCTCGACGGCCGGAGCAGCCAGCTGCGCCGCGACCGCACGCGTCGAGCGCGCGTCGAGCGCGCGACCCGCCACGGCAACCGGCCGCCAGCCGCGGTCGGCGAGCGCGAGGGCGACGGCGGTGCCGGCTCGACCGGGCCCGACGAGCGCGAATGCCCGGGACGGACTGGTTGCGTCCATGTTGCGCAGCCTTTCGTTCCGGTCCCGTCTCCGGGTACCGGACTACTGGGTCTGTGGCACCGTCAACTGTACTTCGCTGCGGCGTACCGCCGCTTCGCCGGGCGGCACCCAGGGGGCGAGCATCGGGTCGAGCTCGGCGAGGGGCACCATCACGAACGCCCGCTCGTACAGGCGCGGGTGGGGCACGACCAGGTCCTCCTCGTCGACCTCGTCGTCGCCGACCAGGAGGACGTCGACGTCCAGCGGACGGGGCCCCCACCGTTCGCCGGGGACGCGGCCGGCGTCGTCCTCCAACCGCTTGGCGACCCCGAGCAGCTCGCGTGGCGTGCGATCCGTGTCCACCGCGACGACGGCGTTGAGGTACTCGGGCTGCTCGGGCCCACCGACCGGCTCGGTCTCGTAGACCGACGACGCCGCCACGACCGTGACGCCGTCGGCCGCGGCGAGACCTTCCACCGCCGCCTGGAGCGACCGGGCCCGGTCGCCGACGTTGGACCCCAGGCCCAGGTAGGCGCGCCGCACCGCGGGGCGGCCGCCGGCGCCGATCCCGTACCGGTGCATGAACGTGTCGGTGTCGAAGCGGGCGAGATCGTCGCGGATGCGCGTGCGCAGATCCTCGGCGGCGGCGACGTCCGTCCCGAGCGGGATGACACGCACGACCGTGCCCTGCGAGCGGTCGCGCACCCGCACGACCACGGGACCCTCCTCGGGAGCACGACTCCCGTCCTGCTGCCCGTCGGGCGACTCGATCCCGACCACGAACCGGTCGCCGGCCCGCACGACTACCGCTCGATGCGCACGGCGACGTGATCGACCATCGCCCGCACCGGCGGGTGCAGCTTCCGGACGGTCACGGTGGCGGCCTTGACGCGCGGGTCGGCGGCGCAGACCTCGGCGATGCGCGTCGCCAACCGCTCGAGCAGGTGATAGCGCTCGGACTTCACGACCCGACTCACGGCCTCGGAGACGGCCGAGTAGTCGACGGTGTCGTCGAGGTGGTCGCTGTCGCCGGCGGCGGCCAGGTCGACGTCGAGCTCCACCTCGACCTCGAACGGCTGCGGCCGGCCCTGCTCCTCGGGGAGCACGCCGTGCACACCGAGCTCACGAAGACCGGCGATCACGATCTTGTCCATCGCGGCTACCTACCCACCGGGCGCACGCGCCGTGCGGTCAAGCCTTCGCTTTCTTGCCCCGACCCGACGCGGCCTTCTTCGCCGTGCCGGCCGCCTCGGGCTTCGCGCCCTTCACGCCCTTGCCCTTGACCCGCTCCAGCTTGGACGCCTTCCCCTTCGCCGCCTTCTTCCCCGGCTTCTCCGGCGCCGGCAACGGCTCCGGCGCGCGCGGACGGGGATACCGGAACAGCCCCTCGTTCACCGTGACGGCGACGATCTCGCGCCCCACCGACCCGAGCTGGCGGCCCGTCAGCTTCTCGAGGACGACGATCGCATGCGGCCCCTCGTGGACGAGCCCGGAATAGAGGAGAAAGCCGGCCACGACGCCGAGCAGGCGGTCGCCGAACTCCTCGTGGTGCATCAGGACCCGCTCCGCGGGGTCGTCGAGCCAGCGCGCGAGCGTCGTGTACACGTCGTGCAGCCGTTCGGCGAGCTCGTCGTGTCGGCCCAGCGGCACGTGCTCGTAGGCGAGCCCGGCTTCCTCGTACGCGTGAAGGTTGTGCGGCGAGTCGAGCAACGAGAGGACGTGCGTGAACCCGTGGCCGGCCAGCCACAACAGCTCCTCCTGGCGGCGCACCTTGCGGTGGTTGCGGGCGAACCCGCCGGGACGCTCGGACGCCGCCAGCCGGCCCGTGATCACCCACGTGAAGTAACGCGGCTCCAGGCCCTGGGCCCACCGACCCTTCACGCCGCCCCCGCTTCCGCCGCGTGGAGCGCGTCGAGAAGCCGAACCGCGCGCGACGCGGACAGGGCGTCGTGCACGCGCACGATCGACGCGCCCCGCTCCACCGCCCACACGACTGTCGCCAACGTCCCCTCGTCCCGCTGGTCGACGGGCAGGGTCTCGGGCGCGCCGACGGCGCGTGCGAGCAGCTTCCCGATGAACGTCTTGCGGGACGTGCCCACCATCACGGGAACCTGCACGCGAGCGACGACAGCCGGGAGGTCGGCAAGGAGTTGCAGGTTGTGCTCGACGGTCTTGCCGAACCCGATCCCGGGGTCGGCAGCCAGCGCGCCCGTCGCGATGCCGGCGCCGCGGGCGGCGTCGAGCCGATCGGCGAGGAACTCACCGACCTCGGCGACGACGTCGTCGTAGCGCGGGTCCGCCTGCATGGTGCGCGGCTCGCCCTGCATGTGCATGACGACGTAGCCGGCGCCGCCCTCGGCGGTCACGGACATGATCTCCGGGTTCGAGACGGCCGGCGGAGACGTCGTTGACGACCACGGCGCCCGCCGCCAGCGCGGCGCGGGCGACCGCGGCCTTCGTGGTGTCGATGCTCAGGGGGACGTCGGTGGCCGCCGCCAGCCGCTCGACGACGGGGACGACCCGGCGGGCCTCCTCGTCGGCGGGGACTGGCGCCGCGCCGGGGCGGGTGGACTCCCCGCCGACGTCGAGGACGTCGGCACCGGCGGCGGCGAGCTCGATCCCGTGGGCGACGGCGGCATCGGGCTCGAGGAAGCGCCCGCCGTCCGAGAACGAGTCGGGCGTGACGTTGACGATCCCCATGACCGCCGCTCGCGCGCTACACACTCGATCCCATTGGAACATCTCCAGTCGCCGTCGCAAGCTCCGGCTTTGCGGACGGTCGGCAAAGCCGCCGCCTCCGCGAAGCGTACCGGCGGCTATCGACGTGCGCTCGGCCCTATATGGCACCTAACGCACGCATGAGGCGTCTCAGTTTCGGAGGCCCTCCCGGCCGATGAAGCTCATGGCCTCGGCCCGGGTGGCGGGGTTGTCCTTGAACATACCCCGCACCGCGGACGTGACCGTCAGCGATCCGGGCTTCTTGACCCCGCGCATCGACATGCACAGGTGCTCGGCTTCGATGACCACGAAGACGTCCGGCGTGAGGATGTCGACCAGCGCGTCGGCGATCTGTGTCGTCAACCGCTCCTGCACCTGTGGCCGGCGGGCGAATCCCTCGACGAGTCGCGCCAGCTTCGACAACCCGGTGATCCTGCCGTCGGCGTTCGGGATGTACGCGACGTGCGCACGGCCCGCGAATGGCACCAGATGATGTTCACAGACGGAGTAGAGAGGAATGTCGCGGACCATCACCATCTCGTCGTGGTCGGCCTCGAAGGTCGTGGTGAGGTGACGGCGGGGGTCTTCGCGCAGACCGGCGAAGATCTCCTCGTACATGTCGGCGATCCGCCGCGGCGTATAGCGGAGGCCGTCCCGGTCCGGGTCCTCGCCGATGGCTTCGAGCATCTCCCGCACCGCGCGCTCGATGCGCGGCTTGTCGAACTCCGCGGGCTCCCCTTCGGAAGGGACGGCGTGGATTCCGTCGCTCATTCCCGGGCCTTCGGCGGTCGGGCCGGCGGGTGGTGATCGGTGGCGGCGGCCGACGCGGCGCGCCCGGCCCGTCGGACCGGCTGCCGTCCCACGGGCGCACGTCGACGAAAACCTGTTGCACGCGGTCGGTCTCCAGCGTCTCGTGGTGGATCAGGTCGGACGCGAGACGGTCGAGAACGGCCCGATTGGTCTCGAGGATGTCGCGCGCGGCGGCGTGGGCCGACTCGATCAGGCGCCGGACCTCGGCGTCGATGCTCGCCGCGACCTCATCGGAGTAGTCGGGGGTGTGGGCGAGGTCACGGCCGAGGAACACCTCGCCCTGCGGCTGCCCGAAGCGCATCGGGCCGAGCGCTTCGCTCATCCCGTACTCGGTGACCATCTGCCGGGCGACCGTCGTGGCCCGCTCGATGTCGTTGGCGGCGCCGGTGGTCGGGTCGGCGAAGATCATCTCCTCCGCGGCGCGTCCACCCAGCAGCATGGTCAGCTCGTCGGTCAGCTCGCTCCGCGCGACGAGGAACTTGTCCTCCGTCGGAAGCGTCAACGTGTACCCGAGCGCGCGCCCGCGGGGGATGATCGAGACCTTGTGCACGGGGTCCGTCTTCGGGAGCGCGTGCGCGACGAGCGCGTGACCGCCCTCGTGGTAGGCGATGACACGCTTCTCAGCGTCGGAGATCAGCCGGCTGCGGCGCTCGGGCCCCGCCATCACCCGATCGATCGCCTCCTCGAGCTGCGGCATGCCGACGAGGCGCAAGTCTCGGCGCGCCGCGAGCAGCGCGGCTTCGTTCATGAGGTTGGCGAGGTCGGCACCCGTGAATCCGGGTGTGCGGCGCGCGATCACATCGAGGTCGACGCCGTCGGCGAGGGGCTTGCCCCGGGCGTGCACGCGCAGGATCGCCTTGCGGCCCACGAGGTCGGGACGATCGACGACGATCTGGCGGTCGAAGCGCCCGGGCCGCAGCAGCGCGGGGTCGAGGATGTCGGGACGGTTCGTCGCCGCGATGAGGATGACGCCGAGCTTCTGGTCGAACCCGTCCATCTCCACCAACAGCTGGTTCAGGGTCTGCTCGCGTTCGTCGTGGCCGCCGCCGAGCCCGGCGCCGCGGTGACGGCCGACGGCATCGATCTCGTCGACGAACACGATCGCCGGCGCGGCCGACTTCGCCTGCTCGAACAGGTCGCGAACACGGGACGCGCCCACGCCCACGAACATCTCGACGAAGTCGGAGCCGCTGATGGAGAAGAACGGCACGCCCGCCTCGCCCGCCACCGCTTTGGCCAGGAGCGTCTTGCCCGTGCCCGGCGGCCCGAAGAGGAGCGCGCCCTTCGGGATCTTCGCCCCGATGTCCTGGAACTTCGCCGGTGCCTCCAGGAACTCCTTGATCTCCTGGAGCTCCTCGACCGCTTCGTCGAGGCCGGCGACGTCGCCGAACGTGGTCTGGGGCTGGTCCTTGCTCAGCGCCTTGGCCCGTGACTTCCCGAACCCCATGAGACGCCCACCGCCCTGCACGCGGCTGAGCACGAACAGGACGATCCCGATGAGGAGGATGAACGGAAGCCAGCCCAGGAGGAGCCCGACCCAGGCGCTGTCCTGCTGGCTGTCGACGTCGAGCTTCACGTCGGCCCCGACGATGTCGCCGGTGATCTGCTCGGTGTAGCCCTCGGGGAACTTCACGACGTAGTCGGTCCCGTCGGCGAGCTTCCCGTGCACCTCGTGGTCCTTGTCGAGCAAGGTCGCCGACCGGACCTTTCCCTCGCCGAGGCGGGTCGTGTATCGGTCCAACGAGAGCTCGGTGCGCGACGGGCTCGTGTCGATGAGCTGCCACGCCACGAAGGCGAGCACGACACCCAGGGCGAGATAGATGAGGAAGCTGCGGCGAAGCTTGGTCACGGCCACTCCCGGCGGGGACGCGGGCCAGGCTATCGCCAGCACGGGTCTATCCCGACAGCGACCCCGTGTACTCGTAGACCGCGGGCAGGTTTCGGTACCGCTGGTCGACGTCGAGCCCGTACCCGACGACGAAATCGGGTGGGATGCGGAACCCGACGTAGCGCAGGTCGAGGTCGTTTCGCTGCAGCCCTTCCTTCAGGAGCAGCGCGCACACCTCGAGCGACGCCGGTCCGCGCGCGGCGAGGTTCTTCCGCAGGTACGCGAGCGTGAGACCGGAGTCGACGATGTCCTCGACGATGAGCACGTGCCGGCCGCTCAGGTCGATCTCGAGGTCCTTCTCGATGCGGACGACGCCGCTCGTGCGCGTGGCCGACCCGTAGGACGACACGGCCATGAAGTCGAACTCGACGGGCAGGTCGATGGAGCGGGACAAGTCGCTCATGAACACGAACGCGCCCTTGAGGACCCCGACGAGGAGCGGGGGGTGGCCGGCGTAGTCGGACGTGATCTCCTTGCCGAGCTCGGCGACCCGCTGCTGTAGCTCCTCGGCGCCGACGACCACCCGACCGAGATGCGCGTCCTCCACCGACTCCCCTGTCCTGCCTCGCCCCGTCAGCTCCTCGGTCACGCTAGTCAGTCTCTCATCGGCGCCGTCGCAAGCTCCGGCTCTGCGCGCGCTCCCCGTGTGCAACACGCCGCCGCTGCGCTGCACGCGCCGGCCGCCCGCGAGGTCGACGGCCCGCCGCTCGCCGTGTGCGACGGCGAGCACGGCGTCGACCTCGTCGAGCGCGGGCGGAGGCGGACCGAGCCAGCACCGGACGGCCCGTCGCGCCAGGGGGACCGGGAGCGCGGCGAGGTCGCGACCACGGGCACCGGCCTCGCCCGGCCAGGCTGCGCGCGCGAGCGCGTCGAGGAAATCAGACTCTGCCCGCAGCACCTCGGCCTGCCGGGTGAGCACCGGGGTCAGGTCGCGGCCCGCGCCCCGCTCGAGCAGGGGCATGACCTCGTGGCGGATCCAGTTGCGCCGGAAGGCGAGATCGGCGTTCGAGGGGTCCTCGAACGGCACGAGCCGGCGGCGGGTGCATTCGGCGCGCACGTCGGCCCGCCGGGCGCCGAGCAGCGGGCGAACGACGTGCCCGCGACGTGCCGGCATGCCTGCCAGCCCGGCCGAGCCGCTCCCCCGCAGCAGGTTGAGCAGCACGGTCTCGGCCTGGTCGTCGGCCGTGTGCGCCACGAGCACCGCGGTCGCTCCGTGCGCGACGCGGGCGGCGTCCAGCGCCTCGTACCGCGCCGCGTGCGCACGAGCCTCGACGTTCGTCCCCGCCGCGATGGTGACCCGTCGCCCGTCGAACCGCGCGCCCAGGCGGGCCGCGGCGTCGGCGACGACGCCTGCCTCGTCCTCGCTGCCCGGACGCAGCCCGTGGTCGACGTGCACGGCGATGGGCTCGAGCTCGCCGTCGACCGCGAGGGCGAGGAGGGCGAGGGAGTCGGCACCACCCGAGCATCCGACGACCACGGGGGCGGTGACGTCGGGCGGCACCTCGAGCCGGACCGGCGCCGCCACGTGCGCGCGCCTCAGGAT
The DNA here is from genome assembly GCA_963781615.1 of uncultured Actinomycetes bacterium. Taxonomy (GTDB): domain Bacteria; phylum Actinomycetota; class Acidimicrobiia; order IMCC26256; family JACDBD01; genus JALZAA01. The sequence continues at coordinate 18,460 of CAWAGI010000003.1, read as the reverse complement.
GCGGTGGGCGGGCCGGGTGGCCCGGCGCGGACGTCGAGGAGCACGCCCTGGCGGAGCAGTGCGAGCAGCTCGTTCGTGCCCTTGAGCCCGAGCTTGCGCCCGATGCGGCGCAGGCTCGCGTAGACGTTGCTGCGACTGATCCCGAGCTGCTGCGCCACCGCCGTGACGGGCGTACGCGTGGCGAGCGCCTCGAGGAGCTTTCGCTGCTTCGGGGTCAGCTCACCGACGCGCTCGCGCGGCGGCGCGGATGCGCGGCGCGGGGCTGGGCGACGTCGGCGAGTGCTCCAGACGGGTGATACGCACGCGCGGCTCGGCCGACGTGCCGTCCGGCAGGACACCCGTCTTCTCGAAACGGGCCAGCGCCTCGAGCGACCCCGCCTGCACCTTTCGGCGCTGCTCGCGTTCGGTGGGAGCCGACGGCGACAGCGTGCGCTCGAGCGCGTCGACGAGGTCGCGAGGGTCGAACGGCTTCGTGATGTACTGCAGCGCGCCCTGGATGCCACCGCGGAGCCGCGCCTCGGGCTCGTCGGCGGCGGTCACCATGAACACCGGGATCTCGGACAGGTCGCGCCGGCTCCCCGCCTTGAGCTCCTCGAGGACCGCCCAGCCGTCGGTTCCGGGCATGCGCACGTCGAGGAACAGCGCGTCGGGCGGTTCCTTGCGAACGCTCGCGAGGGCTTCGTCGCCGTCAGCGGCGGTGACGACGCGGTGTCCGGCCTGCTCGAGATTGATGCGGACGAGCTCCCGAATATCGGGCTCGTCGTCGACGACCAGTACGAGGGCCATCACCCACAACGTTAGTGGGAGATGGTCAGGCGACGCGGGTGAGCCACTCCGTCGGGACGCGCCAGCTCGTCGATCGTGGGGAGGCACTCGGGACCGCGCCATGCCGCATCGATCGCCCGCGGGCCGCCGGCACGCTCGACGGCGGCGACGAACGCCTCTCCCACTTCGTACTGGCGAAGCTTCGATTCGAACCCGAGCAGCTTGTAGAGGAGGCCGGAGACTCCCCGGCTGCGCCGGCGCGCCTGCAGCACGCGCGCCATGCGCTCCTGGCCGGCGATGTGCACTCGCCCGAGCTCGTTCATCACGCTGTTCCCGTGACCCTCGAGCAGCGACATCAGCGCTTGCACCTGGGCGAGCACCCCGCGTTGCTCCTGAGAGGCGAACAGCGCGACGAGGCCGCCGTCGTCGAGCGGGTTGCGTCCTTTGCGGAGCTCGTCGGCGGCGCGCATCATCGCTCCCACGAGTCGCCCCGGGTCCGGGTCGACGATCGACAGTGCCTGCTCCACCAATGACAGGAAGTACTGCTTCATCCACGGGATGGCCGTGAACTGGGCGCGGTGCGTCACCTCGTGGATGGCGATCCACAGCCGGAAGTCGCGCGGGCGGAAGGCGTACCGCTTCTCGAGGGCGAGGATGTTGGCGCCGACGTAATAGACCGCGCCCATGTCGTTGGGGGCGTCGGGATCGTCGGGCACGAGCAGGTCGTACTGGCCGAGCACGCGCTGAGCCATGAACCCGAGGAGGACGCCCATCTCGGTGCCGGCGACGCGCCGGCCGATGGGAGCGACGGGGCTGCGCGCCATCCGCTCGCCGACCCGTGCCGTGAGCGGGTGGAGCATGCGGCGCATCGACCCGACGTTGGCGTGCACCCACTGCGGACGGTCGAGCACGCACGCCGACGCCGTCCCGGGCGCGTGCAGGCCGGTGAAGTCTCCGACCAGCTCCTCGGCCTGGGTCGTGACCTCGGAGAAGTCGGAATGCAGCGAGCCGCCGAGGTAGGACGTCGCAATCGGCTCACGCCTCGCGAACCGGCGGGCGACGCGCTCGGCGAGCTCCCAGTCGACAGGCTCGGGCGGCGCGGCCGTGTCGGTCTGGGTCACTTGTTGACCGGGCGTCCGCGGTACTTCGGTCGCAGCACCCGGATGTAGTACCCGAGGCCGAGGGCGATGAGGAACAGGATGGCGCCGACCATGAGCAGCGGCCCGATCCAGTAGAACCACTTGTAGCGATCGTTGGCGAGCACGGGAGCGGCGCCCGCCGGCGCGGCGGTGACGGCGATCACGGCGAGCATCGTGAGCGGGAGCGCGGCGATGCGGATGATCTTCACGGGCGGCGGCTCCTGGGGCGCTGCGCTGTCCCCGTCATCGTAGAGCGGGAGGCGTGCGCTGCTCGGGTCGGTCGGGGTCCCCTCGAATCAGATGCGCTCGGGCCCGCCGCGTTCTTCCTCGATGGTGACGGAGCTGTAACCGATGGCGTCCGCGATCCGGCGCTTCAGCTCAGGAGGCACCTCGTCGCGGCACTTCGACGCCACGACCTGGCGCAGCTCGATCTCGAAATCGAAGCCCTGCGCACACGGCGGACACTCGTCCAGATGGCGGGAGATCGCGAGCCGTCGCCACACCGTCAGCTCGCCGTCGAGGTACTGGTAGATGCGAAGGATCGCTTCGTCGCAGTCCATCTCTTCCTGCTATCCCCCCGCTGGGTCTGCAGCCGGGTGGAGGCCTCGCTCCCCCGCAAATTCCCACAACGCCTTCTGGAGCTGCCTTCTTCCTCGATGCAGCCGGCTCATGACGGTGCCGATCGGGACGTCCATGATCTCCGCGATCTCCTTGTACGAGAAGCCCTCGACATCCGCGAGCAGCACGGCCATGCGGAACTGCTCGGGGAGCGCCTCCAACGCCTCCTTCACGACCGCGTCGGGGATGGCGTCGAGCACCTCGGCTTCCGGTGTGCGGTCGGCGTTGGCGGCTTCGAGCCCGCCGAGCCGCCGGTAGAGGTAGAAGTCCTCGGTGTCGTCGAGGTCGACCTCGTCCGGGCGACGCTTCTTGGCCCGGTACGTGTTGATGAACGTGTTCGTGAGGATCTTGTAGAGCCACGCCTTGAGGTTGGTGCCCTCGCGGAAGCCGCCGAAGCCCCGGTACGCGCGCAGGTACGTCTCCTGGACGAGGTCCTCGGCGTCGGCGGGGTTGCGGGTCATGCGCAGCGCGGCGGAGTACAACGCCGACATGTACGGCATCGCGAGCTCGGCGAACTCCGCCTGGTCGGCCATGGCGAACAGGGTACCGCCGGCCGTCGAAATCCGCCCCGAAGCGGGAGCGTCGCGCCGGAGGGGGCGACGGTTCTAGCGCGCTCCGACGAGCCAGACGACCAGGCCCTGTCGGGTGCTGTCGAGCGCGACGACACCCCGCGACCAGGCGGTCGCCGTGTCCATCGCTCCGTCGCTCGGGGAGGGCCCGGTGAGCGCGGACTCGTTCCAACGTCGACCGTCTGCCGAGGACCACAGCGCCGGCGTCCGGTCGTCGCCATGGTCCCTGCCCACGCTGGCGAACAGGAGATAGCCGCCCTTCGTGGCGGCGACTGCAGGGATGATGTCGGAGTTGGCCTGATCGAGCGCGTCGAGGCCGGAGAATTTGAGCTCCTGCCACGCGCCCTCGCCGTCGGACCGCCACAGCGCGACCACATCGTCGTCGAAGCAGCCCACGCACTCGACGCCGGCGGCCGCCAGCATCCGGTCGCCCCGCACGGCAACGCTGTTGACGGCCTGGTACTTGTACTCCGTGGGCCGGCTCAGGCCGTCGGTGGGGACTGCCTGCCACGTCGTGCCGTCGAGCGAGCGCCACACGACGAGACCGCGTCCCTGCTCCTCGTCTTCTTCGTCGCCCCCTTCGCTCGGCGCGGGTCGCGTGTACCCGAAGGCGAGGAACCCCGACGTGTCGGCGACGACGGTGTCGACGGCGTCAGTTTCCGCGAGCCCCGAAGGCTCGACGGCGTTCCAGGTCGTCGCGTCCGTCGAGACCCACACTCTGAGGCGGGCGTCGCAGTACTCGTCACCCGGCTCGGGCGGGACGGCGCGCTGCCCGACCGCGACGAGGAGCCCGTTCCACGCCGCGACACCTCGCACGGCGTCGCCGGCGCACGCTTCTCCATCTACCTGGCGCGCTCGTCGACGGGGCGTGAAGCCGGAGGCGGTGACCTTCTCCCATGCCCGGCCGTTCGGCGAGCGCACCACCTCTCCCCCGCTCGTGAGTGCGACGAGCTCACCCCGGAACTCGGTGACGCCGACCACGTGGTAGTCGAGCGCGATGTCCGTCTCGACGACGTCGGTTTCGAAGGCGCCGCCCGGAGGTCGACCGGCACCCGGCTCGCTCGCCCACGGCTGCGCCAGGCCCGCCCCGACCGCAACGCAGGCCGTCACCACCGCCGCGGCGACGAACCACTTGCGCCCTGCCCGGCCGAGCGGCATGCAGCCATTCTCCGCCTCCCACCCGCGGAAGTCCGGTCGCCCGCCCGGGGAGGATGACTCCTCCCCGGGCCGACGACGGCCGGCATCTACCGGAGCCCGAGCTTGCGCGAGCACTCGGGCCACGCGTTCCACCCCTGCTTGGCGAGGACGCGTTCGGCCACGATGATCTGCTGCTCGCGCGTGGCGAGATCGGCGCGGGGCGCGAAGGCGCCACCACCGAAGCCTTCCCACGTCGCCTGCAGGAACTGAAGCCCTCCGAAGAATCCGTTGCCGGTGTTGATCGCCCAGTTCCCGCTGCTCTCGCACTGCGCGAGGCGGTCCCAGACACCCGGGCCAAGCCGCGCGTACCGGCAGCCGCCGACGACGCCGACCAGGATCGCCGCGACCGCGCCGCGACGAACCCAGGACTTGATTCGCATGTCGCTCTCCCTCGTCGTGGGCTCGAGAAGAAGCCCTCCGTCGGGGAAGAGCGGCTCGACGCGCGCAAGGGGCGCCGTGACGCGAAGCACGCCGGCCCGAAGCCGGCGGGGAAGTGACCGGAGAATACGCGCGTTGCGCCCCGTCGGGGAAGACCTCGTGCAGGTACCGACGGGTAATTTCGAACTTCCCACAACGCCAGGACTGGACAAGTACGACATCCGTCCTAAAATGATGTGGTTCCGCTCCGTGGGCTGCGATCAGCGCGCTCGTCGTGCCGGCCCCGGAGCTTCGGAGCAAAACCCGATCGCCGAGGCGGACGCGGCGTAGGGCTGTTCTGCGTGTGTCGTTCGACAGGTCGTCGAACGAGAGACCGCAACAGGAGCTCTGATGGAGGAATCCTTCTGGGACCGGAAGACGGCGTTTTGGAACGAGAACGAGCTCGAGCAACCCACGGCTGCGTCGAGGCTCGAGGCGGAGCCGGGCTCGAGCCGCCGAGCGCGACGCCATGGGACCAAGTCGACGAGGCCGAGAGAAGAGCGCGACGCCATGGGACCAAGTCGACGAGGAAAGGCGCGTCGCTACGCAGCGGCGTCGGTGGTGACGCTGGTCGTCGCCGCCTACGGGCTCCGCCCGAGCGACGTCCCTCGCGACGGTGGCCACGAGTTCCACGCTGCGGACGGCGCGCAGAGCGGTTCGGCGGATTCGCCGTCGGGAACCACCCCGGTCGTCGACGCGGTACCGGTCGCCTCCGTGACAGGCACGCCGCCCGGTGTCGGAGCAGCACTGCTGGCGTCACCGACGAGCGGGCTCGCTGCTGCACCGGCACCCGTCGGGAGCGCCGGTGGGGGGCAATCGGCTCCTCGGGCCCGTCGGCGTCGCAGGCCTCGGCACCGGCACCGGCGCCTGCCGCCGCGCCGGTGACGACACCGCCGACGGCAGCGCCGCCCCCACCGCCGCCGGCCACTGCGCCTCCCCCGTCCTGCACCATCGGGCTCCTCGGGACGTGCATCATCGGCGGCGGCGGGATCCTCCCGTGAGGGCGCGCCCGCAGGGTGAGCGGCGCTCCGATCTGGAGCCGGGAAGGGGACTCGAACCCCTGGCCTGCTCATTACGAGTGAGCTGCTCTGCCAGCTGAGCTATCCCGGCGCAGCCGTGGAGTGTACGGCGGGCGGCCCCGGGCGGGCCGCGAGATCCGGACGTTTGCGCCCGCGCCCGCTGGGTACCCATACTTCCCAGCTTGCGCACGGAGCGGAGCCGTGCCGCGCCTCGACGAGAAGGGAATGATGCCCGACTCGACTCGCCGCTCGCGACGACTGCAGAAGCGCCGCCTCTACGCCCGCTCGCTCGCCGCGGGCGCCGCGGCGGCCGCCGTCACGGTTGGCATCGTCGTCCCGCTCGGCGTCGCCGGCGCCGGTGGTGATGGGCGGCACGCGCGTCCGGCCCATCGCTCCGCCCCCGCCGTCGACCCCTCGCTCGTCGCCGCCAGCGAGGGCGTGCAGGAACACGTCGAGGCGGAGCAGTTCGCCCGCGCCGTGTTCGAGCACGCCGCGTTCGAACACGCCGCGAACGAGAAGGCGCAGCGGGATTCGATGTGGGACGACATCGCCGCCTGCGAGACGCAGGGCGACTGGAGCATGAGCGGCCCGTCGTTCTCGGGCGGCGTCGGGTTCTCGAACTCGGCCTGGGACTCGTTCGGCGGCCGCGAGTTCGCGCCCAATGCCGGGCAGGCGACGCGCGAGCAGCAGATCGTCGTGGCCGAGCGAATCCGATCGAGCGTGGGGATGGGAGCGTGGGGGTGCGCCCGCAGGCTCGGGCTTACGTAGCCTTCGCCGCCGGCAGGTGCAGCAGGAGGCGCTCGAGCAGGAGTGACTCGTTCGGATTGAACTCGAACGCTTCGCGTGCCTGCCGGCAGGCGTCGATCGCTTCCATGCACGCTCGAGGTGTGAGCTCCAGCACCGGCTGATCCGTGTTCAGACGCGGGGCGCCCGGGCCGGCGAGCACGTCCCGGTAGACGGATTCGAGCGCGGTGATGCCTTCGAGGAGCAGGTCGGTCCGGGCGCGCCGGTGTTGGCGCCGGTGCCGCTCGGCCTGCCGCTTGAGCAGCGCGGTTCGTGATCGCTCCGGATAGCCGGCGCGCTCGAGCTCGGCGCTCAGCGCGTCGACTTCGATCGCGTGTTGCCCGTCGAGGCTGACGACGGCCTCTTGCAGCGCGTTGGTCACCCGGTCGACGCCCCGCATGGCCGACCCGCCCGTCCCGTCGAGCTCCGCCGCCACGGTCACGAACGCGCCGCGCACGTCGCCGAGCACACCGAGCATCGCCCGGCCGCGGTCGAGCCGTCCGCCGGCAAGCCGAGCCGCGAGCTCGGCCGACTCGGGATCGGCGTGCTCGTGGAGGAGAGCGTCGCGCAGCGCGGCCTCGGCGAGCGGCGCGAGGTCGATGCGTTGGCACCGCGAGCGCACGGTCTCGAGGAGCTCGTCGGGCGACGAGGTGACGAGGACGATCGTGCTCCGGGCCGGCGGTTCCTCGATCGTCTTGAGCAGCTTGTTGGACGCCTGCTCGTTGAGCCGATCGGCCTCGAACACGGCGACGACCTTGTGCTCGGCCTCGATCGGCGCCCGGTGCGCCTCCAGGATGATGGCCTCGGCCTGGGCGACGAGGATCTGGTTGCCCTCGGGCTCGAACTCGACGACGTCCGGATGCATGCCGCGCACCACGAGGTCCTGCACACGCTCGTCGTCGTCGGGCGAGATGACCTCGGCTGCGAAACAACGGGCGGCCTCCTCGAGCCCCGAGCCTCTCGGGCCGACGAGGAGATAGGCGTGCACGGGGCGCTCGGCGGCGCGTTGCAACAGCCCGACGGCACGTTCCTGACCGACCACTCGTTCCCACACGGCCGTCAATCTACGGCCCCGTCCTGCTCCAGCCCCCGGCCCTATCGTGCCGTACACCTTGTCAGGCTGTTCCGACCGAGGCAGGGGGCTGGCAGGTGGTACAGCCGGCCAACCAGCGAGCGAGCCCGTTCCGGGAAGTTCCGGGCTGGCGCCCATGCTGTCGGCGGCGCTGCTCGCCCGGGTCGGGTCGACGATGGTCGGCCTGGCCATGGGCTTCGTCGCCTACGACCAGACCGAGTCGGCTCTCGTCGTCGCGATCGTCTACTCGGCGTTCGCGCTCGCCTTCGCGCTCGCCAGCCTGATCGCCGGCCACGTTCTCCAGCGCGTCGGCCTGCGCGTGATGCTCGTCAGCGCCCTCATCTCACAGATCACGGGTGCGCTGGCGCTCGCCAGCGTGACCCAGACGGCCGGCGCCGACGTCTCGTGGCTGACCATCTTCGGCGCCACGAATGGGATCGCTTCGGCGATGATCTTCGTGGGTTCGCAGATGCTCATCAACGGGCTCGTCCCGGGTGAGCACCTTCGAGCGCGTCGTCTCGCTCGACGCCGCCGCTTTGAGCGTCGCGCGCGTCGCCGGCCCCGCGCTCGCGGGCCTTCTCCTCGCCACGATCGGCATTCCGCCCGTCTTCCTCATCGTCGCGGTGTGCTACATGCCGTTGGTAGCCACCGCCGCGGTAGTGGCGGCGCGCGTGAAACGCTCCGAACCTGCGCATCGACCCCGACTACGCGAAGCCGCGCGCTTCTACCGCGTGCTGCCGCTCCTGCGCTGGGCGATCCTCACCGCCTTGCTCGCCGAGTCGCTTGCGCTTCCGCTCGTGAACATGATGCCGGCCGTCACGGATTCCCTGAACCGCGATGCCGCCGACCGCCTCGGCATCCTCGTGGCGTGCATCGCTTTTGGATCGGTGGGGCAGGTGCTCCTCGTCGAAAGGCTCAATGCCAGGCACGACACGCGGATCGTCGTCGGCATCTCGTACGTCGTCGCAGGGCTGCTGCTGGTGGGGATCGCGTTCGACGCCGAGCTCTACGTCGCCTTCCTTCTGCTGATCGCGTTCGGTCTGGCCGTCTCGATCGGCAGGACGCTGCTGTTGACCAGCGTGCACGTCGGCTCGCCGGACTCCCATCGCGCCCATGTCCTGTCGCTGTACATGTTCGTCACCGCCGCCGCGACCCCGATCGGGGCGCTCATCTGCGGGGCGGTGGCGAACGTGACCGGCATCGACCCCGTGGTCGGCGGTGCGGGCGTCGTGCTCCTGGTCACAATCGCCGCCGGGCTCGTCTTCGTCGTTCGCAGTCGCGTCCCCGCGGTCCCGGCGTCGGCGCTCGCAGCGACGGGTCGTGGCCCGCTGCCGCGGTGTCGGGGACGCGCTAGAGGCGGAGGCGGTCCCGGACGACGTCCCAGACGCGCTCGGCCACCGCATCGACGTCGGGTTCGCCGTCGATCACGACCCAGCCCCGATCCGCGGCCAGCGTGCGGTAGGCGGCGCGAACGGCGGCGTGGAACCCGGCGCCTGCGCGCTCGAGCCGGTCACCGGGCGTCGCGCGGCGTGAGGTCACGACGTCCTCGTCGACGTCGAGCACCACGACGAGGTCGGGCTCCAGCCCACCTGTGGCCCAGCGGTTCAGCCGCTCCACCTTCTCGACGCCGAGGCCGCGCCCGACGCCCTGGTATGCGAGCGACGACGGAACGAACCGGTCGCTCACGACGATCGCGTCCCGCGCCAGCGCGGGGCGGATGACGTCGGCGACCTCTTGCGCCCGGTCGGCGGCGAGGAGGAGCGCCTCGGTGGTCGGGTCGATGCGCGCGTCCCCGTCAAGCAAGAGCGCGCGGATCGCCGCGCCCGCCGGTGTCGCGCCGGGTTCGAAGGTGGGAACGACGTCGCGGTCGGGCGTTCGCAGACGGTCCGCCAAGAGCCGGGCCTGTGTGCTCTTGCCGCTGGCGTCGCCTCCCTCGACCACGATGAACCCTGCCATCTACGCGCCCGTCTCGGGCGTGACGCCCGACGCGACCGCCTCGCGGTGGCGCCGGCGCGCTCGCTGCACGGCCCGCCACGACACGAAGCCGGCGAAGAAGGTGATGAGCCCGCCGCCCCACAACGCGATGCGCACACCGGGCATGGCGTAGGTCGCGCCGCCGATCTCGATGGCCGAGTCGGTGAACAACGCGTCCGATACCCGGTCCCAGAAATCGGCCCACAGCGGCGAGATCGTCAGAGATATCAGCAGGCACAGCCGGACCACCGTGTAGAGCGCCGCGAAGGTGCGACCGCGCAGCTCGTCGGTGACGTGCTCCTGGAGGACGGTGAAGCCCGTCACGTACGAAGTCCCGGCGAAGGCACCGACGACGGCTGTCAGCAGGACGGCCAACAGCGTCGTCGATGTTGCGGCCGTCGCGATGAGAGCGACGCCTGTGGCCATGACCGCGAACTGGAACACCGTCTCGCGCGACAGCCTTCGTTGCACGGCGAGCAGAGAGACGACGCCGATGGCCGCGCCGAACCCGAGCGCGGTCATGAGCAGACCGAACGCCGCGCTCCCGCCTCCCAACACCTGATCGGCGAAGACGGGTCCAAGTGGGATCATCGCGCCACCTCCGATGATCCCGACACCGATGCCGATGATCACGGCGCGGACGAGGCGGTCGTGACGGATGAATCCGATGCCCTCGGAGATGTCGCGGAGGGTCGCGGTCCAGTCGACGCGCTCACCCTCCCGGTGCGTCGTGCGCGGTATCGGCAAGCGGAAGATGATCAACGCCGACACGAGGAACGTGAGCCCGTCGGCCCAGAGCGCGAGGAACTCCCGGTCGACGTTGAGCGAGGCGAACGCGCTGAAGCCGCTCAGCCACACCGCGGTGTACGACAGCAGCGCAAAGGCAAGGGAGGCCAACGGGAACGTCCCGAACGCAGCGAACAGACCGAGCGAGTTCGCCGACGTCAACTGCTTGTTGTCGACGAGGTTGGGAATCGACGCGTCCTTCGCCGGACCCCACAACAACGACAGGATCTCGAGCGCGAACGACACGAGGACGAGCCCGACCAGGCTGTCGACGAACGGGAGCAACGCGAGGAGGCCGGCCCGGCCGAAGTCGCACGCGACCATCACGCGGCGGCGGTCGAAGCGATCGACGATGACGCCACCCACCGTCGCGAGGAAGAACCCGGGGACGACCCGGGCGACCATGACGAGGCTGACGGCGGCGCCCGACCCGCCCGACACGCGGGCCGCGATCGCGAGGATCGCGATGATCCCGATCCAGTCGCCCAGGCTCGACACCACCTGAGCGATCCACAGCTTGAAGAACGAGCGCGTGCCGAAGACGCGCCAGAACGCCGGCGGAAGGCCGGTCTCCTCCGGCGACGAAGGGATGAACGGTGCCGGCTTCTCCGCCATCGCGCGGGTCAGGTTACGTGCGTCGTCGCCGACCCCGACAGGCCCGGCTTACGCCCGGTCCGGCGCGACGGGGGCGTCCTTGTGGCCGTTCCCGTCGTCGGCCCCGACGGCGGGCGCCTCCATGGTGGCGACGACCTCGGCCGCGGTGGCCGGCGGCTTCTTGGCCCGTGTGCCGTCACCGCGGGCTCGCTTGCGCGTCCCGCCCGCCTTCTTCTTCGCGCCCGTGGTCTTCTTCTTGGTCGACTTCTTCTTGGTCGACTTCTTCTTCGTCGACTTCCGGGTCCGCGTGGCGGGGCCGCGGGCCTCCCGCTCCCGCAGGAGCTCGACCGCCTCCTCGAGGTTCACGGACTTCGGGTCGGTGCCGCGTGGGATCGTCGCGTTCAGCGATCCGTCGGTGACGTAGGGGCCGTAGCGCCCGTCCAGCACCCGGACGGGAGCGCCGGTGTCGGGATGCTCGCCGAGCTCGGCGATGGGCGGCTTCGTCCGGCGGCGGTGCTGCTTGGGCTGGGCGAACAGCGCCTCCGCCCGCTCCACCGTGACGGTGAAGATCTCGTCCTCGGTCTCGAGGCTGCGGCTCTCCTTCCCCTTCTTCAGGTACGGGCCGTAGCGACCGTTGTGGGCCGTGATCTTGTGGCCGTCGGCGTCGGAGCCGACCTCCCGGGGCAGGCGCAACAGCTTGAGCGCGTCCTCGAACGTGATCGTGTCGAGGCTCATCGACGACAACAGCGACGCCGTCTTCGGCTTCTCCTCGCCGTCGATCAGCTCGCCGAGCTGGACGTACGGCCCGTAGCGGCCGTCGCGGGCGATCACCTCGAGGCCCGTCTCGGGGTCCGTGCCCAGCTTCTGCGGGCCCTCGGCGGCGCGGGCGAGCAGCTCCACGGCGAGATCGACGGTGAGCTCGTCGGGCGGGATGTCATCGGCAAGCGACGCACGCTCGTCTTCACGCTCCAGGTACGGGCCGAACTTGCCGACCCGCACGTTGATCGTGCGGCCTTCGTCGTCCTTGCCGATCTCGACCGTGTTGACCTCACGCGGGTCGATCTCTGCGAGGTGCTCGTCCCCGACCAGATCCTTGAGCCCACGTTGACCGTTCCCGAAGTAGAACTCCCGCAGCCACTGCTCAGGTTGGCTCTCGCCGTTGGCGATGAGGTCGAGCTCCTCTTCCATCGTGGCGGTGAAGTCGTAGTCGACCAGGTGCGGGAAGTGGCGCTCCAACAACTGGAGCTTCGCGAACGCGGTCCACGACGGCACGAGTGCCGTGCCCTTCTTCCAGACGTACCCGCGTTCGTGCGTGATCGTCTGGATCACCGACGCGTACGTCGACGGCCGGCCGATGCCTCGCTCCTCGAGCTCCTTCACGAGGCTCGCCTCGGTGTAACGAGCGGGAGGCTGGGTGTTGTGCCCGGCGGCGGCGAGCGTCTCGCAGCGCACGGCGTCGCCCTCGGCGAGAGGCGGCATCGGCGACTCCGCGTCCTCGCGCTCGGCGGCGGGATCGTCCGCGCTCTCGACGTACGCGCGCCGGAACCCGAGGAACTCGTACGTCTTCCCGGAGGCGGCGAACACGGCGGCTTCCCCCGTTGTCGACGTCGCGCCCAGGCGGATCGACACGCGCCGTGCACGCGCGTCGGTCATCTGGCATGCCAGGGTGCGCATCCAGACGAGCTGGTAGAGGCGACGTTCGTCCGTGCCGAGCTCGCCCTTCACCTCGTCGGGGCTGCGCATCCGCTCGCCGGCAGGGCGGATCGCCTCGTGCGCCTCCTGCGCGTTCTTCACCTTGCCCCTGTAGGCGCGCGGCGCGTCGGGGAGGTACTCGTCGCCGTACAAGCTGCGGATCTGGTCGCGCGCGCCGGTGATCGCCTGATCGGACAGGTTCGTCGAGTCCGTGCGCACGTACGTGACGTAGCCGCGCTCGTAGAGGCCTTGCGCGACGCGCATCGTGCGCCCGGCCGAGAACCGGAGCTTGCGCCCGGCTTCCTGCTGGAGCGTCGACGTCGTGAACGGCGCCTTCGGGCGCTCGGTGAACGCCTTCGACTCGACCGACGCGACCTGGTACCCGACGTCCCGGAGCCGCTCGACGAGCGCTTCGGCCTCGTCCTGGTGGAGATGGACGACGGGGTCGCCCCCGCGGGCCCCGGCGGCGACCCGGCCGGTGGCAGGGTCGAAGTCCCGACCGCCCGCCACCTTGCTCCCGTCGAGCTCGATCAGCGTGGCCGGGAACTTGGCTCCATCGTCGCCGGCCGGCGCGAACTCGCCTTCGAGGTCCCAGTACTCGGCGGCCCGGAACGCCATGCGGGCCCGCTCCCGCTCGACGACGAGGCGGGTCGCCACGCTCTGGACCCGGCCCGCCGACAGCCGCGGCATCATCTTCTTCCACAGGACGGGCGACATCTCGTAGCCGACCAGCCGGTCGAGCACCCGACGGCTCTCCTGGGCGTCGACCAGCTTCATGTCGAGCTCGCGCCAGTTCTGGATCGCCTCCTCGATGGCGTTCCGCGTGATCTCGTGGAAGACCATGCGCCGCACCGGCACGTCGGGGCCGAGCACTTCGAGCACGTGCCAGGAGATCGCCTCGCCCTCGCGGTCCTCGTCAGTGGCGAGGTACAGCTCGCTGGCGTCCTCGAGCGCGTCCTTGAGCTCCTTGACGACGTCTTTCTTCTTCTTCGGGACGACGTAGATCGGCTTGAAGTTGTTCTCGACATCGATACCGAGGCGACCGGCGTCCGTGCCCTTGTACTTCTTCGGGACCTCGCTCGCGTTGCTCGGCAGATCACGGATGTGCCCGACGCTCGACTGCACGACGTAGTCCGCGCCGAGGTAACCCGCGATCGTGCGGGCCTTCGCCGGAGATTCGACGATCACGAGCGGCTTGGGCACGTGCGAAATCCTCGTTGTAGTGGTGGCGGGCAGGCCAACCGGGGGAAGTCGGCTCTACCGTGGTGCCACGAACGGGGTACCCGTGTCAAACATTCCCTGCGTTGCTTGCCCGGATCACGCTCCGGGTCCCACCTTGTCTATCGTGTCGAACCATGCGGTTGGCGGCACTGAGCCTCGATCCCAGGGATCTCCTGGAGTCGTTCGGCCCGTGGGCGACGGTCGGGCTCTTCCTCATCATCTTCGCCGAGACCGGCCTGCTGATCGGGTTCTTCCTACCCGGCGACTCCTTGCTGTTCACGGCCGGCATCCTGGCGTCGAAAGGCAATCTCAACATCGCGGTGATCGCGATCGGTTGCTTCCTCGCCGCGGTGATCGGCGATCAGGTCGGCTACACGATCGGTCGCCGCGCCGGCCCCGCGCTCTTCCGCCGTCCCGACTCCCGGATCTTCAAACAGAAGTACGTCGACCGCACGAAGGAGTTCTTCGACAAGCACGGGCCGAAGACCATTCTCCTCGCGCGCTTCGTGCCGATCGTGCGGACGTTCGCACCGGTGCTCGCCGGCGTGGGCGAGATGAGTCGCCGCACGTTCACGACCTACAACGTCGTCGGCGGGTTCGTCTGGGCCGTCGGGGTGACCGTGGCCGGCTACATACTCGGCGAGGCGATCGGCGAGGACATCGACAAGTACCTGCTGCCGATCATCGCCGTCATCATCGTGCTGTCGATCCTGCCCCCGCTCATCGAAATGCTGCGGGAGCGGCGCCGGAAGCGGACCGCCGCCGCGACCGTGTCGCCCGCCGAGGCCGAGGCCGAGGCCGCCGAGCTCCACCGGGCCGTCAGCGACGACTGACTCGCGGTCGCCGGGGCGCCCCCTGTCCGTCAGGCGGGCGTCAGGGTCGGCACGGCGCAGGTCAGAACGGTGTCAAGGCTGTCCGCCGTAGCTCCCGGGGGAGTATCAAGGAGGGATGCGGAGCGAACGGTCACCCGACACCACCGACGACCGCATGGTCGTCGCCGGCCTCGGCGTCGCCGCCATCGGCCCGATCATCGTTGGCTGCGCCCTCGTCTCCGTCCGAGACCACATGGCGAGCGCCAACTCCGCCCTCATCTTCGTCATCGTGGTGGTGCTGGCCGCCGCCCTCGGTGGCCGGTGGGCCGGTGTCACGGCCGCCATCGTCTCCGGCATCTCATTCGATTTCTTCCTCACCCGCCCATACGGCTCACTCACGATCGACAAGACGGACGACATCATCGCCACGATCCTGCTCCTGGTGGTGGGCCTGATCGTGGGAGAGATCGTGGTGTGGGCGCATCGTGGATACCGGCAATCCCGGCGCGGGCAAGACGAGATCACGCGTTTGCACCGCGTTGCAGAGCAGGCTGCGGCGGGCGCGTCGACGCACGACATGCTCGAGTCCGTGCGTACGGAGTTGTCGCAGTTGCTTGCATTGCGGTCCTGCGAGTTCGAGCAACCGCCTTTCGGCATCCCGCTGCCGAAAATGGAGCGGAACGGTGTGATCGACGTCGCCCACCGGCGGATCCTGCGCGGTGAGTTCGCGCTCCCTGCCGAGGGAGTGGAGATCCCCGTGCTCGGGCGAGGGCGTCAGCTGGGACGCCTGGTTCTCGAGCCCGATCCCGACGTCGGCGTGTCGATCGAGGAACGCGTCGTCGCGATCGCGATCTCCGACCAGCTCGGCGCCGTCTTGGCAGCCGAGCTCGACGCGCCGAAGCAGAACGGCCGCGAGACCCCGACCCATTCATGAGATCGAGGCGGCTGCGCTCACCCTTCGAACCGGTACCCCATGCCCGGTTCGGTGATGAAGTAGCGCGGATGGGCGGGATCCGGCTCGAGCTTGCGGCGCACCTGGGCCATGAACACCCGTAGATAGTTCGTCTCGTCGTGGTACTGAGGGCCCCAGACCTCCTGGAGGAGTTGGGTCTGGGCGGCGAGTCGCCCTCGGTTGCGGACGAGCACCTCGACGAGGTGCCACTCCGTGGGCGTGAGGCGTACCTCTTCGCCGTCGCGCCGCACCTTCTTGGCGGCGAGGTCGATTGTGAAGTCGTCGGTCTCGACGAGCGCTTCTTCTTCGGCGGGCGCGGTTCGGCGAACCGCGGCGCGTAGCCGGGCGAGGAGCTCGTCCATGCCGAACGGTTTCGTGACGTAGTCGTCGGCGCCGGCGTCGAGCGCCGCGACCTTGTCGCCCTCGGCGTCTCGCACGGACAGCACGACGATCGGCACCTGGGTCCAGCCCCGCAGACCTCGAATGACCTCTACCCCGTCGATCCCGGGCAAGCCGAGGTCGAGCACGACCACATCGGGGTGCTTGCGCGCCGCGACCTCGAGGGCGCGCTCACCGTCTTCGGCGACTTCGACGTCGTATCCGCGGGCGCGCAGGTTGATCGACAGGGCTCGCCGGATCTGCGGCTCGTCGTCGACGACGAGCACCCGGCTCATGCCGAGGCTTCGAGGCTGACGACCACGGTGAGGCCACCGCCCGGCGTGTCCTCGACGGTGATCTCACCACCCATGGCGTCGACGAAGCCGCGCGCCACCGCGAGGCCGAGACCGGTGCCGCCGTCGTTCGACTGGTCGCCGAGCCGTTGAAACGGCTGGAACACGCGGTCGCGTTGTTCGGGCGGAATGCCCGGGCCGCGGTCCACGACGCGCAGGTCGACCCGCTCGCCGACTGCGCACGCATCGATCCGGACCGGGTGATCGGGCGGGGACCAAGAAAGCGCGTTGCCGACGAGGTTGGCGACGACACGCTCCAGGAGCGCAGCATCGGCGTGGACGCGCGGCATCGTCTCCTCGACGCTCACTTCGACCGCCTGTGCGCGTTCGCCGAGTCCCTTGATGGCCGCCGGCACGACTTCCTCGAGACCGACGTCGCGCATCGCCAGCTGGAGGGCGCCACTCTGGAGGCGGCTCATGTCGAGCAGGTTGCCGACGAGCGTGTTGAGCCGATCGCTCTCCTCGTCGATCGTGGCGAGCAGCTCGTGCGTCGCCTGGGGCGTCCAATCGACGTCCTGCTGAAGAAGGCTGGTGGCGGCGGCCTTGATCGACGACAACGGCGTCCGCAGATCGTGCGACACAGCCGCCAGGAGGGCAGCCCGCAGGTCGTTCGCCTCCGCCAGCCCCGCTGCCACCGCCGCCTCGGCGCGCAGCTGGCGGCGCTCGAGGGCGAGGGCGAGCTGGCCCGTGAACGCCTGGAGGAGCGCGAGGTCCTCGGCCGCGAGCCCCGGCCCGACCACGACCAACTCCATCTCAGGATCGATGGGGATGCTGAGGTCCCCCTCTTCGGGGGTCTGGGGAACGGGTGCCCCCGTGGACGTCTCGACGACCCAGCCCTCGCCACTGTGCTGCAAGACGGCGATCGCTCTGAGGCCGAACGCCGTGCGAAGCGTGGTGATGAGGAGCGGCAGCGGGTCCTCTTCCACCATCAGTTGACCACCGAGGCGTGCCAGCGTCTCGGCTTCGGCACGCGCCCGGGACGCTTCGGTCGAACGTCGTGCCGCGAATTGCACGAAGCCGCTGACAACCCCGGCGACCAGCAGGAACACGACGAGCGCGATCAGATCCTTCCCCTCGTGGATCGTGAACTCGTGGAGGGGCGCGATGAAATAGAAGTTGGCGAGAAGGAATGCCGCGACGCTGGCGCCCAGCGCCGGCCACACACCTCCGATCGCGGAGATCGTGACGACGGCGAGCAGGTAGAGCAGCAGCGTGGCCGGCAGGTCGATGCCGTCCCGCATGTTCGCCATGACGACGGTCAGCAAGGGGAGGAGGAGCGCCCCTACCACCGCCCCCGCGACCTGACGTCGCACCGGGAGGGTTCGGCGACCCCGAGGCCGGCGAAACGGGGCTTCCCGCTCCGGTTCCTCACTCGAGATCACGTGCACGTCGATGGAGCCGGACGCGCGGATCACACGGTTGATCACCGAGCCGCGGGTGAGCTCGACCCAGCGCGACCGGCGGCTGGCTCCGAGTACCAACTGCGTGGCGTTTTCGGCGCGCGCAAACTCGATCAAGGCCTTGCCGATGTCGTCGCCGACGATCTCGTGGTAGGTGCCTCCCAGCTCCGTCAGCAGCGCCCGGTGCTCGTCGAGGAGCTGCTTGGGCGGGCCGGTGAGCCCGTCGTTGGAGCGGACGTGCACGCCGAAGAGCTCGGCGTGAGCGCGCATCGCCATCCGCGCGGCCCGCCGGATGAGCGCTTCCCCGCCGGGTGCGCCGGTGATCGCCACGACGGTGCGCTCGCGCGTCTCCCAGGGACCCCGGATCCCGTGGTCGTCCATGTAGTCCTGCAGCGACTCGTCGACCTTGTCGGCCACCCACAACAGGGCGAGCTCCCGGAGGGCGGCGAGGTTGCCGGGACGGAAGTAGTTGGCGAGCGAGGCGTCGATCCGCTCCGACGGGTAGATGTTGCCGTGGGCCATGCGGCGGCGGAGCGCCTCCGGCGTCATGTCGACCAGCTCGACCTGCTCCGCGGCCCGGACGACGGCGTCCGGAATGGTCTCGTGCTGCTTGACGCCGGTGATCCGCTCGACGACGTCGTTGACCGACTCGAGGTGCTGCATGTTCAGGGTGGTGACAACGGAGATACCGGCCTCGAGCAGCTCGTTGACGTCCTGCC